>NZ_JAFBCA010000001.1:1213723-2427446 GCF_016907475.1 Nocardioides cavernae | reverse complement strand
ACCGCCGTCCAGCGAGCCCGCAGCGTTGCCAACGCGATCGGGCAGACCATGATGGACGAGGCCCAAGCGGCCGCAGAGACCGTCCGGGCCGAGGTCGTCGCCCAGGCCGCTCAAGCGGCAGCAGTCGCGCAGGCGGAGGCCGAGGCGCCGCGCGGCCGCGTGATCACGGTCTTCTCCACCAAGGGCGGCGTCGGCAAGAGCTTGGTGTCGACCAACCTGGGGGTTGCCTTGGCCAACAAGGGCCGCTCGGTCTGCCTCGTCGACCTCGACGTCAACAGCGGTGACGTGGCCATCATGCTGCAGCTGACCCCCAGCCGAACCATCAACGACCTGGCCACGTTCAGCGGTGTGATCGACGCCGAGGGGATCACGTCCATCCTCACCCGCCACTCCGACAACCTGTCTGTCGTGGCCGCGCCGGTGCGCCTGGACTCGCCCGACCAGGCGTCAGTCGAAGACATCGGCAAGCTGCTCGATGCGTTGCGCCGCATGGTCGACTTCGTGGTGGTCGACACCTCTGGGGTCTTTGATGACCACGCCCTGTGCGCTCTCGACCGGTCCGACCTGATCGTGCTCGTCGGCACCCTCGACATCCCCTCGCTCAAGGCCCTCAAGCTCGCCACCAGCACGCTCGAGGTCCTCAACTTCCCCAAGTCCACCTGGCGCTTCGTGCTCAACCGGGCCGACGGCAAGGTCGGTCTCACCATCGACGAGTTCGAGAAGACCCTCGGGTTGAAGGCCGACACCTCGCTCGTCTCGAGCCGCGAGGTCCTGGCAGCCGTCAATCGAGGCGAAGCGCTCGTCAGCGCCTACCCCAACCACACCAACTCAAAGGCCCTCGTCGCATTCTCTGACAGCGTCGCGTCTGCCGTGTCCGCGGACGACATCGACGAGGGCACCCCGTCCGGTCGGAGATCCAGTGGGTCCCGGCTCCGCCTGAGGAGGGCATGACGTGAGTCTGACCGATCGCCTGGCAGCCGCGCGCAGCCGCAATGCCGAACCGTCCGACACCGTCCCCGGCGCTGCTGCGGGTTCGCCGAGCGCGACAGCGACCGTCGCGCGCCCCTCAGCCAGCGACGCCAAGAAGCGCGCCGGCACGCCGAAGAGCGATCCCTTCCAGGACCTCAAGCGGATCGTCCACCAGCGCCTCGTCGAGGCACTCGGCCCGAAGCTCTACGACGCCCACATGACGCAGTCCGAGCTGGAGCAGCAGGTGCGCCTCGCACTCCAGACGGCCATCGCCGACGCCGACATCCCGATGTCGTCGGCGGATCGCACCCGGGTGTCACAGGAGATCGCGGACGACATCCTCGGCTACGGCCCGATCGAGCCCCTGCTGCGCGACCCCAGCCTGTCCGAGGTGATGGTCAACTCCTACAAGGACATCTTCGTCGAGCGCAGCGGCAAGCTGGTCAAGGTCGACACGGCGTTCACCGACGAGGCGCACCTGCGCCGCACCATCGACAAGATCGTGAGCAAGATCGGGCGCCGCGTCGACGAGACGAGCCCCATGTGTGACGCGCGACTCCCCGACGGGAGCCGTGTCAACGCCATCATTCCGCCACTGGCGCTGGACGGCTCCAAGCTCACGATCCGAAAGTTCTCCGAGGACCCCTACACCGTTGACGACCTGATCAGCTTCGGCACCCTCACGCCCGCCTCGGCGGGGCTGCTCGAAGGGTGCGTGCGGGGGCGGCTCAACATCCTCGTGTCGGGCGGCACCGGCTCCGGCAAGACGACGACCCTCAACGTCCTGTCGGCCTTCATCCCGGAGGACGAGCGCATCGTCACCATCGAGGACGCCGCCGAGCTCCGGCTCGGCCAGGATCACGTGCTCAGGCTCGAGTCCCGGCCGGCCAACATCGAGGGAAAGGGCGCAGTGACCATCCGCGACCTCGTGAAGAACTCACTGCGCATGCGGCCTGACCGCGTCGTGGTCGGCGAGATCCGTGACGCCGCCGCCCTCGACATGCTCCAGGCGATGAACACCGGACACGACGGCTCCATCTCGACGCTGCACGCCAACACTCCGCGCGACGCGCTCGCCCGCCTCGAGACGATGGTCCTGATGGCCGGCATGGACCTGCCGGTCCGGGCAATCCGCGAGCAGGTCGCGAGCGCCGTCGACCTGATCATCCAGCAGACCCGTCTCAAGGACGGCACCCGCCGCATCACCGCGATCACGGAGATCGTCGGCATGGAGGGCGACATCATCACGACGCAGGACGTGTTCCTCTTCGACTACGCCGCCGGCCTCGACGAGAACGGGAAGTTCAAGGGGGGGCTGCTGTCGATGGGCCTGCGGCCCCGCTTCCTGGAGCGTCTCACCGACCACGGCGTGCACGTCGATCCCGCCATCTTCGCCACCGGCGGAACCCTTCGATGAAGCTGTCCAACGCCTCGCGAGCACCGCGACGGGCAGCGGCGCTGCTCTTGGGAGGGCTGGTCCTCCTGGCTGTGACGGCACCGGCGCACGCGGCCGACGAGGTCAACATCGACCACGTCGAGTCCGTCGACGGGAAGGTGTCGATGGTGGTCGCCGTCGACGGAATTCCCGGCGACGCAGCAGTGGACCCCGCGTCCGTCCGGGTTGAGGTCGACGGACGAGCCGTCGAATCCTCCGCAAAGAGCATTGCGGCTGGCGACGTCACGCGTACGACCGTGCTTGTTCTCGACGCGAGCAACAGCATGCAACAGGGTGGCAAGTTCGCCTCGGCCGTCGCAGCGGTCGACGCGTTCCTTGCGGCAGCTCCCCCGGACGTACGCATCGGGCTGATCCCCTTCGCCGGCGACCTCGGCGACGTCATCAAGCCAACCCTCGACCACGAGGCCGTGCGCGCCGCGCTTGCCGACGTCACGCTGCGCAAGGGCACCGCGGTGTACGACGCGATGGCCGAGGGTCTCGCCCAGGTCGGGACCGACGGGTCGCGCTCGCTCCTGGTGCTGTCAGACGGCGGCGACACCAACAGCTCCACCACACTGGAGGTGGTCACCAAGGACGCCCAGGACAACGGTGTCGTCGTCGACGTCGTGTCCTTGGCCAACCCCGGGAACGCCGAGACCATGGCGACCCTCGCGGAAGGCACTGGTGGCCAGGTGATCCCGTCCGAGCAAGGCGCCCTGCAGTCCGTGTTCTCCGCGCAGGCGAATGCGCTTGCCCAGCAGCTCCTCGTGACCTTCGAGCGTCCAGATGACGTGGCGGCGGAGGTCAATCTCGGCATCACCGTCGACGCCGACGAGACGTCCTACACGGACTCGGCCTTCATCTCGCTCGGGGTTCCCTCATCCGCGCCCGACCTCGTGTCCTCTGGCCACGCGCTCGTGGGCACGCCCGGCATGCTCGGCGGCGCCCTCGCGCTCGCGCTCGGCCTGGCTGGGGTCCTCGCCGTGGCGATCGCCGGTCCGAACCGGTCCTCGGCCGATCGCCGGATCGACGCCTACTTCGGCAAGAGCAGCGCCGGAGGCGGCAAGCGGAAGGGCAACACCGGCGCTGACCTGCGTGGATCGGCAGTGGCCTTGACAGACAAAGTCGTCTCGAAGGACCTGGAAGGTCGCATCTCCGGGCGCCTCGCCGGAGCGGGCTCGGCGCTCACCGCGTCCGAGTGGTTGCTTCTCCACGCCGCGATCGCCGTCGGCGCTGCTGTGGCAGGGTTCGTTCTGAGCGGCGCCGGGTTCGCGGTGATGGGGCTCGTCCTTGGACTCGTCGGGCCGTGGCTCTACCTCAAGATCCGGCACGTCCGCCGGCTCAGGACGTTCAACAGCCAGCTCGCCGAGACGCTGGGCCTCATGGCTGGCGGCCTGCAGGCAGGTCTCTCGCTCCCCCAAGCCGTCGACAGCGTCGTCCGCGAGGGCAATGAGCCGATGGCAGGAGAGCTCCGCCGAGCGCTCATCGAGCAACGCCTCGGGGTCGACATCACCGATGCTCTCGAAGGCGTCGGCGAGAGGATGCAGAGCGAGGACTTCTCGTGGATCGTGATGGCCATCCGCATCCAGCGCGAGGTCGGCGGAAACCTGGCCGAGATCCTGCACACAGTTGCGGACACGCTTCGCGAGCGCGACTACCTGCGTCGACAGGTGCGCGCGCTCAGTGCCGAGGGCCGGCTGTCGGGCTACATCCTGACCGCTCTGCCACCGGGACTGTTCTTCTACATGATGTTCGCCAACCCAGACTACGTCGAGGTGCTCTACACGACGATGACTGGCTGGATCCTCATCGTGGTCGCCGGCTTCCTGCTCGCGCTCGGCGGTTTCGCCATGGCCAAGCTCGCGAAGGTAGAGGTCTGAGATGGAAACGACGATCATGCTGGCCGGAGCTGCCTTGCTGTGCGCAGGCGTGACCCTCGCCTTGTCCATCATCGGTGTGGCGACCGCCGAGCGACGCGGCGTGGCCCGCTCGGTGGCCGCGATTCAGGCTATCGACAGCGCCCCCGCCGCACTCAAGGACGAGATCGATCGACCCTTCGTCGAGCGCGTCATCGGACCGATGGGGGATCGCCTGGTCGTCGCCGGACGGCGGCTCGTCCGGGCCGACACGGCGAAGAAGATCCAGTACCGACTCAACGTGGCGGGCAACCCGCCAGCCTGGGACGTGAACCGCATCATCGGTCTCAAGGTCCTCGGGCTCGGAGTCATCGGTGTGCTGGCGTTCCTGTACCTCCTCGGCCTGAGCTGGCCGTTCTACCGGGTGCTGCTCGCCACCGGCATCGCCGCGGCCTTCGGCTACGTGCTGCCCAACATCCTGCTCTACAACGCGGGCACGAAGCGCGCCACCCAGATGCGCAACGGCCTGCCCGACGCGATGGACCTGCTCACCATCTCGGTCGAGGCCGGCCTCGGCTTCGACGCCGCGGTCAGTCGGGTGGCCAAGAACAGCGACGGTCCGTTGTCCAGCGAGTTCGCCCGTCTCTTGCAGGAGATGCAGATCGGCGTGGGCCGCTCTGACGCGATGCGCGCCATGGCCGAGCGGACGTCCCTGCCCGACCTCAAGTCCTTCTGTCTCGCGATGGTCCAGGCCGACAGCCTGGGCATCCCCATCGCCCGCGTGCTGCGCATCCAGAGTCAGGAGATGCGCACCAAGAGACGCCAGCGTGCCGAGGAGAAGGCCCAGCAGGTCCCCGTGCGGATGATGATCCCGCTCGTCATGTTCATCCTGCCCTGCCTGTTCCTCGTCATCCTCGGCCCCGCTGGCATCTCCATCGCCGAGAACTTCAGCTCGAACTGATGACGTGGTCCCGCGTCCGACAGCCGGGTGACGCCGCGCCGACGCGATCGGCCGTCAACGCCTGGAGGACGACGACCGCCGTACGCGTCTTCGCCGTCGCCCTGGCCACGGGCGCGGCCATCAGCGACGGCGTGCTGGTGGGATCGGCGCCCGCCCTGGTCGTGATTCTGCTCGTCACCCTGGTGATGTCCCTGCTCGAGTGGAAGTCGCGCGGGCAGCCGACGCACTGGTACGCCGTCGCCGAGGCGGTCGTCGTGCCCACCGTCATCGTCGCCACGGACTCCACCGTCGGCCTGGGTGCCTGCCTGGCCTTCCCCGCCGTCGTCGCAGGTGTCCGGCACGGCCTCGTGACCACGTTGAACGTGACGCTGATCGCCGGCCTGGCCACCGCGGCGACCCTGGCCACCGATCCGTCAGGCGATGTGGCTGAGCGAGCCACAGGTGTACTGCCGTGGCTCACCATCGGGCTCGGCGTCGGGTTGCTGGCGAGCTGGCAGTCACGCGGGAACCGGGACTTGGCCGCTCGCGAGGCCCCCTATGCCGCTGCGCACCACCTGATGGCCCGGTTCCACCAGCTGGCAGCGTCCGGAACCGTAGGTCTGGACAGTGCCTCCTTGGCGACCGAGCTCGAGACGGCGATGCTACGGGCCACGGCGGGCGCACGCTGCACCGTCTTCGTCGTCGACCAGGACCAGCCGCTCCGCGCGATCAACCCGGGCGGTGACGTGGACCGCCTGCTCCACGAGATCCACCTTCCCGAGGCCGAGCGGACGCCTGGTGCAGCGGTGGTGCCGCTGCGAGGGTCTCAGCAGGTCCTGGGCTACTGCGTCGTCGTAGGCGTCCCCCGTTGGACCGAGGAACTCGACGGACGCGCGCGCGAGGTGGCCGACGAATTTGCCCTCAGGCTCGACACGGCCGTGCTCTTCGAGGACGTGCGCACGCTCGCCACCTCCGAGGAGCGCAACCGCATCGCCCGCGACATGCACGACGGCGTCGCCCAGGAGATCGTCGGGCTTGGATACATCGTCGACGAGATCGAGTCGATCAGCGACCAGGAGCTGACCCGGGAGCTCGCGTCGACGCTTCGAGCAGAGATCACACGCCTCGTCTCGGAGATCAGGTTCTCCATCTTCGACCTGCGCCACGAGGTCACCGACGGTCGGGTGTCGAGCTCGCTCGCCGACTATGCCCGCGAGGTGTCCCACACCTCGGGCCTCCAGGTGCATCTCTCGCTTGCGGAGTCCGGGCCGCCGCTCACTCCCCGCACGGCAACGGAGGTGCTTCGCGTGGCCCAAGAGGCCATCGGCAACGTCAGGAAGCACGCCCGGGCCAACAACCTGTGGGTCACCTTCGACTCCGACGGGGACACCCTCCGGCTGGAGGTGGCGGACGACGGGGTCGGCAACGCCGAACCACGCGAGCACCACTGGGGACTTCAGACCATGCGGGAGAGGGCCGAAGGCGTCGGCGCCCGACTCGAGGTCACTCCCCGAGACGACGGCGGGACCGTCGTCTGCCTGCGATCACCATCGACCGTCACGTCAGAAGGAGAGACCGCCCATGGGCACCACTGTGCTACTGGTTGACGACCACGAGCTGATCCGCCAAGGTCTGGCGCGAGCGTTCGAGCGTGACGTCGACATGACCGTCGTGGGACAGGCAGGCACCGTTGCCGAGGGCGTGTCCGCGTGGAAGGGGCTGCAGCCAGACGTCGTCGTCACGGATCTGCAGCTGCCGGACGGGCACGGCCTCGACGTGGTGCGCGCGATCCGCGACACCTCCGACAGCACCGGCGTCGTGGTTCTGACCATGCACGCCGGCGACGATCACATCTTCGCGGCGATGGAGGCAGGCGCCTCAGCGTTCGTGGGCAAGGACACCCGGGCGAAGGAGGTGGTCAGCGCCGCCAAGCACGCGGCGGTCGCCCCGCGCACCTTCCTCTGTACTGGCCTGAGCCAGGCGGTCATGCGACGCGCCACGTCCCCGGCGCCTCCCAAGCTGTCAGGTCGCGAGGCCGAGGTGCTCGCCCTGCTGGCCGACGGACTCGGCACGGGCGAGATCGCCTCGTCGCTCTACATGAGCGAGTCGACGGCGAAGACCCACATCACCCACATCTACCAGAAGCTGGGCGCCGCCAACCGCGCCCAGGCGCTGGTGACGGCGATGCGGCTCGGCATGCTCGACCACGCCTCCCCTCAGCGTTTCTGAGTAGATGTACTGACCCGGCACGTCGGCCCGGTCCTGACCCAGGGTACGAGGACGAGCCTTGCGCTACCCCATCCTGTGCGCCGTCAGCACGTATACCGATGCGATGTCGGCCGAGCCGCAGTGAGCCGGGGCGCTGCAGCCAGCACGACCGTCCCGGGCCCGGTCCAACGTCGCTCGGAGCAGCTCCACACCATCCCCACTGCGGAGGTGGGTCACCTCCGGTTCCACCGCAGCGATGAAGGCCGGCTCGCAGCCAACGCGCTCACCGGCCCAAGGACGCCCACCAGGTCCCCGAGATCGGCACCACGAGGTGCACGACCTTCGACAGCCGACTCGCCACACGCCAAGGCCCGGGACGACGACACGGCCGGTTGCACCCTTCTCCGGACTGACCACCGCCCCATCAGTACAGCTAGCCGGTTCGGTGGTCCGCGCGGCCGTAGGGGTGGCGCGGAGATAGTCACAAGGAACTACCCAGACGGAGCCGATCACCTGATCCGTCGACCGCGCGATCTTGGCAGAGTTCTTCTCGACGGGTCCTCGTGGGCTCGGAAGCCGAGACTCATCAGACAGAAACAAGGGGAAATACCATGCTGCAGAACTTCTTCGCCATCATGCTCGCGGGCCGCAAGGACGACGAGAAGGGCGCCACCGCCGTTGAGTACGGCCTCATGGTCGCGCTGATCGCCGCCGCCATCATTGCCACCGTCGGCCTCCTCGGCGACGAGCTCGTCACCCTGTTCGACGAGATGACCGCGGGCATGCAGGGCCGCTGATCCACCCGAAGGCCGGCGCCCGCGTCTCGCGGGTGCCGGCCTTCGCCATTCACGCAGGAGGGAGCAGGACGATGACCCGCAACGACCAAAGGCGCGACGAGCGCGGAGCGACGGCCGTGGAGTACGGCCTCATGCTCGGGATGATCGGCGTTGCGATCATCATCACCGTCGGCTTCTTCGGACAGGAAGTGCTCAGTCTCTTCCAGGAGATCCCTCCGCGACTGGGCCGTAACTAGAGTCGAGTTGCGGCTGACAGTGCCAGTCGGCGTCGGGGACTTCGCAGCTGCACCAGATTCGCTTGAAGGCGATCGGATCTCCGATCGCCTTCGGTGCATTTCTGAGCGCGTCATCGCGCGATCTTGCGCAGCACTTCTTGCCAAGTGTGCGACAGGGCGCCGACGGGAAGGCCGGCTGCCGCGAGTGCCTCGGTCACAGGTTGGCTCGAGGCATCGTCGTACACCTGCACCAGGCCCTCCTCCCCCAGCCTCTCGGCGATGATCCGACAGGCGAGCCACGCCTCCTCGTAGCGGGCCTGCAGGTCGCGCGTACGAGTGTCGAAGTCTGCCGCGGTCGGCAATGCATCCGGTACGCCGTCGCGCCTGGCCGCCGCGATGGCACGCCCCAGCGTGACGCGGTCCGGCAGGCGCGTGCCACGGAGCGCGACATAGTCCGCGAAGCCCTCGAGCAGCCACGGCTCGACCGGCTTGCGAACCGCATCGGTCGCGACATGCACCAGCTCGTGGCTCATGACCACCTGCGCGCCCACGCGGCGCAGCCCGTCGCTGACGTCAGGGTTCACGAACACGTGGACGGGCCCGTCACCGTCCGAGGCTCGTCCGACCGGGGCGGTCACCGCAGCGATCCCGGCGTACGTCCCGGGTCGCGCGCCTAGGGTCTCGTCGAGCGCGGCTGCTGTGGCGGGCACCTCCACCACGACGGGCGAGCTCCAGTCCGGGAGGACGCGACGTACGACGTCGATGCCCCGCACCGTTCGTGCGGCCGCAGCCTTGGCCACGCTCGGGGGCCCGTCCGCCATCACGAGGACGTCGTCCGACCGGGAGACTGACAGGCGGCCACGGAGCCACAACGGCAGGCGCGTCCCCGCTGCGTCGGACGACGCGAACTCCACGATGCCCAGTCCATCGCCACTCGGAGCGAAGCTCACGACGACGTCGCTGCGCGCCGGCGCCTCGTCGAAGCCGCGAACACGCCAGGTCAGCTCGGCCACGCCGCTCCACGAGCCGTCCGGGGCGACGGCGCCCACTTGGTCGACGTAGCGTGCGTCCACGGCCGCGAGGTCGAGCGAACGGACATTTGCCGCGATGTCCGACAACAGCTCGTCCGCGGCCGGCAGCTGAGGGGGCGCCAGCTGTGCCAGTGCCTGCGCGTCGCGTGTCTCGACGGCGTCGACGAACGCGGTCAGCGCAGCCGCCGCCTCCGCCGGACTCGCACGCGGCGCCTCACTGAGCTGGCCGGGGGCGACCTCCTGACGTCCGTCCCGCGTCAGGACGACGACCAGGACGACCACGAGGAACAGCGAAAGGCCGGCCGCCCACAGGAGTGGACGACCGGCCTTCGATGTCTGCTGGTCAGCCAGGGCGGACCGCGCCGACGAAGGGCATCGAGTAGAGGCCCGAGACGGCGACGCCGGTGCCGGGGTTGGCGGCGTGGACGATCATGCCGTTGCCGATGTACATGCCGACGTGGCTGATCGGGCTGTAGTAGAAGACCAGGTCGCCGGGCTGCAGGTCGCTGGCCGCGATGCGCGGGCCGGAGCTGAACTGGGCGCTGGACGAGTGCGGGAGCGACACGCCCGCCTGGGCCCAGGCGCGCATGGTCAGGCCGCTGCAGTCGAAGGCGTTCTCGCCCATCGCGCCGTAGACGTAGGCGTCACCCACCTGTGCCATCGCGTACTGCACCGCCGCGGCGGCGCGGCCGGACGCGGGGACGGAGACCGAGCTGGGCGCGCGGGTCGTGGTGCCGCGCGAGGCGAGCACGCGCTCGCGCTCCTCGGCCTCGAGGTCGGCGAGCAGGTCCTTGGCCTCGGCGAGCTTGTCGTCGACCGTGTCCTTCTCGGCGCTCAGCTGCTCGGTGATCTCAGCGATCTCCTTGGTGCGGGACGCGGTGGCCTCGCGGCGGATCTCGAGGGCCTCGAGCTCGGTGTCGTAGTCGGACAGGAGCGACGCCTGGAGGTCGTTGAACGACGACATCGTCGAGAGCGAGTCGAGGAACGCTCCCGGGTCGTCGGAGACGACGATCTGACCGACGGTCGAGATGCCCTCTCCCTCGAGCTGGCGCACGACGGCGTCGGAGACCTGGTCGCGGACGGCGCCGAGGCGCTCGTCCTGGCGATCCTGGTCGGCCTTCAGCCCGTCGAGGTCGCTTCGCAGGTCGGCGAGGTCGAGCTTGGCGTCGTGGAGGCGCTCCTGCGCCGCCTCGGCCTCGTGGTAGAGGCGGTCGACGCGAACCTTGACGTCCTTGATGTCGGGGTCGGCCTGCGCGGGGGTTGCAGGCACGAAAGCGATGGCAGCGATCGCGGAGAGACCAAGAACGGTCGCGCCAACTCGCTTGCGGGTGTGAGCCACGAGCGGGGGAACTCCTCGGGGTGTCGTACGCCTACCAGGTGAGCTGACGGGTTCGGCACGACTGGCCTACTCCTGCTCCTCGTGCCGCTCGCGCAGCACGCCTCACAGGCGATTCACCCCAGGGGGAAGTGTGGTTCCCCGGCTCGTCGACCACGGGTGATGCGGGGGTGTGGTCCACGACTCGGCGCGACGTCCGCGCGGGCCTGGTGACCCACTGCCACGGACGTCAGCCCACACCCTAAACCGCTCGAGGACCCGTCGCCAATCTTCGGGTCAACTTGGGGGTAGTCGTGTCGCGTCCTGGGGGTCAGGCCGACTCGATGACCGGGCCAGCCACCGGCTCCACGAGCCGTAGGGGCGGCACCAGGCCGCCGGAGGCCAGCACGTCGAGCGCGGCCATCTCGTCGTCGTCGATGGTCAGCTCGGGCGGTGGGCCGAGGAGCACCGTCACCACGCAGTCGTGGCAGTGCAGCCCGCGCACCACGCAGGTGTCGCAGTCGATCCGTGTCGTCATGTCCCGAACGGTGACAGGAGCCACCGACAACCCCCCCGGCGTGTCGCGCACCGGCGTGTCGGACGGTGTCGGGCTAGCCGGCGATGACGCCGACGAGCGCCGCCACAGGAACGGTTCTCGCTCCGTCCCGTGCCACGTCGCGGGCGACTGCCTGGTCCCCCGTCACCACGACGACCACCCGGCCGCGGGGCTCGGCAGCCACCAGCTGGCGGATCACGTCGTCGGCGATGACGCTCTCTGGGCTGAACACCACGCGGACCCCGCGCGGCGCCGGCATCGCCGTGCGCACCGTGGACTCCGCAGCGTCGAAGACCACGGTCGTCTCCGCCCCCGTCCTCGCGACCAGCGGTCCCAACGCAGCGACCAGCCGGCTGCGCTGTGCCTCCAGACTCGCGTTGGGCCAGCGTTGCTTGGTGACGTTGTAGCCGTCGATCACGAGCCGGACCCGCGGCAGTGCGAGCGTCTGCTCGAGCAACGCCGGTGTGGCCGGTGCGCTGGAGGAGGGCGCCGCTTCGACGCCGGCCAGGGCGGCCTCGACGGCATCGCCGGGAGCGCCGCTGACAGCGGGGAGCGCGAGCTCGCGACGCAGCCCCGTCGCGGCGTCGACGACCGCGTCGAGCAGGAGCCGTGCCCGGATGCTCGCGGCGTCCCGGTCGGACCGCGTCTCGCGTCGGCCGGCGGCGAGGCCGGCCTCGGCCTCGTCCAGCTGGGCGCGCAGTCGTCGTACGTCTGCCTCGGCGGTGCGGGTCGCAGCCGCTGCAGCAGCCAGGGCCTCGTCCCGGGCGGCGTACGCCGCGTCCCTCGCCTGCTCCGCGGCACGCAGCACACCGCGCGCCTCGCCCAGGCGCTGGCGCAGCACCTTGTGGTCGGCCTTCGCCCGCTCGAGCTCCTCGCGGTGCTCCGCGCGGACGGCACCGAGCTCGGCCTGCAGGGCCGCGACCTGCGCGGTCAGGCGGGCGTGCTCGGCGTGGGCCTGCTCGTCGCGCTCCTCGTGCTCGCCGAGCGAGCCGGCGACCTCGGCGACGACGGACTCCCAGCCCTCGTCCCTGGCCAGCCAGGCGCGAGCGGCGGTGTCGACCGGGTCGTCCGCAGAGGCTGGCACGACCGCGACCTGCACCGCTGCGTGCTCGCGGAACGCGGCGTCGTCGAGCGCTGCCCAGATCGCAGAGCCGCCGAGCCGGGCACGGCGTGCCGGCGCGAAGCCGGCCACCTTGCGGAGGGACGGCGGCATCGGTGCGATCGACGGCAGGACCGCCGAGACGAGTGCGACCACCCGCAGGCGCAGCCGCTCCGGGAGGGCTGCTGGGTCGGTCACGGGTGTCACGTCATCCGGCAGCCGGGTCGGCGGAGGTGTCCGCGGCCGCTCGGTCCACGACGTCGATGGCGTCGCTTCGCCCGCACCACCGGCAGGAGACCGACTCGACCGACTCGGAGCGGACCGTCTCCTCCTCGACCTGGTGCTCGCCCGCGAGGTCGAAGTGCCAGTACTCGGTCGTGCGACGGGTGCGGGTGACGTCGAAGCGGGTGAGGTTGCCGCAGCCGGCGCAACGCCACCGCCCGCCGTCACCGGGAACGCGGAGGTCGCTGGTCTGCTCGGGCACGGAGGTCTCCTCGGTCGTCGGTCGCCCTGGGGGCAGGCGCGGTCAGCGTAGTCCGCGCGCCGCGGCCCCGATGTCGGATCCCACGTCTAGCGTCGTCGGACATGAGCACCACCGCCCACCGTCCGACGCGGGAGAAGTCCCGCTGGGAGGCGCAGCGCAGCTTCGACGAGCTGGGGCGGCCGCTGCGAGACATGACCTTCTGCGTGGTCGACCTCGAGACGACGGGTGGTTCCGCGGCGGCCGGGTCGATGATCACGGAGATCGGCGCGGTGAAGGTACGGGGCGGCGAGGTGCTCGGTGAGTTCCAGACGCTGGTCAACCCACACACGGAGATCCCGGCGTTCATCGCGGTGCTCACCGGCATCAGCAACTCGATGGTCCGCGACGCCCCACCGATCGAGGCGGCGTTGCCCGCGTTCCTGGACTTCGCGGCCGGGTGCGTCCTCGTCGCGCACAACGCACCGTTCGACGTCGGGTTCCTCCAGCACTTCGCACGTGAGCAGGGACGCCCGTGGCCGAAGTTCGAGGTGCTCGACACGGCAAAGCTCGCGCGGCGCGTCATCACCCGCGACGACGCCCCCAACTGCAAGCTGTCGTCGCTGGCCAAGGTGTTCGGCTCGACCACGACGCCCAACCACCGTGCGCTCTCGGACGCCCGAGCCACGGTGGACGTCCTGCACGGCCTGATGGAACGGCTCGGCAGCCTCGGCGTCCACACCCTCGAGGAGCTCCAGACGTTCTCGGCCCGGGTCAGCACCGCCCAGCGCCGCAAGCGCCACCTCGCCGAGGGGCTGCCCCACTCACCCGGGGTCTACCTCTTCCGCGACGACCGGGCGCGCGTCCTCTACGTGGGGACCTCCAAGGACCTCCGCACTCGCGTGCGCACCTACTTCACGTCCTCGGAGACCCGGACCCGGATCGGCGAGATGGTCGGTCTCGCCGAGTCCGTGACGGGCATCGAGTGCGCGACGCCTCTCGAGGCCGAGGTGCGGGAGCTGCGGTTGATCGCCGAGCACAAGCCGAAGTACAACCGCCGTTCTCGCTTCCCCGAGAAGGTCCACTTCCTCAAGCTCACCCGCGAGGCCTGGCCGCGCCTCTCCCTCGTGCGCAAGGTGCTCGACGACGACGCCGACTACCTCGGTCCGTTCTCCTCCAAGAAGACGGCCGAGAAGTGCCTGGCCGCCCTCCACGAGACCTTTCCCGTCCGGCAGTGCAGCGGACGACTTCCGCTGACCCCTTCCCGGTCGGCCTGCGTCCTTGCCGAGATGGGACGGTGCCTGTCTCCCTGCGACGGCTCCACCGACGCCTCGACCTACGCAGCGATCGTCCGTCAGCTGCGCGACACGCTGCTGCGCAACCCCCATGAGGTCGTCGAGGCGATCAACCAGCGCATGACCGCTCTGGCTGATCACGAACGCTTCGAGGAGGCCGGGATCCACCGTGACCGTCTGGCCACCTTCGTCCGTGCCGCCGCCCGCACCCAACGGCTCTCGGCTCTGACCCGTTGCCCGGAGATCGTCGCCGCCAGACGGGAGGACAGCGGCCGCTGGTCGGTGCACGTCATTCGCCACGGGCGGCTCGCCGCGGCCGGAGTGATCCCGCCCGGTGCCGACGCCCACCAGTACGTCCGCGAGCTCACCGCGAGCGCGGAGACCGTCAGCGGGGCGCCCGGCCCGGTGCCTGCAGCGACAGCCGAGGAGTCGGAGAAGATCCTGCGCTGGCTGGAGTCACCGGGGGTGCGCCTCGTCGACGTCGACGGCGAGTGGGTCTGTCCCCTGGGCGGCGCAGCCCGCCACCTCGCTGTCTACGACGCGGCCAACCAGTCCCGGCTCTCGCTCGTGCCGTTCGACGAGCAGCGGCTGCCGGCGCCGGTTCACCGGCCAGTCCGATAGCCCGACGGTCGAGGAGGGCGCCCAGCGCCCGTCACGAGACCTCAGTCGAGGCCGATGCTGAACGCCGACTCGAGGTCGTGCTTGGAGTAGGTGCGGAAGGCGATGTGCGTCTCGGTCTCGGTGACGCCCTCGACCTTGTTGAGCCGGTCGGCAACGACCGAGGCGACGTCCTCGTGCTCGCGCACCCGCACCAGGGCGATCAGGTCGATCTGTCCTGTCACCGAGTAGACCTCGCTCACCCCGTCGAGCGACGCGATCGCCTCCGCGACCTCGGGGATGCGCGCGACGTCGGCCTTCACGAAGACGATGGCAGTGATCATGGGGCCACGGTATCGCTGCCGATTCGGCCAGGATCACCGATCGGTCGGACCCACTAGTCCTTTGTGACTATGGATGTGCCATTTCTCCTCCGCGTCGCCTCGCTCAGACCTAGCGTGTGGCGGTCTGCCACTGCCCGACGAGGGGACCTTCCGGGATGTCACGATCCACGCACCGCACCGCCTTTCGACTGCGGGTTGCCGCCGCACTGACGCTAGGGCTGGTGGCCGCGACGTTCGGCGTCATGGCTCCCGCGTCCGCCGTGCCCCCGGACATGCCCACGGGCCTCGCGGCGAACCAGCCGGACAGCACCACCACCATCCTGTCCTGGGAGCACGTGCCCAGCGCGACGCGCTACTCGGTCGTGGTCAACGGCACCACGACGAACACCGTCAACAACTCCTTCGTGCCCCCGCAGGCGCTGCCCGAGGGCAACATCGACTGGTCGGTCACGGCGTTCACCGGCAGTGAACCGGGGCCAACAGCCACGAGCGGCTTCTCGAGCTCCCGGCTCGCGGCACCAGTGCCGATCTCCCCGGCGTCCAACGCGGTACTGGCCCAGCCGACCAACCCACCGCTGTTGACCTGGTCCCCTTCCGCTGGGGCAACCTCGTACAAGGTCGAGGTCGACGGGGACGCCGACTTCGTCGGCGCCTCGACCTACACGACAGCGAGCACGTCACTCGTCGTCCCGATCAACCTCGTGGAGGGCGACTGGTTCTGGCGCGTCACCGCCACCAAAGGCGCGGGCCTCAACTCGCTTGCGAGCGAGGAGCAGCGCTTCGTCGTGTCACCGCTCGGAGTTCCCGTCATCACCTCCCCACCGGACGACTCCACCCAGACGCTCCAGGACGTAGTACTGGACTGGAACCCTGTGCCCGGCGCCGCGTCCTACGACGTGCAGGTCTCGACCGAAGCGGGCTTCAGCCAGGGGGCCGCCCTCATCGACAGCCAGGAGGGCATCCTCGGCACGCGGTACTCCCCCGACGTGACCTATGACAACGCGAGCTACTTCTGGCAAGTACGCGCGATCGACATGTCCGGCCAGGCGACGCCCTGGACCCAAGCCCGCTTCAGCTTCACCCGCAACTGGCCGCACCGCCCGATGGCGGTGTTCCCGGCGGACGCCGGCATCGAAGACGTGCCGTCACCCCTGTACTTCCAGTGGACGCCGGTCCCGCACGCCTCGGAGTACGAGATCCAGGTCGGCACCCAGGCCAACTTCACTGTGGGCACCTTCGCGAGTTGCCGCACGGCGGGCACCACGTTCGCCCCTGGCATGTTCGCTGTGAACACCACGGGCATCCTGGCGCCGCCTAGGAACAACGAGGACTGCAAGCCGCAGGCCGGTCAGGTGAACTACTGGCGTGTTCGTCCGCTCGACCGCCCGTTCACCAAGGGTGGAGACATCCCGGGCGTGCAAGGACTGTTTTCCGAGACCCAAGCCTTCCGGTACATGCCGTTGAGCGTGACCAACATGGCCCCCCGCGGGGGCGTGACCGTCGACGTGCCCACGCTGTCCTGGGACACGGCCACGGGCGCCGAGTCGTACAAGATCCGCATCTTCAGCGCTGGTGGAACCAAGGTGAGCGAAGCCGAGACCGCCGCCACGTCGTACACGCCGAGCGGCGAGGACTCGCTCGATCCGGCAGACGGTCCCTACACGTGGCAGATCACCGCGATCGGCGCGGACCGAAGCACATCGGTCACATATCAGAACCAGTTCCGGCTCTCGGGGAACCTTCCCACCAGTCCAGCCCCGGCGCCGCTCGCGCTGACGCCGCTGACGCCGCTGACGCCGACATCGTCGACACCCGACATCATGTCGGCACCGTCACTGACGTGGGAACCGCTCGAGGGCGCGCACCATTACTCGGTGAATGTGGGTGATGCCGCGGGCCAGAACCAGGTGTGGTTCGGCCACGGCACCGACGACCTCTTCGGGCAGGCCGTTTCCTACCCTGCGATGACCGACACCTCGACCCGCCTGCTCCTGCCAGGCGACTACGACTGGCAGGTTACTGCGTACGACAAGGACAACCGGGTCCTCCGAGTGGGAACGGAGGGGCGATTCACCGTTCAGCCGATCCGATCCTCGAGCGGCCACGCGCTGGCGCAGGGCGGACAGCAGCTGGACGACAACCACACCGGCGCCCAGAACCCCTGCACCCCGACGACCGGTGGCTGCACGGTCCCCAGCACCCCGGTGCTGAAGTGGGAGCAGGACCCACGCGCCTCGTACTACATGGTGTACGTCGCCAGCGATCCCAGCTTCACCAACCTGCTCGAGCCGAGCAACGCCGTTCCCGCGACGACCAACTCGATGTATGCGCCCGCACTCGACAACCGGGCTCACACCTACCCAGACAGCCAAGCCGGCCAGTCCTACTACTGGCACATCAGGCCGTGCCGGACGAGGTTGAACTGCGGACCCGACCCGGTGTCACAGACGGACGTGGCACAGGGCACGTTCAAGAAGCGATCGCCCCAGGTGCAGGGACTCACGAACACAAGCCCGGCGGGCACCGAGATCACCTTCAGCTGGCGTGACTACTGGGCGAGCAACCAGGAGCAGCCCTGGGCCCAGACAGGCGAGATCCCCAACCAGTCAGGCAAGCAATATCGCATCGAGGTCGACGACGACTCCTCGTTTGCGGGCACGCTGGTGGACTCCGCTCTGGTCGACCAGGCCACCTACACCTCGCCTGAAAAGCTCTATCCCGAAGGCACTCTCTACTGGCGGGTGCAGGCTGTGGACAGCGACGACAACGGCCTTGCATGGTCTGACGTGCAGACCCTCGTCAAGCAGAGCCCGCAGGTGTCCCTGACATCTCCTGTCAGCAACGCCAGCGTCGCCGGAACCGTCCCGTTCCGCTGGCAGCCGCAGTCATTCGCGCGGTCCTACGACATCGAGATCTACGCCAACGACGACGCCACGTTCTCCTCGGCGAACAGGGTCGCGTCGGCGACAGGCTGGCGCAACGCTGCCTATGTTCCCCTCGACACGCTTCCCGTTGCCGACCAGTACTACCTGTGGCGCGTGAGACGAACCGATGCCGATGGCAACAAGGGGCCCTGGTCCGTGTCCGGCCGTTTTCGGGTCACGGCCGGCGCGATGAACCTGCTCGCCCCGGCCCTCGGGGGCTCGACTCCGCCCAACGGAACGGTACTTCAGTGGAACCGGGTCGCCGGCGCGGCCTCCTACGGCGTGACACTAACGGCACCCAATAACGCCACTCAGACCTTCACGACGGCGGCCAGCGCCTACTCACCCCTGACCAACCTGGTCAGCGGCACTTACCAGTGGACGGTCACGGCCAAGGATGCGAGCGGGAACGCGATCGGCTCCGCGTCCTCGTCCTTCCTTGTCAACAGTCAGCTGCAGGCCACCCTCAAGCCGATCATCGAGACACCGGAGGGCGCCGGGCTCGGCAAGACGCTCACGGTGTCAGCTCCTGGCTGGTCCCCCGGGGGAGTCAGCGTCACCACGACGTACCAGTGGCAGCGCGACGGGATCGGGATCACGGGCGCCACAAGCACGTCGTACACGCTGGTCAACGCCGACTTCGGCAAGTCGATCAGCGTCAAGGCGATCGGCAAGGCTCCCGGTTACATCGACGGCGTCAGCACGAGTCTCCCGATCTCGCCCACGTCGGGTGACGCCATCGCGAACGTGACGGCGCCCACGATCACCGGCAGCCCGGTGGCTGTCGGCAACCGGCTCACCGGAAACCGGGGAACATGGCCGACGTCCTACGGCACGTTGTCCTACACCTACGCCTGGTTGCGAGACGGTGTCCCGATCCCGGACCAGACGACGACGAACTACACGCCCGTGGCTGCCGACGTGGGCACCGACATCGTCTTCCGCGTCACGGCCTCGGCCTCCGGGTACGCCGACGGCATGGCCACGTCCAACCCGGTGAGGGTGGAGACCCTCGCCCCCGTCGCGGGCCCGCAGGTGTCTGCACCGTCCGGTACCGGCATCGGCGCCGGTCTCGTCGGCCAGGGCCCCGTGTGGAACCAGCCCGATGTGACGACCACCTACCAGTGGCTGCGGAACGGGTCGCCCATCTCCGGCGCCACGATCCTCACCTACACCATGACCATCACCGATCTGGGCAAGGAGATCAGCCTCCGGGCGACGGGCAAGAAGTCCGGCTTCCAGGACAGCGTCGCTGTCAGCAACGCCGTCGTCGCCACCGCTGGCGGTGCCCTCCAGGCGACCGTCGAGCCGGTCATCACCGGGACGCCGGCCCCGGGAAGCGTCCTCAACCTGCAGTCCGGCACGTGGTCGCAGCCGTCGCCGACCCTGAAGTACCAGTGGCTGCGCAACGGCACCCCCATCCCGGGTGCGACCAACCCGACCTACCGACTGACGGCCGATGACGCCGGAACGAACGTGGGGGCGACCGTCCTCGCGTCCAAGACGGGCTTCAGCGATGGCTCTGCCAACGCAGCGGCCGTGGCCGTCGCCAGGCTGAAGTCGACCACCGCGGGTGCGCTCAAGGCGTCCCGCATCAAGGTGGGGTCGCGGGCCAAGCTGAACATCACGGTCACGGTCGCTGGACTCAGCACGCCCACCGGCGTCGTGCAGGTCCTCGACAAGGGCAAGAAGATCGCTCAGTTCACCATGGCGCCGGTCCACAAGGGCAAGAAGACCCTCAAGCTGAAGAAGCTCCCCAAGGGCAAGCACAAGCTGCAGGTGGTCTACCTCGGCAACGCCCAGACGTTCGGCGCGAAGTCGAAGAGGATCATCCTCTACGTCGTGAAGTGACGCGTCCGCACCAGGTCACGGCGGGGGGATAGTCTCCCGCCGTGACCTGGCTCGCTGACCACTGGCTCGACGTCCTCGGGTGGGGCGGGAGCGCCCTGCTCGTCTACTCGCTGTTGCAGGCGAGCGTCCTCCGTCTGCGCGTGCTCAACGCGATCGCGTGCGTGATCCTGATCGTGTTCAACGCCGCGCTCGAGGTCTGGCCGATGGTCGGCATGAACACCGTGCTCGTCGCCATCAACGCCTGGTTCATCGTCCGGCTCCTGCACGACCGTCACGACGAGACTGCCTTCGAGGTGCTCGAGGTCGGCCCCGCCGACGAGTACCTGCGCCACACCCTCCGTGTGCACGGAGCGGACATCCTGAAGTTCAACCCGACGTTCGTGCACGACCCCTCGGACGACCAGGACGCGTTTCTCGTGCAGAAGGGCGACGAGACCGTCGGCGTCGTGCTCCTGCGCGAGACCGGGGACACGGCCGACGTGCTGCTCGACTACGTCACGCCGCGATACCGGGATTTCTCCCCCGGCGAGTTCGTGTGGCGCAAGAGCGGCCTCCTCACCGACCGCGGGGTCCGCCGCGTGGTGACCCCGCCGGGAATGGTCGGCGCCTACTACGACCGGCTCGGTTTCCGCCGTGAGGGCGAGTCCTACGTCCTCGAGCTCTGACTCAGGCGGAGGTCGCCGCCACCCACCGCTCGAGCGCGGCCTGAGCCGCACCGGAGTCGATCGCGTCGGCGGCCCTCGTCACCCCGGCGGCCAGCGCGGAGTCGACGGCGGATTCCGGTGAGTCGTAGACGGCCAGCGCGGCGCCCGCGTTGAGCAGCACCGCGTCCCGGACCGGGCCCCGCTCCCCCGCCAGGAGACGTCGTACGACGTCGGCGTTGTGCGCGGCGTCGCCGCCACGGAGGTCCTCGGTGGTCGCCCGGGCGATGCCGAGGGACGCCGGGTCGACCGACGACTCGGTGACCTCGCCCTCGCGGACGCGCCAGAGGGTCGACGTGGTGGTGGTCGTCAGCTCGTCGAGGCCGTCGTCGCCGCGGAAGACCCACGCGTCGACCCCCCGGCCGGCCAGCACGCCCGCCATGACCGGCGCCATCCGGGGGTCGGCGCACCCGATGGCCTGCGCCTGTGGCCGAGCCGGGTTGGTCAACGGACCGAGGATGTTGAACGTCGTGGCGATGCCGAGCTCACGCCGCGGCACGGCCGCGTGGCGCATCGCAGGATGGAACGCGGCGGAGAAGCAGAAGGTGATGCCGGCCTCGTCCGCCACCTCGGCGACGCGCGACGGCGGCAGGTCCAGACGGATGCCGAGCGCCTCGAGCACGTCGGCGGAGCCGGACTTCGACGAGGCCGAGCGGTTGCCGTGCTTGACCACGCGCGCGCCGGCGCCGGCGGCGACGATCGCGGACATCGTGGAGATGTTGACCGACATCGACCGGTCACCGCCCGTGCCGACGACGTCGAGCAGCCGGCCGGGCACCGAGATCGGGTTGGCCGCGGCGAGCATCGCGTCGGCGATGCCGGTGACCTCGTCCACCGTCTCGCCCTTGGCGCGGAGCGCCACGACGAGTCCGGTCAGCTGGACGGGCGTCGCCGCGCCGGCGAAGACCTCGTCCATGGCCCATCGCGCCTGCTCGGTCGTCAGGTCGTCACCGGCGACCAGCGTGGAGAGGACGTCGGGCCAGGTGTGGGACATGGGCATCAGGCTAGTGGCGCGGCCGCCCCACGCCCGAAGGGTGTCAGGAGGTGGCCGGGACCGACGGCCGGAGCAGGCCGATGACAGCCTCCGCGAGCTGGATCGGGTCGATCGGGTGCGGGACGGCGGCCTCGGCGCGCGACCAGGTCGCGAGCCAGGCGTCCTGCGGCCGGCCGGTCAGCACCACGACGGGCGGGCACTCGTAGATCTCGTCCTTGAGCTGCTTGGCGATGCCCATGCCGCCGGCGGGGACGGCCTCGCCGTCGAGGATGGCGAGGGCGATGTCGCCGCGGTCCATGTTCTGCAGGACGACCGGCTCGGTGGCCACCTCGACGTACTCGAGCTCGGGGAGGTCGGGGTGCGGACGGCGCCCGAGCGCGAGGATGACCTGCTGGCGGGTGTTCACGTCGTCGCTGTAGACGAGGACCTTCAGGGCGCGGTCTGCGGCGGCATCAGTCACGAGAGGCATCGTAACCGTCGTCACCGGCGCCGCGTGCCGAGGCATGCGTCACAGCACCGGCCGATCGCGTACGCCGCTCCGCGAGGTCGAGTCGCCGGTCCTCCCGGGTCGCTTCCTTCATCGACGAGCGCACCCACTGGACGAAGAGGACGCCGAAGAACAGGAGGCCGATGAGGTCGCCGCTGGCCCAGAGGATCCCACCGGCGAGGTGCTGGTCCTCGAGCATCGGCGGCAGCCAGGCGCCCATCGGTCCCTCCCGCAGCTCCTGGTAGTGCTCCTCGCCGATGAGCGTCGTCTGGCCCATGATCGTGACGCCCAGGAACGCGTGGAACGGCAGCGTCATGATCACGAGGAGGACGCGGAACGGGTAGCCGACCCGGCCGGGCACCGGGTCGATGCCCATCAGCGGCCAGAAGAACAGCGTCCCGACCAGGACCAGGTGGATGTGCATCATCTGGTGGACGAACGACG
The DNA here is from genome assembly GCF_016907475.1 of Nocardioides cavernae. Lineage (NCBI taxonomy): Bacteria > Bacillati > Actinomycetota > Actinomycetes > Propionibacteriales > Nocardioidaceae > Nocardioides > Nocardioides cavernae. Next base: position 2,404,928 of record NZ_JAFBCA010000001.1, on the reverse strand, counting down.
AGCTGAGGCTGGCGTCGTACCAGGGGCTGAAGTAGAGCGCCCACGGCGAGGCCACGTAGAGCACGAACGCCAGCGGCGGGAAGGACAGCACCTTGGCCACCCGGGAGTGGAGCACCACCAGCAGCCACCGCCGCGGCGTCGGCGGCAGCGTGCGCAGGGCGAGCGTGACCGGTGCACCGAGCGCCAGGGCGAGCGGCACGATCATCGACAGCACCATGTGCTGGACCATGTGGACGCTCAGCAGCGTGGTGTCGTAGATGCCCAGTCCCGACATGGTGGCGACGGCGAACGAGCCCATCCCCAGCACCACGAACGACAGCGTCCGACCGATGGGCCAGCGGTCGCCGCGGCGGTGCAGGACGGCCACCCCGAGGCTGTACAGCCCGACCGCCCAGACGGTCACCACGAAGGGGATCGGGTCGATCCCCCAGCCCGTGAGCGCACGGCCGAGCGTGAATCTCGGGAGGACCTCGGCGGCGTCCGCGGAGAGGGCGAGGAGGGCGGTGAGCACGCTGTGAACTTTATGACGGGACAACACAGGGGGTCGGGGTGCCCCTTGTCCCCGCCAACGGCCATAATGTCTCCGTGGCGACAGCAACTGCGACGATTCCGGCCTCCCGTCTGCACGGGCACCACGACCGACCCAGCATGGTCAGCGTGGGCACGATCATCTGGCTCTCGAGCGAGCTGATGTTCTTCGCGGCGCTGTTCGCGTCCTACTTCACCATCCGGGCGGTGAGCCCCGAGCTGTGGGCGCAGGAGACCGACAAGCTCAACGTCCCGTTCTCCACCGCCAACACCGCGATCCTGGTGGCGTCGTCCTTCGCCTGCCAGTGGGGCGTCTTCGCCGCCGAGCGGGGCCAGGTCGGGCGCACCGGCGGCCTGCTCAACTTCACCAAGTGGGGCCTGCGCGAGTGGTTCATCCTCACCTACGTCATGGGCGCCGTGTTCATCGGCGGCCAGGCCCTGGAGTACGCCGAGCTGATCGAGCACGGCGTGACCATCCCGAGCTCCGCCTACGGCTCGATGTTCTACCTGACCACCGGTTTCCACGGCATCCACGTGGCCGGCGGACTGATCGCCTTCCTGTTCGTCCTGGGCCGCACCTACCTGGCCCGACGCTTCACCCACGAGCAAGCCGTCACCGCGATCGTCGTGTCCTACTACTGGCACTTCGTCGATGTGGTCTGGATCGGCCTGTTCTTCACGATCTACGTCATCCAGTAAGCACCGAACCGCAACCGGCAAGGACTTCATCGTGCGTTTGCTCAACCGAACCGCTGGACGCCTCTCCCGGCACCGTCGGGGACCGCTTGCGGGTCTCGCCGTGCTGCTGCTGGGACTGTTGATCAGCGGCTCCCTCTACACGGTCCTCTCCCCCGCCCAGGCTGACTCGCAGGCGAGCGAGACCGAGCAGGTCGCGAAGGGCAAGGAGCTCTTCCTCGCCAGCTGCTCGTTCTGCCACGGCCAGAACGGCGAGGGCGTGGCCACCGTCCGCGACGGCTACCAGCTCGGCCCCTCGCTCGTGGGCGTGGGCGCGGCTGCCGTCGACTTCCAGGTCGGCACCGGCCGCATGCCGATGGCGAGCCCGGGCCAGCAGGCGCCGCGCAAGCCGGTCGTGTTCGACGACGACGAGGTCGCCGCCCTCGCCGCCTACGTCGCCTCGCTCGGCCCCGGCCCGGCCATCCCCAACGAGGCCGACTACTCGATCGACGAGCTGTCGGAGGAGGAGCGCCAGGAGGCGATCTCCCGCGGCGGCCAGATCTTCCTCACCAACTGCACCGCGTGCCACAACTTCAACGGCGCCGGCGGCGCGATGCCCCGTGGTGGCTACGCCCCCACGCTCCACGGCGTCGAGCCCAAGTACATCTTCGAGGCGATGCTCACCGGCCCCCAGCAGATGCCCAACTTCAGCAACGGGAACCTCTCCCCCGAGGAGAAGCGGGACGTCATCGCCTACCTCGGTAGCCTCGAGGAGACCCCCGAGTACGCCGGCTTCACGCTGGGTGGACTGGGCCCGGTCTCCGAGGGCCTCTTCGCCTGGGTGATCGGCATCGGGGGACTGGTGGGCGCGGCCGTCTGGATCGCCTCGCACACGACCCGCACGAAGAAGAGCAAGGTGAACGCGTGAGCAACGACAACTCCTCGACGACGGAGCACCCCGTCAACGCGCCCGACGGCACACCTGTGCCGTACGACACGCACGTGCCTACGCACCGCGACGCCGAGCCGATCTCCGACCCCGGCCTGCCGGCCCACACGTGGCGCCCCACCGACGTCGACCCCAAGGCCGAGAAGCGTGCCGAGCGCCAGATCGCGGCCATGTTCATCGCCGCCATGATCAGCGCCGTCCTGTTCGTGGTCGCCTACTTCTCCTTCGAGGTCGGCGACAACTGGGACACCTTCGCCGGACTCGGCGCGTCGACGATCACCCTGGGCCTGACCCTCGGCGTGAGCCTGCTGCTGATCGGCACCGGCATCATCCACCTGGCCCGCAAGCTGATGGCCGACCACGAGATGGTCGAGATGCGCCACCCGGCCGCGTCACCGCAGGAGGATCGCGACGCCACCGTCCAGGCCCTCAACGACGGTCTCGCGGAGGCCGGCATCGGCCGCCGCCCGCTGGTGCGCAACACCATGCTCGGCGCGATCGGCGTGCTCGGCCTGCCCACGATCGTGCTGCTGCGCGACCTGGCCCCCGGCGACGCCCTCGACGTCGACAAGCTCGGGCAGACCATCTGGGAGCCGGGCATGCGCCTGGTGCGCGACGTCGTCGGCACCCCGATCCTCGCCAGCGAGGTCGAGATGGGCGACCTGATCAACGCCGCCCCCGAGGCCATGTTCCCGACCGAGGAGAACGGCTACCCCGAGCTCCACGGCGCCGAGGAGCAGGCCGAGAAGGCCAAGGGCGCCATCATCGTCGTCCGGATGGATCCCGACGACATCACCCCGCTCCCGGGCCGCGAGAAGTGGACCGTCGACGGCATCATCTCCTACTCCAAGATCTGCACCCACGTAGGCTGCCCGATCTCCCTCTACGAGCGCACCACCCACCACGTGCTGTGCCCGTGCCACCAGTCGACCTTCGACCTCGCGGACCACGCGAAGGTCATCTTCGGTCCGGCTGCCCGCCCCCTCCCCCAGCTGCCCATCGCGGTGGATGACGAGGGATACCTGGTCGCCCAGAGCGACTTCAACGAGCCCATCGGGGCCAGTTTTTGGGAGCGTGAGAAGTTGTGAGCGTCGACACCAGCAAGGTCGCGACGAGCAACCGCACCAACGCCGCAACCGCGTCGAAGCCCGGCCCGGCCGGCTCGCTGGCCTCGTGGGCCGACGACCGCCTCGGCCTGGCGACCGCGATGAAGAAGAACCTGCGCAAGGTCTTCCCCGACCACTGGTCGTTCATGCTGGGCGAGATCGCCCTGTGGAGCTTCGTGGTCCTGCTGCTCACGGGCGTCTTCCTGACCCTGTGGTTCAACCCCTCGATGGGTCACATCACCTACGAGGGCTCCTACGACCAGCTGCGCGGCGTCGGGATGTCGGAGTCGATGGCCTCGACCCTGCACATCTCCTTCGACGTGCGCGGCGGCCTGCTGATGCGCCAGATGCACCACTGGGCGGCGGCGATCTTCATCGCCGCGATGATGGTCCACCTGCTCCGTGTCGCCTTCACCGGCGCCTACCGCAAGCCGCGCGAGCTCAACTGGGTGATCGGCTGCCTCCTGCTGCTGCTCGGCACCCTCGAGGGCTTCACCGGCTACTCGCTCCCCGACGACCTGCTCTCGGGCACCGGCGTCCGCGCGGCTGACGGGTTCCTCAAGGCGACCCCGGTCGCCGGCAGCTACATGTCGTTCCTGCTCTTCGGCGGCGAGTTCCCCGGCGAGTCGATCATCCCGCGCCTCTACATCATCCACGTGCTGCTGATCCCGGGCATCCTGCTCGCGCTGATCGCCGCCCACATGCTGCTGCTCGTCTACCACAAGCACACGCAGTGGCCCGGCCCCGGCCGCACGGAGCAGAACGTCGTCGGCTTCCCGATGCTCCCGGTGTACGCCGCCAAGGCCGGTGGCTTCTTCTTCATGGTCTTCGGCGTCATCGCCATCATGGGCGGGCTGTTGTCGATCAACCCGGTGTGGAAGTTCGGCCCCTACGACCCGACCAAGGTGACGGCCGGCTCGCAGCCCGACTGGTACATGGGCTGGCCCGACGGCCTCCTGCGCATCATCCCGACCGGCTGGGAGTCGGTGATCTTCGGCTACACGATCTCGTGGAACGTGATGCTGCCGATCCTCATCGTGCCCCCGATGATGCTGGTCATCCTGATGCTCCTGCCGTTCATCGAGGGCTGGATCACGGGTGACAAGCGCGACCACCACCTGCTCCAGCGTCCGCGCAACGCGCCGACGCGCACGGCGGTCATGGTGTCCCTGATGACCTTCTACGGTCTCGCCTGGGCCGCGGGCGGCAACGACATCATCGCCATCAAGCTGCACCTCAGCATCAACCAGATCACCTACTTCATGCGGGTCGCGATCTTCCTCGGTCCGCTCCTGGCGTTCTGGATCACGCGCCGCTGGTGCATCTCGCTGCAGCGTCACGACAACGAGAAGCTGCTGCACGGCTACGAGACGGGCATCATCACCCGCTCCCCCGAGGGGCAGTACGCCGAGCGGCACCTGCCGATCAACGAGACGTCCGCCTACACCCTCACCGCGCGCGACCGCGACGAGGTCCACACGGTCGGGGGCGACACCGACGCCTCCGGTGTGGCTGCGCCCAACTCGCGCTCGGAGAAGCTGCGGGCCAAGCTCTCGTCGTGGATGTACAGCCACAACGTGCAGAAGCCCACGCGGGCCGAGCTCGAGGAGGCGCACCACCACGCCGAGCACGAGGCCGAGCTCCAGGCGGGCCTCGACCACCCGGTCGACGGTCACCAGTTCGACGACCACCGCCTGCGCGACACCGACGACGTGCCGCTGCGCGACCACTGATCGTCGTACGACGTGCACGAGGGCCCGCCGGGATGACTCCCGGCGGGCCCTCTGCTCGTCCGCGGTGGCTGGGCCCGTGGCTCAGTCGCCCTTGACGTTGACCAGCTGCCGCAGCACGTGGCGCACCTCCACCAGGTCGGCCGCGTCGGCCATCACCTGGTCGATGTCCTTGTAGGCCGCCGGGATCTCGTCGATGAACGCGTCGGTGTCGCGGTACTCGATCCCCGCCATCGCCGCCCGCAGGTCCTCGGCGGTGAAGGTCTTCCGCGCCCGGGTCCGGGAGTACTCCCGGCCGGCCCCGTGGGGGGCGGAGCTGAGCGACACCGGGTCGCCCTTCCCGACGACGACGTACGACGCCGTGCCCATCGACCCCGGGATCAGGCCCGGCCGACCCGCCTCGGCGTTGATCGCGCCCTTGCGGGACAGCCACACGTCGCGGCCGTAGTGGTGCTCGGGCTCGGTGTAGTTGTGGTGGCAGTTGATCTCCTCCACCCGCTCCACGTCACCGTCGACCCACTCCCCGAACTGGCGCACGACCCGGTCCATCATCTCCTCACGGTTGAGCAGCGCGTAGGTCTGCGCCCACCGCATCTCGCTGATGTAGGCGTCGAACTCCTCGGTGCCCTCGGTGAGGTAGGCCAGGTCGCGGTCCGGCAGGTCCTCGCCGGCGCAGAGCTCGCGGGCGACCGCGATGTGCTTCTGCGCGATCCGGTTGCCGACCCCTCGCGAGCCCGAGTGGAGGAACAGCCACACTCCCCCGGTCTCGTCGGCGGTGACCTCGATGAAGTGGTTGCCCGACCCGAGGGTGCCCAGCTGCAGGTCCCACCGCTTGGCGTACGACGCCGGGTCGAAGCCGGCCTCGGCCGCCAGGGACCGCAGCTGCTCGAGCCGCTGCTCGGTGTGCTCGCGGCTGACCGTGCGGTTGGCGGCACCGGCGTTGAGCGGGACGGCCCGCTCGATCGCCTGGCGCAGCGGCTTGCGGTCGCTGGGCAGGTTGCCGGTGGCGTACTGGGTGCGCACGGCGATCATGCCGCAGCCGATGTCCACGCCGACGGCGGCGGGGATGATCGCACCGAGGGTCGGGATGACCGACCCGACGGTGGCACCCAGACCAAGGTGTGCGTCCGGCATCAGCGCGACGTGGGGGTGGATGAACGGCATCGTGGCGGTCTGCTCCGCCTGCGCGCGCGTGTTGTCCTCGAGGATCGACGCCCAGCTGATGAGCGTCGGGGTCAGGTTCTCCATCGTCCTTCCTTCTCTGGGAGGGCCCGCGGTGTTGCGGGCCGACCCAGGACCCTACGCACGAGGAAACGGCTTGCACCGCCCAATTCCGGTGCCGTAGGGGCGACGGCGGAGAGTGCGTCAGCTGAGTGCGGAGCCCTGCTTCCAGGCGGCCGGAGCGAGGTTCCAGTCGCCGTAACCGTTCTCGAGGGTCATCTGACGATCGGTGCCGGTGTACTCCACGACGTCGCCGCGCCGGGTCATGGCGTAGAGCCAGCCGGCGTCGGCGGTCGACATGCCCGTGCAGCCGTGGGACACGTTGGCATAGCCCTGGGAGCCCGCCGACCACGGTGCGGCGTGGATGAACTCGCCCGAGTAGGTGACCCGCATCGCCCAGCGCACGTCGTCGATGTCGTAGGCCTCGGGGCTGTTGCGGTTGATGCCGACCGTCTCGGAGTTCATCCGGCGGGTCTCGAACTTCTCCATGATCACCTTCACCCCGGAACGGGTGGTGAAGCCCGGCTTGCCGGTGGTGATCGGCAGCGTGCGCAGCAGGTCGCCGTTGCTGAAGACCTGCATCTGGTGGGTCTGGGCGTTGACCCTGTAGACGTGCGCGTCGCCGACGTGGAAGGACAGCTGACGGTCCTCCTGGCCGTAGATGCCGTTGCCGGCGGGCAGGCTGTTGAGGTCGAGGTCGACCGACACGTCGGTGCCGGCCTTCCAGTAGCGCGCCGGGCGGAAGTGCGCCTCGCTGTCGCTCAGCCAGTACCACGAGCCCTTCTGCGCGGGAGTGCTGGTGACGTTCATGTGCTTCTCGAACAGCGCCCGGTCGGTGACCGGGATGTCGAACGTGACCACGACGGGCATGCCGACGCCGACGGTCTCGCCATCGAGCGGGGCGATCGAGGGGTAGGTCTGCTGGTCGAGGGTCAGGTCGATGGTGTGGAAGGCACGGGTGCGCTCGACCGCCTCGCCGTCGGAGCGGGTCGCCGAGGCGGAGATCCGGTAGTCGGTGCCCGGCTCGAGCAGGGAGGTGGAGGTCCAGGTGCCGCCCTGGACGCGGCCCTCGACCGGCCCGGCGGCGGACGTGACGCGTACGTCGGACAGGTCGCCACCGTCGGCCGACACGGTGACCGGCGCGTCGATCGGCACCGACGTGGGGTCGGTGAAGCTGGTGGTCAGCCGGACGGGGTCGACCTGGGCGGCCTGTGAAGCGCCCGGGGTGTCGCCGGGACCGCCCGGGGAGCCGTCATCGGACGTCGGGCTGCTGCTGCACGCGGCGAGGCCGGCGGAGAGCATCAACAGCGCCGCCGCGGCCGCCGTACGACGGTGCGCGGGACGCGTGGACCTGAGCGCGCGAGTGCGCATGCGACGTGACCCCCATGGAGTGCCCGCCCGGACGGGCGGTGGAACAGAAGAACCCGTCCAGCGTACGTCGCGGACGGGATCTTCTGGAATTCCCACTCAGGGGGGCGGCTCAGTGGGCGTGCTCGCCCCGGTAGTACTCGAAGACGAAGCCACACGTGGTGACGGCTCCGGCGGTGAAGCCGATGATGACCAGCCACCAGGCCGACATCGCGACGCCGTAGACCATGAAGCCGAGGGCGAGGGCGCACCACAGCGGCCACCAGGAGTAGGGCGGGAAGAAGCCCAGCTCGCCTGCCCCGTCGGCGATCTCGCCCTCCTTGCGGTCCTCCGGCCGCGGGTCCATGCGCGAGGCGTGGAACCCGAGGTAGAGGGTGATCATCGCGGTGAGGAGAGCGGTCATCACCAGCGCGGACGTGCCGGTCCAGTCCCCGGAGAGGAACCAGTAGCCGGGAGCCACCACCGCCACGAAGACGGTGGTGATCCCGAAGATCCATGCCTCGGCCTTCATCGGTCCCTCTCCTCGTCGGTGCCGTCGACCGGAAGGTCGGCACGGTCGCGCAGCATCTCCTCGCGGCCGTGCACCTCGGGTGCGTCGGCCACCTGGCCGTCGCGCTCGGCGTCGTTGTCGGCCAGCTCGAGCAGCGCGATCTCCGGGTGGTGCAGGTCGAAGGCGGGCGACTCGGAGCGGATGCGCGGCAGCGTGTGGAAGTTGTGGCGCGGGGGCGGGCAGCTGGTCGCCCACTCGAGCGAGCGGCCCCAGCCCCACGGGTCGTCAACGACCACCTTCGGCGCCTTGGCCGAGAGGTAGACGTTGAGCAGGAACGGCAGCGTCGACGCGGCCAGCAGGAACGAGCCCACCGTGGAGATCTGGTTGAGCGTGGTGAAGCCGTCCTGCGGCAGGTAGTCGGCGTAGCGACGAGGCATGCCCTCGACGCCCAGCCAGTGCTGGACGAGGAAGGTGGTGTGGAAGCCGACGAACAGGATCCAGAAGTGGAGCTTGCCCAGGCGCTCGTCGAGCATCCGGCCGGTCATCTTGGGCCACCAGAAGTAGAACCCGGCGAACATCGCGAAGACGACGGTGCCGAAGACCACGTAGTGGAAGTGCGCCACCACGAAGTAGGAGTCGGACACGTGGAAGTCCAGCGGCGGGCTGGCCAGGATGACACCGGTGAGGCCACCGAAGAGGAAGGTCACGAGGAAGCCGATCGACCACAGCATCGGGGTGTCGAAGGACAGAGATCCCCCCCACATCGTGCCGATCCAGTTGAAGAACTTCACTCCTGTGGGGACCGCGATCAAGAAGGTCATGCCGGAGAAGAACGGCAGGTCGACCGCACCGGTGACGAACATGTGGTGCGCCCAGACGGCCACCGACAGCATCGCGATGCCGAGGGTCGCGGCCACCAGGCCGACGTAGCCGAAGATCGGCTTGCGGCTGAAGACCGGCAGGACCTCCGACACGATGCCGAAGAACGGCAACGCGATGATGTAGACCTCCGGGTGGCCGAAGAACCAGAACAGGTGCTGCCACAGGATCGGGCCGCCGTGCGACGGGTCGAACACGTGGGCGCCGAGGATCCGGTCGGCCTCCAACGAGAGCAGCGCCCCCGCGAGGATCGGGAACACCATGATCACGAGCATGCTGGTGATCAGCGTGTTCCACACGAAGATCGGCATCCGGAACATCGTCATGCCGGGCGCGCGCATGCAGATGATGGTGGTGATGAAGTTGACGCCACCGAGGATCGAGCCGAGACCGGCCATCCAGAGGCCCATGATCCACAGGTCGCCACCCACGCCCGGACTGCGTACGGCGTCGGAGAGCGGCGTGTAGGCGAACCAGCCGAAGTCGGCCGCGCCCGAGGGCGTGAGGAAGCCGGACGCGGCGATGAGGCCACCGAACAGGAACAGCCAGTAGCTGAACATGTTGAGGCGCGGGAACGCCACATCGGGCGCACCGATCTGCAGCGGCATGATCACGTTGGCGAAGCCGAAGAACAGCGGCGTCGCGAACAGCAGCAGCATGATCGTGCCGTGCATCGTGAACAACTGGTTGTAGAGCTGGTCGTTGACGATCTGCTGGCCCGGGTAGGCGAGCTCGGAACGGATCAGCATGGCCATCAGGCCGGCGACGAGGAACCACCCGAACGAGGTGATCAGGTACATCTTGCCGATCAGCTTGTGATCGGTCGTGGTCAGGATGCGCACCGCCTGCTCACCGAGCGGCTTCTTGCGCTCCGGCGGAGGTGCCGCGGCGTGCGGGGTGGCTGTGGTTGCAGCGCTCACTCGCTGTGTCCTTCCGAGTCGTCGTCGAGACCCGCCTGTTCCCGGACGTAGTCGCCACCGAGCACGGGCTGCTCAGCGGTGTTGCCGGCGTCGGCCAGCTCGAGGAGGTACGCGTCGTACTCCTCCTGGCTGACGACCTCGACGTTGAAGAGCATCCGCGAGTGGGAGACACCGCAGAGCTCGTAGCACTTGCCGGCGTAGGTGCCCTCGACGGTCGGGGTGACCTGGAGCCTGTTGACCCGGCCGGGGATGACGTCCATCTTCACGAGGAACGACGGGACGCCGAAGTCGTGGATGACGTCGGGAGAGTGGAGGTTGAACTGGATGGTCTGGTCGACCGGCAGCACGAGCGTCGGGATGTCGGCGCCGGTGCCGGACGCGTAGACGTAGGACTCGTAGGCGAAGTCGCCGTCCTCAGCCGTCGCGGAGGGGTTCTGCTCGCCGACACCGTGGTTGAAGGTCCACGACCACTGCTGGCCGAGCACCTCCACGGTCATGTCGGGGTTGGCGTCGAGGTAGAGCACCTCGTCCTGGACCCGCACGGTGTGGAAGAAGAACACGACGCACATCAGGACCGGGGCGATCGTGTAGAAGACCTCGAGCGGCAGGTTGTAGCGCGTCTGCCGCGGCACCTCGTCGGGGCTGCGGCGACGGAACTTCACCACGGCGTAGAGGATGAGGCCCCAGACGATGACGCCGGTCACCATGGCGGCGACCCAGGCCCACTTCCAGAGCTCGTAGGTGTAGGGACCCTCGGCGGTGGCCCGGTCGGGCATCGCCAGGTTGCGGATCTGGTGCGTGTCGGCCTCGGAACATCCGGCCAGCACCAACATCGTCACGCCCAGCAGCGCGACCCTCAGGGTGCGCTTCAGGGGCGCGCCTGAAAGGTTGGGGACTTGCAGACCCACTGACGAGCCTCTCTCTCGGTCCTTCACGACACACAGAGAGTATCCCCATCTGACCGCGTCGTGCGGGGCAGGGTCGGGTGTCGGCCGATCTGCGCAGGTCAGGGTCCGTCCGCCCGCGCGCAGGCGCCTGCGCGTGGCATAAGTTGCCCCTGTGACTGCCCCTCCGGCCCGGTCCGCCGACCTCGACAGCGCGTCCTCGGCGCCGCTGCACCCGGCGGCGCGCGAGGTGCTCCTGGCCGCTCTCGACCGGGGGTACGCCGACCCGCGCCGGCTGCACCGCACCGGCCGCGACGCACGGCTGCTGCTCGACAACGCGCGTGAGGCCACGGCCGACGCGCTCGGCGTGCGGCCCGACGAGGTCACCTTCACCCCCAGCGGCACGCACGCCGTCCACCTGGGGCTGCTCGGACTGCTGCGGGGCTCGCGGCGCGGGAGCGCGGTCGTGCGATCTGCCGTCGAGCACTCGGCCGTGCGCCATGCGGTGGCCTGGGGAGCCGACGGCGACCGGGAGGTGCGCGTCGACCGGTCGGGGCTCGTCGACCGGGACGGCATCGTCGAGGACGCCCGCTCCCCCGGCGTCGGCGTCGTCGCCCTCCAGACCGCCAACCACGAGGTGGGCACCCTCCAACCGGCCGGCGGGCTCGAGCTGCCCGACGACGTCGCGCTCTTCACCGACGCGTGCGCGTCGATGGGTCGGCTGCCCCTGCCCGGCGGCTGGGCGGCTGCCGCGGGGTCTGCCCACAAGTGGGGTGGACCGGCGGGCGTCGGTGTGCTGCTGGTCCGCAAGCGGGCGCGGTGGCGCAACCCCTTCCCCGGCGACGACCGCGCCGACGAGAGGTCGACGGGCTTCGAGAACGTCCCTGCGGTCCTCGCGGCGGCGGCCGCGCTGCAGGCGGTGGTGGCCGAGCGCGACGAGGTCAACGCGCGCCAGCACGAGCTCGTGGACGTCGTACGCCGGCGGGTGGCCGCGGAGGTGCCCGACGTGGAGGTCGTCGGCGACCCCGACCGTCGCCTGCCCCACCTGGTGACCTTCTCCTGCCTCTACGTCGACGGCGAGGCCCTGGTGACCGAGCTCGACCGGCGCGGCTTCGGCATCGCGAGCGGCTCGGCCTGCACCGCGTCGACCCTGACCCCGAGCCACGTGCTGGAGGCGATGGGCGTGCTGACGCACGGCAACGTCCGGCTCTCGCTGCAGCGCGACACCACCCGCGCCGACGTCGACGCCTTCTGCGACACGCTGCCCGGGGTCGTCGCCGAGATCCGCTCGCGGGTGGGCCTGTGACGTCGCCTCATGACCAGGGCCTCGACGTCGCCCTCGAGCTCGACTGCCGCGAGATGCCGTGCCCGATGCCGGTCATCGAGCTCGCCCGCCACCTCGGCGACGTCGAGGTCGGCGAGCTGCTGGCGGTGGTCGCCCGCGACCCGGCGGCTGCGGTCGACGTACCGGCGTGGTGCCGGATGAAGTCGCAGGACTACGTCGGCGCGGACACAGCGGACGACGGCGCGCCGCGCTACGTCATACGACGCCTTACCTGACGACGCGACGTCGACAGGTCAGGAGCGGATGGTGCGCAGGTGCGGCTCGAAGTCGGCCGCCGCCTCGTCGCCGTAGGCCGCCGCGCAGCGCTCGAGGAAGGCGGTGCGGGAGATCTCGTACTCCTGGGTGCCGACCATCTCGACCACGTGCACGGCCAGGAGGCAGCCGAGCTGGGCGGCCCGCTCGTGCCCGAGGCCCCAGGTGAGCGCGGCGAGGAACCCCGCCCGGAAGGCGTCACCGACGCCGGTCGGCTCGACCTTCGCGATCTCGGGGACCGCCCCGACGACGATGGACTCCGCGCCCTCGCGGTCGATCCGCACCCCGGCCGCGCCGAGGGTGACGACCCAGGTGCCGACCCGCGAGAGGATGTCCTCGCGGCTCCATCCGGTCTTCTGGGTGATGAGGCTGGCCTCGTACTCGTTGGAGAAGAGGATCTCGGCACCGTCGATGAGCGGCCTGATCAGGTCGCCGTCCCCGAACGCCAGCTGCTGCGAGGGGTCGGCCAGGAACCGGTAGCCGCGCTGGCGGCACTCCTCGGTGTGGCGCAGCATCCCCTGCGGGTCGTCCGGGCCGATGATCACGTAGTCGGGCGCACCCACGCGGTCGACGATCGGCTTGAGCTCGATCTCGCGGGACTCGCTCATCGCGCCGGCGTAGAAGCTGGCGATCTGCGCCATCGAGGCGTCGTTGGTGCACACGAAGCGGGCGGTATGGCGGGTCTCGGAGACGTGCACCGAGTCGCAGTCGACGTTGTGGCGTTCCAGCCACGCGCGGTAGTCGGCGAAGTCCTCTCCGACCGCCCCGACCAGCACCGGGCGCAGGCCCAGGTTGCCGAGCCCGAAGCAGATGTTGGCGGCGCAACCGCCGCGTCGTACCTCGAGGTCCTCGACGAGGAAGGACACCGAGAGCTTGTCGAGCTGGTCGACCACCAGGCTGTCGGCGAACTTGCCGGGGAAGGACATCAGGTGGTCGGTCGCGATCGATCCGGCTACGAGGAGGGACACGCCGCGGACACTACCCCGCGGTACGGCTCGGGATACGCATCAGTAGCCAATAGCGTCGACCCCATGACGACGTCCCGACGCCCCGCACCCCTCTTCAGCGACGAGCTGGGCACCCCCGCCGAGATGGCCGCCGACGGCCGGGAGGCCAGCCGCAACCTCGGTCTGCAGGGCCGCCTTGAGCGCGCCGCGCAGGCCGCTGTCGCCCCCGCGCCGAGCTTGCACTACGACGACTACCCCGCCGAGGTCGGCAAGCGCGAGATCCGGGTCTCCGACGCCGCGGCCCGCATCGCCAACGCGCTCCACCTGCACCTCGACTGAATCGTCCCCGAGCACGACGAAGGGCCCCAGCCGGTCGGCTGGGGCCCTTCGCTGCGTCAGATCAGTGGAACGAGTCGCCGCAGGCGCAGGAGCCGGTGGCGTTGGGGTTGTCGATCGTGAAGCCCTGCTTCTCGATGGTGTCGACGAAGTCGATCTCGGCACCGTTGAGGTAGGGGACGCTCATCCGGTCCACGACGACGGTCACGCCGTCGAAGTCGGTGGTCACGTCGCCGTCGAGGGTGCGCTCGTCGAAGAAGAGCTGGTAGCGGAGGCCCGAGCAGCCACCCGGCTGCACGGAGATCCGCAGGGCCAGGTCGTCGCGACCCTCCTGCTCGAGGAGGCTGTTGATCTTGCTGGCGGCGACGGCAGAAAGGTTGATCTGGTCGGTGCGGCGCTCAGTGGTCTCGACCTGCTCGGTCATCTCATCACTCCAGAAGTCTCGGGTACTGCTTGCCTCAATGGTCGCACACCGAGGGTTATTCCCCGGGGTCGTCGACGCAATCGTGCCCGCCAGTGAAGGTGGCGGCACATTGCGCGCCTGCGGGCCGATCGTGGCCCATCTGCTGCCACCTTCCGTACGCCAGGCCGCGGGGTGGCGGCACATTGCGCGAGGACGGGCCTGTGGGGTGCGATCTGCCGCCACCCTCAGTGGGTACGACGACGGGGTGGCGCGACGGGGATCCGCTCGAGGAACGCGATTCTCCCTGCCGGGGTGAACAGCGAGTCCCGAAGGAGCCGGTGCCACTCCCGTATCCGCGCGGGATCGTGGTCCCTCCCCAGCGACCGATCGGCATCCTCGAGGACCGTCGCAGCTCGATGGATGACGTCTCCCCCGGTGTAGCCACGGCGCACGAATCCCTGCCGATCGACCCGCCGGTCGCGTCGCCGGTCACTGACCCTGCGTCGTGCCTTCTCGTGCTCGTCCCCATCGAATTCGTGAAGCGCCGTCGTCCCGACGAGCCACAGGTCGGCCCGCGCCACGAGCACTCCGTCGGCGTCCACCAGCTCCCACTGCGGCTCCACCTCGATGTCGCACACGACGTGCAGCAGGCGGAGCAGCGACTCCCACAGGGACTCGGCGCGACCGTCCACCAGGGGCAGCACCGTTCGCAGCCGCCGGCTTCCCGGACGCCGGGTCCTCGCAATCGCCTCCAGCTCCTTCACGGAGACCAGTTCGAGGTAGATGGCGGCATCGACCAGTGCGACCAGGTCGACCACGCCGATCCACCGCGCCGCCGCCGTGAGCGCTTCAGGGACCGTCGCCACACGCAGGCCACGCACGACGACGTGCTCGACCGGCCGGACGTGGCGGCTCGTGTGCACCCGCTTGCGCATGGGCCGCGGGTCGTCCTTCGCCAGCGCGATGAAGACGGGGCACCTGCCGGGCACCGGGGGCAGCGGCACCCCGTGGACCTCGAGCGCCGTGAGCCCGGCGAAGCAGCCGATGTCGGTCATCAAGAGCTGCCACCCGGCCAGGTCGTCCTCAGCCCAGACCGGCGGGTGCTCGGCGGTCATCGCGAGACCTGTCGGTCTGTGGACGCCGTACGTCACGGACGCCCAGGTCGCCCCACGTCGATGGCCACGGACCGCCTCGAGCTCACCCATGCCTCGAGGGTCATGGCACACCCGTCCGGTGGTCACGGGACCGTGTGGGCCCCTGTGGACAACGTCGTCGATGGCCCGCTGTGGACGGTTTCCGGCCTGCCAACGACATCCGGGGTGGCGGCACATTGCGTGCAGGGACGACCCCGGCGTGCAATGTGCCGCCACCTCCGAGCGGGCACTCGGGACCGTGGCGGCACATTGCGCAGATGGGACCTTCGGAAACTCAATCTGCCGCCACCCCGACAGGTGCAAGCCGCGTCAGCGCGACCAGGTGCGCGCGACCCGGGCGGCGAGGTCGGCGAGGGCGTCGGCGGGGGCGCTGAAGGCGCGCTCCTCCCCCACGAGGTCGACGAGGGAGTACGCCGACTCGATGCCGAGGGCGCGCATCTCGCGCGAGCCGACGAGCACCTGGCCGGCGAGGGCGATGCAGGGGCGCAGGGCCTCCGAGGCGACTGCGGCCACGCCGTAGGGCACCTTGCCGGCCCGGCTGGAGAAGTCGAAGGCGCCCTCGCCGGTCACGACCAGGTCGGACGCGCGGGCGCGCTCGGCCAGCGACACGGCGGAGGCGACCAGGCCGATGCCCGGCTCCCGGGAAGCGCCGAGGACGAGGAGGGCGTAGCCGATGCCGCCTGCGGCGCCGGCGCCCTTCTCCAGCGACGTACGCCGGTCAGTGGCGGCGGCGAAGGCCTCGAGCCACCCGTCCACCTCGGCGATCCGGTCCTCGGCGACGCCCTTCTGCGGGCCGAAGGTCTTGGTGGCCCCGAAGAGGCCGGTCAGGGGGTTGTCCACGTCGCTGGCCGCGACGAGCGTGACTCCGTCGAGCCGTGAGCGTGCCGCGGCCAGGTCCACCGTCGTCACGGCCCCCAGCGGGGCGGCCCCGCCGTCCAGCACGCCGTCGGCCTGCGCCCCGAGGGCGGCCAGGACACCCGCGCCGCCGTCGTTGGTGCCGGTCCCGCCCAGGCCGACCACGACCGTCGTGGCGCCACCGGCCACCGCGGCCAGCACCAGCTCACCCACGCCCGCGCTCGAGGCGGTCTCGACGGGACCCGAGGACAGGTGCAGGCCGGCCGCCTGCGCGCTCTCGACGTACGCCGTCGTGCCCACCCGCAGCACCACCGCGGGCACCGGGTCGCCGTGCGGTCCGCTGACCGTCACGGCGTCGAGCGACCCGCCGAGGGCGGCGTGCAGGACGTCGACGAAACCGGGGCCGCCGTCGGCCATGGGAGCGAGGTCGAGCTCGTCGTCCGGCGCGTGCCGGCGCCAGCCGGCGGCGACCGCCTCCGCGGCCTGGACCGCGGTGAGGGTGCCGGCGAACTTGTCCGGGGCGATCAGCACGCGCATGGCTGCATCCTTGCAGCGAGTGCGTCGGGCATGCTTGCCGCATGAGTGAGCGCAGTGAACGAGTCGACAAGTACAGCGTCCCTTGTGCCTCGTGCGCGAACGAGGCAAAGCGAGTACGCGCATGAGTCTCGAACCCATCACGGCCGACATCGCGGTCCCGGTGACCCCCACCGAGGCCTTCGTCGGCTTCACCGCTCAGATGGGTGAGTGGTGGGACCCGATGCTCAGCCCCGACCCGCCCACCTTCAACGGCATCGCCATCGACCCCAACGGCCCCGTCGCCTCCGTGCACGGCGACGAGCAGTACGTCTGGGGCCGGGTCCTCAAGTGGGACCCGATCGGTCACTACACCCAGGAGTTCTGGCTCGGTCACGCCAAGGAGCAGCCGACCCGGCTCGACGTGACGTTCACGGACGCGGAGGGCGGGGGCACCCTGGTGCACCTCGAGCACAGCGGCTGGGTCGACGGCAGCGAGGACGTCCGGGCCACGTACACCCACTGGGACGACCTGCTCCGGCGCTACGCCGCGCACGTGTCGTGACCGCGCCGGTCGTCCGGCCGATGCGGGCGGAGGACCTCGAGGCGTTCGCAGAGATCACCGCGACCTCCTACCACGAGGTCGACACCCGCACCCACCAGCGCGCCTGGCCCGACCCCGTACGACGTCCCGCCGCCCGCAACGGTCACTGGATCCGACGGACCGGGCAGGCGCTGGTCACCGACCCGGGGGGCTGCTGGGTGGCGGAGGTCGACGGTGAGGTGGTCGGCGGTGCGGTCTCGCGGGTCCGCGAGCTGATGTGGATCCTCGCGTCGTTCGCCGTCCGGCCCGAGCACCAGGGTCGCGGCATCGGCACCGAGCTGATGGCGGCGGCCATGCACCACGGCCGGGGGTGCCTGCGCGGCATGTTCGCCGCCAGCGCCGACCCCGGCGCCGTACGCCGCTACCGGCTCGCCGGCTTCGACCTGCACCCGCAGATGATGCTCACCGGGGTGGTCGACCGGAGCGCGATCCCGGTGGTGGACCGGGTCCGCGAGGGCACGGCCGGCGACGTCGACCTGATGGACTCCGTCGACCGCCGCACGCGCGGCGCGGCCCACCTCGGCGACCACGAGCTGCTGCTCGCCCAGTTCAGGCTGGTGGTGACCGACCACTCGACCGGGTCGGGCTACGCCTACGTCGACGTCGACGGCTCACCGGTGCTGGTGGCGGCCACCAACCGGCGTACGGCGTCAGGGCTGGTGTGGGAGGCGCTGGCGTCTTCGTCACCGGGCGCGCAGGTGGCGGTCCACCACATCACGGCGGCCAACGCGTGGGCGCTCGACGTCGGGCTGGCCGCGCGGATGGCGATCTACACCAACGGCTACCTGTGCCTGCGGGGGATGAAGCCGCCGGCGCCCTACCTGCACCACGGCTCGCTGCTCTAGTCCGACGAGCCGTCCGGACGGTGAATCAGGTCGCCGAGCCCGGCTCCAGGCGCGCGCCTGCTGCCACGGTGCCCGAGACCCGGGAGTCGCGGCCGACGAGCACGAGGTCGTCGTCGTGGGCGAGGCGTCGCGACGGCTCTGCGCCGAGCCGGGTCTTCTCGAGCACCTCGGAGCGCTCGTCGAGGACGGCAGTGCGCACCACCGCTCCCGCGCGGATGACGCAGTTCTCCATCACCACGCTGTCGTGGACCTCCGCGCCCTTCTCCACCACGACGCCGGGACCCAGCACGCTGCCCGTGACGAGGCCGGCGACGTCCGCCCCCGGCGACAGCATCGAGTCGCGGCACTCCCCCGTCGCCCGGACGCGGGCGGCGGGACGGTCGGGCCAGTGCGAGATGACCGGACGGCCCGGGTGGTCGAAGACGTCGACCCGTCCGGCGAGCAGGTCGCGGTGGGACTGCAGGTAGAGGCTCGGCTGGCCGACGTCACGCCAGTAGCCCGTCAGCGGGACCGCGACGGTCTTCCCGGTCTCCACCATGCGCGGGAGGAGGTGCTCCCCGAAGTCGCCGATCCCGCTGTCGTCGTCGTCGGCCTCCGCCGAGAGCTCGCGACGGAGGTCGCGCAGCGTCGCCAGCAGCACCTCGGTGTCATAGAGGAAGATCTCGGTCGCGACGGTGCCCGTCGAGGGGCGGGACGGCTTGTGCTCCACGCCGGTGACCGTGCCGTCGCGGCCCGCGATCACGACGACGTTGTCCGAGGCGTCCTTCTTGGTGACCTCGCTGGTCAGCACGGTGGCCACGCGGCCGGCGGCGACGTGCTCCTCGATCACGGGCGCGAGGTCCATGTTGAAGACGTGGTCGGCGCTGCACACCGCGAGCGTGCGCGCTCCGAACCTCTCGATGTCAGCCGACATCCGCAGCAGCAGGTCGCCGTTGCCGTGGGCGAAGCCGCTCTCGGTCGCAGGTCCGGTGCCGGTCTGCGGGACGATGCGACGGAAGCCGCCGCGGTTGCGGTCCAGGCTCCACGGGCGGCCCCCCGAGAGGTAGTCGTCGATCGAGGTCACCTGGTACTCCAGCGACACCCACACGTCGGCCAGGTCGGCGTGCACGAGCCCCGAGAGGGCGAAGTCGATCAGCCGGTGCACCCCGCCGTACGGCAACGCAGGCTTGGCCCGCTCGCGCGTCAGCACGTCCATCCGGGACCCTTGGCCCCCGGCCTGCACCAGGGCAAGCACCTCACCGCGTCGTGGCATGGCCGAAGCATGGCACCCGGGGCCTCACGTCTGCGCCCCCTCCTAGGATGAGGCCATGACCCTCGTCGACCTGCCGCTCCTCCCCCTCGGCAAGGGCCGCGACCTCGACGCCGAGCGCGGCGTGGAGTGTCCCGGCGACCTGCCGGCGGCGTCCGACCCCGACCTGGTCGCCCGCGCGCGCGCGGCCAAGGAGGCGCTGGGCGAGCGGGTCTTCGTCCTCGGCCACCACTACCAGCGCGACGAGGTCATCCAGTTCGCCGACGTCACCGGCGACTCGTTCAAGCTGGCCCGCGACGCGGCGGGCCGCCCCAACGCCGAGTTCATCGTCTTCTGCGGCGTCCACTTCATGGCCGAGTCCGCCGACATCCTCACCTCGCCGAGCCAGCAGGTGGTCCTTCCCGACCTCGCGGCCGGCTGCTCGATGGCCGACATGGCCCGTCTGCGGCAGGTCGAGGACGCCTGGGACGCGATGGCCGACGCGGGCATCCAGGAGTCCGTCGTCCCGGTGACCTACATGAACTCCAGCGCCGACATCAAGGCGTTCTGCGGGCGCAACGGCGGCGTCGTGTGCACCTCGTCCAACGCCGACTCTGCGCTGGACTGGGCGTTCGCCCAGAAGGCCGATCTCGGCGAGGGCGCCAAGGTGCTCTTCCTGCCCGACCAGCACCTGGGTCGCAACACCGCGGTGCTCCAGATGGGCATCGGCCTCGACGAGTGCGTCGTGTGGGACCCGATGCAGCCCGGCGGCGGCCTGACCGCGGAGGAGCTCCAGAAGGCGCGGATGATCCTCTGGAAGGGTCACTGCTCGGTGCACGGCCGCTTCTCCGAGGACGTCGTCGACGAGCTGCGCGCCAAGCACCCCGGCATCAATGTGCTGGTCCACCCCGAGTGCAAGCACGAGGTCGTGCTCAAGGCCGACCTGGTCGGCTCCACCGAGTTCATCATCAAGACCATCGAGGCCGCTGAGCCCGGCACGGTGTGGGCCATCGGCACCGAGCTCAACCTGGTCAAGCGCCTCGCCGACGCCCACCCCGACAAGACGATCGTCTTCCTCGACCGCAACGTCTGCTACTGCTCGACGATGAACCGCATCGACCTGCCGCACCTCGTCTGGGCCCTCGAGAGCCTGGTGGCCGGCACCGTGGTCAACCGGATCACCGTCGACCCCGACACCGAGGCTGACGCGCTCGTGGCGCTCCAGCGGATGCTCGACCTGCCCGGCAAGTCGCACCGCGACTGAGCGGCCGGGTGCGACGACGATGGCACGACGGCGGATCAGCGACTCCGAGCGCCGCAGCCGGATCGCCGTACGGCACGCGCTGGCGCCGGCGCACCGGCTGGCTGACGTCGCTGCGGTGACCCGCGCGATGACGGTCCTGCACGCGACCGAGGCGGCCACCGTGCACCTCGCGGTCGCCGCCCGCGCCGAGGGAGTCAAGCCCGAGGACGTCGACGCGGAGCTGTACGACGCCCGGTCGGTGGTGAAGCAGCTCGCGATGCGACGGACGCTGTTCGTCTTCCCACGTGAGCTGCTGCCCGCGGCGTGGGGCAGCGCCTCGGCGCGGGTGGCGACCTCGGAGCGCAAGCGGATCGCCAAGGCCATTGCCGCCGGCGGCATCGCCCCCGACGGGGAGGCGTGGCTCGACGCCGCGCGCGACGCGACCCTCGCCCGCCTGGCGGCGGGGCCGGCCACCACCGCCGAGCTGCGGGCCGAGGTCCCGGAGCTGGCCGGGATGGTCGGCGGCACCACCGACAAGACGTGGGACCGACCCGTGTCGGTCGCCCCCTGGGTGCTCACCCACCTCGGCCTCGAGGGAAGGGTGCTGCGCGGGCGCAACGCCGGCCACTGGCGCCTCAACAAGCCGACCTGGACGACCGCCGACGACTGGCTGGGCGTCGTGGACGAGCCGCTCGAGCAGGACGCCGGCTACGCCGCCCTGGTGGACCAGTGGCTGACCACCTTCGGACCCGGCACCGCGGCCGACATCCAGTGGTGGCTGGGGTCGACGAAGACGGCCGTCACCCGAGCCCTGGCCGACCTGGGCGCCGTCGAGGTCGATCTCGAGGACGGGACGACGGGCTGGGTCCACCCCGCCGACGAGGACGCCGGACCGGTCGAGCCGTGGGCGGCGCTGCTGCCGACGCTCGACCCCACCGTGATGGGCTGGAAGGCACGCGGCTTCTACCTCCCCCCGGAGCACGTCCCCTACCTCTTCGACACCAACGGCAACGCCGGCACCACGGCCTGGTGGGACGGCCGCATCGTGGGCTGCTGGGTCCAGGACGAGGAGGGGGTGGTGCGGCTGTCCCTGCTCGAGGACGTGGGACCCGACGGGCTCGCCGCCCTGGAGCTCGAGGCCCAACGGCTCACCGCCTGGCTCGACGGCACCGTCATCGGCAACGTCTACGCCTCGCGGCAGATGAAGCAGGCCAAGCTGCCCTGACCCGGCTGACCTGCGCGGGACGGGGCTCAGGCGTCGGCGCGGGGCAGCTCGAACCAGAACACGGCTCCACCCCCGTCGCGGTCCTCGACCCCCATCTGTCCGCCGTGGGCCTCGACGATCCGTCGACAGGTCGCCAGCCCGATGCCCGAGCCCTCGACGGTCTTGTCGAGGCGCGCCAGCGGCGCGAAGACCCGCTCGCGCTTCTCCTCCGGGATCCCGCGGCCCCGGTCGCGCACCTCGACGCGGTGGTGCCCGTCGATCGGCACCGAGTCGACCTCGACGTCGGGCTGCTCGCCCGCGACGGTGAACTTCGCCGCGTTGTCCACGAGGTTCATCAGCACCGACCGCAGCTGTCCGGCATCACCGCGCACGAGCGGCAGCTCCCCCACGCCCACCTGCTCGCGAGGGACCCGCCCGGCCAGGTCGTCGAGCGCCGACTCCATCTCCACGGCGAGGTCGACGACGTCCTCCCCCGGGGCCTGCCCCTGCTGCGCGAACTCCAGGAGGTTGTTGATCAGGTCGGTCATCCGGTCCACGCCGCGGCGCGCCCGGGCCACGGTGTCGAGCTGGTCGGGCTCCTCGATGTCGAGCTCGAGCGTCTCGAGCGACAGCGAGATGGACGTCAGCGGGTTCTTGAGGTCGTGGCTGACCTGGCCGGCGAACTGGGCGAGGCGCTCGTTCGAGGTGCTGAGCCGGGCGTTGGCCTCGCTGAGGCGACGCGAGGCGAGCTCGAGCTCGAGGACGTCCACCACGCGGTCGGCGAGCTGGGCCAGGCCTCGGGCCGCCTGCGGCGTCACCTCGTGGGACCGGTCGTCGAAGACGCAGAGCGTGCCGATGGTGACACCGGCGGGCGTCGTGAGCGGGTGGGAGCCGTAGTACTTCACCTCGGCGATCTCGCCGGTCGTCCACGGGTTGTGCGCGAAGCGCACGTCGTCACCGGCGTCCTCGAGCATGATCGGCTTGCCGCTCTCCACGACCAGCCGGCACATCGAGTGGTCGATCGGCGAGTCGGCTCCGTCGAAGCCGGACGTCGCGACCTGGTGCTGCGAGTGCGAGCTCAGCAGGTTGACGGCGGCGAAGGGAACGCCCGCGACCTGGGCGGCGAGCTGCACGAGGGCGTCGAGCTCGCGGCGCGGCGCCCCGTCGAGGACGTCGTACGCCGCGATCGAGCGGTCGCGTGCCTCCGCGTCCTTCACAGCCCCGGGGCCTTCCAGACCGCCAGCCACCGCTGCAGGTCCGGCTCCATGGGCAGCTCGGCTCCGAGCAGGTCGCGCACCGACAGCTCCAGCAGCGTGTCGCGGGTCTGCTCGCCCGTGGGCGCGAACGGGTAGAACGTGCCCTGCTTGTAGAGGTAGGTGAGCCCGAAGCGCTGACCCGACGCGTTGGCGAACGGGACCATCGAGCACAGCAGCCCGGAAGCGAAACCGTTGAGCTCGAGCGTGGTGTTGACGGCGTGGAGGTCGGTGCACAACCCGGCCACGTCGTCGCTGTCGCCGGCGACCACCAGCCAGGTGAAGCCGAAGTCGTCCTGGGTGACCTCCACGTCGGGCGCCTCGGCGTCGTCACTGATCAGGGCCAGCACGTCGGCCTGGGTCTGGGCGAAGGCTGCTCCGGCCGCCGACCGGTAGCAGACGGACCCGGTGCCGGTGGGCTCGAAACCCAGCGCGGTCTGGAGCGTGATCGCCGCGCTCGGCACGTGGAAGAGCGCGTCGAGGTCGTTGCGCTTGGGCTGCGTCCTCGCGCGCATCGCCTCCCAGAGTCCCATCGCCGTCCCCTCAGCCGTTGGGCCGGCTCAGCTCGGCCTGGATCCGGGCGAGCTGCTCGAGCCGTTGCTGGAGGGGTGGGTGGGTGGCCATCAGGCCGCTCAGGCCACCTGCGAACGCGGGGACGATGCACAGCGCGCTCGCCGAGTTGGCGGTGCGCAGGTCCTTCGTCGGGGTGGCCGCGGCCGACTCGCCGCTGATCTTCTGCAGGGCCGAGGCGAGCGCGGCCGGCTTCATCGTCAGGTAGGCCCCCGACCGATCGGCGCAGAGCTCGCGGTAGCGCGAGAGGACGCGCAGCATCACGAAGCTGACGGCGTACACGGCCAGGCTGACGAGCAGCACCACCAGGGCGACCGGCAGGGCGCTGTTGTTGTTGCCGCGCGAGCGGCCCATGCCGCCGAACTGCGTGAAGCGCATCAGCAGGCCCGCCGCGATGCCGGCCGACGACGCGATCGTCATCACCAGCACGTCGCGGTGGGCGACGTGGCTCAGCTCGTGGGCCAGGACCGCCTCGAGCTCCTCGGCATCGAGCCTCTGGAGGATGCCGGTCGTCACGCAGACCACCGCACGGTCGGGCGAGCGACCGGTCGCGAACGCGTTGGCCACGGGCAGGTCGGAGACACCGACCCGCGGCTTGGGCATGTCGGCGAGCGCGCAGAGCCGGTCGATCATGCCGTGCAGCTCGGGCGCCTCCTCCGGGCTCACCTCACGGGCGCGCATCGCCCGCATCGCGACCTTGTCGGAGCTCCACCACTGCCAGAACGCGATGCCGATCGCGATGGCAGCGACCGCGACGGCCCCGCCGGCGCTGTTGACGTACGCGATGACCAGCGAGACGAGGCCCACGAACAGCGCCCCGAGCAGGAACATGGTGAGGGTCATCCGGGCGGTCAGCCCGGAGTCCTTGATGAAGCGGGAGGTGGCCACGAGTCGGGCGGCCTCAGCCAGGGATGAGGCCGTCGTCGCCCAAGAGCTCACGGACCTCGTCGATGGTCGCGTCCGGCGGCGGCAGGATCAGGTCGGACTCGTCGAGCGAGTCGAGCTGGTGGTGCGAGCCACTCGCGCGGACGGCGGACAGCAGGCCGTGCAGGGCGGTGCGGAACATCGCCTCGTCGCCCGAGTCGACGGCCTGCTCGATCTGGTTGTCGAGGCCGTTGAGGGCGTCGAGCGCGTGGTCGTCGAGGTCGTACTGACCCTCGCCGAGGATGCGAACGATCATGCGCGTCCGCCCTCGTTGCTCTCGCCCTCGGCGCGCACGGTCTCGGGCTCCTCGGCGAGGATGTCGCCGCCCGTCTCGGAGGACTCGATGGCCTGCGGCGAGCTCGCAGCCTTGAGCCGCGCGAGCTCGGCCTCGACGTCGGAGCCGGAGCTCAGGGCGTCGAGCTCACGCGTGATGTCGTCGCCGGCGTTGAGCTGGGAGGCGTCGTCGAGGGCGCCGGAGGCGATCAGCTCGTCGATGGCCTGGCCGCGCGCCTGCATCTGGGCGGTCTTGTCCTCGGCACGCTGGATGGCGAGGCCGACGTCGCCCATCTCCTCGCCGATTCCCGACATCGCCTCGCCGATGCGCGTCTGGGCCTCGGCTGCGGTGTAGGTGGCCTTGATGGTCTCCTTGCGGGTGCGGAAGGCCTCGACCTTGGCCTGCAGCCGCTGCTGGGCCAGGACCAGCTTCTCCTCCTCGCCCTGGAGCGTCGCCTGCTGCTCCTTGAGGGCGGTGATCTGCGACGCGAGCCCCGACTTGCGGGTCAGCGCCTCGCGGGCCAGGTCCTCACGACCGGCACCGATGGCCTTCTCGGCCTGTCCCTGTAGCTTGGCCGCCTGCTGCTCGAGCTGGTTGACCTGGAGCTCGACGCGCTTGCGGCTGGTGGCCACGTCGGCGACACCGCGGCGGACCTTGGAGAGGAGCTCGAGCTGCCGCTGGTAGCTGTAGTCGAGGGTCTCGCGGGGGTCCTCCGCCTTGTCCAGGGCCTTGTTGGCCTTGGAACGGAAGATCAGGCTGATGCGCTTCATGAGACTCATCGGGGTGGAGACCCTCTCTTGGTCATGCGGGGGTGGTGGCTGGGACGACTGGATGTCCATCTCACCCTAGAACCAAACCCAAGGCGGAGGTAGGGCATCCCGCGACGCCGCGCCCGGCGGGTCGCGGCGATAGGCTGGTCCCACCGTCCGATCCGTCCATCCGTTCCTCTCGTAGCCATGTGAAGGCAGCACGCGTGTTTCGTCGTACCAACTCCGAGCCGGAGACCCCCACCACCGACCTGAAGGCGGGTGGCAAGGGTCGACCCACGCCGACGCGCAAGGAGGCCGAGGCTGCGGCCCGGGCCCGCGCGAAGGTGCCCCGCACGCGCAAGGAGCAGGCCGCCGCCCAGCGCGCCGCCCGTGGCGACACGTCCCGCAAGATGCGCCAGGCCATGAAGACCGGCGACGAGAAGTTCCTGCCGGCCCGCGACCGCGGTCCCGTACGCCGCTTCATCCGCGACTTCGTCGACTCGCGCTTCTCGTTCATCGAGCTGATGGTCCCGCTGCTGATCGTGTCGATGGTGCTGGGCTACTCCGGCAGCTCGACGATGGTCCAGCTCGGCAACACGGTCCTCTTCACCACACTGCTGGTGATCGTCTTCGACATCGTGATGCTCCGGTTCCGGCTCCGGCGCGAGCTCGCCCGCCGGTTCCCGGACGAGCCGACCAAGGGCACCACGCTCTACGCCGCGATGCGCTCGCTGCAGATGAAGTTCCTCCGCCTGCCCAAGGCGCAGGTCAAGATCGGCGAGAAGCTCCCCGAGACCTATCGATGAGCCCGCGCTGATGTCGCACGACCACTCCCCCGCAGGCGGGGGACCCAGTGCCGACGTGTCCGTGCGGATCGCCTGGGCCGACGACGCGCCTGCGATCGCCGCCGTGCAGGTACGGGCGTGGCCGGAGCTCTACGCCGGCCTCCTTCCGGCCGAGGTGCTGCCGACCGACGTCGACGCCGTCGCCGAGCAGTGGCGCCAGCTGCTCGCGCGCCCGGCCGACGCGCGCAACCGGGTGCTCGTCGCCCTCGAGCGCAACCGGGTGGTGGGCTTCGCCCTGACCTCGGCTGCCGCCGACCCCGACTGCGACCCGGTCGCCGACGGCGAGCTGGCCGAGGTGACCCTCGACCCCTCGGAGCGGGCGAAGGGCCACGGCTCGCGGCTGCTCCAGGCGGCCGTCGACACCCTTGCCGCCGACCGCTTCACCCGCGCCGTCACCTGGGTCAACGCCGGCGACGACGCGCTGCGGACGTTCCTCACCGACGCCGGCTGGGCACCGGACACGGCCCACCGCGAGCTCGATCTCGACGGGACCGGCGAGACCACCGTCAAGCAGGTACGCCTCCACACGGCGATCGCCTGACCTCGTCCCTCGCGGCGTGACCCGTTCGGGGTAATTCACCCCTGCGACACTTGCTTTTCGCGTGACGCCCGTCACCATGGAGTGACCGGTCACTCGCCGGTCCACCACGGGGGTCCAGATGCTAGGTCCGCTTCCCGCTCTGCACAGGTACGTGCTCGTCCTCGCCGCGCTCGTCGTCTGCGTCGGCATCGGCCTCTGGTTCGGCGCCGTGCCGGAGCTCCCGCTCAACCTGCGGGTGGGGCTGGTCGCCGGCGCCGCAGCGGGGGCCGCCGCGGCGTTCGTGCTCGTCCACGACTTCCACCAGCAGCAGGGCCGCGCCGCCCGCGTACGCCGTCGCCACTGAGCTGCGGGTCCCGGACGGGCTCCGAGTCGGCCCGGCAGATGACCTAGCCTCGGGGCGTGTCCGATGCCGCCCTCAGTCCCGCTGAGCGGTCGGCGATCGTCCGCGACAGCCTGGCGGTCGGCGTGGCCACCGGGGCGTACGGCTTCGGCTTCGGCGCCGTGTCGGTCGCCTCCGGCCTGAGCATCGCCCAGACGTGCGTGCTGTCGCTGCTGATGTTCACCGGCGCCAGCCAGTTCGCCCTCGTCGGTGTCGTGGCCGCGGGAGGCGCCCCGGTGTCGGGCGCGGCGACGGCGCTGCTCCTCGGCACCCGCAACACCCTCTACGGCCTGCGGATGGCGCCGCTGCTGCGCTGGCGCGGCTGGCGACGCGTGGCGGCCGCCCACGTGCTGATCGACGAGTCGACGGCCATGGGGGTGACTCGCGACACCACCGAGGGAACCCGCCTGGGATTCCTCACCACCGGGGTCTCGGTCTTCGTCCTGTGGAACCTCGCGACCGCCGTCGGGGCGGTCGCCGGCGAGGCAGTCGGCGACCCCCGCACGTTCGGCCTCGACGCCGCCGTGGGCGCCGCGTTCCTCGCCCTCCTGTGGCCCCGGCTCCGTGACCGCCGCAACATCCTCGTCGGCGTCCTCGCCGCGGCCGTCGCGCTCGCGGCGGTGCCCGTGACCCCAGCCGGCGTACCGGTCCTGGCCGCAGGCGGAGTGGCCCTGCTCGTCGGGGTGCTCGGCAAGCGGCAGGACCCCACCGAGGTCCCCGGCCCCGACGACGTGGCAGGGAGGCACCACTGATGTGGACCGCGGTGCTGCTGGCCGGTGTCGGCTGCTACCTGCTCAAGCTGGCCGGGCTGTCGCTTCCGGAGCGGGTGCTCGCGCACCCGACGGTCGAGCGGGTCGCCGACCTGATCCCCGTCGCGCTGCTGTCGGCGTTGGTCGCTGTCCAGGTCTTCTCGACAGGTCCCGAGCTGGTGCTCGACGCGCGCGCGCTGGGCCTCGCCTTCGCCGTGGTGGCCCTGCTGCTCCGCATGCCGTTCCTCGTCGTGGTCGTGGGGGCGTCGGTCGTGGCGGCCGTGGCTCGCCTCGTCTGACGCCCCCACTCCCCATGAGGGTCGGCTGGGGTGGTCAGCCGACCGAGACGGCGCTCCAGGCCGCGGCCACAGCGTTGTGCTGGGCCGAGCCGGCGCCGTACAGGTCCCGCGCCGCATCGAGCGTCGCGGTGCGCGCACCGGCGTACGTGGTGCCGGAGGTCATGTAGACCGCCAGCGCGCGGTACCAGATCGACGCTGCGGCATCCCGGCCGATGCCGGTGACCGACGAGCCGTTGCAGGTCGTCGAGCTGTGGCTCACGCCGCCGATCGTCTTCGTGCCGCTGCCCTCGGCGAGCAGGTAGAAGAAGTGGTTGCCGATGCCGGACGAGTAGTGCACGTCGACGTCTTTGGCGGTGCTGCTCCAGCAGTCGAGCGAGCTGCCGTCGGACGACGGGCGGTCCATCCGGCGGAACCCGACGTGCTCCTTGAGGTCGAACTCCTCGCCGATGAGGTAGTCCGCCGGGTCGTTGGCGTTCGCCGCGTGGAACTCGACGAGGGTGCCGAAGATGTCCGAGGTCGCCTCGTTGAGGCCACCGGACTCGCCGGAGTAGGTCAGGTTCGCGGAGTTCTCGGTCACGCCGTGGGTCATCTCGTGGCCAGCGACGTCGAGCGAGACCAGCGGCCCGAAGTCGACGCCGTCGCCGTCGCCGTACGTCATCTTGCTGCCGTCCCAGAACGCGTTGACGTAGCCGTTGCCGTAGTGGACCCGGTTGTAGGACCCGCGGCCGTCGTTCCAGATGCCGTTGCGCCCGTGCACCGCCTTGAAGTAGTCCCAGGTGACGTCGGAGCCGTACTGCGCGTCGGCGCCGGCGCTCGCCCGGTTGCTGGTCTGGCCGTTGCCGAAGGTGGTCGACGTCGAGGTGAACGTCGTCCCCGTCGAGCACCCGGCACCGAAGACCTGGCAGAAGATCGAGTCCTCGGCGTTCTTCATGTCGGTCGTGTAGGTGCCGCCGCGCGTGGCGTCCTTGAGCGTGTACGCCGTCCCCGACCCGCTGACCTGCAGCGGGACCGTGCCGCTGTAGAGCGTCTGACCCTGGCCGTCGACGTTGACGACCTGCTCCTCGCTCCGGATCACCATGCCGGTGCGTGCGTCAACGTACGTCGCCAGGCGCGAGGGGGTGCCGTCGGCCTGGGTGCCGCCGGTCACGACCTCCCACGCCAGGCGCGGCGTGGCCCGGGCGGCGTCGACGACGAGCTCACGCGCCTCAGCGCGATCGTCGCCGCGGACAGCGGCGGTCCGGGCGCTGCGGGCCAGCACGGTCCGCGTGGCCGCGGACTTCGCGATCGAGGCGTCGGTGCCGACGGTCAGCGGCGCGGCCACCGTCTGGCTGACGCCGTCCCAGCCGCCGGAGGCGTCACGGTGGACGACGAGGTCACCGCCGACCACGCGGAGACCGTCCAGGGTGCGGTCGAACCGCACGTGCGTGCTGCCGTCCGGGTCGACGAGGGTGGTGCCGGCGACGAAGGCCTGGCCGGCGGTGCTGCGCGCCGCGCCCGGGTGACGCTGCAGCGCGGCGAGGGCGTCGGACACGACGTCTGCGCGGACCACGGCGGGCGCGCCCTGCGCGGTCGAGGCGGTGGTCAGCGGCAGCGCCGCCGCGGTGGCGGCGGCGACGGCGAGCGCGGCGAGTCCTGCGGTTCTGCGCATGGATGGAGCCTTCCGAGAGGTGAGCCGGGCACCCGAGTGGGCCCGACATCCTCACCAACGAGCGGCCGCGATGGCGGGTTACGCCCGGCGGCGCTCCGGGAAGGGTGCTCCGGTCCGGGCCTCAGTCGAGGTCGAGGAAGGCGTCCAGACCGACGGTGAGGCCCGGGTGGTCGCCGATCGCGCGGATGCCCGCGAGCACGCCGGGCGTGAACGAGACCCGGTCGAGCGAGTCGTGGCGGATCGTAAGGGTCTCCCCCGCCGTCCCGAGGATGACCTCCTGGTGCGCCACGAGGCCGCGGACGCGCAGGCCGTGCACGCGGACACCGTCGACGTCGGCGCCACGTGCGCCCTCGAGACCGGTGGACGTCGCGTCGGGCATCGGGGCGCTGCCGGCATCGCGGCGGGCGGCCGCGATCAGCTCTGCCGTGCGCCGCGCGGTGCCGGACGGGGCGTCGGCCTTGTCGGGGTGGTGCAGCTCGACGACCTCGACCGACTCGAAGAACGGGGCGGCCTGCGCGGCGAAGCGCATCATCAGGATCGCGCCGATGGAGAAGTTCGGGGCGATCAGCACGCCGACACCCGGCGCGTCGGCGAGCCAGGCCTCGAGCTGGTCGAGCCGGGGCTGGTCGAAGCCGGTCGTGCCGACGACGGCGTGGATGCCGTGCTCGACGCAGAAGCGCAGGTTGTCCATCACCACGTCGGGGTGGGTGAAGTCCACGACCACCTCGGCGCCTGCCCGCGCGAGCTCCTCGAGGTCGTCGCCGGCGTCGACCGAGGCCACCAGCTCGGCGTCGGGGGCCCTCTCGACGGCCCGGCAGACCTCCGAGCCGACCTTGCCGCGGGCGCCCAGCACGCCCACCCGGATCTGTGCCCGGACCTGTGCGTCGTCTCCTGTGCTCACGCGGTCAACCGTATCGGCCGGTGCGTATCGGTGTGTGGCGGTGGCTGACTCGCGAACAGCCGTCTGGCAGGCTGTGGGCCATGCCTGCTTCGACCATCCCGCCGCGCATCAAGTGGGCCGTCGACCTCATGGACGTCCAACCGGCCGACCAGGTCCTCGAGATCGGCTGCGGTCCCGGCGCCGGCGCCGAGGCGATCTGCGCCAAGCTGGAGACCGGCAAGCTGTTCGCGATCGACCGATCCGAGTCGGGCGTGGACCGCACCAAGCGCCGCAACCAGAAGTACGTCGACGCCGGCCGGCTCGTCGTACGCCAGATCGACCTCGCCACGCTCCGCGTCCCGGTCAAGCGTCTGAACAAGGTCTTCGCGTTCAACGTCAACCTGTTCTGGGTGCGCCCCTGCGACGACGAGGTCGCCCTCCTCCACGAGCGCGTCGTCCCCGGGGGCGCGGTCTACCTGTTCTACGAGGCCGCCCGCCCCGAGCTGGTGCCCAACATCGTGAAGAAGGCCTCCGAGAACCTCCTCCGCGGCGGCTTCCGGGTCAGCGTCGTGGAGCAGAAGGCTCCCCCGGTCATCGGGATCATCGCCAAGCGCTGAGCCGGCCCGGACCGGTCAGGACTTCGTGGGCCCCACGACCGCGAGCAGCTCAGGCTGGGTGAAGAGCTCGCGGGCGAGCGTCGCGACGTCCTCGGCGGTGACGGCCTCGATCCGGTCGACGACCTCGTCGATCGTGAGCAGCTCGTCGTGGACGAGCTCGGCCTTGCCGATGCGCGACATCCGCGAGCCGGAGTCCTCCAGGCCGAGCACGAGGCCGCCCTTGAGCTGGCCCTTGCCGCGCTCGACCTCCTCGTCGGTCAGGCCCTCGGCCGCGACCTTGGCCAGCTCGTTGCGCACAGTCTCCAGCACGGCGGCGTACTTGCCCGGCAGGCAGCCGACCGAGACGCCGACGACACCCGCGTCGGCGTGGTGGCTCGCGAAGGAGTAGACGGAGTAGGCCAGGCCGCGCAGCTCGCGCACCTCCTGGAACATCCGCGACGAGGTGCCGCCGCCGAGGGCGGTGTTGAGCACGCCGAGGGTGTAGCGGCGGGGGTCGGTGCGGGTCATCCCCTTGACCCCGAGGACGAGGTTGACCTGCTCCTGCGGGCGGATGGTGCGCGCCTCGCCGGGGTTCACCTTGCGGGCGCGCTCGGACTGCGTCGAGGGGGTCGGGGCGGCGACGCCGTCGAGGAAGCCGCCGCGACCGAACGCCTGCCGCACCTGGCGTACGACGGTGGTGTGGTCGAGGTTGCCGGCGACGGACACCACCATGTTGTCGGGGCGGTAGTGGCGCCGGTAGAAGCGCTGGATCTGGGCGCGGGTCATCGCGGTGATCGAGGCGTCGGTGCCGGCGATCGGGCGACCGAGCGGCGTGTCGCCCCACGCCTGGTGGGCGAAGAGGTTGTGCACCACGTCGTCCGGGTCGTCGTCGTGCATGGCGATCTCGTCGAGGATGACGTCGCGCTCGGCCTCGACGTCGGCCGCGGTGATGGTCGAGGCGGTGACCATGTCACCGAGCACGTCGACCGCGGTGCCGAGGTCCTCGTCGAGGACCCGCGCGTGGAAGACCGTGTACTCCTTGGTCGTGAAGGCGTTGAACTCGCCGCCGACCGCGTCGAGCGCCACGGAGATGTCCATCGCCGTGCGCTCGGGGGTGCCCTTGAAGAGCAGGTGCTCGAGGAAGTGCGAGCAGCCGTGCAGCGCGGGCGTCTCGTCGCGCGAGCCGACCGCGACCCACACGCCGATGCTCGCGGACCGGGTGCCGGCCATCTGCTCGGTGACGACGCGCAGGCCGCTGGGCAGGACCGTGCGTCGCACGCGCGAGGTGACCGCGCCGTCGGCGTCCTTCACGGTGTGGAGGGTGCGGGTGGTGCCGTTCTTCTGCACAGGGGTCCTTCCGGGGCGGAGCAGGGGTGAAGAGGGTGGAGCAGGGGTGAAGCGCCACGACCGGCCGGCCAGACGGCCGACCGGTCGTGGGTGGAGCAGGAGCGTCAGGTCACTCGGCGTCGACGGTCTCGGGGGCGTCGGCCGACTCCTCGGAGTCGCCCTCCGCCTCGTCGACGACGGGGACCAGCGAGAGCTTGCCGCGGTCGTCGATCTCGGCGATCGAGACCTGGACCTTCTGGCCCACAGCCAGCACGTCCTCGACGGCCTCCACGCGCTTGCCACCGGCCAGGGCGCGGAGCTTGCTGATGTGGAGCAGGCCGTCCTTGCCGGGCATGAGCGAGACGAAGGCACCGAAGTTGGTCGTCTTGACCACGGTGCCGAGGTAGCGCTCGCCCACCTCGGGCATCGTCGGGTTGGCGATCGCGTTGACCGCGGCCTTGGCGGCCTCGGCCGCCTCGCCGTTGGTCGCACCGATGTAGACCGTGCCGTCGTCCTCGATGGACAGCGTCGCGCCCGTGTCGTCCTGGATCTGGTTGATGACCTTGCCCTTGGGACCGATCACCTCGCCGATCTTGTCGACGGGCACGCGGACGGTGATGATGCGCGGCGCGTGCACCGACATCTCCTCCGGGGCGTCGATGGCCTCGGCCATCACGTCGAGGATCGCCAGGCGCGCGTCGCGGGCCTGGTTGAGGGCGGAGGCCAGCACCTCGGCGGGAATGCCGTCGAGCTTGGTGTCGAGCTGGAGGGCCGTGACGAACTCGCGCGTGCCGGCGACCTTGAAGTCCATGTCGCCGAACGCGTCCTCGGCGCCGAGGATGTCGGTCAGCGCGACGTACTGGGTCTCGCCGTCGACCTCGTCGGAGATGAGGCCCATCGCGATGCCGGCGACGGAGGCCTTCAGCGGCACACCGGCCTGCAGCAGCGACAGGGTCGAGGCGCAGACCGAGCCCATCGAGGTGGAGCCGTTGGAGCCCATGGCCTCGGAGAGCTGGCGGATGGCGTAGGGGAACTCCTCGCGCGACGGCAGCACGGGCAGGATCGCGCGGCGCGCGAGCGCACCGTGGCCGACCTCGCGGCGCTTGGGCGAGCCCACGCGACCGGTCTCGCCGGTGGAGAACGGCGGGAAGACGTACTTGTGCATGTAGCGGCGGTGCTTCTCCGGCGACAGCGTGTCGAGCTGCTGCTCGAGCTTGAGCATGTTGAGGGTGGTGACGCCCAGGATCTGGGTCTCGCCACGCTCGAACAGCGCCGAGCCGTGGACCCGCGGGATCACGTTGACCTCGGAGTGCAGCGGACGGATGTCGGCCAGGCCGCGGCCGTCGATGCGGATCTTGTCGCGCAGCACGCGCTGGCGGACCAGCGCCTTGTTGAGCGAGCGGAACGCCGCGCCGATCTCCTTCTCGCGACCCTCGAACTGGCCGGAGAGCTTCTCGACCAGCGCGGCCTTGATCTCGTCGACCTTGAGCTCGCGCTCCTGCTTGTCGGCGATGGTCATCGCGGCGGCGGTGTCGTCCTTCGCGGCGGCCTCGACGGCGGCGTAGACGTCGTCCTCGTAGTCGAGGAAGACGGGGAAGTCCTGGACCGGCTTGGCGGCCTCGGCCGCAAGCTGGGCCTGCGCCTCGACGAGCTGCTTGATGAAGGGCTTGGCGGCGTCGAGGCCACCGGCCACGACCTCCTCGGTCGGCGCCTGGGCACCGCCCTGGACGAGGGCGATGGTGTCCTCGGGGGCCTCGGCCTCGACCATCATGATGGCGACGTCACCGGTCTCGGTGACGCGACCCGCGACGACCATGTCGAAGACGGCCGACTCGAGCTGCGAGTGGCTGGGGAACGCGACCCACTGGCCGTCGATCAGGGCCACGCGGACGCCGCCGACGGGGCCGGAGAACGGCAGGCCGGAGAGCTGGGTCGACAGCGACGCGGCGTTGATGGCCAGCACGTCGTAGGGCATGTCGGGGTCGAGCGCCATGACGGTGATGACGACCTGGACCTCGTTGCGCAGGCCCTTCTTGAAGGTCGGGCGCAGCGGGCGGTCGATGAGGCGGCAGGTGAGGATCGCGTCCTCGCCCGGGCGACCCTCGGACCGGAAGAAGGAGCCGGGGATCTGGCCCACGGCGTACATCCGCTCCTCGACGTCGATCGTCAGGGGGAAGAAGTCGAAGTGGTCCTTGGGCGTCTTGCCCGCGGTCGTCGCCGAGAGCAGCATGGTCTCGTCGTCGAGGTAGGCCGTGACGGAGCCGGCGGCCTGACGGGCGAGCAGACCGGTCTCGAACTTGACCGTGCGCTTGCCGAACTTGCCGTTGTCGAGGACGGTCTCGACAGCGGAGATGATGGGTTCACTCATGGAAGCAGGATCCTGCTTTCTCTTCGCGGAGCGATCCGCGGCGTCCACCCCTCATGCGGTGGACCATCGAAGGTCCCGCGGGGCCGGTCTTCGATCGAGGCCCGCAGATCGACGCGCCCGAGGGCGGGGATCTGAAAGCCACTACCGAGGACCGGGCGACGAGGCGGGTCGC
Organism: Nocardioides cavernae; assembly: GCF_016907475.1. Classification (NCBI taxonomy): domain Bacteria; kingdom Bacillati; phylum Actinomycetota; class Actinomycetes; order Propionibacteriales; family Nocardioidaceae; genus Nocardioides; species Nocardioides cavernae. The sequence goes on along the minus strand of NZ_JAFBCA010000001.1, from coordinate 2,369,676 downwards.
TCCTGTTGGGTGTTGTTTCAGTTGTGCCGGGTCGACACTAGCGCGGCGCGGCCCGGATGTGAGAGGAGCGGCTCCCCGTGGCGGGGAGCCGCTCCGAAACTCAGCGGCGGAGGCCGAGGCGCTCGACGATGGAGCGGTAGCGCTCGATCTCCGTCTTCTGCAGGTAGTTGAGCAGCCGGCGACGCTGGCCCACCAGGAGCAGCAGGCCACGACGGCTGTGGTGGTCGTGCTTGTGGGTCTTGAGGTGCTCGGTGAGGTGCGAGATGCGGTGGCTGAGCAGCGCGATCTGGACCTCGGGGGAACCGGTGTCACCCTCGGTCAGGGCGTACTCGGCGATGATCTTCTTCTTGGTCTCCGCGTCGGTACCAATCGACATGGGGGCTCCTTCGGTTCTCGTTGCGCGGCGCGCCCGGGCCTGTTCACCGGGGCACTCTGGTTCCGCGGCCGTCGTGACGGCGTGTCGCCCTCCCGGGCAACCGGTCGAGCGTACCAACGAGCGGCTCGCCTCCCCCAATCCACGCCCGACGCCGCAGGAGCCCCCGCCGTGTCCCGGCGGGGGCTCCTGTCACGTGGACCGCGTGCGGCTCAGACGGCCGGCGGGGCCGGCGGGTCGGACTCGGTGGTCCGCTGGGTCGACGCCTGGCGGCCCTGCGCGTCGGTGGTGGTGGCGGTCGTGGTGTGCTGCCGCTTGGTGTTCTGCTGGATCAGCGTGAGCACCAGCCACAGCACTCCGGCCAGGACCAGGATCCATCCCAGGGTGGTGACCTCGAGGGGACCCACCTGCTGCTGGTTGAACGCCAGCGCGAGGATCAGTCCCACGACGATCAGGCCGATCGGCCCTCCGAAACCCATGACGTGCTCCGTTCTGTTGGTGGATGCTGCCCGGCGACCGAGTGGCCCGGCCCGGGCTGGGCAGAGTCTGGCGCGCGACCGCTCCGCTGTCATCCCCCTGTGGGAGGTGCGGCGTGCGACGATCCACACATGGGCGAGAAGCGGATCGGCGTCTGCAACCTCTGCGAGGCGATCTGCGGCCTCGAGCTGACGATCGAGGGGCGCGACGTCGTCGGCGTGCGCGGCAACCCGGCCGATCCCCTGTCCCGCGGGCACATCTGCCCGAAGGGGGTGGCGATCGCCGACGTGTACGCCGACCCCGACCGGCTGCGGCGCCCGGTCCGTCGTGTCGGCGAGGGCACCGACGCCCGGTGGCAGGAGATCGGCTGGGACGAGGCGTTCGACCTGGTCGCCGACAACCTCGCTCGCGTGATCAACGAGCACGGCGACGACGCGCTCGGCGTCTACCTCGGCAACCCCAACGCCCACAGCCTGGGATCGATGACGCACGGCACCGCGATGTTCAAGTCGTTCCGGACGAAGAACCGCTACTCCGCCACGTCGGTCGACCAGCTCCCCCACCAGCTCGTCGCGCACCTCGTCTTCGGCCACCAGCTGTTCCTGCCGATCCCCGACATCGACCGCACGTCGTGGTTCCTCGTGGTCGGCGGCAACCCGATGGCCTCCAACGGCTCCCTGATGACGGTGCCCGACTTCCCGCAGCGCGTGCGCGACCTCCGGGCGCGCGGCGGCAGGATGGTCGTCCTCGACCCACGCCGCACCGAGACCGCCAAGGTGGCCGACGAGCACCACTTCGTCCGCCCCGGCACCGACGCCTGGGTGCTGCTCGCGATGCTGCACGTCCTCACCGCCGAGGCCTCCCCCGACGACGTGCCCACGGTTGCGTCGTACGTCGACGGGCTGGACACGGTGGTCGAGCTGGTCGCCGAGTTCACCCCCGAGCGCGCCGAGGCGGTCAGCGGGTTGCCGGCGGCAGAGATCCGCCGGCTTGCCCGCGAGCTCGCGGCAGCGGACTCCGGCGTCGTCTACAGCCGGATCGGCGTGTCCGCCGGCCCGTGGGGCACGGTGTGCCAGTGGGCGGTCACCTGCCTCAACGTGCTCACCGGCAACCTCGACCGTCCCGGCGGCGCGATGTTCACGACCCCGGCGATCGACGCGGTCGGCACCGGGCTGATCGGCCGCGGGCACCACGACGCCTGGCGCTCGCGGGTCCGCGGGCTGCCGGAGACCGCCGGCGAGCTGCCCGTGGCGGCGCTGCGCGAGGAGATCGAGACGCCCGGCGAGGGACAGGTCCGGGCACTGCTCACCGTCGCCGGGAACCCGGTGCTGTCCACGCCCGACGGCGCCCGGCTCGACCGCGCGATGCGCGGCCTCGACTTCATGGCCGCGGTGGACATCTACGTCAACGAGACCACCCGGCACGCCGATGTGATCCTGCCGCCCACCACGGCGCTCGAGCGCGACCACTACGACCTCGTCTTCCACCTGCTGGCCGTGCGCAACACGGCCCGCTTCACCCCGGCGGTCTTCGAGAAGGAGCCCGACCAGCGCCACGACTGGCAGGTCTTCCGCGAGATCACCCTGCGCACGGCCGCGCGCCTCGACCGCAAGGCCCCGCTCAAGAAGCGGCTCGTGCAACGGGCGCGGCTGACCGCGAGCCCCACCTTCCTCATCGGGCAGCTGCTGCGCCGCGGGTCGAGCGGCGTCACCCTGGCCAAGCTCCGCAGGCGACCGGCCGGCGTCGACCTCGGCCCGCTCCGTGGCGGCCAGCTGCCCGACCGGTTGCCGGCGCGGAGCAAGCGGGTCGACCTGGCGCCCGCCCTCGTGGTGCAGGACGTGGCCCGGCTCGCGAGCGTCCCGGCCCCCGCCGGCGACGAGCTGGTCCTCATCGGCCGCCGCGACCAGCGCGACTGCAACTCCTGGATGCACAACTCCGAGCGGCTCACCCGCGGCCGGCCGCGCCACCAGCTGCTGATGAACCCCGGCGACCTGGCGCAGCGCGCCATCCAGAACGGCTCGCGCGTGCGGGTCACCTCGCGGGTCGGCTCGGTGGAGGTCGAGGTCGCCGCATCGGACGACCTGATGCCGGGCGTGGTCTCGCTCCCCCACGGCTACGGGCACGCGGGAGACGGCGTCCTGATGTCACGCAGCCGCGACGTGCCGGGCGTGTCCGTCAACGACCTCACGGACCCCGAGCTGCTCGACGTGTCGGGCAACGCCGCGCTCAACGGCGTACCTGTCGCGGTCACTCCTGCCTGACGCCCGACAGGGCGAACCCCGCACGTCGGCCTTGGCTGACGCGACGTCAGCGCGTTGAATGTCTAGTCAACTGCTAGACAATCATCGAAGGGAACGCCATGACGCTCCAGCTCGATCAGGACCTCGCGACCGACCGGCTCGACGACCTGCAGGTGCACCGCCTGGGCGGCCGCATCGGCGCCCACATCGACGGCGTACGACTCTCCGGCAACCTCGACGACACCGCAGTGGCGCGGATCCGCGCGGCGATCCTGCAGCACAAGGTCGTGTTCTTCCGCGGCCAGGACCACCTCGACGACGACACCCACATCGCCTTCGCCGAGCGCCTCGGCACCCTGACGACCGCGCACCCGACGGTCAACACCGGCAGCGAGCGGATCTACACCCTCACCGCGAACAAGGGCATGGCGGCCAACAGCTGGCACACCGACGTCACGTTCGTCGACCGCGTCCCGGCCTTCAGCGTGCTGCGCGGCGTGACGATCCCTCCCTACGGCGGCAACACGGTCTGGGCCAACACCGTCGACGCCTACGACCGGTTGCCCGACTCACTGAAGGCCCTGGTCGAGAACCTGTGGGCCGTGCACACCAACGCCTACGACTACGCCGACCGCGACGAGTCGGTGGACCACGACGACGCGGTTGCCGTGGCCCGGCGCAAGGAGTTCCGTCGCACGACCTACGAGACGAAGCACCCGGTGGTGCGCGTGCACCCCGAGACAGGCGAGCGGGCCCTGCTGCTGGGCCACTTCGTGAAGCAGTTCGTCGGGCTCAACCAGCTCGAGTCGAGCACGCTCTTCAACCTGCTCCAGAACCGGGTGACACGCCTGGAGAACACGATCCGGTGGACGTGGCAGCAGGGTGACGTGGCGATCTGGGACAACCGCGCGACCCAGCACTACGCCGTCGCCGACTTCGGGGAGGAGCCGCGCGAGGTGCGCCGGATCACGGTCGCCGGCGACGTGCCGGTGTCGCTGCACGGCGAGCGGAGCGAGGTGCTCGTGGGCGACGCGTCGGGCTTCGCCGACATCGACGCCCTGATCAGCTGACTCGCGGCCACGAGTCCGGACGCACACGAGCCCCCGCCGGGACCGGCGGGGGCTCGTGGCTCGGGTCAGGTGGCCGCCGGGTCGCGGCTCAGGTGCTGACGTCGCCCAGGACGGCGAGCACGTCGTCCGGGGTCTGGGCCGCGTCGAGGGCGGCGATGCTGGCGTCGTCGGTGAACGCGCCGGCCAGGGCCTGCAGCACGGTCAGGTGGTCGTCACCCGCACCCGCGATGCCCACGACGTAGCGGGCCGGGCTGCCCTTCCAGTCGATCGGCTCGTCGTAGCGGACGAACGAGATCGCGGTGTGGCGGATGAGCGCCTTCGCCTCGTTGGTGCCGTGCGGGATGGCGAGCCCGTTGCCCATGAACGTCGAGACCGAGGTCTCGCGCTCGTGCATCGCGTCGACGTACGCCTCGTCGACCGCACCGCTCGCGACCAGCAGCCGACCGGCCTCGGTGATCGCTGCGTCCCTGTCCGTGGCCTGGCCGCCGAGCACGATGGCCTCCCTGCTCAGTACGTCGCTCATGGGGCGTCTCTCTTCCTCGCAGTGTCGGGTTGGCTGGAAATCTGGGGTGAGATCGTGGGTGGAAGTCATCAGACCACACGCTCGCGGCAGAGGGTCGTCGCCGACGGCCGAGCCCGGCCCCCACCGGGGGGAGGGCCGGGCTGGACCGTCAGGGCGTCAGGTCCGGTTGTTGTCGCGGACCATCTCCACGATCTCGTCGTAGCGTGGACTGGCCATGAAGTTGTCGACCGAGACGTGCTCGGCGGACGGGGTCTTCTGGCGGGCCCGGTCGGTGAGGTCCTGGTGGCTGACCACGAGGTCGTAGCTGTCCTCGAGGTTGGCGATCGCCTTGTTGACGACCGTCACCTCGGGGTGCCCGGCGTCCTGGATCTTCTTGCGGAGCACCGAGGCACCCATGGCCGAGGACCCCATCCCCGCGTCGCACGCGAAGACGATGTTGCGGATCTCGCGGGTGGCGGTCGCGGTGGCCGTGGCCACACCACCGGTCAGGGCGCCTGCGACCGACGACTTCTTGCCCTTGTTGGCCTCCATCTGGGCGGTCGCAGCGGTGAGGTCACCCTCGTCCTCGGACTTGTCCATCTTCAGCAGCAGCCCTGCCACGACGAGCGTGACGGCCGCGGCGCCGAAGACACCGAGGGTGACTCCGAGGTAGTCGCCCCTGGCCGTCTGTGCGTACACGGCGAAGATCGAGCCCGGGGCCGCCGGTGCCCGGAGGCCCACGTCGAACGCCACGTTGATCGCGACGCCGGTCATGCCGCCGGCGATCATCGCGAGGATCAGTCGCGGCTTCATCAGCACGTAGGGGAAGTAGATCTCGTGGATGCCGCCGAAGAACTGGATGATCGCCGCGCCGGGGGCGGTCGCCTTCGGCACACCGCGGCCGAAGAACGAGTAGGCGAGCAGCAGGCCCAGGCCCGGCCCGGGGTTGGCCTCGAGCAGGAACAGCACCGACTTGCCGGTGTCCGCGGCCTCCGCGAGACCGAGCGGGGTCAGCACGCCGTGGTTGATGGCGTTGTTGAGGAAGAAGACCTTCGCGGGCTCGATGACGATCGAGGTCAGCGGCAACAGGCTGTTGTCCACCAGCCACTCGACTGCGTTGCCGAGGACCTCCATGACCTCGTTGACCACGGGAGCGACGACGTAGAACCCGACGAGCGCCATGACGAACGCCAGGATGCCGGCCGAGAACATGTTGACGAGCATCTCGAAGCCGGCCTTGACCTTGCCGTCCCAGAGGGCGTCGAGCCGCTTCATGATGTAGGCCGACAGGGGGCCGAGGATCATCGCGCCGATGAACATGTGCACCTGGCCGAGCGGGGCGTCGCCCGCGGGCAGGTCGGCGTTGAAGTTCGCGACGATCAGGTCGGAGCCGGCGATCGCGCCCATCACCGCGAAGCCACCGACCACGGCACCGCGGTCGCCGTGGACCATGCGGCCGCCCGTCGCGGCGATGAGGATCGGCAGGGCGTAGTGGATGATCGGGCCGACCATCGTGGCGAGGTCGGCGTTCGGCAGCCAGCCGACGTCGATGACCAGGGCGGTGAGCAGTCCCCACGCGATCAGTGCCGGGATGTTGGGCATGATCATGTTGGAGAGGAAGGTGCCGAACTTCTGCACGCGCACCCGGGCACCGGAGCCGGTGGGGGCCGTGAATGTTGTGGCCATGCTGATGTCCTCCAGTCGAACGCGGGGGTGACCCCCATCACATGATGTCGCGATTAAACCTCACGTTCGGGCATGTTGCCAAGCATTCGGGCACGATTTGTGCCCGACCTTGTGGCTTTGCCCCAGGGCAGTCAGCTCGAGCCGCTCAGCTGGCTGTCGAAGAGCGCCTTCTCCGCCTCGTCGTTCCACGTTTCGCCGGGACCCAGCTTCGCGGCGACGTCCGGCAGCTGCTCCTTCAGCTCGTCGAGCCCCATGAGGGGGAGGTCGTGGATCTGGGGAAAGATCAGGACCTTCCCGGAGTAGCTGCCGTCGACCAGGGCCTGGAGCCCGTCCTTGGCCGCCCGCATGCCGCCGACGGCGCCCACGATGGACCCCGGGGAGAGCTCACCCCGGTTGGCCAGGTCGACCACCTGCTGCTGATCGTGGATGGTCAGTCCTGACGTCCCGGTGTACTGGGCGTTGTCCAGGTACACCGCGCTCAGGTTCAGCGGCGCCAGGGTGCCGTTGGGGACACCGGCGAAGAAGACCAGCATGCCGTCGGAGTTCATCAGGGTGTCGGCCTCGGCCATCACGGCGGAGATGGGGACACTGACCACCACGTCGTCGGCCCCCTGGTTGTCGGTGATCCCCATGACGAAGTCGTGGAGGGACTGGTCCGACGTCTGGGAGTTGAAGGTGAGCAGCTCGCAGTCGTTGCTCTCCGCCAGGTGGGCCAGACGGTCCTCGAGGGCCTTCAGGCGCTCGTCGCTCACCTCGGTGGCGACGATCTTCCGGGGGCCGTCGGGCTGCTGGATGGCCCGCTGGACATGCATCAGCCCCATGGGGCCGCCGGCGCCCACGAAGACCGTCGTGCCCTGCGGACGCAGGTCGCAGCGGTTGCGCGCTTCTCCGTAGGAAGCGGCGATGTCCGGACCCCGGCCGCCGAGGTAGGCGGTGTAGTCGTAGTGCAGACGGCCCACGTCGGTGTCCACCAGACCGTCCAGAGCGGTCTCGCCCACCATGTTGAGGGTGCCCCGCCGGGCGATGTGCTTGGCCACGGCACCTGCCGTCGCGGCGGAACGAGGATCGAGCATGACGATGTCGTCGAAGCCCGCGCCGTCGGTCAGCTCGTCCACCAACCCCTGGTAGTCCTCGGTGCCGATGCCGTTGCGCACGACCGTGTCGGCCGAGGTGCGCTCCACGAGCGCCACCACCGAGGCGGGCACGTCGGTCATCACGATGGTGGCCGGAGCATCCAGGCCGGAGGAGAAGAGGTAGTCCCGCTCGTCCCCGGGCCGGCCGACGATCCACATGGTCCCGCCGGCCTTGGGCTCGAGGCGGCGACGCTGGGTGTAGGCGGCCATCACGCAGCCCCAGGGCTCGAGCGTGGAGCCCTCGGCGTACCCCATCGTGTCGGGGAGCGGCAGCAGGCAGGCGCCGTCGTCGGTCTCGAGCATCTCCGCACCCATGAGGTGGTACTGGATCAGTCCGCCGGGGATGGTGTAGCCGTAGGCCGTGCTCTTGCCGTCCTGGTAGATGTCGGGCTGCACGGCCAGCCGCTGGCCGGCGTGGTACTGGCCCTTGAGGTGGTCACCGACCTCGATGACGGTGAGGCTCACCTCGTGCCCCAGCCGGGTGGGCTCCTTCGCCAGGTCGCGGTCGTAGAGCTTGGGGTGGCTGCCGCCCTGACGCATGATCTTCACGTCGGAGAAGCAGAGGCCCACGCTGTCGATGCGCACCAGCATGTGGTCGGCATCGGGCTCGGGGATGGCGACCAGCTCGGGCGCGCCGTCCTTGCCCATGTTCTCCTCGCCCGCGCCCCACAGGTTCCAGGCCCAGGCCTCCTCCGGCAGGTCGAGATCGGCCGCGCGGTAGCGGTCGTACGCTGATGTCATGGTTCCTCCGTGTTGAGGTGGACGGCGCCTCCGGGGCCATCACCAGAGCCACGGGCCGGAGGCCGATCTCCCGAGGCCGGTCCCGCCTGACGAGGCGGGGTCCATCTGCGCTCAGTGACCGAGCAGCTCCCGGACGGCTGCTCGCCCGGCCATCGGGTCGGGAGCGCCGAGGGCGGCCTCGGCGGCCGCCTCGCAGGTCTCGAAGCTGACCTTGCCGAGCTGGGCACCCACGGGGCGTACGGCGCGCGCTGCCATCGAGAGCGACGTGATGCCCATGCCGATGAGCGCCGTGGCGAGCAGCGGGTCGGCGGCGGCCTCGCCGCAGACGCCGACGGGCTTGCCCGCCTCGGTGCCGGCGTGGGCGGTGATCGCGATGAGCTGGAGCACGGCCGGCTGCCACGGGTCGGTCAGGTGCGCGAGGTCGGTGGCCATCCGGTCGGCGGCCATCGCGTACTGGGTGAGGTCGTTGGTGCCGATCGAGAGGAAGTCGACGACCTCGAGCATCCGGTGGGCGAGCAGCGCGGCACTGGGGATCTCGACCATCACGCCGGCCTTGAGCCCGCGTGCGCGGACCTTGGCGGAGAAGTCGGCGGCCTCGGCCACCGTGGCGACCATGGGCGCCATCACCCACGTCTCGGTGCCGGTCCGCTCGGCCGCGGCGGCGATGCCGTCGAGCTGGCGGTCCATCAGGCCGGGGTTGTCGAAGCTGAGCCGCAGTCCGCGGACACCGAGGGCGGGATTCTCCTCGCCCTCGTGGGTCGCGAACGCGATCGGCTTGTCGGAGCCGGCGTCGAGGGTGCGTACGACGACGTAGCGGCCGTCGGCGTAGGGCGCAAGGACCGCGCTGTAGATCTCCGCCTGCTCCTCGACGGTCGGCTCCTCCTTCTGGTCGAGGAAGCACAGCTCGGTGCGGAACAGGCCCACTCCCCCGACGGGCTCGACCCCCGCGGACTCGGCGGAGGCCCCGTCGGCGACGTTGGCGAGCAGCTTGACCGGCATCCCGTCGGACGTCGAGGCGGGGCCGCTCCAGCTGGCGAGCTCCTCGCGGAGGCGACGGCTCTCCTCGACGCGCGCGCGTGCCTCCTCGGGGTCGGCGCCCTGCTCGATGGTGCCGGCCTCGCCGTCGACGACCACGAAGGCACCGGCCGGGACCTCCATGATGCCGGCGGCGCCGACCACGCAGGGGATGCCGAGCTGGCGCGCGATGATGGCCGTGTGGCTGGTCGCGCCGCCGCGCTCGGTGACCAGGGCGGTGACCAGCTCGGGGTCGAGTCCCGACGTGTCGCTCGGGGCGAGGTCCTCGGCCACCAGGATCGACGGCTCGCTCGGGGTCGGCACGCCCGGGGCGGGCTCCCCCACCAGGTGGGCGACCACGCGCCGCTCGATGTCGCGCAGGTCGGTGACGCGCTCGGCCATCAGGCCGCCCATGTTGGTGAAGATCGTGACGAACTGCTCGACCGCGCCCTGCACCGCGGCGACGGGACCCTGCCCGGCCTGCAGGTTCTTGGCGACGCCCGAGCGCAGGCCTTTGTCGCGGGCCAGCCCGGCGCTCGCGGTGAGGACCTCGGCCGCCGCCCCCTGGGCGGAGGCCGCCTTGGTGGTGAAGGTCTCCGCGACCGCGGCCGCGGCGTCGTCGTACGCCGTCAGCGCGGCATCGGCATCGGGGAAGTCGCCGTCGCCGTAGCGGGCGATCGCGGCGGGCGACACCTCGCCGCGGACGTGGAGGACGGGTCCTGCGGCGACTCCCGGGACGACCGGGGTCCCGCTGAGCGTGGTCGCGGATGACTCGGCGGATGTGGTCATGGACACACCGTAGAACACCGGGTTGTTGACAAGCAACACATTCGGGACTAAAACAACACATACACAGATCGCTCGTCGATGTACGTGGAGGTGGACCGAATGTACGCGGAAGAGCGCCAGCAGGCGATGGCCCACCTGATCAGTCGGCGCGGCCGGCTCTCGGTGGTCCAGCTGTCCGAGCAGTTCGAGGTCACCACCGAGACCGTGCGCCGCGACCTGTCCACGCTCGACCGGATGGGACTGGTCCGACGCGTCCACGGCGGCGCGGTCCCGGCCGGTTCGCTCACCGTCATCGAGTCAGGCATCGGCGAGCGCGACCAGTCCAACACGCAGGCCAAGGAGGCCATCGCCAATGCCGCCGTCTCCCTCCTGCCGCCCCCGGACTCGGTCATCGTGATCGACGCGGGCAGCACCACCGCACGCTTCGCCGCCGCCCTCCCCCGCGACCACCGGCTGACCGTCATCACCCACGCCGTGCCGGTCGCGACCCGCCTGGCCGGTCTGCCCCAGATCGAGCTCCACCTGCTGCCGGGCAAGGTGCGGCCCACGACCCACGCCGCGGTCGGCGCCGAGACGGTCGCCGCCCTGTCGGACCTCCGCGCCGACGTGGCGTTCATCGCCACCAACGGGCTCACCGTCGGCCACGGGCTCACCACTCCCGACAGCGACGAGGCGGCGAGCAAGCGGGCGATGATCGCCTGCGCGCGCAAGACCGTCGTGCTCGCCGACTCCACCAAGCTCGGCGTCGAGACCGCCGTGCGGTTCGCGACCCTCGACAGCCTCGACGTGCTCGTCACCGACAGCGACGTGGAGCCGGCGGACCGCCGGGCACTCGAGAGCGCCGGGATCGAGGTGGTGGTCGCATGATCCTCACCCTCACCCCCAACCCCAGCATCGACCGCACGGTCGCGCTCGACGGCGAGCTGGCCCGCGGCCAGGTGCACCGGGTGGCGTCGGTGACCTCGCAGGCGGGAGGCAAGGGCGTCAACATCTCCCGCGCCGCCGTCACCGCCGACATCCCCAGCATCGCCGTCGTACCCGCTGCCAAGGACGACGCCTTCGTCCTCGAGCTGCTGGGCGCGGGCATCGACTGCCGGCCGGTGCGACCCGCCGGCGACGTGCGGGTCAACCTCACCATCACCGAGCCCGACGGCACGACGACCAAGCTCAACTCCCCCGGCGCCGCCGTGCTCCCGCTCCACCTCGAGCTGATGGCGCAGGCCGTGCTGGTCCGCGCCTCCAGCGCCGACTGGACGGTGCTCGCCGGGTCCCTGCCCGCGGGCGCCCCGCCCGAGTTCTACGCCGAGCTCGTAAGACGACTGCGCGAGGTGGGCGGCCGCGTGGCCGTCGACACGAGCGAGGCACCGTTGCAGGCGCTCGTCGACGCACTGCCGGCATCCGCACCCGACCTGATGAAGCCCAACGGCGAGGAGCTCGCCTCCTTCACCGACGGCGACGCCGACGAGCTGGAGTCCGACCCCCGCGCGACCGCGGTGGCCGCCCGCCAGCTCATCGACCGTGGCGTCGGAGCCGTGCTGGCCACCCTCGGTGGCAACGGCGCGGTGCTCGTGACGCCCGACGGCGCCTGGCACGCCACCCCGCCCCCCACCACAGTCGTGAGCACAGTCGGTGCCGGCGACTCCAGCCTCTTCGGCTACCTGCTCGGCGACATCCGGGGGCTGCCCGCCCCGGAGCGCCTGGCACTGGCCGTCGCCTACGGCAGCGCCGCCGCAGGGCTCCCCGGAACCACCATCCCCCAACCGTCGCAGCTCCGCACGGAGCTCGTCGGCGTCACCGCCCTCACCCCCTCAACGGGAGGCACAGCATGACCTCACTGATCACCACCGACCTCGTCCGCCTGGGCGCCGACTGGGGCTCGGACAAGCACGACGTCATCCGCGCCCTCGCCGGCGTCGTCGACGACGCCGGCCGAGCCACCGGCAAGGACCAGCTCATCGAGGACGCGTTCGCGCGCGAGTCCACCTCCGCCACCGGCCTCCCGGGTGGCATCGCGATCCCGCACTGCCGCACGGCCGGGGTCGAGGTGCCGACGCTCGCCTTCGCGCGGCTGGATCCGCCCGTCGACTTCGGCGCGAAGGACGGTCCGGCCGACCTGGCGTTCCTCATCGCCGCGCCGGCCGGCGGCGACGCCGACCACCTCACCATCCTCACCAAGCTGGCCCGCGCCCTGGTCAAGCCCGCCTTCACCGACGCGCTCCGGGCCGCGGAGAGCGACGAGGAGGTCGTGGACCTCGTCGCCCACGAGCTCGGCGAGCCCGCCCCGGCCCCGAAGCACGCCGCCGCCCCGGCGTCGGGTGCGGCCTCCGGCGCAGCCGTCCCCGGTGGCGGGGAGACCGCCCCCGGGCAGGCCGCCGGAGCCGCGGCTCCTGCGGCGACAGCCGTCGCTGCTCCCGCGGGAACGACCTCCCTCGTCGCGGTCACCGCCTGCCCGACCGGCATCGCCCACACCTACATGGCCGCCGAGGCCCTCGAGGCCGCCGCCGAGCGCGCCGGGGTCGACATCCAGGTCGAGACGCAGGGCTCCGCCGGGTCGACCCCGCTCGCCCACGACACCATCGCCCGCGCCGGCGCGGTCATCTTCGCCGTCGACGTCGGCGTGCGCGACCGTGGCCGGTTCGCCGGGAAGCCCATGGTCAGCTCGAGCGTGAAGCGGCCGATCGACGACGCCGACGCCATGATCAGCGAGGCGCTGCGCTACGCCGCCGACCCCACCAATTCACCGAGGGTCGAGGGCGACGCCGCGGCTGCCGGAGGCGACACCGGCGGCGAGGAGTCCTGGGGCGCTCGCGTCCGCCGGGTCCTGATGACCGGCGTCTCCTACATGATCCCGTTCGTCGCGGCGGGTGGCCTCCTGATCGCGATCAGCTTCCTGCTGGGCGGCTACGAGATCGCCAACCACGCCGGTGCCGTGCTGGCCGACTCGACGCTGTTCAACCCGCCGGACATCTCGGCGTACTCCGACCCCGGCCTCGACCACGTGCTCTTCGACTCGAGCGTCATGGCCTACCTCGGGGCCGCGCTGTTCATGCTGGGCAAGATCGCCTTCGCCTTCTTCGTCCCGGCGCTCGCCGGCTACATCGCGTACGCCATCGCCGACCGCCCCGGCATCGCCCCGGGCTTCGTGATGGGCGGCCTGGTCACCGACATCTCGGCCTTCGGCGCCCCGCAGAGCGGCTTCCTCGGCGCCATCGTGGGTGGTGTGCTCGCCGGCGTGATCGCGCACTGGATCGCCAGCTGGAAGGCGCCCACCTGGGCCCGCGGCCTGATGCCCGTGCTGATCATCCCGCTCCTGACCACCCTCATCGCCGGACTGATCATGATCGTGGTGCTCGGCAAGCCGATCGCCTGGCTGATGGAGCAGCTGACCGAGGGCCTGAACTCGATGACCGGTGAGAGCGCCGTCCTGCTCGGCGTCATCCTCGGCCTGATGATGGCCTTCGACATGGGCGGTCCGCTCAACAAGGTCGCCTACAGCTTCGCCGCCGCCGGCGTCGGAGGGGCAGCCCTGGCCAGCGACGCGCCCGAGCTGAAGATCATGGCCGCGGTCATGCTCGCCGGCATGGTCCCGCCCCTCGCGCTGGCCCTGGCCACGGTCATCCGCCCCGGCCTGTTCTCCATCCCGGAGCGGGAGAACGGCAAGGCGGGCTGGGCACTCGGCGCCTCCTTCATCACCGAGGGAGCCATCCCGTTCGCCGCCGCCGACCCGCTGCGCGTCATCCCCGGGATCATGCTCGGCAGCGCCGTCACGGGCGGCCTCTCGATGGCGATGGACGTCGCCGTCCGCGCCCCGCACGGAGGCATCTTCGTCCTCTTCGCCGTGCAGAACGTCCTCGGCTTCCTGATCGCGCTCGCCGCCGGCACGGTCGTCGGCGCCTTCGCCGTCATCGCGCTCAAGAGCATCGGCAAGCGCGACACGGACGTCGCTACTGTCTGAGCACCATCACCCGTCCGACCCCGTCCCGACCCCAGTCCAGACCTGAAGGAGAACCATGCCCAGCAAGTCCGTCGTCGTCGGCTCCGCCGTCGGCCTCCACGCCCGTCCCGCCGCGATCATCGCCGAGAAGGCCGCCGAGCTCGGCTCGGACGTGACCATCAACGGCGTCGACGCGAGCTCCTCGCTGATGATCATGACCCTGGGCGCCGGCAACGGCGACACGGTCGAGGTCGCCGGTGACGACCAGGCCGCGGTCGACACGATCGCCGCGCTGGTCGAGCAGGACCTCGACGCCTGACCTCAGGCACCACCGTCGTCGGGCGGTGCGTGAGGAGGGTTCCGGGCAGCCGGAACACCCCTCATGCACCGCCCGTCGGCGTTCACCGGCGTGTCGTCGTACGAGCGGTGCGTGAGGAGTACTCCGACGCCGCCGAATGCCCCTCACACACCGCCCACGCGCGTGTCCGGGCGAACGCGCCCGTCAGGCGCCGTGGCCGTCCCGCTCGCGGGTGGCGAGGTAGACCGCACGCATCCCGACAGCCCGCGCGAGCTGGCTCTCGACCACGGAGAAGAACTGCCGTCGGTAGGTGTCGTCGGTGACCGCGGAGACGGTGAAGTAGAAGCCGCTGAACGACGCGAGGAACAGCGAGACCTTCACCAGCGACAGCGAGACGTGGGACAACAGCGGAGCCTGCCCGACCGTGTCCGCCCCGGTCCAGGCCAGCTGGGTCTCGGTCTCCATCACCAACGAGCCGAACAGCATGAAGAACACGAACACCGTCACCGAGAGCAGCAGCACCTGCACGGTCTGGATGACCAGCAGCACGAGGATGAGGTTCCACCGCTCGAAGCCGGAGACCTGCGCGTGGTCCTGCGGGTCGATGCTCGGGTCCGCGGCGACCTCCCGGCTCGCCTGCTCCAGCGGCGTGCCGGCGCATGCGCGCACGACGAAGTCGTCGTCCACCTCGTCGTCGACCCGGTCGACCTCCTCGGGCAGCCGCACGAGCAGGAACAGCACCGCCAGGCCGAACATCAGCAGGACGGTGAACCACAGCAGTCCGAACGGGAGGTTCGTGGTCATCTGCCACGCCTCGGCGTTGACGAAGAGGAAGGTCACGAAGACGAGCAGCAGCGGCAGCGCGCGCGAGGCCATCGGCACCAGGAAGCGCACGCTTCCCAGGGTGCGTGACAGGGCGAACCCCAGGATCGGTCGCGCGTGCAGGGCGGTCGCGGCGTACCACAGCAGCGCGAGCCCCGCGACCGAGAGCCAGACCGCCGGGCCGACGGCGTACGACGTCTCGGTGGCCCAGGCCAGCGCCCCCACGCCGGCGGCGAACAGGACGAGGACCAGCGCCAGGGAGACCAGGCGGCGGGGCCGCAGCCCGGCACGGGCGGCGGCGCGCTCCTCGGCGACGAAGTAGGGCAGGCCGTGCGAGAGGAACCAGGCCTCGACGCTGGTGTGGTGTCGCGTCACGCCAGGAGGTCCCGGGCGCGGCGTACGTCGTCGTGCATGGTTTCGATCAGGGCCTCCATGCCCTCGAACTTCACCATCCCGCGCAGCCGGTCGACGAAGGCGACCTCGACCTCGACGCCGTAGAGCTCGAGGTCGTCGCGGTCGAGGACGTAGGACTCCACACGACGGTCCCGCTCACCGTCGAAGGTCGGGTTGGTGCCGACCGAGATGGCGGCGGGGTAGGTCTCCCCCGTGTCGAGCCGGGTCAGCCGGCCGGCGTACACGCCGTCGGCGGGGGCCGCGTCGACGGGCGGGATCGGGACGTTGGCCGTCGGGTAGCCCATCTCGCGGCCACGCTTGTCGCCCTCGACGACGGTGCCGCGGACGGTGAACGGACGTCCCAGCGCCTCCGCTGCTCCCGCGACGTCACCGGTGGCCAGGCACTGACGGACGTAGGTCGAGCTCCACACCTGCGGTCCGCCGTCGAGCGCCACGCCGACGGTCTCGAAGTCGCGGGACGCCCCGGCCCCGACCAGCGTCGCGACCTCGCCGGCGGCCTTGGCGCCGAAGCGGAAGTTGGAGCCGACGACGACCGCACCGGCGTGCAGCGTGTCGACGAGGATCCGGTCGATGAACTCCAGCGGCGACCAGGACGCGATCTCGCGGTCGAAGCCGATCACCAGGATCGCGTCGACGCCGGCGCCCTCGAGCAGCCGGGCGCGCGTGTGGATCGAGGTCAGGGTGGGCGGGGCGTGCTCGGGCCGCAGGACCGCCATCGGGTGCGGGTCGAACGTCACCGCCACGACCGTGTCGATGCCCAGGCGCGCGGCGCTGGCCCGCGCCTCGCGGAGCACGTGGGCGTGCCCGAGGTGCACGCCGTCGAAGTTGCCGATGCTCACCACGGTGCGGCCGAGGTCGGCCGGCACGTCGTCGACGTCTCGCCAGATCTGCACGGGCCGAGCCTAGTAGCAGCGGCGGACGTCCCCGTCGCCCAGGCCGGGGCGACGGGGACGTCCGTGCCGTGCGGTGGGCCTCAGCGGACCGTGACGACCCGGTACATGCCCATGAACGCGTGCGGCATGCCCTTCATCGAGGCGTCCGGCCAGAAGCAGGTCAGGACGTAGTTGCCCTTCGGCAGCCGGTACTTCATCGCCATGTCGTGGCCGGGGCTGAGCGCGCCGGAGTCGAGACCGAAGCGCGGGTCGATCGGCGGCGGGCCGGACTCGTCCTTGATGAAGTCGTCGAAGTCGTCGATCGTCTTCCCCCTGGCCAGCTTGGCCAGGATGATGAAGTGGTTCTGGTCAGCGCGGTTCTTGAACCGCAACCAGCCCGACCGCGGGATGGACGCGGGTTCCTTGGCCCACTTCGTGCTGTCGACGGCCTTGAGGGTCGCGCCGGACGGCATGGTGGCGCCGGTGTCGACGCCCGCGACCGTGAACGGGGTCCAGGGCGCCCCGAACCTGTTCGTCTCCAGCCCGTAGTAGGTGCCCGGCTCGAGGTCGAGCACCAGCTTGCCCGCCTTGTCCCGAGTGGCGCCGGTGCCGCCGAGCAGCGTCACGTTGGCCTCGAACCGCTTGAGCGCCTTGATGTTGTTCTTCTCCAGGCCCTGGTTCCCGTCGGCCATGGCCTGGTCGACGCTGTAGCCGGTGGCCAGGCTGAGCACCTGGAACGCTGCCCTCCGCTTGGTCGTGGAGATCTTGTAGGTGGTGACGCCGGGCGCGACCACGCTCGGCATCGTGACGGTGCTGGCCCGGTCGATGCTGACCTGCACCATGGTGGCTGCTCTCTCCGACGGAGCGGGCTGACCCGTGGCGCCGACCGTGCTACCAGTGAGCGCTCCTGCGGTCAGCACCGTGATGCTGGCCCCGAGCGTGGCGATGCGATGGATGGACATGCCGTACCTCCCTCGGGCAGTGGCTCGCACCTTGCGACCCAGACCTCAACCCTGCGCCTCCCGCACCGGGTCCCACCAGCGCTCGGTGGGGTGGTCAAGACCAGGGATGTCGACCCTTCAGGGGTACGCCTGTCCGCGGTCCGTCCGGTGCCGCGTCATCCGACGAAGACCGCCACCGAGCGGGCCTGCTGCCCGCGCTGCTCGTAGAGCGCGAGGAACTGCCCGTCAGGCGCGAACACCGCATGGGGGCCGTCCCCGGGGAGGGTCAGGTCGAGCCCACGACCGACCCGCACGTCGCCGGCCTGGTCCTCGTCGAGGTCGAGCGACGCGAAGCTCGCGCGCGCCGCCTCGGCGATCGGCAGGACCGCGAAGTCGTCGGCCAGCTGCTCGAGGGTGCGGGCGGCGGAGAGGTCGAAGGGCCCGACGGCCGTACGCCGCAGCGCGGTCAGGTGGCCGCCAACACCGAGCGCCGCCCCGACGTCGCGTGCGATGGCGCGGATGTAGGTGCCGGACGAGCACCGCACCGAGATGTCGACGTCGAGCCAGTCGCCGGCGACGCGCTGGTCGTGCACCACCAGCTCGTGGATCGTCACGGGCCGGGCCTTGAGCTCGACCTGCTCGCCGTCGCGGACGCGCTGGTAGGCCCGCTTGCCGTCGACCTTGATCGCGGAGACCGCGGTCGGGACCTGGAGGATGTCGCCGACCAGCTCCTCGAGCTCGGTCTGCACCAGACCCGGCTGCAGGTGGGACGCCGGGGTGGACGCGGTGACCTCACCCTCGGCGTCGTCGGTGGTCGTCGAGACCCCGAGCCGCACCGTGGCGTCGTACGCCTTCTCGGTGAGCATGAGGTGACCGAGCAGCCGGGTGGCGCGGTCCACGCCCAGCACGAGCACGCCCGTGGCCATCGGGTCGAGCGTGCCGGCGTGGCCGACCTTGCGGGTGCCGGCGAGCCGGCGTACCCGGGCCACCACGTCGTGCGAGGTCATGCCCGGGGCCTTGTCGACGACGACCAGACCGGGGTCGACCATCAGGCGCGGTCGTCCTCGGCGCCGAGGTCGTCGAGGTCGTCGCCCTCGTCGGCAGGGTCCTCGAGGTCGTCGGCGAGCTCGTCCTCGGCCACCCGGGGCTTCTTGTAGGGGTCGGCCTCGCCCGCGTACGCCTCGACGCGACGGGCGGCGACCTCCTCGTCCTGCTGCTTGGCGCGCGCCAGCACCTCGTTCAGGGCGCGGGCGTTCTCGGGCAGGGCGTCGGGGATGAACGT
The DNA here is from genome assembly GCF_016907475.1 of Nocardioides cavernae. NCBI lineage: Bacteria > Bacillati > Actinomycetota > Actinomycetes > Propionibacteriales > Nocardioidaceae > Nocardioides > Nocardioides cavernae. The sequence goes on along the minus strand of NZ_JAFBCA010000001.1, from coordinate 2,351,088 downwards.
CAGCGACGGCACGATGCGCATCCCGAGCTGCTTGGCGACCTCGGAGCGGATCACGCCCTTGGCCGACTCGAGGGCGGCGGCGGTGCTGGCCAGCTCGTCCTCGGCGCCGAGCACCGTGTAGAAGACCGAGGCCTGCTGGGAGTCACCGGTGACGCGGACGTCGGTGATGGTGACGAAGCCGAGGCGAGGGTCCTTGATCCGACGCTCGAGCATCTCGGCGACGATCACCTGGATCCGGTCGGCGATCTTGCGGACGCGGGGATTGGTCATGGCTCCAGTCTCTCCTACTCGGTGACCGGGCACTTCCTCGCGCCCGGACGTGCTGACCGGGCACCTCCTCGCGCTGGTGCGCGAGGAAGTGCCCGGTCGGTGACACAGCGGGCACGAAGTGCCCGGTCGATCAGGTGCGCGCGATCTCGCGCATCTCGAACGCCTCGACGATGTCGCCGATCTTGATGTCCTGGAAGTTCCGGAGCACCAGACCGCACTCGAAGCCCTCGCGGACCTCGGACGCGTCGTCCTTCTCGCGGCGCAGCGAGGACAGGTCGAGGTTGTCGGCCACCACCGCTCCGTCGCGCAGGATCCGCACCTTGGCGTTGCGGCGGATGAGACCCGACGTGACCATGCAGCCCGCGATGTTGCCGGCCTTGGACGAGCGGAAGATCTCGCGGATCTCCGCCTGGCCGAGGGTCGACTCCTCGTAGATGGGCTTGAGCATGCCCTTGAGCGCCGCCTCGATCTCCTCGATCGCCTGGTAGATGACCGAGTAGTAGCGGATCTCGACACCTTCCTTGTCGGCCATCTGGCTCGCCTTGCCCTGCGGGCGGACGTTGAAGCCGATGATGATGGCGTCGGAGGCGGCCGCGAGGTCGACGTTGGTCTCGGTGATCGCACCGACACCGCGGTCGATCACGCGGAGGGAGACCTCGTCACCCACGTCGATCTGCGACAGCGCGTCCTCGAGCGCCTCGACCGAACCGGACACGTCGCCCTTGAGGATGAGGTTGAGCTCCTGGCTCTCGCCCTTCTCCATGGAGGCCATGAAGTCCTCGAGGCTGCGGCGCACGCGACGCTTGGCCTGCATGGCCGCCCGCTCGCGCGCCTCGCGCTTCTCGGCGATCTGGCGGGCCATGCGGTCGTCCTCGACCACGATGAAGTTCTGGCCCGCACCCGGCACCGCCGAGAGACCCAGCACCATCGCCGGACGCGACGGGTCGGCCTCGGTGATCTCCTGGCCGTGCTCGTCGAGCATGGCGCGCACACGACCGTGGGCCGGACCGGCCACGATCGAGTCGCCCACGCGGAGCGTTCCGCGCTGGACGAGCACCGTGGCGACCGGACCGCGACCGCGGTCGAGGTGCGCCTCGACCACGAGGCCCTGGGCGTCCTGGTCGGGGTTGGCGCGCAGGTCGAGCGACGCGTCGGCGGTGAGGACGACGGCCTCGAGCAGCTTGTCGAGGTTGAGCCCGGCCTTGGCCGAGACGTCGACGAACATCGCGTCGCCGCCGTACTCCTCAGGGATCAGGCCGTACTCGGTGAGCTGGCCACGGACCTTGGTGGAGTCGGCCTCCGGCTTGTCGATCTTGTTGACCGCCACCACGATCGGCACGTTGGCCGCCTTGGCGTGGTTGAGCGCCTCGACCGTCTGCGGCATGACGCCGTCGTCGGCCGCGACGACCAGGATCGCGATGTCGGTGGCCTGGGCACCACGGGCACGCATGGCGGTGAACGCCTCGTGGCCCGGGGTGTCGATGAGGGTGATGCGACGGTCGTCGCCGTCGACCTCGGTGTGGACCTGGTAGGCACCGATGTGCTGGGTGATGCCACCGGCCTCCTTGTCGACCACGTTGGCGTCACGCAGCGCGTCGAGGAGCTTGGTCTTTCCGTGGTCGACGTGACCCATGACGGTCACGACCGGCGGACGGATGACCAGGTCGGACTCGTCGCCCTCGTCGGCACCGAACTCGAGGTCGAACGTCTCGAGCAGCTCGCGGTCCTCGTCCTCGGGAGAGACGATCTGGACGACGTAGTTGAGCTCCTCGGCGAGCAGCTCGAACGTCTCGTCACCCACCGACTGGGTCGAAGTGACCATCTCGCCGAGCGAGAACAGCATCTGCACGAGGGCAGCGGCGTCCACGTTGATGCGCTCGGCAAAGTCGGTCAGCGAGGCGCCACGCGGGAGACGCACGGTCTCGCCGTTGCCCTTGCGGACCCGCACGCCACCCAGGGTCGGGGCGTCCATGGCCTCGAACTCTTGACGACGCGCGCGCTTCGACTTGCGACCACGACGCGAGGGGCCACCGGGGCGACCGAAGGCACCCTGGGTCTGGCCACGCTGGCCGGGACGACCGCCACCGGGGCGACCGCCACCGGACGGGCCGAAGCCACCGGGACGACCGGGAGCACCACCGGGGGCGCCGGCGCCGGGACGACCCGGAGCACCGCCGCGGCTGGGGGCACCCGGACGGCCGGGACCGCCACCGGGACCGCCGCCGGGACCGCCACGGGCCGGACGACCACCCGGACCGGCACCGAAGGCCGCAGGGGACTTCGGCATCATCGCCGGGTTGGGGCGCGGCATGCCGGGACGGCCCTCGCCGCCAGCCGGCGGACGGGGCGGACGGCTGTCGTCGCCACCGGTGCGCGGGGCGGGGCGCTGGCCCATGCCCTGGCTCGGGGCGAACGGGTTGTTGCCCGGGCGCGGGGCGCCGGGGCGACCGACCGGACGAGGTGCGGGGCTCGGGGCCTTCGCTGCCGGGGCAGCAGGTGCCTCGGGCTCGGCCGGCGGAGCCTTCGGCTCGGCGGCCGGCGCCTTCGGACCGGGCTTCGGGCCGGGCCGGGCAGCAGGGGCCGCCGGCTCGGCGGCCGGGGCCGCGACCTCTGCAGGCGCCTCGGCCGGGGCCTCGGGAGCCGCGGGGGCCTCAGCGACCTCGGCGACCTCGGGGGCCTCGACGGCAGCGGGGGCCGGTGCGGACTTGGGGCCGGGCTTGGGCGCGGCCTTCTTGGCGGCAGGCTTCTCGGCCGGCGCCGCAGTCTCGGCGGGGGCTGCGGCCGCTGCGGCCTTCAGCTCGTCGCCGTACTGCTTCTTGAAGCGCATCTCGACGGGCGGTTCGACAGTCGACGATGCCGACTTGACGAACTCCCCCATCTCCTTGAGCTTCTCGAGAACGAACTTGCTCTCGACTCCGAACTCCTTGGCGAGTTCGTGGACTCGGGTCTTTGCCACGGTTGTTTCTGTCTCCTTCTGGTCCGTGACCCCAGAAGGAGAGGGGAAACGGAACAGCTAGTGGGTGTGCACACTCATTACGAGTTACTCATCGAGTGCTCATGAGCTGCGTGCTCCAGTTTCTGGTCGGTGCTGCGGTGAATCGGACTGGTGGATCTCGGCGAGGTGGTCGGCCACCGGCGCCGCGCTGAGCCCCTCGCTCGAGCGGAGGGCCCGGGGAAGTGCTCGGCGTCGCACCGCGAGCTGCCAACACTCGGGCGTGGGGTGGACGTGCGCCCCGCGGCCGGGTGCCCGGCGGTCCGGATCGGGCACCAGGGCGGGTCTGCCCTCGGCGTCCGAGCCTGCGACCACGCGCAGCAACTCGCTCGCAGCGGCCTTCGCCCGACAACCCACACATGTCCGGACAGGTCCGGGCGCAGGGGTGTCAGACGTGGTGGCCACTGACCTCCACTCTAGCCGGTGCGGCCACTGGTTTACGAACTGGGCGGTCGCGGGGGCCGGGGCTACTCCGGCGCGGGCGCCTCGTCCGAACGGATGTCGATGCGCCAACCGGTGAGCCGGGCGGCGAGGCGGGCGTTCTGCCCCTCCTTGCCGATGGCCAGGGAGAGCTGGAAGTCGGGCACGACCACCCGGCACGAGCGAGCGGCCAGGTCGACGATCTCCACCGACGTGACCCGGGCCGGCGAGAGCGCGTGCCCAACGAGCTCAGCGGGGTCCTCGGCCCAGTCGACGATGTCGATCTTCTCGCCGTGCAGCTCGCTCATCACGTTGCGCACGCGCTGACCCATCGGACCGATGCAGGCGCCCTTGGCGTTCACGCCGGGGACGGTCGAGTGCACCGCGATCTTGGTGCGGTGACCGGCCTCGCGAGCGATGGCGGCGACCTCCACGGTGCCGTCGGCGATCTCGGGCACCTCGAGCGCGAACAGCTTCTTGACCAGGGTGGGGTGGGACCGGGAGAGCGTGATCTGGGGGCCGCGCATGCCCTTGCGGACCGACGTGACCAGGCACTTGATGCGCTCGCCGTGGACGTACTTCTCCCCCGGCACGCGCTCGCTGACCGGCAGGATGGCCTCGATCTTGCCGAGGTCGACCATCACGTCGTCGGGGTTGCGCCCCTGCTGGATGATCCCGGAGATGATGTCGCCCTCCTTGCCGGCGAACTCCCCGAACTTGATCTCGTCCTCGGCGTCGCGCAGCCGCTGGAGCATGACCTGCTTGGCGGTCGTCGCCGCGATCCGGCCGAAGCCCTGGGGCGTGTCGTCGTACTCCGCACCGGCCGTGCCGTCCTCGTCGATCTCGCGCGCCCAGACGGTGACGTGACCGGTCTTGCGGTCCAGCTCCACGCGCGCAGGGTGCGAGGACTCGGTGGCGCGCTGGTAGGCGGTCAGCAGGGCCTGCTCGATGGCCTCGGCCAGCACCTCGAAGGAGATCTCCTTCTCCCGCTCCAGCATGCGCAGGATGCTCAGGTCGATGTCCATCAGTCGTCCTTCTTCTCGGGCTTCTCGGTCTTGCGGTTGAACTCGATCTGCACGAGCGCCTTGGCCACGTCGGCGTAGGCGACCTCGAGCTGCTCCCCGGACACGTCGATGGTCGCCGACTCCTCCGACGACGTCAGGATGCGGCCGGTCAGGCTCGACCCGTCGGCGAGGGTGGCCTTGACGAGGCGGTCCTCGTTGCGGCGCCAGTGGCGCGGCAGCGTCAGCGGACGGTCGACGCCGCGCGAGGTGACCTCCAGCGTGTAGGGCATCTCCCCCATCACGTCGGACTCGTCGAGCACCCGCGACACCTCGCGCGTTGCGTCGGCGACATCGTCGAGGGTGACCCCGCCGTCCTTGTCGACGGCGACGCGGAGGACGCGGCGCTTCCCCGCGGGGGTGACCTCGACGGCCTCGACATCGAGGTCCATCGCTCGCAAGGGGTCGACCAGCTCCGCCTCTATGCGGTCCCGGGTGGCGTCCTGCTTGGGGGTGCTCATCGGGTTGCGACCTCCTTGTGTAGTTGTCCGGGGACCACGATAGCCGTCCCGACCCGAGCGGCGACAAACACCCGTGGCCGGTCCGGACCGGGCCATGGGGCGGCTAGGGTTCGGGGGTGCCCGGACGCTCGCTGACCCGTCGTACGGCGGTGGGCGCGGCACTCGTCGCTCCCCTGGTGGTGACCGCCTGCGACATCGATCCGCCGTCTCGCGACGACGGGTCCGCCGACGCGGCGCCGCCCCCGCCCGAGGACTCCGAGCTCGTGACAGCCGTCGTCGCGGCACTGGTCCGCGCCCGGTCGGTGGTGGAGGCCGCGACGCTCTCGGTCCCCGACCTGACGCCCCTCCTGGAGCCGGTGGCGACCGCGCACGCCGCTCACCTGCAGGTGCTCGAGGGGGCGGTCGCCGACGCGGACGTCCCGACCCCGCCACCACCCCTCGTCCCTGCCGATCGAGCCGGGGCGTTGACGGCGGTGCGCCGCTCGGAGCAGCGGCTGCTGCGCGAGGTGCGCCGCGGGTCCGTCGACGCGGCGAGCGGCGACCTCGCCCGGGTGCTGGCCAGCATGGCCGCGTCCACGGCACAGCACGGAGCGGCGCTCGCCGAGCCCCCGGCCGGACAGGAGGGGTCGTGACCGTCCTCGACGCCCTGCAGGCGACCCTCGCCGACGAGCACGCCGCGCTCTACACCTACGGCGTCCTCGGCGCGCGGACGTCGCAGGCCACCGCGCCCGCGCTCTTCGAGACCCTGACGTCCGGCTACCGCCGCCACCGTGCACGTCGCGACCAGCTGCAGCTCATGGTGCGCGACGCGGGCGGCGATCCCGTCGCCGCCGAGGTGGCGTACGACCTCGACGGCTCCCTGCTCCGTCCGCCTCAGCTCGAGCGTGCCGCGGCGGACCTCGAGGCCGCGAGCGTCGAGGGGCTGCTCGCGCTCGTCGCGCAGTCGACGGGATCCGTGCGCGAGTGGGCGCTCACCGAGGCGACGTGGTCGGCGGTGTGGCGCCTCCAGCTCGGCGGGACCGCCGAGACGTGGCCGGGAGCTCCCGAGCTCGACCGGGCCTGACCGGCCCCTGCGGCCGGGCGCTCCGTGCCCCGACACAGGGAAAGCGGCCCGCGGCCTCAGCCTTTGGGAAAGTCCCGAGATCTCTCCCAAAAGCCGAGGACGCGGACCGCTTCGTGGGGTTGGTCAGCATCACCCTGTGTCGCCCAACCTGTGGGGGTGGTGGAGCGACATGCACAATCATGCATTCGATCCACCAGAAGCGAAAGCCGGATCCACTTGCATGTTCCTGCAACGCACGAAGTTGCAGAAGTGCCACGCTCAGGAGTCGCGGCGGCCTCCTCCTCAGGAGGCGTCGAGCCGGCGTACGACGTCCGGGACCTCGCGCAGGGACGTGATTGTGGCGTCCGGCTCGCCCTCGGTGTGGCCGACCTGGTTGGCGGGGATCGACGACAGCGGGACGTGGATCGCCCGCATCCCCGCGTTGTGGGCGCCCCACACGTCGTCGAAGAGCCGGTCCCCCACGTAGACGCACGCAGCCGGATCGCTCACGCCCACGGCGTCCATCGCCGCCCCGAACGCGAGCGGGGAGGGCTTCGTCCAGGGGACCTCGCTGGTGTAGACGTCGCCGTCCACGAGGTCGTACACCCCGTCGCGCTCGAAGAAGCCGACGTGCCACTCCCGCGGCCAGATGGTGTTGGACAGCACGCCGACCTTGACCCCTGCCGAGCGCAGCTCCTCCCACATCGGCCGCACCTCGGGGTCGGTGAGCGTGTGCGGCTCCCAGAACTCGTAGTAGGCCGCGAGCAGGTCGGGGTCGTGGTCGAGCCCTGCCTCGGTGAAGAGGTCGGCGATGGTGGCGCTCTGCTGGTGGTCGCGGCTGCGCCCCCAGATGACGTCGCCGGCGCGGTGCAGGCGCTCGGCGTGGGCGTGGTGGTCGTCGTCCGGCGAGGGCGTGCGACGTACGGCCTGGGCGAGCGCCACCGACTCGGCGTGGAAGTCCACGTCGTGCCAGCGCGTCAGGGTGCCGCCCCAGTCGAAGATGACCGCCTCGATCCGCGCATGAGCCATGTGCGCGAACCTATCGGTCGCCGCCGCGCAGATGGCGGAGTCGTGGGGTCACCGGGTGACCCCGGGACTCCACCATCACGCGTTGACGATGTCGGCGCCTGCCCACAGTGAGCCGTCGACCGGCCACGGCAGCACTTCGAGCCGCTCGTCGGCCAGCAGGTCGTCGACCAGTGCGCGGCTTCCACCGACCAGGGTGGAGTCGAGGTCGGTGTCGCTGGACGTCGCCCACGTGTGGTCCGCCGGCCACCAGGCGCTGGGACTCTGCCACTGGTGCGGCGCGAACGACTCGAACTGCTCGTCGGGCGTCGGGATCCACGACGGCGTGCCTTCGGCGAAGGCGATGGCCGTGCCCGTCGGTGTGCCGAGGGCGTACCCCACGGCCGGCGCCTCGGCGCACAGTGTCACCACCTCGGAGATCGGGCGCTCGAACACGTACGACTCGCGTGCTGGGCGGTGGGTCGTCGGTGCGTCGTCCCAGGAACGCGGCCACAGACCATGGCCCACCCAGAACGCGACGAACGTCGGGTCCGGGGTGGCGGTGTGCGAGGCCAGCACGTCGGCGAGTGCCTCGAACAGTGGCCGCTCGAGCGTCCCGACCATGGGCTCGTTGCCCGGCCACCGCGCTGGGTCCGGACCTGCCCCGCGGGGGTCCAGGTCGCGACCACCGGCCAGGCGGTGCCACTGGGCCTCGGGGTGGAGCGTGGTGCCGCTCTCCACAGCCACCGCGGCCCACCTGACGCCGCGCCCCTCCCGGTCGCGTGCCGGGTGGAGCACCCGGGCGTACGCCTCGAAGCCACGCGGGATGAGGAAGCCGACGGCTGCCGGCGTCCCTGACTCCCAGGTGGTGTCCCACCAGTCCGCCTCGGACGGGTCGGCGTCAGGGCGGATGGCGGAGAGGTGGGCGCGCCACGCAGCCAGGTCGCGTGAGGGCGCTTCGTCCTTCCTCGACCGGCCCACGCGGCGCCTAGCTGCGGACGATCTCGGTGATGCGCGCGACCGCGGAGGCGACCGGGACGTCCTCGCGCTCGCCGGTGCGGCGGTCGCGGACCTCGACGTTGCCGTCGGCCAGGCCACGGCCGACGGTGACGATCGTCGGTACGCCGATGAGCTCGGCGTCCTTGAACTTCACGCCGGGGCTGACCTTCCCGGCGCGGTCGTCGAGGAGCACCTCGACGCCGGCGCCCTTCAGGCCCTGGGCGAGCACCTCGGCGGCGGAGAAGATCGCCTCGTCCTTGCCTGCGGCCACCACGTGGACGTCGGCGGGGGCGACGTCGCGCGGCCAGCACAGGCCCAGGTCGTCCAGCGTGCCCTCGGCGATCGCGGCCACGGCGCGGGACGGACCGATGCCGTAGGAGCCCATCGTGACGGTGACGAGCTTGCCGTTCTCGTCGAGCACCTTCAGCCCGAGCGCCTCGGCGTACTTGCGGCCGAGCTGGAAGATGTGGCCCATCTCGATGCCGCGGGCGGACTCGAGCGTGCCTGCGTCACAGTTCGGGCAGGGGTCGCCGTCGCGCACGTCGGCCGCCTCGATCGTGCCGTCGGGCGTGAAGTCGCGGCCGACGACGAGGTCGAGCACGTGGGAGCCCGGCACGTTGGCGCCGGTGACCCAGCGGGTGCCCTCCACGACCCGGGGGTCGACGAGGTAGCGGATGCCCGACTTGGACTCCTCCCCCAGCGCCTCGGGGCCGATGTATCCCTTGACCAGGGCGGGGTGCTTGGCCATCTCGGCCTCGTCCATCGCCTCGACCTCGATCGGCTCGAGCTGGCCCTCGAGACGCTTCTGGTCGACGTCGCGGTCACCGGGCACGCCGATCGCGAGCGGCTCGCGGGTGCCGTCGGGGTGCTTGAGGACGACCAGGACGTTCTTGAGGGTGTCACCGGCGGCCCAGGGTCGGTCGTCGCGCGGGTAGGCGTCGTTGAGGTGGGCGACGAGGGTGCCGATGGTCGGGGTGTCGGGGGTGTCCTCGGCGTGCGCGGCGGGCGCGTCGTCGTACGGCAGTGCGGGCGGCGCGGGCACGGCGACGGCCTCGACGTTGGCGGCGTAGTCGCAGAGGGTGCAGCGGACGTAGGTGTCCTCACCGACGGAGGCCTTGGCGAGGAACTCCTCGCTGGCCGAGCCGCCCATCGCGCCGGAGGTCGCCTTGACGATGACGTACTCGAAGCCGAGCCGGTCGAAGATCCGGATGTAGGCGTCGCGGTGCTTCTGGTAGGACTCCTCGAGCCCGGCGTCGTCGATGTCGAAGGAGTAGGAGTCCTTCATGATGAACTCGCGGCCGCGCAGCAGCCCGGCACGGGGACGCGCCTCGTCGCGGTACTTCGTCTGGATCTGGTAGATCGAGAGCGGCAGGTCCTTGTAGGACGAGTAGAGGTCCTTCACCAGGAGGGTGAACATCTCCTCGTGCGTGGGTCCGAGCAGGTAGTCGGCGCCCTTGCGGTCCTGCAGCCGGAAGATGTTGGGGCCGTAGTCCGCCCAGCGCCCGCTCGCCTCGTAGGGCTCCTTGGGCAGCAGCGCCGGGAACGACAGCTCCTGGGCGCCGATCTCGTCCATCTCGTCGCGGATGACGTCCTCGATCCTGCGGAGGACGCGGAGCCCCAGCGGCAGCCACGTGTAGATGCCGGGTGCGGCACGGCGGATGTAGCCGGCGCGGACGAGCAGCCTGTGGCTCGGCACCTCGGCGTCGTTGGGGTCGTCGCGCAGGGTGCGCACGAACAGGGTCGACATGCGGAGGATGCGGCCAGTCATGGGCGCAACGATAGGGGTGCGCCTGTTGCGGCCGCGAACCAGATTGCCGGGTGGGCGGAGGCAACCCCGACGGCCCCGTCGGCGTCTCCCGGGTGACACCATGTCCTTTTCGGGGGTAACCACCATGCCGCGCTCCACCACCGTCCTCGCGGCCGCCATGCGGCCCGTGCTCGCCACCGCCGTCGCCGCGGTCGCCGTCAGCGCCGCTGTCGGCCTGCCCGCCGCTCGGGCGGCAGCGCCCACCGTCGACCTGCAGCCGCAGGCGCTGGCCCGCGGCGCTGACATCGCCGTCCCCCACATCGAGGACGGCCTCTTCGTCGACGGGGAGCGCCGCATCGAGCTGCCGGGCAACGACGGGGACGTCCTCGGCGCGTCGGGGGCCGCCTGGATCGCCGCGACCTGGACGAACAACCGGGTCGGCGAGCAGCGACGGGCCCGGATCGTGCGGGTCGAGCCCGACGGGTCCGTGCGCACGATCTTCGTCGGTTTCGAGTCCCGCTGGGCGCTGCTCAGCGAGGACGGCTCGCGGCTGGTGACGATGGCGGAGTCCGGCTTCCGCAGGGCGGCGGTGACGGTGCGGTCGGCGAGCGACGGCTCCGAGGTCCGCAGCCGGGTCTTCGACGGCTGGCCCCAGGCCGTCACGGCCGACGACCGCAAGGTTGTGGTGCAGACGCTGCGACGCACCGTGCTCTGGCGCGTCGGGCCGGACCGCGTGGGGACTGTGACGCGCGATGCCGCCGGCGCCGTCAGCATCGAGCACGACCTGCTCGCCACCTCCACGACCGACCCCTACATCGGCGGGTGCACGCGTCTCGTGCGGTTGAGCGACCCGGGCACGACGGTGTGGCGGTCCTGCAAGGAGCGCGTCGCCGCCATCTCGCCGGACGGCACGCAGCTGCTGACCTTCCACATCCTCACCGATGGCGTGGGCCCGGGCAGGATCACGCTGCGCACCCTCCGCGGGACGCGGCTCGCCACCTGGACGACGGGGTGGATCAGCGGCTGGCAGTGGGAGTCCCCCGGCACGGTGCTGCTCGAGGTGAACGGCACGCGGAAGTCGGCGACCGTACGCTGCACGCTCGCGGAGTGCGAGAACGCGACCGACCCGGTCAAGGTCACGCCTCCCTGATTGGGCTCAGGGCACTGGTTGCGTTCGCCGCGGTCCGTCCGTGGGTGGCGGCAGATCGCAACAGAGAGACCCCTCCACGTGCGATGTGCCGCCACCCCGGGTGGCGGCAGATCGCACCCAACAGACCCCTCGACGTGCGATGTGCCGCCACCCCGCGGCAGCAGCCCCTCAGATCCCGAGCACGGTGAACGACGCGGCGGTCGCGGCCAGCACGGAGTCACCCGCCGCGGCCTCGCGAGCCGCGAGCATCGCGTCGCCGAGCCCGCCTCCCTGCCGGAGCCGGGCGTGGAGGGCGACCATCACGTCGACGGTCGCGGCGTCGTCGACCTCGGCGAGGCTCGAGACCACCCCGGCGGTGCCCATGGACAGTAGCGCGGCCGCCAGGCCGAGGAGCTCCTGGTCGCCGACCGGCTGCATGACGCCCGACTCGCAGGCCGACAGCACGACCCGGTGGGGCGGGCGCCCCAAGCCCTGGAGGTCGTGCACGAGCAGGGGCCCGTCGGCGAGGGTGAGCGAGGAGAAGAGCGGGCTGTCCTCGCGGAAGTGACCGTGGGCGGCGACGTGCGCCAGCGCGACCCCGTCCAGCGCCGCGAGCGCGGCCGACACGGTCGCCGCCTCGCCGTCGAGCACCTCTGCCCGCGGGTCCTCGGCCGCCACCGCCGGGACCTCTGCGCCACCGCTGCCGAGCCCCGGCCCGACGAGCATCACCCGACGGTCGTCCGCCGGCGCGGACGTCCGGGCCCGTAGCCACAACCGCGCCGACGGCGTGCCGGTCACGGGTCCGTGCGCCAGGGACGGGAGCAGGCCCCAGGGGACGCCTTGCAGCGCTGCGGGTGCGCAGACCACGACACGCTGCTCCCCCAGGCCGTCCAGCGCGGCCCCGAGCAGCGCGCGCTCGAGCCGGCCGCCGGCCACCTCGAGCTGGGCCCGGCGCCCGCGAGCGGCCTGGCGCAGGGTGAACAACGAGAAATCCACGGCAGCGGCAGCGGCAGCGGCATCGCCGACCACCCGGTGGCGTACGCGCCCGCGACCCGCCACGAGCGCGTGCAGGACGCCGTCGAGCTCGGTCAGCTCGACGAGGACCGTGTCGTCCTCGGTGAGCGCCGCGAGCAGGGGCTCGACGTCGAGGGTCGCGGCCGCCTCGCCCGAACCCCGCTCCTGCAGCAACCGGCGGCGCACCGTCTGCTCGAGCCGCGTCGCCCGCGCCTCCAGCGCGTCGGTGGGTGCGCCCTCCGAGCGGGCCTCGTCCAGCCGTCGGCGCTGGGCCCGGAGCGCTGTGAGGTCGGCAGCGGTCTCCTCATCGTGGCCCGCGCTCCTGGCCGGCGTCGAGAGGGCGGTCGCCCGCCACCGCTCGGACCACCGCAGCAGCTGCCTGGCGTCGCCGCTGGCCATCGCGGTGCGTGTGCCCAGCTCGGCGAGCGCCGCGCCGTGCCCGGCCGACCCGGCCCGTAGCTCCTGGCTCCCGAGGGTCGCACGGTGCTCGTCGAGCGCGCGCAGACCGAGCTCGCACGCACGCAGCACGCCGCCGGAGTCCCCGAGCAGGTCGCGGGCTCGTGCCTGGGCGAACCAGCCGAGCGCTCGGACGGCGCCGGTGGGGGCCTGCCGGAAGGACGCCGCCTCGGCGAGCCAGTCGGACGCGAGCCCGGCCGCACGAGCCGACCGGACGCGGCTCGCCAGCCCGGCACCCAGCAGGAGCGCGTGCGGCAGCTGGGGGGCACGAGCGTCCCGCAGGCCGGCCACGACGCGCTCCGCCCGGCGCAGGAGCGGGCCGGGCTGCTGGCCCGCCCGGTCTCGGGCGGTGATCGACAGCAGCTCCGCCTCCAGCCGGTGAACGGGCCTCGCCTGGGCGCGCAGCATCGCCGCGCCCTCGTCGGCGGCGGACATCGCCCGCCGCGAGTCACCGGCCGCGAGGGCGGCCTCCGCGACCCCGATCAGCAGGTCGGCACGTTCGCGACCCTGCAGGGGGCGAGCGACGAGGGCCGCCTCGACGATGGCGACGGCGTCCTCGGCGAGACCCCCGGCCAGGTAGGCGGACGCCTGGTCGAAGACGAGGTCCACGTTGGTGACGCCCAGCCCCTCGAAGCGAGCCGCCGCGTCGGCGAATCGCTCCATCGCCTCCGGCAGGTCACCGCGCACGAAGGCGAGCCAGCCGCGGTTGTGGACGCTGACCGCGACGGCCTCCCCGTCGCCGACCTCGGCGGCCAGCACGCCGTACTCCGCGAAGGCCCGCTCCGCCGACTCGATGTCGCCCTGGTTGACGTCGACGAGGCCCTGCAGGTTGAGTGCTCGCGCCTCCCAGACGTGGTCCCCACTGCCGGCGAACAGCTCACGTGCCCGCCGCAGGTCTGACGCGCTGTCCTCGAAGCGCGCGAGCAGATGGCCCAGCACGAGGGCCCTACGCACCAGCATGCGCCCGAGCGGGACGCCGTGCAGCGCGGCCTCGGCCTCGCCGAGCAGGCGGAGCCCCTCGGTGGTCCGGCCGCCGAGGCAGAGGGACGCGCCGAGCGTGGCCAGCACGTCGCCGGCGCGGGCGGTGTCGCCCGATCGCCTGGCCAGGCGCAGGGCCGTCCGCAGCTCGTGGAGTGCGACATCGGCGTGGCCGAGGTCGCGGAGCACGATGCCGATGATCTGGTGGCCTATCGACGAGACCGCCGGGTCGTCGTCGGTGACGAGGACGGCCTCGGCCGTGGCCCGAGCGGCTCCGGGATCGGCGAACAGGGTGCGGAGCAGCTCCTCCGCCTCGTCCCGATCCACGGGTCCATCCTCGCGGATCCGCGCGGAAATCTCTCGAGAACCCCTCGGCCCGGGACCCCGACGACGCTAGCGTCGGACCATGTCAGGTGACTGGAAGATCGGCGACGACCGACGACGACGTACCACCGACCAGATCCGCGCCTTCCAGAAGGCCAACGACGGTGAGGTCGCGTGGGACACGCTGGCCCCCGCCGACTTCACGTACGTCTTCCATCCCGACCGGGTCCTGGTGGGCGTCGAGGACGTCGAGGCGTTCGAGCGCCTCGTGGCCCAGGTGGGCGATCGGATCCTGACCGGCGAGCTGCGTCGCGACGACGTCAATCTGCTCGACGGCGAGGTCGTCCGCTACGTCCTGCCCGAGCGTCGTGACGGACAGTCGGTGCCCGAGGTGCTCGACCTCCTCGAGGACAACGGCCTGCCGCGCGGTGCCGCGTCACCCGACCACTGGGTGCACGTCTCCCCCGGCGGCGGCGGAGGCAGCATGTGCCCGGCGATCGAAGCCCAGGAGACCGGCCTCACCGAGCCGTGGCCGCCGGTCGCGCCGCTGGAGAAGGGCCGCGAGGTCAGCGTCGTCGTGGTCGACACCGGCTGGCACCCGCCGGCCGCGACCGACCCCCGCACCCCGTGGCTCAAGGGCGTGAAGGGCGACGACGAGCTCAACGGCCCCGACCTGCGTCCGTACGCCGGCCACGGCACGTTCATCGCCGGGGTCGTGCGGTGCGTCGCCCCGGAGACGAATGTCTACGTGGAGGGTTTCGCGATCGGTGGTGTCGGTGGCGGCGGGATCCTGGAGTCCGACCTCGTCGTGCAGCTCGAGGAGGCGCTCCGGCACGACCCGCAGGTCATCAACCTCTCGGCCGGCTGCCGCACCCGGCGCGACCGGCCCTCGATCGCGATGCGGAAGTTCCACCACAAGCACCTCAAGGAGCGCGACTGCGTGCTCGTCGCCGCTGCCGGCAACGACTCCTGGGCGGCCCCCTTCTGGCCCGCCGCCTTCGACTGGTGCGTCGGCGTCGGCTCCCTCGACCGGGACGGGCGCGTCTCCAGCTTCTCCAACTTCGGCGTGTCCGCCGACGTCTACGCGCTGGGCCGCAACGTGGTCAACGCCTTCCCCGACGGGACCTTCGAGTGCCACGAGACACCGAACAAGGGTGACGTCCGGGTCTTCACCACGGGGAT
This sequence comes from Nocardioides cavernae, assembly GCF_016907475.1. Classification (NCBI taxonomy): domain Bacteria; kingdom Bacillati; phylum Actinomycetota; class Actinomycetes; order Propionibacteriales; family Nocardioidaceae; genus Nocardioides; species Nocardioides cavernae. Next base: position 2,336,008 of record NZ_JAFBCA010000001.1, on the reverse strand, counting down.
GGCGCGGTGGAGCGGCACCTCGTTCTCCGCTCCGGTCGTGGCCGGCCTCATCGCCCGGGAGATCAGCGAGACGGGCGTGTCGGCACGTGACGCGCGCGACGCCGTGCTCGCCAGGTCGGTGTACGACTCCGACCCGACGATCGGCCCCCACCAGGAGCTGCGCCAGCCCTACCCCGGCCCCTGAGGGGAAGGGCAGGGCCGGCGTCAGGATCGAACGAGGTCAGAGCTCGATCCAGCGACTGGTCGCCGACCGGCCGCTGTCGCGCACCGTGAAGCGCACGGATCCGGTCGGCTCGGCGCCGAGGGTGAAGAAACCCACCTCGTCGAGCGCGGTGGTCCAGCTCTGCCCGTCGGTCGTATCGACCACGATCTCGACGGCCCCCATGTCACCGTCGAAGTCGAGCAGCTGTCCACGGACCTGGCCGTCGTCGAGCTCGGCGTCGAGCGACCAGCCCTCTGCGGCGGTGAAGTAGAGGATGCGCGAAGTGGCGAGTCCCCTCACCTGGGCAGCGGGCTCGTCGCGCGAGTCGCGGACGAGGGTGAGCATCTCCCATTCCGCGTCGAGGTCGGCGGCAGCGACGGCAGCGATCATCGTCGCGACGAGGCCGGGCGGCGGCGGGTCATAGGTCATCCACATGTCACGCAGTTCCTCGAGGAGAGCGGCGTCCCCATCAGTCATCGCTCGCCTCCTTTCATCAGAGCGGTCCGGACCTTCGCCAGACACCGCGCCCGCGTGGGCCCGATGCTCCCGACCGGCATGTCGAGGTCCTGGCTGATCGACTGGTAGTCGGGGCGGTCCATGAAGGCCACGACTCTCAGCAGCTTGCGGCAGCGCTCGTCGACGGTCGCCACGGCCCCCCACAACCGTGACGCCTCGTCGTCGAGCATCGCGAGCGCCTCGGCCGACTCCGCGTCCGGGAGTGCGGCGTGCAGCGTCTCGTCCTGCACCGGGGTCGCACGTCGCGCGGCCCTGGTATGTGCGGCTGCGCCGCGCCTGGCTGAGGTGATCAACCAGGACGCGACCGCCTGCGGGTCCTCGATGGTCCGGTGGAGGCGTACGAAACCGAGCCAGGTCGCCTGGATCACGTCCTCGGCGGTCTGGCGGTCGTGCCCGTATGCCCGCACCACGTGCCACAGGATCGGCGTCATCGTGGCAACCAGCTCGTCCATCGCTGCGGCGTCCCCCGAACGCCAGGCGATGAACGCCCCACTGGCCATGTCCCACGGTGACTGGTCGGACTGCCCCTCAGTCCTTCGGTCCTCTGACATGGTGACCATTGTCCCCATGTCAGCACAGGTGCGCGTACACCCCTGCGTGATACACCCGGACAAGAACTTTTTTCTGCACCTCGACCGGCCTAGAACATCAGCGTCGCGAAGGTCGCCGTCTGCTCGAAGCCGACCCGCGCGTAGGCCGCCCGCGCGGCGGTGTTCCACTCATTGACGTAGAGCGAGACCACCGGTGCCACGCCGGAGGAGACGACATGGGAGACCACGGCCGCCATGCCGCTCGTCGAGAGCCCCTCGCCCCGACGGTCGGGGCGGACCCACACGCCCTGCACCTGGGCGGCGTACGGCGTCACGCAGGCGATCTCCGCCTTGAAGACCACGCCCTGGTCGTCGAAGCTCGCCATCGACCAACCGCGGCCGATCAGCTGCTGGATGCGCGCGCGGTAGAGGTCTCCCCCACCCGCGTCGTTCTCCGGCGAGACGCCGACCTCCTCGGTGTACATCGCCACGCACGCGGGGTAGAGCCGGTCGAGGTCCTGCGGGGTGGTGACCCGCACACCGGGGTCGGCGGCAATGGTCGGAACCCGACCCATCTCGAGGTGCGGCTGGTCGGGACGGATCTCCCGCGGCGTCGCCCAGCGCGGCTCGATCTGCTCCCACAGCGCCGCCACGACGGCGGCGGGGCCGACGATGGTGCCGACGGTGTTGCGCCGGCGGAGCGCCACGTCGGCGAAGGCGCCCACGTCGTCGCGCGTGCACTGCACCGGGACGAGGTTGGCCCCGAGGTGGCAGCCCGCGACGAGCCGGTCCCCCTCGAAGCGGCCCCACACCTGTCCGCCGAGCCACCGTTCGTCGAGGTTGGTGAGCCGGGCGCGGTAGTCGGCGAAGACGTTGACGACGGGGTCCTGCTCCGCGAGCGCGATAAAGGCGTCCCGGTCGCCCGGGCCCAGCACGCGCACCTGCTCGCGGGTCCTCAGCACGCTTGGAGCCTAATGGGACCGAGCGGCTCGCTGTCGCGCCCCGCGACGGTCAGGAGACGCTGACGGTGGCCTCCGCGCCGTCGACCGGTTCCATGCCCTCGGCGATGCGCATGGCCTCCTCGATGAGGGTCTCCACGATCTGCGACTCGGGGACGGTCTTGACGACCTCGCCCTTGACGAAGATCTGGCCCTTACCGTTGCCCGAGGCGACACCGAGGTCGGCCTCGCGCGCCTCGCCGGGACCGTTGACGACGCAGCCCATGACGGCGACGCGCAGCGGCACCTCCAAGCCGTCGAGGCCGGCGGTGACCTCCTCGGCGAGCTTGTAGACGTCGACCTGGGCGCGGCCGCAGGACGGGCAGGAGACGATCTCGAGGCGGCGCGGCTTGAGGTTGAGCGACTCCAGGATCTGGAGGCCCACCTTGACCTCCTCGACCGGCGGCGCGGACAGCGAGACGCGGATCGTGTCGCCGATGCCCTTGCTGAGCAGGTGGCCGAAGGCGACCGAGGACTTGATGGTGCCCTGGAACGCGGGGCCGGCCTCGGTGACACCGAGGTGCAGCGGCCAGTCGCCGGCCGCGGCCAGCAGCTCGTAGGCCCGGACCATCACGACCGGGTCGTTGTGCTTGACCGAGATCTTGAAGTCGTGGAAGTCGTGCTCCTCGAAGAGGCTGGCCTCCCACACCGCGGACTCGACGAGCGCCTCGGGGGTGGCCTTGCCGTACTTGTCGAGGATCCGCTTGTCGAGCGAACCGGCGTTGACGCCGATGCGGATCGAGGTGCCGCGGTCCTTGGCGGCCCGCGCGATCTCCTTGACCTGGTCGTCGAACTTGCGGATGTTGCCCGGGTTGACCCGCACCGCCGCGCAGCCGGCGTCGATGGCGGCGAAGACGTACTTGGGCTGGAAGTGGATGTCGGCGATGACCGGGATCTGCGAGTGCTGGGCGATCTCCGGCAACGCGTCGGCGTCGTCCTGGCTCGGGCACGCGACGCGCACGATGTCGCAGCCCGTCGCGGTGAGCTCGGCGATCTGCTGGAGGGTGGCGTTGACGTCGGAGGTCAGCGTCGTGGTCATCGACTGGACCGAGATCGGCGAGTCGCTGCCGACACCCACCGAGCCCACCTTGATCTGGCGGGTCTTGCGGCGGGGGGCCAGGACGGGGGGCGGGAGCGCAGGCATGCCCAAGCCGACGGAAGTCATGGCCTCATCGTACGGGCCGGGCAGCACGGCACCGCTGCTCGGGCACGCCTCCCGCGCACGCCCGGGCAGCGGCACGTCTCGCAGGATTCCACAGCGATCGCGACCGCTCAGACGGTTGCGTGAACTTTTGCCTGCGGCCCCACCCGCTCGGGTGCGGGCCGGGTCAGCTCAGGCGCAGCGGTACGACGATGTCGGCGACGATCAGGACCACGCCCATGACCAGCATCGCGAGCCCCACGACGTAGGCCACCGGCAGCAGCTTGGCGACGTCGACGTGACCAGGATCGGGGCGGCCGAGGAGCCGGGCGATGCCCCGCTTGAGGCCTTCGTAGAGCGCCCCCGCGATGTGGCCACCGTCGAGGGGCAGCAGCGGCACGAAGTTGAACATGCCGATGAAGAAGTTGAAGCTGGCGATGAGGAACAGCAGCGTGACGACCTTCTCGGTGAGCGGGAAGGCCTCGCTGGCCGCCGCCTCGCCGGCGAAGCGGCCGCCACCCACGATCGACACCGGGCTCTCGGGGTCGCGCTCCTGCAGGCCGACGATGGCGCGCCCGACCTCGTAGACCTTGACCGGCAGCTGGCCGAGAGCCTTGACCGTCTCGACGGTCATCGTCTCCATCTGGATCGCGGTGTAGACGACGCCGCCGGTCTCGAGCCGGGTCTCGGGCTGCACGCCGAGGAAGCCCACCTCGGTGAGGGTCTGGTCCTCCATCGAGGTCTGGCGCAGCGTGACGGTGGTGTTGGTGGTCAGCGTGAGCTGCTCGTCGCCGCGTCGTACCTCGATGACGGCGTCGCCGTCGGCGTTCGCGCGGATCTGCGACTGGAGGCTGTCCCAGTCGCTGAAGGGCGTGCCGTTGAAGCTGAGGATCTCGTCGCCGGCCCGGAGCCCGGCCTCCTTCGCGGGCGTGGGCGGGTCGTCGGCGGCGCAGGCGCGGCCCTGCTCCTCGACGGGCACCACGCACGCGGGCACGGCGGCCACGACCGGCTCGACGACCTCGTCGCGCGGGTTGCCGTAGGTCGCGAAGAGCAGGACGAACAGGCCGAACGCGATGGCGATGTTGACCATCGGCCCGCCCGCCATCACGATCACCTTCTTCCACCACGGGAGGCGGTAGAAGAGCCGGTCGGTCTCGTGCTGCTTGACGTACTCCCACTCCGCTGCTCGCGCGTCGGAGATCAGCTGGGTGAAGAGGCCCGTGTTGGAGCGGCGGACCTTGTGGACCGCCTCGCCGTCCTCGTCGTACGTCGTCTCCTCGACGAGGTCCTCGGCGCCGGGGGGCAGCATCCCGACGATCTTGACGTAGCCGCCGAGCGGGATCGCCTTGACGCCGTACTCGGTGTCACCGATCTGCTTGCTCCACACCGTGGGGCCGAAGCCGATGAACCACTGGGGCACCTTGCAGCCGAACTTCTTCGCGGGCACGAGGTGCCCGAACTCGTGCAGCCCGATCGAGACGAGGATCGCCAGGACGAAGGCGACGACACCCAGGGTGTAGAGCAGGGCGGACATGTGCGTGGAGGGTCCTTCTGGGGAGGGGCGTCAGATGAGGGCTGCGGCCTCGGCTCGCGCCCAGGAGTCCGCGGCGAGGACGTCGTCGACGGTGAGGTGCGCCTTCGATGGTACGTCGTGACGGTCCAGGACGTGTGCCACCGTGGAAACGATGTCGGGGAAGCGCAGCCGGCCGTCGTGGAAGGCGTCGACGGCGACCTCGTTGGCGGCGTTGTAGACGGCGGGCGCGGTGCCGCCGCGCTCCCCCGCGGTCCGGGCGAGGGTGACGGCGGGGAAGACCACGTCGTCGAGGGGCTCGAAGCGCCAGTCCGCCGCCCGGGTCCAGTCGATCGGCGTCTCGGCGTCGGGGACCCGGTCGGGCCAGCCCATCCCGAGGGAGATCGGGACCAGCATGGTGGGCAGGCCGAGCTGGGCCACCACCGCGCCGTCGACGAACTCGACCATCGAGTGGATGAGCTGCTGCGGGTGGACGACGACGTCGATGCGGTCGAAGGGGATGTCGAAGAGCAGGTGCGCCTCGATGACCTCGAGGCCCTTGTTGACCAGCGTCGCGGAGTTGGTGGTGATCACCCGGCCCATCGCGAAGTTGGGGTGCGCCAGCGCCTGCTCCGGGGTGACGTCGGCGAGCTCCTCGCCCGTGCGACCGCGGAACGGGCCACCGGAGGCGGTGAGGACGAGGCGTCGTACCTCCTCGGCGGAGCCGGCACGGAGGCTCTGGGCGATGGCGCTGTGCTCGGAGTCGACCGGCACGATCTGGCCCGGGCGGGCGCGCTCCTTCACCAGCGGGCCGCCGATGATGAGCGACTCCTTGTTGGCGAGGGCCAGCGTGGTGCCGGCGTCGAGGGCGGCGAGGGTGGGGCGGAGGCCGACGGCTCCGGTGATGCCGTTGAGCACGACGTCGCAGGGTCGTCCGGCGGCCTCGGTGGACGCCTCCTCCCCCAGCCCGGAGTACGCCGGCGCGAACTCCGCGACCTGGGCCTCGAACAGCTCGGGGTTGGACCCGCCGGCCGTCAGGCCGACCACGCGGAACCGGTCGGGGTGGGCGCGGACGAGGTCGAGCGCCTGGGTGCCGATGGACCCGGTCGAGCCGAGGATCACGATGTCGCGGGCAGTCACCCCTGCAGTTTGTCAGGATGGGCCCCGTGGACAGCGGAGGGGCGGACTGGCGGGCGCTCGCGCACGCCGAGCAGTTGCTCGACCTGCGCCGCGACGTCGAGGCGGAGCAGCGCTTCCGCGACGTGCTGACCGGTGACCCCGGGTCGGGCCGCGCCCTGCTGGGGCTGGCCCGCGCCCTCAACCGCCAGGACCGCCACGCCGAGGCTGAGCAGGTCGTGCGCAGCGCGCTCGCCCTCGACCCGGAGGACGCCGGCGCCCACCACGTGCTGGTCGACGTGCTGTGCGACCGCAAGGACGGGACGGGCGCCGTCACGGCTGCGGAGTCCGGCCTCCGGCTGGCGCCGCACGACTTCACCTCGCACTACCAGTACGCCCGCGCGCTGCTGAGCCTGCGCCGCCCGCGCACCCGCGACGCCTACGAGGCGGCACGGCGCGCGGTGGAGGCGGCGCCGCACAGCCCCGACGCCCACAACCTCGTCGGTCTCTGCCTCGACGCCCTCGGCAACCACGAGGGCGCGCAGGCGGCGTTCCGCAACGCGATGGCGCTCGACCCGCAGCACACGCTCGCCCAGAACAACCTCGCGGCGTCGGAGATGGACCGCGGGCGGCTCGGCAGGGCGGCCGGGCTGCTCCGCGGCGCGGTCGGCAGCGACCCCCAGCAGAAGCAGGTCCGCGACAACCTCGACACGGTGCTCCTGCTGCTCGGCCGGCGGGTGATGTGGTCGCTGTTCGCCGCGGCCGTGGTGCTCGGCATCCTGCTCGTGACCGGCGCCCCGTGGTGGTCGCGGGCGCTCGCGGGAGCGGCGTACGTCGCCGTGGTGGTCGTCCTCGTGCGGGGCGTGGTCCGCGACCTGCCGCGCGGCGTCGGGAGCTGGGGTCGCGGGCTGTTCCGGCGCGCGCAGTGGCAGGGCAAGTACCTCCTCGCCCTGCTCGCGCTGCTGTCGGTCGCCGTGGTCGTGATGGCGTTCGCGCCGTACGCCGTCGCGGCTGGCGCCGGGATCGTCCTGGCCGGCGTCCTCCGCACGGTCGGCGTCATCTGCGTGGTCGGCTGGTTGGTCATGGCGCTCGTCAACCTCGTGCGCGGCCGCTGACGGCTCTCCTAGGGTGGGGCCGTGGACGAGCGCCTGATCGAGAGCCTGGCCGCCGCCGTGCGGGCCGCCCCCGACGACCTGCCGCTGCGGCTGCACCTGGCCGGCCTGCTCGTCGAGGCCGACCGTGGCGCCGAGGCGGTCGAGCACGTCGCGACGGCGCTCGCCAAGGACCCGACCTCGGCGCAGGCACGCGAACTGATGGCGCGGGCGATGGGCACCGCGCCGGGCGAGGCTGGCGCCGAGGCGGCTCCCGCGGCGGGTCCTGCCGCCCCGTCGGACGACGCGCCTCCGGCGAAGCCGGCGACGTTCGACTGGCGCGCCGCCGAGTCCGACCTCGGCGAGACGGTGGGCCCGATGTTCGTCGACGGCTCCACCGAGGACCCCGGCCCGTCGGCGTACGACGTCGAGAGTGCCGGGGTGCGGCTCGCCGACGTCGGAGGGCTGACGGAGGTCAAGAAGCGCCTGGAGGCGAGCTTCCTCGCGCCGCTGCGCAACCCCGAGCTGCGAGCCCTCTACGGCAAGTCGCTGCGCGGCGGGCTGCTGCTCTACGGGCCGCCCGGCTGCGGCAAGACGTTCCTCGCCAAGGCCGTCGCAGGCGAGCTGGGGGCGTCGTTCCTGCACGTGTCGCTCGCCGACGTGCTCGACATGTACATCGGCCAGAGCGAGCGCAACGTCAAGGAGCTGTTCGAGGTCGCCCGTTCGTCGGCGCCGTGCGTGCTGTTCCTCGACGAGCTCGACGCCATCGGCGGCAAGCGCTCCCTCAACCGCAGCTCCGGGGCGCGGACGACGGTCAACCAGCTGCTCACCGAGCTCGACGGCGTCGGGTCGGACAACGAGGGCGTCTTCGTGCTCGCCGCGACCAACCACCCGTGGGACGTCGACCCCGCGCTGCGCCGCCCCGGCCGGTTGGACCGCACCCTGCTCGTGCTGCCTCCGGACCGCGAGGCGCGCGAGGCGATCCTGCGCACCCACCTGCGCGACCGGCCCGTCGAGCGCATCGACACCCGGCGCCTCGCCAAGGCGACCGAGGGCTTCAGCGGCGCCGACCTCGCCCACCTGTGCGAGTCGGCCTCGGAGAACGCCCTGATGGAGTCGGTCGGCTCCGGGCAGGTGCGGATGATCGGGATGTCCGACTTCGACCAGGCGCTGTCCGAGATCCGCCCCTCGATCGGCCCCTGGGTGGAGACCGCGCGCAACGTCGCGCTCTACGCCAACGCGTCCGGGGAGTACGACGAGCTCGCCAAGTGGCTGCGCAAGCGACGCTGAGCCGCTAGTCCTGCGGCGCGTCGAACGACCAGAAGCTCAGACCGCCGACCTCGACGAGCGTGGCCCCGGCGGGCACCGGCAGCTTCTGGTCGTCCGACGCGCCGAGGGCGTCGAGGACCGTGAGCGTGTCGGCGCCGTGCCGGGCGAGGACCGCGTCGCCGGGTACGTCGGCGCACCCGGCCGGGTCGGTACGACCGGCGCGCATCGCGACGTCCCACGCGAGGTCCTCGCCGTCGACCGACACGACGACGCCGTCGGTGGTGCCGCGGACCACGACCTTCCCAGTGGCGCCCGGCGAGTCGTCGTACTGCACGACGGCGCCCACCCGGGCGGCCGCGAGCACGGTCACGACACCGGTGCCCTGCGGCACGGCCCCGAGCGCGACCTGGTCACCGACGTCGACGCCGAAGGCGCGCAGCACCCCGGCGCACGCGGCCACCTCGGTGAGCAGCCACGCGAAGGTGTGCCTCGTGCCGTCGAGGTCGGCCGCGACGTCGTCGGCACGGCCGCGGACGACGTGGATGTCGAGCGCGTTGTAGCAGGCGTTGAGGATGCCGGGGTGGCCGTCGACCGGCGCCCGGAACCACGCCACGCCCGTGGTCTGGCTGGTCATCGTCAGCCGAGCCCGTTGGTGGCGGTGGCGGCCGGCTTCGCGAGCGTACGGAGCCAGGTGCCGAAGAACGAGCCGAGGTCCTGCCCGCTCACCCGGGCGGCCACCTCCTCGAACTCCGCGGTGGAGCCGTTGCCCCCACGCTGCTCGCGGATCCAGGTGCGTACGACCCGCCAGAAGGCCTCGTCCCCGACCCGGTTGCGCAGGGCCTGGAGCGCCATCGCGCCGCGACCGTAGACCGCGCCGTCGAACACCTTGGCAGCGCCCGGGTCGTCGACGGCGACCTTCCAGAACGCGGAGCTCGCGTCGACGTTGGCGTAGTAGCTGCGGAGGACGGCGTCGGCGGAGCGGCCACCGTGCTTCTCGGCCCAGCGCCACTCCATGAAGGTGGCGAAGCCCTCGTTGAGCCAGATGTCGGACCACTGCTCCACCGCGATGTCGTCGCCGAACCACTGGTGGGCGAGCTCGTGGACGACGAGGCTCGTGTCGCTGCCGCCGACCGCCGGGTAGGTCGGCCGGGTCTGGTTCTCCAGCGCGAAGCCCGGGGCGAGGCCCGTCGTGAGGCCGCCGACGACCGAGAACGGGTAGTCGCCGAGGTCCTTCTCGAGGCCGGCGACGACCGCCGGGGTCTTCTTCATCAGCCGCATGCTGGCCGCCTGGTCGCGCTCGGCCAGGTCCTCCGAGACCGCGACGAGCCACGGCACGCCGCGGTGCTTGCCCTTCTCGATCGCGAAGTCGCCCGCGGCGAAGAACGCGAGGTAGGGCACCATCGGCTCGTCGGCACGCCAGTGCCACTGGGTCGAGTGCTTGCCGACGCGGCGGCCCTTGAGCTCGCCGTTCGAGATCACTTCGCGACCGTTGGGCACCCGGATCCGGACGTCGACCTTCGCCTTGTCGAGCGGGTGGTCGTTGGCCGGGAACCACCACGGCGCCATGTGCGGCTCGTTCATCGTGACGACCTCGCGCCTGTTGGCCAGCCAGTTGAACTCGCCCGCGTAGGAGTGGTCCGCCGGGTAGTCGGCGTAGGTAACCGCGACGGCGTGGTCGGTGCCGGCGGCCAAGGGCGCAGCGGGGGTGATCCGCAGCTCGTGGTCACCGTCGGACTTGGTGAAGTCGGCGCGCGCGCCGTCGACGGTCACCTTCGACACGTCGAGCAGGAAGTCGAGGGAGAAGCTGCGGAGGTCGCTGGTCGCCGTCAGCTCGACCCGGGTGCGCCCCGAGAGACCCTTGCTGGCGAACGCGTAGCGGTTGCGGATCTCGTAGGACGTCACGTCGATGCCGCCGTTGCCGTCGAGCGGCCAGTAGGGGTCGCCGATGCCGGACGCCCCGTCGACGGGCGCCGCGGAGGCCCCCGCGGTCGCCGTGGCACCACCCCCGACGGCCAGGCCGGCGGCCAACGCCGTCGCGAGGGCAGCGGACAGGGCGGGGCGGTGCATCGGTCGCGTGGTCACCGTCCGAACCTAGCGCCCTTAATTGCGTTGCGGTGCCGCGCAGGGCCAGCGACGATAGGGCGACGCGCCGCGAATGTGTGCGCGCCCACCACGTGCCGATCGCACGCCGGTGCCGTGAGACGAGAGGAGCCGTGACATGTCCATCGCTGTCCTCGGCCTGCCCGCCGACCACCTCTCGCACCCACGGAGCACCTACCTTGACTCACCGCATCCCGGAGGACTTCCTCCGGCCTGACGACCGTTCGCCCCTCGAGGGCATCGACGAGTCGTTCGTCTTCACCTACGACACCTACGCCGACGAGCTCGGCAGGGGTCAACGCTGGTCCCGCTGGCAGGACCTCGAAGCCCTCATGAAGGGCCCCGAGCCGCGCCCCGACTGGGTCGTGACCTCCAGCGGCGCCATCGACACCGAGCTCGGCGTCCTCAAGACCGGCAAGGAGGCCGACGTCTTCCTGCTCGAGCGCGAGGACCCGCACCGTCCGGACGAGGCGGTCGTGATGGCCGCCAAGCGCTACCGCGACACCGACCACCGGACCTTCCACCGTGCCGCGTCCTACACCGAGGGCCGCTCGATGAAGCGGTCCCGCGACAACCGCGCCCTCAAGCGCAAGTCCACGTGGGGCAAGCAGGTCGCGGCCGGCGAGTGGGCCGTCTCGGAGTGGAACGCACTCTGCCGCTGCTGGGACCTCGGCCTGCCCGTCCCCTACCCGGTGCAGATCGACGAGACCGAGATCCTGATGGAGTGGATCACCGTGACCGTCGACGGCGAGACCGAGACCGCCCCGCGGGTCGCGCAGGTGCGGCCGGATCGGTCGGTGGTCGAGGGCTACTACGACCAGCTGCGCGACGCGCTGACCACGCTCGTCCAGGCGGGGCTGGTCCACGGCGACCTGTCGCCCTACAACACCCTGGCTGCGGGCGACCGGCTCGTGATCATCGACCTGCCGCAGATGGTGGACCTCGTCGGCAACCCGCGCGGCATGGACTTCCTGATGCGCGACTGCGCCAACATGTGCGCCTGGTTCCGCTCCCGCGGGCTCGAGGTCGACGACCAGGAGCTGTTCGGCGAGCTCATGGCGCACGCCTTCTGAGCCGGGCAGCGGCGACGGAGGCACGAGATCGCCGGGTGGGCCCGGCAAGATCGAGTGGTCCCGCGGCTGAGGAACGAAGCCGCCTCAGGACCGTACCGAGATCTGAGCCTCCCCGGCGTCGGCGTCGCCGGGGTTGTCAGGCTCTTCCTCAACTTGTCGACCCGTGCACGGCCTGACAAGTTCAGCGATCCCCGGTCAGCCGGGGATCGCTGAAGTACGGCCACCCGCCGCCTAGGTTGGCCCCGTGAAGCACTCCCACGGACGTGTCATCGACGTCACGACCCTCCCCGACCTCGACCGCAGGCTCGCCGCCGGCGCCCGCTCGCTCGCCGGGTGGCGCGTCGTCGGGCTGGACCTCACCGAGCGGGGGGAAGCGCTGCTCGAGAGGTCGCTCGGCGGGGCGCTGTTCCTGGGCTGCGACTTCACCGACGGCGACGACGACGTCGTACGTCGTGCCGGTGCGATCGTGCTGCCCGAGATCCCCGGCATCCCTGTCGACACCTACCGGGCCACGCTCTACTCCCCCGTCGACCTCTACGACGCCGCGCGCTACCACGACACCCTCGACGCGCGCACCTACGCCTGGTCGCGCGACGCCACCAGTCCCGAGGACACCCTGGCGATGGCGCTGCACGACCACCACGTCGACACGGCTCTCGCAGCGTGGGTGGCCGGACGTGACCTGGTCGGCGTCATGGGCGGTCACGCGCTCGAGCGGGGCAGCCCGGCGTACGCCGCCGCGGCCCGCCTCGGGCACGCGCTCGGCGACCACCTCACGGTAGCCACGGGCGGCGGTCCGGGAGCCATGGAGGCGGCGAACCTCGGCGCGTTCCTGCCCGACGGCCTCGACGACGCGCTGGGACAGCTCGCGACAGTGCCGTCGTTCCGGCCGGACGTGGGTGCGTGGGCGCGGGTGGCCCTCGACGTCGTGGGCGCGACGTCGGACGGCCGGGAGTCGCTCGGCATCCCGACGTGGCACTACGGCCACGAGCCGCCCAACGTCTTCGCCACCGCGATCGCGAAGTTCTTCGCCAACGCGCCGCGCGAGGCGCTGCTGCTCGAGGTGTGCACCGGGGGGATCGTCTTCCTGCCGGGCGCCGGGGGCACCGTGCAGGAGATCTTCCAGGACGCCTGCGAGAACTACTACGCAGGCCAGAGCGCCGTCGCGCCGATGGTGCTGCTCGGCCGGCGCTACTGGACCGAGGAGCTGCCGGTGTGGCCGCTGCTCCAGGCGCTGGCCTCGGGTCGGGCGATGGAGCCGCACGTGCACCTCGTCGACACCGTCGAGGAGGCCGTGCACGTCGTGCGGGACACGCTCAGCCGGCGCGGCGACGGGTGACGGCGGCCCTGCTGACCTCACGGTAGTGGTCCACCAGCAGCTCGTTGACCGCCTGCCACGTCCGGCCCTGCACGCTCTGGCGGGCGGCGAGCGCCATCCGGCGCCGGAGCACGGGGTGGGCCACCAGGCGCTCGACGTGGGACAACAGATCCGCCGCGTCACCGGGCTCGTAGAGGTGACCGGCGATGCCGTCGGGCACGACGTCGATCGGCCCGCCCGACCGCGGTGCGACCACGGGCACCCCGCTGGCCAGCGCCTCCTGGGCCGACTGGCAGTAGGTCTCGTGGCGCCCGGTGTGCACGAAGACGTCGAGCGTGGCGTGGGCGCGCGCGAGCTCCTCGCCGTGGAGGACGCCGAGGAAGGCCGCGTCCGGTAGCAGCGCCTTGAGCCTGGCCTCCTCGGGTCCGCCGCCGACGAGCACGAGGCGCACGCCCGGGAGCCGGTCGACGTGGGCCAGCAGCTCCAGCTCCTTCTCCGCGGCCAGCCGGCCGACGTACCCCACCAGGAGGCTGCCGTCGGGGGCGAGCTCGGAATGGAGGGCCTCGTCGCGGCGCGCCGGTGCGAACAGCTCCTGGTCCACGCCCCGCGGCCAGCGGGCGACCGCGTGCACGCCGAGCCCTTCGAGCTGCGCGATGCTCGCGGTGGACGGCGCCAGCGTGCGATCGACCCCCAGGTGGATCCGGCGGGTCAGCGCCCCCATCGCCCGCGCGCCACCGGGGACGCCGTACTGCTCCGCGAAGCCGACCAGGTCGGTCTGGTAGATCGCGACCGTGGGGATGCCGAGCGATCGCGCCGCCCGCGCCGCCTGCAGGCCGAGCGCAGCGGGTGACGCGATGTGCACGACGTCGGGCCGGAACCGCTCCATGGTGGCACGCAGCCGGCGCCGGGTCTCCAGTCCGATGCGGAAGTCGGCGTAGAACGGCAGGCTCGCGCCGCGCGCGATGGTCACCGGGAACCCGGCGTACGTCGCGGGGCCGGTCGGCGCGACCAGCTCGGCCTCGTGCCCCTCGGCCGCCAGGTGCTCCAGCACCCGGCGCACGGAGTTGGTGACGCCGTTGACCTGGGGCAGGAACGACTCGGTGACGACGAGCACGCGGAGCCGCCCGGCACGGGCAGGCGCCGGCCGCTCGGGCGCGAGGGGGACGACGGTGGCCGGGACGGTGCGGCTGCGACGCCGCCTCTCGTGCAGGTCCATGCCACGGACGCTAGGAAGGTCGTCGCAACGCACGACCCGCCGCGGACGGACGACACGTGAACGGACCGCGACGTCTCGGCGGCGGCGTTCGGGCTACTCCTTGGCGGCGAGCTGGCCGCAGGCGCCGTCGATCTCGCGCCCACGGGTGTCGCGGACGGTCGTCGGGATGCCCTTCGCCTCGAGCCTGCGGACGAACTCGCGCTCGTCGGCCGGGTCGGACGCCGTCCACTTCGAGCCCTCGATCGGGTTCAGCGGGATCAGGTTGACGTGCACCCAGCCCCAGTCGCCGTAGGAGTTGAGCACGTCACCGAGCAGGTCCGCGCGGTGGGCCTGGTCGTTGATGCCGCGCATCATGGCGTACTCGATCGACACGCGCCGCTTGGTCACGCGGGCGTAGTTCCACGCCGCCTCGACGGTCTCGGCGACCGAGAACCGGGTGTTGATCGGCACCAGCTCGTTGCGCAGCTCGTCGTCGGGGGCGTGCAGGCTCAGCGCGAGCGTGACCGGGATGCCCTCCTCGGTCAGCTGGTTGATCCGCGGCACCAGACCCACGGTCGAGACCGTGATGCCGCGGGCGCTCATGCCCAGCCCGGACGGCGACGGGTCGACGAGGCGGCGTACGGCACCGATGACGGCCTTGTAGTTGGCGAGCGGCTCCCCCATGCCCATGAAGACCACGTTGGAGACCCGGCCCGGTCCGCCGGGGACCTCGCCGCGCGCCATCGAGCGGGCACCGGCGACGACCTGCTCGACGATCTCGGCGGTCGACATGTTGCGCTGCAGGCCGCCCATGCCGGTCGCGCAGAACGGGCACGCCATGCCGCAGCCGGCCTGGCTCGAGACGCAGACGGTGGCGCGGTCGGGGTAGCGCATCAGCACCGACTCGACGAGCGCGCCGTCGAAGAGCTTCCACAGGGTCTTGCGCGTGGTGCCCTTGTCGGCCTCCAGCGTGCGCAGCGGCGTCATCAGGTCGGGCAGCAGCGCGGCGACGAGCTCGTCGCGCTGGGTGGCCGGGAGGTCGGTCATCTCTGCCGGGTCGTCGACGAGGCGGCCGAAGTAGTGCGTGGAGAGCTGCTTGGCGCGGAAGCCCGGCAGTCCCATCTCCTCCAGCAGCGCCTTGCGGCCCGCGTCGTCGAGGTCGGCGAGGTGCCGCGGCGGCTTCTTGCGGCCGCGGGGCTCGTCGAAGACGAGGGGCAGGGTCTTGATCGGCTCGGACATCGCTCCGATCCTCCCACCCCGGCGGGCGCCGGGTCGATTCAGCGGGTCAGGCGTCGACCATGAAGTAGAGCACCAGCGAGGCGACGCCGAGGACCACCAGGGCGGTGACGACCATGCCCACGAACATGAACTGGGCGAACCGGCGGGTCTTGCGCTTGATCAGCATCGCGATCGGCAGGGCCAGGGCGAGGAGCACGAACGGGAACAGCTGCTCGGACGTCTCGTGGTCGAACAGCAGCCGGAGCAGCCCTGCGAACGCCCCCGGCAGGGCGGTGACGAAGAGCATCCCGGCGAAGAAGCCGGTGATCCCCGCGAACGTGGGATGGCTGTGGTGCCACCACTCGAAGTGCTGCCGCTGCGACCCGTCGACCTGCTGGGCCTCTTCCGTCTCCACGCCACCAGCCTAGGCCGTCGACCGCGCCGCGGGACGTTGGGCACGCGGTGGAACGCTTTTCCACCCACACGCGCGGAAATGCAGGGCACACGGCCCGGTTCGGGGCTCGCAGCCGGATGGACTTTCACTCGGGCAGGTGGAGCTTCAGGGCGAGAGGAACTCCGTGGCGCCGCGCAGGCGGGTGGTCAGCATGCGGCCGGCCAGGGAGGAGTCGAGGCGTACGTCGATGGGGCCGGGGTCGGCCAGGTCGGACCGGCGACCGGCACGCAGGACGTCGGGGTCGAGGCCGTCGCGCCGGGCGACGAGCCGGCCGAGCTCGAGCCGGCTCACCGGGTCGGCCCCACCCACGTGCAGGAGGCCGCGGACGTCATTGCCTGCGAGCTCGACGAGGGCGGTCGCCAGGTCGGCGACGTGGACCGGGCAGCGGCGTTCGTC
Organism: Nocardioides cavernae; assembly: GCF_016907475.1. Taxonomy (NCBI): domain Bacteria; kingdom Bacillati; phylum Actinomycetota; class Actinomycetes; order Propionibacteriales; family Nocardioidaceae; genus Nocardioides; species Nocardioides cavernae. Next base: position 2,319,881 of record NZ_JAFBCA010000001.1, on the reverse strand, counting down.
CTCGAACAGCGCCCCACCGGCGCCCCCGGCCAGCCTGTGGAACAGCTCCTCGTGCTTCGACGACCCGTCGCCGAGGATCAGCGAGGTCCGCGCCACGACGACGTCCGGGCCGGACGTGAGGGCAGCGGTCTCGGCCGCGACCTTGGCGGCGCCGTAGGCCGACACCGGGTCCGGCACCGCCGTCTCGTCGTACGGCTGGTCGGAGCCGCCGAAGACGACGTCCGAGGACACCAGGACCAGCCGTGCGCCGACGTGCGCCGCCGCCTCGGCCACGTGGGCTGCACCGGCGGCCGTGACCTCGTCGTCCGACTGGACGTAGGCCGTGTGGATGATCACATCGGGGCGGTGCCGCTCGAGGAGCGCGACCACGGCCGCGCGGTCGCGGACGTCGGCGTCGGCCGACCCGACGGCGACGACGTCGTTCCCGGCGGCCGCAGCGACGACGTGCCGGCCCAGGTAGCCGGTGCGGCCACCGGTGACGAGCAGGCGCATCAGAAGACGAGGTAGTAGAGGACCAGCCAGATCGGGGCGACCGTGGCCAGCAGCGAGTCGAGCCGGTCCATCAGGCCGCCGTGGCCGGGGATCACCTGGCTCATGTCCTTGATGCCGAGATCACGCTTCATGACCGACTCGCAGAGGTCGCCCAGCGTGGCCATCACCGCGGCGATCACCCCGAGGAGCACGCCGACCCACCAGTCGCCACCGAGGAACGAGGTCACCAGCCAGACGCCGACCGCGATGGTGGCGACCATCGAGCCGGCGAAGCCCTCCCACGACTTCTTGGGCGAGATCACGCGAGCCATCGGGTGCCGGCCGAAGAGGACGCCGGCGACGTAGCCGCCGGTGTCGGAGGCGACGGTGATGGCGATGAAGGTGATGACGCCGCGCACGCCCGGGTCGTCGAGGTCGAGGCCGAATGCGGGGGCGGTGCCGCCCTCACCGAGCAGCAGCGCCACGAAGGACGCCAGGAACGGCACGTAGATGAGGGTGAAGACCGACGCGGTGGCGTTCATGACGTAGCCGTCGACCCCGCGCCTCAGCAGCCACAGCATGATGACGAGCGCGGTGACCGCGGTCGCGGTGACCAGCGCCGGCGCTCCCCAGACGTAGGCCACGACGACCATCACGACCCCGCCGAGCATCAGCGGCTGCTCGGGGATGTCGACGCCCTTGGCGGCCAACCCCTGGTGCAGCTCCCAGACCGCGACGACGACGGCGACCGCCACGATGCCCATGAAGGCGGGCTTCCAGAACAGCAGCGACAGCAGGATCGCCGCGACGAGGACGACCGCCGAGACGACGGCAGCCCGCAGGTCGCGACCGGCGCGACCGTGGTCCTTTGGTGCGTTCGGTGGAGGGGCGGGCGCCGCCGGAGGGTCAGGAGTGGTCATCGACAGGGTGGCTCAGACCTCGAGCAGCTCGGCTTCCTTGTGCTTGAGGAGCTCGTCGATCTTGTCGGTGTGGGTCTTGGTGACGGCGTCGAGGCGCTTCTCCGCACCCGTGACGTCGTCCTTGCCGACCTCGCCGTCCTTCTCGAGCTTCTCGAGGGCCTGCTTGGCGGTGCGGCGCACGTTGCGCACCGAGACCCGGCCGTCCTCCGCCTTCGACTTGGCGAGCTTGATGTACTCCTTGCGACGCTCCTCGGTCAGCTCGGGGAAGACGCAGCGCAGCACCTTGCCGTCGTTGGCCGGGTTGACGCCGAGGTCGGAGTCGCGGATGGCCCGCTCGATGTTGCCCATCGCGCCCATGTCGAAGGGCTGGATGAGGATGGTGCGGGCGTCCTGCGAGGAGAAGCTGGCGAGCTGCTGCAGCGGGGTCTGGGTGCCGTAGTAGTCGGCCGTGATCTTGGCGAACATCGCCGGGTTGGCACGGCCGGCGCGGATGGCGGCGAACTCCTCGCGCGTCGCCTCGACGGACTTGCCCATCTTGGCGTCGGCATCGTTCATGACGTCGTTGATCACGGTTGCTCTCTCTCGTCGTACGTCGTGGTGCTGGTGGCGCAGGCAGGTGGGGCGGGCCGGTCAGGCCGTGCTGCTCACCAGCGTGCCGATCTTCTCACCCCGCACCGCCCGCCCGATGGTGCCCGGGGTGGAGAGGTTGAAGAAGACGATGTCCATCCGGTTGTCGCGGGCCATGGCGATGCCGGTCGCGTCGGCGACCTTGAGGTCGCGCGCGAGGTACTCGTCGTAGCTCAGCTGGTCGAACTTCACCGCGTCGGGGTTGGTCTTGGGGTCGGAGTCGTAGACGCCGTCGACGCCCTGCTTGCCCATCAGGATCACCTCGCAGCGCGTCTCCAGCGCACGCTGGGCGGCCACGGTGTCGGTGGAGAAGAACGGCATGCCGGCGCCGGCGCCGAAGATCACGACGCGACCCTTCTCCATGTGCCGGATGGCCCGGCGCGGGATGTAGGGCTCGGCGACCTGGCCCATCGTGATGGCCGTCTGCACGCGCGTCTCGACGCCGTGCTTCTCGATGAAGTCTTGGAGCGCGAGGCAGTTCATGACCGTGCCGAGCATGCCCATGTAGTCGGCGCGGGCCCGCTCCATGCCACGCTGCTGGAGCTCGGCGCCGCGGAAGAAGTTGCCGCCGCCCACGACGATCGCGATCTGGACGCCCGACTTGGCGACCTCGGCCACCTCGCCGGCGAGGGAGTTGATGACGTCGAGGTCCAACCCCACCTCACCTCCGCCGAACACTTCACCGGAGAGCTTGAGCAGGACTCGCTTGTACGCCACGTGCATCCCTTCACAGCCAAACTGGGTGGGTCATCCGAAACCTACCGGAACGGACGGGGGCCCACGAACCCGGACTGTCCGCGTGCCGCACCGCCACTCGGGCGGGTCGGCGTGAGGCGTCGTACGAGCGGTGGCTGAGCCACCTTCCTGACGTCCCGGAGGTGGCTGCGGCACCGCCGCCACAGACGCGACGAGGGGTCGTACGCCGTGTGGCGTACGACCCCTCGTCGGTGATCGGGTGAGGCGTGGCTCAGGCGCCGACCTCGAAGCGGGCGAACCGCTTCACGGTGGTGCCGGCCGCGTCGAGGACGGCCTTGACCGACTTCTTCGACTCGGTGACCGACTCCTGCTCGAGCAGGACGATCTCCTTGTAGAACCCACCGAGGCGACCCTCGACGATCTTGGCGATCGCCTGCTCGGGCTTGCCCTCCTCGCGGGTCTTCTGCTCAGCGATGGAGCGCTCGGACTCGACGACGTCGGCGGGGACCTCGTCGCGGGTGAGGTACTGCGCCTTCATCGCGGCGATCTGCATCGCAGCGGCGCGGGCGGCGGCCTCGTCACCCTCGAACTCCACCAGCACGCCCACGGCGGGCGGCAGGTCGGCGGCACGCTTGTGCATGTAGGTGACGGTGGTGCCGTCGAAGTAGGCGACCTCGCCCAGCTCGATCTTCTCGCCGATGGTGATGGCCAGGTCCTGGACGACCTCGCCGACGGTCTTGCCGTCGAGCTCGGCCGCCTTGAGGGCCGCGGTGTCGGTGGCCTTGACCGTGTTGGCGACCTCGGCGATCTGCTGCGCCTTGGCGATGAAGTCCTCGTTCTTGGCGACGAAGTCGGTCTCGCTCTTGAGCTCGACCAGCGCGTTGCCGGCGGTGGCGACGAGCCCGGCGACGGCCTCGCGCTCGGCGCCGCGGGCGGCAGCCTTGGCGGCACCCTTGACGCGGAGCAGCTCGACAGCCTTGTCGAAGTCGCCGTCCGCCTCGGTCAGCGCCTTCTTGCAGTCCATCATCCCGGCCTGGGTCAGCTCACGGAGCTTCTTGACGTCGGCGGCGGTGAAGTTGGCCATGGTCCTTCTTCCTTTGGTCCAGGGGGTTCGCGGGCCGGCTCGAGGCGACCCTGCGGTGGGTGGGACGACGCGGGGCGCCGGCCGCGGACGTGAGCCCGCGGCCGGCTGACCTGCTCAGTCCTTCTTGTCGGCCTCGGCCTCGGCGGGCGCCTCGGCGGCGGGCGCCTCGGCGGCGGGGGCCTCGGTCTCGGCGGGGGCCTCGGTGGCGGCCTCGGCCTCGGCGGGGGCCTCGGTCGCAGCCTCGGCGGGGGCCTCGGTCGCGGTCTCGGCGGGCGCCTCGGTCACGGCGTCGGCAGCGGCGTCGGCCTGCGGGGCCTCGGACGCGGCACCGGTGGCCTCGGCGGCCGGGGTCTCGGCAGCAGCGTCACCGGTGGCGGCCGCGGCAGCCTTCTCGGCGTCGCCACCGAGGAGCTCGCGCTCCCACTCGGCCAGGGGCTCCTCGGCACCGACGGTCTCGTCGGCGTCGCCGGCCTTGGCACCGGAGCGGGCGATGAGGCCCTCGGCGACGGCGTCGGCGACCACGCGGGTCAGCAGGCCGACCGCGCGGATGGCGTCGTCGTTGCCCGGGATCGGGAAGTCGACCAGGTCGGGGTCGCAGTTGGAGTCGAGGATGCCGATGATCGGGATCCGGAGCTTGCGCGCCTCCTCGACGGCCAGGTGCTCCTTGTTGGTGTCGACGATCCACACCGCGGAGGGGACCTTCGTCATGTCACGGATGCCGCCGAGCGTCTTGTCCAGCTTGGTGCGCTCGCGGCGCATCTGGAGCAGCTCCTTCTTCGTGCGGTTGGAGCCCGCGACGTCGTCGAAGTCGATCTCGTCGAGCTCCTTGAGGCGGTTGATCCGCTGGTGCACGGTCTGGAAGTTCGTGAGCATGCCGCCGAGCCAACGCTGGTTGACGTAGGGCATCCCGACGCGCGTCGCCTGCTCGGCGATGGCCTCCTGGGCCTGCTTCTTGGTGCCGACGAACATGATGACGCCGCCCTTGGCGACGGTCTCCTTGACGAAGGCGTAGGAGCGGTCGATGTAGGCGAGCGACTGCTGCAGGTCGATGATGTAGATGCCGTTGCGCTCGGTCATGATGAAGCGCTTCATCTTGGGGTTCCAGCGACGGGTCTGGTGACCGAAGTGGACGCCGCTCTCGAGCAGCTGGCGCATGGTGACGACTGCCATGGGTTCTCCTGTTGTGGCGGAGACGCTCACCGACGTGCCCGACCTTCGGCAGGTCGGACCGGGAGCGGACTCCTGTTGTTTACAGTTGATGCGCCCGGCGGGAGCCGGGAGCCCTGACGCTCACACGTCGGTCCGATCCGCACCGGTGGAGCTGGTGGGAACTGAGGACCGACGCCCGCGGGTGGTCCGGGATCGAAGAGCATCCCGGGCACGGTCGGCGAGCGTGCGAAGTCAGTCCGGTGGACTGCTCCGCACATCGTAGGCCAGAGCCTCCCCGCGAGGCGAATCCAGTCGCCCCCCGGCTCCGGGCGTGATCGGGTGGCCACCAGGCGTCCACAACCCGGGGGCTCCGAGCGCTCGTCCACAGGCGGCGTCGTCGCTGCTCGTCCGGCGTCGCGGACCGGGTGAGGATCGCCCGATGCGAGCCGTCCTCGGAGCTGTCCTCCTCGTGCTGGTGCACATGTTCCTTCTCGGTGTCACCGGACCTGCGGACGCGCGTCCCGACGACCCGGTCGGCGTGTGGCCCCTCGATCCCCGACCCGACGTCGTCCGACACTTCGAGCCGCCGCCGACCCCCTACGCCGCCGGGCACCGAGGCGTCGACCTCGCCGGATCCCCCGGCCAGGCGGTGCGGGCGTCGCTCGCCGGCACGGTCGGCTTCGTCGGCTCGATCGGCGGCAAGCCGGTCGTCACCGTGCTGCACGTCGGTCGTCGTACGACGTACGAGCCGGTCGTCGCGTCCGTCGAGCGCGGCCAGGTGGTGGCCGCCGGCGACGTGCTGGGGCGCCTGGTGGTCGCCGACAGCCACTGCTTCCCGGCCGCCTGCCTGCACTGGGGCCTGGTCGAGGGCGACGGCGACGCACGGACCTACCTCGACCCGCTCTCCCTCGTCGGTGGCGGCCCGGTGCGGCTGCTACCGCTCTGGCGCGACGACCCGGTCACGGTCCGGCTCCCGTGGAGCCCGCCGCTCGCGACGTGGCGCCGCCCGGTCGAGTGGGTCGCCTGACCGGACCCGTCCCGCATGCCCGCCGCCCCTCGCTCTCGGCCAGCGCCCGCAGCGTCATACGAACTCGCACCCATACGTGTCGTTCTGCATGACGCTCAGTCGACGCCAGCCCGCTGCGTCATGCAGACCCGAACCCATACGTGCCGGTTCGTATGACGCAGCCCCCCATCCGGAGGGTCGCGCTCGGCCGCTCAGGCGCGGGGGTGGGCCTGCTGGTACGCCCGACGCAGCCGGTCGGTCGTGACGTGCGTGTAGAGCTGGGTGGTGGCGAGCGAGGCGTGGCCGAGCAGCTCCTGGACCGAGCGGAGGTCGGCCCCGCCCTCGAGCAGGTGGGTGGCTGCGGTGTGGCGCAGGCCGTGCGGCCCGATGTCGGGCGCTCCGGGCACGTCGGCGATGCGACGGTGCACGAGCTCGCGGACCGCCCGCTGGTCGATCCGCCGACCGCGCACGCCCAGGAACAGCGCCGGGCCGGACCCCTCCACGCGCAGGGCGGGCCGGCCGCCGGTCAGCCAGCGGTCGACAGCACGGCCAGCCGGCGTGCCATAGGGCACGGAGCGTTCCTTGCGGCCCTTGCCGAAGACGCGCACGACCCGGCGCTCGTCGTCGACGTCGTCGATGTCGAGCCCGACGAGCTCGCCGACCCGGATCCCGGTCGCGTAGAGCAGCTCGAGCATCGCGACGTCACGTAGCCCGACGGGGCTGCCGTCGTCGGCGAGGTCGGCGGCCGACCGGATGAGCGACTCGGCCTCGTCGGCCCGCAGGACCGGCGGAAGGGTCTTGTGCTTCTTGGGCGAGCCGAGCGCGGCTCCCGGGTCGGTCGGCAGCCGGCCGGTCCGGTGCAGCCAGGCCGTGAACACCCGTGCGGCCGTGGCGCGCCGCGCGATCGTCGTCCGGCTGCGGCCCGTGGTCTGGAGCCGCGCCAGCCAGCTGCGCAGCGCGCGGAGGTCGAGGTCGGTCACGTCGGTGACCCCTAGGCGCTGGCAGTGGTCGAGCAGTCCGGCGATGTCGCCGAGGTAGGCGCGCACGGTGTGGGGGGTGAGGTCGCGCTCGGAGACGAGGTGGCGCTCGTAGTCACCCAGGAGGCGGACGAAGGACTCGGGCAGGCCCTCCCCCGTGTCCTGGTCGGACGCCTCCGGCTTGCTCACCCACGCAGCGTAGGCGGGCGAGGGCGACTCACACGTCAGGCACGAGGCGCCACCCCTCATCGGTCCGCTGGACGAAACCCTTCGACCTCAGCCGGCGCAGCGCACCCTCGGTGGTGCGGAGTGGGAGCCCGCACAGGCGTGAGATCGAGTCGACCCGCGCCGGCTCGCTGACCGGAACCCACTCCACGACGGTCCGCTCGGTCGGGGTGAGCCCGTCGCGCGGCCGGTGCTCGCCCCGCGGAGGGTCGACCAGGTGCTCCCCCGCTGCACCGATCAGCTCGAGCACTTCAGCGCCGTGGGTGACCACCGTGCCTCGGCCCTCACGGAGGAAGTTGTTGACGCCCTGCGATGTGTAGCTGGTGACCGGGCCCGGCACGCACATCACGTGGCGGTGCAGGCTCTCGGCCCACCCTGCGGTGTTGAGGGCGCCACTGCGCAGGGCGGCCTCGACCACCACGGTGCCGGTGGTCATGGCGGCGATCAACCGGTTGCGCGCCAGGAATCGCGGCCGCGTCGGCGCCGACGCGGGCGGTTGCTCGGACACGACAGCGAACTCGGCGGCGAGGTGCTGGAGCAGGGGCCGGTTCTGCTCGGGATAGACCCGGTCCACCCCGCAGGCCAGGACGGCGGCAGTGACGCCGTCGGCGGACAGCGTCGCGTTGTGGGCCTCGAAATCGATGCCGAGTGCGCCGCCCGAGACGACCGGCACACCTGAGAGCGCGAGGTGCTCGCACACCGCGCGGGCCAGCTCGACGCCGTAGACCGAGGCGGCGCGTGAGCCGACCACGGCGACCGAGGTGGCGAGCTCGGTGAGCGGCATCGGACCCTTCACCCACAGGCCCGGCGGAGTGCCCCCGAACCCGTCCACGGTGATGGCGTCGTCGAGCTGGTCGAGGCCGGTGGGCCACTCGGCGTCGCCCGGGACGAGGAAGCGGATGCCGCACCGGGCGGCCTGGTCGAGCTGTCGGACCGGGTCGAGCTCGACCAGCCGCTGCGCCAGCATCTCCCCGGGCTCGCCCTCGGTCGCGGACCGCGCCTTCTCCAGCGCGCGCTCCGCGCCCATCTGGCGGATGAGGGACGACGTCGTGCCGTCACCAGGCTCCACCGCGCAGCTCAGGGCCACCCGGGCGAGGCGCTCGGCCTCGGGCACCTGACCCACCGGCTCCGCGACGGGCGGCGCTGACCGCACGTGTGCGGCACTCATGACGCCACGCGAACCACACTCGCCGGCAGCGAGCGCGCGCTGTCGTCGGACCGCAGCGCCAACGCGATCTGCGCCTCGCGCTCCCCTGGCCTCAGCACCCCCGCGCAGTCCGCCACCGTCCAGGCAAGGCGCTGCACGCGGGTCAGCCCACGCCGGGTGAGCTTGCCGTCGGACAGCTCCTTGTCGATGAGCGCCTGGCCGTCGGGCTCGAGCGGCCACCGCTCGACGAGGACCGGACCTGGACACGAGGCGTTGAGGAGCCAGGAGCAGTCGCGGTAGCGCCGGGCCTGACGCAGCCTGGCCTCGACCACCCGGGCTCGCACCTCGGTGGAGGACTCCGGCTCCGGGCCGAAGGACAGCCCCCGTCGGCGCCCCTGTGGTCGCACCTCCATCCAGATGTCGACCCGGTCGAGGATCGGACCCGTGAGCTTGCGGCGGTAGTGGGAGCGCTGGAGCTCGGTGCACTCGCAGCTGCTGCCCGAGAGGCCGTGGAAGTTGCCGCACGGGCACGGGTTGGCCGCCAGGACGACCAGCGAGCGGGCCGGGTAGGTGGCCGACTCCTCGCCGCGGGCGATCGTCACCTCCCCCGACTCGAGCGGCTGCCGCATCGCCTCGACGACGTCGGCGCGGAAGTGCGGGAACTCGTCGAGGAACAGCACGCCGTGGTGCGCGAGGCTGACCTGCCCCGGCCGCACCCGACCGGTGCCGCCCCCGAGCACGCTCGCCGCGGTCGCCGAGTGGTGTGGGGCGAACCACGGTGGACGACGCACCAGCCCGCTTCCCTCCGGCAGGACGCCGGCGACGGAGTGCAGTGCCGTGACCTCGAGCGCCTGCTCGGTCGTCAGGTCGGGCAGGATCGTCGGGATGCGCTCGGCGATCGACGTCTTGCCGGTCCCACGGGGGCCGATCAGCATCGTGGGGTGGCCGCCCGCCGCGGCGACCTCGACGGCGTAGCGGACGTCCTCGAGCCCGTCGAGGTCGCGCAGGTCGACGTCGGCCAGGCGGTCCTCGCCGCGCCAGGTCGACAACGGGCTGGACGACGGGCCGACGACCGGGGCGGCCTCGGGCACCTCGGCGCCGCGGAGCACGGCGGACACCTGTGCCAGCGAGCGGACGCCGAAGACCGTCATCCCCGGCACGAGGCCGGCCTCGCCGGCCTGCGGCTCGGGCACGAAGACGTGCGTGATGCCGTGAGCGGCGGCGGCGATGACCATGGGCAGCACCCCCGGCACCGGTCGCAGGGCCCCGGCCACGGACAGCTCGCCGATGAACGCCCACCCCTCCAGCAGGTCGGGCGTCAGCTCTTCGTGCTTCTTGTCGGCGGCCATGACCGCCATCGCGATCGCGAGGTCGTAGTGAGTGCCGCTCTTGGGGAGGTCGGCGGGCGCGAGGAGGATCGTCACCCGCTTGGTCGCGGGCCACCGTCCGCAGTCGTTGTTGATCGCCATCCGCACCCGGTCGCGCGCCTCGGAGAGGGTCTTGTCCACCCGGCCGACGATCGTGGTGTTGACCAGGCCCGGGGAGACGTCGACCTGGACGTCGATCACGTGGCCGTCGGCGCCCTTGAGCGCCAACGAGCGAGCGGTCGCGAAGGCCATCAGCCGACCCCCTCGACGTGCTCGACCTCGACCGGTCCACCGCGTGGGGCCAGCACGCCCACCAGGTCGATGCGGACGTCGTCGGGATGGCAGTCGTGCACGAGAAGCCACCGCGCCCCGAGCCGTCGCAGGCGGTCGGCCTTGCGTCGGTCGACCGCCTCGAGCGGAGCGCCGTAGTCGGTGGACGTGCGGGTCTTGACCTCGCAGATCACCAGGACGTTGCCGTCGCGCAGCACCAGGTCGATCTCACCCGCGTCGCAGCGCCAGTTGCGGTCGAGCAGGACCAGCCCGAGCCGGCAGAGGTGGCGCGCCGCGATGGTCTCGCCGCGCTCCCCCAGCCGGCGACGGTGCTCGGCGCCGGGGTCGAGGGCGAAGGGGGAAGCGGCAGCTCGTCGGGCCATCGTGGGTGCCTTCCGGTGGGCAGGTTCGGGAGGAACCAGCACACCGCGCCCCACCGACGCCCCTCGACGGCCCGGGCGGCGGCCTGTGGAGATCGGCCGGAGGAGGTCGCCTGTGGACGATCCGTGGCCAGGTAGGCGGCGGACCGACCAACGCCGGCCCGGACGTCAGTCCTTGGGCGGGTCGATGTCCTGCGGCGCCAGCTCCTCGACGTTGACGTCCTTGAACGTCAGCACCTTCACGTTCTTGGCGAACCGCGCGGGGCGGTACATGTCCCAGACCCAGGCATCGGTCATCGAGACCTCGAAGAAGACGTCGCCGCTCTCCGAGCGGGCCTTCACGTCGACCTGGTTGCAGAGGTAGAAGCGGCGGTCGGTCTCCACGACGTACTTGAAGATGCCCACGACGTCGCGGTACTCGCGATAGAGGGTGAGCTCCATCTCGGTCTCGTACTTCTCGAGATCCTCGGCGCTCATCGGTCCTCCTCGGTGGTGCTGTCCGGCGTGGAGCCGAGACTAGCCACCTCTGCCCCGGGGACCGGCTCGAGACCCGCCGCACGCCGCACGTTGACGAACCGCATCCGGTGGAGCGGGCACGGACCGTGCTGCGCCAGCGCCGCCTCGTGGTCGGCGGTGATGTAGCCCTTGTGGGTGCGGAAGTCGTAGTCGGGCCACTCGTCGTGGAGCCCGACCATCAACCGGTCGCGGGTCACCTTGGCGATGACCGAGGCGGCGGCGATGCACGCGGCGACCCGGTCGCCCTTCCAGACCGCGAGGCCGGGGACGCCGAGGCCGTCGACGGGGAACCCGTCGGTGAGGACGTACGACGGCCGTGTCCCGAGGCGCGCGACCGCGCGCCGGAGCGCCTCGAGGTTGGCGACGTGCATGCCGAGCCGGTCGCACTCCTCGTTGTCGATGACGACGACCGACCAGGCCAGCGCCCGGCGCACCACCTGGGCGTAGACCCGCTCGCGCGCGGCCTCGGTGAGGAGCTTGCTGTCGGCCAGCCCCGGCACGATGCCCGCCTTGCCCGGCGGGAGGATCACCGCGCCCGCGACGAGCGGTCCCGCACAGGCACCACGTCCGGCCTCGTCGACGCCCGCGATCGGCTCCAGGCCGGCGCGGCGCAGCGCGCGCTCGTAGCCGTAGATCCCGGCGTCGCGACGGACGGTCACGCCTCCGGGGAGGGGTTGGGGCGGCAGCTGGGCGGCCACGGTCACGAGGACGGTGCCGGCACGTCCTCGAACGTGTCCGGACGGGTGTTCCAGCGGAAGCGGTCGGCGGGCCACAGGAGCACGAAGACCTTGCCGACGACCAGGTCGACCGGGACGAACTCGTCGCCGGGCACGCACTCGGTCTCGTCGGACTGGCACATCTTCTGAGAGCTGTCGGCCGAGCGCGAGCGGTTGTCACCCATCACGAAGATGTGGCCGCCGGGGATGGGCCCCACCGACCACTTCTCGTCGCACGCACCGTTGGTGGGCATCGGGCCGTTGCAGGTCGCACCGCCGCGCTTGACGTAGTCGGACTCGTCGAGGGGATGCCCGTTGACGATGAGGCGGCCCTGCTCGTCGCAGCACTCGATCGTGTCGCCGGCGACGCCGATCACGCGCTTCACGAGGTGGCCGCCGGTCGGGTAGAGGCCGATCTTGGCCATCGCCTTGGCGACCGGGTTGGTGGGGCCTGCCGAGTCGATCGGCGGCAGCCAGCCACCCGGGTCCTTGAAGACGACGACGTCGCCGCGCTCGGGCTCGCCGTCGCCCCAGTAGGAGACCTTCTGGATCAGGATCCGGTCGTTGAGGATCAGCCCCGGCTCCATGGACTCCGAGGGGATGTAGAAGGCCTGGACGAAGAACGTCTTGATGACGATCGCGAGCACCAGCGCGACGCCCAGCAGCAGGATCGTCTCCTGCCACAGCGGCAGCTGCTTCCGCTTGCTGCGGCCGGTCTTCTGCTCCGGCTCGTGCTGGGTGCGACCACTCATCGCGTCATCCTCCGACTGCTCCTCAAGACGCGACGACCGCGGTTCCTCACCCGCTGAGAGGGACGAGGAACCGCGGCCGTCGGAAGTCACTCGCAGAGACTAACCAGTCCCTGGTCGAACCCACGCCTCGCGGCGCGGTGCCACAGATCACGCGTCGCGGCGCTCCTTGATCTTGGCAGCCTTGCCGCGCAGGTTGCGCAGGTAGTAGAGCTTCGCGCGGCGCACGTCACCGCGGGTGACGATCTCGATCGTCTCGAAGATCGGGGAGTTCACCGGGAAGGTGCGCTCGACGCCGACACCGAAGGAGACCTTGCGGACGGTGAAGGTGCGGCCGATGCCCGAGCCGTGGACGCGGATCACGACGCCCTGGAAGACCTGGACACGCGAGCGGCTGCCCTCGATGACCTTGACGTGGACCTTGACGGTGTCGCCGGCGCGGAAGGCCGGGACGTCGTCGCGCTTGAGGGCGGTGCCGAGGTCGGCGATGACGTTGGTCATGACGTTGCTCCTCGCGAGTGCCACAGGTCAGCCGCGGATTCTGGTGGTGATGGAATTGGCTGGTGCTCGGTGCGGCCGGCCGGCGCGCCCCCTGTGGCAGGTGCGGTACGGCGGGACCCCGGCGCGGCGCATCGGTGATGCATCCGGGCGACCCTGGCCTCGAGCGGGCCAAGGGTGAAGTCTGCCAGAGCGTGCCGTCAGCGTGAAATCCGACGTCGGGCCTGCTTGGTCATCACCACGGCACCCGGCGGCGCCTTCCGGTCCGGCCGCAGCCGGAACCCCGCCTTCTTGTACATCCGCTGGTTGTCCACGGACCCTGCGCCGGTGAACAGGACGTAGGTCGTGACGTCCGCGGGCGCGAGGTCCTCGACCAGCTCCAGGAGCGCCCGGCCGAGGCCGCGGCCCTGCATGTCGGGCGCCACCATGATCCGTCCGATGTCCCACTCGCCGTGCCTGTCGAGCCGTCCGCGGACGGCCCCCAGGAGGCGGCCCGACGACGGCTCCCGGGCGACCCTCACGGTCCACTCCCCCACCCCACGGCGTACGTCGTCGAGCGTCTCGCGCAGGGCCGGGATGTCGACCCCCGGGTTGGCCTCCATCTCCTGCAGCCAGCAGGCGCGCTGCAGCGTGTAGAGCTCGCCGGCGTCGGCGGGGACCGCGGGGCGTACGTCGAGGTCGGCGAGCGCCGCGACGAGTGCGGTCGCCGGCAGCAGGTCGGGACGGCGGTCGGCTGTGCGGCGCTCCGCCTGCTCGCGGCGCCAGGCGGCGATCCGCGCGTGGTCGCCCGACAGCAGCACGTCGGGGACGTCGCGCCCGTTCCACGAGGCCGGCTTGGTGTAGACGGGGTACTCCAGCAGTCCGTCGGCGTGCGACTCCTCGACCAGCGACTCGGCGTTGCCCATGAAGCCGGGCAGCAGGCGCACGACCGCCTCGGTGATGGCCAGCGCGGCGACCTCGCCGCCGTTGAGGACGTAGTCGCCGAGCGACACCTCCCGCACCGTGCCGAGGGTGGCGGCGTGCTCGATGACCCGCTGGTCGATGCCCTCGTAGCGCCCGCAGGCGAAGACGAGGTGCTCCTGCTCGCTCAACTCGTGGGCGAGCGACTGCGTGAAGGGCTCCCCGCTGGGCGTGGTGAAGACGATCGTCGCTCCCGCGGCCACGGCGTCGAGCGCCTGACCCCAGGGCTCCGGCTTCATGACCATGCCGGCGCCGCCGCCGTAGGGCGTGTCGTCGACGGTGCGGTGTCGGTCGGCCGTCCACCGGCGCAGGTCGTGGACCTCGATGTCGAGCAGCCCCTTGGCGCGGGCCTTGCCCGGGAGGCTCAGCTCCAGCGGTGCGAGGTAGTCGGGGAAGATCGTGACGACGTCGATCCTCACGATCGCGGCTCGCCTGCGCCCTCGGCTGCGCCCTCGGCTGCGTCGTCGGGTGCGTCGTCGGGGAACGGCGACACCAGGCCCGGCCGGTCGGCGACCACGATGCGGCCGGCCGCGAGGTCCACCTCGGGCACGAGCGCGGACACGAACGGCACCAGCGTGTCCCGCCCGTCGGGCGTGCGGACGGTCAGGAGGTCCTGCGCCGAGCCGTGGACCAGGGCCTTGACGCTGCCCAGGGGCGAGCCGTCGATGTCGACCACGTCGAGGCCGACGAGCTGGTGGTCGTAGTACTCCTCGGGGTCCTCGGGCGTCTCGTCGTGCGCGATCGTCGCGTGCAGGACGGTGCCGCGCGCCGCCTCCGCGGCGTTGCGGTCGGCCAGCTCCTCGAAGGTGACCAGGAGGGTGGACTGGTGCCAGCGGGCGCGGGCGACGGTCAGGCTGGAGGGACGCCGGTCGGCGCCGGCGGGGGCCTCCGCGCGCAGCGTCGTACCAGGGGCGAAGCGCCGCTCGGGCTCGTCGGTGCGTACGTCGAGGGTGACCTCGCCGCGAAGGCCGTGGGGCTTGCCGATCCGGCCGATGACGACCTCGATGCCGGCCGGTTCCTGATCACTCACCCGCCGAGGCTATCGCCGCCCAGTGGATCCCCGGTCGACCGGGGATCGCTGACGAGCCCGGAAATGCGCGACGGGCGCCACCCCGGTGGGGTGACGCCCGTCGACGGACGGTGCTGAGCTCAGCGGCGCCGGTCGGTGTCGACGAAGTCGACCCGCGCACCGCCACGGCCGGCGAGGGCCGAGACGACGGTGCGGAAGGCGGTCGCGGTGCGGCCGTTGCGTCCGATCACCTTGCCGAGGTCGTCGGGGTGGACCCGGACCTCGAGGATCGAGCCGCGACGCAGCTGCTTGTCGCGGACCATGACGTCGTCGGGGTGGTCGACGATGCCACGCACCAGGTGCTCGAGTGCCTCGGCGAGCACGTCGCTCACGCCTCGCTCTTGCCGGCGTCCTCGGCGGTGACCGTCTCAGCGGCCTCGGCAGCCTCGGCCGCGCCCTCGGGGGTCTCGTCCGCGGGAACCTCGGCAGGCGCCGCTGCGGGCTCCTCGGTCTTCTCGACCTTCTCAGCCTTCTCGGTCTTCTCAGCCTTCTCGGTCTTCTCGGTCTTCTTCTTGGTGGTGGTCGCGGAGCCCTTGGACTCGGCGGACACCTCCTTGAGCGCCTCGTTGAAGATGTCGAGCTTGGAGCGCTTGGGCTCCTTGACCTTGAGGGTGCCCTCGGCGCCCGGCAGGCCCTTGAACTTCTGCCAGTCGCCGGTCACCTTGAGGATCGCCTCGACGGCCTCGGAGGGCTGCGCGCCCACGCCGAGCCAGTACTGGGCCCGGTCGGAGGTCACCTCGATGAAGGAGGGCTCCTCCTTCGGGTGGTACTTGCCGATCTCCTCGAGCACCCGGCCGTCGCGCTTCTTGCGCGAGTCGACGACGACGATGCGGTACTGCGGCACCCGGATCTTGCCCAGGCGCTTCAAACGAATCTTGACGGCCACGTTTGTGGTGTCTCCTCAGGAATTGTCGTGGGTGAGGGACCAGTTCCCAGGTGGGGTCACCGGTGCTGGTCCTTCGAAGGGCACTGCGTCGCTCGGATGAGAGGGTCCGGGCACGCAGGACACGAGTGAAGAGTCTGCCAGACGGTGGCCGCGCTCGACCAATCCGGTACGGCCGAGGGGAGCGACCAGCCTCAGCCGGCGACCAGCCCGAGGAAGGAACGCACGGCCTCCGCCCCCGTGACGTGGATCGGCTCGGCATCCCGGACGAACGTCTCTGGGGTCAGGACCAGACCCTGGTTGAGCGCCAGCTCGCCCTCGCGGCGCTTGATCCGGCTCACCGCGGTGGGTCGGTAGCCGACCTTGCGGGAGACGCCCAGCGACGCCGGGTTGTCGAGGAAGGCCGCCGAGGTGATCTCCTCGAAGCCGAGGTGGTCGAAGAGCAGCTCGCACATCGCCCGACGCATCGCCGTGCCGAGCCCGCAGCCCTGGAACTCGCGGCCCAGCCACGAGCCGGTCTCCCCGGTCCGGGTCACCGGGAAGTGCTTCGCGGCCACCCCCTGGGCACCGATCACGCGGCCGTCCAGGACCACGGCGAGGTCGAGGCAGAAGTCCTCCGGCGAGAAGGTGGACCTCTTGCCCCAGTGGTAGGCCGCGGTGTTGCGGGCGAGCTCGCCTGGCGCGGCAGCGGTCCACGGGAAGTAGAACGGCATCTCGGCCGGGTCGTGGATGCCCTGCTCGGCGAGGTCGCACAGCTCGAGGATGAGGTCGTCGGTCAACCCGCGCAGCTCGAGCGGGCCGGCCTGCACGTGCAGGCCGAAGGGCGGGAAGAGGTCGACGAGTGTGGTCACTCCCCCATCCCACCGCCTGCACCGCCGTGGGCTCAAATCGGTTCCCGAGCCGATCACCGGTCCGACATCACGCCCCGTGCACATCTCGCATCCGCGCACCATGGCCCGAAGTGACCACGCGGGACGACCGATCCTCGACTTGTCTGGACCAGTGGCGTGCAGCAGGGTGGGGCGCCGTCAGTACTCCATCCCCCCATCACAGGAGCACTCCCAGATGAACACCACCCGGCGTATCACCGCCACCGCCCTCGCCACCGTCGCGCTGGTCGCGCCGTCCGCACTGACTGCCACCGCCGTGGCCGCACCGGACAAGCCGACCAAGCCGGCGAAGACGGTGAAGGCGCAGACCAAGCAGCTGCTCAAGGACATCGCGGGCAAGGACAAGCGCCTCGAGCGGCTCTCGACCAGCACTGCCGTCGAGGCCATGGCCGACGACACCGAGACCGAGGTCGTGGCCAACGTGACCGACGCCCGGACCGCCCTCACCGAGCTGAGGACCACCGTCGAGGCGGCCGACAGCACCGTCGACACCCGGGCCGCCCGCAAGGAGCTGCGCTCGTTCCGCGTGGAGAACTTCCGCATCGTCGTCAACATCGTGAAGAAGGTCGAGGGCCTCGAGGAGGCCGCTGCCTCCGACCCGGAGGCAGTCACGCACCTCGCGGCCGCAGAGGCCGCCGCGCTGGCGATCACCGCCACCAGCACCAAGGCTGACCTCCGCACCGCGCGCGAGCACGTCAAGGCCGCCCAGGCCGAGCTCGAGAGCGGGACGACGACCGCCTGACAGCCGTCGCACCCTCCGAGGGGCGGTCACCCGAGCGGGTGGCCGCCCTTCGTCGTCGGCGGGGTCAGCCCACCACGGCTCGACCGCGCAGCACGACGCGCGTCGGCGTACGCAGCACGGACAGGTCGGCGCGCGGATCACGGTCGTAGACGACGAAGTCCGCCGACGCGCCCTCGTCGAGGCCGTCCACCCCGAGCCACTCCCGGGCCCGCCAGCTGGCGGCGCCGAGCGCGTCGTGGGCCGGCATCCCGATCCGCACGAGCGCCTCGATCTCGCCGGCGATGTTGCCGTGGCGGCTGATGCCGCCACCGTCGGAGCCGGCGTAGATCGGCACCCCTGCCTCGTAGGCCGCCATGATCGTGGCGGGCATGCGGTCGTAGAGGTCGAGCATCGTGTCGGCGTAGGCCGGGAACCTCGCCTGCCCGGCTGCCGCGTGCTCGGGGAACTTGTCGAGCTGCATGACGGTGGGCACCAGCCGGGTGCCGTGCTGGACCATCGCGTCGATGAGGTCCTCTGTGAGCCCGGTGCCGTGCTCGATGCAGTCGATGCCCGCCTCGATCAGCCCGGGCAGCACGCCGTGGCCGAAGCAGTGCGCCGTCACCTTCGCACCTTCGGCCTGCGCGGCGGCGATGGCGTCGGCGAAGGCATCGGCGGGGAACGACGGAGCGAGGTCGCCCTCGTCGCGCGAGATCCAGTCGCCGACCAGCTTGATCCAGCCGTCGCCGTTGCGGGCCTCCTGGGCGGCGTACGACGCCAGGTCGGCCGGCTCGACCTCGTGGGCGTAGCCGCGGATGTAGCGCTTCGTCGCGGCGATGTGCCGACCACAGCGGATCAGCCGGGGCAGGTCGTCGCGGTCGTGGATCCAGCGCGTGTCGGCGGCAGAACCGGCGTCACGGATGAGGAGCGCGCCGCCGTCACGGTCGGCGATCGCTTGCTGCTCGGTGGCCGCGTCGTCGGTGGCGCCGAAGTCGTCGAGCCCGAGGTGGCAGTGCGCGTCGACCAGGCCGGGGACGATCCAGCCCTCGGCGACGGTGTCCGCACCGGGCTGGGCCTCGTAGGTGATGCGGCCGTCGACGACGTAGAGGTCCCGCGCCTCTCCGTCGGGCAGGACCGGTCCACGGAAGCGCTGCGCAGTCATGCGGCCGACCCTAGCCACACCGCCGTGCGGGGTCGTCCCGTCCTGCCCCGGGGCGCACGTCGGCAGCAGCGTGCCCAGTAGTGGGCATGACGTCGCCCGCGGTCCCGCCGAGGATGGGTTGATCCTGTGCACCGCGGTCGGTCCTGGGTGCGGCGACACAGACCTGTGGAGCAAGGAGCCTGCCGTGCCCGGTCCTCGACGTCTCGTCGTCCTGATGTCGCTCGTGCTGGCAGCCTCGGGGCTGTCCGTTCTGGTCGCCTCCACGCCTGCCTCGGCCGCACCGTGCGACCCACCTGTCACCAACGCCGTCGCCTGCGAGAACACGCTGCCCGGCAGCCCTGAGAGCGAGTGGGGCATCACGGGTGCCGGGTCGACCACCATCCAGGGCTTCGCGACGGACATGAGCGTCGACCAGGGTCAGTCGATCGGGTTCAAGGTCGACACATCGGCGACGTCGTACCGCCTCGACATCTACCGGATGGGCTACTACGGCGGCGACGGGGCTCGCCGGGTCGCGACCGTGACCCCGACCGTGCTCAACGACCAACCCAACTGCGTCACCGCTGTGGCGACAGGCCTGGTCGACTGCGGCAACTGGACCCAGAACGCGTCATGGGCTGTACCGGCCACTGCGGTCTCCGGGATCTACTTCGCTCGCCTGGTCCGGACCGACGGCACCGCCGGGGCGAGCCACGTGTTCTTCGTGGTCCGCGACGACGACGGCGGGTCGGACCTCCTGTTCCAGACCTCCGACACCACGTGGCAGGCCTACAACACCTACGGCGGCAACAGCCTGTACAGCGGCGCACCGGCCGGGCGCGCCTACAAGGTCAGCTACAACCGCCCGTTCACGACGCGCGGCAACGCGCCGGAGGACTGGGTGTTCAACGCCGAGTACCCGATGGTGCGCTTCCTCGAGTCCAACGGGTACGACGTGAGCTACACGTCCGGGGTCGACACCGATCGTCGCGGCGGTGAGCTGCTCGAGCACGAGGCCTTCCTGTCGGTCGGTCACGACGAGTACTGGTCCGGCACCCAGCGCGCCAACGTCGAGGCGGCGCGCGACGCGGGAGTCGACCTGGCGTTCTTCTCGGGCAACGAGGTCTTCTGGAAGACGCGCTGGGAGAACAGCATCGACGGGTCGGGCACCTCGCACCGGACGCTCGTGTCCTACAAGGAGACCCACGCCAACGCGAAGATCGACCCGCAGCCCAACACCTGGACCGGCACCTGGCGTGACCCGCGGTTCAGCCCGCCGGCCGACGGGGGGCGGCCCGAGAACGGGCTGACCGGCACGATGTTCGCGATCAACTGCTGCGCGATCAACATGGTGGTCGGCCAGGCCGACGGCCAGATGCGCTTCTGGCGCAACACTCGCGTCGCCGCCCTCGGCACGAACGCGACGACGACCATCGGCACCAACGTCATCGGCTACGAGTGGGACGAGGACCCCGACAACGGCTTCCGACCACCGGGCACGTTCCGGGTGTCCCAGACAGCCGGCTCCGGCGAGCGCCTCCAGGACCACGGCAACACGTACGCACAGGGCCAGGCCACCCATGCGATGACGACGCACCGCGCCGCGAGCGGGGCGCTGGTCTTCAGCGCGGGCACGATCCAGTGGGCATGGGCGCTCGACAGCAACCACGACCGAGGGTCGGCCGCGGCGGACACGGCCGCCCAGCAGGCGACCGTCAACCTGCTCGCCGACATGGGGGTCCAGCCCGACACGCTGCGCACGGGTCTCACAGCGGCGACCGCGTCGACCGACACCACCGCCCCCACGACCGCCATCACCTCGCCCGCGGCGGGCGCGACCCTGCCGGTCGGCTCGCCCGTCACCATCACCGGCACCGCCACGGATGCGGGGGGTGGCCAGGTCGCCGGCGTCGAGGTCTCGACCGACAGCGGCGCGACGTGGCGACGCGCCACCGGCCGCGGTTCGTGGACCTACACGTTCACACCAGCTGCCTCGGGCGCCCTGACCCTGCGGGCACGCACGGTGGACGACAGCGCCAACCTCGGCACGGCGGCGACCACCAACGTCACCGTCGGGACCGCACCGACCGCGTGCCCCTGCACGATCTGGCCGGGGACCGCCACGCCGGCGCGGACCGACCCCGACCGCGATCCCGTGGAGGTGGGAGTCAAGTTCCGGGCCGCCACCGACGGCCTGGTGACGGGGATCCGCTTCTACAAGCCCGTCGAGTCCACCGGCACCCACGTGGGCTCGTTGTGGTCGCGAACCGGGACCCGCCTCGGCCAAGTCACGTTCACCAACGAGTCGGCCAGCGGCTGGCAGCAGGCGCTGTTCGCCACGCCCGTTCCGGTGACGGCCGGCACCACCTATGTCGCGTCCTACTTCACCCCGAGTCGGTACGTGGTCACCTCGCGCTACTTCCAGAGCGGCGCCACCACCCGCGGCCCCCTGACCGCGCTCCAGGACGGCACCGACGGTGGCAACGGCGTCTTCCGTTACAGCAGCACGGCCGGGGCCTTCCCCGACCAGACCTTCCAGAGCGAGAACTACTGGGTCGACGTGGTGTTCGCCGAGGGCGCGGACACCGCCAAGCCGACGGTGACGGCCCGCACCCCCGTCGCCGGCGCCGCTGGCGTCGCCGTCGGTACGGACGTGACCGCCACCTTCAGCGAGGCGGTGCAGCAGTCCACGCTCGCGTTCGAGCTCCGTGCGCCGGGCGGCGCCGTGGTGCCCGCCGCCCTCTCCTACGACGCTGCGAGCAGGACTGCGACGCTGCGGCCGAGCGCGGCCCTGTCAGCGACGACGACCTACACCGCCGCCCTGTCCGGCGCCCGCGACGCGGCCGGTAACCAGATGGACTCCGTGACCTGGTCCTTCACCACCGCCGCCGCCGACACCACCAAGCCCGCGATCACGGCCCGCACGCCTGCCGTCGGCGCCGCCGGTGTCGCCCTCGCCATCTCCCCGACCGCGACGTTCAGCGAGGCCGTGACGTCCTCGACCATCACTTTCGAGCTGCGCGGCCCGGGCGGCACCGCCGTCGCTGGGGCCACGTCGTACGACGCCGCGAGCCGCACCGCGACCTTCGACCCCGGTAGCAACCTGGCCACGAGCACCACCTACACCGCCTCGATCAGCGGTGCCCGTGACGCCTCGGGCAACCAGATGGACCCGGTGTCGTGGTCCTTCACCACCACTGCGACGACCTCGGGATGCCCGTGCACGATCTGGCCGTCGACCACCACCCCCGCCGGCACCGACCCGGACACCAGCTCGGTCGAGCTCGGCGTGAAGTTCCGCACCAGCACTGCGGGCTACATCACCGGGATCCGCTACTGGAAGCCCACCCAGACCAGCGGCACCCACGTCGGGTCATTCTGGACCCGGACCGGGACCCGGCTCGGCCAGGTCACCTTCACCAACGAGTCGGCCAGCGGCTGGCAGGAGGCCACCTTCGCCTCACCCATCCCAGTCAACGCCAACACGACCTACGTGGCGTCCTACTTCACGCCGACTCGCTACGCCGTCAACGGCGGATACTTCAGCACGGCCACCACCCGCGGGCCGCTGACGGCCCTCCAGAACGGCACCGACGGCGGCAACGGCACCTACCGATACACCTCCACACCGAGCACCTTCCCCGACCAGAGCTTCAACAGCGAGAACTACTGGGTCGACGTGGTCTTCGAGGACGGGCCCGACACGACGAAGCCGACCGTGACGGCGCGGACTCCGGCGCCGGGCGCCACCGGTGTGTCAGTAGGCGGCAACGTGACGGGCACCTTCAGCGAGCCGGTGGAGGGCAGCTCAGCCACCGTCGAGTTACGCGCTCCCGGCGGAAGCGTCGTCCCGGGAGAGACGACGTACGACACGGCGACCCGAACGGTGACCTTGGACCCGACCAGCGCCCTCACCGCTAGCGCCACCTACACGGCGACGCTCCGTGGGGCCACGGACACCGCGGGCAACCAGATGGACCCGGTGTCGTGGTCCTTCACCGCTGAGGCGGCCGACACCACCAGCCCGGCGGTGACTGGGCGCACCCCCGCGGTCGGCGCGACCAACGTCGCCACCACCGCCAACGCCACCGCGACCTTCAGCGAGGCCGTGACGTCCTCGACCATCACTTTCGAGCTGCGCGGCCCGGGCGGCACCGCCGTCGCTGGGGCCACGTCGTACGACGCCGCGAGCCGCACCGCGACCTTCGACCCCGGTAGCAACCTGGCCACGAGCACCACCTACACCGCCTCGATCAGCGGTGCCCGTGACGCCTCGGGCAACCAGATGGACCCGGTGTCGTGGTCCTTCACCACCACTGCGACGACCTCGGGATGCCCGTGCACGATCTGGCCGTCGACCACCACCCCCGCCGGCACCGACCCGGACACCAGCTCGGTCGAGCTCGGCGTGAAGTTCCGCACCAGCACTGCGGGCTACATCACCGGGATCCGCTACTGGAAGCCCACCCAGACCAGCGGCACCCACGTCGGGTCATTCTGGACCCGGACCGGGACCCGGCTCGGCCAGGTCACCTTCACCAACGAGTCGGCCAGCGGCTGGCAGGAGGCCACCTTCGCCTCACCCATCCCAGTCAACGCCAACACGACCTACGTGGCGTCCTACTTCACGCCGACTCGCTACGCCGTCAACGGCGGATACTTCAGCACGGCCACCACCCGCGGGCCGCTGACGGCCCTCCAGAACGGCACCGACGGCGGCAACGGCACCTACCGATACACCTCCACACCGAGCACCTTCCCCGACCAGAGCTTCAACAGCGAGAACTACTGGGTCGACGTGGTCTTCTCCGAGCAGGCCAACGACACCATCCCGCCGACCATCGTCTCGCGGGTACCCGCGGGGAACGCGACCGGCGTGGCGGTCGGGGTCCGAGCTAGCGCCACCTTCAACGAGCTGGTCACCGGGTCCTCGGTGTCGATGGTGCTGAAGACGGCGGGCGGTCAGGTGGTGCCGTCAACCACGTCCTACGACGCCGGAACGTCAACGGCGACGGTCACGCCCGCCGCCGATCTGGCCTACACGTCGACCTACACCGTCGAGGTCAGCGGCGCGAGGGACTCGGCCGGCAACACGATGGCGCCGGTGTCGTGGTCGTTCCAGACAGCGGGCGAGCCACCGCCCGGGATCGGAGACGGGCCTGGCGGTCCTATCGGGGTCGTCACCAGCAGCGGCAACCCGTCGTCGACCTACCTCAGCGAGATCATCCGGGCCGAGGGTCTCAACGAGTTCACGAACGTGCGGGTCTCGACGCTGAACGCCACCAGCCTGGCGTCGTACGCCGTGGTCGTCCTCGGGGACGTCGCGATCACCGACGCCCAGGTGACGGCACTCACCGACTGGGTGAACGCCGGCGGCAACCTCATCGCCATGCGACCCGACAGCCGCCTCTACGGCCTCGCCGGCATCACCGCGCAGGCGGGCACCGTGGCCGACGGCTACCTCGCGGTCAACCCGGCCGCGGAGCCCGGGGCCGGCATCACGACGGACACGATGCAGTTCCACGGCACCGCCAGCCGCTACACCCTGAACGGTGCGGCCTCGGTGGCAACGCTCTACTCCAACGCCACCACCAGCACCGGGCTGCCGGCTGTGACCCTGCGCAGCGTTGGCACCAACGGTGGCCAAGTCGCGACGTTCGCGTTCGACCTCGCCCGCTCGGTGATCGCAACGCGGCAGGGCAACGTCGCGTGGGCCGGCCAGGACCGCGACGGAGCCACGCCCAACCGGTCGAACGACCTGTTCTTCGGCGGCAGCGGGGCGACCGACTGGGTCAACCTGTCCAAGGCACACATCCCACAGGCCGACGAGCAGCAGCGGCTGCTCGCCAACCTGGTCACCGTGACGACTCGCGACCGGCTCCCGGTGCCGCGGTTCTGGTACTTCCCAGGCACCCACAGGGCGGTCGTGGTGGCCACCGGCGACGACCACGGAAACAACGGCACACCTGGCCGTTTCAGCACCTATGCTGCCGCGAGTCCCTCGGGCTGCTCGGTGGCCAATTGGGAGTGCCCGCGCTTCACCTCGTACATCTTCCCCAGCACGGCGATGACCAACTCGCAGGCCGCGACCTTCGACAGCCAGGGCTTCGAGGTCGGTATCCACGTGCAGAACAACTGCACCAACTTCGGCTCTTACCAACAGCTTGCCGACACGTACACCAGCCAATTGTCGACGTGGCGCACGAAGTACAACTCGCTCCCGTCACCAACAACCAATCGCTACCACTGCATCGTCTGGAGCGACTGGGTCTCGCAACCGAAGGCGGAGCTCGCCAACGGGATGCGCCTCGACACCAACTACTACTACTACCCGGGCTCCTGGGTCGCCGACCGACCCGGGTTCATGAACGGCTCGGGCATGCCCATGCGGTTCACCGACACCGACGGCTCGATGATCGACGTCTTCCAGGCCAACACCAACATGACCGACGAGTCGGGCCAGACCTACCCGTTCACCCCGAACACGCTGCTGGACCGGGCGTTGGGCAGTCAGGGCTACTACGGCGCCTTCACCGCCAACCTGCACACCGACAGCGCCTCGACCTTCGAGGACACCCAGGTGCTGGCGTCGGCGCAGGCTCGCAATGTCCCCGTCATCACGGCCCGGCAGCTGCTGACCTGGACGGACGGTCGCAACGCATCGTCGTTCAGCGGCATTTCCTGGAGCGGCAACACGCTCTCCTTCACCATTGGCGTCGGAGTCGGCGCAACTGGCTTGACGGCGATGCTGCCGACGACGGGTCCCGGTGGCAGCACCCTCACGACGGTGACCCGCGGGAGCACCTCGGTCCCGTTCACGACGATGACGGTCAAGGGCCAGCAGTACGCCGTCTTCCCGGCGATCGGCGGCGCTCACCAGGCGACGTACGCCGGGGGCGGGGGTGGCGGGGGCGGCGGCGCCAACCGCGTCTCGGGCGCGGCCGTCACCACGTCCGACACCGGCGACACCACGGCCACCTGGACGACTGAGCAGCCCGGCACGAGCGTCGTGCTGCTCGGCACTGCGCCCACCGCGCTCTCCACCCGGGTCGCGCTCGCGGATCGGACCACCGACCACCTCGCCGCGCTCGGGAACCTGCGGCCGGCGACGCGCTACTACTACCGCGTCCAGTCGCGCGGGCCGGGCGGCCGCCACACGGTGTGGCCGGCGGCTCACGCCGCGCCGGCGTCGTTCGTGACGGCGGCCGTCGACCGGACCGCCCCGCGCGTCAGCCGGCTGCGGGTCCTGCCGCTGCCCGACGGGTCGGCGCGGGTCACCTGGCGGACGAACGAGCCCGCGACCTCGGTCGTGCGCCTCGGCCGCGCCGGCGCCCCGCTGCGGAGGCGCGGGTTCGACTCGACCCTCAGCAGGAGCCACACGGTCGTGGTCACGGGACTGCTCGCCCGGCGGGCGTACAGCCTGCGGGTGGCCTCGCGGGACGGCTCGGGCAACGCGGCGCTGCAACGGTCCAGCCGCTTCCGGACCCCGGGCGTGGGCATCGCGATGATGACGGCCGAGGACTTCCGCACCGGTTCGCTCGAGGGTGACCTCCGCGTCGACGACGCCGGTCTGGGTGGCCTCACGCTGGGCGTGCGCGGCTGGGGCCGCTACACCTCACGCGTGGTCGACTCCGGGCGCAAGGCCCGGTGGCACGGCTTGGTGCTGGACGCGAACGCGCCGGCGGGCTCGCAGATCGTGGTGCGGGTCCGGGCCGGCGACCGAGCCACTCCCGACGGCGCCTGGTCGGACTGGAAGGTCGTCACCAGGCCGGGCAGCCGCGCCGAGGTGTCCGGACGCTACGTGCAGTACGACGTGACGCTGGCGGCGGCGCAAGGTGGGCTGCCCAGCGTGCGAGCCGTCGGGCTCACGCGCACCGGAGGATCGCCCCGGCACGCAGAGCGCTGAGGCGGCCCGCGTCAGAGCCGGTCGAGCAGCCAGGACGGGCTCAGCACCTGGGCAGGCGCCACGTTGGCAGCGAGCGCACGGTCGGCGGTCACCACGACGACGTGGCCGCCGGCCTCGCCTGCGCGGCGCGCCTGCTCCCGGATCTCGGCGTCACCGTCACGCGCCGCGTGCACCGTGCGCACGTGGCCGTCCCTGCCGGCCCGCACGCCACCCTTGGCCTGTCCCTCCAGCACGAGCACGATCTCGTCGTACGACGTGTCGGCGACCAGGAGCCGCTCGTGCAGGCGGCGCGCCGCCCCCGCGCGGTCCTTCCACCAGCCGTCGGGCACGGACCCGACGACGTTGGCGCCGTCGACGATCAGTGACGACCTGCGGTTCACTTCCAGCTCCTGGTCTCGACGCGCTCGCACGACCTCGTCCCTCGGTCGTGTCGCCTGCTCAACCTGGCCGAGCCCACGCCGGTCACTTGCTCCGCTCGTGATCGGCTGCTCGTCTCACTTCAGGAACTGGGAGAAGTCCTTGGGCAGGTTGAGCTGCTCGGCAGCCTTCTCGTAGTCGACGTCGGCGCCGTCGGGGTTGCCGAAGGGGTTGGCGGCCTTCTCGTCCGTGGCGGTCTTCTGCGCGGCCTTCTGCTGGGCAGCCTTGGCCGGGTTGCCGGAGACGCGCTTCTTGCCCTTCTTGCCCTTGGCCTGCGGAGCCTGGCGGCCGCCGGAGCGCTTGCCACCGGCCATGCCGGGCATCCCCGGCATCCCGGGCATCCCCGGGACCCCGCCGCCCTTGGCCATCGACTCCATCATCTTGCGCGCCTCGAAGAAGCGGTCGACGAGCTGGTTGACGTCGGACACCTGGCGGCCGGAGCCGGCCGCGATGCGCGCGCGACGCGAGCCGTCGATGATCTTCGGGTTGTCGCGCTCGGCCGGCGTCATCGACTGGATGATCGCCTGGATGCGGTCGATCTCGCGCTCGTCGAAGTTCTCGAGCTGGTCGCGGAACTGACCCATCCCGGGGAGCATCCCCATGATCTTGGTCATCGAGCCGAGCTTGCGGATCTGCATCATCTGCTGGAGGAAGTCCTCCAGCGTGAAGCCGCCCTTGGTGGCGAGCTTCTCGGCAGCCTTCAGCGACTGCTCGGAGTCGAACGCCTTCTCGGCCTGCTCGATCAGGGTGAGCATGTCGCCCATGTCGAGGATGCGGGAAGCCATCCGGTCGGGGTGGAACAGGTCGAAGTCGGTCATCTTCTCGCCGCTGGAGGCGAACATGACCGGCTTGCCGGTGACCGACCGGATCGACAGCGCGGCACCGCCGCGCGCGTCGCCGTCGAGCTTGGTGAGCACCACGCCGTCGTAGCCGACACCGTCGAGGAAGGCCTGCGCGGTGGTGACCGCGTCCTGGCCGATCATCGCGTCGACGACGAAGAGCACCTCGTCGGGCTGCACCGCGTCGCGGATGTCGGCGGCCTGCTGCATGAGGGTCGCGTCGACGCCGAGGCGACCGGCGGTGTCGATGATGACGACGTCGTGGAGCTTGCGCTTGGCCTCCTCGATCGACCGGCGCGCCACGTCCACCGGGTCGCCACCGTGCTCGACTCCTTGGGCGTTGCCCGGCTCGGGGGCGAAGACGGGGACGCCGACGCGCTCGCCGTTGACCTGCAGCTGCTGGACGGCGTTGGGACGCTGGAGGTCGGCCGCGACGAGCATCGGCGTCTTGTCCTGGTCCTTGAGCCACAGCGCGAGCTTGGCCGCGAGCGTCGTCTTGCCGGCACCCTGGAGGCCGGCGAGCATGATGACCGTCGGCCCGCTCTTGGCGTAGCGCAGGCGGCGCGTCTCGCCGCCGAGGATCGTGACGAGCTCCTCGTGGACGATCTTGATGATCTGCTGCGCCGGGTTGAGGGCGCCGCTGACCTCCTCGGAGCGGGCGCGCTCCTTGACCGCCCCGACGAACTCCTTCACCACGGGCAGCGCGACGTCGGCCTCGAGCAGCGCGATGCGGATCTCACGCGCGGTGGCGTCGATGTCGGCCTCGGAGAGCCGGCCCTTGCCCCGCAGGTTCTTGAAGGTGTCGGCAAGGCGGTCGGAGAGTGTGGCGAACACGGTGTGGGTCTGTCCCTCGCATCGGTGGTGGATCAGGGTGGTTCAGAGTCTGGTACGACGACCAAGACTAACGGCCGCACCCCGTCCGGGCTCACCCGACGAGCTCATCCGCCGAGCTCAGCCGCCGAGCGCCGTGCGTACGGCATGGGCGGCGGCCGCGGCCCGCTCCTCCGTGGGGCGCACCCCACCGACCTCCTGGACGTAGAACACGTCGACCGCCTGGGGGCCGAGCGTGGAGACGTGCGCGGAGGCGACCGTGAGCCCCAGACCGGCGAGGGTGGTGAGCACGCGGTGGACCACACCGGGCCGGTCGGAGGTGCGGATCTCCAGCACCAGTGAGGCGCGCGAGGCGTCCGGGCGGACCTCGACGATCGGTGGCAGCTCGCCGTCGGGACGCGCGGGCAGGTCGGGGAGCCGCTGGGTGCCCTCGACGACGCGGCGGATCCGCTCGCGCACGACGCTGGCGTCGAGGTAGGCGTCGGAGACCTCCCACGCGCTGACGCCCCACTCGCCGTCGGCGTCGACCTGCGACCAGGCGCGGGCCGCGTGGACCGGCACCCTCAGCGCGGCGAGGCCGCCGGCGACGTCGGCGAGCAGGCCGACGCGGTCGGCCGCGACCACGGTGAGGGTGGCGCCGACCCCGTGCGGGGCGATCTCGACCGACACGGCGGTCGGGTCGCGTCGTACGACGTCGGGGACGGGCAGTGACCCGGCAGGGTCGACGTGCGTGATCTCGGCACCGAGCGCGTGGGCGGCCCGGGAGACGAGACGGTCGACCAGCGACGCCCGCCACGTCGTCCACGCCGCCGGCGAGGCCGCTCGGGCGTCGGCCTCGGTGAGCGCGCGCAGCAGCTCGAGGCTGGCAGCGTCGGGGACGTGGGTGAGCAGCTCGGCGGTGGTGGCCGGGTCGTCGGGGTCGCGGGTGGTCGCGAGGTCCGCGAGCAGGAGGTGCCAGCGCACGAGGGAGGCCACCACCTCGGCGTCGAGGTCGGTGAAGCCCATCCGGGCCACGACCTTGCGGGCCAGGGGCTCCCCGGCCACCGAGTGGTCGTGCAGCGAGCCCTTGCCGATGTCGTGCAGCAGCGCTGCCACCAGCAGCAGGTCGGGCCGGCGGACGCTGCGGATCAGTGCGCCCGCCTCCGCGCAGGTCTCCACGACGTGCCGGTCGACGGTGAAGCGGTGGATGGCCGAGGCGTGGGGCAGCAGCCGGATCTGCTCCCACTCGGGCAGGAAGGTCTCGATGCCCTCGACCTCGTCGAGGGTCTCCCACACCGGCGGCAGGGCGGGCCCGCTGGCAAGCAGGCGGACGAGCGCGTCGCGGGCGGGGACCGGCCACGGCACGGGGAGCTCGGCGCCCTCCCGGACCAGCCGGGCGGCGGTGGTGGGCGCGAGGACGGCGTCACGGCTCGCTGCCTCCGCCGCCGCGCGGAGCAGCAGGGTCGGGTCGTCGCCCGGCTTGGTGCCCGCGTCGAGGACGACCTCGCCGCGCGACAGCGCGATGCCGGGGGCGATCCGCTCGAGCGCGGGCGTTCGCCGGCCACGCTCTCCCGTCGACCGGGCCATCACGGCGTCCGTACGCCGCCACGCCAGCCGCGAGAGGTGGGCGATCCGCCGGCCGAGGGAGCGGACGTGGCGCTGGGCGGCCCCGGCGTCGGAGAGCCCGAGACGCTCGGCCAGCGGTCCCCACATCTCGGGGGCGATGCGGTCGGCCGGCCGGCCAGCGAGGTCCTGCACCTCGTCGCGGACGTCGAGGAGCATCTGGCGCGCCGCCTCGAGTGCGGGGGTGGAGGCGTCGACGAGCCAGCTGGCCTCGATCGCCTTGAGCACCCCGGCGTCGCGCAGCCCGCCCTCGGCCTCCTTGACGTCGGGCACCGACACGTGGGCCAGCTCGCCGGTGACGTCGTGGCGCTTGAGCGTCATCGCCTTGAGCTCCGGCAGCCGGGTCCGGGCCTGGCGGCGCCAGTCGGCCAGCATCGTGGTGCGCAGCCGCAGGCTGAGGCCCGGGTCGCCGGCGAGGTGGCGGGCGTCGAGCAGGCCGAGCGCGACCCGGAGGTCCGCCGCCGCCTCGAGCACCTCGCTCATCGAGCGGACCGAGTGGTCGAGCCGCCGCCCGGAGTCCCACAGCGGGTACCAGAGGGTGGCCCCCAGGTCGCCGAGGTCGAGGCCGTCCTCGTGGACCAGGACGACGTCGAGGTCGGAGTGCGGCGCGAGCTCGCCCCGGCCGTACCCCCCGACCGCGACCAGGGCCACCCCGGTGACGGGCCCGCCGGAGGCGGCGTACGCCTCCCGGCAGAGCTCGTCGGCCGAGGTGGCCCTGGTCTGTCGCAGTTCTGCGGTCACGCGGGGTCCCTGCGTCGTTGCTCGGAGGAGCGGAGCGGAGGAGAGGAAGGGCGTGGGGTGCTCACGCCTTCACGTCCCTGTGAGTCCCGAGAAGAGGGAACGTCATCAGAGTGCCGACGCGTCCTGCTCGCCGGTGCGGACACGGACGACGGTCTCGACGGGGCTGACCCAGACCTTGCCGTCGCCGATCCGACCGGTCTGCGCGGTCTTCACCACGATCCCGACGATGTCGTCGGCATCGGCGTCGTCGACGACGATCTCGATGCGGATCTTGGGCACGAGGGCGATGTCGTACTCCGCCCCGCGGTAGACCTCGGTGTGGCCCTTCTGGCGGCCGTAGCCGCTGACCTCGGAGACCGTCATCCCGGCGACCCCGAAGGTCTCGAGCGCCTCGCGGACGTCCTCCCACTTGTGCGGCTTGATCACCGCGGTCACGAGCTTCATGCGCTGGCTCCTTCGGTCTTGGTGGTGGTCGCGACAGGGGCGGTGGAGGCGGCGAGCACGCTGCTGCTGCCGCCGCTGGTGCCGCTGTGCAGGTCGTACGCCGACTCGCCGTGGGCGACGAGGTCGATGCCGTTGACCTCGTCCTCCTCGTCGAGGCGCAGGCCCATCGTGTACTTGATCGCCAGGGCGATGACAGTGGTGAGGATGCCCGAGTAGAGGACCGCGACGAGGACACCGAGGGTCTGGGCGCCGAGCGAACTGAAGCCGCCACCGTAGAGCAGCCCGTTGACGCCGCCGGCGCCTTCAGCCGTGGAGAACACGCCGATCAGCACGGTGCCCACGATGCCACCGACGAGGTGCACGCCGACCACGTCGAGCGAGTCGTCGTAACCGAGCTTGTACTTCAGGCCCACGGCCCAGGCGCAGACCGCACCAGCGACGAGGCCGATGGCCACGGCGCCGCTGATGTCGACGGCTCCGGCTGCGGGGGTGATCGCGACCAGGCCGGCCACGATGCCGGAGGCGGCACCGAGCGAGGTGGCCTTGCCGTGCAGGAGCCGCTCGATCAGGAGCCAGCCGAGGATGGCGGCCATGGTGGCGAGGGTGGTGTTGGCGAAGGTGCGGCCGGTCTCGGAGTAGAACTGCGAGAGGAAGGCTTCGGGGTCCTCGTCGAAGCTGGTGCCGAAGACGATCGAGCCGACGTTGAAGCCGTACCAGCCGAGCCACAGCATGCCTGCGCCGAGCATGGTCAGCGTGAGGTTGTGCGGGCGCATCTGCTCGCGGGGCCAGCCGATGCGCTTGCCGAGGAGCAGCACGAGCACCAGGGCCGCGACGCCGGCGTTGATGTGGACGGCCGTGCCGCCCGCGTAGTCCTGGGCGCCGATCCGGCCGCAGATGAGCGAGTCGTCGGTGCAGCTGAAGACCATGTGGGCCATCGGGAAGTAGACGATGAGGGCCCACAGCGGGAGGAAGACCACCCAAGCGGAGAACTTCAGCCGGTCGGCCACCGCGCCGCTGATCAGCGCCGCGGTGATGATCGCGAAGGTCATCTGGAACATCACGTAGATGTAGTTGTCGGTGGTGACGCCGTCGAGCCAGAACAGCTCGAACGGGTTGGCGAAGAAGGTGCCCTTGCCGCCGAAGCCCATCGACCAGCCGACGGCGACGTACAGGATGCCGACGATGGCGGCTGCGATGAACGACATCATCATCATGTTGAGCACGGACTTCGACCGCGACATGCCGCCGTAGAACAGGGCCAGCGCGGGCACCGTCATCATCAGGACGAAGGCAGTCGCCACCAGCATGAAGGCGTAATAGCCGTCCACAGGACCTCCAGGAACTCGAGCACGAACGAAACGGGGTGGTCACCCGGGCCATGACGCCGCTGTCATGGCGGTGCCCACGTGATGACCCGCAGCCTGTGCGGACGAGGTTTCGCCGGGCCGCGACGGATGTTGCACGCACGCAACGGAATGAGCCCCCGTGTTACAGGTGTGTGAACGGATCGGCCCCGGAGTCCGCTTGTTAGTGTTCGGCCGTGTCCAGACTGGCCGTGATGGCGCACTACGACGTCGCCGGGGAGCTGCGGCCCCACGTGCGCGGTCAGGTGGAGGCGCTCGCCGCGTCGGTCGACACCCTGCTGGTCTGCACGACGGCCAACCTGCAGGACTCGGCGCGCGCCTGGCTGACCGAGCGGGCGGTCCTCGTCGAGCGCGCCAACTACGGCTACGACTTCTTCAGCTACAAGGTCGGCCTCGACGCCGCCGGCGACCTCACGGCGTACGACGAGGTGGTGGTCTGCAACGACACCTACGTCTTCGCCCTCGACTCCTACGAGTCGGTCTTCGCCGAGATGGCCACGCGGCCGTGCGACTTCTGGGGCCTGACGGGCGCCGAGCGCGTCGCGCCGCACATCCAGTCCTTCTTCATCGCCTTCCGCCCGTGGGTGGTCGGGTCGCGGGCGTTCACGACGTTCTGGGAGGAGATGGAGCCGATCTCCAAGCGCCGCCAGGTCATCCGGCGCTACGAGGTGGGCATGTCGCGCCGGCTCTACGAGGCCGGCTTCCTCTCCGACACCTACTTCGTCGAGACCCCCGAGGACCGCCGCATCGCCCGCGAGCGGATGCGCTGGTGGGCCGCCCACCGGTCCCACTTCCCGCGCACCCGCGCCGAGGTGCGCGAGTGGCGCGAGCGAGCCAACGAGCCCTGGAACCCTGCCCGGAGCCTGGCCGACCGGGTGCTCGACAACGCCCGCCTCCCCTACGTCAAGATCGACACCCTGCGCTACGACCCCTACAACCTCGACGCCAAGCGGCTGCTCGAGCTGTGCGAGCGGCGCTTCCCGCAGCGCTTCGACGGGGTGCGCGAGTTCCTCGAGGAGACCGCGCAGTACTACCCCCTCCGCGACACCGAACGGCTGCTCCCCACGCCGCTGGCCCTCGAGCCCCTCTTCCCGCGGGTGAGGTACTCCGATGCGCGGTGAGCGTCGGCGGCCGGGCCAGGTCAGGCTCGACGACGCCGCCGAGGTCATGGTCGCCTCCGGCCTCGTCGACATCGACTACGTCGCCGCCCAGCTCGGCACCACGTACGAGTCGACGCTCGAGGCGGCCCGCGCGGTCGTCGACGCCGGCGACGTGTCCCCCCACCCGCTCTTCGAGGCACAGTGGATCGGGCGGCGCCGCTCCTGGCAGCGGGTCGGCCAGCACCCCGTCCTCTGGTACGTCTCCGAGCGTCGGCGGCGCAACCGCATCGCGCCGCACCCGCTCGTCGACCCGCGGATCATCTTCGCGGCCTACCCCGAGGCCCGGCACCACCCCTACGGTGCGCTGTCCTACTGGCTCTCGGCCTCCGGACCCGGCACCCCCCTGCCGACGCGGATCCTGCCCCGCAAGGTGTCCTGGTCCACCTACCGCTCCGCCGCCATCGCGGCCGCGACCGAGTGGCGCGAGGAGGTCGTCCGCGAGCGTCCGCCGCTGGTCGGCCCCACGCCGGCGCTCCCCGCTTCCCTGGGCACCTCCCCGGCGGTGACCGTCGTGATGGCCGCGCAGGACGCCGGACCGCTCGTCCACCAGACGGTGGCGTCGCTGCAGGCCCAGTCGTTCACCGACTGGCACCTCGTCGCCGTCGACCGCGGGTCGGTCGACGACACCGCAGCCGTGCTGCAGGGCGTGGCGGCCTTCGACGACCGCGTCACCGTCGTGCGCGAGTCGCGGTGCGGGCTCGCCCGCGCGCTCAACGTGGCCCTCGAGCACGGCACCGGCGAGCACGTGGCCCTCCTGCCGCTCGGGCGCGAGTGGCTGCCCGAGATGCTCGCCGACCTGCTGGCGCACGCCCACCACAGCGGGGCTGCCGCGGTGGTGGCGGGCGCCGGGGCTGTCGGCCGATCGCGCCACGAGCTGCTCGGCGGGCGCCCCGTCGACCTCGCGACCGCGCTCCTGCGACGAGACGCCGTCAAGGACGTCGGGGGCTTCGACGAGGGCCTCGACGGGGCGGTGGAGCGCGACCTGCTGCTGCGGCTCACCCGCGACCACGAGCCGCTCGCCGTCGACGTACCCGTGCTGCGACGCCCCGACATCCCGCCGCCGGGCTTCGACGACGACTGGGACTCCGTCGTCCTCGAGCGCCAGCTCGTGGACTGGGACGCGGCCGCACGCCGGGAGACCGACGAGGCGCTGGTCAGTCACGTCATGCCGCTGGGACCGGAGCCCCGCCGCACGGTGGAGTGGCTCGGCTCGGTGCCGCGCGAGGGGTCGGAGCTGGTGCTCGTCGGCGTCCGCATGCGCCGGGCGCACCACGTCCTGGCCGCCTCCATGGCCTCGGTCATCTCGGGCGCCCGCTTCGTCTCGGTCCCCGCGCCGGTCTCGATGTCGGTCGCCACCAACGTCGGCGTCGTGGAGGCCGGCGGCAGCACCGTCGTGCTGGTCCGGCCCGAGGCGATGCCGCCGCGCCAGCCGATCGCCGAACAGCTCGCCGGGGTGCTGCGCGAGCCCGGGGTGGGGATGGCGCAGCCGCTGGTCGTCGACCTGGACGGCGTGGTGCTCAGCGCCGGCGCCCGCTTCACCACCGTCAACCCGCACCCCGAGCTGTTCCTCGCCGGACTGCCCACCAGCGACGCCGTACGGATCGGCCAGTGCGGGATCGCCGCACCCGCCTCACCCCTGGTGGCGCTGCGCACCGAGACCGCGGTCGCGCTGCGCGGTCTCGACTCGCGCTACCACTCGGTCCTCGCCGAGACCGATCTCGGCCTGAGGGTGCAGCGCTCGGGGCTCGGTGGATCGGTGCTCGTGCCCGACGCGGTGATCACCTCCCGCACCGCCTACGCGGACGCCGAGGCGCTGATCGGCGCCATGTCGTCGCTGCGCGCGACCGTGCTCGCCGGGCCGCGGCCGGCGACCGACCACTCCCGCGAGCAGCTCGGGACCGCCGGGCTCGAGGTGACCGACGAGCGCAGCCGGATGGTCAGTGCCGACCCCGACGACCGGGGCGCGCCGTCGGTCCTGGTGCCCGAGCTCGTCCTGCGGGCCGTCGAGGGCATCCGCGAGTCGCCCCCGCGGCTGCGGTGGGCCGTCGACATCGCGGCGCCCGCCGCCCAGCGCGGCGACAGGTGGGGCGACACCTACTTCGCCCGGTCGCTGGCCGACGCCCTCGAACGACGCGGACAGCACGTGGCGATCGATCGCCGCGACGCCCGGCACCGCGACTCGCGCGACCACGACGACGTGCTGCTGGTGCTCCGCGGCCTCGACCGCGTCACGCCCCGGCCGGGCCTGCTCAACGTCGGGTGGATCATCAGCCACCCCGACATGATCACGCCCGACGAGGTGGCCGGCTTCGACCTCGTCTACGCCGCCAGCACCAGCTGGTCGGAGCGGGTGAGCCGCGAGTGGGGCACCCCCGTCACGCAGCTCCTGCAGTGCACCGACACGCGCTGGTTCCACCCCGACAGGGCCGAGCCCGACACCGGGCCCGCGCTCCTCTTCGTCGGCAACTCACGCGGCATCTACCGCTACGCCGTCCGCAGCGCGCTCGCGATCGGCGCCGACCTCACCCTCCACGGCAACGACTGGACCGACTTCGTCGAGCGCGAGCAGATCGCCTCCGGCGGCGTCGACAACCGCGAGGTCGGCGCGCTCTACGCCTCGGCGGGGATCGTGCTGAACGACCACCACCTCGACATGCGCCGCGACAGCTTCGCCTCCAACCGGCTCTTCGACGCAGCAGCCTGCGGGGCCCGCATCCTCAGCGACCGCATCGACGGCCTGCAGGAGATCTTCTCCGGCCTGGTGCTCCCCTTCGACAACGAGCACGAGCTGGCGCGCCTGGTGACGCCGCCGTACGACGCCTTCCCCGACGACGCCACCCGCCGCGAGATCGCGACCCGGATCATCGCCGAGCACAGCTTCGACAAGCGGGCCGAGACCCTCATCGACGACGCCGTGCACGCGCTCCTCGCCCGCCGCTGACCGGCGAGTCGGCTCGTCCTGACTCCCTAGACCCGTCGAGTCGGCTCGTCCTGACGTCGCAGACCCGTCGAGTCGGCTCGTCCTGGCTGATCGAGCATCAGGATGCGCCGACTCGACCCCACTCAGGTGTCAGGATGCGCCGCCTCGACGCCGCTCAGGCATCAGGACGCGCCGCCTCGACGCCGCACGGGCGCGAGGACGTGCCGGCTCGTCAGCCGAGCAGCGCGTCGACGAAGGCGGCCGCGTCGAACGGCGCCATGTCGTCGGGTCCCTCGCCGAGGCCGACGAGCTTGACCGGCACCCCGAGCTCGCGCTGCACCTGCACCACGATGCCACCCTTGGCGGAGCCGTCGAGCTTGGTGAGCACGATGCCGGTGACGTCGACGATCTCGCTGAAGACGCGGGCCTGGATGAGGCCGTTCTGGCCGGTGGTGGCGTCGAGGACGAGCAGGACCTCCGTGACGTCGGCCTGCTTCTCGATGACGCGCTTGATCTTGCCGAGCTCGTCCATCAGCCCGGCCTTGTTCTGCAGGCGGCCGGCCGTGTCGACGAGCACCGTGTCGACGCCGTTGTCGACGCCGTGCTTGACGGCCTCGAACGCGACGCTGGCCGGGTCGCCGCCCTCGGGGCCGCGCACGACCTCGACGCCCACGCGCTCACCCCACGTGGCGAGCTGGTCGACGGCGGCGGCGCGGAACGTGTCGGCGGCACCGAGCGTGACCGAGAGGTCCTCGGCGACGAGGATCCGGGCGATCTTGCCGACGGTGGTGGTCTTGCCCGCACCGTTGACGCCGACCACGAGCACCACGCCGGGCTTGCCGTCGGCGCCGGTCACCTGCACGCGTCGGTCGAGGTCGGTGCCGACGAGCTCGATCAGCTCCTCGCGCAGCACCGCTCGTACGTCGGACGGCTGGCCACCCTCGACCCGCAGGCGGGTGCGGAGGCGCTCCACGAGCGCCTGGGTGGGCGCCACGCCGATGTCGGCGGTCAGGAGGGTGTCCTCGATCTCCTCCCACGTGTCCTCGTCGAGGCGTTCGCGGCTGAGCAGGGCCAGCAGGCCCTTGCCGAGGCCTCCCTGGGAGAGGGAGAGCCGCTGCCGCAGGCGCACGAGGCGCGACGCCGTGCTCTCCGGCTTCTCGAGGGTCGGGGCCCCGACGACCGGCTCGGCGGTGTCGACCGCCGGCTCCGGCGGCGCCTCGGTCGCGACCTCGGCCTCGGTCGGGGGCGGCGCGATGACGTCGGTGCGCCCGCTCGGCGGCGGCACCTCCTTCCGCCGTCGTCCGGAGGTCAGCAGCCCGGCGAGCGTGAGGAGGCCCACGACCGCGATGGCGATGATCAGATAGAGCCAGTCACCCATGGGGTCAATCCAATCAGAGGGGCACGACGCGCCGAAGCCGGGTGAGCACCCCGGCCGCTCGGCGGGCCTGCTCCTCGGCCAGACGAGCACGCAGGCTGTCGCGCTGGGCGACGAGTCGGGTGGCCCGCTCGCGCTCGCGTGCCAGGCGGCCCTGGGCCTTCGCGAGGTCGGCGAGCACGGCGTCGAAAGCGGCGGTGAGGCCCGAGCCGGGGCCGCCCGCCAGCATCGGGGACGCGCTCCCCCGGCCCGGGTGCACCACCCACACGACCTCGTGGGGCATCAGCCGGAACCACCGCACCGCGGACTCCCCCACGAGCGCCGGCGGCGTCACCCGCACCGACGCGAGGCCGGCGTCCGCGAGGCGCGCGTCGAAGTCGTCGCCGTACCAGCGCACGTGGTCGACCTGGCCGAAGCGACGGATGCGCTCCTCCGGGGTCGCCGACGGGTCTTCCTCGGTCGCCACGCCCATCTTGATCGGCACCTCGAGGAGCGCGATGCCGCGCGGGCTGAGCACCCGCGCGATCTCGCGCATCGCCGCGCAGTCGTCCGGGACGTGCTCGAGCACGTGGTAGCAGACCAGCAGGTCGACCGAGCCGTCCCGCAGCGGGAGGTGGGTCAGGCTGGCCAGCGCGTCGACGTCGCGGGCGTCGTAGCCGGCGTCCAGGCTGATGCGGCGCCGGGCATCGAGCCGGTCGAGCAGCACCTTCGACTGGCGCGACGGCGCGATCTCGACCACCGTGTCGAGGTCGCGCAGCTCGGGCGAGAGGCTGCCGAGCAGCAGCGAGAGGAACCGGTGCCGCTCCAGGCTCCCGCACCTGGGACAGGCCGCGTCGGGGCGGCCGTCGGGTCCGGACCGGAACTGGCGGGGCACCATCGCGCCGCAGGCGGCGCAGTAGCCCTTGGCGACGTCGTGGCGAGAGCCGGTCACCTCTCGCACGCTAGTCCGCGCGCGGGTCGGCGCGAGGCGCCACGCCGGGAGTCACCCGCCCGGTGGGGTCAGACGCGAGACTCCGAGTCCTCGAGGGTCGGGAGGGCGTCGACGCCCTTGCGCATGGCGTCGCCGAGCTGCGGCGCGACGGGCATCTCCTCGCCGCGGTGGGGATAGGCGACGTAGACAGCCACGGCCGCGGCGACGAGCACGCCGAGGGACATCATCAGGACGATCGCGAGCACGGGGTTCCTCCGAGGTGGGCCGGTCGGGTCTCCTCCACGGTGGCACACGACGGGTGGCGCCCACGCATCGACGGCCGCCACCGGCGCGTCGGGGTGAGGCCGCTCACCCCTCCGGGCGGAGCAGGGGTACGACGGCCTCGCGCACGACGTCGGGCATCGGGGTGACCGGCCGCTCGCCGGCGCCGTTCGAGTTGTCGACGTAGACGTGGACGAAGCGCCCCTCGGCCGCCGCCTCGTCCGAGGCTCCCTGGAACAGGCCGATGCGGTAGACGATCGAGCTCCATCCCACCTTGTCGACCACGAGGCCCATCTCGATCGGCTCCGGGAAGCCGATCTCACGGAAGTAGCGGCAGCTCGTCTCGGCGACGACGCCGATCTGCGGCAGCGCCCGGACGTCGACGCCGGTCGCCTCGTAGAGGTAGGCGTTGACCGCGGTGTCGAACAGCTCGTAGTAGGTCGCGTTGTTGAGGTGGCCGTAGGCGTCGTCGTCGCGCCACCGCGTCGTCGCGGTCCGCCAGGCGACGTAGTCGGACCGGGTGGGGACGTCCTGGGGCATCAGGCGGATTCCGCGTCGCGGAGCCGCTGGCTGATGACCGCGGAGACGCCGTCGCCCCGCATGGTGACGCCGTAGAGCGCGTCGCCGACCTCCATGGTGCGCTTCTGGTGGGTGATCACGAGCAGCTGGGAGTTCTCGCGCAGCTCCTCGTAGATCTCCAGCAGCCGGCCGAGGTTGGTGTCGTCGAGCGCTGCCTCGACCTCGTCGAGGATGTAGAACGGCGAGGGCCGGGCCTTGAAGAGCGCAACGAGGAAGGCGACCGCGACGAGGGACCGCTCGCCGCCCGACAGCAGCGAGAGCCGCTTGACCTTCTTCCCGGCCGGTCGCGCCTCGACCTCGATGCCGGTGTTGAGCATGTCGTCGGGAGCAGTG
Source organism: Nocardioides cavernae (assembly GCF_016907475.1). Lineage (NCBI taxonomy): Bacteria > Bacillati > Actinomycetota > Actinomycetes > Propionibacteriales > Nocardioidaceae > Nocardioides > Nocardioides cavernae. The sequence goes on along the minus strand of NZ_JAFBCA010000001.1, from coordinate 2,279,719 downwards.
AGGACGAGTCGTCCCTCACCGCCCGGGAAGAGGCGCGCGAAGGTGGAGTCGAAGGCCTTCTCCACGTCGGCGTAGGCCTCGGTGAAGACCTGCTCCACGCGGGCGTCGACCTCCCGGACGATGTCGAGGAGGTCCTTGCGGGTGCGCTTGAGGTCCTCGAGCTGCTCGGTGAGGAACTTGTGCCGCTCCTCCATCGCGGAGAACTCCTCCAGCGCGAGCGGGTTGACCCGGCCGAGCATCGACAGGGTCCGCTCGGCGGTGCGCAGGCGCTTGGCCTGCTCCTCGCGCACGAACGGCGTGGGCTCCGGCGGCTCCTCGCCCTCGGGCACCTGCCCGGTGAAGGGGATGAGCGTGGCCGGGCCGTAGTCGTCGACCAGGCCGGAGGGGTCCAGGCCGAGCTCCTCCAGCGCGCGCTCCTCGAGCTGCTCGATGCGCATCTTCTGCTGGGTGCGGGCCATCTCGTCACGGTGGACGGAGCTGACGAGCTCGTCGTGCTCACGGCCGAGGTCGCGCAGCTGGGTGCGCACGGCCATGAGCTCCTGCTCGCTCCCCCGGCGGGACTCCTCCACGGCGGCGCGCTCGTCGGCGGCCAGCATGACCGAGCGCTCGAGCTGGTGGAGCACGACTCGCACCGCGGAGGACACCGCCTTCGCAGCGGCCCCCTCACGGATCAGCCGCTCGCGGCGCTCGGCCGCGCGGGCGCGCGACTCGCGCTCGGCCTGCGCGGCGCGCAGGAGCGAGTCGGCGCGACCGTTGAGCGCCCGTGCCCGCTCCTCGGCGGTGCGCAGGGCGAGACGCGCGTCCATCTCTGCCTGGCGTGCCTCCCGGGCCGCCTCGGCCAGGCGCTCGCGGTCGGCGGTGTCGGGCTCCTCGTCGGTGACGTCCTGGGCCGCGGCGAGTCGGGCCTCGAGGTCGACCAGCCCGGCGAGGGCGGCCTCCCGGGCCTCGCGGGCGGTGGTGATGGCGCGCTCGAGCCGGTCGGCCTCGCCCTTGGCGGCGCGGGCCTGCGAGCCGTACTGCCCGAGCTCCTCGGCCACCGCGGCCAGGGTCGCGTCGGACTCGTGCAGCTTCGCAAGGGCGACGTCGACGCGCTTGAGGGCGTCGTGGCGGGCGGCCTCGAGGCGGGAGATCTCGAAGCCCAGCCGCTCCGCGGACGCGGTCGCCTCGGCGAGCTTGGCACCGGCTTCGTCGACGGCTGCCTGGATCTCGATCAGGCTCGGCTGGCTGGTGGATCCACCGGCCGCGAAGTGGGCGCCGAGCAGGTCGCCCTCGCGAGTCACGGCGACGACGTCGGGACGCTCGGCGACCAGCCGCCGGGCGGCAGGGAGGTCGACGACGACCGCGACCAGGTGGAGCAGCCGCGCCACGGCAGGGCGTACGTCGTCGGGCGCGGACACGACGTCGACGGCGTAGGCCGCTCCGTCGGGAAGCGGGGGCCAGTCGCGGTCGGCGGCAGGTGCGCCACCCAGCAGCATCCCGGCGCGACCGAGGTCGTCGTGCTTGAGGTGGGCGATCGCCTCGACGGCCGAGGCGGCGTCGGAGACGACGACCGCGTCGGCAGCGGCACCGAGCGCGGCGGCGACCGCGGTCTCGTAGCCGTGGTCGACGTCGAGGAGCGCCGCCACCGAGCCGAGCAGGCCGCCGACCTCGTCGGTCGCGGCGAGCAGGGCGCCGGCGCCGTCCTTGCGGTTGAGGCCGATCTCGAGCGCGTCGCGGCGCGCGACGAGGCCGGCGCGCTCGCGCTCGGCCTGCTGGGCGTCCTCACGGGCCCGGGCGAGCTGCTCGTCGATCTCGTCGAGGGCGGCGACGGCGTCCTCGTGCTCGGAGTCGAGACCCTCCTCGCCGGCGTCGAGCCCGGCGACCCGGGTCTCGAGCGCGGTGAAGTCGCGTTGCGCCCGCTCTGCGCGGGTCGCGGCGTCCTCGCGGGCGTCGGTGAGCCGCTGGATCTCGGCGTCGGCCGCCTCGGAGCGGGACGTCAGGGCGTTGACCTGGCCGGTGAGGCGCGCGAGACCCTCGCGCCGGTCGGCGGCTGCTCGCTGGAGCCCAGCGATGCGCTTCTCCTCCTCGGCCGCGGCCTCCTCGGCCGCGCGCTTGGCGACCACGGCGGCGTCTAGGCCCGAGCGCTGCTGCTCGACCTGCTCGGCGATCTCGGCCTCCTGGCGGCGTACGCGCTCGGCCTGGGCCTCGAGGTCGTCGGGGTCGCGGCCGGAATCGACGGTGTCGCCCTCGGCGGCACCGGCCGCGTTGCGGATCCGCTCGTCGGCCAGCGACGCGGTGCCGCGCAGCCGCTCCTTGAGCCCGGACAGGGCGAACCAGGTCTCCTGCGCGGCGGCCAGGCGGGGCAGGTCGTCACGCAGGGTGGCCTCGAGCCGGGACTCCCTCTCGCGCCCGGCGGCGACCTGCGCCTCGACCTCCTCGCGCCGCTGCACGAGCAGCGACTCGTCGGCCATCTCGGACTCGAGCGCCGTGCGCGCGTTGACGAGGTCGTCGGCGAGGAGGCGGGCGCGGGCGTCGCGCACGTCGGCCTGCACCGTCTGCGCCTGCCGGGCGACCTCGGCCTGCCGGCCGAGCGGCTTCAGCTGGCGACGGATCTCCGAGAGCAGGTCGGCCAGCCGGGTGAGGTTGCCGTCGGTGGCGTCGAGCTTGCGGAGCGCCTTCTCCTTGCGCTTGCGGTGCTTGAGGACGCCGGCGGCCTCCTCGATGAAGCCGCGGCGGTCCTCGGGGGTGGCGTGCAGGATCGAGTCGAGCTGCCCCTGGCCGACGATGACGTGCATCTCGCGGCCGATGCCGGAGTCGCTGAGCAGCTCCTGCACGTCGAGCAGCCGGCACCCGGTGCCGTTGATGGCGTACTCCGAGCCGCCGTTGCGGAACATCGTGCGGCTGATCGTGACCTCGGCGTAGTCGATCGGCAGCGCGCCGTCGGAGTTGTCGATGGTCAGCTGCACCTCGGCGCGGCCCAGCGGGGGGCGGCCGGAGGTGCCGGCGAAGATGACGTCCTCCATCTTGCCGCCGCGCAGGCTCTTGGCGCCCTGCTCGCCCATCACCCAGGCGAGGGCGTCGACGACGTTGGACTTGCCCGATCCGTTGGGGCCGACGATGCAGGTGATGCCCGGCTCGAGCTGCATGGTCGTCGAGGACGCGAAGGACTTGAACCCCTTGAGGGTCAGGCTCTTCAGGTACAACGCGGGCTCCTCACCGGGTCGAGAGACGGCCACTGACAACTGGGGAAGCTCAGCGCGGCTCACCCTACGACACCCGCCGCCGCTCGCGGCCGTTGCACGCGGCGTGGCACCGGGCCATGCTGGGGCGATGCCGAGCCCGCTCATCCCCCTCGCCGCGGCCCTGGCCGTCCTCGCCGCGCTCCTTGCGCCGTCAGCGGTCGTCGCTGCGCCGGCACCGCCCGAGCGGCTCACCCGGGCGGACCTCCTCACGCTCGAGGACCACGTCGTCGTCTACCCCGACATGCGCGATCCGCTGCGCACCGTGATGCGGTCCCCCGTCTTCTCGCCGCGGGGCTGCGAGGACCAGGGCGTCGCGGTGCGCGGCAGCAGCGCGATCGAGGGCAGCGTCTCGCCCAGCAGCCGGCGCCGCTCGGTGGCGCTCATCGACCAGACCCTCGTCCGGTTCGACTCGGTGCGCAAGGCCCGCGCCCTCGTGCAGCGCTACCGCGGCTTCAGCAAGCACTGCGTGGGCGACGTCGACACCGACGACGGTGAGGGCAGCGACGTCCGCCTCAAGAACCGCGCGTGGTTCCCGCCGCTGGTCGGTGACGAGTCCGCCGGGATGCTTATCGGGTGGTTCCAGTCGGACTTCGCCGACTGGCGCCGGGTCCTGGTCGTGCGGACCGGCCGCACGGTCTCGGTCCTCGACGTCAGCTTCACCGACGTACGCCCGCCCCAGCGCGGCGTCGTGGCGCTCGGTCGGCTGGCGGTCGAGCGGCTGGACTGACCCCGTCGGCGCGGTCAGAGGTCGCGACGCATCTGCTGCGCCGTGACGGCGTAGCCGAGCGAGTCGTAGAGCCGGATCGCTGCCGTGTTGTGCCCGAAGACGTTGAGGGCGATCGTCGTCGCGCCCAGCTCCCGCGCCTGCTCGTGCAAGGCCTCCATCAGCTGCCGGCCGAGACCCTGCCCCCGTCGGTCGGCGTCGAGGTGCACGTCGTAGACCCAGGCCGACACCCCGGAGGTCTTGCGGCGCAGTTCGAGCCAGCCCAGGCCGACGGCCTCACCGTCACCGGTCACCGCCGTCCACAGGTGCATGCCGGGGCTGGGCAACCCGTCGGGCAGCAGCTCGGCGAACTCTCCCTCGGCGGTCGCCAGGGCATCAGCGGGGTCCAGGCCGCGCGCCTCGGCGATCTCGCGGGCGTAGTCCTGCACGGACCGCGTGCGGTAGGTGTCGTACTCGTGCTGCGTCATCGGACGCAGCACCAGGCCGTCAGCCACGACCCAGGACGTCCTTCAGCGCCGCGAGCACGAGCAGCACCGCGTCGGGGCGGGCGTTGCGGCCCATGAGGCCGATGCGCCAGACACTGGCGGCGTACGCCCCCGCACCCGCGCCGATCTCGATGCCGTGGCGGTCGAGCAGCTCCTTGCGGACGGCCGCGGAGTCGACGCCGTCGGGCACGTTGACCGTCGTGAGCTCCGGCAGCCGGCTGCCCTCGGCGGCGAACAGCTCGAGGCCCATCTCCTGGAGCCCCGCCTGCAGCGCGTCGCCGGCCTCCTGGTGGCGCGCCCACACGCCCTCGAGCCCCTCCTCGAGGATCCGGGTGAGTCCGCCGTGGAGGCTCGCGACCATCGCCGTGGGTGCGGTGTGGTGGTAGGTCCGCTGGCCGCCCTTGACGCCGGCCTCACCGACGTAGCCCCCGAGCATGCCGAGGTCGAGGTACCACGATCGCGGCGTCTCGACGCGGCGCTCGAAGGCGCGGTCGTTGATGGTGAACGGCGCCAGTCCGGGGGCGACGCCGAGGCACTTCTGGGTGCCGGCATAGCCGATGTCGACGCCCCAGTCGTCGGCGCGCAGCTCGATGCCGCCGATCGAGGTCACGGCGTCGGTGAGGAGCAGGGCGTCACCCTTCCCGGCCCCCAGCGCGGCGATGTCGGAGCGGACGCCCGTCGAGGTCTCTGCGTGGACCGCGGCGATGATCGCGGGCGACGGGTGCGCGGCGAGCACGCGGTCGACGTCGACCGGCTGCCCCCAGTCGTGCTCGACCGCGACGACCTCGGCGCCGCACCGGGCTGCGACGTCGGTCATGCGCTGGCCGAAGAGCCCGTTGACCGCGACCACGACGACGTCGCCGGGGTGCACGGTGTTGACGAACGCCGCCTCCATGCCGGCCGATCCGGTCGCGCTGAGCGGCAGCGTGCGGGTGTTGTCGGTGCCCCAGGCGGCGCGCAGCATGTCGCAGGTCTCATCCATGATCCGGAGGAACTCCGGGTCGAGGTGCCCGAGCAGCGGCTCGGCGAGTGCGCGCGTGGCCTCCGGGTAGGGGTTGGAGGGACCGGGACCGAAGAGGTGGCGCTCGCGGATCATGGAGCCGACGGTAGACCCACCCCACGACGTTCTTCTCCCCCGCTCAGCTCCTCCGAACAACGCCGCGGGGACCCCGGGCAGCCGATGGGCTTCATAGGACAGCACCCGGGTTGAGGATGCCGGCGGGGTCGAGGGCGTCCTTGATGCGCCGCGACAGCGCCATCACGTCCTCGCCGAGCTGGTCGGGCAGCGCGGCCTTCTTGGTGCGCCCCACCCCGTGCTCGCCGGTGATGGTCCCGCCGAGGCGGATGGCCGCCTGGAGGATGTCGTCGAACGCGGCGCGGGCCCGGCGCTCGGAGTCCGCGTCGGCGGCGTCGTAGACGATGATCGGGTGGGTGTTGCCGTCGCCCGCGTGAGCCACGGTGGGGATCTCGACGTCGTGGCGCTCGGCGATCTCCGTGACCGCGGCGAGGAGGTCGGGCAGCAGCGGCACCGCGGCGCCGACGTCCTCCAGCAGCAGGCTGCCGCGTGCCTCGACGGCCGGGAAGGCCATCCGCCGGGCCTCGACGAACATCTCCCCCTCGGCCGGGTCGTCGGTGACCACGACCTCGGTCGCACCGGCGGCGACGCAGGCCGCCTCGACGGTGGCGATCTCCGCGGTCCGGGCATCGCCCGGTGCGTCGGACTGGGCAACCAGCAGCGCGCCGGCCGTGCGGTCGAGGCCGCGCGGGCTGAAGTCCTCGACGGCGTTGATGGTGGCGCGGTCCATCAGCTCCATCATCGAGGGCCGCAGCGAGCGTCGTACGGCGACGACCGCCTCGGCCGCGGCCACCACCGACGGGAACGACGCCACCAGCGTCGCGGGCGGGAGCGGCAGCGGCACCAACCGCAGGATCGCCCTGGTGACGATGCCGAGCGTGCCCTCGGACCCGACGAACAGCTTGAGCAGGGAGAACCCGGCGACGTCCTTGATCCGCTTGCCGCCGAGGGTGATGAGGGTGCCGTCGGCGAGGACGACGTCGAGGCCGAGGACGTAGTCGGTGGTGACGCCGTACTTCACGCAGCACAGGCCGCCGGCGTTGGTGGCGACGTTGCCGCCGATCGAGCAGATCTCGTAGGACGACGGGTCCGGCGGGTACCAGAGGCCGTGCTCGCGCGAGGCGGCCTTCACCTCGGCGTTGAAGGCGCCCGGCTCGACGACGGCGACCTGGCAGCTGGTGTCGATCTCGATCGCCCGCATCCGCTCGAGGCTGAGCACGATGCCGCCGTCGACCGCGCTGGCGCCACCCGAGAGACCTGACCCGGCGCCACGCGGCACGACCGGTACGCCGTGACGGGCCGCCCAGCGCACCGCGACCTGCACATGCTCGGCGTCCTCGACGCGCACCACCGCCACCGGGGTGCCGGCGCCGACGTCGCGCGACCAGTCGTGGCGGTAGGTGTCGACGGTCGCGGGGTCCGTCGCGACGACACCGGCGGGCAGGGACTCCACGAGCTCTGCGAGGGCATCCACGCGCCCATCGTGGCACGGGGTGCGGGGCACCGGCCGGGTGACGACCTAGGGTCGGCAGGCATGAGAGCCGCACGCCGTGCCCGGATCGTGGGGGACGTCGACCTCCGTCAGGGGCGTTGCCTCGAGATCGGTCCCCTGGCCAACCCCGTCGTCAGCGCCGAGGTGGCCGACGTCCGCTACGTCGACGTCGTCGACCGGACTGGGCTGGTCGCCCACTACGAGGGCAACCCGGCCGTCGATCCCGACGCGATCCCCGAGCAGCACTTCTGGCTCACCCGCCCCGACGGCACCGTGTCGACGCTCGCCGAGGCGGTCGCGGCCGACGCGCCCTACCAGCACGTGGTGGCCAGCCACGTCATCGAGCACGTGCCCGACATGGTCGGCTGGCTGCGCGACGTCGCCCAGGTGCTCACCTGGGACGGCGCCCTGCTGCTGGCCGTCCCGGACCGCCGCTACTGCTTCGACGTGCACCGCACCCCGGCGACCGTCGGCCAGGTGGTCCAGGCGCACCTCGACGGCGACCGCACGCCGTCGGTGCGCGCGGTGCTCGACCACTTCATGCGGGCCGTCGACCACTCCGCCGAGCAGGCGTGGGCCGGCGAGGAGCCGCCGACGCAGGGGTCGCACCCGCTCGACGACGTACGCCGGCACGTCGCCCGGCAGCAGGCCGGTGACTACGTCGACTGCCACGTCTGGCCCCTGACGCCGCAGGTCTTCGCCGGCCTGCTGGACGACCTGCTCGCCCTCGGCCACGTCGACTTCGCCGTCGAGCGGATCACCGCGACGCGGGTGGGCGACCAGGAGTTCTACGCGACCCTGCGACGGCTCGACCGCCGGCGCGACCCGGCGGTGGCCACCGAGGAGGCGCGAGCCGCCCTCGCCCGGCTCCGGGCCGAGCTCCCGGACGAGTCGCCGTCACCGCGGCCCGGCGACGCGGACCTGGTGCCGGCCCACGTCGTCGCCGACCTCGAGCAACAGCTCACGGAGACACGCGAACGTCTCGCGAAGGTGCGGTCGGCCCGCGACCGGGCGCGCCGCGAGCGCGACCGGGCGCGTGCCGAGGCGACGGACCCCGCCCCACGGGACGGCACCGGCCTGGTGGCTCGGTTGGGACGCCGGCTGCGTCCCTGACGTCGGTCCGGAGCCGTCGTAGCCCGGTCAGGCGGTCGCGGCCGCGGGCTCGTCGGCGTGCGCGATGCTCGGCAACCGCGACCACACGAGCGCGAGGGTGAGGCCGGAGCCGACGAAGGCGAACCAGAACGGCGCGGCCAGCCCCCAGTGCTGGGCGATCACGCCGCCGATGCCCTGCCCGATGACCATCCCACCGAAGACGAAGATCAGGTAGACCGAGCCCACCCGGCCCTGGAACTCCATCGGCACGGCCCGCTGGCGCACGACCTGCGAGACGTTGAACCACACGAACGCGTAGGCGCCGAAGCCGAACATGATCAACAGGGCGACCCACGGCACGGTGGTGAGCGCCAGCGCCAGGTGCATGAGGACCTCCAGGAGGAGGCAGGTCTTCATCAGGGTCGCGAGGTCGAAGCGGCGCTCCAGCCGACCGTAGAGGAACGTGCCGACCATCCCGCCGAGCGCCGAGGCGGTGGTCAGCAGGCCGAAGCCCACCTCCCCCATGTGCACCCGGTCGAGGGACCAGAGCACGAGGATCGACCACGCGGCGCCCCAGGTGATGTTGAAGGTCAGGATCACGATGGCCAGGGTGCGGATCGCCGCGTGGCCCCAGAGCCACCGGATGCCCTCGACGATGTCCTGGCGCACGTGGGTGTCCACCGAGGCGCGCACCTGGTCGCGGGTCGAGCCGATGCGCGACACCAGGACCACGCCGAGCAGGACGCACACGAGCTGGCTCGCGAACGGCCACACCATCCCGGCTGCGAACAGGAACGCCCCGACCGGCGGTCCGACGAGCTGGTTGGCCGTCAGGAGACCGGCCTGCATCCGGGAGTTGGCGATGCCGAGGTCGGCCTTGTCGACGAACATCGGGGTGAGCGTGCTCGAGGTCGAGTCGGCGAACACCTCGGCCACGCCCAGCGCGAAGACCGAGACCAGCACGACCGTGATGGACACGTGACCGGTGGCGATCGAGGCGCAGAGCAGCGCGAGGACGACGGTGCGCACGAGGTTCGCGGTCACCACGACCGTACGCCGGTCGAGGCGGTCGGCCATGGCGCCCGCGTGCAGCCCGATCAGCAGCCACGGCAGTCCACGCAGCAGCCCGGCCATCGCGACCAGGCGCGCGTCGTCGGTCTGCGAGGCGACGAGCAGCGGCCCGGCCGCCATCGCGACCCCGTCGCCGATGTTGGTCGTCCACGACGAGGCGAGCAGCCACCGGAAGCGTCGGCCGAGACGGGCCGGCAGGACGGTCTCGACGAAGCGGGTCACAAGCGCGAGACCCTACGCCGGGGGTCGGCGGGGTGCAGCAGGTTTTCCGTGACGTGACGCGGGTCGCGTCAGGCGGGCTGGAGGTCCTCCACCTTCAGCTCGTCACGAGCAGCCGCAGCCAGGCGGTCGTTCTCGGCCTGCAGCCGGAGGACGAGTGACTCGAGGTCCCCGACCCGGCGGCGGAGCCGGCTGTTCTCGACTGCGAGGACCGAGGCGGTCCGTACGTCGTTGTTCACATGACCCATCAGCGCCTTCGCCATGGGGTGCCTTTCCAGAAGGGGGTACTGGACCGCGTAGCGGCCGTCTCCAAGAGTCCCACCGAGGTGGCGGGCGGTCAACGCCTACCGGCGCGCCGCGCTCGCGGCGGCCGCTGGCAGGTCGGGCAGAAGAACGACGAGCGGTTCATGAAGGCGACGCGGCGGATGGCGGTGCCGCAGCGTCCGCACGGCTCCCCCTCCTGGCCGTAGGCGTCGAGGGAGCGGTCGAAGTAGCCGGACTCGCCGTTGACGTTGACGTAGAGGGCGTCGAAGGACGTGCCGCCCTGGGCCAGCGCCTGGCCCATCACGTCGCGGACGTGGCCGAGCAGCTCGCGCAGCACCGGACCGGTGAGCCGGTCCCCCGGCCGCTCTCCGTTCAGCCGGGCGCGCCAGAGCGCCTCGTCGGCATAGATGTTGCCCACGCCCGAGATGAGGCCCTGGTCGAGCAGCAGCCGCTTGACAGCGGACGTACGACGCCGCGCGCGGCGCACGAACTCGTCGTCGTCGAACTCCGGGTCGATCGGGTCGCGGGCGATGTGCACGATCTCGGCCGGCAGCTCCGCGCCGCCTGCCGAGACCACGAGGCCGCCGAACATGCGCTGGTCGACGAAGCGCATCTCGAGGGGCCTGGTGACGGGCGCCGGGGTGCCCTCCTCGACCAGCGGCGCGGGGGCGGCGAGCGTGAACCGGACCCGCAGGTGGCGCTCGTCGAGCGCACCCGGCTCGTGGAGGAGCATCTGCCCGCTCATGCCGAGGTGGCCCAGCAGGGCGTCACCGTTGGCGAGGGCGAGCCAGAAGTACTTGCCGCGGCGGCGGACCGCCTCGATGCGCTGGCCCACCAGGGCGGCGGCGAACCCGGTCGGCCCGCGGTGGTCGCGGCGCACGGGCCGCGGGTGGAGCACCTCGACGGCCTCGATGCTCGCGCCGACGACGTGGCGCTCGAGCCCGGCGCGGACGACCTCGACCTCGGGGAGCTCGGGCACGTCTCAGGCGTCGGGGCCGGTGGCCGCGGCCGGTGCCACGACAGGCGCAGGAACGGCCTCCGGCACGGGCTGGCCGTTGGCGTGGGCAGCCTTGATCTCGCGGTAGGCGGTCTCGGCGGCGCCCTGCTCGGCCTCCTTCTTGGAGCGGCCGGTGCCGTTGCCGAGGACCTGCTGGCCGACGCGCACGCGCGCGACGAAGGTCTTCATGTGGTCGGGGCCGTCGTCCTCGATGAGGTACTCGGGGACGCCCAGCCCGAGGTCGGCCGAGAGCTCCTGGAGCGAGGTCTTCCAGTCGAGGCCGGCGCCCATGGACGCCGCGGCCTCCATCACCGGGTCGAAGAGGAGGTGGACGACCTTGGCGGCCTCGTCGATGCCACCGCTGAGGTGGATCGCCCCGATGACCGCCTCGACGGTGTCGGACAGGATCGAGGCCTTGTCGCGACCGCCGGTGGTCTCCTCGCCGCGACCGAGCTTGATGTGCTGGCCGAGACCGATCTGCCGCGCGACGTCGGCGAGGGCGCGCGCGTTGACCACCGCGGCCCGCAGCTTGGCCAAGCGGCCCTCGCTGAAGTCCGGGTGGACGCGGTAGAGCGTCTCGGTGACCACGACCCCGAGCACGGAGTCCCCCAGGAACTCCAGGCGCTCGTTGGTCGGGAGCTGCCCGTTCTCGTAGGCGAACGAGCGGTGGGTCAGGGCACGCTGCAGCAGCTCGGGATCCAGGACCGGATCACCGAGCGCTGCGCGGAGCTCGTCGGTGGTCAGAGGACGATCAGAGAACTTGGCGACGGTCGGCCTTGGCGCCGTACTGGCCGCACTGGCCGCACGCGCGGTGCGGGAGGTGCTTGGCGCCGCAGGCGGGGTTGGCGCACGTCGCGAGGGTCGGCGCGACGGCCTTCCACTGCGAACGGCGGTGACGCGTGTTGCTGCGCGACATCTTCCGCTTCGGAACAGCCATGGTGGTCTCCTACTTAACGTGTGGCTTGCTTGCTTCTCCGCCGGGGATTCCCGGTGGAGGTCAGTCCTGGGTGTCCTGCTGGTTCGGTGCTGGGTCTGCTGCCGTGTCCGGCCTGAGCTGCTGGAGCCCTGCCCAGCGCGGGTCGATCGCCGCGTCGTGCGCGTGGTCCGGGTCGTCCGCGAGTCGCGCACCGCACTCGGTGCACAATCCCGGGCAATCGTCCATGCACAGCGGCTGGAACGGTAGTGCGAGCACCACCGCGTCCCGCAGCAGGGGCTCGAGGTCGATCAGGTCGTCCTCGAGCCGGCTGGTCTCGTCGTCGAGGTCGCGGTCGTCGTGCTCCGCGGCCTTGTCGTGCTGGTCGGGGTAGACGTAGAGCTCCTGCAGCGTCACGTGGATCTCGTCCTCGATCTGCTGCAGGCAGCGTACGCACTCCCCCTCGAGCGCGGCCGTGGCCGTGCCCGTGAGCAGCACGCCCTCCATGACCGCCTCCAGCCGCAGGTCGAGCTCGACCGGCGATCCTTCGGGGACAGAGAGGACTTCGATGCCAAGTTCTGCTGGCGCCGGAACGGAGAGCTCGAGCTCACGCTGGGACCCCGGACGGCGGCCGAGCTCGCGCGTATCAAGCACAAGCGGCGCCTTCGGGTCCAGGCTGCTCACGTCGAACTCCCACATCTGGACACCAACACAACCTCGGAATCGTATCCGTCGCCCCACCGACGGGGCAAAACGAGTGACGGGTGGGCGCACCCCAGGGGGTCTGGGCGGAGCTCAGGCCCGGCGCTCGGCGAGCCGCGACACGAGCTGCTCGCGCACGGAATCGGGGACCAGGCCACGTACGTCGCCCCCGAGCGCCGCGACCTCCTTGATCAGGCTCGAGGAGACGAACGCGTTGCCGACGGCACCGGGGAGGAAGACGGTCTCGACCGAGGTGAGGTGCGAGTTCATCTGCGCCATCGGAAGCTCATACTCGTAGTCGCCGGCCCCGCGCAGGCCCTTGACGATCGCCACGGCCTCGATCTCGCGGCAGAAGTCGACGATGAGCCCGTCGAAGCCCGACACGCGCACGTTGGCGATGCCCGAGGTGGCCTCGCGCAGCATCGCGATGCGCTCGTCGGGCGTGAACAGCCGGTTCTTGCTCATGTTGACGCCGACGGCGATGACGACCTCGTCGAAGAGCTTCGCGGCACGACCGACGATGTCGAGGTGGCCGTTGGTCACCGGGTCGAACGACCCGGGGCAGACAGCGCGACGCACGGGCGTCCTTCCTTCGGGGCGGGGGCTCTGGTCCCGTCTCGGGATCAGGGGGCCACGGTGGCGTGACCGTACCAAAGCGTGGTCTCGCCGTAGCGCCGTGTGCGGTCCTCCTCGAGGCCGGGCGGCCAGCTGACGACGGTGCGCTTGGCCGCCCGCTCGACGACCACCAGGGCACCCGGCACGAGCCAGCCGTGGTCCACCAGCGCGGCCAGGTCGGCGTCGACGTCCTGGTCGGACATCGGGTAGGGCGGGTCGGCGAAGACCACGTCGTAGGGCGCGGCGGGAGGCGACGCGAGGAACGACGCCACGGAGGTCGCGACCACCCGGGCGCGCGAGAAGCCGAGGGTGGCGGCGTTGCGGGCGATCAACGATGCGGTGCGCCGGTCGTGCTCCACCATCGTCACGACGCCGGCGCCCCGCGACCACGCCTCCAGCCCCACGGCGCCGGAGCCGGCGTACAGGTCGAGGAAGCGCAGCCCGTCGAGCGAGCCGGTGCGCGACTCGATCGCGGAGAACAACGCCTCGCGCACCCGATCGCTCGTGGGACGGGTCGTCTGGCCGCGCGGCGTCTCGAGCCGGCGGCCCCCCGCCGTGCCCCCGATGATGCGAGTCATGTCCCCGTGGTCAGCCCTTCTCCATGAACTCCGACGCCGCGGAGCGCTCCACCTCGGCGACGACGTCGGCCAGGGCGGGCGCGTGTGCGAGCGCCGGATCCTCGGAGAGTAGCGCCTCCGCGGCGTTCCGGGCACGGACGATCGTCTTCTCGTCGCGCAATACCCGAAGTGTGACGAGACCGGAGCGGAAGCCCGACTGGTTGGCGCCCAGCACGTCGCCCTCGCGGCGCTGCTCGAGGTCGACGCGGCTGAGCTCGAAGCCGTCGGTGGTCGCCGCCACGGCGTCGAGTCGTTCGCGGGCGGGCGTGCCGAGGTCGGCGTGGGAGACCAGCAGGCAGAGCCCGGGGAGGCCGCCGCGGCCGACCCGACCGCGCAGCTGGTGGAGCTGGGAGACGCCGAACCGGTCGGCGTCGAGGAGCACCATCGTCGTGGCGTTGTGGACGTCGACGCCGACCTCGATGACCGTGGTCGACACGAGCACGTCGATGTCGCCGGCAGCGAAGGCGCGCATCGTGCGGTCCTTGTCGTCGGGCGCCATGCGTCCGTGCAGGACGGCGGTGCGGAGCCCGGCGAGGGGGCCGGCCACCAGCTCGGCGTGGACGTCCTCCACCGCCGCGAGCGGCCGCCGGGGCGTGATGTCGGCGCCGTCCTCGTCGAAGTCGAGCTGGTCGGTCTCGCCCTCCTCCCCCGCGTCGCCCGAGATCCGCGGGCACACGACGTAGGCCTGGTGGCCCTGCTCGACCTCCTCGCGCACCCGCTGCCAGACGCGGTCGATCCACGTCGGCTGGTCGGCCAGCGGGACGACGTTGGTCTGGATGGGCGCCCGCCCGGCGGGCAGCTCGGCGAGGACGGACGTCTCGAGGTCGCCGAAGACGGTCATCGCGACGGTGCGCGGGATCGGGGTGGCGGTCATGACGAGCACGTGGGGCGGCGTGCCGGCCTTGTCGGTCAGCGCCGCACGCTGCTCCACGCCGAAGCGGTGCTGCTCGTCGACGACGACGAGGCCGAGGTCGGCGAACTCCACCTTGTCCTCGAGGAGGGCGTGGGTGCCGATGACGACGCCGGCCTCGCCGGTGACGATGCGCAGCATCGCCTCCTGACGGGCCGCCTTGCCCATCGACCCCGTCAGCAGCACGATCTGGGTGGCGTCGGCGTCGCCGCCGAGCATGCCGCCCTGGGCGAGGTCGCCGAGCATCGCCGAGATCGAGCGGTGGTGCTGCTGGGCGAGCACCTCCGTCGGGGCGAGCAGCGCGGCCTGCCCCCCGGCGTCGACCACCTGGAGCATCGCGCGGAGCGCGACGAGCGTCTTGCCGGAGCCCACCTCGCCCTGCAGGAGGCGGTTCATCGGGTGGTCCCGGCCCAGCTCGTCGGCGACCAGGTCGCCGATCTCGCGCTGGCCACCGGTCAGCTCGAACGGCAGCCGCGCGTCGAAGGCGGCCAGCAACCCGTCGTCGCGGCGGGTGCGGGCGCGCGCACCCTGGGCACGGTGCGCCGCCCGGCGCCGGGCCAGGACGAGCTGGAGCACCAGCGCCTCCTCGAAGCGGAAGCGCTTCTGGGCGGCGCCGACCTGCTTCCAGTCGTCGGGGGCGTGGACCCAGCGCAGCGCCTGCATCACGTCGAGCACCTCGAACCGCTCGCGCAGCTCGGGGGTGAGCACGTCGGGCACGCCGGTCACCAGGTCGAGCGCGGCGGAGACGACCTTCTGCAGGTCCCAGGAGTAGAGCTTGGCGGTGAGGGGATAGATCGGGATGAGCTTGCTCATCGAGACCGCCTCGTCGCCGTCGAGGGCGAAGCCGTGGGGTTGCTCGAGCTGCCAGCTCCCCCGGTACTGCTTGACCTTGCCGGTGAAGATCGCCCGGCTGCCCGGGCGGAACTCGGCCTCGTGGCGCTCGGCCAGGCTGGCGTAGGGGCTGAACAGCGTGATGGAGAAGTCGGGGCCGTCGGTGCGGACCCGCACCGTCGTACGGAACTGGCGGCGGTTGCCGCTGAAGAACGGTGCGCTCTCGCACGAACGCACCTCGCCGACGATCGTCAGCTGGTCGCCGACGACGGGCGTGGCGACCTCGGTGAGCTCGGTGGCGGCGACGTAGCGACGGGGGAAGTGGCGCAGCAGGTCACCGACCGTCTCCAGCCCGAGGCCCTCCTCGGCGAGCTTGCGCTTCTTGTGGCTGTTGCCGAACACCGCGCCGATCGGGCTGTCCGGGGTGATCGCGACCATGCGGAGATCCTGCCGGTCACTCGACGCTGACGAGCAGCGGGTAGCGCGGTTGCCCGCCGTCGTGGACGGCGACGTCGACGTGCGGGTGGCGCCTCTCGACGTGGGCGGCGACCCGCTGGGCGAGGTCCTCGCCGTCCTCGCCCGACACGATCGTCACCAGCTCGCCGCCACCGGCCAGGAGCCTCTCGAGCACGTCGGTGGCGACCTCCTCGAGGTCGGAGCCGACGACGGCGAAGTCGCCGGCGATCACGCCGAGCGCGTCGCCGGGCTCGCACGCGCCGGCCATCGTGATCGCACGGCGGGCGGCGACGGTGACGGCGCCGTGCCGGGCGTGACGGGCGGTCGCGGTCATCTCCCGGACGTCGGCGTCGAAGGCGCGACCCGGCTCGTGCACGGAGACGGCGGCCAGGCCCTGCACCTGCGCCTGGGTCGGGATGACCTCGACGGAGACGTCGTGCTCGACCTCGGCCGTGCGGGCCGCGATCTCCGCGGCGCGCACGGTGTCGCCGTCGTTGGGGAGCACCACGACCTCAGCGGCGCCGCATCCGGTGATGGCCTCGAGCAGCTGGCCGGTGGAGGGACGCTGTCCCGGCCCCCCGGTCACGACGACCGCGCCCGCCGACTCGAACAGCGCGGCCAGCCCCGGACCTGCGGCGACCGCGACGACCTTGCGGCCGGCGCGGGTCGAAGCGCGGGTCGAGCCGGGCTGGGGACCTGCGGCGACCTGGTCGGCGAAGTGGGTGACCCGGATGCGGTGCGGACGACCGGCGGTGATCCCGGCCTCGATGGCGGCGCCGACGTCGTCGACGTGCACGTGGACGTTCCACAGGCCGTCGCCGCCGACCACGACGAGGCTGTCGCCGAGCGTGGCGAGCGTCGCGCGGAGGTCGGCGACGTGCTGGTCGTCGGCGTCGAGGAGGTACATCACCTCGTAGCCCGGGCCGTCCTCGGTGAGGTCGTCGCCCGGGGGCGCTGCCGCGACGGGGATGAGGTGGGTGCCGATCGGCGCCGACCACGGCGTGGGCCGGCGCCCGGTGGCCGTCGTCTCGACCGCGTCGAGCACGACGCACAGGCCCCTGCCGCCGGCGTCGACGACCCCGGCCTGGGCCAGCACGTCGAGCTGCTCCGGCGTACGGGCGAGGGCCGCGCGCGCCGCCGCGGCCGCCGCGGTGAACACGTCGCGGGTGCGCGCTCCACGGCCGGCCGCCTCCAGGGCGGCGTCGGACGCGGCGCGCGACACGCTGAGGATCGTGCCCTCGACAGGCGCGCCGACGGCGGCGTAGCTGGCCTCCGTCGCCTCGGCCATGGCCGCGGCGATCGTCTCCGCCGGCTTGTCGGCGATCGCAGCGCCGGCGAGGTGGCGCACGTAGGCGCGCAGCATCTGGCTGAGGATCACCCCCGAGTTGCCGCGCGCCCCCATGAGCGCGGCACGGGCGAGCACGGCCATCCCGTCGCCGAGGGACAGCCCGGGGTCGCTCGCGAGGGCCTCGCGCAGCCCGTCGCGGGCCGCGGAGACGGTGAGGAACATGTTGGTGCCAGTGTCACCGTCGGGCACGGGATAGACGTTGAGCGCGTCGATCTCCTCGCGGGCCGAGGACAGCGCGTCGGTCGCGATGTCGACGAACCGCGCGACGCCGTCCAGCGTGATGCCGTGGGTGACGTGCTCCATCGCGTCGGTCTGCTCCCGGGTGTGCTGGATGCCTGCTGGGGGTGGCTCGGATGTGGTGCTGAGGCTGCTTCGTCGTACGATGTGGTGCGCGCCACAGGGTAGTGCCCGGCACCCACGGCCCCTGCGATTTCATCTCGCCGCGGGTCCTCGGCTACTCTTGCGCGGTTGCCTGCTGCCGCTTCTGGCGGGGTCAGGCCTGATGAACATCTATCACCCTCGAACGGATCGGAGTGCACGGTGGCTGCCGTCTGCGACATCTGCGCCAAGAAGCCGGGCTTCGGAAACAACCGTCCCTGGTCGCGCAAGATCACCAAGCGTCGTTTCAACCCCAACATCCAGCGCGTCCGGGCGACCGTGAACGGCACGCCCAAGCGACTCAACGTCTGCACCGGTTGCCTCAAGGCCGGCAAGGTCTCGCGCTGACCTGACGTCTTCTTCGTCGAAGCCCCCGTCGCACTGCGGCGGGGGCTTCGTCGTTCGTTCGTCTGTCCGCCGAGGTCGGGTCATCGTCATGACGAAGTCCCCGCACGTGCGGGGACTTCGTCGTCTGTAGGCGGTTGCAACGGCCTACAAGCGCACGACTCGCCCTCCAAGGGCACCGTGAGTCTCCGAGAGACTCACGGCCGAGGGGTGCTCAGAAGTGGGTCCAGCCGGTGGGGCCGTCGTACGTCCCGCCGTCGACGGTGACGCCCTCGCCCTCGCGGACCTCGCCGATCACCTGCCAGCCGGACGGGACCGAGGCCGCGTCGGGGAAGGTCGCCAGCAGCGCGTGGTCGTCGCCGCCGCCGAGGATGAACTGCATCGGGTCGGCGCCCAGCGCGGCGCCGACGGCCTGGAGCGGCTCGGGGACCTCGAACGCGCCGGTGCGTACGTCGATGGCGACGCCGCTCGCGTCCGCGATGTGCCCGGCCTCGGCGAGGAGGCCGTCGGAGACGTCGATGAGGGCGGTCGCCCCGGCCTCGGCGGCCTCCTTGCCCGCGGCGTACGGCGGCTCCGGCCGGCGGTAGGCCTCGACGAGCACCCGGGGGGAGCGGAAGCCGCGACCGAGGACCGCGAGGCCGCCGGCGGCCCACCCCTGGCGACCGGTGAGCGCGAGGACGTCGCCGGGCCGGGCGCCCGAGCGCAGGACGGGCGCCTGGGTGCACTGGCCGAGGACCGTGACGGCGATCATCACCTGCTCGGCGCGCGTGACGTCGCCGCCCACGACCGTCGCACCGACGCTGGCGCACTCCTCAGCGAAGCCACGGGCGAAGTCCAGCGCCCACGCCACCGGGAGGTCCGCGGGGGCCGCGAGGCCGATGGTGAGGTGGCGCGCCGTGCCACCCATGGCGTTGATGTCGGAGAGGTTCTGGGCGGCGGCCCGGTGGCCGACGTCGACGGCGCCGGCCCAGTCGCGACGGAAGTGCCGCCCCTCGACCATCAGGTCGGTCGAGACGACCACGTGGCCGTGCTTGACGCGCAGCACGGCGGCGTCGTCACCGGGTCCGACGAGCACGTGCTCGTCGCCCTCGAAGATCTCCACGAGCTGGGAGATCAGGCCGAACTCGCCTACCTCGCCGAGGGTTGCGTCTGCTGCCGGTGCCATGCGCCCATCCCACCAGACCGGGGTGGTGACCACTGTCACCCATCCCCTGTCGGGGCCGGCGCACGGCGCGGTAGGTTGTGCCGGTCACACCCGATGAACGAGACCGAGGAGTCCACGATGGTCGTCCAGGCCTACATCCTGATCCAGACCGACGTCGGCAAGGCCGCGGAGGTCGCCCGCGAGATCGCCCAGGTCAGCGGCGTCACGCTCGCCGAGGACGTCACCGGTCCCTACGACGTGATCGTCCGAGCCGAGGCCAAGAACGTCGACGAGCTCGGCAAGCTCGTCGTCTCGAAGGTGCAGAACCTCGACGGCATCACCCGCACGCTCACCTGCCCGGTCGTCCACATCTGAGCCGACCGGCCCACGTGCAGCTGAGTCGACGCCTCGGTCCGTCCACGGGCCGGGGCGTCGTCGCGTCCGGGGCCGCTGCCGTCGTGCTCGCCCTCGCGGGCTGCAGCAGCACCCCGACGATCGACGACGTCGAGCTCTCCGCGGCCGACCGGGCCGCCTGCGAGTCCCTGGTCGCCGACCTCCCCGACACCCTCGCCGGTCTGGACCGGCGCGACGTCGAGCCGGCCGACGCGCTGGGCGCGGCGTGGGGCGATCCGGCGTACGTCCTCACGTGCGGCGTGGCCGAGCCGGGCGACTACGAGCCGACCGCCGAGTGCAACGTCATCGACGGTGTGGGCTGGTACGTCACCGACGACCAGCTCTCCGACCAGGGCGAGGACGCGACGCCCATCGCGCTCAGCCTGAGGCCGTACGTCGAGGTCTCCGTGCCTGCTGACTACCGCACCGAGGGCATCGACCGCGCGCTGGCCGAGCTGGCGCCGGCCCTGAAGGAGCACCTCGGGGAAGGTCTGTCCTGCCTGTAGCCGTGCCCGGCCTCAGCGAAGGCCGGTGTCGCGCCGCAGCGCGAGCTGGACGAGCCGGTCCACGAGGTCGGGGTAGGACATGCCGGTGGCGGCCCACAGCTGCGGGTACATCGACGTCGGGGTGAAGCCCGGCATCGTGTTGAGCTCGTTGATCACGAGCGACCCGTCGGGCATCACGAAGAAGTCCACGCGCGCGAGACCTTCGCACGACAGGGCCTCGAAGGCGCGCACGGCCATCGCGCGCAGCTCCTGCTCGATCGCGGCGGCCAGGTCGGCGGGGATGTCGATCTCGGTGTGCTGGTCGGCGAGGTACTTCGCCTCGAAGTCGTAGAACTCGTGGTCGCCTCCGGTGCGCACCTCGCCCGGCCGCGACGTCTCCGGCGGGCCCTCGAGCGTGCCGAGCACACCGCACTCGACCTCGCGCGCTCCCTCCATCGACTGCTCGACGAGCACCTTGGGGTCGTGGCGGAAGGCCTCCTCGAGCGCCGCGTCGATCTCCGAGGCGTCGTGGACCTTGCTGATCCCCATGCTCGAGCCGGCGCGGGCGGGCTTGGCGAACGACGGGAAACCGAGCTCCTCGACCCGCGCGCGTACGCCGATCGCGTCCTGCTCGAACTCGGTGCGGGTCACGACGATGCCGGGGGTGACCGGGAGGCCGGCGGCCTGCAGGACGACCTTCATGTAGGCCTTGTCCATCCCGATCGCGGACGCGAGCACCCCCGAGCCGACGTAGCGCACGCCGGCCATCTCCAGCATCCCCTGCAGGGTGCCGTCCTCGCCCCACGGGCCGTGGAGCAGCGGGAAGACCACGTCGACCTCGCCGATGACCGAGGGGACGCTGGCCGGTTCGGCGACCACGAGGTCGGTGCCGGTGGCGGCGCCCATCAGCGCCACCGGGGACCGTCCGGCGTCGACCTGCGGCAGGTCGTTGCCGCGGATCGCGAGCCGGGTGGGCTCGTCGCTCTCCAGCACCCACCGGCCGTCGGGGGCGATCCCGACCGGCACGACGTCGTAGGCCTCACGGTCGATGGCGGCCAGCACGCTCCCGGCGGTCACGCACGAGATGCCGTGCTCGGAGGAACGGCCCCCGAAGACGACTGCGACGCGCGGCTTGCGGCTCGTGGCGGCTGGGGTCGGGTCCGAGAGGGGGGCTGCGGTCTTGTCAGGGGAGGTGTGGTTCATCGCCTCGACCCTATCCACCTACGCTGGCGCGCATGGCTGCAGACTCACCGCTCAGGCCCGGCACGATCGCCGTCACGGCCGGCCGGCCGGACAAGGTCCCCGACGCCCCGCTCAACACGCCGATCACCATGGCGGCCACCTACGTGGCCGGCGGCGACGTGGAGTACGGCCGCTACGGCAACCCCACCTGGACGGCGTTGGAGGACGCGCTCGGCGCCCTCGAGGGCGGTCGGTGCCTGACGTTCGCGTCCGGGCTCGCCGCTGTCGCCACCGTGCTCGACCTGGTGGGCAAGGAGGGCAAGGTCCTCGTCCCGAAGCACGGCTACACCGGCACGATCATGCAGCTCGCCGACCTCGAGTCGCGCGGACGGCTGACCGCCGAGATGGTCGACGTCACCGACACCGACGCGGTCGTCGCGGCCTGCGACGGCGCCGCGCTCGTGTGGCTGGAGTCACCCACCAACCCGGCCCTCGAGGTCGCCGACATCGCGACGATCACGAAGGCCGCGCACGACGCCGGCGCCTACGTCGTCGTCGACAACACCTTCGCCACTCCCCTGCTGCAGCGCCCCCTCGAGGACGACGTCGACATCGTGGTGCACTCGGCCACGAAGTACCTCGCCGGCCACTCCGACGTCCAGATGGGCGCGATCGTCACCCGCGACGACGAGCTCTACGCCGTGCTCAAGGGCCGCCGTGACCTCGTCGGCGCCATCCCCGGTCCCTTCGAGGCGTGGCTGACCCTGCGCGGCCTGCGCACCCTGCACCTGCGGGTCGAGCGCGCGCAGGCCAACGCCCAGGAGCTCGTACGCCGCCTCGCCGAGCACCCCGCGCTGTCCGAGGTGCGCTACCCCGGGTTCGGCGCGATCGTCAGCATCGTCCTCGCCCAGGGCGAGATGGCAGCCGACCTCCTCAGCCGCAAGACGCGGCTGTGGATCCACGCCACCTCCCTCGGCGGCGTCGAGTCGAGCCTCGAGCGCCGCCGCCGCTGGAAGGCCGAGGCCGCCACCATCCCCGAGGGACTCGTCCGGCTCTCCGTCGGCATCGAGGACATCGAGGACCTCTGGGAGGACCTGCGCGCGGCGCTGGACGGCTGCGTCGGCTGACGCGTCGAGTCGGCGCATCCTGACGCGTCCCGGCTGTCGAGTCGGCGCATCCTGAGGTTTCGCCGGCACACGCCGATCAGGAGGAGCCGACTCGACCACGTTCAAGCGTCAGGACGAGCCGACTCGACCACGTTCAAGCGTCAGGACGAGCCGACTCGACCACGTTCAAACGTCAGGACGAGCCGACTCGACGCGCTGCCCTGAGCCCCCTCGTTGCTCAGTGCAGCTCGGGCTTGGTGTCGCGGGCGATGAAGGAGTTCATCATGTCGAGCGCAGTCATCTTGCCGTCGACGACGGCGTCGACCGCCTCGGCGATGGGGGCGTCGACACCGGTGCGGCGGGCGAGCTCCAGCAGGGACTTGCAGGACTTCGCGCCCTCGGCGACCTGCCGGGTCGAGGCGTAGATCTCCTCGGTCGTCATGCCCTGGCCGAGGCGCTCGCCGAAGGTGCGGTTGCGCGAGAGCGGCGACGAGCACGTGGCGACGAGGTCGCCGAGCCCGGCGAGACCCATGAGGGTCAGCGGGTTGGCGCCCTGCGCGGTCGCCAGGCGCGCGGTCTCCGCGAGGCCGCGGGTGATGACCGAGGCGGTGGTGTTGTCACCGAAGCCCAGCCCGACCGCCATGCCGACGGCGAGGCCGACGACGTTCTTGTAGGCACCGCCGATCTCGCAGCCGAGCACGTCCACCGAGGTGTAGGGCCGCCACGACGGCCCATGCGTGAGGGCCTGGATGTGCTTGGCCCGCTCCTCGTCGAGGCACGCGACCACGGACGCAGCCGGCTCGCGGCGGGCGATCTCGCGCGCCAGGTTGGGTCCGCTGACGACGGCGATCCGGTCGGCCGAGGCGTCGGTGACCTCCTGGATGACCTCGCTCATCCGCATGAGGGAGCCGAGCTCGACGCCCTTCATCAGCGACACGAGCGTGGCCTTCTCGGGGATGACCGGCGCCCACGCGGTGAGGTTCTCGCGGAGGGTCTGCGACGGGACGGTGAGCACGACGACGTCCGCGTCGGCCGCGACCTGCTCGGGGTCCGTCGACGCCGAGATCGACGGCGGCAGCTCGATGCCGGGCAGGTAGTCGGTGTTCTCCCGGCGCTCGTTGACGGCCTCCACGACCTCCTCGCGCCGAGCCCACAGGGACACGTCGTTGCCGGCGTCGGCCAGCACGAGCGAGAAGGCGGTGCCCCACGACCCGGCACTGAACACTGCGATCTTCGTCATCGGGTGCGCTTCCTCTTCGTCCGGTGGGCCCCGTCGTGGGCGGTGTCGTGCGGGTTGCCGATCTCGCGTACGCCGCTGCTGCGGGGGTCGTAGCGCTGCTCGGGGGCGGGCTCGTCGCGGAGGTCGGAGACGATTGCCGTTACGGCGGCCATGATGCGGTCGGTCGCCCGCGCCGTCGTCTCGGCGGACGCGGGGAGCCCGAGCAGGTCGTCGAGGTCCACCGGGTCGCCGGCCTTCATGACGATGTTCTTGCGCGGGACGAGGTGCGGGCGCTTCGTGTAGGGCGGGAGCACCTCCTGCGCACCCCACTGCCCCACCGGGATCACCGGACAGCCGGTGGCCAGGGCGATGCGGGCCGCGCCGGTCTTGCCCTTCATCGGCCAGAGGTCGGGGTCGCGCGTCAACGTGCCCTCGGGGTAGATGATGATGCACTCGCCCTCGCCGATCGCCTTCACCGCGGCGTCGTACGCGCCGACCGCGTTGCGGCTCAGGCGCTCGACGGGGATCTGGCCGGCGGAGGTCAGGAAGCCGCCGAGGTACTTGTTGCTGAAGAGCCCGGACTTCGCGAGGTAGCGCGGGACCCGCCCGTGGTCGTAGACGAAGTGCGCCGACAGCAGCGGGTCGACGTGGGAGATGTGGTTGACGACCACGATGCAGCCGCCGGTGGCGGGGATCTTCTCGCCGTCGATCCACGTGCGCGAGGTCGCGCTGAGCAGCGTCGGCTTGAGGATCGACGCGGCGACGGTGATCGCCCAGCCGCGCTTCTGCTCGAGCTTCCTGACGCGCACCGCCATCCCTCCCGATCGTGCTCTCATCGCGGGCTCCGCCCGGACGCTGCCTGCGTCGCGAGCAGGCTACTCGGTCGACGGGGTGCAGGGACCCCACCGGCGCGCTGGTGCCGGATGGGAGAATCGGCGTGATGTCCGCCGATGCCCGACCCACGCGCTGCGTGGTCGTCGTACCCGTCAAGCCGCCCACCTACGGCAAGTCCCGACTGACCGGGCTCGCCGCCGACCACCGGCGTGACCTGGCCGAGGCCTTCGCGCTCGACACCGTCCAGGCCGCCGCGGCCACGCCCGGCGTCGACGCCGTCCTCGTCGTCACCGACGACCACCGCCTCGCCGCATCCGTGCACACCCTCGGGTGCGACGTGATCCCCGACGGCGTCAGCGACGACCTCAACGCGACACTCGTGCAGGCGGTCGCGGAGGTCGCGCGGCGCTGGCCGGGGGCGGTGCCCGTCGTGCTGTGCGCCGACCTGCCGGGCCTGCGGCCCGTCGAGCTGGCCGGGGTGCTCCGCGAGGTGCACGAGCAGGTCGCGGCCGGACGCTCCGCCTTCGTGCGCGACCACACGGGCATGGGCACGACGTTGTACGCCGCACCTGCCGACGGGTTCGACCCGTCGTTCGGTGTCGCGTCCGCGGCGCGGCACGAGGGCACCGGTGCCGTCGAGGTCGGCACCACCGCGACCAGCGTGCGCACGGACGTCGACGATCCCGACGACCTGGATGCCGCGCTGCTGGCCGGCGTCGGTCCGCACACGACACGGGCAAGCGAAGGGCGGGCCACCCCCTCGGGGTGACCCGCCCGTGCGACGCGGCGCCAGCGAGCTGGCGGTCGCGTCAGGACTTCTTCGCGGTCTTCTTCGCCGTGGTCTTCTTGGCGGTGCTCTTCTTCGCCGGCGCCTTCTTGGCCGCCGTCTTGGTGGCGGTGGTCTTGCTGGCCGTCGACTTGCTGGCGGTGGTCTTGCTGGCCGTCGACTTGCTGGCCGCCTTCGTGGCGGTCTTCTTCGCCGGCGCCTTCTTCGCGGTGCTCGCGCTGGACGACTTCTTGGCCGGCGACTTCTTGGCCGTGGTCTTCTTCGCCGCCGTGGACGTCGAGGACGCCTTCTTCGCCGGGGCTGCCGACTTCGAGGCCGCGGCCTTGGCCGGGGCCGCCTTCTTGGCGGCGGCACCCGTCACGGCTGCCGCGGCAGCCCGGACACCGGGCGGCTTCGGCATCGTGGCGGCGGTCAGCCTCGGCAGCTTCTTCGCGCCCGAGATGACGTCCTTGAGCTCCTTGCCTGCGGAGAACTTCGGCACGGACTTCTTCTTCGACTTCATCCGCTCGCCGGTCTGCGGGTTGCGGACCCAGCGGGCGTTGCGGACGGCCTTCTCGAACGAGCCGAAACCGGTGATCGCGACCTTCTCGCCCTTGGCGACCTCGCGGGTGATGGTGTCGAGCACGGACTCCAGTGCGTGGGCCGCCTGCTTGCGGTTCCCCTCGTAACGCGCGGCGAGCGCGTCGATGAGCTCTGACTTGTTCACTAGCTTCCCTTCCGAAAGACCTCGGACGCCGAGCTCGTGCTCGACCCTCTGCAAGGCACGCTAGGCACATGGAAGGGTGAGGACAATCACCAAAGCCCCTGTTTGTAGGGGTTTTTCAGGCAGTGACGGGCTTCCAGCTCGGTCGCTCCGCCTCAAAGGCGGTGATGTCGGCGTCGTGCGAGAGCGTGATGCCGATGTCGTCGAGCCCTTCGAGGAGGCGCCACCGGGTGTAGTCGTCGATGTCGAACGAGTCCTCGACGGCGTCCTCGCCGGCACCCGCGCGGACCGTGCGGCTCTCCAGGTCGACGGTGATCTCGCCGCCCGGGTTGTCCTCGAGCCAGTCCCACAGCCGCTGCACGACCTTCTCGTCGACCTGCGCCGCCACCAGCCCGGCCTTGCCGGAGTTGCCGCGGAAGATGTCGGCGAAGCGCGAGGAGATGACGGCCTTGAACCCGTAGTTCTGCAGGGCCCACACCGCGTGCTCGCGCGAGCTGCCGGTGCCGAAGTCAGGACCGGCGACCAGCACCGACCCACCGGCGTACGTCGGGTCGTTGAGCACGAAGTCGGGGTCGTTGCGCCAGGCCGCGAAGAGGCCGTCCTCGAAGCCCGTGCGGGTCACCCGCTTCAGGTAGACCGCGGGGATGATCTGGTCGGTGTCGACGTTGCTGCGCTTGAGCGGGACTCCGACGCCGGTGTGGGTCGTGAACTTGTCCATGGGTCAGACCTCCTGCAGGTCGGCGGGGCTGGAGAGCGTGCCGCGCACGGCGGTGGCGGCGGCGACGGGAACCGAGACGAGGTGCGTGCGTCCGCCCTTGCCCTGGCGGCCCTCGAAGTTGCGGTTGGACGTCGACGCGCTGCGCTCCCCCGGGGCGAGCTGGTCGGGGTTCATGCCGAGGCACATCGAGCAGCCGGCGCCGCGCCACTCCGCACCCGAGGCGATGAACACCTTGTCGAGACCCTCGGCCTCGGCCTGGAGGCGTACGCGCACCGAGCCGGGCACGACGAGCAGCCGGGTGTCGGCGGCGACGGTCCGGCCCTCGAGGATGGACGCCGCCAGGCGCAGGTCCTCGATGCGGCCGTTGGTGCAGGACCCGACGAACACCGTGTCGACCTTCACCTCGCGCAGAGGAGTGCCGGCCTCGAGACCCATGTACTGCAGGGCCTTCTCGGTCGCGATCTTGTCGTTGGGCTCGTCGAAGTCGTCGGGGCTCGGGATGGTCGCACCCAGCGGCGCGCCCTGGCCGGGGTTGGTGCCCCAGGTGACGAACGGCGTCATGGCGGAGGCGTCGAGCTCGATCACCTTGTCGAAGACCGCGTCGTCGTCGGTGCGCAGGGTCTTCCAATGGGCGACGGCTGCGTCCCAGTCGGCGCCCTTCGGCGCCTCCGGCTTGTCCTCGATGTAGTCGAAGGTGGTCTGGTCGGGCGCGATCAGGCCGGCCTTGGCGCCCCACTCGATCGACATGTTGCAGACGGTCATCCGGCCCTCCATCGAGAGCTCCTCGATGGCCTGGCCGCGGTACTCGACGATGTAGCCCTGGCCGCCGCCGGTGCCGGTGTGCGTGATCAGGGTGAGGACGAGGTCCTTGGCGGTGACGCCCTCGGGGAGGCTGCCGTTGACGGTGACGGCCATCGTCTTCGGCCTGGCCTGCGTCAGGGTCTGGGTGGCGAGCACGTGCTCGACCTCGGAGGTGCCGATGCCGAAGGCGATCGCACCGAAGGCACCGTGCGTGGAGGTGTGGGAGTCGCCGCAGACGATCGTCATGCCGGGCTGGGTCAGTCCGAGCTGCGGGCCGACGACGTGGACGATGCCCTGCTCAATGTCACCGAGCGGGTGCAGGCGCACGCCGAAGTCGGCGCAGTTCTTGCGCAGCGTCTCCACCTGCGTGCGGCTCACCGGGTCGGCGATCGGCTTGTCCCAGTCGAGGGTCGGGACGTTGTGGTCCTCGGTGGCGAGGGTGAGGTCGGGACGGCGTACGGAGCGGTCCGCCAGGCGGAGGCCGTCGAAGGCCTGCGGCGAGGTCACCTCGTGGAGGAGGTGGAGGTCGATGAAAAGGAGGTCGGGCTCCCCGGGGGCACTCCGGACGACGTGCTCGTCCCAGACCTTCTCGGACAGGGTCTTGCCCATGACACAAACTCCTTTGCCTTGCCGCGTGCGTTACGACGACGCTACATCTTGCATCCCACTCTCTGAGATGAGAATATCGGCATATGGACAACGGATCTGGCGTCGGCGTACTCGACAAGGCAGCACTCGTGCTCGCAGCACTCGAGGCCGGACCGGCCACCCTGGCCGGCCTGGTGGCCGGAACCGGGCTGGCCCGACCCACCGCTCACCGGCTCGCGGTCGCGCTCGAGCACCACCGCCTCGTGGCGCGCGACATGCAGGGCCGCTTCGTGCTGGGGCCGCGTCTGGCCGAGCTCTCCGCCGCCGCCGGCGAGGACCGGCTGCTCGCCGCGGCCGGCCCCGTCCTGGCCCGGCTGCGCGACATCACCGGCGAGTCCGCCCAGCTGTGGCGCCGCCAGGGCGAGCACCGCGTGTGCGTCGCCGCGGCCGAGCGCCCGTCGGGCCTGCGCGACACGATCCCGGTCGGTTCGCAGCTGACCATGAACGCCGGCTCGGCCGCGCAGATCCTGCTGGCGTGGGAGGACCCCGAGCGCATGCACCGCGGCCTGCAGAACGCCGCCTTCTCGGCCACCGCACTGTCCGGCATCCGCCGCCGCGGCTGGTCGCAGTCCGTCGGCGAGCGCGAGCAGGGCGTGGCCTCGGTGTCCGCGCCGGTCCGCTCCCCCGGCGGCAAGGTCATCGCCGCGGTGTCGGTCTCCGGTCCCCTCGAGCGACTCTCCCGCCAGCCCGGCCGGATGCACGCGCCCGCCGTGCTCGCCGCCGCCGACCGGCTGTCGGAGTCGCTGCGCCGCGCCGCCTCCGAGTAGCTTCCCCCCGGCCGACCTCCGGATGGTGGCGGCACATGGCACGCCACCACGGCGTCCCACTGCGATCTGCCGCCACCTTCCCGGCCGACCTCCGGATGGTGGCGGCACATGGCACGCCACCACGGCGTCCGACGGCGATCTGCCGCCACCTTCCGGCCCGCAGCGATCTCGGGCAGGGTGGGCGCATGGCAGACCTCGTGGACCTCGGACCAGCCGGAGAGCGGCTGGTCGCCGTTGCCGCCAACGTCACCGACGACCAGCTCGACGGACCGACCCCCTGCGAGGGGCGTACGGTCGGGCAGCTCGTCCAGCACCTCGTGGGACTGACGCTCGCGTTCCGGGCCGCGGCGGACAAGGACTTCGGTCCCCTCACCGACACCAGTCCCGACGAGGCAGGGTGGCCCGAGATCCAGCCCGGCTGGCGCGAGGCCCTCGCCGAGCAGGTCCCGGCGCTGGCCGCCGCCTGGCGCAGCCCGGAGGCGTGGGAGGGCATGACCCGCGCCGGTGGCGTCGACCTGCCGGGCCAGGTGGGCGGGCTGGTCGCGCTCGACGAGGTCGTCCTGCACGGCTGGGACCTGGCGCGGGCCACCGGCCAGCCCTACGACTGCGACGACGCGACCGCCGGTGCGTGCATGGCGTTCGTCGGCGGCTTCGACGAAGGCGGCACGCCGGGCCTGTTCGGTCCCTCCGTGCCGGTCGGTCCCGGTGCGTCGGCCTTCGAGCAGGTGCTCGCCCGCTCGGGCCGCGACCCGGGCTGGTCCGCCTGATCCGGCCTCGGGTCCAGACCGCTCCGCGTGCGCGGTGACGAAGGGGCGGGCCAGTGGGACGATGCGCGCATGGAGGCGCTCGCGCGCGCACTCGACGCGTTGCCCAAGGTCGACCTGCACTGCCACGTCGAGGGCACGATGCGGCCGACGACGATGGTCGAGCTGGCCCGCAAGAACGGCGTCACCCTTCCGAGCGACGACCCCTCGGAGCTCTACACCTACTCCTCGCTCGACGAGTTCCTCGCTGTCTTCTGGCTCGTCCAGTCGACCCTCGTCGATCGCGACGACTGGGCCCGTCTGGCCTACGAGGCGGTGACGGACAGCGCCCGGCACGGCGTCGTCCACCAGGAGTGCTTCTTCACCCCGGCCCGCCATCTCGCGGGCGGCCAGGACCTCGCAGTCATCGTCGCCGGGCTCGACGAGGGCCTGGGCGCGGCCGAGGCGGAGACCGGCACGACGTGCCGGTTGATCGCCGACATGGACCGTGCGTTCGGCCCGGAGGCCGGTCGACAGCTCGTCGACGAGCTGGTCGACCTGAGGTCGGCGCGAGCACCCGGCACGGACCGGGTGATCGGCATCGGCATGGACTCGACCGAGCTCGCCGTCGACTCCACGACCTACGCACCGGCCTACGACGTCGCCCGCGTCGCGGGACTCCGGTTGACCGGCCACCAGGGGGAGAACTCCGGCGCGCAGCAGATCGCCGACTGCCTCGACGCCCTCGGACTCGAACGGGTGGACCACGGCGTGCCGGTCCTCGACGATGCCGTGCTGACCTCGCGGATGGTCGAGGAGCGCATCCCGATCACGGTCTGTCCGACGTCCAACGTCGTCATCGCCCACTGCTTCGAACGTCTCGAGGACCATGTCCTCCCCCAGATGCGCGCGGCCGGTCTGCTCGCGACCGTCAACACCGACGACCCGGCACTGAGCGACCTCGACCTCGGCCGGGAGTACGCCGCCGTGGCGAAGGCCTTCGGCTGGGGTTGGGACCAGATGGTCGAGCTCGCCCTCGACGGGATCGAGGCGAGCTGGCTCGACGACTCGGAGAAGGCAGAGCTGCGGACCCTGGTGGCGATGGCGGACGGGCCGTCCTAGATCTCGACGCGACCCGTCACGGCTTCGTCCCTCAGCCGTGGGTCCTGCTCGATCTGGCCAGGCCCACGTGACTCAGAAGAGCGCGTCCTGCTCCAGCTCCAGCAGCTGCTGCTTGCGCTCGAGCCCGCCGGCGTACCCGGTCAGGGTGCCGTTGGCGCCGATGACGCGGTGGCACGGCACCACGATCGGGATCGGGTTGCGACCGTTGGCCAGGCCGACCGCTCGCGAGGCCGCGTTGGTCATGCCCAGCCGGCCGGCGATCTGGCCGTAGGACGCGGTCTCGCCGTAGCCGATGAGCCCGAGCTGGGTCCACACGCGGCGCTGGAAGTCGGTACCGACCGGCGCGAGCGGCAGGTCGAAGTCGGTCAGCTCGCGCTCGAAGTACGCCGTCAGCTGTCGCACGGCCTCGGCGAGCACGGGGTCGTCGTCGGAGCGCTCGCCCAGCGGCCGGCCGTCCACCGGTTGGCGGAACGGGGAGAACTCGATCGCCACGATCGAGCCGTCGCGCTCGACGATGCGCAGGTCGCCCACGGGTGAGGGCATCACGGTCCACATGTCAGTTCTCCTCATCAGCGCGGGACGGCGCGGGGGTGTCGGGCATCAGGGTGTTCCAGAGGTGCATCAGGGCGTAGGAGCGCCACGGCCTCCAGCGCTCGGGGTCCGGGTCGCCGCCTTCGGGCGTGGTGAGTTCCACCAGCAGCCGGCGCACCGCGAGGTCGGTGGGAAGGAAGACGTCAGGATGCCCGAGCGCCCGCATCGCGACGTAGTCCGCCGTCCAGGGGCCGATGCCGGGCAGCTCCAGCAGCGCGCGTCGTACGTCGTCGCGGTCGGGGCCCCGGTCGAGCAGGACCCTCCCGTCGGCGAGCGCCGCGGCCAGCCCGACGAGCGCCCGGCCCCTCGCGCGCGGCATCGGCAGCGTGGTCGGGTCGACCGCCGCGAGGGTCGCGGCGTCGGGGAAGAGATGGGTCAGTCCCGGGACCTCGGACTGGATGGCTCGTCCGTGCTCGGCCACGAGCCGTCCAGCGACCGTGCGCGCGCCGGTGACGCTGACCTGCTGGCCGATGACCGTGCGGATCGCCGTCTCGTCGCCGTCGACCTGCCCGGGGACGCGCAGTCCCGGGGCGGCGCGGACGAGGTCGCCGAGCACCGGGTCGGCGGCGAGGTGTTCGTCCACCGCGCGCGGGTCGCAGTCGGCGTCGAGCAGGCGGCGTACGCGCTCGCTGGCGGCCGCGGTGTCGCGCAGGTCCTCGAGCCGGAACTCGGCGGTGACGAAGCCGGTCCCACCGCCGGAGCGGTCCGAGGTGTCAGGGAGGTCGACCAGCTCGAGGCGCACGGTGCCGCTGCCGTGGGGCAGGTCGAGCGTGCGGGCGTACCAGCCGGGTGCGGCGACCTCGACGCCCGGCACGAGGTGGTGGGCGAGGAAGTCGAGCATCCGCCGCCCGGCGAACGGGGTGCGGACGGGCAGCCGCATGGTGACGGCGCCGGCGCTGCGGGCGCCCGTACGACGACCACGCAGCTCGCTGGGCGAGGACGCGTAGATCTCGCGGAGGGTCTCGTTGAACTGGCGGACACTGGCGAAGCCGGCCGCGAAGGCCACGTCGGTCAGCGGCAGGTCGGTGGTCTCGATGAGCACCCGCGCGCTCTGGGCGCGACGCGCCCGGGCCAGCGCCAGCGGACCCGCGCCGAGCTCCTGGGTCAGGAGGCGGCCGAGGTGGCGCGGGGTGTAGCCGACCCGGCGGGCCAGCCCGTCGACCCCCTCCCGGTCGACGAGCCCGTCGGCGATCAGGCGCATCGCACGCCCGGCGACGTCGGCGGCGACGTCCCACTCCGGGCTGCCGGGCGTCGCGTCGGGCAGGCAGCGCTTGCAGGCGCGGAAGCCGGCGGCGTGCGCACTCGCGGCGGTGGGGTGGAACGTGACGTTGCCCGGTGCCGGGGTCCGCGCCGGGCACGAGGGCCGGCAGTAGATGCCGGTGGTCCGGACGGCGGTGTAGAACACCCCGTCGAAGCGGCGGTCCCTGCTGCTGACGGCGCGGTAGCAGGCCTCGGTGTCGAGGTGCCCGGTCGGTGTCATGACCCGAGCCTGTCACCCGGAGGCACCCTGCACCAGCGGAAATCGGACACCGCCGTCGACGCCCGGGAGACCGCGGCCGCGATCCCGGTCGTGCACCGGGCTCGCGGCTGACTAGGCCTGTCCGGCCGGGCGGTAGCGGCGCTCGGGGCGTCCGGCTCCGCCGTACTGCAGGCGTACGACGGCGGCTCCGCGGGCGACGAAGTGCTCGAGGTAGCGGCGCGCGGAGACGCGGGAGATGCCGACGAGGTCCGCGCACTCCGCCGCGGAGAGCTCGCCGGCGCTGCGGAGCGCGTCCTGCACCGCCTCGGCGGTCTCCGGGCTGAGTCCCTTGGGCAGGCTCACCGGCGGCGACGGGGCCGCCGCGGCGGCGCCGAACACCGCGTCGATGTCGTCCTGGCCGGGCGCCCCCGATCCGGAGAGCGCGAGCTGCGCGGCGCGGAAGGTCTCCAGCCGGACGCGCAGGTCCTCGTAGTCGAACGGCTTGACGAGGTAGTGGACCGCTCCCCCGGACGCCGCGGCCCGGACCGTGTCGGCCTCACGCGCGGCGGTCACCATCAGCACCCCGACGTCGTCCCCACCGCCCCGGAGCCGCCGCAGCACGTCGATGCCGGTCATGTCGGGAAGGTGGACGTCGAGCAGCACCAGGTCGGGTCGCAGGCGGGCGATGTCGTCGAGGGCGGCCTGGCCGCTGCTGGCGACCCCGACGACGACGAAGCCCTCGGTGCGCTCCACGAACTGGGTGTGGATGCGCGCGACCATGAAGTCGTCGTCGACCACCAGCACCGTCAGGTCGTCCGTCGCACTCACCCGACCTCCACTCCCGGCAACCGCACCTCGAAGACCGCGCCCGTGCCGTCCTCGCCGGCACCGACTCCGACGGAGCCTCCCCGACGCTCGCAGACGACCTGCACGAGCGCCAGTCCGACACCCCGCCCCTCGACCGTCGGCCCCTTGGAGCTCCAGCCGCGGCGGAAGATCCGGCCCACCTCGTCCGGCGGGACACCGGGGCCGGTGTCGGCCACCGCCACCCGGACCACGTCGCCCTCGAGGCTCAACGCGACCTCCACCGACGTGCCGCCGACCGACACGGACGCGTCGACGGCGTTGTCGACCAGGTTGCCCAGCACCGTGCCGACGTCGGTGGAGGCCTCGGGGTCGAGCCGGGGCAGGCTGCTGTCGGCGGCGATGCGGAGGTCGACGCCCCGCTCGACCGCGAGGCTCGTCTTGGCGATGAGGAGCGCCGCGACGGCCGGGTCCTCGACGTGCGCCAGCACCGCGTCGGAGATCTCCCGGCGGCGCCGGCTCAGCGTGCCGACGAGCCGCGACACCTCGTCGTACTCCCCGAGCTGCACGAGACCGGAGATGGTGTGGAGCTGGTTGTGGAACTCGTGGGTCTGCGCCCGCAGGGTGTTCGTGATCGACTCGCGTGCGCTGAGCTCGCTCTGCAGCGCGAGCAGCTCGGTGCGGTCACGCAGGGTCGTCACCGACGCGACGCGCCGCCCGCCCTCGACGACCGGGTTGCGGTTGACCACCAGCACCCGCTCACCCAGCACGACGACGTGGTCGCGGATCGCCGCGTCGTCGGACAGCAGGTCGCGCACGGCCGGGTCGAGGTCGAGGTCGTCGACCCGGCGGCCCTCGACGTCGCCGTCGAGGCCGATGAGCTCGCGCGCGCTGTCGCTCAGCACGGTGACGGTGCCGTCGTCGGCCACGGCGACCACGCCCTCGCGGATCGAGTGCAGGAGCGCCTCACGCTGGTCGGCCAGGGCCGCGATCGCTGCGGGCTCCAGGCCGCGCGTACGACGGCGGATCAGCCGCGAGAGCAGGAACGCCCCGGCCACGCCGAGCCCCAGGGCGAACCCGGCGAAGGTGAGGAGGTCGGGCAGCACGCTGCGGGCCCGCTCGGTCCACGACGGGTAGGACTGGGCCACCATCGAGATCCCGACGAGGTCGCCCTGGTCGTCGATGATCGGCACCTGGGCCGCGATCGCGCGCTCGCCGAAGTCGTCGACGTCACCGGTCCACGTGCGCAGCTGCTGCACGGTGCTCGAGCCGAGGTCGATGTGCTGGTCGCGACCGCCGAAGTCGCTGCTGACGAGCACCCGCCCCTCGGGGTCGGTGAGGTAGACGCCGCTGGCCTGCACGTTGGTGCGCACCCGCTGGGTGTACGACGTCAGCGTCCCGCGTCTGCTCTCGACCCGGTCCGCGACGAAGGCGTCGCGGACGACCGCGGTGTTGGCCATCGACTCCGCCGCCGCGCGCAGCCGAGCACCGCGGGTGTCACGGAAGTCGGCGTCGCTCTGCTGCACCGACACGATGCTCGCCAGCGCCACGACGGCGAGGAGCACCGTCAGCTGCAGCACCAGGAACTGGCCGGCGAGCGTCGCCGGCCACCAGCGCGAGCGTGACCACAAGTTCCACAACCTCCATTGCTTACCCAACCGTGACGTCCGCCACAGGAGTCTCCCACCATCGTCACGTCGGAACCGATCCGAGAGATGGAGACCACATGCTGCGCCAAAGCACCAGGCGGAACGGGCGAACCGGGAGGACCAGGCGGGCCGCGGCCGCGCTGACGGCCCTCGCCGGCGTCGTGCTGCTCGCCACCGGCTGTGGGGTGACCCGTGGGCCCCAGAGCGCCGACGACCTCACGATGCTGATCCCCAACAGCCCGGGTGGAGGCTACGACCAGACCGGTCGCACCGCCATCGCGGTGATGGAGAACGCCGACATCAGCCCCGGCTCGTTCGAGGTCACCAACGTGATCGGCGCCGGCGGCTCGGTCGCCATGACGCGACTGATGAACGCCGAGGGCGACGAGCGCACCATGATGACCGCCGGCCTCGGCGTCGTCGGGTCGCTCTACTCCTTCGGCGCCCCCTACAAGCTCGACGACGCGACGCCGCTGGCCCAGCTCATCGAGGACCAGGAGGGCGTGCTGGTCCCGGCCGACTCGCCCTTCAAGACGATCGACGACCTCGTCGCGGCCTGGGAGGAGGACCCCGACTCGGTCGTCATCGGCGGCGGGTCGTCACCGGGCGGCCCCGACCACCTGTTCCCGATGCAGCTGGCCACCGCGGTCGGCGTCGACCCCCGCGAGCTGCGCTACGTCGTGTACGACGGCGGCGGCCCGCTGACCACCGCCCTGCTCGGCAACAAGATCGACGTCGGCTTCTCCGGCGTCGGCGAGTTCGAGGGGCCGCTGTCCTCCGGCGAGCTGCGCCTGCTGGCCGTGTCCGGCGAGGAGCGGCTCAAGGGCGAGGGGGTCAGCGAGTCCCCCACCCTGACCGAGGCCGGCATCGACCTGGTCTTCACCAACTGGCGCGGCGTCTTCGCGCCCCCCGGCATCAGCGACAAGCGGCGTGACGAGCTGATCGCGATGCTCGAGGAGATGCACGACACCCCCGAGTGGAAGCAAGCCCTCGAGGACAACGGCTGGATCGACGAGTTCAAGACCGGCGACGAGTTCACGACGTTCCTCCAGGAGCAGGACGAGCGCGTCGCCACCACCCTCGAGGAGCTGGACCTGCTGTGAGCACATCACTCGACACCCCCACTACCGCGGAGTCCCCGCGGGAGACACCCGGTCCCGACCGCGACCTCGCCCAGCTCGGCCTCGCCGCGCTGCTGGTCGTCGTCGGCGCCTACACCTTCTGGGAGGCCACCACGCTGCGCGTCGGCTTCGGCGACCCGGTCGGTCCGCGCGTCTTCCCCTACGTCATCGGCGCCGTCACCGTGCTGCTCGGCATCCTGCTGGTGATCGCCACCCTGCGTGGCGACGTGCCCCAGGCGGAGGGCGGCGAGGACGTCGACCTGCGCCACCCCGCCGACTGGACGACCGTCCTCAAGCTGGTCGGGGTGCTGCTGTTCACCGTCCTGACGATCACGTTTCTCGGCTGGGCCGTGAGCGGGGCGCTGCTGTTCATCGGATCGGCGTGGTCCCTCGGGAGCCGCACGCTCGTGCGTGACGTCATCGTCGGCTTCGTGCTCTCCGTGGCCAGCTGGTACTTCTTCCACGAGGGCCTGGGCGTCATCCTCCCGGCCGGGATCCTGGACGGGGTGCTCTGATGGAGAACCTCGGACTGCTCGTGGACGGCTTCGGTTCCGTCCTCACCCCGGAGAACCTGCTCTACGCCGTCATCGGCGTGCTCCTCGGCACCTTCGTCGGCGTCCTGCCGGGCATCGGCCCGGCCATGGCGGTCGCGCTGCTGCTGCCCGTGACCTACGGCCTCGAGCCGATCTCGGCCTTCATCATGTTCGCCGGCATCTACTACGGCGGCATGTACGGCGGCTCGACCACCGCGATCCTGCTCAACACGCCCGGCGAGTCCGCGTCGGTGATGACGGCCCTCGAGGGCAACCTCATGGCACGGGCCGGACGAGCCGCACAGGCGCTCGCGACCGCGGCGATCGGCTCCTTCATCGCCGGCACGATCGGCACGCTCCTCGTCGTGTTCTTCGCCCCGGCACTGGCATCGGTGGCGGTCGAGATCGGCGCCCCGTCCTACTTCGCCCTCATGGTGCTGGCGATGGTCATGGTCACCAGCGTGCTCGGCGGATCGCCCCTGCGCGGCTTCATCGCGCTCTTCCTCGGCCTCACCATCGGCCTGGTCGGCCTCGACCTCAACACCGGCCAGTCGCGGCTGAGCTTCGACCAGCCGCTGCTGGCGGACCGCATCGACGTGGTCGTCGTCGCGGTCGGCATCTTCGCCCTGGGCGAGGCACTCTGGGTCGCTGCCCACCTGCGTCGCAGCCCCGCCCACGTCATCCCCGTCGGACGCCCGTGGATGAGCCGCTCCGACCTGAAGCGGTCGTGGGGACCCTGGCTGCGCGGCACGGCGTACGGCTTCCCGTTCGGCGCGCTGCCGGCCGGCGGCGCCGAGATCCCGACGTTCCTGTCCTACATCACCGAGAAGCGGATCGCCGCCCGCAAGGGCCACGACGACTTCGGCAAGGGCGCGATCGAGGGCGTGGCCGGCCCGGAGGCGGCCAACAACGCCTCGGCCGCCGGCACCTTCGTCCCGCTGCTCGCGCTGGGCCTGCCCGTGACGGCCACCTCCGCCGTCATGCTGGCCGCCCTGCAGGGCTACGGCATCGAGCCCGGTCCCGGGCTGATGACCGACCAGCCGGAGCTGGTGTGGGCCCTGCTGGCCAGCCTGCTCATCGGCAACGTGCTGCTGCTGGTGCTCAACCTGCCGCTCGCCCCGCTCTGGGCCAAGCTGCTGCGCATCCCGCGCCCCCAGCTCTACGCGGGGATCCTGTTCTTCGCCGCCCTGGGTGCGTACGCCGCCAACCTGCAGGCGTTCGACCTCTTCCTGCTGCTCCTGCTGGGCCTCCTCGGCCTGATGATGCGGCGCTTCGCGCTCCCGGTCCTGCCGCTGATCCTCGGCGTGATCCTCGGGCCGCTCATGGAGTTCCGGCTCCGCGAGGCGATGGCCATCTCGGGTGGTGACGTCTCCGCGCTGTGGAGCGAGCCGCTCGCCATCGTGATCTACGTGGTGGTGTCGATCGCCGTGGTCGCACCGTTCGCGGTGCGCCGGCTGCGCCCGACCCCCGCCGCGGTGGCCGCGGACCAGAGCCTGACGACCGACGACACCCAGACGGAGGAGAAGGTGCGATGAACGACCGTGCGAGCGTGATCGTGGTGGGCTGGACGCCCGACGAGTTCGGCGAGGTCGCGCTGCACCGCGGCGTCGAGGAGGCGAGGCTCCGCGGAGGTCGCGTAGTGGTGGTCAACGCCACCCGCGGTGACGCGCTGGTGGACGACCGCTTCGCCGACGACGAGCAGCTGGGCCGCCTGACCGCGGAGCTGGCCTCCAGCGGCGTCGAGGTCGACGTACGACGCTCGATGGGCGCCGACGTCGGCGACCAGGTCCTCGCGGTGGCCCAGGACGCCTCCGCCGACCTCGTCGTGATCGGCCTGCGCCGGCGCTCCCCCGTGGGCAAGCTGCTCATGGGCAGCGTCGCGCAGCGCATCCTGCTCGGTGCGGACTGCGCCGTGCTGGCGGTGAAGCCCGCCGGCTAGATCCGGCTAGGTCGCGCTCGGGGCAGCGCGGCGCCGGTGCCGGATGACCAGCGCGCAGGCCCCGGACAGCAGCACCACGCCGGCCGGCACGACGACCCCGCGGAGCACTCCGTCGGGGTCGTCGCCGTCGCCGGACGACGAGGACGCCGCTCCCACCTCGTCGGGCGTGCCGTCGCCCACCTCGAAGCGGATCTCGCCGGCCATCTCGTGGCCGTCGGAGGACACGACGTCATAGGTCAGCGTGTAGGCACCGTCGGGACCCGACCAGAGGTTCTGCCGGACCTCGGGTCCGGTCGCGGTGGGCGTGCCGTTGGCGACGCTCCCGTCGGGCCCGGTGACGGTCACCTCGTGCACCTCGGCGACCGGACCGGTGAAGGTGAGGATCGCCCGCGAGGGCATGGCACGCAGCACCCCCGACTCGGACGGGTCGGAGAAGAGGAGCTCGTCGTGGGCCGCAGCCGGAGGCACCGCGGCCCAGCAGAGGACGGTCGCCACGGCCGCGAGGACGAGCCGGACGGCTCCTCGCCGCGCAGCCGTGCCCGTCATGAGCCGAGCCCCGCCCGCCACGCCACCAGGTCGTCCCACTGCTGGGACAGGCGGTGCTCGGTGGCGCCGACGGGGTCCTTGAAGAAGAAGGCGAGAGCAGTCAGCGGACCCGGCCGGCCGGCCGCGTGCGCGGCGGACACCAGGCGTGCCAGGTCGAGGACGAGCGGCGCGGCGAGCGCGGAGTCGCACCCCTCCCAGGTGAGCTGGAGCGTCATGCGGGTGCCGAGGAAGCCGTCGAATCGCACGTGGTCCCACGCCGTCTTCCACTCCCCCAGGTCCTCCACCTGGTCGATGTGCATGGGGCCCGGGACGGGGCGTCCGACGATGGCGTCGAGCCCGCTGCGCTTCGCGACGGTCTTGCTCCGCGCGGCCTCGGGGTCGGCGAGGGTCGCCCCGTCGCCACCGCCGAGGAGGTTGACCGAGGTCCACGACCGCAGCTCGAGGGCCCGCATCACGAACATGGGGGCGAGCGCGGACTTGAGCAGCGTCTCCCCGGTCTTGCCGTCGCAGCCTGCCCAGGGCAGGCCGCTGCGACGCGCAGCCTCGACGACGACCGGGAGCCGCAGGCACGGGCTGGGCGTGAACGACACGAAGGGCGCGCCGGCGCGGAAGGCCGCCAGCGCGTAGACCGCCCCGACCGGCAGCGCGTCGTCGACCACCGTCATCGAGTCGGGGTCCGGCACCGGAGGCTGGGTGCTGGCGACGTCGACGACGACCACCCGGTCGAGGTGGTGCCGGTCGCGGAAGTCCGCGATGTCGCCGGCGAGCCGCTCCACCGCCTCGGCGGCGGTGGCCGAGCCCGCGACGTGGCCCGGGCGCACCTCGGCGTCGACGGTCTCGAGGTGGGAGCGGGCGGCACCCACCAGGGCGGGTGGCACGACACCGCCCGCAGCCAGCTCCTCCGCCCGCTTGGGCAGCGAGTGGGAGCTGACGTCGTGGCCGCCGAAGACCAGCCCCGCGAGGGACGGCAGGCCGTCGGGCTCCAGCTCCGGCAGCTCGGTCACGAGAGCGGTGGTCGGTGCGAGGCCATGCGCCACGGCGTACGCACCGACCACCGCTGTGGTGGCCACCGAGCCCCGCGCACCCACGAACCACACGCCTGTCCTGGCCGTCACCTGGGGCGTGGGGGTCATGTCGTCCTCCTCGGACGGATGGGCGGGGGCCCAGCGGACATCAGGGGGTCAGGACGAGGTCGAGAACGCCGCGTCGAAGGCCGCGGTCGGCGCGTCGAAGGCGAGCCGGCGCACGAACTCCAGCGCCTCGGGGGCTCCGACGAGACGGTCCATCCCGGCGTCCTCCCACTCCACGGAGATCGGGCCGTCGTAGCCGATCGTGTTGAGCATCCGGAACGACGCCTCCCACGGGACATCGCCGTGACCGGTGGACACGAAGTCCCAGCCGCGGCGGGGGTCGGCCCAGGCCAGGTGCGAGCCCATGCGGCCGTTGCGGCCGTTGCCGACCTGACGCTTCGCGTCCTTGCAGTCGACGTGGTAGATCCGGTCCTTGAAGTCCCACAGGAAGCCGACCGGGTCGAGGTCCTGCCAGACGAAGTGCGAGGGGTCCCAGTTGAGACCGAAGGCCTCGCGGTGGCCGATGGCCTCGAGCGCCGCGACCGTGGTCCAGTAGTCGTAGGCGATCTCGGACGGGTGCACCTCGTGGGCGAAGCGGACGCCCTCGCTGTCGAAGACGTCGAGGATCGGGTTCCACCGGTCCGCGAAATCCTGGTAGCCCGCGTCGACGAGGGCCTGGGAGGCCGGCGGGAACATGGCGACGTACTTCCAGATCGAGGACCCGGTGAAGCCGACCACGACGTCGACGCCCAGCTTGCGCGCCGCCCGGGCGGTCATCTTCATCTCCTCCGCAGCTCGCTGGCGCACGCCCTCGGCGTCGCCGTCGCCCCAGATACGGTCGGGCAGGATGTCGCGGTGGCGCGCGTCGATCGGGTCGTCGCAGACCGCCTGGCCCTTCAGGTGGTTGCTGATGGCGAACACCTGGAGGTCGTACTTCTTGAGCATCTCGAGCTTGGCCGGGACGTAGGACTCGTCCTCCACCGCCGCCCACGGGTCGAAGTGGTCGCCCCAGCAGGCGAGCTCGAGGCCGTCGTAGCCCCAGCCCGACGCGAGCTTGCACATCTCCTCGAACGGCAGGTCGGCCCACTGGCCGGTGAACAGGGTGACGGGGCGTGGCATGTGTGCTCCTCAGGGTGTGGTGGTGCGTTCGGCTGGTTCTGGTCGTGCTGGTCAGGTGGATCAGGGTGGTGGTCGCGCGGACCGGTGCCGGGACGGAGCGCCGTGTCCCGGCACCGGCCGCTTGGGGGCGGCGCCTCGCGGCGCCACCCCCCGCCCGGACGGGGGCCCGGCCACCGGGGCGCACGCAGGGCCGATCCTGCGTACGCACCGGTCACCTCACCCGAGGGTGATGTGCTGGCCGAGCCGCCCACCTTCGGACGTCTCGTGCTCGGACCGGCGCCTACAGCTGGGACTTCAGCGTCCGCGACAGGCGCTTGAGAGCGAGCTTCACCTCCTTGTCCTTCACCCGCGACGCGAGCCGCTCGACCTTCTTGAGCGACCGGAGGGCCTGGCCCGCGTCCTTGCGCCGTTCGGCACGCTTGGCGGACGCCAGCTCCTCCTTCAGCTTCGCGGCGAGCTTCGGACCGACGAGTCCTTCGTCGGCGAGCCGCTTGACGAGCTTCTTGCCGGCGCCGTAGGACCCGACCACCCGGAAGGTGACGGTCTGCGACGCCTGGTTGCCCGCCTCGTCGAGGACGGTGACCTCGAGCTCGTGCGTGCCCGGCGACAGTGACATCGCAGCGATCCGCACCGGTGCGCTCACCACCTTGCCGTCGAGACGGACCACCTGCTCGGCGGCGCCGGACGTGGCGTCCGAGACCCTCACCCGAGCGGTGCGGACCGCGGCGACGTCGAGCTTCGCCCCGTCGGCGATGCCGTCCACGGCCACGGTGGGCGCGGTGGCGTCCATCTTGACGGTGAGCGTGCTGATCGCCGACGTGGTGCCTGCTGCGTCGGTCGCGCGAGCCTGGACGAGGGTGACCCCGTCATTGGCCACCCGGAACGGCGCGGTGTACGCCGTCCAGGTGCCGTTGCCACCGATGCGGTACTCGAGGCCCAGCTTCCCCTCACCGCCGGCTCCCGTGAGGGAGACGGTGACCGGTGAGGTGAACCAGTTGGCACGGCCGTTGGCCGCGGCGGGTGCCGTGGTCAGGCTGACCGACGGCTTGGCCGGCTCGACGGGCTCGCCCGGCTCGCTGACCGTGACCTCGAGCTGACCGCCGGCGGTGTTGCCCGCCTTGTCGGTCGCGCGGTAGCGCACCAGGTAGGTGCCCGGCTCGTCGAACGACAGCGGCTCGGTGTAGTCCTTCCACCCCGCCTCCTCGACGCTGTACTCGATCTTGTCCACGCCCGAGGTGGCGTCGGTGGCGGTCAGCGTGACCGTCTTGGTGCTGCCGCCGGTCTCGGCACTGGTGACGACCGGAGGCGCGGTGTCGACCTTGACGGCCTGCGACCGGGCCGTCTCCACGTTGCCCGCGGCGTCGGTCGAGCGGTACTCAACCAGGCGCTCGCCCTCACCGGTCACGGGGACCGCGATGGAGTATTCCTCCCACTTACCGCCGTCGATGCGGTACTCGGTCGAGGCGACGCCCGACCCGCCCGTCTCGTCGGTGGCAGCGAGGGTGAACGACGGACGGCTGGTGTGCCACGCGTCCGTGCCCGTGGCCGCCGGCACGCTGATCGTCGCGGTCGGTGCGACCGTGTCGATCTTCACCGTCAGCGACTTCGTCGCCTCCACGTTGCCGGCCTCGTCGGTCGAGCGGTACTCGACCAGGCGTGAGCCCTCACCCGTGACCTGGACGGCACCGGTGTAGGGCGTCCAGTCGCCCCCGGCGATGCGGTACTCGGTCGAGGCGACGCCCGACCCGTCCGTCTCGTCGGCAGCGGCCAGGGTGAACGACGGCCGCGTCGTGTACCAACCGGCCTGGCCGGTGGCGTCCGGGATGGAGATGGTCGTCGTCGGCGCCGTGGTGTCGCCCGGCTCCTCGCCACCCGGCTCGCAGGTGTCGTCCTCACCGAGGGTGAAGAAGTCGAAGCTCGACGTGATCCCGGCTCCAGCCGTCTGGTTGGCGGCGGAGAGCAGGCCGATGCGTGGGTTGGTGATGCCGGCGAGGCTGTAGCCCGCCGCCATGTCCGTCCACGACTCACCGTCGGTGCTGTAGCTGCCGAGGACCTCGATGCCGTCCTCGCTGGTCAGGCGCAGCCACACGGTGCTCGGGAACCCGGCCCCGAGGCCCGGCGTGTTGGTCTCGACGGCCGTGCCAGTGGTCTCACGAGCCGTCTGGATGATGTTGGACGCGGCGTTGGGGTCGGTGCTGCGTCCCTGGAAGACGTGCTTGAGGTAGTTGTCGTCGTCTCCGTAGATGAGCAGGCCTGCCGACTGGTAGGACCTGTTGATCGGTGCGGTGACCTTGGTCGTGGTGACGAACGGACCCTCCGGCAGGTCGCGGAGGACCAGGTCGCGGGCGGTGTTCGTCGTCTGGTAGAGGTCGGTCGCCTCCATCGGGATCTTCAGCGAGCTGCCGGAGACCGTGAGGTTGCCGCTGGGGCGGACCGTCGTCCAGTCCGAGCCCAGCGCGTTGCCGTCGAACTGCTCCACGACGCACGGCGGGCTGCACTCGACAGCGGTGTCGTCCGGCGTGATGGTGAAGTAGTCGAACTCGGCGGTGATGTTGTCAGCCGCTCCCGCAGCCGTGCTGCCCAGGGCGAGCAGGCCGACCTTGGGTGCCGTGATGCCGGTCAGGTCGCGGGGCGCGGCCGTGCCGTTCGACGTCGTGATCGGGAGCCACGTGGCCCCGTCGGTGCTGTAGGTGGGAGTGACGACGTTGCCGTCGGTGCTCGTCATCCGCAGCCACACGGTGTCGGGGAAGGTCGCGCCGAGGTTGGTGGAGTTGGACTCCGACGCCGTGCCGTTGACCTCCTTGGCGAACTGGATGACGTTGGCTGCCTTGCTGCCCGCCGCGGCCGTGGATCGACCCGAGTAGACGAGCTTGAGGTAGTTGTTGTCATCGCCGTAGACGATCAGTCCACCCTGCTGGTAGCCGCGGACGGCAGGCAGCGTGAGCTTGGTCGTGACCTCGAACCTGCCGGCCGGCAGGTCCTGCAGGACGATGTTCGGCGTGGTGTTGGTGGTCTGGTAGATGTCCGAGTTGGTGA
Source organism: Nocardioides cavernae (assembly GCF_016907475.1). NCBI lineage: Bacteria > Bacillati > Actinomycetota > Actinomycetes > Propionibacteriales > Nocardioidaceae > Nocardioides > Nocardioides cavernae. The sequence continues at coordinate 2,235,445 of NZ_JAFBCA010000001.1, read as the reverse complement.
GCGGGATGTTGAGCGTCCCGTCGGCCACGGTCATGGCCTGGTTGACCCGAACGTTGCGGTTCCACCTGGTGCTGTCGAGCTCGTTGCCCACGAAGTCGTCGGAGCGTCCGCTGAAGCAGATGTCCTTGGCGGCTGTCGCGGTGATCTCCGTCGTGCGGGTGCTCTTGGCCCCCCGCGAGTCGGTGACCGTCAGCGAGACGACGTACTTGCCCGGAGCGGTGTAGGTGTGGCTGGGGTTGGCCTCCGTCGAGGTCGAGGCCTCGCCGTCGCCGAACTTCCAGGCGTAGGTGACCGGGGTGTCACCGTCCGGGTCGGTCACCGTGCTGGTGAACGACACCGGGAGCGGCACCTCGCCCGTGGTGGTGCTGGCGTTGATGGCGACCGCCGGCGGCTGGTTGTCGGTGATGCCCCGGCCCTTGAACTCGAGCCAGTTGACGTTGGCCCCACCCGTGGTGGCGACGAAGTAGAGCGCCTCGCTGGAGGCCGAGGCCCCGCTGAACGTCGTCGTCACGTCCTGGTAGGTCTGGGCGCCTCCGGTGTTGGGCACGTCGAGCGTGCCGATCACCGTGCCGGTGGGCGAGCCCTGGCGCACCTCGAACGAAGCGCCCGCGGTGCTCGACGCGGCGCGCATGGTGACGCCCGTGATGCCGGTGAGGTTCATGACGTTCCAGCGGAACCAGTCGCCGGCCTCGACGCCGGTGACGTTCTGGCCACCGCCCGTGTCGGTCGTGGTCTGCGTCGTGACACCTGCCGAGCCGGTGGTGTTGCTGCCGGTGCGGCCGGTGGCGTCGTAGAACTCGGCCTCCTTGTGCTTGGTGTGCAGGACGATGCCGTCGACGCTGGTGAGCGCCCCGGCCGCGCCGTTGCCCTTGTCGGTGTAGGTGGCCTTGATGGTGCCGAAGATGTTGGCGCCCACGTGGCCGGCGTCACCGGGCAGCGGGAACGAGCCCTCGCAGCCGGTGTACTGCTCGTAGTCGTGCGAGTGCTGGTCGTGGCCGAGGCCCGGCTGGACGACGACGTCGTCGCAGTCGATCTCGCCGTCCTCGGCGTCGGTGACGACCACCTCGTAGTTGACGTAGTCACCGAAGTCGAAGAACCCACCGTCCTTCGGCAGGACCAGCTCGACGCTAGGGGCCGTGTTGCCGACCGTGATGTCGATGTTGGTCGTGCCCGTGCGGCCGTCCACGTCGGTCACCGTCAGCCGGGCTGTGTAGTTGCCCACCGTGGTGTACGTGAAGCTCGCGGTCGGCTCGGTGGCGTCGGTGGTGCCGTCGCCGGTGAAGTCCCACGCGTAGGTGAGGCCCGTGGCATCACCGGTGTCGGGGTCGAACGATGCCGACCCGTCGAACTCGACCGTCAGCGGGGCCGGACCGGACGTGCGGTTGGTCGTGGCCCTGGCCACCGGTGCGCGGTTGCCCTCGACGTAGTCGATGCGGTAGACGCCGGAGTCCGTGTTGTTGCCGTTGAAGCCGCTCCCCCACTCGATCATGTAGAGGGCGCCGTCCGGCCCGAACTGCAGGGCGTGCGGGCGCTGCATGGGCAGGTTGGAGAGGAACCGGTTGATGTCGGTGTAGCCGGTGCCGGCCTCGTTCATCTGCACGGTGAACAGTCGGTTGTTGTTCCAGTCGGCCCAGATCGCCTTGCTGTCGAAGTACTCGGGCCACTTGCGGTCCGAGTCGAGTTCGGGGTCGTAGGAGTAGGTGCCCGAGGTCATCGGGGCACCGCTCGCCCCGATCTCCGGGGTGCCGGTGATCGAGGCGTTGTTGCTCTGCCAGATGACCGCGGCCTTCGCCGGCGGCAGGTTGGTCAGGCCCGTGTTGTTGGGCGAGTCGTTGACCGGCGCGCTGCAGTTGAACGTCGCACCTGCGGTGCTGCTGGCGAAGTTGTAGTCGTTGTAGGGCGTGTTGTTGCCCACGCAGTAGGGCCAGCCGTAGTTGCCCGGCTCGTCCAGCACGTTCCACTCCACGCGGCCGTTGGGCCCACGGGTGGCGCTCACGGAGCCGGCGTCGGGACCGTAGTCGGCGACGAGGAGGTTGTTGTTCTGCTCGTCGAGCCCGATGCGGAACGGGTTGCGGAAGCCCATGGCGTAGATCTCGGGGCGGGTCTTCTGCTGGGTGTCGGCCGCCTCGTCGAAGAGGTTGCCCGCGGGGACCGTGTAGCCACCGTCGGCCTTCGGGGTGATCCGGAGGACCTTGCCGTTGAGGCTGTTGGTGTTGCCCGACGTGCGCTGGGCGTCCCACGCGCTGCGGTCGGGACGCTCGTCGATCGGCGAGTAGCCACCGGAGTCGAACGGGTTCGTGTTGTCGCCCGTGGCGAGGTACAGGTTGCCCATGTTGTCGAACTCCATCGACCCACCCGCGTGGCAGCACTCGTTGCGCTGCGTCGGGACGTCGAGGATCGTCGTCGCCGTGTTGAGCTGCAGCGTGTCGCCCGACATCGTGAAGCGCGAGATGCGGTCGACGGACTCCGAGCCGGTCGGCGAGTAGTAGAGGTAGACCCAGTTGTTCGTGGCGAAGTCGGGGTCCAGCGCGATGCCGAGCAGGCCGAACTCCTGGCCCGTGTAGACCGGGACCGTGCCCGCGGTCAGCACGCTGCCGTTCTCCTTGATGATGCGCACGGCGCCGTTGCGGTCGATGTAGAACACCCGACCGTCATCGGCGATGGTGAGCTCCATGGGGTTGGAGGTGTTCTCGTCGAGGGCCACCTTCTCGAAGCTGGGCGTCAGGGTCGCCTTGCAGTCCGAGTCCACGACACCGGCGGCGGTCTGGATGCCGCCGAGGATGTGGCCGAGGAAGGCCGGGTCGACGAAGGACGCCTCGGTGTGACCCATGCCGGTGTACCAGCTGCGGCCGCCGTCGTAGTCCTGGCACCAGGCGATCGGGTGCTCGTTGCCCATGGCACCCCCGCCGGGGGCGTAGGTGGTCTCGTCCAGCGACGCCAGCACGTGGAGCTTGGTGCGGGGGTTGGCCGCCGGGTTGGTCCGGAAGTTGTACCACTCGTCGGTGCGCTGCCAGCGGCGCTGGATGCCGGCGGTGGAGGGGTGCGCGGGGTCCTCGACCTTGACGGTCGCGGTGGGTGTGCCCGCCGGGTGGTTGTTGAAGTAGGCGCCGACGAGATTGCCGTACCAGGGCCAGTCGTACTCGGTGTCGGACGCCGCGTGGATGCCGGCGTAACCGCCGCCCGCCTGGATGTAGCGCTCGAACGCGGCCTGCTCGGACGGGTTGAGCACGTCACCGGTGGTGGAGAGGAAGATGACGACCTCGTACTGCTCGAGGTTGGCGTCGTTGAAGGCGCTGCTGTCCTCGGTGGCCGTCACGGTGAAGTTGTTGGTCGCGGCGAGCGACTGGATCGCGGTCGTCGCCTCGTCGATGTTGGAGTGGCGGAACGCAGCCGTCTTGGAGAAGAGGAGCGCGTCGAACGACTCCTCCGCGGCCGCGGCGGCGGAAGCCTTCGGGTCGGCGGTCCACGGGACCGCGTCGCGCAGGGTGCTCGCGGTCTCTTCAGTGGCGGCCTTCTCGGACGCCTTGGGGGCCTTCTTCGCGTGGGTGTCAGTGGCGGCGGCGCGCTCGGGGCTCGGTGCCGCAGTGGCCGTGGAGGCCAGCCCGATGGTCGCGCCCAGCGGCAGCGACACGATCAAGGCCATGGTGGAGCCGACCGCGACGCGGGAGCGCCTCTGCAGTCGCGTGATGAGTCTGTTCATCACGATCCCTTCTCTGGTGACGGATGTGCGCTCCATCAGTTCCGGGGCGGGTCCCCGGGCGTTCGGCCCTTGTCGTGCGGTCCAGCGGTGCTGCGGTCATGCGGTCGGGACAGGTGTGTGCCCGGCGGGTTCGGCGCCCGCCGGGCCCACGGTGGTCGGTCAGCGGACTCCCAACAGGTGCTCGAGCGCGAGCTGGTCGAGCGCCTCCTGGCCGACGCTGCGGGTGGCGAGGCCCTCGACGTCGTACGACGCCGCGCGGAGGTCGGCGAGCGACTCCCCCTCGCCGAGGGTCGGGGTGCGCAGGGTGCCGATCTCGGCGGCCTCGAGGGCCGCGACGACGTCGGGGTCGGCGCGGAAGGCCTGGACCTTGTCGCGCAGGATCAGGTAGTTGCGCATGCACCCGCGGGCGGACTCCCAGACACCGTCCATCGCCTCGGCGCGCGGCGGCTTGAAGTCGAAGTGGACGTAGCCGTCGTACGCCTTGCCGGTGCCGGCACCCAGGAGCGCGTCGACGGTCCAGAAGGCGCCGCGCACGTTGCCCGCCCCGAAGCGCAGGTCCTGGTCGAAGCGCGGACCGTGCTGGCCGTTGAGGTCGACGTGGAAGAGCTTGTCGTGCCACAGCGCCTGGCTGATGCCGTGGGCGAAGTTGAGGCCGGCCATCTCCTCGTGGCCCACCTCGGGGTTGAGGCCGACCATGTCGGGGTCGTCGAGCTCGGAGATCAGCGCGAGGGCGTGGCCGATGGTCGGCAGCAGGATGTCGCCGCGCGGCTCGTTGGGCTTGGGCTCGAGCGCGAACCGCATGTCGTAGCCCTGGTCCTTGACGTAGGCGCAGAGCAGGTTGAGCGACTCGCTGTAGCGGTCGAGCGCGGCCTGGACGTCCTTGGCGGCTCCGTGCTCGGCGCCCTCGCGACCACCCCACAGCACGAACGTCTTGGCGCCCAGGGACGCCGCCAGGTCGATGTTGCGCAGCGCCTTGGCGAGCGCGTAGCGCCGCACCTCGCGGTTGTTGGCGGTGAGCGCGCCCTCCTTGAACACCGGGTGTCCGAAGAGGTTGGTGGTCACCATCTCGACGGCGAGGCCGGTGTCGGCCAGCGCCTTCTCGAAGCGCTCGAGCACGGCGTCGCGCTTGTCGTCGTCGGGGACGAGGTCGTCGTCGTGGAAGGTGACGGCGGCTGCGCCGAGCTCGGCGAGCTGGTAGGTCGCGTCGACCGGATCGAGGAGGGCACGGGAGCCGGGCCCGAACACGTCGGTGCCCTGCCATCCCACCGTCCAGAGGCCGAACGAGAACTTGTCCTCAGGGGTCGGGGTGTAGTCGGTCATGCGGGGATCTCCTGCCACGAATCGTTGTCAGAGCTGGTCTCGACCGCGGCCAGGACGCGTTGCACCTGGAGTCCGTCGGCAAAGGTTGGGGTGGGATCGGTGCCGTCCGCGATCGCGCGGACGAGGTCGACGGCCTGGTGGATGAAGCCGTGCTCGTAGCCGATGACGTGGCCGGGCGGCCACCACGCACCCACGTAAGGGTGCTGGGCCTCGGTGACGAGGATCCGGCGGAACCCGGCGGTGCCGGCGTCCTCCGTGCCGTCGAAGAAGTGGAGGACGTTCATGTCCTCGAAGTCGAAGGCGATGCTGCCGCGCGAGCCGTTGATCTCGATGCGGATCGCGTTCTTGCGGCCCGAGGCGAAGCGGGTCGCCTCGAAGACGCCCATCGCTCCCCCGCGGAAGTCTGCGAGGAAGGTCGCGGCGTCGTCCACGGTGACCTTGCCGGTGCCCGTGCCGGCCGTGCCGGAGAGGCCGGCGTGCTCGCTGGGGAGCGGCCGCTCGTCGACGAAGGTGCGCAGCCGGCCGGAGACGCGGGTGATGGTGTCGCCGGTGATGAACTGGGTGATGTCGATGATGTGGGCGCCGATGTCGCCGAGCGCCCCGGAACCGGCCTTGTCCTTCTCCAGGCGCCACGACAGCGGTGCCTGCGGGTCGACGATCCAGTCCTGGAGGTACTGGGCACGCACGTGGTGCAGGGTGCCGAGGCGTCCCTCGGCGACGAGCTGCCGGGCGAGGGAGATGGCCGGCACGCGCCGGTAGGTGAAGCCGACCATGGCGCGTACGCCGTCGGCAGCCGCACGCTCGGCGGCGCGGGTCATCGCCTCGGCCTCCTCGACGCTGTTGGCCAGCGGCTTCTCGCACAGGACGTGCTTGCCGGCCTCGAGGGCGGCGATCACGATCTCGGCGTGGGTGTGGCCGGGGGTGCACACGTCGACGAGGTCGATGTCGTCGCGCTCGACCAGGGCCTGCCACGACGTCTCGGTCGACTCCCAGCCGAGGCGCTCGGCCGCGGCGCGGACGCCCTCGGCGTCACGACCGGCGACGGCGGCCATCCGGGGACGGAGCGGCAGGTCGAAGAAGCGGGGGGCGGTGCGCCAGGCGTGGGAGTGCGCGGCGCCCATGAAGGCGTAGCCCACCATGCCGACCGACAGGTCGCGTCGGCCATCAGGGGTTTCGGGAGTGGTGGTCATCGGACCTCCTCGTGGGCAAGGGTGCGGGATTCAGGGGCGCGCGAGGGCGCAGTCGGGAGACGCCCTGTCGTGTGGACCGGGCGGCTGCTGACGTGCTGTGGGTGGTGCTGGTGCCCCATCGGGGCGGTGGTGCCGCGGCGGCTCCCGGGTGGGGAGCCGCCGCGGACCGATCAGGACTCGAAGGCCGAGTCGATGAACTGGTCGACGTTGTCGGACGTGACGACCGGGGCGTAGAGCTGGACGGTGCGGGGCACCTCGACCTCGACGAGGTCGCTCATCGCCTTGCCCTGCACCAGCAGGCGGGCGAGCTTGACGCCGTCGGCGCCCTGGGTGGAGGGGTAGATGACCGTCGCCTTGAGCACGCTGTTGTCGTCCTGGATCGCCCGCATGGCGTTGGCCGAGCCGGCGCCGCCGATCATGGTGAACTCGTCACGGCCGGCGTTCTCGATGGCGGCGAGGACGCCGACACCCTGGTCGTCGTCGTGGTTCCAGAGGAAGTCGATCTTCGGCTCGGCCTGGAGCAGGTTCGCCGCGACCTCCTCACCGCTCTCGACGGTGAACTCCGCCGCCTGGCGGGCGTCGACGTCGAGGCCGCACTCGGACAGCGCGTCCTCGAAGCCCTGGCTGCGGTCCTGGGTCAGCGGCAGCGAGTCGATGCCGGCGATCTCGGCGACGATGGCGTCCTTGTCGCCACCGGCCTGCTCGCAGACGTACTGGCCGGCCGAGACGCCCATGCCGTAGTTGTCACCGAGGACGGTGACGCGGGCGGCGTTGGGGTCGTCGAACTCGCGGTCGACGTTGATGACCGGGATCCCGGCCTCCATCGCCTTGATCGCGACGGGCGTCATGGCGGCGCCGTCGAAGGGCAGCAGGACGATGGCGTCGACCTTGTCGTTGATGAAGGTCTCGACCTGGCTGATCTGCAGGTTGACGTCGTTGGTGCCCTCCGCGACCTGGAGGTCGATGTCGGGGTACTCCTCCGCGAGGTCGCGGACGTTGTTGGTGATGGCGGCCATCCAGCCGTGGTCGGCGGCGGGCGCCGAGAAGCCGATCGTGACCTGGTCGCCCTCCTCGTCGTTGCTGCCGGCCGCAGCGGCCGGCGCGGAGTCGGAGCCGCTGTTCTCGTCGTCGGCAGCGTCCTCGGCGCTGCCGGTGCAGGCGGCCAGGGAGAGGACGGCGACCGCGCCGACCACGAGGCCGGTGTAGCGGCGGCTCTGGTGCCGTCGAAGGGGGGTGCGCAGTCGCATGTGTCGTGCTCCTTGTTCATCTCGATGGTTGCGGTGCGGCCGGCGCCCCGGGGGTGCCGGCATGGTGGTGCGGTGGTCCGAGCTGGTGGGGACGGGCGTTCGCTAGGTCGACGTCGCGTTGCGGGCCAGGCGCTGCTGGAGCAGCACGGCGACGACGATGATCAGGCCCTTGGCGACAGCCTGGGTCGAGGTGTCCTGGTTGTTGAGGGTGAACACGTTGCCCAGGGTGGCGAAGATGAGCACGCCGAGGACGGTGCCGACGATGGTCCCGCGCCCTCCGGTGAGCAGGGTGCCGCCGATGACGACGGCCGCGATGACGTCGAGCTCCAGCAGGGTGCCGTGCGTCGAGCTGCCGGTCGTCGTGCGGCTCACCAGCATCAGGGCGGCGAGCCCGCAGCAGAACCCGACGAGCACGTAGAGCATCACGGTGTGGCGGTTGACGTTGATGCCGGCCAGGCGTGCGGCCTCGGGGTTGCCACCCACAGCCAGCGTGCGCCGGCCGAACGTCGTGCGGTTGAAGAGGATCCAGCCGGCGATCGAGACGACCGCGAAGATGATGACCAGGAACGGCACGCCGAGCACGTCGGCGGAGAAGAAGTCCTTGAAGCCGTCGACGGTCACGATCTGCGTACGCCGCTCGGAGATGATCTCGGCGAGACCGCGGGCGGCGGCGAGCATCGCCAGCGTCGTGATGAACGGGACGACCTTGCCGTAGGCGATGAGGATGCCGTTGACGACCCCGCAGGCGGAGCCGACGGCCAGGGCGACGAACACCATGATCACCCAGTGCGTGTCCGCCGCCATCGTCTGGGTGGCGAAGGTGGTCGCCCAGACCGAGCAGAGGGCCAGGATCGCCCCCACGGACAGGTCGATGCCGCCACCGGTGATGACGAACGTCATGCCGATGCTGACCACGCCGATGGTGGAGGCGAAGCGCAGGATCGTGAGGGTGTTGTCGATGCTGGCGAACCGGTCGCCCGCGGTGATGATGCCGGCCGCACAGATCAGCAGGAGCGCGACGACGAGGCCGAGGTTGCGCCCGAACGGGCCGCTCATCAGTCCTCCGCCGCCTCCTCGTCCCGACTCTGCGGCGGCGCGCTCCACCGTGACCGTGTCCGTCGAGGGGGTGACGGTGTTCTCGACCGCTCCCCCGTCTCGGCTCGTGCTCTGCTCGCTCATGCGACCTTTCCTTCCATGACCAGGTCCAGGACGCGGGACTCGTCGATCTCACCCGCGGGACCTTCGTGCACGACACGGCCCTCACGGACCACGAGAACCCGGTCCGCGAGCCCGAGCACCTCCTCAACCTCGCTCGACACGACCACGACGGCGACGCCGGAGTCGGCCAGCGAGCGGACGAGGGCGTAGATCTCGGCGCGAGCGCCGACGTCCACCCCTCGGGTCGGCTCGTCCAGGAGCAGCACCCGGCACTCGCGGAGCAGCCACCGGGCGAGGACGACCTTCTGCTGGTTGCCGCCCGACAGGAGGCGCACGAGGCGGTCCACCCCCGCCGGGCGGACGTCGAGGGACTCCGCGATCTCGGCGGAGCGCTTGCGCTCGGCGCGGCTGTCGAGCAGCCCGAACCGGCTGAAGCGCCCCAGCGTGGACACGGTGATGTTGCTGTAGATGGCCTGGTCGAGCAGGAGGCCCTGGCTCTTGCGCTCCTCGGGAGCGAGCCCGACGCCGGCCTTGACCGCGGCGGGCACGGAGCCGCGACGCAGATCCTTGCCGGAGACCCGCACGGTGCCCGCCGACGGCCGCCGAGCGCCGTAGAGGGTCTCGAGGATCTCCGAGCGTCCGGCACCGACGAGCCCGGCGAGACCGACGATCTCCCCCGCCCGCACGCTCAGGTCGACGCCGGTGAAGACGCCCGGCAGCTCGAGGCCGGTGACCTCGAGGATCGGGTCGCCGGTCGGCGCGACGACCTCGCCGCGGGGCGGGAAGACGTACTCGATGGACCGGCCCGTCATCAGCTTGATCAGCTCGCTCGTCGGCGTCTGGTCGACGGCGAGACCGGTGGCGACGGTGCTGCCGTCCTTGAGGACGGTGATCCGGTCGCCGATCTGGCGGATCTCCTCGAGCCGGTGCGAGATGTAGACGACGGCCACGCCTTCGGCGGTGAGGTCGCGGATGACGCGGAACAGGTTGTTGACCTCGCCCTGGTCGAGCACGGCGGACGGCTCGTCGAGGATGAGCAGCCGGGTGTCGTGGGAGAGGGCGCGCGCCATGCTGACGATCTGCTGTGCGGCGGGCGAGAGCCGGCCGACCGAGCGGGTGGGCTGGATCTCGGAGTGCCCGAGCCGGGCGAACAGCTCGCGCGTCCGACGGATCGTCTCCCCGCGGTGGCTGAAACCGGCGGTGCTGAGCTCGTGGCCCAGGAAGATGTTCTCGGCGACGCTGAGGTCGGGGACGAGGTCGAGCTCCTGGTAGATCGTGGAGATGCCGAGGTCCATCGCGGTCTGGGGCGTCGACAGCGCGACCGGCTCGCCCTCCCACAGGATCTCGCCCTCGTCGGGCTGGTAGCTCGCGGACAGGATCTTGATCAGCGTCGACTTGCCGGCGCCGTTCTGGCCGAGCAGGCAGTGCACCTCCCCTGCGCGCACCTCGAGCTCGACTCCTCCGAGCGCGAGCACTCCGGGGAACCGCTTGACGATGCCGCGCATGGTGAGCAGCGGGGCGTCGTTCATGACATCACCTCCAGCGTGGGGACCGCCCGGGGCACGAGCGTGGGGTCGTCGTAGACGTGGTCGATGGCGACGGCGGCGGCACCGTGCACCGCTGCCGAGAAGCCGAGGCTCGAGAGCGCGATGCGCGTGCCGCCTGCGTCGGGGGCGAGCACCCCGGCGACGAGCTCGGACTCGACCTCGGGGCGGATCCGCTCACCGATCTCGCCGAGGTAGCCCGAGAGCACGATCATCCCGGGGTTGAGCACGTTGGTGAGGATCGCGGCGCCGATGCCCACCCAGCGGCCGACCTCGCTCAGCGCGGCCAAGGTCCGCTCGTCGCCCGCGGCGGCACGGCGGGTGATCTCCTCGACCTTGCCCTCGAGGTCGATGAGGGGCGAACGCAGCAGGTCGTCCTCGCCCGCAGCGGCCAGCTCGATGAGGTGGCTGAGGCCGATGACGGTCTCCCAGCACCCCGTGCGACCGCAGCCGCACCGGTTGCCGTCGCGGTCGACGACCATGTGGCCGAACTCGCCGGCGTAGCCGCGCCGCCCGGCGAGCGGCCGGCCGTCGGCGACGATGCCGCCACCGATGCCGACCTCGCCGTGGATGACGAGGATGTCGCGGCGCTCGGGGTCGCCGGGGACGGCCTCGGCGACGGCGGCGAGGTTGGCCTCGTTGTCCACCTCGAGGAGGTATCCGGGGTCGCCGAGCCTGGCGCGCAGCAGGCTGGCCAGCGCGACGTCCTGCCACCCGAGGTTGGCCGCGACCGAGACGGTGCCGCGGTCGTGGTCGACCAGGCCCGCCACTCCCACGACCGCCGCGACCGGGGCCGCGCCCAGCGCGGCCAGGTCGGCGAGGGTGCCTTGGACCAGCTCCACCAGCCGGTCGACCACCTCGTCGGGCTCGAGGCCGCGGGTGTCCACCGACGTACGCCGCTCGCTGACGACGGCGCCCGCCAGGTCGACCGCACGGGTCGAGACGTGGTGGACGTTGATCTCGGCACCGAGGCCGTAGGCCCCGGCACCGTCGATCTCGACGATCGTGCCGGGACGCCCGACGGCGCCACGCTCGGCGCTGCCCTCGCGGACCAGGCCGCGCTCGCGCAGCTCGGTGACGAGGCTGGAGACGGTGGCCTTGTTGAGACCGAGGTCGGCGGCGAGTCGGGCCCGGGACCGGGCGCCGTCCTCGCGGAGGCTGCGGAGGACGAGCGACAGGTTCGCGCGGCGGACGGTGCCCTGGTCGGCACCGCCGGTGCCGGTCGTCGACCAGCCATCCCGCACCTGCGACATCGGCGTCCTCGATCCTGCGTGTGACCTCGGTCACCCATTAGTTTGACGGACCGCCAAACTAAATGGGTGATGGCCGTCACGTCAAGGGTCGCACGAAGAAAGTTCAGGTGGTCTTGTCCAGGTGCCGCGATCGCCCCTCGGCGTAGCGCGCGCGCACGCTCGGCACGGGGTCCGTGGCGTAGCGCCGGGTCCCCTCCCGGACCCACTCCGGCGGCGCGTCCGAGCCCGACAGCGCCCAGGCCGCCTGGCGTGCGGCACCGTCGGCGACGTACTCCCCCGGCGGCGGCACGTCGACCGGTACGCCGAGCACCTCCGCGGCGACCGTGCGCACCGCCTCGGATGCGGCCGCGCCCCCGACCAGCAGGACGCGCGCGGGGGTGACCCCGGTGGCGACGACGGCGTCGAGACCGTCCGCGAGGCTGCACACCAACCCCTCGACGCTGGCACGGGCGAGCGCCGGCCGGGTGGCGGTGGCGAGGGTGAGGCCGTGCAGCGAGCCGGTGGCGTCGGGCAGGTTGGGAGTGCGCTCCCCCTCGAGGTAGGGCACCAGCACCAGTCCGCCGGCGCCGGCGGGGGCCTCGAGCGCGAGGTGCGACAGCGTCTCGTGGTCGACGTCGAGGAGGCGGGCCGCGGCGTCGAGGACCCGCGCCCCGTTGAGGGTCGCGACGAGCGGGAGGAACAACCCCGTGGCGTCGGCGAAGCCCGCGACCGAGCCGGTGGGGTCGACGGCGGGCTTGCTGGTGACGGCCGTGACGACGCCGGAGGTCCCGATCGAGACGACCACGTCGCCCTCCCCTGCGCCCAGTCCCAGAGCGGCGGCCGCGTTGTCACCGGCGCCCGCACCCACGGCGGTGCCGTTCACCGTCGCCGCCACCTCGCCGGGCGCCACGACGCGCGGCAGGTGCGGCACGGCGCCGAAGGCACGCTCGAGCAGGTCGGTGCGGTAGGCCCCTGTCGCGGCCGACCAGTAGCCCGTGCCGCTGGCGTCACTGCGGTCCGTCGTCAGGTCGTGCAGGTCGGTGCTCCCGGACAGCCTCCAGGTGAGCCAGTCGTGCGGCAGGCACACCGCGGCCGTACGACGGGCGTGCTCGGGCTCGTGCTCGGCGAGCCAGCGCAGCTTGGTCACGGTGAAGGACGCGACCGGCACCACACCGACCGCCTCGGCCCAGGCGCGACCGCCCTCCTCGGGACCTCCGAGCTCGTCGACGAGGTCGCGGGCAGCGCCGGCCGAGCGGGTGTCGTTCCACAGCAGCGCGGGGCGTACGACGGTGCCGTCCTCGTCGAGGCAGACCATGCCGTGCTGCTGGCCGCCGACGCTGACAGCAGCCACGTCGTCCAGGCCTCCCGCCTCGGCGATCGCCTCCTGCAGCGCGGCCCACCAGTGGTCCGGGTGCACCTCCGTGCCGTCCGGGTGGACGGCGCGGCCCTGCCGCACGAGCGCGCCTGTCCCGGCGTCGCGGACGACCACCTTGCAGGACTGGGTGGAGGAGTCGATGCCGGCAACCAGCCGGGGCCCGTCAGTCATGGGCGCGGATGCTAGCCCACCACGCGCAGTGCCCGACGACGACGAAGGGCCCGGTCCGAGGACCGGGCCCTTCCATGCGTTGGTACCCCCGACCGGATTTGAACCGGCGTTACCGCCGTGAGAGGGCGACGTCCTAGGCCGCTAGACGACGGGGGCTTGCATGTTGCTGCCCTGGAGCAGCGGAGCGAAACTCTACCGAAGTTGGAGTGCCGCACCAAATCCGGCCCCTGCTGGGGCGGATCCGCTGGGGTACTAGGACTCGAACCTAGAACAACTGGACCAGAACCAGCCGTGTTGCCAATTACACCATACCCCATGGGGGTATCAGTTCGACCGACCTGCGATCGTCCTGACCACCACGCGATTCCTCGCGGAACCGATCCCGAACGTTACACGCGGGGTGGCGGCACGGCCAAAACGGGGTCCCCGCCGGCGGGCGGCAGCGCTCCCCCGACGGGCGGTCCGGCGGTGACGAGGCCCATCGCCCGCGCCACCCACGTCGCGAGGCCCAGGTAGACCAGGGACTGCGTCATCGTCGAGAGGATCGTCCACCAGCTGCTGCCCCCCTCCGCGTTGAGCGCCGTGGTCAGGTCGCCGAAGGTGAGCGCGAGACCGAAGGCCAGGAAGTTGTTGAGCACATGCATCGCGATGGGGGCCTCCAGGCCCCCGGTGCGGATGACGAGGATCCCGGCGACGACACCGAAGGCGAAGCGGTCGAAGAAGACCGGCCAGTCCTGCGACAGGCCGTGGAAGAGCGCGAAGATCAGCGCCGGTCCCAGCACGGCCAGCGCCTGCGACGCCTGCTTGGCCCACACGAGCGACCCGAAGGCCTGGGTGAGGTAGCCGCGGAACAGGTACTCCTCCCCGGCGGCCTGGAGCGGCGTCAGGAGCAGGATGACGAGGATGAAGTCGCGTGTCTGCGAGGTGAAGTCGTTGACCGTGCCCGCCGGCATGTCGCCGGACTGCACCGGCAGCAGCATCGCCACGCCGAGCGAGGCGAGGAGCGCCACCACCGACAGGCCCAGGCAGACGAAGAGGTAGCCCCACCGCAGGCGGGGCGCCACCGAGGAGACCCAGCGCGGCTTGAGCCGGTGCAGCCACCACGTGACCAGGAAGGTCAGCGGGATCGCCGCGGCGATGATCACGTTGAGCAGGGCGAGCCCGGCGGGCGTCGCCTCCGCCGTCACGTCGAGGACGGCCGAGGCCTCGCTCGTGCTGCTGCCCGTGGCGAGCAGCATCACGAAGGCAACGCCGCCGGCGACGAGCGGCACGACGGCGAAGACCAGGACGAGGAGCAGCACGACGCCCACGACCGAGCGCCACCAACCGGGCCGCCCGACCCGGTGGAGCTGGTGGTACTGCGGCCGGAAGTCGGGCGCGAGCGGTGCGGGCACGGCGTCAGGCCAGGGCCGACTGCAGGCGCGCGAGGCTGCGCTCGCGGCCCAGCAGCTCCAGCGACTCGAACAGCGGCGGACTGATCCGCTTGCCGGTCACGGCGACGCGCACCGGGCCGAAGGCCACCCGGGGCTTGAGCTCCATTCCCTCGATCAGCGCCACGCGCAGCGCCTCCTCGATGGCGGCGGTCGACCACTCGTGCAGCCCCGAGAGGGCGTCGTACGACGCCTGGACGACGCCGCGGCCCGTGTCGTCGAGCAGCTTGGCGACGTCGGCGGGGTCGCGCTCGAAGTCGGCCTCGTCGACGAACAGGAAGCCGAGCATCGGCGCGGCCTCGGTGAGCTTGTTGATCCGCTCGGCCACCAACGGCATCGCCAGCTCGAGCATCTGGGCGTCGGGGTCGGTCACCGGGTCGCCCACGACGCCTGCCTCCTTGAGGAAGGGCAGCACGCGGTGGGTGATCTCGTCGATGGACAGCAGTCGCATGTGGGAGGCGTTGATGGCCTCGGCCTTCTTGAGGTCGAAGCGCGCCGGGTTGGGGTTGACGTCCTTGATGTCGAACTTCTCGACCATCTCGTCCAGGGAGAAGACGTCGCGGTCCGCGGCGATCGCCCAGCCGAGGAGGGCGAGGTAGTTGAGCAGCCCCTCCGGCAGGAAGCCCTGCTCACGGTAGAGCGCCATGTGGGCCTGCGGGTCGCGCTTGGACAGCTTCTTGTTGCCCTCCCCCATGACGTAGGGCAGGTGGCCGAACGCGGGCGTCTCCTTCGCGACGCCGAGCTCCTTGAGCGCGTCGAAGAGGGCGACCTGACGAGGCGTGCTGGAGAGCAGGTCCTCGCCGCGCAGCACGTGGGTGATCTCCATCGTGGCGTCGTCGACCGGTGCGGTGAGGGTGTAGAGCGGGTCGCCGTTGGCGCGGCAGAGCGCGAAGTCGGGGACGAACTCGGTCTCGAAGGTGATGTCGCCGCGGACCAGGTCGTTCCACGTGATCGACCCGTCGGGCATCCGGAAGCGGACGATCGAGGTGCGACCCTCGGCCTCGAACGCGGCCCGCTGCGCGTCGCTGAGCTCGCGGCAGAAGCCGTCGTAGCCCATCACCTTGGAGCCGCTCGCCTTGCGACGGGCCTCGACCTCGTCGTTCGTGCAGAAGCAGTCGTAGGTGTACGACGACTCGCGCAGCCGGGTGAGCACGTCGGCGTAGATCTCGGTGCGCTCGGACTGGCGGTAGGGACCGTGGGCACCGCCGACGACGACGCCCTCGTCCCAGCTGAGGCCGAGCCACTGCATGAGGTCGATGAGCGAGTCGTAGGACTCCTCGGTGTTGCGTGCCTTGTCGGTGTCCTCGATGCGGAAGACGAAGGTGCCGCCGTGGTGGCGCGCGAACGCCCAGTTGTAGAGGGCCGTGCGGGCGAGGCCGACGTGGGGCGACCCCGTCGGGGACGGGGCCATGCGGACGCGTACGGGGGTGCTCATGCTGGTGCTCACGCTCTCTGGGCGACGGGGTTGGTCAGGGAACCGATGCCGGCGATCGAGATCTCCACCTCGTCGCCCACCTCCATCGGCCCGACACCCTCGGGGGTGCCGGTGAGGATCAGGTCGCCGGGCAGCAGCGTCATCACGGACGACACGTGCGCGACGAGGGTCGGGACGTCGAAGATCATGTCGGCGGTCGAGCCGTCCTGGACGACGTCGCCGTTGAGGAACGTCTGCACCTGGCGGCCGTTGTTGAAGTCCTGCGGGTCGAGGTCGGTCTCGATCCACGGGCCGACCGGGCAGAACGAGTCGAACCCCTTGGCGCGGGTGAACTGCACGTCGGAGCGTTGCAGGTCGCGGGCGGTCACGTCGTTGGCGATGGTGTAGCCGAAGATCACGTCGGTCGCCTGCTCGGCGGGCACGTCGCGGCAGATCCGACCGATCACCACGGCCAGCTCGCCCTCGAAGTGGAGGTTGCTGGTCTGCGACGGGTAGAAGATCGGGTCGCCCGGGCCCACCACCGAGGTGTTGGGCTTGAGGAACATCAGCGGCTCGGTCGGCAGGTCGTTGCCCAGCTCGGCGGCGTGGGCGGCGTAGTTGCGGCCGATGCCGACGACCTTGCTGCGCGGGATGATCGGCGCGAGGAGTCGTACGTCGCTGAGCCGGTGCTCCTCCTCGAGCAGCTTGATGCCGACGTAGAGCGGGTCGCCCGCGAGGGCCACCACCACCGAGTCGTCGGCCGGCTGGCCGAACTCGTCGACCTCACCGGTGACGACGCCGAACCGGGGCTCCTCGCCCGTGCTGAACCGACAGATGCGCATGCAACGAGGCTATCCAACCGTGCGGAGCCGGGACGACGTCGGGAGTCCGCCCCCGTCGGGCGGACGCCGTCAGTGGCCGGCGGCGCGGTGCAGCGCGGCGAGGCTCGTGGCGACGTCGTCGACGGTCGTCGACCAGTTGCTCACGCTGACCCGCAGCACGGCCTGGCCGTGCCAGCGCGACCCGGTCGTCCAGGCCGTCCCCTCGCTGAGCATCGCCTCGACCACGGCCCGGGTGCGGTCGTCGTCGCCGAAGGAGGCGCACACCTGCGTGAAGTCGACGTCGTTGAGCACCTGGGCGCCCTCGATCGCGGTGATCCCCTCCGCGAACGCCGCCGCGTGGTCGCAGAAGCCGTCCACCAGGTCCGCGACGCCGTCGCGTCCCAGCGCACGGAGCACGGCCCACACGGGGAAGGCACGGCCGCGGCGGCTGATCTCCGGGACCTTGTCGAACGGCTCGCCGGCGACGTCGTGGATGAGGTAGTCGCCGTGCATGCCCATCGCGGCCCGCAGTGCCGCCCGGTCGCGCACGATCGCCAGTCCGCAGTCGTACGGCACGTTGAGGGTCTTGTGGGCGTCGGTCGCCCAGGAGTCGGCGCGGTCGGCGCCCGCCATGAGGTGCCGCCGACGCGGCGAGGCGCCGGCGAACAGCCCGAACGCACCGTCGACGTGCACCCACGCGCCCGCGTCGTGCGCGGCGGCGATGGTCGCGTCGAACGGGTCGAAGGCCCCGGAGTGGACGTTGCCGGCCTGCAGGCAGACCACCGTGGGGCGGCCGTCGCCGGCGTCGAGGGCCGCCGCCAGCGCGGCCGGCTCGATGCGGCCCTGGTCGTCGACGGCCACGGGCTCGGGGGCGCCGAGGCCGAGGTAGCGCAGGCTGAGGTCGATGGTGTCGTGGCGCTCGGCCCCCACCAGGACGCGTACGCCCGGCGAGCCCACCAGCCCGCGCTCGGCGACGTCCCAGCCGGCCCGGCGCAGCACCTCGTCGCGACCGGCGGCGAGGCAGGTGAAGTTGGCCATGGTGCCGCCGGTGACGAAGCCGACGGCGCTGCCCGCCGGGAGGCCGAGCAGGTCGACCACCCAGGCCTCCGTCACGTCCTCGACCGCGGAGTGGGCGGGGGTCAGGAGCCGGAGGCCGGAGTTCTGGTCCCACGCGCTGACCAGCCAGTCCACGGCCAACGCTGCCGGGTGGGTGCCGCCGATGACGAAGCCGAAGAACCGTCCCCCCGGCATCGCGGTCAGCCCGGGCTCGCACGCCTCGGCCAGCTCGTCGACCACCGCGACGGGATCCGTCGGGCCGTCCTGCAGGTGCCGGTCGAGCCGGTCCAGCATCTCCTCGGCCGTCATGGCCGGAGGGACCGGTCGGGCCGCGAGGGAGTCGAGCCACCCGAGGGCGTGAGCGTGCGCCCGGTCAAGGCCGGCGGTGCGGTCCATCTCGGCAGTGTCCACCAGGCACGAGCCCCACGTCGAGTGCCGTCGAAGCGGCCCGGGTCGCTCCCCCGCACTAGCCTTGGCGCGGTGCGCGTGCTGTCGACCTCCGAGTGGCGTCCCCTCGCCGAGGCCCACGCCGCGCGCGTCGACGACTTCGTCCGGCCGCACCTCGCCCGTCGCGCCGACCAGGTGAAGCACCCGGTCCACGACTTCCTCTTCACCTACTACTCCCAGCGTCCCGCGCAGCTGCGCCGCTGGCACCCCGGTTTCGGGGTCGGGCTCGAGGGCGCGGAGGAGCACGCGGGCCTCAAGGGCTACGAGCTGGTCGAGTGCGCTCGCGGTAGTGGTCGCCACGGAGCCGCGCACTCGACCCGGGTGGCGGAGGCGTACGTCGCCTCGCAGCGCCCGCTGCTCACCCAGCTCCACTCGCTGCTGACGGCGACGGCCGCCCGCCCGCCGCAGCTCGGCTGCTTCGGCCTGCACGAGTGGGCGATGGTGCACCGCTCGGCGGAGCACGGGACTCGGCACGAGTGGCCCCTCCGTCTCGGCGCCGAGGGCACCGACGCTGTTGTCGAGTCGCACCGGATCGCCTGCTCGCACTTCGACGCCTTCCGCTTCTTCACCCCCACCGCCCGCCCGCTCAACACCCTCCAGCCGGGGCGCGACGACCGGCCGGCGTTCGAGCAGCCCGGTTGCCTGCACGCGGGCATGGACCTCTACAAGCACGCCTTCCGGCTCACGCCGATGGTTCCCAGCGAGCTGGTGGCCGACTGCTTCGAGCTCGCCCGTGACATCCGGGTGCTCGACATGCGCGCGGCGCCCTACGACCTCGCCGACCTCGGCTTCGAGCCGGTGCGGATCGAGACGACGGAGGGCAAGGCGGCGTACGTCGAGGCGCAGCGCGGGTTCGCCGAGCGCGGTGCTCCGCTGCGGGCCCGGCTCGTCGCCGAGTGCGAGCGGCTGCTGGACGCTGCACCCGAGACCGGCGGGCACCGAGCGGCCGACCCGGTCGCCGCAGGAGCCGGGCCTAGCTGACGGGTTCGGGTTCGGCGGGATCGGGGTCGACCGGCGGGCTGTCGGGGTCGAGGCAGGCCCACTCCGAGACGTCGCCGTGCTCGTCGTGCACGCGGACGCAGGGCAGCCTGGGCTCGTCCGCACGCACCTCGACGGTCACTCCCGGGGACGCCGTGAAGGTCTCGCCGGCCACCTCCACCGACTCGCCGGGCGACAGCTCGACGGGGACGGACTGCCCCGTCACCTGCACGTTCTGGCTCTGCAGCCACAGCATCTCGGCGCGGTCGTCGTACATCGGCTTGACGCGGTCGAGGACGGAGTCCAGCGCCACCGCGACCGGGAAGGCCAGGGCGAACAGCAGCGCGGTCCCGATCCAGACCGCCACGGTCGCCGTGAGCCAGGCCGGCCGGGTCGAGGCCATCAGAACTCGTATCCGAAGGCGTCGATCGTGTCGGCGAACACCGTCGCGACCCGATCCTTGGACGCGGGGGTGTAGAGCTCGCGGTAGTGGCCGGCCGGGCGCGCGTTGCCCTTGGCACGCGGGAGGTCGGGCTCGCCCGGCAGCCCGAGGTGCTCCCAGACCTCGCGGAGCTCGTCGTCGAGGCTCTCGTAGCGCAGCACCCGGTCGAGCGCCATCTTGCCGCGGATGCGGTAGAGCCGGCGGTTGTTGGCGAGCTGCTCGATCCAGATCTCCTGGACGTAGGTCTCGAAGTCGGGCAGCTCGGGCCGGTCCTTGTACTTCCAGTAGTAGAGGGACACGACGGCGTCCCACGGGTTCCGCTCGATCGCGAAGGTGAAGTAGTCGGCGAACACATCGGCCCCGACGAGGTCCCGCGTCGCCTTGGCGCCCATGTGGTTGTAGGCCTTGCGGGGCTGCGGCGGCGCCTCGAAGTTCTGCGGAGCACGACCGCCCGCGGCCTGCCGCAGCTTCTCGTCCTCGGGGCTGATCTCGGTGATGACGTCGTCGGGGCCGCACACCTTCGACAACGCGATCTCCACGCTCGTGCCCGCCGTCTTGCGGGTCTTGAGGAAGATGAAGCGGTGCTGGTGGGACGCGATCACGGGGACGACCCTATCCGTCCCGCCCTCTCCGGTGGCACGACTACCGTGGGCGCCGTGACCGAGGCCCAGGTAGCGAACGGCAGGCACTTCCGCGGCGACGACTGGTACGGCGACGACCTCGGCGCCGCACGCTTCGTCGACTGCACCTTCACCGACGTCGACCTGTCGGAGACCAGGACGTCCGGCGCCACCTTCGAGCGGTGCACCTTCCACGGCGGTCGCTTCAACGCCTCGGTGCACCACGCGACGGCCTTCGTCGGGTGCGACTTCCGTCGCACCTCGTTCTTCGACGCGACGCTCGACGGCTGCAAGCTCGTCGGGTCGGTCTTCGCCGAGTGCACCCTGCGCCCCCTCACGGTCGTGGGCGGGTCCTGGCTCGGCGTCACGATCCGTGCCACCAACCTCTCGCGCCTCGACCTCACCGGCGTCGACCTGCGCGAGGCCGACCTGTCGATGTCGGACCTCACCCTGACCACGCTGGCCCGCGCCCGCCTCGACCACGCCGTGCTGCGGCAGGCCAAGCTCGACCGCACCGACCTGCGGGGCGCGAGCCTCGACGCCGTCGACCTGTTGGCCGCCGAGCTCAGGCGGACCCGGCTCGACCTCGCCGGCGCCGTGCTGCTCGCGGAGCTGCAGGGCGCGGACGTCGACACCTCGGCCTAGACATCCGACCGCCCCCTGACCCGGTGTATCTAGGGACGATCTGGTAGGCGATCGGGCCATCTGACCAACCAGAACGTCCCTAGATACCCGAGCGCGCCGAGGTATCGGGGTCGGCGAGCCGCGCCCGCAGGCCGTCGATGACGAGGTCGAGGCCCAGGTCGAAGTCGGGCAGCGAGTCCAGCGAGCGCTCGACGGCACCGAGGCCCACGGCCTGGCGGGCGGTCTGCTCCTCGAAGGCGTGGCCGAAGACGTAGTGGACCAGGGTGCGCGACGCCACGGCGACCAGCTCGTCGGGGACGTCGGCGTCGGCGAGGACCTTCTCCATCTCCGCCACCGGCGCCGCGGCACCGAGGCCGAAGGCCCACACCGTCGCGACGACGTCGGCGCCGTCGGTGCAGGCGAGCATCGCGTGGCGGAGCTCCGAGCACACCTCGCGCAACCGGTCGGGCCACTCCGACGCCGTACGAGGTCGCGCACCGCGGGCGAGGATCTCGTCGGCGACCGCCGCCAGCAGGGCCTGCTTGCTCGGGAAGTGGTGGTAGATCGCGCTCGGCTGGACCCCGAGCTCGGCCCCGAGCCGGCGCATCGTCAGCGCCGAGAGGCCGTGCGTGTCGAGCAGGGTGACGGCGTGGGCGAGCACGTCCGCGCGACGGTGCGGCACGACGTACCCCTTCCCTCTCCGACACGACCCGACGTCTGCCCCACTGTTGACGCGACGCCCTCGCGACCCTAACCTGAACGCCGTTCAACTGATCACCGTTCAGGTAGAGGAAACACCCCCATGAGCACTCGCCGCAACCCCGGCACCGACGTCGCCCTGATCGCCGCCTTCGCCGCCCTCGTCGCGGTGTGCGCGCTGCTGCCGGCCATCAAGGTCGCCGGTCCCGTGCCGATCACCCTGCAGACCTTCGCGGTCCTGCTCTCGGGTGCGGTGCTCGGCATGCGACGCGGCTTCCTCGCGGTCCTGCTCTACGTCGTCGCGGGCGCCGCCGGGCTGCCGATCTTCTCCGGCGGTGCCGCCGGTCTCGCCGTCCTCACCGGCCCGACGGCCGGCTACCTCATCGGCTTCCCCCTGGCGGCCGGACTCTGCGGAGCGATCGTCGAGCGGCTCCCCCGCCGCTCGCTCGTCAGCCCGGTCGCGATCTTCTGCGCCGGCCTGTTCAGCTCGGCGCTGTGCATCCACACCCTCGGCATGGCCGGCCTCGTCCTGCGCGCCGACCTGACGTGGGCCCAGGCCTGGGACATCGACAAGATCTTCTGGCTCGGCGACGTCCTCAAGAACGTCGCCATGGCGCTCGTCGCGACCGCGGTGCACCGCGCCTTCCCCGGCATGCTCGACCGCGCGGCGCCGGCGCCCGCCGGGCAGGAACAGCCCGAGGGCACGCCCACCGCGTGAGCGGGATCCGTCTCGAGCAGGTCACCGTCTCGGTCCCGACCCAGGACGGCGAGCGCCGCATCCTCCACGAGACCTCGCTCGAGCTGACCGAGCGACGGGTCGCGCTCGTCGGCCCCAACGGCTCCGGCAAGTCCACCCTCGCCCGGCTCCTCAACGGTCTCGTCCCGGCCACCACCGGCCGGGTCGTGGTCGACGGCCTCGACGTGGCGCGTGAGGGCCGGGAGGTACGCCGCCGGGTCGGCTTCGTGTTCACCGACCCCACGGCCCAGCTCGTCATGCCGACCGCCCGTGAGGACGTCGCCCTGTCGCTGCGGCGCACGCACCGCGACAAGGCCGAGAGGCTCGCGGTCGCCGAGCGGGTCCTGGCCGACTTCGGGCTCGCCGGCTTCGGCGACCGCAGCGTGCACGGGCTGTCCGGGGGCGAGGGGCAGCTGCTCGCGCTGGCGGGAGTGCTCGCCACGGGGCCGTCGATCCTGGTGGCCGACGAGCCGACGACGCTGCTCGACCTCGGCAACAGCCGCCGCATCGGTGAGCTGCTGCTCGGCCTGGAGCAGCAGCTCGTCGTAGTGACGCACGACCTCGACCTGGCCGAGCGCTGCGACCGGGTGCTCCTGGTCCGCGACGGCAGGGTGGAGCGCGACGGGTCCCCCGCCGACGTCATCGGGCACTACCGGGCGACCGCATGACCACCCCACGAAGCTGTGGGCTTCCCCCACTTCGCTCCTCCATCCCACACCTCCGCGGGGACCCCGGATGAGCGCCCAGCTCCTGGGCCTGCACCAGCCCGGTACGACGTGGCTGCACCGGCTGCCCGCCGGCGCGAAGCTGCTCGGCCTGATGGCTGCCAGCCTCGTCGTGGTCCTGGTCCACGGCCCCGCATCGGCCGTGGCATTCGTCCTCGTGGCCGCCGGTCTGGTGGTGTGGTCGGGCGCGCGCCTGGGCTTCACCCTGCGCGCGATGCGCTGGCTGCTGTTGACCGCGGCGATCCTCGGCGCCTGGACCGTCTGGCAGAACGGCTGGCCGCGCGCGGTCGAGGTCGTCGGCGACCTGGTCGCCCTCATCCTGCTCGCCACCACGATGACCGTCACGACTCCGGTCGACGAGGTGATGGACGCGGTCGCCCGCGGGCTGCGTCCGCTGCGCCGCGTCGGCGTGGATCCCGAGGCGGTGGCGCTGGCGTTCTCGCTGATGCTGCGGGCGATCCCGACGACCATCGGGCTCGCCGAGGAGTCGCGCGACGCGGCCGTCGCCCGCGGGCTCGAGCGGTCGCCGCGGGCGCGCCTCATCCCGTTCGTGGTCCGCGTCGTCGCCCGGGCGCACGACACGGGAGACGCGCTCCACGCGCGCGGGATCGGCGACGACTAGAGCGGCCCGTTGAGGAACCACCGGTGCCCGAAGGGGTCCCGGAACACCGCCACCCGACCGGCGGGCGGGCTGTCCTCAGGTTCGCGGTCGAGTGTCACGCCGGCCGCCACGACCCGCTCGCAGAGGGTGTCGACGTCGGCGACCTCGAGGTGCAGCGAGACGGCGGCACCGCGCGAGGGGTCCGGGGCGGCGACACCGGCCGACCCGAACTCCGCCGACATCATCCAGCGGCCACCGTCCACCGCGAGCTCGACGTGGCCGATGCGGCCGTCGTCCATCACGATCGGGTCGAGGACCACCTCGGCGCCCAGCACGTCGACGTACCAGTCGATCGCCCCGCGGGCGTCGGCGACGCACAAGTAGGGCGTGAGCTCACCCATCGGGCCACCTCACCAGCCGGGCGGCCGGTTGTCCACCCACGCCGCCCCGCGGTCGACGTACGCCTGCTCGACCTGCGCAGCGAGCGACAGGAGCTGTTCCTCCTCGGCGGGTCGCGCCGCGACCATCACGCCGACCGGGAGACCGTCGTCGGTCCAGTGGAGCGGCAGCGACACCGCCGGCATGCCGGTGACGTTCCACGCGCTCGTCCAGGGCGTGAACGCCTTCTGGGCGGCGAAGTCGCGCGCCGGGTCGGCGTCGTCGCGCAGCGCGCCGACCTCGACCGGCGGGCTCGCGAGGGTCGGCGTGAGGACGACGTCGTACGGCGCCAGCGCGGCGAGGGCCGCCGCGGCGTGCTGCCGGAGCCGCCCGATGGCGAGCCCGAACTCCGGTCCGCTGACGGCGTGGCCGAGGCCGCCGAGCCAGCGGGTCAGCGGACGGAGCCGGTCCTCCCGACCCGGAGGCGCGGGCGAGAGCGCGGTCAGCACCGCCCAGCAGGTCTCGAAGTCCGCGACCGCCTCGCGCGGGATCGGCACGGGCACGTCCTCGACGTCGTGGCCGAGGCCCTCGAGCAGCCGCGACGCGTCGTCCCAGGCGGTCACCGCCGACGGGTGGACGTCGACGTCCGTGATGACGGGCGTGACGAAGCGCGCAACCCGCAGCCTGCCCGGCTCGCGGTCGCAGGCGTCGAGGAAGCTGCCCGACGGCTCGGGCGCCCAGAACGGGTCGCCGACGCGCCGCCCGGCGAGCACGTCGAGCAGGGCAGCGGCGTCGCGCACGCTGCGGGCCAGGGTGCCGGCGGTCGCGAGCCCGACCGGGTCGCCGTAGCGGGGCGCGCCGCTGATCCGTCCGCGCGTGGGCTTGAGCCCGACGAGGCCGCAGCACGACGCCGGGATCCGGATCGAGCCGCCGCCGTCGGAGCCGGGCGCGACGGGCAGCAGGCCGGCGGCGACGGCCGCGGCCGCCCCGCCGGACGAGCCGCCGGCGGTGCGGGTGGTGTCCCACGGCGTGACCGCCGGAGGGGCGACGTCGGGCTCGGTGTAGCAGGGCGAGCCGAACTCGGGCGTGCTCGTCTTGCCCAGGCTCGGCATCCCCGAGGCCTCGACGCTCAGGACGAGGTCGTCGGAGGCGTCGGGCACGAAGTCGTCGTACGCCGCGGAGCCGAAGGTGGTCCGGACCCCGGCCGTCGGGTGGAGGTCCTTGATCCCCGTCGGGACGCCCCAGAGCGGACCTGCGTCCGCGGGGCGTCCCGCTTCGGTGAGCCGGCGGGCGTGGTCACGCGCCAGCTCGTGGGTCGGCGTGATGAACGCGCCCACCTCGTCGGCGCGGCCGGCGTAGTGCTCGACCAGCTCGAGCGGCGACATCTCGCCGCGGCGTACGGCATCACCCTGCTCGAGTGCGGTCAGGTCGTGGACGGACACACCTCGAACCTACCGGCGGGGAGGCCGGGCGCTGGAGTCCCCGGATATCCGGTGACTCCCACGCTTTGCACCCGAGATCTGAGCCGACAAGCGGGAGACTCGGGTGCAAGGTCGGGGTGGATCAGGCCGCGACCTCGACCTCGTGCGCGACGAGGGCGTCGAGAGCGCCGAGGAAGCGCTGCACGGCCTCCTCGTTGGCCAGCGGGTCACCCTCGAGAGCGGGCTCGTCGACGACGATGCCCTCGACGACGACGGCCCCGGCGATGGTGGCGGAGTGGCGGGCGTGCTCGTGCGACCACTTGCCGCCGTACGGCGTGGGGGTGGCGCCGATGGCCGCGAAGGGCTTGCCGACGATGGCGCCCTGGCCGTAGGGCCGCGACAGCCAGTCGATGGCGTTGTTGAGCACGGCCGGCATCGTGCCGTTGTACTCCGGCGTCACGGCGAGGACGCGGTCGGCTGCCGCCACGGACTCGCGCAGCGCGGTGGCGCTGGCGGGAGCGGTCTCGCCGTCGCGCTCCTCGTTGTAGAACGGGACGGCGTCGAGGCCCTCGAGGACGTCGACGGTCACACCGGCGGGGGCGTGGTCGCGGAGGTGCTCGGCGATCCGACGGTTGAGGCTGCCGTCGCGGGTGGAACCGAGGAGGACAGCGACACGGGTCTGCTTCTGGTTGGTCATGAACGTCGAAACGGACTGCGGTCCGCTTCTATTCCGGTGCAGGCGAACTTTCTTCCGACCTACGCTGAGGGGCGTGACCCACCTCCTGCCGCTGGCCGACGAGCCTGCGCCTGAGCGGGCCGACGCGGCGCGCAACCGCGAGGCCATCCTGGCAGCGGCGCTGCGCCTGGTGGAGACGCGGGGGGTCGGGTGCGTGACGATGGACACGGTCGCGACCGAGGCAGGCGTCGGCAAGGGCACGCTGTTCCGGCGCTTCGAGAGCCGCGAGGGGTTGATGGCCGCCGTCCTCAACGAGTCCGAGACCGCGTGGCAGGGCAGCGTCATCTCCGGCCCGCCGCCGCTGGGCCCGGGCGCACCGCCGCTGGAGCGGCTCCTGGCGTTCGGACACTCGCGGATGCGGGTCAACGTCACCCACGGTGACCTGATCCGGGCCGCCACCGGGACGGACCCGGTCCGCTCCCGGGCGGCTGCCGGGTTCGCGCTCATGCACGTACGCCACCTGCTCGGCCAGCTCGAGGTGACGGGCGACCTGCACTTCCTGGCGTTCGCCCTGCTCGCCCCGCTGGAGGCGATGGCGCTCGAGCAGCAGCGGGTCGACGGGGTCAGCCTGGCGCAGATCGAGCTGGCCTGGGACGACCTCGTGGCACGCGTCGTCGGCTGACCGCAGGCACCCGCAGCTCAGCTGCCCAGTCGCTCCTTCATCGCGGCGATCTCGACCTGCTGGTCGGTGCCGATGTGGCTGGCCAGCTGGAACACCTCGGACTCCTGGCCGCCCTCGCCACCGGTGAGCAGCGTCTCGACCATCACCACCGCGCCCTCGTGGTGCCGGATCATGCCTTGCAGGAACAGCCGGTCGAACCGCTCACCCTTCGACCGCGCGAGCTGGTCGAGCTGGGCGGGGGTGAGCATGCCGGGCATGTCCTGGTGGCCGCCTCCGTCTCCGTGGCCCCCATGGTCGCCGTGCATCCCCGACACCATCTCGCCGCGCTGGTCGAGCCACTTCTCGAGCAGCGCGATCTCGTCCTGCTGTGACACCTCGATGCGCTCCGCGAGCTGGGCGAGGTCGGGGTCCGCGGCGCGGTCCTCGACGAGGGCCGTCATCTCGAGCGCCTGCTGGTGGTGCGGGAGCATCATCTGGACGAACTCGACGTCGGCGTCGGTCCAGGTGGGGTCCTCGATCGCCTCGGCCTCGTCGGGAGAGAGCGTCTTTCCCGACTCGCCGGGGGCGCCGAGCTGGACCACCGGCGCCGCGTCGTCCGCGGGCGCCTCGTCGTCGGAGGTGCAGGCCGCCGATCCGAGCGCGACGGCGAGACCGACGAGGAGGGCCGGCCACCGACGGACCCGACCGCCCCTGTTGCTCCTGCTCCCCATGTGGGTCTCCCACTCGCTCGATGCTTGCTCGTCGGCCGGATGGCTCGATCTCGGTGCCACAACTGGTCTGGTGTGGGTATGGCGGTCGACGCCCGACCCTCGCTACGTTGTCGGACATCGTAGGTCGATCTCGCGGCGGGCCTCCCGGGCCCGGGCATTCGGGCCGACCTGAGCGGGAGGGTACCCACATGTCGCGTCAGCCCCGTCCGAGCCGGTCCGTGCTACGAGCCGCCGGGGTGGTGGTCCTGGCTGCCGCGCTCCTGCCTGCGATGGCGTACGCCGCGGACCTTCCCGATCCGACCGACCCACGCGTCGGCCTCGCGCCGGGCTACCTCCCGTGGTCCGAGGTGACGAGCAACATCGAGCTGCTCGACAACGACCCACGCGTGGCGCCCTTCGACGCACCTCCGGGCAACTTCGGGTTCGTGAACTCCGACCTCGCGTTCACCGGTGACACCGCTGTCGTGGGCAGCTTCAACGGCTTCCAGTTCTACGACATCTCCGACCCGGCCGACCCCACCCTGAGCGGCTCCTTCGTGTGCCCGGGCGGCCAGGGTGACGTGTCGGTCTACGGCGACCTGCTCTTCATGTCGGTCGAGGAGACCCGCGGCCGCATCGACTGCGGCAGCCAGGGCGCCGGCGGCGCGGTCAACCTCGAGCGCTTCCGCGGCGTCCGGATCTTCGACATCAGCGACCAGGCCAACCCGGTCCAGCTCCCGGGCGTGCAGACCTGCCGCGGGTCCCACACGCACTCGATCGTCACTGACCCCGACGACCCGGCCAACATCTACATCTACAACTCCGGCACGTCCGGCGTACGCCCCGCTGCTGAGCTGGCGGGCTGCGAGAACGCGAACGCCAACAACCCGGCCCCGGTCACCTCGGGCAACCCGACGCAGTGGCGCATCGACGTGATCAAGGTGCCGTTGGCCGCACCCCAGACGGCGGCCATCGTGAGCCAGCCGCGGATCTTCACGGACCCGGCGACGGGCGCCTTCAACGGGCTGCAGAACACGACCCCCGGCACCCTGCACCCCAGCGGCACGGCGTACTCGCCCCTGCCGAACACGAACACCTGCCACGACCTGACCTCGTTCCCGGCGCGTGAGCTGGTCGCCGGCGCGTGCCAGGGCAACGGCATCCTCCTCGACACCTCGGACCCCGTGAACCCGGTGCGCCTCGACGCGGTGTCCGACCCGAACTTCTCCTACTGGCACTCCGCGAGCTTCAACAACGACGGCACCAAGGTGATCTTCACCGACGAGTGGGGCGGCGGCACGAGCGCCCGGTGCCGGGCGACCGACAAGCTGGAGTGGGGCGCCGACGCGCTCTTCGACCTCGACGGCGACCAGATGGAGTTCGCCAGCTACTACAAGATGCCGGCCGTGCAGACCACGCAGGAGAACTGCGTCGCCCACAACTCCTCGCTGGTGCCGGTGCCGGGTCGCGACATCCTCGTGCAGGCCTGGTACCAGGGCGGCCTGTCGGTGATCGACTTCAGCGACACCGCCAACCCGGTCGAGATCGCCTACTTCGACCGAGGCCCCATCAACACCCCCAACCCGGCCGGGCTCAACCTCGGCGGCCTCTGGTCGACCTACTGGTACAACGGACAGGTCTACGGCAGCGAGATCGCCCGCGGCTTCGACACCTTCGGGCTGACGACCAGCGACCTGCTCAGCGAGAACGAGCTCGACGCGGCCCGTGAGGTGCAGGTCGACGAGTTCAACGCCCAGCACCAGGAGAAGATCGTCTGGGAGCCGAGCTTCAACGTCGCCGGCGCCTACTTCGACCAGGCCGTCCGCTCCGGCGAGCTCGACGGGGCGACGCTCGACACCGTCGAGAAGCACCTCGCGAAGGCGGAGAAGCTCGAGGGCAGGGGCGCCTCGGCGAAGGCCCAGCTCGCCAACGCCATCCGGGTCCTCGACGACTCCGGCGACCAGGGTGAGCTCAAGCAGGCCCTGAAGGACCTGCGCGACAGCCTCTGAGCAGGGCGGGCGCCGCCACCGGTCCGGTGGCGGCGCCTCCCCTCAACGGTGGTGTCGGCGCAGGCCGAAGGTCAGCCCGTCGACGAGCGCGCCCCACGACGCCTCGATCACGTTGGCGCCGACGCCGACGGTGACCCACGACGACTCCCCGTCGGTGGTCTCGATGAGCACGCGGGTGATCGCGTCGGTGCCGTGGCCCTGGTCGAGGATGCGGACCTTGTAGTCGATCAGCTCGAACTTCGCGACCTCCGGGAAGGCCTGCCCGATCGCCTCGCGCAGCGCGGCGTCGAGGGCGTTGACGGGACCGTTGCCCTCGCCTGTGACGACGTAGCGCACGCCCTCCGACCGCAGCTTCACCGTCGCCTCCGAGATCGCCTCGCCGTCGGTGCGGGTCTCGGTGATGACGCGCCACGACTCGACGTCGAAGTACGACGGCCGCGCGCCCTCGACCTCCTCGGCGAGCAGCAGCTCGAAGGACGCGTCGGCGGCCTCGAAGGTGTAGCCGCGCTGCTCCATCGCCTTGACCCGGTCGGTGACGCGGGTGACGAGCTCGCGGTCGTCGGACAGGTCGTAACCGAGCTCCCGGCCCTTGAGCTCGATCGACGCGCGCCCGGCCATGTCGGAGACGAGCAGGCGCATGTCGTTGCCGACGACGAGCGGGTCGAGGTGCTGGTAGAGGTCCGGGTCGACCTTGATGGCACTGGCGTGGAGGCCGGCCTTGTGGGCGAACGCCGACGTGCCGACGTACGGCTGACGCGACGCCGGCGGCACGTTGGTGACCTCGGCGACGGCGTGCGCGATGCGCGTCGCCTCGCGCAGCAGGCCCTGCGGCAGCACGTTGCGGTCCAGCTTGAGCTCGAGGTTGGCGACGACGGTGACGAGGTCGGCGTTGCCGGTGCGCTCGCCGTAGCCGTTGATGCAGCCCTGCACGTGGCTCGCCCCGGCGGCGACGGCGGCGAGCGAGTTGGCCACCGCGCAGCCGCTGTCGTTGTGGGCGTGGATGCCGACGCGGGCGCCCGTGGTCTCGATGACGTCGAGCACGACGTCGGAGACCCAGTCGGGCAGCATGCCGCCGTTGGTGTCGCACAGGGCGACCACCTCCGCGCCGGCCTCGGCGGCGGTGCGCAGCACCTCGAGGGCGTACGCCCGGTTGGCGCGGTAGCCGTCGAAGAAGTGCTCGGCGTCGAGGAACACCGTCTGCCCCTCCTCGCGCAGGTGCGTGACGGTGTCGCGCACCATCGCGAGGTTCTCCTCGAGCGTGGTGCGCAGCGCGAGCTCGACGTGGCGGTCGTGCGACTTCGCGACCAGCGTGACGACGCCCGCGCCGGAGTCACGCAGGGCGCGCACGAGCGGGTCGTCGGCGGCACGTACGCCGGCCCGGCGGGTCGCGCCGAATGCTGCGAGCCGCGCGTGGCGGAGGTCGAGCTCCTCGCGGGCGCGGCGGAAGAACTCGGTGTCCTTGGGGTTGGCCCCCGGCCAGCCACCCTCGATGTAGCCCACGCCGAGGCCGTCGAGCTGCTTGGCGATGCTCAGCTTGTCGGCGACCGTGAGGTTGAGGCCCTCCTGCTGGGCGCCGTCGCGCAGGGTGGTGTCGTAGACGTGGAACGAGCCGTGCAGGTCCATCGGAGGTCCTCGGTCTCGGAGGTGGGCAGTGGTGGGGGCAGAAAAAAACCTCCTGGGGTGCAGGAGGTCGGCGCGGCGGGGAGTCCCGTCACGCTAGGCAATGATGATCGTGCTGGTGGTCACGACTTCATGGTGCCACCGAACCCGCGCCCCCGAGACGTGCGTCTCGCCATCCGGTCGGCACGCGCACACGTGCCCCGGGCGCCACTCCCCCACGAGCGACACCCGGGGCACGTGATGTCCCCCCGAGCTGGATCCAGTCCACCGCGCCGCACCGGGTCGGGGCCACGGCCAGCGACCCGCACAGTTCTCGTACAGTTCGCCGGTCGCGAGGGCCGCGGCCGCGCTAGCCGACCCAGGTCGCCTTGGCTCCGCCGTCCTGGGAGGAGTTGACGACCATCTGCCCCTCCTCGAGCGCCACGCGGGTCAGGCCTCCCCGCGGCACGGTGACCTCGCGACCGTCGAAGAACACGAACGGCCGGAGGTCCACGTGGCGCGGCTGCGGGACGCCGTCGACGATCGTCGGCTGGGTGGACAGCGAGACGACGTCCTGGACGATCCAGCGCTTCGGCTCGTCGCGCATCGCCTGCCGGGTGGCGGCCAGCTGGTCCGCGGACGCCGTCGGACCGATGACGACGCCCTCGCCGCCGGCCCCGTCGCGGGGCTTCGCGACCAGGTCGGGCAGCCGGTCCAGCGCCTCCTGCAGCCGGTCGGCGTCGGTGAGGTCGTAGGTCGGCACGGAGCGGACCCGCGGCTCCTCGTGGAGGTAGTAGCGGACCATCTCGTCGACGTGCGCGTAG
Organism: Nocardioides cavernae; assembly: GCF_016907475.1. Taxonomy (NCBI): domain Bacteria; kingdom Bacillati; phylum Actinomycetota; class Actinomycetes; order Propionibacteriales; family Nocardioidaceae; genus Nocardioides; species Nocardioides cavernae. The sequence continues at coordinate 2,203,637 of NZ_JAFBCA010000001.1, read as the reverse complement.
ACGGACTTGTCGTCGGCGACCCCGGTGCCGTAGCAGTTCACCATGCCCACCTGGCCGGCACGCCACGGCTCGAGGAGCAGGCTCGCCACGTCGACGCCGGCGTCGCGCGGCGTCAGGCCGTCCTGCTCGGTGCGGCGGTAGACGGCTCGCACGGGCGTCCCGTCGGCCAGTCGCAGCCCGTCCCCGTCGCGCCGGAGGCCGTCGGGCTCGACGAGCTCCAGCCCGGCCTCGTCGGCGAGGCGGCGGTGCTCGTAGTACGCCGAGTTCTCGGGGCCGTCGGTCACGAGCACGAGCGCGCCGTCGGCGCCGGGGTTGGTCGCCTCGAGGCAGCGTCGCAGCGCAGCGGCGCACTCGTCGAGGCCGGATGACGACTCGACGCCCAGCACCTCCGACACGGCCTCCGACACGGCCATGGCGTACGCCATCCCCGACGGCGTTCGGACGTTGTCCTCCAGCACCAGCAGCGTGCCGTCCTCGTCGCGGACGACGTCGAACCCGGCCACCGAGATCCAGGCGCCCGCCACGGGGGCGCTGCCGGTGAGGTCCGGCTCGAGGTAGGGCGTCGCGTCCAGGACGTGGGCCGGCACGACGCCGTCGGCGACGCACCGGCGCTCGGCGTACACGTCGGCGACGAAGGCGTCGAGCGCGCGGATGCGCTGCGCCAGGCCGTCGGCGAGGAGGTCCCACTCCCCCGGGTCGAGCAGGCGCGGGACGGGGTCGGCGCGGAAGGCGTGGCCGCCCGCTCCACCGAAGCGGACGCCCCGCTCCTCCAGCACGGCGTTGACCCGGCGGCTCAGCTCGTCGCGCTCAGTAGCGGACGAGGGCCGCTGGGTGGGGTCGGTCCGTTCGGTCTGGTCGGTGTGGTCGGTCGGATGGGCCGCGTCGGCGTGATGGTCCATCCGACCTGTCTACCAAGTGCATGACAGGCCGTTCCCCCCGAAGGGTGGTGCCCACGGGGGAACGACCCGGGCCTGCCCGAACGGCGAGGTCCGTCACAACCAGCCGGGAAGCCGTACGTCGGAGAACGGAGCCGAGTCGTCGGGCGCCCAGCTGGTGCCCCGCGCGGACGCCGCCGCACCGAGGCCGGACCCGGCGGCCGCGACGAGCAGCGTGACGAGCAGCCACGGGACGCCGCGGCGGGCGAGCGGGTCGACGACGCGGTGGACGGGCGAGCGGAGTCGCTCCGAGCCCGGGCCCCACCACGTCGACAGAGCGAACATCGCCCCGATCACCGCGAGCGAGGTGGTCAGCGACAACGCGCCCGCGAAGCACAGCAGCGCGACGCCGCAGGCGATGCCCGCGCTCCACAGGAACAGCAGCAGGGAGCCGCCGAGACCGGCCACGGCGTGCCACGGGGCGGCGAGCAGCACCTGGATGCCGTCGTACCACTTGGCCCCGCGACGGTCGCGCCGGCTGCCCGCGGACGACGCGGCCAGCGAGCCGCTGCGCAGCAGCCAGACGACGACGGCGAGGACGGCGATCGCGACGTAGGGGGCGAACGTGATGGCGCCCGCGACGACGCCGCCGACGGCGAGCAGGGTGAGTGTGCGGCGCAGCCGCTCGCCGGCCGGCACGCGCGGCCGAGCAGGCGGGCCGTAGTCACCGACGTACTCGGTGGAGCCGTCCGGCAGCACGCGGGTCTGCCGGTGCGGCTGTGTGCCGGCGTCACCCCACCCGACGGTCGCGTCGTCGTCGTGCCATGAGTCGGTGCGGTCGTCGGAGTGGTCGTCGTCGTGGTCGTCGTGCCAGGCACGGTCGCTGTGTCGGTCGAGGTCGTCGTCGCCCGGTCGGTCCCAGTCGTGGGACCAGTGCACCGGCTCACCCACCGGCTGGGTGTACGCCGGCGCGACGGTCGGCGCGAACGGCTCCGCCGCGGCCGTGCCGACGCGGGTCGGCGCCTCGAGGTCCTGCCGGATCCCGGCGACGTAGGGCAGCGTGACGGGGGCGGTCGCGCGCTCCTCACGCTCGTCGGGCTCGGGCGAACCGAGGTCCTCGAGCCAGTCGCGGACCTCCTCGAGCGTGGGCCGGTCGGCGGGCTCCGGGGCGAGCGCCTCCTCGACCAGCTCGAGGACGTCGGGGGCCAGGCCGGTGAGGTCGTGCTCGCCGCGTCGCACGCGGTCCATCACCGCCACCGACGGTCCACGGCCGAACGGCGCGCGGCCGGTGCCGGCGTACGCCACCGTGGCGGCCCACGCGTGCACGTCGGAGGCGATCGTGGCGTCGTCGCCGTAGAGGATCTCGGGGGCGAGGTAGCCCGGCGTGCCGAGCAGCCAGCCGTTCATCGTGATGCGCGAGTCCTCGGCGACGCGGGCCAGGCCGAAGTCGATCAGGATGGGCGTGCGGCCCTCCATGATGACGTTGGACGGCTTGATGTCCCGGTGGAGCACGCCGACCGAGTGGACCGCCTCGAGCGCCTCGGCGAGGCAGTCGGCGAACCACAGCAGGTCGTCGCCCTCGAGCGCTCCCTCCTCCTGCACGTGGTCGTGGAGCGAGAGGCCGGGCACGTAGCGAGTGGCGACGAAGGGGATCTCGCCGAACGGGTCGGCGTCGACGATCTCGGCGATGCGGCGGCTGCGGACCCGGCTCAGCGAGCTGACCTCGCGCGCCAGCCGGCGCCGGGCCTCGTCGTCGCCGACGACGTGCGGGCGCAGGACCTTGATCGCGACCGGGCGCTCCCCCGGCTTCTGCCCGAGGTGCACCACGCCCATGCCGCCCTCGCCGAGCCGGGCACGCAGGGCGTAGCCGCCGACGGTCAACCCGGGCGGCGGCGCCTTCGGGGACGTCGTCACGGCAACGAGGATACGGCTGGAACGGGTCGTTACCCCGATCCCGGGCGCCGCGCCGCGCCGCTGTCGGACGCGTCGGCGACGATGGGGTGGTGGAGGAGGTACGACGGCGCCTGGCGGGCGAGCGCGAGCAGGCGCTCACCCGGCTGGCCGGCCTGACCGGCGACCACGAGGCGATGGTGGCGGCCTCCCTCGACACCAACGCCGACGACGAGCACGACCCCGAGGGCACGACCATCGCCTTCGAGCGCTCCCAGATCGGTGCGCTCGTGCGCCAGGTGCGGCACCACGTGGCCGAGGTGGATGCGGCCCTCGAGCGGGTCGAGGCAGGCACCTACGGCGTCTGCGAGGTCTGCGGCCGCGACATCGGCGCACCGCGGCTCGAGGCCCTGCCTGCCGCGCGCAGGTGCATCAGGTGTGCGTCCCGGCGTTCGTGATCTCCCGCCGCCTCGGCCCCGATCCGACCGGCCGTCGCCAAAGGTGGCGGCACATCGCATCGCGGACCACCGGATCCCTGTCATCTGCCGCCACCCAGACCCCACCGCCGCACAAGGTGGCGGCACATCGCATCGCGGACCACCGGATCCCTGTCATCTGCCGCCACCTTCGCCGGGACCGAGCGACGCACTCGGTCATCCGGCCGATCCTATGAGCGGCCGCGGGGCACTAGCGTGCACCCGTGCTCGCGCAGATCCGCTCCGTCGCGCTGTCCGTGTGGCGCCTTCCGGCGCCGCCCGACGCGCGGCCTGCCGGACGCCTCGACCACGCCTTCGTGGGGGTCACTGCCGTCCTCGCCGTCGTCGAGGTGACCGTGCTGCGCCCGGACCTGCCGTTCCGCTGGCTGTCCCTGGCGGGCTTCCTCGTCTGGCTGCCGACGCTGCTCGTCCGCCGGACCCGACCCCTGCTCACCGTGACCGTCTTCGGGGCCGTGGTCCTCGCCGAGCTGGTGATCACGCGGGTGACCGACGGGGCTGGACCGGGCGACCTCAACAGCGCCATCGTCGGGCTCCTCATCCCCTACTGCCTGGCGCGCTGGGCCGGCGGCGCAGACGCGGTCAAGGGTCTCTTCCTCTTCCTCTTCGTCGCGGGCAGCTCGCTGGTCTCGCAGGACCTGCCCGCCGCCGACCGGATCGGTGGCACCGCGGTCATCGTGGCAGCGGTCGCGCTGGGTGCGGCGGTCCGCGCCCGGTCGTTGCTGCGGACGCGGCAGCTCGACGACGTACGCCGTGGGGAGCGGGAGCGGCTCGCCCGCGACCTCCACGACACGGTCGCCCACCACCTCACAGCCATCGCGATCACCGCCCAGGCGGGCCTCGCGGTCGCCGGGCGCGAGCCCGCGGCCGCGACGGACGCGCTGCGCCGCATCGACGAGGAGGCGACGCGCACGCTGGCGGAGACTCGCAAGGTCCTGCGCCTTCTCCGCACCGACGAGGAGGCGCCCGAGCGCCCGCTGGCGGACCTCCGCGGCCTGGCGAGCGGCGGGCCCGGGCCCGTGGTGGCGGTCGCGGTCGACGACGACCTCGACGACCTGTCCCCGACCGTCGCGGCCGCGCTGCAGCGCATCGCGCAGGAGGCGGTCGCCAACTCCCGCCGGCACGCCCGGGACGCCACTTTCGTGGAGGTGCGGGTCACCCGCGAGCAGGACGGTGTGCAGCTCGTCGTGACCGACGACGGACGGGGCTCGACGGGCAGCGGGGACGGCTTCGGCATCGTCGGCATGACCGAACGGGCGGCGCTGCTCGGCGGTCGCCTCGAGGCCGCGTCGCTCGCTCCCCTCGTGGGCTGGCGGGTCACTGCGACACTTCCCCTCGAGGAGGCACGATGACACTGCGCGTGCTGGTCGCCGACGACCAGGAGATCGTCCGCACCGGGCTCGCGATGATCCTCGGCGCGCAGGACGGCATCGAGGTGGTCGCGACGGCCGTCGACGGGCAGGACGCCGTCGAGCAGGCGCGCGAGCTGCGGCCCGACGTGTGCCTGCTCGACATCCGGATGCCCCGGCTGAACGGCATCGAGGCGACCCGCGCGCTCGCCGGGCCCGACGTCCCGGACCCTATGGCGGTCGTCGTGGTGACCACGTTCGACCTCGACGAGTACGTCTACGGCGCCCTGCTGGCCGGCGCCAGGGGCTTCCTGCTCAAGGACTGCGGCCCCGAGCTGCTCACCCACGCCGTACGCGCGGCCGCCGACGGCGGATCGCTGATCGCGCCGACGGTCACGACCCGCCTGCTGAAGAGGTTCGCGGCCAGGGACACGCCGCCCCAGCCGACCTCACCGCTGACCGAGCGCGAGGAGCAGGTGCTGGTCGCGGTGGCCCGCGGGCTGACCAACCACGAGGTCGCCGCGGAGCTCTACATCTCGCTCAGCACGGTGAAGACCCACCTCGGCTCCCTCATGGGCAAGCTGGGCGTCCGCAACCGGGTCGAGCTCGCACTGTGGGCCTATCAGACCCGCCGGCTCGACTGACGCACCTGCGACCGCCGCACCAGCCACTCCGCCACGGCGAGGTTCAGCACCCACGCGAACCCCATCCCGGCGGCCTTGAGGCCACCGCCGGGCTGGTCGACGACGAGCACCATCGGGCCGAGCACGAGCGCCTGCGTGCCGGCGCCCTGCGCGACGGCGTACGACCTCGCCATCCACCGCTGGTGCGTGCGCACGTCCCGGGCCCGGATCGCGGCGAGGCCCAGTACCAGCCCCACCGCCATGAGCGTGCCGAAGAGCAGGCGGAGCCACATCAGGGCGGTGTTGTCGTACGCCGGCAGCCGGCCGGACACCGTCATCACCAGCCCACTCACCGCCGCCGCGAGGCCGGCCGGGACGAGGACGCGACCGCTCCACCGGTGCCAGCGCGGACGACGGCGGCGGAAGGAGGGCATGAACTGGAAGGCCCCCAGCACGCAGTACGTCGTGGCCCCGAGGATGTGCACCACGACCGGGACGGGGAGGTCGAAGAAGCGCGCGTTCTCGGCAGTCCGACCGGACGAGAGGTCGACCAGCCGCGCGGCACCGGCGGCCACCGGCACGAAGGTGAGGGCCAGCAGGCTCGCGGGAATCCACCACTCGCGACGGGGACGGGGCGGGGCGTCGGGTCGGCCCGCTCGGGAGACGGTCGTGCTCATGCCGACGAGCCTCGCGGCGCGGGGCGTACGACGCATCGGCCCGCAGGCCGCGGCGGGTCAGCCGATCGGCCGAGGCACCGCCTGCGCCGACTCGAGGGCCTCGATCAGGGTCCGGGCGTCGTGGGGACCGATGTGGCGGGTCTCGCCGATGAAGAAGGTCGGCGTGCCCCGCACCCCGCTCTCCTCGGCCGAGGCGACGTCGTGGGCGACGTGGCGCGCCAGGTCGTCGTCGTCGAGGTCGCGGAGGAACGCCTCCACGTCGAGGTCGAGCCCGGCGGCGTAGCCGACGAGGTCCTCCAGCTCGAGCTCGTCCTGGTGGGCGAAGAGCACGTCGTGCATGTCCCAGTAGCGGCCCTGCCGCGCCGCCGCCTCGGCACCCAGAGCGGCCAGCTCGGCGTGCGGGTGGACCGGCAGGGGCAGGTGGCGGGTGACGTAGCGCAGCCGGTCGCCGAAGTGCGCGCGCAGCTCCTTGCCGACCCCGCTCACGCGGGCGCAGAACGGGCACTCGAAGTCGAGGTACTCCACCAGCGTCAGCGGCGCGTCGACCGGTCCGGTGATGTGGTCGCGCGCCGGGTCGACCGGTCGGCTGAGGTGCGTCGGGAGGGCCGCATCGCGCTGGCCGAGGAAACGGGCGGCGAACCGGAAGGCGAGCCAGCCGGCGAGGCTCGCCAGTGCGGCGGCCACCAGCACGCCGACGCGCGCCTGGTCCTGCAGCCGCGACGACTCGAAGGCGAGGCTGATGATGAGCAACGAGACCGTGAAGCCGATGCCGGAGAGCGCACCGCCGGCCAGGGTGTGGCCCAGGCCGACGCCTTGGGGCAGCCGCCCCCAGCCGAGGCGCACGCTCGCCCACGCGCCGGCGAAGATGCCGAGAGCCTTGCCGACGACCAGGCCGAGCACGATGCCCCACATCAGCCGTGACCCGAACGCGTCGCCGAGGACGCCGTCGCGCAGGTCCACGCCGGCGTTGGCCAGCGCGAAGACGGGTACGACGACGTGGCTGGTCGGGGAGTGCAGCGCCTCCTGCAGGCGCTCGTTGACGGAGATGGCGCGGGTCAGCGACCGGCGCGCAGCCCGCTGCACGCCCGGCATCGGCGACTGCCGGAACGCGCGGAAGCTGCGCGCAGCGTCCTCGACGTCGGACCGGCGCGGGTCGAGGGCGGGGACCAGCAGGCCGCTCAGCATGCCGGCGATCGAGGCGTGCACGCCGGACTCCAGGGTGGCGAACCACAGCACCAGCACGACCACCACGTAGGGCGCCGCCTGCCAGACGCCCGCGCGGTCGAGGCCGACCAGCACCACCAGGCAGAGGGCGGCGACGACCAGCGCTCCGAGGGACAGCTCGTCGGAGTAGACGACGCCGATCACGCTGACGGCGACGATGTCGTCGATCACGGTGAGCGTCAGCAGGAAGATCCGCAGCTGGGTCGAGACCGCCGGGCCCACCAGCGCCATCACCCCGAGCAGGAACGCGGTGTCGGTGCCGATGACCGCACCCCACCCGGCCGCCGCCTCACCGGACGGGTTGAGCGCCAGGAAGATCGCCGCCGGCACGAGCATGCCCGTCACGCCCGCGACCAGCGGCACCACCACGCGACTGCGGTCGACGAGCTCGCCGATGGCGAACTCCTTGCGGACCTCGAGGCCGATGACGAAGAAGAACACGACCATCAGGCCGTCGTTGATCCAGTGGTGCAGGTCCATCGTCAGGCCGCCGTCGCCGAACCTGATCGACAGCTCCGTGTGCCACAGGTCGACGTAGGACTGCGACCACGGCGAGTTGGCCCACACCAGGGCGATCAGCGCCGCCATGACGAGCATGCCGGCGGAGCCGGACTCGGTGCGGATGAAGTCGCGCAGCGAGCGCGAGCTCTGCGCCTCGAACGCCGCGGACCCCCGGCAGGAGGACTGGTCCGGGTCCGGTTGCTCCTGGTCCGTGCTCACACGACGCGGTGCATCCAGCCGAAGGTGTCCTCCGCGCGCCCGAACTGCATCCCGACGAGCGCCTCGCGGATCTGCATGGTCAGCTCGGTGCTGGACGGCGCGGGCGTGACGCCCTCGGGCGAGCGGAGCTCACCGACCGGGGTGACGACCGCGGCTGTGCCGCAGGCGAAGACCTCGGTGATCTCACCGGAGGCGACGCCGTCACGCCACTCGTCGATGGAGACCTTCCGCTCCTCGACGGCGTGGCCGAGCTTGCCGGCGAGCTCGATGATCGAGGCGCGGGTGATGCCCTCGAGGATGGTGCCGGTCTCGGGGGTGACCACACGGCCGTCGGCGTGGACGAAGAAGAGGTTCATCCCGCCGAGCTCCTCGATGTAGCGGAACTCCTGGTCGTCGAGGAACACGACCTGGTCGCAGCCCTTCTCGATCGCCTCACGCTGCGCGGCGAGGGACGCGGCGTAGTTGCCGCCCGTCTTGGCCGCGCCCATGCCGCCGCGACCGGCGCGGGTGAAGGTCTCCGACAGCCAGAGGTTGACCGGCTTGATGCCGCCCTTGAAGTAGGCGCCCGCCGGGGACGCGATCACCATGAAGGTGACGTGCTGGGCCGGACGGACGCCGAGGAACGTCTCGGAGGCGAACATGAACGGGCGCAGGTAGAGCGACTTCTCGCCGCCGCCGGAGTTGTCCGGCACCCACCGCTGGTCGACCTCGACCAGCGCGTCGACGTAGGCGACGAAGTCCTCGACCGGCAGCTCCGGGAAGGCCAGCCGCTGCGACGAGCGCACCATACGTGCGGCGTTCTGCTCGGGCCGGAACGTCCACACCGACCCGTCGTCGTGCCGGTAGGCCTTCATCCCCTCGAAGGTCTCCTGCGCGTAGTGCAGCACCGCCGTGGCCGGGTCGAGCGTCAACGGTCCGTAGGGCTGGATCCGGGCGTCGTGCCACCCCGCGTCGGGCGTCCACTCCACCAGCAGCATGTGGTCGGTGAAGTGCTGCCCGAAACCGGGGTTCGCGTGGATCTCCTCGAGCCGGGCGAGCTCGACGGGCGTGGGGTTGGCGGTGGTGCTGATCTGCATGGGGTCAACCTATTCCAGAGGCCCGGAGGGGCGCTCAGAGACGGGCGGCGATGGCGTCCCCGACCTCGCTCGTACGACGGCTCGTGCCGGGGTCGCGCTCGGTGAGGTCGGCCAGGACGGCCGCCTCGATCGCGGCGGCCGCCTCGGCGTGGCCGAGGTGGTCGAGCAGGAGCGCGCCGGAGAGGATCGCGGCGGTCGGGTCGGCCTTCTGCTGCCCCGCGATGTCGGGGGCGGAGCCGTGGACGGGCTCGAACATGGACGGGGCCGTCCGGTCGGGGTTGACGTTTCCGGAGGCGGCCAGCCCGATGCCGCCGGTGATGGCGGCGGCGAGGTCGGTGATGATGTCGCCGAAGAGGTTGTCGGTGACGATCACGTCGAAGCGGGCGGGGTCGGTGGCCATGAAGATCATGGCCGCGTCGATGTGGATGTAGTCGGTCGTGACGTCGGGGAACTCCGTGGCCACCTGCTCGAACAGGCGCCACCAGAGGGAGCCGGCGTTGACCAGCACGTTGGTCTTGTGGACCAGCGTGAGCTTCTTGCGCGGCCGCTTCTGCGCCCGTGCGAAGGCGTCACGCACCACGCGCTCGACGCCGTACGCGGTGTTGACCGAGACCTCGGTGGCGATCTCGGCCGGGGTGCCGACCCGGAGCGCGCCGCCGTTGCCCGTGTAGGGGCCCTCGGTGCCCTCGCGCACCACCACGAAGTCGACCTCGCCCTTGTCCAGGACGTGCCCGGCGAGGGGTGAGACCGAGCCCGGGAAGAGGCGCGACGGGCGCAGGTTGACGTAGTGGTCGAGCTCGAAGCGCAGCTTGAGGAGCAGGCCGCGCTCGAGGATGCCAGGAGGCAGGTTCGGGTCGTTGGGCTTGCCGCCGACGGCACCGAGCAGGATCGCGTCGTGCCCGCGGATCTCCGCGAGCACCGAGTCGGGCAGCACCTCGCCGGTCGCGAGGTAGCGCTCGGCGCCGAGGTCGTAGCGCGTCGACTCGAACTTCACCGGCGCGGCGACCTCGAGGACCTTGAGGGCCTCGGCGGTCACCTCGGGGCCGATGCCGTCGCCGGGGATGACGGCGAGGGTGGGGCTCCCGGTGTCGCGGGCGGCGGCGGTCTGGTCGGTGTCAGGCATGCGGCGAACGTTAGTTGTCGTCCGGACGCTGGCCGCCGCCGTCTCGCAGGTCAAGCGCGGTCTGGACGGCGACCGCCGTGTTCTCCGCGCTGCGCGGGTTCTCCGGGTCGTGGGCCGCGGGGCCCCAGGTGTCGGGATACATCTGGTACATCGATCTCACTCCTACGTGCGTGACGGTGTGGGTGAGCCCGAAGCCGCCGACACCGCGGCGGGTAGGGAAGCTGGACGGCGGGGATCGCCCGGGCCCGGCTGCCGGCCGACGAGCGTGCGGGTCGCGCAGGACTGCGGAGGACCCGCCGCGAAGGCGGTGGCTTCGAGCTCTGCCGAGCAGACGCTCGGCGGAGGGGCGAAAGGCCGGGTGGCGGAACCTCGTCAACGCCGAACACCGCGACGAGGTGGCCCTTCTGTCAGGCCTCGCCGCGGCAGTCGATAAGTACGAAGACGCTCCGCATGGTGGGACGACTGTACGACTGCCGGACGGGCCGCCGCACGGGGTTTCCCCGAACGTGTCAGATCGTGAGATGTCGGCCCGTCCAGTGGGATCGCGCGCGAGGAGTGACAGACTCGGCGACCTCATGTCTGCTCCTCCGGAACTCCCCGAGATCGTCCAGCGCGCGTTCGACGTCTGCCGCCAGGCCGGCTACGTCGCGTTCTGCCGCAACGAGACCGGTCGCCTCCTCGCCACCCTCGCCGCAACCAGGGGCGGCACGATGGCCGAGTTCGGCACCGGCTGCGGGGTCGGCACCGCCTGGCTGCGCAGCGGCGTGCGCAACGGGGCACGGATCCTCACCGCCGAGCTCGACGAGTCGCTGGCCGGTGCTGCGTCCAAGATCTTCGACGACGACCCCAAGGTCGAGGTGCTCGCCGCCGACTGGAGCGTGCTGCGCGAGCACGGCCCCTTCTCCCTGCTGTTCCTCGACTCCGGCACCCCGTCCGAGGTGGGCGTCGACGCCGTCATCGACCTCGTCGAGCCCGGCGGCATCGTCGTGCTCGACGACTTCGCGCCGTGCGAGTCGTGGCCGCCGATCACCTACGGGCGCGTCGACACGCTGCGCGAGCAGTGGCTCACCGACGAGCGGTTCACCGCGGTCGAGGTGATGGTGGCCGCCGACGCGTCCGCCGTGATCGCCACCCGGCGCTGACGCCGCCGCAACGTCGGTGGCTCCGGCGACGCAGTGGATGGCGTGAGGGCGACGGCGACTCCTCGCAGGAGTCGCCGTCGCCCTCACCCGGCGGCAGTTCCAGGAGCTACTTGAGCTTGACCTTGCGCACGCCGCTCGTCGCCTCGGACTGCTGAGGCGTCGCCTCGACCAGCACGCGCCACCAGCTCTGCTTGCCCTTGGCGGCGTACCTCAGCTTCACCGCGTTGCCCGGGTTGCTCGTGTAGGTCTCGTAGGTCTTCCACGAGCAGGAGTCGTCCGCGGGCCCGCACGTGCGGAACTGCAGGACGACCTCCCGCGCGGGTCCGGGCGTGACCTTGATCGTGTCCTTGATCTTCTGCCCGGCGTGCACCTTGGCGGTCTTCGTCTTGAAGCCCGTGACCGTGCTGGTCACCATCGCCGGCCCGCCGCCCTGCCTGGTCCAGATCGCGAGGGTGTTCTGCTCGAACGAGCTGAACGCCAGCTCGTTGTCGCCGTCGCCGTCGAGGTCCGCGACCACCGCGCCGCCTGCCTGCCCGAACCGCTCGCTGGGGCCGGTCAGCGTGTGCTGGACGAACGCCCCGCCCGCCTTCTGCTCGATCCAGAAGAGCCGTCGGGCGCAGGTGTTCGACGCCTGGCAGGTGCCGACGACCAGCTCGTCGCCGTCACCCGACACCGCGAGGTCGACGTCGCCGTCCCCGTCGATGTCGCCGTAGCCGAGCACGCCCGGCGCCGCCGAGCCGGCCGCCGCACGGGCGGCCATCTTGTCGGCGGGGTCCGACGGGTTGGAGAGCGTCGTGAGCGCCCACGGCTGCGCCTTGTCCGCGCCGGGAGTGAGCTCGTAGACCGATTCCGACGCCGGGAGGAAGGCGCCGCCCGGGCCGAGCTTGCTCAGGTGGTTGGTGGCAACCCAGCCGAGCTTTCCGTCACCGTGGAAGTTCGGGACCGGCTTGATCTGGAAGCCGTTCGCCGTCTGTCCGAACGTCGCGATCGTGTGCGGGGTGAAGTTGGCGCTGGTGAGACCACCCGGTGCGATGACGCCGGTCTGCTCGTACCACCTGTACGACGGCATGGCCACGGCAGCCGGGCCGGTGGGGAAGCCGAAGTACTGCGCGGACACGATGTCGAGCCGTCCGTCGTCGTTGACGTCGTGGACGACCGGCAGGCTGCCGCCGGTGGAGGCGATCGGGACCGGGGCGTCGAAGGTGCCGTCCCCGTTGCCCGGGAAGAGCTGCATCTGCACCAGGTCGTCGGTGGGGGTCGACGGGTCCACGCCCTGCTCGCCGACGGTCAGGAGGTCCTTGTGGCCGTCGCCGTCGAGGTCGGCGAACTCGGCACCGTGGTAGGCCCACGGCTGGACGGGCGGGATGACGTCGTGGCGGACGAACGCCCTGCTCGGCCCGGTGTTCTCCCACCACGTGAGCGAGCCGCGGCTCTGAGGGACAGCCGGCCCGGGCGGGTCATAGGTGTCGAAGAAGTATCCGCCGGGCACGATCAGGTCGTTGTCGGAGTCACCGTCGACGTCTGCGATGGTCGGCTGGTTGGGGGTGACGATGTTGGCACCGGTGCCGAACACCGTGACTTTGTCCCAGACACCGACGTTGCCGCCCGGTCGGTAGACCTGCAGGGTGCCGCCGCCCGTGGGCGCGCCGAACATGAACGTGCCGAACCCGGAGGTCACCAGGTTCTTCTCTGCGCCGAACACCGGGCCGGTCACGGTGAAGGCCGCGCCGGTGATGCTCGGGTCGATGTTGGTCCGCGTGAACGACGCGGCCACCGCCGGGTCGACCGGCGGGCCGGCCTGGGCCTGCGGCACGAGCAGGGCCGTCGCTGTCAGCGCGGTCGCGAGGGCGGTGCCCACGCGCAGCGCGTGCTGGGGTCGAGAAAGGATCACCTGTCACTCCTTCTGAGGCCGGTCGCCGAAGAAGCGTGATTATATATGATCTATCTCATGCGGCGACGCGCTATCGCCTGACCGCCACGCCCGCGTCACCCAGGTCGACCGTGAACCACGGCAGCATCAGCTGGGTGAGTGGACCGATCGCCAGCGCGTAGACCACGGTCCCGACGCCCAGGACGCCACCGAGCAGCAGGCCGATGACGACGACGGCCACCTCGAGGCCGGTGCGGACGAGCCGCAGCGAGATCCCGGTGCGCCGCGACAGACCGGTCATCAGGCCGTCGCGCGGCCCGCGGCCGAGCTGGGCGCCGATGTAGAGCGCGCTGGCCAGCCCGCAGAGCAGGACGCCGCCGACCATCAGGCCGAGCCGCCCCGCCATTGCCTCCGGGCGGTCGAGGACGGCCAGCGTCGCGTCGGCGGAGAGACCCACGACGATCGCGTTGCTGATCGTGCCGAGCCCCGGCATCTCCCGCAGCGGGATCCACAGCACCAGCACCACGAAGCTGAACAGCACGACGGCCTGGCCGAGCGTCATCGGGACATGGCGGATGAAGCCGGAGTGCAGCACGTCCCACGGTGCGAGGCCGAGCGCGCCGCGGACCATCAGCGCCAGCGAGACGCCGTAGAGGAAGAGCCCGACGAAGAGCTGGGGCAGGCGTCGCGCCAGGCGTCCGGCGCGCAGCTGGGCGACAGGTCCCAGGTCGACGAGGACGCCGCGGGGCGCGTGGACGGTTCCGGTGGGGGCTCCCGTGGGGGTCGTGCTGGTCATGGGTCCATCCTGATCCCAAGTGGCCTTGTCCGACATAGCCAATGGTGGAACAGTGGCCTGCATGAGCCGCATCGTCAGCGCCCAGCGCGTGGCCACCCTCGTCGGTGACTTCCCCCGCACCCCCGCCTACCTCGGGCTGGCCGAGAGCCTGCGCGTGCTCATCGGCGACGGACGGATCGGCATCGAGGTGCGGCTGCCCAGCGAGCGGGACCTCACCGCCTCGCTCGACGTCTCGCGCACGACCGTGACCCGTGCCTACGAGGTGCTGCGGGAGTCGGGGTACGCCGAGGCGCGCCGCGGCTCCGGCACCTTCACCACCGTGCCCGGCGGGCAGCGCCGCGCCCACGACCGGTCGCTGATGCCGGGCACCGGCGGCGAGGACGTCATCGACCTCAACTGCGCGGCGCACTCCGCACCGCCCGGCCTCGTCGAGGCCTACCAGCGCGCCACCGAGCAGCTGCCCGCCTACCTCAGCGGGCCCGGCTACTTCCCGCTCGGCGTGCCCGCCCTCCAGGCGCGGATCGCGGCGGCCTACGAGGCGCGGGGGCTGCCGACCGTGCCCGAGCAGGTCATGGTCACCGCCGGTGCCCTGGCGGCAGCGTCGGTGGTGGCACAGGCGTTCACCGCTCCCGGCGAGCGGGTCGTCGTCGAGTCGCCGACGTACCCCAACGCGACCCAGGCGGTGCGGCACGCGGGCGCCCGGCTCGTCGCCGCCACCGTCGACCCCGACGGCTGGGACCTCGACGCGCTGGCGGCCACCCTGCGCCAGACCTCGCCCCGGCTCGCCTACCTGATCCCGGACTTCCAGAACCCGACCGGGCACCTGATGAGCGACAGCCAGCGCGAGGAGCTCGCCCATGCGCTGGCCCGCACCCGCACGACCGTCGTCGCCGACGAGGCCCACCAGGCGCTCGCGCTCGCGCCCGGGCTGGCCGACGCCATGCCGGGTCCGCTCGCGGCCCATGCGCACGACGCGATCACGATCGGCAGCGCGAGCAAGTCGTTCTGGGGCGGGCTCCGCCTGGGCTGGGTGCGCGCCCCGCTCGCCGACATGGACCGGCTCCTGCAGGCTCGCATCGGCCTCGACCTGGGGGCGCCGGTCTTCGAGCAGCTGGTGCTGGCCGACCTGCTCGACCACGCCGACGAGGTGCTCCCGCTCCACCGCGAGCGGCTGGTCACGGGCCGCGACGCGCTCGTCGCGGCCGTCCGCGAGCACCTGCCGTCGTGGCGCTTCCGCGTGCCCGACGGCGGCCTAGCCCTGTGGTGCGAGCTGCCCGAGGCGCTCGGCACCGCGACGACGGCCGAGGCCGAGCGCCGCGGCGTCGTCGTCGCCCCCGGGCCGGTGTTCGCGGTGGAGGGCGGCCTCGACCGCTTCGTGCGGATCCCATGGACCGCCTCCCCCGACGACCTCACCGAGGCCGTACGACGCCTCGCCGCCGCCTGGGAGCACGTGACCACGGACGCAGCCCGGCCGGCAGCGCGTCGCGCTGCCGGCCGGGTGATGGTCGCCTAGATCGAGTCCGTCAGGACAGGTCCACCGCGCGCGCCGAGGCAGCGTGCATCGCGGCCTCGATCTCGGTGAGGGTGTCGGACGGGATCGCCGAGTCGACGCTGAGGGCGACGAGCGCGGCGCCACCCTTGTCCTGGCGCGAGACCTGCATGCCGGCGATGTTCACGTCGGCGTCGCCGAGGATGCCTCCGATGACGCCGACCATGCCGGGACGGTCCTCGTAGGTGAAGAAAGCCAGGTGGGTCGTCGGCTCGATGTCGACGTCGAAGCCGTTGACCTCGACCAGCCGCTCCTTCTGGGCGAGCCCCACGAGCGTGCCGCTCACGGACACCTGGGTGCCGTCGGCGAGCGTCCCCCGCAGGGTGATCAGGTTGCGGTGGTCGGGGCTCTCCGCCTCGGTCACCAGGCGCACCTCGGTCCCGCGCTCGGCAGCGAGGAGTGGCGCGTTCACGTAGGAGACCTGCTCCTCGACGATGTCGGCGAAGACGCCCTTGAGCGCGGCCAGCTCGAGCACCTTGACGTCGAACTCGGTGATCTCCCCCCGGACCTCGACGTCGAGCTGCTGCGCGACCTCACCGGCCAGGGAGGTGAAGACCCGGCCGAGCTTCTCGGTGAGCGGGATGCCGGGACGTACGTCCTCGGCGATGACGCCGCCCTGCACGTTGACGGCGTCGGGCACCAGCTCGCCGCTCAGGGCGAGCCGGACCGAGCGGGCCACGGCGACGCCGGCCTTCTCCTGGGCCTCGTCGGTCGACGCACCGAGGTGGGGCGTGGCGACGACGTTCTCGAGCTCGAAGAGGGGACTGTCCGTGCACGGCTCGCTTGCGAAGACGTCGAGGCCGGCGGCGGCGATCTGGCCGGTCTTGAGGGCGTCGTACAGCGCGGCCTCGTCGACGATCCCGCCGCGAGCGGCGTTGACGAGGACCAGACTCGACTTCGCGCGGGCCAGCTGGTCGACGCCGATGAGCCCGACCGTCTCCGGCGTCTTGGGCAGGTGGACGCTCATGAAGTCGGACTCCGCGAGCAGCGTGTCGAGGTCGACGAGGCGGACGCCCATCTGCGCGGCGCGGCCGGCCTGCACGTAGGGGTCGTAGGCGATGACCTTCATGCCGAAGGCGCTGAGGCGCTGGGCGACCAGGACGCCGATGCGGCCGAGGCCGACGATGCCGACCGTCTTCTCGTAGAGCTCGATGCCGGTGTACTTCGAGCGCTTCCACTCGCCGCCACGGAGGGCGGCGTGGGCCGGGCTGATGTGGCGGGCCGCGGCGAGCATGAGGGCGACGGCGAGCTCAGCGGCGCTGACGATGTTGGAGGTCGGAGCGTTGACGACCATGACGCCGGCCTGGGTCGCGGCCTTCACGTCGACGTTGTCGAGGCCGACACCCGCGCGGGCGATGACCTTGAGCCGACGGGCGGCGGCGAGGGCCTCGGCGTCGACCTTGGTGGCGGAACGGACGAGGATCGCGTCGACGTCGGCGATCGCAGGGATGAGCTCGGCGCGGTCGGCACCGTTGCAGCTGCGGATCTCGAAGTCCGGGCCGAGCGCCTCGATCGTGGCGGGGCTCAGCTCTTCGGCGATGAGTACGACTGGCCGGAGATCGGGCGCAGGAGCGGATGCGTTCACAGCGGGGTCCTCGGGTGATCAAGGGTGTGTTCGGGGACTGCACGACGCTGTGCCCGGCTCACATTACCCGCGAGTGGGACACGAGTCCCATCGCCCCAGCATCCGGACGTCGTACCCGGCGCCTACGATCCAGGCATGGGCGCGATGGACGACGCGGAGCGGCTCGAGCCGGCGACCGTCGAGGAGTGGAGCGCGTGGCTGCGCGACAACCACCCGCAGCCGCAGGGCGTGTGGTTGGTCAGTCCGCGCAAGGCCGCCGAGCGGGCCTTCTCCTACGAGGAGGCCGTGCTGGAGGCGCTGCGCTACGGCTGGGTCGACTCGACCGTCAAGCCCGTCGACGAGCTCCGCTCGATGCAGTGGTTCGCCCCGCGCCGCCGGAGCAGCATGTGGACCCGCATCAACAAGGGGCGCGTCGCCCGCCTCGAGGAGGCCGGCCTGATGGAGCCCGCCGGCGCGGCCGCCATCGCGACAGCCAAGGAGACGGGCATGTGGACCCTCATGGACGACGTCGAGGACTGCATCGTGCCGGACGACCTCGCCGCCGCCTTCGACCGCCACCCGGGCGCGCGCGAGCACTGGGAGTCGTGGTCGGCCTCGGCGCAGAAGCTGATCCTGTCGTGGATCGTGCTCGCGAAGAGGCCGGAGACGCGCGCCGCGCGGGTCGGGACGACGGCGGAGAAGGCCGCTCAGGGGATCAAGGCGCAGTGACGCGCAGGCGTCAGATGGGGCAGCCGTCCGGGCCGCACTCCTGCCCGTCGGCACCGGTCGCCAGCACCTCGATCTTCGGTCGCGACTCCGACCACGCCCGCTCGAGCACCTGCGTGAACACCTCGGTCGGCTGCGCCCCGGAGACGCCGTACTTCTCGTCGACGACGAAGAACGGGACACCGCTCGCTCCGTAGGCCTGCGCCTGCGCGACGTCGGCGTGCACGTCGGTCTCGAACTCCCGCGAGCCGAGGACCTCGTCGACGCGCGTGGCGTCGAGCCCGGCTCCTACGGCGACCTCACGCAGCACGGCGTGGTCGGCGACGTTGCGGCCCTCGGTGAAGTACGCCTTGAGCAGCGCCTCCTTCACCTGGCCCTGCAGCTCGTTGCCACCCTGCTCGTGGGCGAGGTGGATGACGCGGTGCGCGTCGACGGTGTTGAGGTGAAGCGTCTGCGAGAGCCGGTAGACCAGGCCCTCCTCGGCGGCGACCGCCTCGACCCGGTCCTGCATCTGCTGGGCACCGTCGGGCGACTGGCCGTACTTGCGGGCCAGCATCGTCGTCGTGCTCTCCGTCGGCTCGGTCGGCGCGCCCGGGTCGAGCTGGTAGGAGCGCCAGTGCACCTCCACCTCGTCGGCGTGCTCGAACTCGGCCAGGGCGTTCTCGATGCGTCGCTTGCCGATGTAGCACCACGGACAGACGACGTCGGACCAGATCTCGATCTTCACGATGGCCCCAACACGGCGTCTGACCTGCGTGTTCCCACGCGGACTGTGCAGTGAGTCTCCAGGAGACTCAACGTGCAGTCCGGGCGTGTCGCAGCTCAGGACTCCTGGCGGCGGACCTTCGCGCGCCGGGCCACGAACGTCACGCCGAAGCCCAGGACGAGCGCGAGCAGCACGCCGAGGTTGGCGTACGCCCACGGACCCTCCCAGTAGGGGCCGGCCGGGTCGTCGACGTACGTGCCGAGACCCAGCGGCTCGATGAGGAAGCCCTGCCAGTTGTTCCAGGTGGCGTCGGTGGCGAAGTTGTTCACGACCAGGCCCCAGCCGAGGACCGAGGCGCCGACCATCGTGGCGAGCGAGGTGACGTCGACCGAGCCGTAGCGACCCGCCGGGTCGAACAGCGCTTCGTCGTCGTAGTCGCTCTTGCGCAGCGCGATGTCGGCGATCATGATCCCTGCCCACGCCGCCAGCGGGACGCCGAGGGTGATCAGGAAGCTCTGGAACGGGCCCAGGAAGTCCTCGGCGAAGAAGACCACCCAGATCGTGCCGAGGGTCAGGATGACGCCGTCGACGAACGCCGCCGCCGGCCGCGGGATGCGCACGCCCAGCGAGAGCAGCGTCAGGCCCGAGGAGTAGATGCCGAGCACCGCGCCGCTGACGAGGGCGAGGATCGCGGCGAGGAGGAACGGCACGAGGAACCACGTCGGCAGCAGCGTGCCGAGGGTGCCGATGGGGTCGGCGACGATCCCGGCGGACAGCTCGTCGGAGGAGCCCGCGAGCAGCAGCCCGAACACGACGAGCAGCACCGGGGCCACTGCTCCGCCGAAGGTGTTCCAGCCGACGATGGCGGCGCCCGGGGCGTCACGGTGCTGGTAGCGCGACCAGTCGGCGGCGATGTTGATCCAGCCGAGGCCGAAGCCGGTCATGACCATGACGAGTGCGCCGACCATCTGCTGCACGCTGCCGTCGGGGATCGCGCTGACCGCCGACCACTCGATCTCGTCGAGCGTGAGGACCACGTAGACGATGGTGGCGAGGCCGGTGATCCACGTCAGCACCGACTGCATCCGCATGATCACGTGGTAACCGGCGACGCTGGCCGAGACGATGAGGAGCGCGACGACGATGGTGGCGACCACCTGCGTCGTGGTCCCGCCCGACCAGCCGAGCTGGTCGAAGATCGTGGCCGTGGCGAGCACGGCGAGGATCGCGAGGAACGTCTCCCAGCCGATGGAGACCAGCCAGGAGACGACGCCGGGCACCTTCTGCCCGTTGACGCCGAAGGCGGCCCGGCTCAGCACCATCGTGGGCGCCGAGCCGCGCTTGCCGGCGATCGCGATGACGCCGCACAGCGCGAACGACACCACGATGCCGACGACCGTGACGACGACCGCCTGGACGAAGGAGATGCCGAAGCCCAGCACGAACGAGCCGTAGCTGATGCCGAACACCGACACGTTGGCCGCGAACCACGGCCAGAACAGGTCCCGCGGGCGCGCGGTCCGCTCGGACTCCTCGATGATCTCGATGCCGGTCGTCTCGACGCCGAGCCGTCGGGTCTGCTCCAGCCCCGAACCGGAAGTCGCTGTCTCACTCATGACCTGATCGTCGCGCACGGGACGACCGGGAGGAAGCGCGGCGTGCCCACAGGGCCGTGCTCGTCGGGTGCACGACCCGGACGTGGGCGTCTCCGGGGATCACGGGCAAGTCGTTGCCGCTGCGCATGTCGAACCGTCCGACTCGTCCCACATGACGTCTAGATCATATATTCTGCTACGACAACGTGAGGAGCTGCCGTGTCGATACTGCCTGGGGGTGCCCCGATGTCGATCGCGGGCGGGGTTCGCGAGTTCGCCCGCGCGACGCCGCACGCGGTGGCGGTGATCGACGGCGACCGGACCCTGACCTTCGCCGCCCTCGACGAGCGGGCCAGCAGGCTCGCCCAGTGGCTGCTCGGGATCGGGCTGGGCATCGGTGACCGCGTCGCCGTCCTGCTCGGCAATCGACTCGAGTACCCCGAGGTGGCCGCGGGCATCGCGAAGGCCGGACTGGTGATGGTGCCGTTGAACCCGCGGCTGACTCCCATCGAGGCCCGATTCGTCGTCGAGCACTCAGATGCACGGGCACTCGTGCTCGACGACGCGCTGGCCGACGTCGTCGGGGACCTGGTCGTCGAGGCCGGCCTGCCGACCCTCGGCATCGGCGGAACCCGGCTCGGCCCGGCCTACGAGACCGTGCTCGCCTCCTCGTCGGCGACAGATCCACGGGTCGTGGTGGGTGAGCAGGATCCCTTCTGCATCGCCTACACCTCGGGCACCACCGGGCGACCCAAGGGCGTGGTGATCTCGCACCGCAGCCGGGCACTGACCTTCTACATGAGCGCACTGGAGTGGGGCCTGGGCACCGGCCGGGTCTCGGCCGCGATCGCCCCGATGTACCACGGCGCCGGCTTCGCGTTCGGCTTCGCGCCGGTGTTCACGGGGGGCACCGTGACCATGCTGCGCGCCTGGGACCCCGAGGAGGTGCTGGCCCTCGTCGAGCGCGACCGGGTGCAGTCGGCGTTCCTGGTGCCGACCCACGCCCAGATGATCAGGGCGCTCGGGGAGGGCGCCGTGGGGCGCCGGGACATCGCCAGCCTCGACACGCTCTACTTCAACGCCTCGGCGCTCCCGTGGGCACTGAAGGAGTGGGTGATGGAGCAGTTCCCGGCCTGCGGGGTGCACGAGCTCTACGGTTCCACCGAGGGCGGCATCGTGACCAACCTCCGACCGGTCGACCAGCGGCGCAAGCCCGGGTCGGTCGGACACCCGTGGTACCTCACCGAGATCCGCGTGGTCGACGAAGCGGGAGAGCCCGTCGCGCCGGGCGAGCCGGGCGAGCTGTTCAGTCGCTCGCCGTACCTCATGAACGGCTACCACGACGACCCGGACGCAACAGCGGCCTGCACCACCGAGGACGGGTTCATGACGTGCGGCGACCTGGTCACCCTCGACGAGGAGGGATACGTCTCGATCGTCGACCGGAAGAAGGACCTGATCATCTCCGGCGGCGTCAACGTCTACCCCCGCGAGATCGAGGAGGTGCTGGCTCGGCACCCTGCGGTCGCGGACTCCGCCGTCGTGGGTGCTCCGGACGCCACGTGGGGCGAGACGGTCGTGGCGTACGTCGTGCTACGACCCGGCGCCGATCTCGATCCTGCCGCTCTGGAGGCGCACTGCCGCGCGTCGCTGGCGGGGTTCAAGGTGCCCCGCAGCTGGCGCGCGAGTGGCCCGCTGCCCCGCAACGCCGCCGGGAAGGTGCTCAAGGGTGAGCTACGCCGACGGCACACCTCACACAGGGCCGAGTCAATTGATGCTTGACCCGACCGCCTGATTCAATATGATATACGAATTGTGCTTCCGCTTCCGGACGCACCCATCCGCGAGGGAGGTCCGGTGCGTCCGCACGTCGAGCTGATCCAGGAGGACGACTACGTCTGGCACGCCGCCGAGCTGCCCGGCGGCGAGGGCCGCGCGAGCGAGCGCCGGCTCTCGGTCGACGAAGAGGACGGCTCGTCCTCGTTGCGCGTCGACTTCCACACCGACTGGGGCCGTGGCCCCGGCATCCACCACGCCAACACCGAGTACTACGTGCTCGAGGGCCAGATCGACTACGGCGGCCAGAAGATCGGCAAGGGCGGCTACGTCTACGCACCCCGGGGCGTGCCGGTCGACTACCTCAAGATCGCCGAGGGGACCCGGCTCCTCCACTACCGCGAGTACGGCGACGCCGGCTTCGACCCCGTCGACTCCCTCGGCGGCGCGCAGCGGTGGGCCGAGGCCCGCGAGGACCTCATCGTCATCGACTCCGACGCGATGAGGTGGGACGCGGTCCCCAACCCCGGCCCGATGCCCGGCCTGTTCATCAAGTACCTCCACGTCGACCCGGTCACCGGCTTCTACACCCGCCTCGTGCACGCCCAGGAGGGCTGGTCGGACCACCGCCTGGCCCACCACCCGTGCTACGAGGAGGCCTACACGACCCAGGGCCACATGGAGTACAACTTCGGCACCCTCGACCTGGGCACCTACTTCTTCCGGCCCGCCCGGGTCAAGCACGGCCACTTCACCACCATGGAGGGCGGCGCGACCTGGCTGCTGCGCTCCGACGGTGAGCTGAAGAACTGGTACACCCAGAACGAGTGGGTGCGGTGGGGCGGTGACGGCGTCAACTACACCGCCGAGGGCCTGGACGAGGACCCCCACCCGCCGACCCGCTGGTCCTCGTCGACCCACGACCTGGCCACTCCGTGGCGTACGGACGAGGACATCCGCCAGATGAGGGCGGCGTGGCAGTTCCAGGTCGAGCAGGGCCAGCACAACTCCCCCGTCAAGCACCAGGGCACCGGCACCGATCCCTCGATCCTGGCCGTGATGAAGGCGATGGACGCCGCCCAGCTGCAAGGCGGCCACGGTCACGACCACGGTCACGACCACGACCACGACCACCAGCACGAGCACGACCACGACCACCAGGCCGGCGAGCAGGCCCGCGAGGTGGTCGACCTCGACTGGGGCTGGGCCGGGCGCGCGGTCGAGCACCCCGACGAGCGCACCAACGAGCACGCGCACAACTGGGGCACCCGGGTCAGCTGGAAGGACGGCGACCCGATCCCCGCCCCGATCATCTCCAGCCTCCCGGTGCGCAGCCGCTCCCGCGGCCGCTGGGACGGCGACGGGATGTGAGCCGCACGATGACCGAGGGAGCCTGATGGAGGCCGTGCACGGCTTCGACGGCCACAGCTTCGCCGTGTTGCTCCACGTGGTGCTGTTCGCGTACTGGCTCGGCGGCGACGTCGGCGTCTACTACGCCAGCCGCTACATCCTGCGCTCCGACCTCGGACCGGAGGCCCGCGCGGTGTCGACCAAGATCATGCACGGCGTCGACATCGCGCCGCGCGTCGCGCTCGTGCTCTTCCTCCCGAGCGGGATCACCCTGATGGCCTGGGGACCTCTCGGAGACCAGTTCTTCGTGCATGGCTGGCTGCTCGCCCTGGTGTGGGTGGCGGGGCTGACCTGGCTGACCGTGTCCCTCATCGACTACCGCGGCGGCGACACCCCCCTTGCCCGGCTCTCCCAGCGTGCGGACCTGGTGGTCCGCTACGCGCTGAGCGCTGGATTGCTCGCCGCCGCGGTCTACACCCTGGTCGCCACCGATCCGTTCGGGGTCGACACGAATCCGCGGTGGCTGGGCGCCAAGGTCGCGGCCTACGCCCTGTGCATCTTCTGCGGCGTGATGATCCGCCGACAGCTGCTGCCGTTCGGGCCCGCGTTCGGCACCCTGGTCACCTCCGGCTCGACGCCCGAGGTCGAGCGGGCGATCCTCGGCTCGATCCGACGGTGCGAGCCGTGGGTCTATGCCATCTGGTCCCTCGTGCTGCTCGCGGCCGCGCTCGGGGTCATCAAGCCCGGATCGACGGCGTTCTGATGGACGGCCCGCTGGCCGGGACGAGGGTGATCGACGCCTCGACGATCCTCGCCGGTCCGCTCGCCTGCCAGATCCTCGGCGACTTCGGCGCCGACGTCGTCAAGATCGAGCACCCGGTGGCCGGGGACGGGATGCGCGGCCACGGCCCCTCCCGCGAGGGGACTCCCCTGTGGTGGAAGGAGATCTCCCGCAACAAGCGGGCGGTCGGCCTGAGCCTGTCGACGCCAGAGGGCGCCGCGGTGTTCCTCCGCCTGGTCGCCACCGCCGACGTGGTCGTCGAGAACTTCCGTCCGGGCACGCTCGAGCGCTGGGGACTCGGCCCCGAACGGCTGCACGAGGTCAACCCCGGGCTGGTGCTGGCGCGGATCACCGGATTCGGCCAGACCGGCCCGTACGCGGCCCGCGCGGGCTTCGGCACGCTGGCCGAGGCGATGAGCGGGTTCGCACACCTGACCGGCCAGGCCGACGGCCCCCCGACGCTGCCGGCCTTCGGCCTCGCGGACTCGATCTGCGGCATCGCCGCCTCCTCCGCGATCTCGATGGCGCTGCTGGCCCGCGAGCGCAACGGTGGCCAGGGACAGGTGATCGACCTGAGCCTGCTCGAGCCGATCATGACCGCGGTCGGGCCGGGCCCCACGGTCTTCCAGCAGCTCGGGACCATCGGCGCCAGGCACGGCAACCGTTCGACGAACAACGCCCCGCGCAACGCCTACGAGACCAACGACGGCCACTGGGTGGCCGTGTCCACCAGCGCGCAGGCGATCGCCGAGCGGGTGCTTCGCCTGGTCGGTCACCCCGAGGTGATCGACGAGCCGTGGTTCGCCTCCGGGCACACCAGGGCCGAGCGGGCAGACCTGCTCGACGACCACGTGGGCAGCTGGATCGCGGCCCGAAGCCGCAGCGAGGTCGTCGAGGCGTTCACCGGCGCCGGCGCCGCCATCGCCCCGGTCTACAGCGCCCGCGACCTCGTCGAGGACGCACACGTGCGCGAGACCGGGATGCTCACCGAGGTCCCCGACGACGACCTCGGGCCCGTGCTGCAGCACAACGTGATGTGGCGGATGTCGAGCACGCCCGGCCGGATCCGCTTCACCGGCCGCGACCTCGGGGCCGACACCGACGCCGTCCTCGGCGAGCTCGGCGTACCCGCCGACGAGCTCGACCGCCTCCGCGACCAAGGGGTGATCCGATGAACGCCACCACCGCCCTGCTCGACGCCATCAGGTCCGGGCTACGGGTCGTCGACCTCGGCCGCACCCTGACCGTGGGGATGCCCCAGTCGCCCAACCATCCGGCGTACTGGCACGCGCTCCCCCGTCGGCACGGGGACATGGTCCGTGCCGACGGCGGCTCGGCAGCCAACGACATGATCTCGATGGGCACCCACGTCGGCACCCACATCGACGCCCTCGCCCACGTCTCGCAGGACGGCCTGCTGCACGGCGGGCTGGACGCGGCAACCGCGCTGCAGGGAGGCCGCTACGTCGACCTCGGCGCGCACACGATCGAGCCGATGGTGCGCCGTGGGGTGCTGCTCGACGTGGCTTCTGCGCTGGGCGTGGAGTGCCTCGAGCCGGGCTACGAGATCCGCGTGGAGGACCTCGAGGCCACGATCGAGCGACAGGGGATCACCATCGGCGCCGGCGACGTCGTCCTGGTCCGCAGCGGCTGGGGGTGCCACTTCGACAGCGACCCCCAGCTGTTCATGGGGCAGGCGTCGGGTGTGCCCGGCGTGGGTGAGGCCGGGGCGGTCTGGCTGGCCGGGCACGCGGTCCACGCGGTCGGGGCCGACACGATCGCCTTCGAGCGGCTGGCTCCGGGTGCGGGTCACGGGCTGCTCCCGGCCCACCGGGTGCTGCTGGTCGAGCACGGGATCTACATCGTCGAGACGATGGTGCTCGACGAGCTCGCACGAGACGGGATCCACGAGTTCTGCTTCGTGCTCTCCCCGCTGCCCCTGTTCGGGGCAACCGGCTCGCCGGTCCGGCCACTGGCGGTGGTCGGCGCGTGAGCACACTGCCCGAGCAGGTGAGGCGGGGGCAGGGGCACGAACAGACACCCTCGGAACGGACCCTCTCGGAGCGCTTGGCGTCCTTCGCCGTCCGGTCGGCCGAGGACGGCGTCCCGGACGACGTCGCGGCGAGCGTCCAGCAGCGCGTGCTCGACGTCCTCGGCCTCTGCGTCGCCGCCCATCGGCTGCCCACCAGTGCGGCCGCGATCGGACACGTTCTGGACCAGGGCGGTCACGCGCAGGCGACCGCGGTCGGCGTGCCGCAGCAGGTGACCGCCGCGCAGGCCGCCTTCACCAACGGCGTGCTCGCGCACTCGCTCGACTACGACGACACCCACCTGCCGTCGGTCCTGCACCCCAGCGCCAGTGTGGTCCCGGCAGCGCTGGCCGCCGCCGAGCACGTCGGTGCCACCGGCGAGCAGACGGTCCGCGCGATCGCGGTCGGGCTGGAGGTCGCCGTCCGGCTCGGGATGGCCGGCTACGACGAACGCCTCGGCAACTCGGTCTTCTTCGAGCACGGCCAGCACGCCACCTCCATCACGGGCGCGATGGGCTCCGCCGTGGCGGCGAGCCTGCTCCACGGCGCCGACGAGCGCGGCGTCGTCGACGCGCTCGGACTCACCGCCTCGATGGCGTCGGGCGTGATCGAGGCCAACCGCACCGGCGGCACCGTGAAGCGCCTGCACTGCGGGCTAGCGGCACAGGCCGGCGTCACGGCTGCGCAGCTCGTGCGCCGCGGCTTCACCGGACCTCCGACCGTGCTCGAGGGTAGGTTCGGCTTCTTCGAGGCGTGGCTGCACGGGCGGTTCTTCGCGAGCGCGGTCACCGACGGGCTCGACCCCGATGGTCGATGCCGTGACTGGTCGGTGCCCGGCATCTTCTTCAAGCCCTACCCGGCCAACCACTTCACCCACGCGGCGATCGACGCCGGCCTCGCCTTCCGGGCACGCGGCGTGCGTCCCGAGCAGGTCTCCTCGATCACGGTGGGGGTCGCGAGCGCGGTCATCCGCACGATCGGACAGCCGATCGAGGTCAAGCGTGCGCCGGCGACCGGCTACCAGGCCCAGTTCAGCGGCCCGTACGCCGTGGTCGCCGGACTGCTCGGCGGGTCCGGCCTGGGCCTGGGCCTCGACGACTTCACCGACGACCTCGCCCGCGATCCGCGGCGGCGCGCGCTGATGGCGCGGGTCGAGGTGGTGGCCGACCCCCGGTGCGACGCGATCTACCCCCACCAGCTTCCGGCCGTGGTCACGCTCCGCACGACCTCTGGCGAGGAGCTGGTCGAGGAGGTGCTGACCAACCGCGGCGGACCGGCCCGGCCTCTGAGCGACGACGAGCTGGCCGTCAAGTTCGCCGACAACGTCGCGGCTCGGCTGGCGCCGCCGGCCGCCGACGCCGTCCGCCGAAGCGTCGCCGACCTGCGCGGAGCCTCCGACGTCCGTGCCCTGCTGACCCCGCTGTCCCGCCTGTCCGTCCCCGAGGAGACCCCATGAGCGAGCTGGACCTGATCATCACCAACGTCTCGGCAGTCCTGCCCGGGTGTGACGACCCGCAGGTGGTCGACCTCGGCATCAAGGACGGCCGGTTCGCCAGGATCGAGGCCGGCCTCTCCCACGACCTCGCCGACCGGATCGTCGACGGCCGTGGGCGCACGGCCTTCCCCGGCGTGGTGGACGCCCACCAGCACTGGGGGATCTACAACCCGTTGCCCGAGGACGCGCTGAGCGAGAGCCGCGCCGCGGCCCAGGGTGGGGTGACGACCGCGCTCTCCTACATGCGGACCGGTCAGTACTACCTCAACAGGGGTGGCGACTACGCCTCGTTCTTCCCCGAGGTGCTCGACCTCACCGAGGGTCGCGCGGTCATCGACTACGCCTACCACCTGGCGCCGATGAGCCGCGGCCACATCGAGGAGATCCCCGCGCTCGTCGCCGAGCACGGCGTCACCTCGTTCAAGGTCTTCATGTTCTACGGCAGCCACGGGCTGCACGGTCGCAGCGCCGACCAGAGCTCGTTCCTGATGACGCCCGAGGGCGAGCGCTACGACTACGCGCACTTCGAGTTCGTGATGCGCGGGATCCAGGCCGCGCGGGAGAAGTTCCCCGACATCGCCGACCAGATCTCGCTGTCGCTGCACTGCGAGACGGCGGAGATCATGACGGCGTACACCCAGCTCGTCGAGGAGGACGGCACGCTCACCGGCCTGCCCGCCTACCACGCCTCGCGTCCACCGCACTCGGAAGGCCTGGCGGTCACCATCGCCTCCTACCTCGCGCACGAGACCGAGCTGCCGACGATCAACCTGTTGCACCTGACCTCGCGCAAAGCGGTCGACGCCGCCCTGCGGATGGCCGACGCGTTCCCGCACATCGACTTCCGCCGCGAGGTCACCGTCGGCCACCTGCTCGCCGACTGCGACACCGCGCACGGCGTCGGGGGCAAGGTGAATCCCCCGCTTCGTCCGCGTGAGGACGTCGAGGCGCTGTGGGCCTACCTGATCGACGGCACGATCGACTGGGTCGTCTCCGACCATGCCTGCTGCAAGGAGGAGATGAAGTTCGGCGCGGATCGCGACGACGTCTTCGTGGCCAAGTCCGGCTTCGGTGGCGCCGAGTACCTCCTGGCCGGGATGGTCACGGAGGGCTCGAGGCGGGGTCTTTCCTTCGGCCGGATCGCCGAGCTCACCGCCACCAACCCCGCGGCCCGCTACGGCCTCGGCAACACGAAGGGTGCGATCGCCGTCGGGCTGGACGCTGACGTCGCCCTCGTCGACACCTCACACACCTGGACCGTGCGCGCCGCGGAGTCGGAGTCGGCCCAGGAGTACACGCCGTTCGAGGGCACCGAGCTCACCGCCAAGGTGACCGACACCTTCGTGCGGGGACACCAGGTGATGACCGACGGCGTCGTCGGTGGGCAGCGCGTCGGTCGCTACCTCCGCCGGCCGACCGCCTGAAGGCCCTCGATCGACGCGCCGCCGACGGGTCTCCCCCCGAGCCTGTCGGCGGCGCGTCCTCCACGAGGCGCGCCCCGAAGCCACCGCGCCCTCAGAGGCCGTAGCGCGCGAGCTTGTCGTCCTTGGCGCCGCGCAGGAACTTCCTCATCATCCGGCCGGAGGTCAGCCAGGCGATCTCGGCCCCGTTCTTCCTGCTCGCCAGCATCTGGTCGACCAGGAAGGGCGCCACGTCGTCGACGTGGTCGCTGAGGATGTTGACCATCCTGCGCTGGCTGGCGACGGCGTCAGGGTGGCTGGCCGCCTCGCGCAGCCAGCCGTCGCTGATCAGGATCCCCGGGCGGACCTGGCCGACCCGGACCGCGGTGCCGTCGACCTCCTTGACCAGTGCCCGGGTGAACTGGTCGAGACCGCGCTTGGTCGAGGAGTAGACACCCATGCCGGGCCGGACGGAGCCGTCGCTGCCACCGCCGAGGATGTTGAAGACCTGACCGCGACCGGCCGCCGTCATCGAGCGCACGGCCACCTGCGCGCCGTGGATGGTGCCGAGCATGTTGGTGCCGACCATCGTCGCCACCTCCTCGGGGGTCGTCTCCAGGATCGTCCGGTTGGTGTAGGCCACACCTGCGTTGTTGACCCAGAGGTCGACGGAGCCGAACGCCGACGCGGCGGCCTCCCAGAGTGCCTGCACCTGCGTGGGGTCGGTGACGTCGGTGGGTACGCCGATCACCGCGGCGTCACCGGTGGCCTCGGGACGGAGCCTCCCGACCGCCTCGTCGACGGCATCGCGACCACGGCCGGAGACAGCGACGCTGTGGCCGCGCCGTACGAGCTCGCGGGCGAGGGCGAAGCCGATGCCCTTGGTGCTTCCGGTGATGACGGCGTTGGTCATGGTCACTCCTGGTCGTGGTCAGCGGGCTCGGGCGAGGGTCAATCGGGCATGGCGTACGACGGCCTCGTCGACGAAGTCGCCGTCATCGTCGACGGCGACGCCGGCACCGGCGAGCTCCCACTGCCCGACCAGGCGCCTGGCCGCCTCGACCTGGTCCCCGGTCGGGGTGAAGACCTCGTTGGCGACCGCGACCTGGCCGGGGTGGATGCAGGCGCGGCCGACGAATCCAAGCCGGGCGAGCTCGATGGTCGACTCCCGGAACGCACCGAGGTCACGGAAGTTGGTGGAGACCGGTGCGATCGGCGGCTTGATGCCCGCAGCCGTGGACGCCAGGACGACGTGCGAGCGGGCGTAGAGCAGCTCGCGGTCGTCGGCACCCGGTGTGATCCCGACGTCGGCACGGAGGTCGGCCTCGCCGATCTGGAGCCGGTGCACCCGCGGCGCCTCCGCCAGCTCTCCGGCGCGGAGCACCGCCCTGGCGCTCTCCAGCAGGGGCACGACGCCCGCAGTCGAGCCGAGCGACGACAGCAGGGCGTCGAGCTCGACGAGCTCGTCGACGGACTCCGTCTTGGCGAGCATGAGACCGGTCAGGGCCGGGGCTCCCACCACTGCGCGGACGTCGGCCTCTCGCAGCGCACCCGGGTTGACCCGCACCCAGACGGCGACGTCGTCCAGGACCGGCAGGTCGTGCAGCCAGATGCGCACGGTCTCGCGGGCACGGTCCTTCGCCGCCGGCGCGACAGCGTCCTCGAGATCGATGATGACCTCGTCCGCCCCCCGTTCCAGGATCCGGCGGAGCTTGTCCTCGGCATCGCCGGGCACGTAGAGCGCGGATCGCGCCAGCCAGGTGCGCACATCAACCGACACGGGTCTCCCCCTTGATCAGGGACTTCGCCACGACCGTGCGAAGGACGTCGTTGGTGCCCTCACCGATGCTCATCAGGATCGAGTCGCGGTAGAGCCGCTCGACCTCGAACTCGGTCGAGTAGCCGTAGCCGCCGTGCACCTTCATCGCGTCGATCGCGGCCTGCAGGGCCACCTCCGAGCAGAAGATCTTGGCCATGCCGGTGGCGCCGTCGGCCCGGCCTCGCCGGACGGCATCGGCGGCCCAGTAGGCCATCAGCCGCGCCGCCTGCACCTGGGTACCGAGCTCGCCGAGCGTGAGCTGGATCGCCTGGAACTCCGCGATCGGCTGACCGAACGCCTTGCGCTGCTGGGCGTAGGAGAGTGCCTCGTCGTGCGCGCGCTGGGCGATGCCCACCGAGCGGGCGGCGATGTTGACCCGCCCCCACTCCAGGGCCGACAGCACCTGCTGCATCCCGCGGCCCTCGACGCCGCCGACCAGCCGGCTCACCGGCACGTGCACGTCGGTAAGCGAGATCTCGCAGGACTCGGTTCCCTTGTAGCCGAGCTTCGGGATGTCCCTGGTGACCTCGTAGCCGGGGGTGTCGGCCTCGATGAGCAGCACACTCATGCCCCGGTGGGCGGGCGATGCGCCCGGGTCGGTCTTGACCAGGACCGGCAGCGGGTTCGCGTGGCGGGCGTTGGTGATCCACGTCTTCGCGCCGTTGACCACGTAGTGGTCGCCGTCCAGGCGGGCGGTCGTACGGATGCCCTGCAGGTCCGTGCCGGCGTCGGGCTCGGTGAGGCCGATGCCGCTGCGGCGCTCACCAGTGGCGAGCCCGGGCAGGTAGGCCTGCTTCTGCTCCTCCGTGCCGTGCATCGAGATCAGCCGGCAGGCAAGGGAATGGCTGCCGAGGATGCCCGCGATGCCCATCCATCCGCGAGCGATCTCCTCGAAGACCAGCGCGAAGGAGACCGGGTCGAGGTCGAGGCCGCCGTGCTCCTCCGGCACGGTGATGCCGAAGAGGCCCATCTCCTTCATCCGGTCCACGATCTCGGTCGGGTAGCGCCCCGAGGCCTCCCACTCCCGTGCGACGGGGACTATCTCCTTGTCGACGAAGGTGCGCAGCAGCGACTTGAACGCGCGCTGATCCTCGTCCAGCTCGAACCTCATGCGGACTCCTGGGTCGTGGGACGGAAGACGGGGAGCGACCGACCGTCGGGCAGGTCCACCCAGCCGACGGTGACGGGGTCGCCGACCTGCGGCTCGGACGGCAGTCGGGTGAGCACGACCGGGCCCTCGGCCAGCCGCACGCGCGCCAGAACGTAGGGCGTCTCGACGTCGGCCCGCGGACCGCGGTGCACGACGGTGAAGGTGTCGACGGTGCCCGCACCCGAGATCTCGCGAGGGATGAGCGGTCCGGTGCCGCCGCAGCGCGTGCAGTGCGACCGGGGAGGGTGCTGGACGTGGTCGCAGGCAGGACACGCCTGGACGGTGAACCGGTGCTCGCGGGTCGCATCCCACCAGGCCGCGGTCATCTCGTCCGCGGGCGGCACCTCGCCGGGCACGAAGGTCGTCGTGGGCTCGCTCATCCGGCCGCCCCCAGGACGACCGTGGCGTGGGTCGAGAGGATGCCGCCGGTGCCGTGGGCGACGGCGATCTCGGCGCCGGCGACCTGGCGATCACCGCACTCACCCCGAAGCTGCCGGACGGCCTCGACGAGCAGCAGCACGCCGTACTGGCCGGGGTGGCAGTAGGAGAGGCCGCCGCCGTTGGTGTTCAACGGCAGGGCGCCGCCGGGTCGGATCCGGCCGTCCGCGATGTAGTCGAGCACCTCGCCGGGACCGCAGAAGCCGAGGCCCTCGATGCTGAGCGCCGCGGTGATCGTGAACGAGTCGTAGACCTCGAGCACGTCGACGTCGTCGGCGGTGACGCCGGCTCGGGCGAAGGCGTCGGCGGCCGCGCCTCCTGCACCTGGCACCGCCAGGTCCGCCACCGTCGTGAAGGAGGTGTGCGTGGTGCGCTCGCCGTAACCGAGCACCTCCACGGGGGTACGGCGCAGGTCCCGGGCGCGTTCGAGGGAGGTGAGCACGACCGCTCCCCCGCCGTCGGTGACCAGGCAGCAGTCGGCGACCGTGAGCGGGCTGGAGACCATCGGGGCGTCCAGGACGTCGGCGACCGTCAGCGGGCCGGCCTCGTGGCGGTACGCCGCCGGGTTGAGCAGCGCCCACTCCCGCGCCGCGACGGCGACCTCGGCGAGCTGCTCGCGGCTGCCGCCGTAGCGGTGCAGGTAGGCCTGGGCGGCCATCGCGTAGTAGGACGCCGGGTAGAGCGGGTCGTAGGGCTCCTCGAACTGGGCCTCGGGCGCCCACGGCTCGAACAGTCCACCGAGCCGGCGCGACCGGGCCGAGCGCTGGTTGGACGCGAACGAGATCACGACCGTCGTGCACTGGCCGTCGCGGATCGCCTGGGTCGCCCGGGCGACGAACATCTCGAACGCGCTGCCTCCCGCGAAGGTCGAGTCGGTCCAGGTCGGTGCGAGGCCGAGGTGGTCGGCGAGCTGGGTCGCGGAGAAGCGACCCACGCCGGTGGTCGCGAGGCCGTCGACCTCGGCGAGGGTGAGCCCGGCGTCGGCCAGGGCCCGGGTCACCGCTTGCGTCTGCAGGCCGAGGATCGAGCGGCCCGTGGACCCGAGGTCCGACTCGGCTGCTCCGACGATGGCGACTGCGGTGCTCATCGCAGCCGTACCTGCGCGGCTGCCGGGGCGACGGCGACGCGCGCCTGGTCGCCGACGACCTCGACGCGGCACTCGAGCGTCGCCACGCCGTCCTCGACCGACGTCACCCGGCCCGCGCAGCGCACCCGCTCCCCCGCGAACACGAAGCTGTTGAACCGGAACGACAATGCACTCAGCGTGGCACCCGGACCGGCCCAGTCCAGCACCATCTCGGCGAGCAGGGCGCCGAAGAGCTGGCCGTCGACCACGGGCCGGTCCAGGCCGCGCTCGGCGAGCCAGGCGCTGTCGTAGTGCAGCCGGTGCCAGTCCCAGGTGGCACCGGCGTAGGCGACCATGTCGGCCAGCTCGACGGTGCGCTCGAGCGAGATCTCGGTCCCTGTCGTCATCGCGTGGGCACCTCCACGTAGATGAGCGTCTCCTCGTTCTCGACGAGCAGGTGGCCCTCCTGGTTGGTGTAGGTCGCGAGCGACGTCACGATCACCATCGCCTGGCCGCCACCCGTCACGCGCTCGGTGACGTCGGTGACCTCCCAGTGGGTGGTGACGACGTCCTCGGGCCGGACGGGCCGGTGGAAGCGGTAGGAGTTGCCACCGCGCACCTCCCGGGTGCCGGGCAGGTGGAAGCCCCAGCCGTGCCCGGCGAAGCCGTTGACGTCGCGCGGAAGGTCCACGAACTGGTTGGTCTCGCACACCAGCGTGGGAGGAGCGAGGTCACCCGCGAGGTGCAACGGGTTGTCGTCACCGGTCGCCATCGCGAAGTAGCGGATCGCCGCGCGCCCCAGCGGCTCGGGTGCGACGTACGTCGCGGTCCGCCCGACCAGCGCGCGGACCTCCTCGCTCAGCAGGCTCACACCACCACCGCCGTCGGGAAGACCTCGAAGAGGAAC
Source organism: Nocardioides cavernae (assembly GCF_016907475.1). Taxonomy (NCBI): domain Bacteria; kingdom Bacillati; phylum Actinomycetota; class Actinomycetes; order Propionibacteriales; family Nocardioidaceae; genus Nocardioides; species Nocardioides cavernae. The sequence goes on along the minus strand of NZ_JAFBCA010000001.1, from coordinate 2,169,426 downwards.
TCGGGTCGCAGCAGCCCGGCGCACCCGGCGACCGACGACTTCGCACCCGGGAAGCGCGCCTCGCGCGCGGATGCGATCTCGGCGGAGTCGCCGTCGGGGCAGACGTACTCCAGCACGTGCACCAGCTGGTCCGCCGTCGCACCGGCGGCGTCGAGCACCTCCTGCACGGCGGCGTACGTCGCCTCCGACTGCGCCGCGGAGTCACCCGGGAAGAGCGCTTCCTGGGTGACCATGTCCAGGGCGGCGAACCCGCTCATGTAGAGCGTGTCACCGGCCAGCACACCCGGGGTGTAGGTCAGCGTCTCGTAGCGCGTCCAGCCCGGGTTGACGGCCTTCAGCGGGAGCCGCGAGGCGGTCACGTCGAGGGCGACCAGGATCCCGGGCCGGTGCAGCCGCGACATCAGGATGCCTCCGGCCCCCGGGAAGACACCGGCACCCCCGAGCCGGTCCTTCCGCTCACGGTGGGTCCGCCGGTAGACGTCGCGGGTCGCAGGCGTGCTGTAGTCGTAGGTGGTGACGACCGCGTCGAGGGAGAGTCCGAGCGCACGCAGCCGCCGGTCGGCCTCCTCCAGGCACCAGGCGTACTGGCCCACGAAGTCCCCCTCGTGCACGACCACTCCGCGCGCGTCGACCGGCAGCACGGTCGGCAGCACGACGGCACCCGCACCCACTGGTGGCGCGCCGACCTCGGCACGGTACGACGACCCGTCCGGCAAGGACTCGACCACGATCGTCGTCACGACGTCGTCGGTCGAGCGCAGGTCGTCGTAGGCGGGCAGCGCACCCACGGTCACGTACTCGACGGTGCTCATGCATCCTCCTCGGGAGTCGCCAGCCGGTTGGCCATGGCGATCAGGGCGGTCAGGTCCAACGTGTCGACCGCGGCGGTCAGGGCCGCGGTGGCATCTGCGCAACCGAGGTTGCCGCCCAGCTTCGTGGTCGGCGAGGCCGTGGCGCTGCGCTCGACCCGGCCGGTGCGGATCTCGCCGTCGACCAGCACCACCTCCACCCGGCTCGGCGCGTCCGCGGCGACGCGGGGGTCCGGCACCTCGTGGACGCGTACGCGGGTGGCGAGGGCGGCGACGGCCGGCCGGTCCAGCGAGTCCCGCGCGTAGGTGTCGACGCCGACGCCACCGTCGGTGAGCAGCGCGGCCAGGCTCCACGGGAGGGAGAACTTGGCGTCGTAGGCCGTGCGCGGCACGACCTTGTCACGCTCGCAGACGATCGCGGCGCTGTCGGGGTGCACCTCCACGGTGACGGTGTGCACCCGGGCGGGATCGAGCGGTCCGTCGACCAGTGTCCGCAGGCCGGCGTCGAGCGCCGCGTGCATGAGCTGGCAGGCGGGGTAGGGCTTGAGGGTGATCTGCGTGGTCTCCCACCGCACGCCGAGGTCCGCGACGACCAGCGCTGGGTCCGCCTGCCCGTCGGCGTGCGCGGCGTAGAGCCCTCGACCGCCCTCGAGCACCGAGTCGGGTCCGTCCGCCCCGGCGGCGGCGAAGCGCGCCGCGAGGATGCCAGCGTGCGAGGCCAGCCCCGGGTGCAGCTGCTTGGTGTCGGATCCGGTGGCGAGGAACTCAAGCAGTCCCCCCGACGAGCTGCCGGCGATGCCCAGGGCATCGACGGTCTGGGCCTCGGTGAGGCGGAGCAGTCGGGCGGCCACCAGCGCCGCGGCGAAGACGCCGCAGGCGTGCGTGGCGTGCAGGCCGCGCTGGTGGAAGGCGTGGGGTGCGGCACCGCCGATCCGGCAGACGGTCTCGAAGCCGATCACCGCGGCGACCAGTGCCTCGTCACCGGAGGCGCCGACCTCCTCGCCGACGGCGAGCAGGGCCGGCAGGACGACGGCCGTCGCATGCACCAGCCCGCCGGCATGCGTGTCGTCGAAGTCGAGCGCGTGCACGAGGGTGCCGGTCGCGAGCGCAGCCGCCGGGGCAGAGACCCGCGTGCCACGCCCCAGCAAGGTGGCCTCCGGCGGACCTCCGAGGCCGGCCGCGACAGTCAGTGCGGGGTCGGCCAGCCCCCGCCGCGCGGCCGCGACCGCACAACCGAGACCGTCGAGCAGGTGACGGCGGGCGGCCGCGGCCACCTCCTCGGGTATGTCGTCGTGGTGCAGGCCCAGGGCCCACGCCGCGAGGTCGGAGGTCACGGTCATGCCGGGGCCACGTCCCCGAAGGCACCGCGGGCGGCGAGGTCGGAGATGGCGGTGGCTCCGTAGCCGAGCACCTCGCCCAGGATCCTGGCGGCGTCCTCGTTGCGCTGCGGCGCACGTCGGTAGGTCGGCGGCTCCGAGCCGACCCGGACCGGTGAGGCGACCTGGCGGATGACGCCGTACCGGGGGTGATCGGTCTCGACCAGGAGGTCGCGTGCGATCGTGTGCGGCTCGGCAAGTGCGGCGGCCACGTCGTTGATGGGAGCGTGCGGGATCGATGCCGTGCGCAGCGGCTCGAGCCACTCGGCGACGGTGCGCTCGGCGATGATCGCCTCGAGCAGTGGCAGCAGCACGTCCCGGTTGCGGTCACGGTCGGCGAAGGTCGCGAAGCGAGGGTCGCTCGCCCACTCCGGACGTTCGATGACGACCGTCAGTCGCTGCCAGAACTTCTCCTTGGCGCAGCCGACGACCAGCCAGCCGTCCTTGGCCTCGAAGGCCTGGAAGGGCACCAGGGAGGGATGGGCGGAGTGACGCATCCGCGTCGGTCGGAAGCCGGCGTTGAGGTGCCAGGCGGCAGGGTAGGTGAGCATGCCGATGGCGGTGTCGTAGAGGCTGACGTCGCAGTCCATGCCGATGCCGTCGCGGCGTGCGGCGTGGATGCCGGCCAGCAGCGAGATCGCGGCGACGAAGCCGCCGCTGTAGTCGACCATCGACAGCCCGGACTTCGACGGGGGGCCGTCCGGGTCACCCGTCAGCTCCATCCAGCCGCCGAGCGCCTGGAGCACGTAGTCGTAGCCGGGCTCCGAGGCCCGTGGACCGGTCATGCCGAAGCCGGTCAGCGAGCAGCACACGATCGCGGGGTTGAGGTGCGCGAGGTCGTCGTAGGTGATCCTGATCTTCGCCGGGACGTCGCCGCGCAGGTTGCTGTAGACCGCGTCGCTCGTCCTCACCAGGTCCTCGAAGACCGCGCGGCCGGCCGGAGATGCCAGGTCGAGCGAGAGGCTCGACTTGTTGCGGTTGAAGGCCTCGAAGAACAGCGAGTCCTCGCCCTCGGCGTACGGCGGCACATAGCGGCCCACGTCGCCACCGACCCGGGGGTCCTCGATCTTGATCACCTCGGCACCGAGGTCGGCGAGGTGCACGCTCCCGAACGGCCCGGCGCCGTACTGCTCCACGGCGAGGATCCGGACGTCCTCCAACGGCCTCATCGCAGTGCCCCGGTTCCGGAGGCTCCGGTCAGGTCGGCGATCAGCGCGATCAGCTCCTTCTGGGCGGCCCGCGTCTCGGCGGCGGACAGCCCGTGGGTGGGCGGGGTGAGCTTGATGCTGTCGGTGATGCCGTCATAGGCGGCGAGTCGCTCGGCGACGTCGTCGCGGGTTCCCGACAGGGTGAGTGCGTCGACCATCCGGTCGGCGACCGCATGCGCGAGGTCGCCGGCGCCGCGCCCGGCGCGGAACGCCTCCACGACCGCGGCCTGCTCGTCGGCGAGGTCGTGGAAGGCGAAGAAGTCGGCGTAGGTGCGGACGGAGGCGTAGAAGCCGACCATCCCGGCGGAGCGGCGTCGGGCCACCTGCGGATCGGCGTCCACCGAGCAGCAGGCGGAGGTCACCACGTCCAGCGCATCGCGCGGCCGGTCACCGCGAGCGAGCCCGGCCTCGAGCTCGGGCAGGATCAGGTCGCGCAGGTAGTCCGGGGAGATCAGCTCGTGGGAGATCCAGCCGTCGCCGATCTCGCCCGCGAGCCGGGTCATGGCCGGGCCCATGGCCGCGAGGTAGACCGGGATGTCCGTCCTCAGGACGGGGTAGGGGCGCCGGTAGCCCCGGATCTGCATCGGCTCGTGGTCACCGTCGAGCGCGATGGGCTCACCGCTGGTGCAGCCTGCCCAGAAGGCCCTGATGTTGCGAACGGTCTCGCGCAGGTGGGTCACCGGCTTGCCCCACGTGACGTGGTGCCAGTCCTCGTTGAGCCGCTGCACGCCGGTGCCGAGGCCGAGCACGAACCGGCCGCCCGAGAGCTCGTCGAGGTCGAGGGCCTCCAGTGCCGTCACCATCGGGCTCCGGGTGAAGGCGAGCGCGATCGCGGTCCCCACCCCGGTGGTGCTGGTGGCCTGGGCCAGCGCGGCCGCGCCGACCGTGGCGCTGCGGTGCAGCTCGGGCACCCAGACGACCTCGGCCCCGGCGTCCTCGGCGGCTCGCGCCGCGTCCGCGACCTCGCCCAGCGTCTCGCCCCACGGGCCGAAGGTGATCCGCACGCCTCAGCCCTCCAGGCCGATGGGTCGCTCGCCGTCGGGGAAGATCCCCTCGAGCTGCGCGGCGCCGTGCTTGTAGACGTAGAAGGTGCGCCTGAACGAGCACACCTCACGCCCGTCCTGGTTGAGCGTGCGGGTGCGGACGGTGACGATGCCGGCGTGCGGGCGCGAACCCGACTCGCGCTTCTCGAGCACGATGGACTCGCTGAAGAGCGTGTCGCCGGCGAACACCGGATGGGTCATCCGGATCTCGTCCCAGCCGAGGTTGGCGAAGGCGTTCTGGGTCAGGTCGGTGACGCTCTGGCCGACCGCGATGGCGACCGTCAGGGTCGAGACGACCAGCGGTCGCCCGAACTCCGACCGTGCGGCGTACTCGGCGTTGAAGTGCATCTGGTTGCTGTTCATGGTCAGCAGCGAGAACCACGTGTTGTCGGCCTCGCTCACCGTGCGGCCGAGGGGGTGCTGGTAGACGTCGCCGACTCCGAAGTCCTCGAAGAACCGTCCCTGCCAGCCTGGCTTGACGCTCACGCCGTTCTCTCCTCCGTGCCGATGATCGTGGTGGTCCGGTCGGCGGCGCGGAGCAGCAGCTCGGCGACCGCGTCGGGACGGGTCAGGGGTGCGTCGTGCCCGGCGTCGAGGAGGACGTAGCCGGTGCCGCGCTCGTCGAGCCGTCGCCGGGTGGTTCCCGATGGGTACGTCGCCGGGGTGCCCGTGCAGAAGGCGTAGGTCGCGGGAACATCCGGCAGCGCATCCGCGACCGGGTCCAGGGACGGCGCGAGCGGCGTCGGGGTGAGCCGGGCGTTGATCCACTCCGCGGTGGCGACGTCGAGGTCGCCACCGGGCTCGAGCGGCCGGGCCGGCACCAGGGTGTCGCGGGGAGGGAGGCTGTGCGGGTGGGGCGGCGGCGGTCCGAGGTCCACGGCCCGCTCCCCCGGGTCGGGGACCGCGGCGTCGAGGTAGACCAGCCGGCGCAGTCGTCGGGGTACGCGCAGCGCGACCTCGCGCACCACCACCCCGCCCTGGCTGTGACCGACCAGCACGACGTCGTGGAGGTCCTCGAGCACCAGCAGGTCGGTCAGCTCGTCGACCCAGGTCGACAAGCCGGAGACGTGGTGGGCCGCCCGCTCACCGGCGCCCGCGAGGCTGGGCGCCTGCACGTCGTGACCCGCGGCGAGCAGCCGGGTCCGGACCCTGGCCCAGGCCCAGCCGCCGCGGAAGGCGCCGTGCACCAGGACGTAGGGGCTCATGCGTGGCCCGGTTCGTTGAGCACGACCTCGAGGTACTCGCGCGGATAGGAGTCGTAGGGCCGCAGGTGCTTGTACATGGCCATCAGGTGGTCCTGGTAGCCCGCGGCGCGGGTGCACTCCTCGTAGCTGTCGACCGAGTCGAAGAAGCGCAGGTGGGTGAAGTGCGTCGGGTCCTCCACACCGCGGACCAGCTGCCGGCCGCGATAGCCCGGATGGTCGCGGAAGAAGCGTCCGAACTCCCCCGACAGCTCGATGTACACACGCGCGTGCTCCTCGCCCTCGCGGGTCCACGCCTGGCTCACCACCACGACCGTCACGGCATTCCTCTCGCCAAACTCTGGATGTCATAGATCATATATCTTTATGCTGTCGCTATGACCAGTAGCGCGCAGACAAAGACAATCCATGAGTTCCTGGCCGACGCTCCCGATGTCGACCGCTCCGAGCTGTGGGCCTCGCTGTGGGGGATCCTCACCGAGGTCAAGGAGACGATCACCGCCGAGCTGGCGGTGCATCCACATCCCTCCGGCGAAGGCCTGGGCTACTGGACCTCCGAGGACGGCCGCTACGAAGGATCCCTGAACCCCTACGTCGGCGACGCCGACCACGGCGCCGAGTGGCTGGTGCACTCCTGGATCGGGAACCGCAGCGCCTCCATCCTCGACATGAACCTCCAGGTCTGGCTCGGCCCGCACATCGACGTCCCCCACCTGGTGATCGTGTTCGGCACCGTGCCGAACGTCTTCCACTTCAGCGACCTGGTGCCACGGCGTGACCTGATGACCGACATCGAGTACCTGGATCGCTACTACGGCGGCCAGAACGACGCCTGGCTGGCGCTGCGCGGGGACAACCGCTTCTCGTGGTCGGTCAGCCATGGCACCTACATGCGCGCGTTCAACTCCCCCGTCGCCAACTCCTACATGGCGACCTGCCCCGACGACGAGGCGGTCGAGGTGCTCGGCCAGTCGGTGCGGGACCGGGTCGAGACCTGGCTCGGCTGGGTCCGCGAGGCGTCCCCGGTGCCCGAGGACGAGAGGGCTGCGCTGCGCGAGCGCGACCACCTGGTGCGCACCTACGGCTACACGCTCGACCCGATGAACGAGCTGTCGAAGCGTTTCCTGGGAGCCGAGCGGGTCGAGGAGCTGGTGGCCACCCGTGCCGGACTCGGCCAGATCCGTGAGATGCGGACCGGCGCATGAGAGTCCTGGTGATCGGTGCCGGGCTGGTGGGCTCGGCCGCCGCCGCACAGCTCCAGGAGCGCGGGCACGAGGTGACCGTCACGACCACGACGCCGGCGAAGGTGGAGGGTCTGCGCGAGAGGTTCGACGACGTGCTGGTCCTGGTCGGGTCGGACCGGGACGCGGTCGCGGCCGCGGTCGTCGGTGCCGACGCGGTCGTGGTGACGGCCGGACCGTCGGCCCAGCGGGCGATGACTCCGGAGGACCGGGCCGCGACCTACCACCAGGTGCTGGTCGAGACCGCCCGGAACGTGGTCGCGGCCGAGGGCGCGCCCCACCTCGTGGCGCTGTCGGCGCTGTCGGTCTACGGCCGTGCCGCCGACCACCTCGGCGGGGTCCTGGAGGACGGCCCGGTGACGGACTCCCCCGACCCGAGCCCGACGAAGTTCCTGGAGATGGAGGCCACCTACCTCGGCGCCGGTGGCGACCGGACGTGCGTCTTCCGGTGCGGCGACGTCTTCGGCGCCGACGACCCGCCCATCGAGGCCAAGGTGGCCATGGCCCACCAGTACCTCGGCGGCTCGGTCCCGTTCGGGGCCGACGCGCTGTTCTACCGCCTCTCGGTCCAGGACGCGGCCGCGGCGGTGGTGCACGCGGTGGAGCATCGGCTCACCGGCGTCTACAACCTGACCCACCCGGAGCTTCCTCCCACCAACGCCGAGCTGTTCGACGCGATCTCGCTGAGCCAGGGCCTCCCGCCGCTGGTCTACCGCGACGAGATCGCAGGTCCCGCCTGCGCGGTCTCGGTCGACCGGCTGGCGGAGGCGGGCTTCGTGGCCGTGACGTCGTACGAGCCGCACCCGACGCTGGCCCGCTGAGCAGACCGTTCCGCCCACGAGGCGAGCCCCCCGCGTCGACAGGTGACGCGGGGGGCTCGCCGTCCGTGGGGACCTGCGACAGGTCCGGCCGGGTCGCAGCTCAGTGCTGCCGGCGATAGGACACGCGGGGCACCAGCAGCAGTCCGGCGGCACCGAACAGGACCAGCGCGCCGGCCCAGAGGCCCAGCACCGGCAGCGAGGCGGGATCGCCGGTCTGGGGCAACGACGTCGTTGTGCCGCTCGACCCTCCGCCGCTCGAGCTCGCGTCGACCGAGCCTCCCCCGCCCGAGCTCGCGTCGGTCGAGCCGCCGCCTCCGTCCGCGGGCGCCTTGCTGCCGACGGTCAGCTTGCCGAGGCCGGCACCGGACGCCTTGCAGTCGGCGTCGATGGAGAGCGCCTTGAACGCGAAGGTGAACTCCTTGACCTCGATCTCCATCTCGTCGGCGTCCGAGCTGACCGTGCCGACGAGTGCCGGCACGGGAACTGGCTGCTTGGGCGGCGCCTTGACGTCGGCACCGCCTGCCATCTTCATCGACTTGCCGCCGGCGACGAGCCCGAGGGTGACATCCATCCGGCCGTCGATCGGCAGCGGGGCGATTCCCGGCAGGTCGGACATCTGTGCCCGAAGCTGGACCGGTGCCCCCGTCTTCGGACGGAAGCCGCTGACCGCGATCGTCGCCGGGTAGCTGAAGTCCGACCCGAGCGGGTTGAGCACGCAGGCGAACTCGGCCTTGCCCTTCGCGGGCACGGAGGTGCTGGCCTGGGCGTTGGGAGAGGCGGACGGTGACTTCGTGGGTGACGCCGTCGGCGACTTGGTGGGCGACGGGCTGGGCGACTTCGTCGGAGTGGCGCTCGGGGTTGCCGTCGGGGTCGGGGTGGGTTGTGGAGCCACGGGCTCACCGGCCCCGGTCACGCTGGCCGTGACGTTGGTCGCCAGCGGCTTGGTACGTGGGTTGTCGCCGCCCTTGACCCCGCTCGTCTGGCCGTTGCAGTCGATGTTGATGTCGAAAGCCGCTGCGCGGAACTGGACTCCGGCGAAGGTCACCGTGTTCGCACCGGCCACGGCGGGGAACGTCGCGGTGACGGTCGAGCCGGGGATGATCGAGGCACCCTTGACCTCGACGGCCGGCATCGTGCCGCTGACCGTCTGTCCGTTGGCCGAGAAGTCGAATCGGCCCGAGACCGAGGCCTTCGGCCCCCCGTTCTTCGGCCCCTTGTTGAAGGTCAGCGAGATGGTGACGTTCTCGCCCGGTCGGGGCGCGGCAGGCGACAGCGTCATCGTGTAGTCGGCAGGCCCGGCCGGTGCGACGTCCGGGTCGGTCCAGGGCGCCAAGGACGTGGAGATCTCGTACAGGTCGGCACCCGAGCCGCCCCAGACCCAGCAGCCACCCGGCGGGGTGACGGCGCCGGCCGGGGTGGCCAGCAGGGTGGCCGGAGCGAGCGTCCCCGCGGCGAACGCGACCAGCACCGCCAGCGAGCCGAGTCGAGGTGCGCGCATCACGCCTGCCCCCCGATCCGGCGTCGACCGGGCACGAGCAGCAGCACCGCGGCCCCGAGCAGCAGCAGCGCGCTGCCTGCGATGAGCACGACCGGCAGGGCGTCCAGCGGTCCGGTGTGCGGAAGCGCGGCCGAGCCGCCCGATGTCGTCGGCGCGCTGGTCGGGGCGGCGGTCGGGGTCGTGCTCGGTGCCGTGCTGGGGTTGGAGACCGGTGCCGTGCTGGGGCTGGAGACCGGCGCCGTGCCACCGCCGGCGGCACCGAAGACCAGCGGCATGTTCACGGTGTTGGCCGAGACGACCGCGGGCGGGTTCGAGGTGGGCAGCGGCCCGATTCCGATCACGCACTTGACCTGGGTGCAGTCGACGGTGGCCCCCGAACCTGTCGTGAACTTCGCCGAGAGCGTCAAGGTGGTGTCCTCGATCTTGCCGCTGGCATCGGCGGTGCGCAGCGTCGCGCCGCCGCTGATGTTGCAGTCCGCCGGCCCGGCGTAGGGCACCCGGCACTGACCCACTGCGACGGGCTTGGTGTTCGCGGGGAACCCGGAGACGCTCACGGTGACCTTGGTGCCGTCCTGGATGGTGCCCGACACCGACGGGGTGGTGGTCACCCGCGGGGCCGCCGAGGACGGCGAGGCGGTGAGGACCAGGAAGCCGATCGTGGACAACGCGACTGCCAGGCCAGAGAGAAGCCGTCTCTTCATGTGTTCGTCTCCATACTGCTCGGGTTCGGGCGTGGTGCGGTCATCGCGGAGGACTCACAACGGCGTTGTGAGCGTCATGGTGTCGCTCCCCGTCCGGGGAACACTTGACAGATGCGGGCCGGAGCGGTCGTTCGCAGCCGCGGAGGACCCCAGGTAGGACTCGACGACGGCGGGGTGCGCGCGGACCTCGTCGGGAGTCCCGGAGGCGACCAGGCGGCCCAGGTTCATGGCCACCATCCGGTCGCACAGCCGGGCCAGCAGGGGCAGGTCGTGCTCGATCACGATCATGGTCGTGCCGAGCTCGCGCCGGATGTCGAGCAGCAGGCTGCCCAGGGCCTCGCTCTCGCTCTGGGCGATCCCCGCCGAGGGCTCGTCGAGGAGCAGCACCCGTGGCTCCAGGGCGAGCAGGCAGGTCAGCTCGACCACGCGACGGGTCCCGGTGGACAGCTCCGCGATCGTCCGGCCCTCGAACGGTCCCAGGCCCATCCGCTCGATCAGCTCGTCAGCCTGCGCGGCCTTGCGCCGGTCGGGCAGCCGTGTGCCGAGCGCCGAGGCGAGCACGTTGCTGGGCGCCACGCGCTCACCCGCGATCATCACGGTCTCGCGCACCGTGAGGGTGCTGAACAGCGCGGCGTCCTGGAACGAACGCACCAGGCCTGCCATCGCCCGGCTCTCCGGGCTGGATCTGGTGACGTCGACGCCCTCGAAGAGCACCTGGCCGGCGTCCGCCGCGGTGAATCCTGCGATGACCTCGAACAACGTGGTCTTGCCGGCACCGTTGGGCCCGATGATCCCCAGGATCTCGCCGCGGCCGACCTCGAGGTGGACCTGGTCGACGGCGACGACGCCACCGAAGCGCCTGGCGAGCCCCTGGACGACGAGCTGCGGAGCTCCCGCGGCCCCCACCGCCGGCGGCTCCTCGAAGAGTCCCTCGAGGCGCGCAGTGGCGCGCAGTGGTGAGGGCGCGTCCTCGAGCTCGGCGCGCGCCGACGCCGGGTCGATGCCTGCCCGGGTCGCCAGCAGGTCATACCAGCGATCGCGGGCGCGGATGCCCAGCCCACCGAGCCCGTCGGGGAGCAGCACGACGACGGCCAGCCAACCCACCGCGAGCGCCGCCTGGCCGGGGAGCCCGAGGGCCACAAGCGACGGCAGTCCGACGATCAGCAGCGAGCCGACCAGCGGTCCCAGGACGAGTCCGAGACCACCGACCACGGTCAGGGCGACGACGTCGATGCTGGCGGAGGCGGGGAAGGAGTTGACGGTCAGCTGGGACTGGCCGTGACCGATCACGACGCCGCCGAGACCTGCCAGCGCACCGGCGGTGAAGTAGAGCTGGAGCTTGCGGCGCCGGCTCGGGACGGTGAAAGCCCGCGCGGCGTCCTCGTTGTCGCGCAGCGCCTGCAGCGAGCGTCCGAAGCCGCTGCGCCACAGGTTGGCGGAGACCCAGAGGCCCAGCGCGAGCATGAGCAGCGCGAACAGGTAGTAGTCGCGCGAGAGCTCCAGCGAGTAGCCGAACCAGGTCGGCTTCGGCGGTGAGACCCCGTCGCCCAGGAACAGGTCCAGGCGCAGCACCCACGCCGACGTCGCCAGCGCGAAGGCGAGCGTCGACACCGCCAGGGCCAGGCCCTTGAGGCGCAGCGCAGGGATCCCGACCAGGGCCGAGACCAGCCCAGCAGCGACGACGCCGCCGACCACCCCGACCACGAAGTTGTCCGAGCGGGTCGCCAGGTGGACCGAGACGGCTCCCCCGATCCCGGCATAGGCGAACTGACCCAGCGACAGCTGGCCCGCCACCCCGGTGATCAACCCGACGCTGAGACCGACGAGGGCGAACCCGGTGACCGAGGTGAGCACCGAGGCGGTCTCGTTGCTGACCACATAGGCCAGGGACACGGCCACGAGCGCCAAGGATGCGCCGAGCACGACCGGGGTCAGGCGGATCGCCCGCACGTCAGCGTAGGCCGCGGGAAGGGGCGAGGGCCCGATCCGTCGCCAGCCGATCCGTTCCTGCCCGGCCCGACCGAGCTCCGGCTGGCGCAGGAGCGCGGCCACGATCACCAGGCCGAGGACGACGGGGACCAGGTCGCGGGTGTCGGGGTTGGAGAGCAGGACCTGCTCGAGCACGCCCACGCCGAGCGAGGCGCCGACCGCGATCGGGATCGAGGACATCCGCGCGATCACCGCGCCGGCGAGGCCCTTGAGCAGCAGGTCCGGGCCCAGCGTCTCGATCGACTGTCCCGACGTGGTCGGAGTGACCAGGATCGCCGAGAACGCCGCGATGCCACCCGCGATCGCCCACGCCAGGCTCGCCATGCGGGGCGCCCGGATCCCTTCCAGGGAGGCGGCGTCCGGGTCGTCCGCCGCAGCCCGGATCGCCAGTCCGTGCCGGCTGTGCCGCAGGAACCGGGCCAGGCCGAGCAGCACGAGCGGCCCGAGGACGAACATCGCGATGTAGGGCGGACCCACCGGCATCCGGCCCATGGTGAACGACGGCAGGTAGGAGGGCTGAGGGAAGGTGAAGCCACTGACGCCGTCGCTGTTGATGAGCAGCGCGCTGATCAGGATGAACTGCGAGAGACCGAGCGTCGCGATCATCCCGATCAGGCTCGGACGGCCCGCGAGCCGGCGAACGACGCCCACCTCGATAGCCCCGGAGAGGGCCGCCGCCACGAGAATCGCCGCCGGGAAGCCGATCCAGTAGGGCGCTCCCCAGTCGCCCACGAACAGGGCCAGGATGGCGGCACCGAACGCGCCGATCGAGCCGTAGGCGAAGTTCACGAACCTGCTCGAGCGGTAGACCAGCACCAGGCCGACTGCGAGCAGCCCGTAGGTCAGGCCGCTGAAGAGCCCGATGACCACGCGGTCGATACCGACGTCGAAGCCGCCCACCGCCACCAGGCCGTTCGTCAGGAGGAGGGTCATGGCCGCTCCCCCACGTGGCCCCCGAGCATCAGGGCGTGCACCCGCTCGGGGTCGGCGTGCAGCGCGGCCGCGGCGTCCTCCGCCACGATCCGGCCCTTCTCCATCACGTAGGCCCGGTCCACCAGCGAGAGCGCGACGTTGACCGACTGCTCGACCACCAGCACGGCAGCGCCGCGCTCGTTGAGCCGGCGGACCAGGTCGAGGAGGCCACCGACCACGACCGGCGCCAGTCCCAGGGAGAACTCGTCGATGACCAGGAGCCGTGGCGACTGGACGATCGACTTGGCGAGCGCCAACATCTGACGCTCACCCCCCGACAACGTCGAGGCGGGCTGGGCGCTGCGCGCTTCCAAGCGCGGGAAGACAGCGAGCGCGGCGTCGACCGCCTCACGTGCCCACTCACGGTCCTGAGCACCGTAGGCGTGCATGCGGAGGTTCTCCTCGACGCTCAGCGAACCGAAGGTCGACTGGCCGACGACCTGGCAGAGGCCGTGCTCGATGCGTTCCCGGGTGCTCCACCGGGTGACGTCGAGACCGCCGAGCGCGACGGTCCCGGCGTCGGGAGCCAGCAGTCCGCCGATGACCTTGAGCAGCGTGCTCTTGCCGACCCCGTTGGGGCCGAGCAACGCCACCATCTCGCCCTGGTCGACGCGCAGCGAAGCGTCGAAGAGCACCTGCACCTGGCCGTAGGAGCACTGGACGCCGGACACCTCGAGCGCGGGCGCGCCCGCGACCGGCGCGGTCACCACGCGCTCACGGCCGCGGGAGAGCAACATCTTCACCCTCGTACTGGAAGCAGCCGCACGTGTCGTCGAAGGCCATCACTCGGTAGGCGCCGGAGGCGGAGTAGGAGTCCGTGGCGACACCTCCCGCGAAGCCCGTGGCCGGGACGAACGAGTCACCCAGGCCCTGGACGGCAGCACCCCAGGCCGAGGCGTTGAGGTTGTCGGTGAGGTCGGCCGCACCCGCCTGCAGGATCCGAGCCGCATCGCAGTAGGGCAGGGCGACGCGAGCCGACTCCCGGGAGTCGAAGGTGATCCCTGCATCGGCGTAGATGTCCATGCACTCCTGCTCAGGCCCCTGACGAGGGAAGGGCAGCTGCGCATCGGAGACGTCGCCGCTCGGGTTGAAGCTGATCCCGACCATGCCCTGGAGCACCTCGGGCGGGACCGTGTCGGGGTTGTTCACGAAGAAGCCCGGGCTGTCGAAGCTGGAGATGGCGTAGGTGGCGTCGAACTCCTGGGTCCTGGCGACGGTCGCGAAGATCGAGGCCAGCCGGGCGCCGCCGAGGAACATCACCCGGTCCAGCCCCTCCGAGCGGAACGTGACCGCCGCCTGCTCGTTGCCCTGGAACAACGACCCCAGGTCGGTCGTGTCGACCCACCCGACTTCAGGCGTGACCCCGAGCTCCTTGAGCATCGAGGTGGCCAGGCCTTCGACCACGCGTCGGTTGATCGGGGTGTCGTCGGCGACCAGCCCGACCCTGTCGCGGCCCTCGAAGAAGCCCTTTTCGTCGAGGGTGTCGATCAAGGCGCGCACCGTGCCGTCGTACTCCGGGTAGGCCGGCGACCAGAGGTAGGGCGCCATCTCCTGGTAGGCCTGCTTGTCGGTGGCGACCAGGGTGGCGTCCAGGATCAGGGTCTGGCGCTTGGCGTAGCAGGGGCGGGCGTTGCTCTGGAGCTGACCGGTCAGTACGACGGCGAAGGCTCGGTCGTCCTGCGTGATCTGGTTGCAGAACTGTTCCTCCGCGGCCGGCGAGTCCTCGGTGGCGTCGTACATCTTGAACACCGCGTCGAGCGTGCGACCACCGATCCCGCCGTTGGCGTTGACCCACTCCTCCAGCGCGGCCACCTGGGCCTCGGGGTCGCCGGCGTCGGCGGTCTTGAAGCCGGTGACCTTCTTGACGCCCTCGAGGTCCGTGCCGACGAAGACCACCTTGACCGCGTCGTCGGTGACGCCGGCACCGACGCCCTCGGCGCTGGCCGAGACCGTGCCGCCGGCGACCCGGTCGCCGACGACGGCGCCCGGCATGACGGTGCCGCACCCGGCCAGCGCGAGGCCGGCGGCGACGACCACGGCGGCACCGCGCAGCAGAAGTGACCGGTCGTGGTCTCGACCGGCCCTGCGGCTCGCGCGCGCCTGCTCCACCATCGGGTCTCCGTCCTCTGTTCGTTGCGACAATATACGATATCGAGTTCTAGGCGGAACCTTTCTGCCGATCGCGTCGCTCCAGCCATCGATCGGCCGCCTCGATGTCAACCACGGCATCGGCAGACACGCGGGCGCCGTCGCGGACCTGCGCAGGCGGAGGATCGAGCAGCTCGTCGATCAGACTGCGACCACGGCCACCGCGCCTGGCCAGCCACCGCTCGACGGCCGCCAGGTCGACGACCGCTGCGCCAGTGTCGTCAGAGGGCGCGTCCGGCAGGCGGGTGCCACCAGCGAGCAGCGCCGCCAGGTCGCGCGCCTCGAGCCGGCCGTCGACCTTCCTCAGCACCCTGGACCGGCTCGCAGCCCGCGGGCTGACCAGGAAGCCGCCGAGCGCTTCGACGTACACCACGTCGGGCAGGGCGTAGCCCTCGGCCGTGGCACGGTGCCGCGCAGCTTGGGCTGCCGCGTCGGCACGACGACGGGCGGTCATCCGGCGCCGGATCCCCCAGACGAGCAGCACCAGACCGAGCACGTTGAGCGCGATCAGACCCCAGGGGTAGGCGGTCCAGGTGGTGCTGGCGGCGGTCGCCGGGTCGTCCCCGACCTGCGCGACGACCCGGTAGTCACCGAAGGCGGCGATCGGGAGGCCGACGGTGACCGACACCTCGACGCTCTGCAGCGGCTCGATGGTCAGGTCGGTCGTGGTCGTCGAGGTCGGCTCGGTGGACGCGCTCTTCCCGACGCCGAGGCGCACCTGCGGGTTGACCGCCGGCGCCGTGCCGGTGTTCTGCAAGGTGAGGACGACACGGCGCTCGGGCGCAGCCCCGAAGAGTGCGGCCGGGCCGCCGCTCCCCTCCAGGCGGACCTCTGTCACCTCGAGCCGGGGCGCAGGGACGACCGGTTCCGGCGGGGTTCCGACGGGGTGCCCGATGACCGTGAAGGGTGCATCCACCGCCACCGTCGATCCCTGGTAGGACGCAACGCGCACCACGCAGGGGCAGGGCGCGGGCGGCCGGCCCACCAGGAGGTCGAGCTCGATCATGCCGTTCTCGGTGGCGCTCGCCAGGACTGCTCCTGACTGGTCGCAGGTGCTCGAGCCCCCGATCGCAAGGTCACCGCAGAGCACCGCCTGCACCTGGGTGAAGGCCGGCCACCCCGACCCGACCACCTCAACCGTGGTGCCCGGGGCCGCGGAACCCGGCACCACAGTGGCCGTGAGCGACTCCGTGCGCTCCACAGTCACATCGTCGTCAGCGAAGGCCGCTGCGGGAGGGAGCGCCAGGAGTGCAGCGAGCAACGCCGTGAGGAGGCGCCTCACGGGACCGATGAGACGGTGATCAGAGGGGCATCCCTGACGGAGTCGAAGCTTCGCTGGCGCTCGTTCCGGCGGCGGCGCCACCACCATGCGGCCCCGACGAGGAGGAGAGCCAGGAGGGCCATGGCCAGCCACGGAATGACCCAGCTGACGGTCTGCCCGGTGTCACCCACGCCTTCGCTGATCTCCAGCGAGACCGATGTCGTGACCCGGTCCAGGAACCCGATGCCAGTGACCGCCTCGGTGAGCGTGACCGTCTGGCCGGGCAGCAGATCGACGAGAGCCTCTGGGCGCACGGTGTCCAGCTCGCGACCGAAGAGGCCCGTCAGCGCTATCACAGTGCCGGGCGCCAGTCGCACGTTGCCGGTGTTCTCGATCGTGTAGGTGACCGTGCCGTTGCCCGAGCCGGTCCAGGGAAGCCAGCCTCGCTCGTGGTCGAGCCCCACCTCAGTCACGGTGACGTCGGGTGTCACTGGGCCAGCGACCCGGAGGTAGAGCCGCGCCCCCACGGCGCGCTGCACGCCGATCTTGAGGTCGTCGGCATCCTGGGTGCCCTCGATCGCCGTGTTGAGCGCGACGACGCCTCCCACGTGGTCGCCGGGCGTCGCGTTGTCCGGGACCTTGATGGTGAAGGGGACGTCAGCCTGGGTACGCCCGGCGACAGTCAGGCGGCGGAAGGGCATCCGGATCCAGGCACCGACGTCGGTCTGGGGCTCCTCCAAACCCTTGAGGGCGAAGAAGCCGCTCGCGCGGGTGTTGTAGCCATCGGCACCGTAGAGGTCGAACGTGATGGGCTTGTCCGTGAAGTTCTGGATCCGCACGCTGTCCTTGACGACCTGGCCGGGCTCGCCCTCCAGCACGAAGTAGTTGCGCGGCGTCGCTGTCTCCACCTCCGGGGGGGTCGGCGTCACCGACCAGGCCCCGTTGTCGGCCGCCACGGCCTCGGTTCCTGCCAGGAGCACGAGCCCCACGCCGAGGATCAGGGCGGTCAGGGTGGCCGTCACACGTCGTGCCACGAGGGTCATCGCGGGTCTCCTCGTTCGTCAGTCGATTCGATGGGGCTGGGGAATGACTCCACCCGGATGGGTCGCCGCCCGAGCGGCGCCCATCCGGGCCATGGAGCGTCAGACGAGTCGCGACATCACGACAGCGTCAGGGTGATCGTGCCGGTGTAGCTGCCGGCAGCCTGGTTGGCTGCCACCGCCAGCGTGAGACCGGCGTCGGCGACGGTGTCGCCACCGCTCGTGCCGTCGGCGCCGAAGCCACCCGCCACCACGGAGCAGAGCGGCAGGGCAGTCGCCGAGTCGGCGAACGCACCACCTGCACCCGCGGTCACGGTGTCGTTGTTGTTGCCTCCGGCCGTGCACGTCGGCGCCCAGGTCAGCTTGTCCGGTGTGATGGAGAAGCCGCCGTTGCTGAGCCCCGAGAACCGGCCGACCAGTGACCACCCGAGGGTGCCACCGCGGTAGTCCTTGACGGTGACGTCCTGGAGCGAACCGCTCGAGGTGGTGGCGGTGCCGTCCAGCGTGACGGCGGACATGACAACCGGACCGGACACCTTGGACATCTTCAGGTCGCCGGCGTTCACCGTCAGGTTGACCGTCTCCACGAGGGAGCAGCTGCCCGTTGTGGCTGTTCCGACCTTGGCGACGCACGCGTCACCGAAGGACTGGGACGCGAACAGGACGGTGGGCGGGGGGCCATTCGCGTGGATTCGGCTGGCACCGATGAACGCGGTGACCGTTGACTGGCCGGCCGAGACCGTGAAGCTGCCGGTAATGGCTCCGGTCGAGTCCGCCGTGACGGTGGTGGGCGCGTCGCTGGTCGGGTTCGGCGGGATCGGCGGCGGCGCGAGGTAACCACCGACGCTGACCGACTGGTTCGGGTCCCAGTTGGAGCCGGAGAACGTGACGTTGTTGCCCGTTGCGGTGATGTTGAAGGTGACGTTCGCCAGGATCGTGATCGGGACGAGGCGAGTGTCCGCACCGCTCGTGACCTTGAGCCGCCGGGACCCAGTGGTCGGAGAGGCACCAACGTTGAGGGTTCCGGTCCCTGCGCCACCGGTGACGGTGAAGGACGACGTTCCGGTGTCACAGTTGTTGCCTGCGGAGTCGCACAGCTGTGCGCTGGCCGAGCCGTCCGTGAAGTCGGTCACCGAGAACGAGATGACGTCGTTCCTGCGCGCGTGCGTGGTGACCGTCTGGTTGCTCACCGCCGTGATGGAGGCAGCGGGGGCGTTCACGGCGGTGAAGCTGGTGGTGATGTTGGTGTCCACCGGCGTCGTCGCCGGGTTGACCCCACCGCTCGGATTGATCCGGACGCCGGTGGCCTGGCCGTTGCAGGCGACCCGGGTCAAGAACGACGGGATGTCGTAGTAGACCTTGCGGAGCACGATGTTCTGCGTCCCGGCAGCGGTGATGTTGTAGGACCCGTTGATCGTGTCACCCGGGATGGGCGCAGCGCCTCCGGCGCTGAACGCCTTCGAGATCGCGGGCAGGTTGGTGCCGTTGACCGAGAAGTAGTAGTAGACCGTGCCGCTGGCGGGCGGACCGCCGTTGGTCGGACCTTCGTTGAAGGTCATGCTGAAGTTGCGCGTACCACCGACAGCGTTGCTACCGCTCGAGGTGAGCGTGTAGTCGGCCGGACCGGGGTTCGCCCACGGCGCCAGGGTCGACGACGTCTGACTGGCCGGAACCGTGTCCTCGATGTTTGACGGCGTCGTGGGCGAATACACCCAGCACCCGCCGGTGGGCGTCGCAGCCGAGGCGGGTGCGGCGCCGAGTACGGCGAGGCCGCCGGCCACCACGGTTGTCACGGCTGCCGCAGCAGCCAGTTGAATTCGTGATCTCATCTACCCGTTGTCTCCTTGTCGGGTATGAACGTTTCGTGTCGAAACGCTCGCCGTGAGTCGCAGAACCTGTCCCTGCCGTGCGCCTCTGGGTGCGCAGTGCGCTCAGGGTGTCCAACGTCACACGATATTGTCAATGATATATTCTAGCGAATCGCAACTTTGAGGGCGGGTGAGCGCGATCGTGCGAGTAGTGGTCCGGACCACCGCCGAGCTGCTGCTCACCCTTGGCCTGGTCGTGGTGGCCTTCGCGGCCTACCTCGTGGTCTGGAGCGACGTGCAGAACGCGGCGGCCCAGAGCACGCTCCGGGAGACCTTCGAGGCACGGGTCGCGCAGGCGTCCCGGACCTCCCCGTCCACCCCTGCTCCGCGCGCCCGGCCCGCCGCCCGCGGCCGCAGCAGGACCCCCGTTGCCACGGCCCCGCTCGCCCCGCCACCCACCGGCGGCGGGCTCGGGCTGCTCTCCATCCCCCGGCTCGGCCAGGGCTGGTCCCGGGTCATCGTCGAGGGGGTCGAGACCGACCAGCTGGCCCTGGGTCCCGGCCACTTCCCCGGGACCGCGATGCCGGGTGAGGTCGGCAACTTCGCGGTCGCCGGCCACCGAGCCACCAACGGTGAGCCGTTCGCACACCTGGACGCACTCGTCCCGGGCGACGAGGTGACGGTGCAGACCCTCGCCGCGACCTTCACCTACGTCGTCGACCGCAGCGAGCTCGTGACCCCAACCGCCACCGAGGTGCTCGAGCCGGTGCCCGGCCGACCCGGGGCGACACCGAGGAAGGCCCTGCTCACGCTCGTCACCTGCCATCCCCGCTGGGGCTCGAGCGAGCGGTTGATCGTCTCGGGACACCTCGTCGACCGAGCTCCGACGACGGGAGGTGCGTGAGGCATGTACGCCGCACTCTGGAGGCTGCTGCCGGGCCCGGTGCCGGTGAAGGTGCTGCTCGCCGTGCTCCTGGCGCTGGGCGTCCTGGCCCTGCTGTTCGCGTTCGCGTTCCCGGCGCTCGAGCCGCTGCTGCCGTTCGACCGGATCACCCTGGAGTAGACGCTGGACCCCGCGCGGGGCCGTTGCCGCGATACAGACGACCCCGCGCGGGAGATGTGGGGGCGCGTCAGTGCTCGCGCAGGAGCGTGCCGAGGCCCTGCAGCCGGTCCTCGATCCCGTTGTCGCGCAGCGCCATCCACCACGTGGCGGCGTTGATCGCGATCACCGGCTTGTCCAGCCAACGCTCGGCCTCGTCGGCGAGCGTGGTCATGCACAGGTTGGTGCCGCACTGGACGATCGCGTCCACGTCGGACTCGTTGACCTCGAAGATCGCGTCCCGCAGCTCCGCCTCGCTCACGTGGGCGATGGAGACGGCCGTCGGGCACTTCAGTCCCTTGATGGAGGCGACCTCGAAGCCGAGCTCGCCGAAGAACTTCACGACGTTCTCGTCACCGATCGGCTGGTACGGCGTGACCACGCCGATCTTGCGGGCACCGAAGAGGTGCAGCGCGCGCTCGCAGGCCTCGGCACCGGTCGCGACGTCGAGCCCGGTGATGCCGGTGATCTGCTTCTTGAAGGCGCGGTTGCCCTCCACGCCGTCCCAGAAGGTCTCGGCGCTCATCCCCATCACCATGTAGTCGGGCTCGCAGGTGAGCACCCGCTCGCACGCGCCCCCGATCTCTTCGCGGATCTGCTCGAGCAGTCGCTCCATGCCGTCGTCGGAGTCCATGTTCTGGTCGCGGATGTGGATCCGCGAGAAGTGCGAGGTGACGCCGGGGACCGACATCATCGCGAACTCGGGCTGCACGATCGTGTTGGTGCTCGGGGCGATCACGCCGAACTTGCGGCGCCAGCCGAGGCGGTCGGTCATCGGGGCACTCCTGCGGATGTGTGGTCGGGCACGGACGTGGACGGCGCGGCCGCGCGGAGCAGGCCGATCGCGCCGAGGAGGAAGCAGAGCTGGACGACGGAGTTGGTGAGCTGCTCGATCCACTGCAGCGCCTCGGACTGGTCGGGTCGTCCGGCCAGCGGCGGCAGCACGAGCGTGCCGACGATGTAGACGCCGAACAGCACCACCCCGAACGCGTCGCGCCGTCGTCGGGCCAGCAGGATCCCGAGCACGCCGACGGTCACCGCGCCGATGGCGGCGGCGATCAACAGCGGCCAGGTGTCCCCGACGGCCAGGGCGGCCACGGCGCCGAGCACCGGCAGCACGAGGTACGGCGGCCACGGTGCGGGCCGACCGCGACGTACGCCGACCAGCGCCCACACGATCCCGGCGAAGCCGAAGGCCAGGCACGGGAAGAGCAGCTGCTCCAGCACCTCGATGTTGCGGCACGGCTCGGCGGCGACCAGCAGCTTCCACACCGCCTTGGCCAGCCCGCCGAGCGTCACCAGACCGCCGGCGAGGAGCGCGGGCACCCGGACCTGCGGCACCGACCGGCCGGCAGCCAGCGCCAGCACGACCGTGCCTGCCCCGGCCAGCAGCACCGGGACGAAGTCCTCGGCGGCCAGCGCCAGGCCGTACTCGGTGCAGGGATCGATCGCCATCAGGACGCCGCGATCTCGGGGGACCCGGATGCGAAGATGTCGCGCTTCCTGAATCCGGCGGTCATGAAACGAGCCATGGCCTTCGGCGTGGTGAGCCACGCGACCCGGACTCCGTTCCTGTCGGCAGCCAGCAACCGGTCCGCCAACCAGGGGGTCACGGTCTCGACCCGGTCGCCGAGGATGTTGAAGATCTTGCGTGCCTTCTCGAAGGCCTCCGGCTGACCGTCGTAGTCGTCGACCAGGAGGTCGGTGGCCACGATGCCCGGGGAGAGGAAGCCGACCTTGACGGGTCCGTCCTTGGCCTCCTTGACCAGCGACTCGGTCAGGTAGGTCACCGCGCGCTTGCTGGCGCCGTACACGGCCATCCCGGGCTGCTTCTGCCCGCCGGAGCCGAAGCCCTCCATGTTCCAGACCCAGCCGCCGCCCGGCTGAGCCGCGAGGCCGGCCAGGGCCACCGCACACCCGTTCATCGCGCCCACCAGGTTGGTCGCGACCACGGCACCCACCGCCTCGACCGGCACCTCTGGCAAGGGCAGTCGCGGCGAGGAGAGGCCGGCGTTGTTGATCCACACGTCGACGCGGCCGAAGGTCGCGACGGCGTGGTCCCAGAGCGCCTGCACCGACGCGCGGTCGGTGACGTCGGCAGGGACGCCGCTCACCCGACCCGGCGCGGCCGCGGCGAGGGCACCGACGGCGGCGTCCACGCTCGCTGCGGACCGGCCGCAGATGACCACCCGGCACTCGCGCGCGAGGAGCTCGCGCGCCAGTCCGTGGCCGATGCCGCGGGTTCCGCCGGTGACGACGACGACGCGACCGGACGTTGTGCTCATGCGCCCTCCCAAGTGAGCAGGCCGTGCACGAAGTGCGTCGTGGTGTCGCCGCGGAAGAGCTGCCACACCACGGCGAGGTCGCGGGTCCCGGCATCGATCAGCACCTCGCGGCCCCTGATCTTCTCGACGCCGCGGGCGTCCGGCCCGACGAGGTGCTGGCTGGTGAAGAGCGCCCGGCCGTACGACGTCGCGTTGCCGAACACCTCCGGCCCCTCGTACTGGGTGCGCGCGCCGTCCCGGACCCGCTCGAAGGCGTACGTGCGCTCGAGCGCACCCGTCCAGGTCACACGGTGACGGGCCCGGCGCAGGGAGATCGGCTCGTGCTCGATGACGACCTCGACCTCGCCCAGCGCGGTCTGGTCGGCGGCGTTGACGAACAGCGACCCGCGCCAGGCACCGCTCTCCTTGGTCGGGAGCACCTGGGGCGTCGGGCCCCGCCGGGTCTCCAGCGCGATCCAGTCCTCGACGAACGCCTGCGTCTCGGGGTTGGTCCCGTGGTCGAAGGTGCGCTGGTAGATGCCGTTGAAGACCGCGCACACCGCCCAACCGTCGTGCAGCACCGAGGAGTAGACCTGGGTCGAGCCGTCGGGGAGCACCTGGTTCCAGGTGCGCAGGTCGGCCTGCCAGCCCGGAGAGTAGTAGTGGGCGTCGACGAACAGGCCGTAGGGCTGGCCGGTGCCGTAGAAGTCCGGTCCGCAGTAGACCCGGTTCTCGTCGGAGTCGACGATGCCGAAGTCGAACTGGGCGCCGAGCTCGAACCTGTTGCGCAGCGGCCCGCTGGCCTCCAGCGAGGTGTTCATCCAGTAGCGCGCGACGCCGTCCTCGACCACGCTCGCCCGGTCGACCCGCTCGAAGCCCACGTGGTTGCCGACTGCGTCGAAGAGTCCCGGACGGCCGTGCCACTCCCCCGCGATCCGCTGCTGCCACTCGCTCGTGGTGCCGGCCTCGGCACTCTCGGACACGGTGGTCACGCCGGCACCTCCGAGACGATCTTGTTGTCGAGCAGCTGCGCGCGCACGTCCTCCATCGCGTCAGGGCCGAGCAGCCGTTCGACCTGGGCCCACACCTTGTCCACGTCGGGGCTGAAGATGTTGGCCCGGTTCCGGTGGTCGCGGGCCGCGAGGTCGGTGTCTGCGAGGTCGGCCGCCACCTCGGCGGGCACGCCGGCCCCGAGCAGGCCGAACCAGTGGTCGAGATACTCCCCGACCGCGTCGCCGATGCCGGCGAAGGCGTCCTCGTCGGCCCGGTGGACCAGCATCCAGGGCGACATCATCGCGAACTGGCGGGGCCCGATCGCCGCCTTGGACAGGCCCGGGCGCGCGGAGACCTCGTCGAAGGTGTCGGTGAGCGGGGTGTGCGCCCAGTCGACGTAGGTCAGGTGGGTCGCGAGATCGGCCCGCGGGATCAGGTCGAGGTGGAAGGCATAGGAGCCCTGCCCCTGGACCGAGTCCAACGTGAAGTGCGGGACCGCCACGTCGGCGGGCGCGAACGCGAACACCATGTGGCTGTCCAGGCCGATCGCCGGCACCGCGAGGCCGACGTAGACGACCTTGGCCACGGCCTCGCCGCTGAAGACCCGCACCCGGCCCACCGGCTCGGGTGACATCGGGGACCTGAGCGTGCGGAACGGACCGCCGTCGGGGCCGACGACCTCGGTGAGCCCGGCGCGCTCGACGATCGCGGCGAGCGTGCCGATGCAGAGGCTGCCCGGGAGACTCCGGCTCATACCGTGACCTCCGTGGTCGGCATGGACTCCGGCTCGTCGTCGTCGACGTCCGGGGTGGCCTGGGTCGTCGGGGTCGACGTCGGCGTCCGCCGCGCGGCCTCGGACTCCAGCAGCTGCCGGCTGCGGACCTCCTTGAAGTTCCAGGCACTCGCGAGCTCGGGTACCTCGCGACGGATCGGCGAGGGGATGACCCGCGCCTCCACCCGTGCCGACGTGCCCTCTCCCACGATCGTGTTGCCCTCGACCGACCAGCCCGCCTCGATCAGCTCGCGGCGGCGGCGGCGGTAGAGGACCTGGTTGTAGTCGCTCTTGACGTGCAGCTCGTCGGACAGGTCGAAGGGCAGCAGCTCCGGACGCACGGTGTCGACCACGGCCTCGTCCTGCTTGAGGACCTTGAAGACCCGGCGCCTGGCGTCCTTGTCGGCCCATTTCCCCTTGAAGAAGGTGCGCAGCGCGATGAACTTGACGAGGGTGGTCTCCTCGTCGATCGGGATGTTGACGTCGAAGATCTTCAGCTTGCCCATGGGCAGGTCGACCTCGAGGAGGATCGCGTTCGGCAGCCACCACGTCGTCGAGACCGGCACCAGCGGCCGGTTCAGGAGGTCGCCCTTGTCCGGGTTCATCTTCCCCCAGATCCCCTGCGGCTTCGGTGGGTTGAGCTTCACCGAAGCCTTGCAGTGCCACGGCGAGGTCTCGACCTCGAACTCGGGCACCTCAGGCTTGTCCGGATTGCCGAAGGAGCCGGCGTGCACGAACGGCGTGTGCGCGATGTCGACGCCGTTCTCGAGGATCCGCTCGTAGTTGGACTTCCAGAGGAAGGTGCCGGTCACCGCGCGGTACGTCTCGGTGTCGTCGACGGCCGACCAGTCGGGGATCGGCGGACGCTCCTCCTCGGGCAGGTCGCCCATGAAAACCCAGATCATCATGTGCTTCTCGACCACGGGGTAGGCGTCGATCCGCGCCTTGCGCGGAATGCCCTTCTCCGGGTGCGCCGGGATCTTCTGCACCTCACCCTCGGGGCTGTACTCCCAGCCGTGGTAGGGGCACACGATGCAGTCGCCCTTGACCGTGCCCTCCGAGAGCGCTGCGCCCCGGTGGACGCACAGGTCGGACATCGCCACGACCTTCCCGTCGCTGGGCTTGCGGTAGAGCACCAGCTGCTGGCCCAGGACCTTCACCTTCTTGGGGCTGCCGACCTGGACGTCGGAGCTGAACTCGACGCCGTACCAGAAGTTCTTGAACATCGCGGTTTGTCCTCCTAGCGTCGCCGGATGTCGGCGATCTCGGGTTCGGGGTGCTCGGCGAGGTGCTCGAGCCGGCCCTTGGCGGCGGTGTCGCCGCGCAGCTGGGCGTGCAGGAATGTCGTCACCACGTGGGCGAAGGTGTCCCGCAGCCGGTCCTGGTCAGCGTCGGTCGGGGTCTCCAGGAAGCCCCGGGCCGTCGACGGGTCGTCGGGGTGCGCGGCCAGCATGTGTCCGGCTCCGGCGAGCCGCACCAGCCAGGCCTCGGTGGTGGCCGGCAGTGCCTCGGCCCAGGTGCGCTCGATCGGGTCGTGGCCGGCGGCGCCGGCCCGCTCGCCGTACCGGATCGCGCTGGCGGCGACGACTCCGTCGTCGGTGCCGGCCACCAGCAGCACCGGCGCCTGCACGGGCGCTGGCAGCAGGGTGCTGGGCGGGTAGCCCAGCATCTGGGAGGCCATCGTGTGGGCGCCGTAGGTCACCACCGCCCGCACCTCCGGGAACCAGGCCGGAGCCGCCGACTGGAGCGCGACGGTGCCGCCGGCGGAGTGGCCGACCAGGCCGACCGAGTCGAGGTCGAGCAGGCCGGCCAGCGGCCCGGCGTCAGCAAGCCGGCTGACGGCCTCCAGCACCGGACGCAGGGCATGGGTCGTCGGCCGTTCTCCGTAGTGATCGGGCCCGCACGCCGTGATGTCGACGCCGGGGGTCAGCCCGTGCTCCCCCGGGAACAGCTCGCCGACCCAGTCGTAGCCGACGACGACGAAGCCGGCCTCGACGAGCCGCACAGCCAGCCACCGGTAGGACTCCGCGGCCACGTTGACACCGGGCACCAGCACCACGACCGGGTACGGCGCCGCGGCGGTGTCGGCGGCGAGCCGGCCGCTCATCCGCTCGACGTCGTCGCGCGGAGCGAGAGCGGGGTAGCGCACGGTGAGGTGCACGGTGTCGTACGGCGCCTCCGCGCCCGGCACGTGCGCCGCGCTGCGGAGCGCCCGGACCAGCACGGGCGCGGTCATCGGTCCAGCGGGCGGGCCAGCACCCGGTCGCCGCCCCACAGGGCCCGCACCAGGCGGTGGGTGGTCTCGGGGCCGAAGAACCGGTCGCCCATCACGTTGGCCGGGTCGCGCTCGGCGATGTTGCGGCGGATCGCCTCGTCGGCCGCTGCGAGCGCGGGACGCTCCTCCGCGGGGACCGCCTCGGCCTCGTCGACCCAGCGCAGCCAGCGGTCGAGGTGCTCCTCGGCGAGCTCGGTCACCAGGTCGGTCATCTGCTGGTCGGCCGGGGCCATGTAGCAGAAGGCGGTCGGGGACAGCCCGGCGCGCACGAATGCGCTGCGGCTCACGAACGGCTCCATCTCAGGGTGGTCGTTGCGCACCTGCTCCCACCGCTCGTTGACCGGCTCGAAGTAGCGGTCGAAGGACTCGGTGTCGGTCACCAGGTAGCTCCGCGGGACCGAGTCGAGGTAGACCCAGCCCTGCGGGAAGCAGCCGAGCGCCATCCCGAAGTGCGGGACCTTGACCTGCGGGCCGAGCCAGATCGTCAGGTGCACGTTGCAGAAGCCCTGGGCGGCGTTCTCCATGTGCGAGTGCACCATCCAGTCGATCTCGGGCCCGGTGTAGGCCCGGACCCGGCCGCGCGGGCCGGTCTCGGAGCCGAAGTCCTCGAGCACCTCGGTCGAGGGATCCCGCTCGAGCTCGAACCGGTCCGCCACCTTCGCCCGGAGCCGCTCGACCAGCGCCTGCCAGGCCCCGAACACCTCCGAGACGTCGGTCGGCGCCGCCTCGTCGAGGTGCTCCTGGACGAACTTCAGGCTCTGGCTCATCAAGGTCTCCTGCGGTGGTGAGGGTGGGTGCAGTCTCAGGGTATATATGATCTACGTTTCCGAGAAGGACATCCACGGGTATTTCTCCACATCGGGTCGCATGCCGTCCGCGAAGTGACCTGATCGTGACCCGGGCCACACGGTGTGCGGCCGGGTCAGCCGGTCGGGTACGCCGTCGCGCCGAGCCCGGTGCCACCCGGCCTGAACGGCCCAGGCGCGTGCACGACGCAGGTCTGGACGTGCTCGAGCAGCCCCTCGTCGCCGTACTCCCGCCCCCAGCCCGAGCGCTTGACGCCGCCGAACGGCGCACGCAGGGCCAGGCCAGTGCGGTTGTGGGTGTTGACGAAGGTGAATCCGGCGTCGAGTCGGCGCGCCAGGTCGAAGGCGTGGTCCTCGTCGGCCGACCAGACCGAGGCACCGAGGCCGAGGTCGCCGGAGTTGGCGCGGGTCAGCGCCTCCTCCTCGGTGCGGAAGGAGAGCACGGGCAGCACCGGGCCGAACTGCTCCTCGGCGACCAGCGCGTCGTCGTCCCCCGTCCCGAGCACCAGGTGCGGGGCGAGGTAGTGGCCCCGGCCGGGGTCGGTGGCGTCGTCCTGCCGGCCGATCCGGATGGCATAGGCACCTCCTCCGACGGCGCGCTCGAGCAGGTCTCCCACCCGGCACGCCGCGGCTGCCGACACCAGGGGTCCCATGGTGACCCCGGGGTGCATCGCGTCACCCCAGCACAGCACCCGGTCGGCGGCGGCGCGAAGGCCGTCGATCAGCTCGGCGTGCCGGGATCGGTGGACGTAGAGCCGCTTGACCGCCATGCAGACCTGGCCGCTGGTGGCGAAGGCGGCCATCACCATCCGGTCCATCGCTGCGTCGTCCAGGACCACGTCGGCGAGCAGGATCGCCGGGTCGTTGCCACCCAGCTCGAGCAGGGACGGGGTGAGCGAGCGGCCGGCCAGCTCCCCGATCGCCCGGCCGGCGGCCTCTCCGCCCGTGAAGGCGACCCGGTCGACGCCGGGATGACCGACCAGCGCGGCGGAGGTGGTCGCGTCGCCCTGGACGACCTGGAGCGCGCCGTCCGGGAGCCGGTCGGCGACCAGGTCGAGGAACCGGGCCACGGCGAACGGCGCCAGCGGGGAGGGCTTCACGACGACCGTGTTGCCGGTGGCCAGGGCGGGGCCGACCTTGAGCACGGCGAGGACCACCGGCGCGTTCCAGGGCGTGACGGCCGCGACCACGCCGTAGGGACGGTGCCGCAGGAGCAGGCGACCGAGGTCGTCGTCCACCTCGCGGTCGACGAGCAGCCGGGCGGCCGTGTCCGCGGCCCAGCGGAGGACGGTGACGGCGAACGCCACCTCACCGCGGCAGTCGGGCAGCACCTTGCCGGTCTCCCGGGCCATCAGCTCCGCGATCGCGTCCTGCTCGGACGCCACCCGGTCGGCCGCCGCGTGCAGCAGCCGCGACCGTTCGGGGACCGGGACCCGGGCCCACGCCGGCTGCGCGGCGCTCGCGCGACCCACGGCGGCGCCCACCACGGCGGCGTCGGCGATCTCGACCACACCGACGCACTCGTCGGTGCGAGACGGGTTCTCCCGGGCCAGCCTCATCCGACCGGCCTCATCCGCCGACCGCGTCAGCTGCGGGTCGTCGCTCGCGCAGCGAGTCGATCATCGAGGTGCGCAGGAGGTAGTCGCGCGCCGCCTCGGGGTCGGCCGCCAGGTGGCGCAGCGAGGCGTGGTGTGCGTCCCGGGCCTCGGCGTCGGTCTCGCGCAGCTGCTTCCAGTTGTCGTGGGTGACCGTCCTGACGTAGGAGAGCGCGACCTCGCGGCGACGGTCCAGCACGCCGTCGAGCTCGTCGATGACGCCAGTGCCGGTGATGACGTCGCCCAGCGCCGCACCGACGAGCACGGCGTCGTGCAGGCCGCTGTTCATGCCCATGCCGCCCAGGGGGTTGTTCACGTGGGCGGCGTCGCCGACCAGCAGGGTGCGGCCTACCCGGAACCGGTCGGCGACCCGCTGGTGCACGCGGTAGAGGGAAGCGTGCAGCAGTGCCCACGGGCGACCGAGGTCAGCCACTCCGCGCAGTCGGGCCTGGACCCGGGCGGGTGCGGTCTCCTCGTGGTCGGCGGTGTCGGGATCGGTCGGGAAGAGGATCCGCCAGTGCTCCGGGGTGCGCAGCAGCACCAGCCACTCGTCGGGGTCGAAGACATAGTTGACCGAGGCGATGCCGGGCAGCGCGGCGGTGAGGTCCTCGGTGGTCGAGACCACGAGGAAGCGCTCGGGGTAGGTGATGCCCTCGAACTGGACCCCGATGGCCCGACGCACGGCCGAGCTCGCTCCGTCGGCGCCGACGACCCAGTCGCCGCGCCACTCCCGCCCGGCGGCGGTGCGGACCACCGTCGTCAGTCCGTCGTCGACCACAGCGACGACCTGCTGACCGAAGTGGACCGAGGCGGACGGGCACGCGAGCAGCTGCTCGAGCAGGATCGGAGTGAGCTTGCTCTGCTCGCACTGCACGCGGAACGGGAAGGGCGTGTCCGCGGCCAGGACGCCGAGGTCGAGCTCGGCGATCGGGCCGCCACGGCGGTCGCGGTACTGGAAGGCGGTGGAGATGATGCCGCGCTGGAGCAGCGGCTCGAGCACGCCGAGCTCGGCGAGCATCTCCAGGCTGGGCGGGTGGTAGGTCGAGGCGCGGGACTCGGTGGCGAGACCGTCGCCGGCCTCCAGCACCGTCACCCCGATGCCCCGGCGTGCCAGGCACAGGGCCGCGGTCAGTCCGACCGGGCCGGCTCCGACGACCAGGACCTCACCCACGGTGCGGCCGGCTCCGCCCGGCGCCGTCATCGCGCGTCCACCGGATCGGCGTAGCGGTGCTCCAACCGGAGCTGGCCGGGCAGGTCGAGCAGGTCGGTGAGCTCGGTCCAGTCCATCCGCGGGGTACCTCCTGCGTGACCCGAGGCCACGATCGCGTCGTAGGACGCCGCGGCCGCGCGCGCCGCGGCCAGCAGCCCCGAGACGGGGTGGATGACCAGTCGGACGCCGAGCGCCCGCAGCTCGTCGTCGTCGGGGCCCTGCTCGACCGGGCCGCCGGCCTCCGAGCGGTTGTGCACGAACGGGACCTCGCGCCCGTGCGCGGCCCGGACCGCGGCACCGACCCGGGCGATCACGTCAGCGCCGGCACCCTCCACGAACAAGGCGTCGGCACCGGCCGCCGCGAAGGCCAGGCAGCGCTCGACCACCGCGTCGACCCCGTCCACGGAGAGCGCGTCGGTGCGGGCCACGATCACCAGGCCGCTGCCGGCCTCGACCGCGGCCCGGACCCGACCCGCGGCCTCGGCGACGCCGACGACCGCCTTTCCGGCCAGGTGGCCGCAGCGCTTGGGGGCTACCTGGTCCTCCAGGTGCAGCCCGGCGAGGCCGGCCGCGGCGTAGGTCTGGGCAGTACGCCGCGCCTGCAGGGCGTTGCCGTAGCCGGTGTCCGCATCGGCGAGCACCGGCAGCCCGTCGAGCACTCCGGTCACCTGGGTCGCGCGGGCCGCGATGTCCGACCCGTTGACGAAGCCCAGGTCCGGCACACCCAGCGCGACCGCCGAGGCGACCGCGCCGGAGAGGCAGACACCGCGGGCCCCGGCCCGGGCGGCGAGCCGCGCCGTGACGGCGTCGTAGACACCGGGCAGGTGCACCAGGTCCGGGCCGGCCAGCAGCACCCGGAGCCGCTCCGGAGGCGTGCTCATCGCGCGTGCAGGGCGTGGCCGCCCTCGACCCCGACGACGCGGGCGCCGGTGAAGGCACGGATGGTCTCCACGGTGCCCTCCTCGCCGAGGCCGGACAGTCCCCAGGCAGGTCGGGGCGTCATCAGGTGCAGGCTCATGATCGAGGAGCCGTTGACCTTGACCTCCCCGGCGCGCACCCGGCGCGCGAAGGAGAGCGCCCGCTCGGTGTCCTCACCCAGCACGTAGCCCTCGAGGCCGTAGGGGGTGCCGTTGGCCACCGCGAGGGCCTGCTCCTCGGTGTCGTAGGTGTGCACGGTCGCGACCGGGCCGAAGATCTCGTGGACCGACTGCTCCACCGGCACGCCGGTGAGCAGCGTCGGGGCGAGGAAGTGGCCCGGGCCCTCGGGCACGTGCGTGCTGGCGTGGGCCACGCCGCCGGCCCGGGTGCGTTCGGCGATGGCCGCACGGAGCCGGGCCAGGTGCACCGAGTGGACGACCGGTCCCAGGTCGGTCGCCTCGTCCAGGGGGTCACCGGCCTGCAGCAGGGCCAGGCGCGCGAGCACCAGCTCGAGGATCTCCTGTGCGCCGGCAGCGGGCAGCACCAATCGACCGAGCGCCCGGCACCACTGGCCGTTCAGCGTGGTCAACAGGTCGACAGCGGACCGGGCGGCGTCCTCGGGGTCGGCGTCGGGCAGCACGACCAGCGGGTTGTTGCCGCCGAGCTCGAGCTGGAGGGCGGTGAAGTCGGAGGCGCAGGCCGCGGCGATCGCGCGGCCACCCGCCAGACCGCCGGTGAAGGACACCGCCCGGATCCGCTGGTCGTTGACGAGGCGGCCGCCGACACCGGGGCCGCCCTGCACGAGCTGGAACACGCCACCGGGCAGGCCGGCGTCGGCGAGCACGGAGCCCACGGTGCGGGCCAGCTCGGTCGTCGCGTAGGGCGCGAACTCGCTCGGCTTGAGGATCGTGGCTGCTCCCGCCGCCAGCGAGCTGGCGACCTTGTGGGCGGCCATCGGGGCCGGGGCGTTCCACGGCACCAGGCACAGGGCCGGGCCCAGCGGCAACCGGTGCACCTCGACCGGGTTCCCGGCGGGGCCCTCGTGGTGCTCGAGGAGGATGCCGGCCCGCAGCATCTCGGCAGCCAGCCGGAAGGCCCCCGGGACGATGACTCCCACGATCGAGGTCTGCCGCACCGGGACTCCGGTGGCGAACGCCTCGAGCTCCGCCAATCGGGACAGCTCGGCCTCGAGCGCCCCGGCAACCGCGTCGAGGACCTCGGCACGAGCGACCGGTGGCCGGTCGGCCCACGCACCCGACTCGTGCGCGTCGTGCGCGGCCTGCACGGCCCGCTCGACCGATGCCTCGTCGCTCGCGACGGCAGCATCGAGCCTCTCGCCCCGGAACGGGTCCTCCAGCACGAGGTCCAGGCGCTCGTCGGGGACGTGCCACTCCCCGTCGACGAGCTGGCCGACCTCAGGAAGCACCAGGCTCCCCGTGCGCTCGTCTCGAGACGTGGCCGTCACCCTTCCTCCCGGCGTGCGCCGGCCCGGGCAGGGGTGCGCGCGAACGTGTCACTCGTGGTCAGTCCGGCCCATGATTCCTTCTCGACCAACATCTTGGCCATGTCCAGCCGGCCGCGCTCGGCCGGGAACGCCTGGACCAGGCCCATGGACGTGTCGCGGACGGCGCGTCCGATGATGTTGTCCATCAGTGCGCCGGAGGTGCCACACATCTTCAGGGCATCGACGGCCACCGAGAACGAGCGCTCGCAGATCGCGCCCTTCGCCAGCTTCCAGCTGGCCACGACCTCGGGCTTGGGGAGGATCGGTGGGTCACTGGCCTCGAGGTCGATCTGGCGGCGCAGCCACAGGTGGGCCTCGGCGAGCGCCTCCTCACCGTTGCCGACGAGGACCTGGTGCATCGGGCTGGACGCGATCGGCTTGCCGGTGTCGGCGAAGGTCGCCGACATCGTCCTCCCGAACGCATACTCCCAGGCGCCTCGGGCGATGCCGGCATAGATCGCGGCGATCGCGACCTGGTTGCCGACCCACGAGCCGCGCGACATCTGGGTGGCGCGCGTGAACGCACCGGGCACGGTCAGGGCGTCCGCGTCGGCGACGAAGCAGTCCTCCATGACCAGGCCGTGGTTGTCCGAGGCCCGCATGCCCAGGCCGTTCCAGCGCGCCCGCGGCCGGATGCCCTCGGAGTCGCGGGCCACGAGCGCCAGGCTCAGCCCGTCGATGCCCTCGACGTCCTCGCGCCGGACCGTGACGAGGTAGTGGTCGGCAGTGCCGGAGAGGCAGCCGAAGGACTTCTCGCCGTTGAGCAGCCAGCCGCCTTCGGTGCGACGGGCGGTGGTGTTGATCAGCACGTTGGCGGTGCTGGCCTTGACCGCCTCGCTCGCGAAGTTGGCCAGCAGGCGCTTGTCGCGACCCATCGCGAAGAGCACCTTCTCGGCGAACGCTCGGACCACCTCCACCTCGTGGTCCTCATAGACGCCGGCGTCGATCGCCGCCAGGGGCAGCAGGCCGCGCGAGGAGGCCGAGCAGTGGAAGAAGTAGGCCAGCGCGGTCGAGCCGCAGGCGGTGCCGAGCGCGTACGTCGTCGCTGCGAGGTCGCGCAGCCCGCCGCCCAGGCCGCCGTACTCCACCGGGACGACGAGTCCCAGGAGACCGGCCTCCGCCAGCGTCTTGACGTGCCCGGGCGGGAACTCACCGCAGGCGTCTGCCTCGAGGGCTGCCTCGCGCAGGGTCGGGAGCACCGACTCCACCCGCTCGGCGCGCTCGCGCTCCTCCTCGGTCAGGTCGGGGAGGAGGTACTCGGCGGTGAGTCGTGTCGTCATCCTGCGGCTCCTACGGTGTCGGCGAGCCGGGGGCTCGGCGTGCTGTCCGGTTGCGCCGGGTCGCGGTCGGCGACCTGCCGGGGCAGGTCGGGGGTGGCGTCGAGGCGTTGGCGCACCCGGCGGGCGAGCCGGGTGATCGCCGGCGCATCGACCGGTGTCTCGACGTCGACGGCACCGAGCAGTCGAACGAGGTCCTCGGTGGCGACCGCACCGTCGACGCCGCCGAGCGTGGTGTCGAAGTGGTGGACGCCGCTCTTGAGGGCGGTGAGCGCCTTGACCAGGCCGAGTCGGTCGGCGTCGTGCAACGCCACGCGCAGCGGGACCGGCCGCGCCAGCCCCACCGCCTCCTGGAGCGTGGCGCGCACCTCCAGCGGCGTCGCCGAGCCGAGGGTGTCCTGGAAGGAGATCTCGCTGATGCCCAGGGCGGCGAACGCCTCCACGGCTGCCAGCACGGCCTCGAGCCGCTCGTGGTGGAACGCGTCCGGGATGACCACCGCTCCCACCGTCGGATGTGCGCTGAGTGCCGCCACGGCGCTCTCGACCGAACGTGCGTCGGCGGGATCGGCGTAGACCTCGACCGTGCGGACCCCGCGACCAACCGCCTCACTGGCCGCAGCGGCAGAGCCCACCAGGGCCGAGGTGTTGTGGCCGTCGTCGAGGCGTCGGGCGCGTCGCCCGGAGTCCCGCGCAGGGTCCCCGGTCAGGTCCATCACCCGGACGCGGACTCCCGACTCACGGACCCGCTTGGACGTCCGGGTGACCCACGCGTCGTTCTCCCCGCGTGAGGTGAGGGTGGACACCAGTCCGCCGTCGGACAGGGTGGCGACGTCGGGGAGGACGTCGGCGAACTGGCCCCAACCCCGGGAGTGGAAGAGCAGCGGCGCGGTCCGGCGCGCGGTGTGGGCAGCCACCACCTCGCCCACGAAGATCGTGTGGTCGCCGCCCGGGTGCTCGTGGACCACGCGGCAGTCCACCCAGCCCAGCGCGGAGTCCAGCAGCGGCGTGCCGGTCCCGGCTACCGACCAGGTCTCGCCGAGGAAACGCTCGGAGACCTCACCCGCCATCCCGGCGAAGCGCCGGGCCACGTCGGCCTGGTCCTTGGCCAGCACGCTGACACCGAAGACGCCGCTCTCCTGGATCAGCCCGTGGGTGTAGAGCCTGCGGTCCAGGCAGATGGAGACCAACGGCGGGTCGAGGCTCACGCTGGAGAACGAGCTGGCGGTCATGCCGTGCCAGGAACCGTCGACGACCGTCGTGACGACCGTCACGCCGCTCGGCCACTGGGCCAGCACGTCACGGAACATCGCGGGCTCCACCATGGCGACCCCCTCTCATGACAGAATATACAATATCAATGTTGCAATCGCGCAAGATGGAACGGAAGAACAGTTCGTTGTCGTGGGAGCATCAAATCGGCGAGGATCTATGATTCCGCCCGCCGACTCGATCCCGGGACCGGCGGACACCTGGTGAGAGGACTGCAGACCCATGGCGCGACGCGCGCGAGCCGAGTCCACCGTTCGTCCGATCGAGCACCTGTCCCTGGTCGATCGCGTCACCGACGAGCTTCGGCGAGCCGTGCTCGTCGGGGACATCCAGCCCGGGTCGGCGGTGTCGATCGTGGAGCTGTGCGAGCAGTTCGACGTCAGCCACATCCCGGTCCGTGAGGCGCTGCGGCGGCTCGAGAGCGAGGGCATCGTCAGCCTCCGCCCGGGGCGTTCGGCGCTCGTCGCCTCGCTCAGCCTGGAGGACCTCGACGACATCTACCGACTGCGGCGCACCATCGAGGGCGACCTCGCGGTCGAGGCGGTCAAGGAGATGACCCCCGAGCGCCTCGACGACGCCGAGCAGGCGCTGGACTACTACGTCGGGATCGAGCGCGAGCCGGCCGCCCTGGCCGCCGCTCACCACGCCTACCACGCCAGCCTGCTGGCCGACGTCATGGGCGCCATGGACCGGCGGGTCCTCGAGCTGCTCTGGCACGCCGCCGATCGCTACCTGCACCTGCTGATGGCCGAGCTCGACAGTGCGCCCGAGACGCAGGAGGGACGCATCGACGAGCACCGCCACCTCCTCGAGCTGGCCAGGGCCGGGAAGGCCGAGGAGTTCCGCGACGCCTGGGTGGCGCACCTCGATGCCAGCGCAGAGGAGCTGCGCGCGGCCCTGCGTCGTCGCCCCGCGGAGGACGCGGACTGACCTGGGTCAGCGGGCGAGCGCTCCGGCCAGCGCCCAGGGCCGGCCGTCGACCAGGTCGGTGCCTCGGGTGACGAACCGGTTGACCGCGCAGGCGGGCCGTAGCGTGCCCACCGTCAGCGGCCCGGTCGACCTCACCGGTTCGGGGCGGCTGATCACGCCGGAGAACGGCCGGGACCACTCGGTCCACAACGTGAAGTCGGCCGACAGCGGGACCAGGCCTCCTGCGCCGTGCTCGCCCACCGGGCTGGCGACGGCGAGGTTGAGCCGGTTCTCCGCGGCTCGCTCGAGCAGCAGGGGCTCGAGGTCGGAGGCTGTCGCGACCGTGAAGGGCACGGCGACCACGTCGGCGTCCGCCAGGGCCGCGAGCCTGAACGTCTCCGGATAGAGCGCGTCGTCACCGACGACGACGGCCAGTCGACCCCACGGAGTCGCGAGGACCAGGAGCTGCTCGCCGGTGGCGGTGGCCCAGGACGAGTGCCGAGCGCTGTCGTGCAGCTGTGGCTGCCGCAGCCGCACGCCGTCGGCGCCCACGACCAGCCCTGCATGGGTTCCTCCTTCGGCCGCCGTGGTCACCACGAGGGCATCGCGGTGGGGACCGGCCGTGATCGCCGAGGCGATCTCGTCGGCCGAGGGGCCGGCGAGCTCGGGCAGGACCACGAGGTCTGCACCGGTGCCGAGCGCCTCGACCAGCAGCTCGTGGACGTCGTCGCCGGGGGCCGGGCAGATCACGGCTGCCTGCATCTGCGCCGCACCACCGGGCGCCCGGCGACCCACCGGTGCCTCGATGATCGCGGCGTAGAGCTCGGGGCGACGCGCGGCGAGGACGTCGGTGCCGTCGGGGCGCTGCTTGTCGTCGGCGTCGTGCACGTCGATGTCGGCGACCACGACCGCCTCGCCGGTGCGCGGACCGATTGCGACCACGGTGCCGTCGGGCGCGACGATCTGGCTCTCCCCCGCGCCGTGCAGCAGGTCGACCGGTACGCCGACCTTCTCGGCCACCACCTCGATGCTCCGCTGGGGCACCAGTGGGCCGACCTTGTTGGCGGCGACCACCCAGACGCGGTTCTCCACGGCTCTGACCGGCACGTGCAGCGACGCCTCGTCGAGGGCGAAGGAGTTGAGGCTGTTGAGCAGGACCTGGGCGCCGCCCACGGCCAGCATCCGTGGGGTCTCGTTGATCACCCCGTCCATGCAGGAGTACATCCCGAGCCGGCCGTGCTCGGTGTCCACCACTGCCGAGGCCTCGACGGCCGGGTCGAGGTGGTCACGCTCGCTGCCCATCAGCACCTGCTTGTCGCTCGAGGCGAGCAGGTCGCCGGTCGGGCCGAAGAGCAGGTTGGTCCCCGTGGTGCGCCCGTCGGGTCGCGCCAGCGTGCAGTTGGCCATCAGGTGGATCCCGTGCTCGGCCGCCTTG
The DNA here is from genome assembly GCF_016907475.1 of Nocardioides cavernae. Classification (NCBI taxonomy): domain Bacteria; kingdom Bacillati; phylum Actinomycetota; class Actinomycetes; order Propionibacteriales; family Nocardioidaceae; genus Nocardioides; species Nocardioides cavernae. The sequence goes on along the minus strand of NZ_JAFBCA010000001.1, from coordinate 2,131,983 downwards.
GCCGCGAGCGCCGCCACGAACGGCCCGTCGAGGGTCACGGCCATCCGGCGCGCGTGCGCGCGGTCGTCGTACCACGAGACGTGGTTGCAGAACTCCGGCAGCACCACGACCCGGGCGCCGCGGGCGACGGCCCGGTCGGTCATCCGCAGGCAGGTGTGGAGGTTGGCCGTGACGTCCTCGGTCACGGAGAACTGGACGGCGGCGACGCGCAGGGTGGTCAACTCATTCTCCTATATCTTTTACGATATCTGGTTTAGCCTGACACACCTGCCACCCGCACGATAGGAGCATCGCCGATGTCGGACGTCGAGGGCGCCGAATCCACGCAGTCGCCCGACCAGGTTCAGGTCGAGGCGTTCCCCGGGCGGGCCGCCGTCAGCGTCGACCTCGGCAGGGGTGCGCCGTTCGGCTGGTGGCCCGCAGTGGTGGTGGCGCTGGTCGCCTTCATCGACCGCGTGGAGTTCAACCTGGTCGCCGGCGCCCTGCCAGCCATCCAGGACCACTTCGGCTTCGGCGACACCATGGCCGGTGCGATCCCGACCGCAGCGGCAGTCGCGGGCGTGGTCCTGCTGCTCCCGGCGGGCCGACTGGCCGACACCGGACGGCGTACGTCGATCATCGCCCTGGTCGTGCTGGTCTGGGCCGTCTGCTCGGTGCTCAGCGGCCTGGCCACCACGTTCGCGCTCTTCTTCATCACCCGGATCGTGCTCGGCGCGGCGGGCCAGCTCTACAACCCGCCGGCCTCCAGCCTCCTCGCCGACTACTACCCGGGCCAGACGCGCGGGAAGGCGTACGGCCTGGAGCGGGCGGGCTACTACATGGGGCTGCCAGTGGGGGTCGCCGTCGGCGGCGCACTCGCCGAGGCCGTCGGCTGGCGGGCGGTCTTCTTCATCGTCGCGGTCCCCGGCGCGCTGGTCGCGCTCCTGGTCCTCACCGTCCGGGAGCCGCTGCGCGGCCTGGGCGACCGGATCGACCAGATGCGCGGCACCGCTGCTGGCGAGACCCACGCGGCACCCACGCTCGCGGACCGCCACTCGATGATGCGCGAGGCGCGCGAGCTGCTGGACATCCGAGCACTCAGGGGCGTGATCGCCAGCCTCTCGCTGCTCTACCTCGGACTGGGCGGCCTCTTCTACTGGCTGCCGACGCTGCTCCAGCGCACCGAGGACCTCGGCTACGACGCCGCAGCCGGCCTGGCCGGCGGCGTGGGCGGAACGGGCATCGTGATCGGCATCATCCTCGGCAGCCGGATCGGCGACCGCGGCCACGGCGTCAGGTCCGCCTGGCGGCTGCGCACCGCCCTCTGGTTCCTGCTGCTCGGTGCCGTCTCGCTCACCGGCGCGGTGCTGCTGCCCGGCCTGCCCCTACGCCTGACGCTGGTCGCGCTGGCCTGCGTGGGCTTCGCCGGCGCCATCCCGAACCTGACGGCGGCATCGGCGGACGTCGTGCCGGCCAGCCGTCGGGGGCTGGGCTTCGCGCTGCTCCAGTTCCTCATGACGCTCGGCGGCGCGGCCGGTCCCCTGCTGGTCGGGGTCGTCTCCGATGCGGTGGGCTCGCTCCCGCTCGCCCTGCTGGCGCTGCTGCCGCCGCTCTTCCTCACGCTCATCGTGCTGCGGCGCACGATCGGGCACTACGACCAGGATGCCGCCCGGGCGATCCGGGGCTGACCGGGCGGCGGATCCCTAGGCCCAGCGCCGGACGACGGCCGGGCCGCTGTGGGCCGGGACGAGATCGCCGGAAACGACGTGCGCCCAGCGACGGTGGGCGGTCCAGAGCACGTCGACGTCGCACGGGAAGGTCTGCTCGGCGAGGTCGTCGTGCACGGTGACCGACCCGGACATCACGTCGTTGGCGGAGCGGGAGAGGCTGCCGTCGAGCGGCGCGACCCTGATCGAGCCCGCGGCCTCGGCCGATCCCTCGCTCCACCCGCCACCGGGGCCTGAGAACCACACCAGCGCCCGGGTCCCGTCGACAGTGGAGCTGGCCGACCGGGTCGCGCGGGGCTCGATGAGCAGATAGCTGCCGGCCGTCGCCGTGTGCCCGCTGATCGTCAGCGCGCCGGTCAGGAGCACCATCTCCTCGCCGGCGGGCTGGTGCCCGACCGCGTCGCGCCGCCAGGCCGGTGGGAAGCGCACCATCACGGTGCGCGTCTCCCGCTCGGGGTCGTGGTGCAGCATCACCAGCTCGGCGGCCTGGTCCGAGCCGGAGATCGCATGGCTGCGCCAGACCAGGTCGGAGCCATCGAGGTCGACGGTCCGTGGTGCGGTCGGGGGCACGAGCGGGCTGGGGTCGGTCGGGATCATCGGGCTGCTCCTCCGGGGTGGGTGGTGAGGTGGTCGAGCACCTCGCGCTCGCCGAGCACGTCGGCGTACTTGGCGTCGAGGTCGAACAGGTTCTGGGCGTGTGCCCAGTCGGCCCGGTCCCCGCACGCCTCGGCGACCACGATCGGGCGGAACCCGTGCTGGAGGGCGTCGAGGGCGGTGGCGCGCACGCAGCCGCTGGTGGAGAAGCCGACCACCACCACGGTGTCGACGTCCCAGGCGTTCAGGGTGGAGGCGAGGCTGGTGCCGAAGAACGCCGAGGCGTACTGCTTGGCGACCACCACCTCCCCCGCCAGCGGCGCGGGGTCGTCGGGGAACTCCGCCAGCGGCGATCCTTCCTCGAAGACGACGAGCCCGGGCACCTTCTGGCCGAAGAGCCCGGCGTCGGCGCGCCCGGGCATCAGGCGCACCCGGGTGAACACCACCGGGTGTCCGGCAGCACGCGCTGCCCTCACGACCCGGGCAGCGCTCGCCCGGGCGCCCTCGAAGCGGCCGGCGCCGTCGGCCAGCGGCGAACCGGGCTCGAGGTAGGCGCGCACCACGTCGACCACGACGACGGCGGGACGCGCCCCGAAGCCGAGGCGGCCCATGAACCCGGCAGCGGCGTAGTCGTCGGACAGGTCCATCAGATGACGCCCCGGTCCGCGAGGTCGCCACGCTCGGCCTCGGTCAGCCCGAGGAGCCCTCCGTAGACCTCGTCGTTGTGGGCGCCGAGCGCGGGACCGGTCCACCGGACAGATCCCGGGGTGGCGGACAGCTTGGGGACGACGTTCTGCATGGCCACCGATCCGAAGGTGGGGTCCTGGACCCGGACGATCGCCTCGCGAGCGGCGAAGTGCGGGTCGGTCAGCATGTCGGCCGCGCGATAGATGCGGCCGGCCGGGACGCCGGCGGCATGCAGCAGCTCGAGCAGTTCGTCGGCGTCGTGCGCGGCCGTCCAGACGGCGATGTGGTCGTCGAGCTCCTGCTGGCGGTCACCGCGGCCGACGTGGTCGGCGTACGGGCTCCCCGGCGCGGCGAGCTCGGGCTCGTCCATCGCGGCGGCGAGTCGCCCGAAGACCGAGTCCTGGTTGGCGGCGACCAGGACCATCTGGCCGTCCGCGGTCGGGTAGACGTTGCTGGGCGCGACGTTCGGCAGCACCGCACCGGTGCGCTCTCGCTGGTAGCCCGCGACGTCCCACTCGGTGACCGTGCTCTCCATCATCGCGAGCACCGCCTCGTAGATCGCGCTGTCGACGACCTGACCCTCACCGGTCTGGTCACGGTGGCGCAGTGCCGCCAGGGCGCCGACCGCGGCGTGCATGGCCGCCAGCGAGTCGCCGATCGAGATGCCGGTGCGCGAGGGCTGCCGGTCCGGCTCCCCCACGACGTGCCGCAGACCCCCCATCGCCTCGCCGATCGAGCCGTATCCCGCCCGGGAGGAGTAGGGACCGGTCTGGCCGTAGCCGCTGACCCGCACCAGGACCAGGCCGGGGTTGAGCTCGCGGAGCCGGTCGTAGCCCAGCCCCCAGCGCTCGAGCGTGCCCGGGCGGAAGTTCTCCACCACGATGTCGCAGTCCGCCACCAACCGGGCGAAGAGCTCCTGCCCCTCCTGCTGCCGCAGGTCGAGGGTGACCGACCGCTTGTTGCGGGCCACCACCGGCCACCACAGCGAGGCGCCCTCGGCCTTCTCCCGACCCCATTGCCGCATCGGGTCGCCCACGCCCGGCGGCTCGACCTTGATCACGTCGGCGCCGAGATCGCCCATGAGCTGGCCGGCGAAGGGCCCGGCGAGCAGCTGTCCCGCCTCCAGCACCCGAACACCGGCGAGCGGCCCGGTGGCCGCAGGGGTTGCAGTCGTCATGAGCGGATCGTATATCAGATATGCTTCGCACATCTGATATGAGGAGGTGCGCCCAGGTGCCGGACATCGAGATCGTCGAGGTCTCCCCCCGAGACGGCCTGCAGAACGAGGCGAGGCTGGTCTCGACCGAGGACAAGGCCACCCTCGTACGCCGCTGCCTGGACGCCGGCGTGCGCCGGATCGAGGTGACGGCCTTCGCGCGTCCCGACCTGGTGCCTCAGATGGCCGATGCCGAGGACGTCATCGCGGCCGTCCGGGACGACCCCCGCCTGCGCTCGATCGGGCTGGTGCTGAACCGCCGCGGGCTCGACCGCGCGGTCGCCGCGGGCTGCGACGAGGTGACGGTCGTGGTCGTCGCCTCGGACGGACTGGCGCTGCGCAACCAGGGCGTCGACACCGCCGCGCAGGTCTCGACCTGGCAGCAGGTGGCCGCTGACGCACGAGCCGCGGGCCTGGCCACGACCGTGATGATCGCGGCGGCATTCGGCTGCCCGTTCGACGGCGAGGTCCCCTCGGCACGGGTCCTCGACGTCGCCCGGGCCTGCCTCGAAGCCGGACCGGACGAGGTGGCGATCGCCGACACGATCGGGGTGGGCGTCCCCGCCCAGGTGCGCGAGCTGGTCGGAGGGATCCGCGGACTCGATGCGTCGGTGCCGATCCGGGCGCACTTCCACAACACCCGCAACACCGGCTACGCCAACGCGATCGCCGCGATCGAGGCGGGTGTGAGCGTCCTCGACGCGTCGGCCGGCGGTATCGGAGGCTGCCCGTTCGCCCCCGGCGCGACCGGCAACATCGCCACCGAGGACCTCACCTACCTGCTGGACCGCTCGGGAATCGCCACAGGGGTCGACCGCGAGTCCGTCGCCGCCACCGGCGCCTGGATCAGCGCGCGGCTCGGACTCCAGCAGGCGCCCGCCCTCCTGGGCCGGGCCGGCGGGTTCCCCGCGTAGCCGGCCCTGCCCAGGAGGGTGCGCGAGACGGCTCCAGGGCCGTCCCGCCGCTGAACCTCAGCGGGCGGAGCTGCCCTCGGTGTAGTCGGAGTCGTGCGACTTGACCCACGCCATGAGCTTGCGCAGCTCGCGGCCGGTCTGCTCGATCGGGTGCGACTCGCCCTTCTTGCGGAACTCGGTGAACTCTGGCGAGCCGTTGTCCATGTCGGTGATGAAGCGCTCGGCGAACGCGCCGTTCTTGATGTCGGCGAGCACGTCCTCCATGTTCTTCTTCACGTCGGGCGTGATGACCCGCGGGCCGGAGACGTAGTCGCCGAACTCGGCGGTGTCGGAGACCGACCAGCGCTGCTTGGCGATGCCGCCCTCGTACATCAGGTCGACGATGAGCTTGAGCTCGTGGAGGCACTCGAAGTAGGCGACCTCGGGCTGGTAGCCGGCCTCGGTCAGCACCTCGAAGCCGTACTGCACGAGCTGGGAGGCGCCGCCGCAGAGCACGGCCTGCTCACCGAACAGGTCGGTCTCGGTCTCCTCGGTGAAGGTGGTCCTGATGCCGCCGGCGCGCAGGCCGCCGATCGCCTTGGCGTAGGAGAGCGCGAGGTCCCAGGCCTTGCCGGACTCGTCCTTCTCGACCGCGACGAGGACCGGCACGCCGCGCCCGTCGACGTACTCGCGACGCACCAGGTGGCCGGGGCCCTTGGGGGCGACCATGAAGACGTCGACGCCCTCGGGCGGGGTGATGTAGCCGAAGCGGATGTTGAAGCCGTGGCCGAAGACGAGGGTGTCGCCGGGGGTCAGCGCCGGCTCGATCTCCTCGGCGTAGAGCTTCCGCTGGTGCTGGTCGGGGGCGAGGATCACGATCAGGTCGGACTCCTCGGCCGCCTCGCGCGGGGTGAGCACGCGCAGGCCCTCGGCCTCTGCCTTGTCGCGGCTCTTGGAGCCGGGCTGCAGCCCGATCCGCACGTCGACGCCGGAGTCGCGCAAGGACAGCGCGTGGGCGTGGCCCTGGCTGCCGTAGCCGATCACCGCGACGTTCTTGCCCTGGATCAGGCTCAGGTCGGCGTCGTCGTCGTAGAACATCTCAGCCACTGGGGGCTCTCCTTCGGTCGTTTCTCTGGGGTCAGTTGGCGATTGCTGAAACGGGGGCGGGCACGGCGACGGGGCGGTGGGTGCGTTCGCTGATCGACCGCGAGCCGCGCCCGATCGCGACCATGCCCGACTGCACGAGCTCGCGGATGCCGAAGGGCTCGAGCACGCGCAGCAGGTCGGCGAGCTTGTCGGCGTTGCCGACGGCCTGCACGGTCACCGCGTCGGGTGCGACGTCGACGACCTTGGCCCGGAAGAGCTGGACGGCGTCGAGCACCGCGCCCCGGGTGGTGGCGTCGGCGCGGACCTTGACGAGGAGCAGCTCGCGGTTGACCGATCCGGCGCCGTCGAGCTCGACGATCTTGATGACCTCGACGAGCTTGTTGAGCTGCTTGGTGACCTGCTCGAGCGGGGACTCGTCGACGTTGACCACGATGGTCATCCGCGAGATCTCGGGGTGCTCGGTCGGGCCGACGGCGAGGCTGTCGATGTTGTAGCCGCGACGCGAGAACAGGCTCGCGATGCGGGCCAGGACGCCCGGCTTGTTCTCGACGAGCACCGACAGGGTGTGCTTGTTGCTCATCGACGTCCTCGCTTCGCTCCGGGCGCCGACGAGGCTCCCTGTGCACTGTTCCTGATGGTGGTCTCGCTTCGCTCGTCCACTAGATGTCGTCCTCGTCGAACTGGGGCGCCAGGTCGCGCGCGTACTTGATCTCGTCGTTGCTGGTGCCGGCGGCCACCATCGGCCACACCATCGCGTCACGGTGGACGCGGAAGTCGACCACGACCGGCCGGTCGATCGCCATGGCCTTCTCGATGGTCGCGTCGACATCTTCGGGCGACTCACAGGCCAGCCCCACGCAGCCGTAGGCCTCGGCGAGCTTGACGAAGTCGGGGATCCGCTTGGAGTGCAGGTCGGTGTTGGAGTAGCGCTCGTTGTAGAAGAGCGTCTGCCACTGCCGCACCATGCCGAGCGACTCGTTGTTGATGATCGCGACCTTGATCGGGATGTCGTTGATCGCGCAGGTCGCGAGCTCCTGGTTGGTCATCTGGAAGCAGCCGTCGCCGTCGATCGCCCAGACCGTGCTGTCGGGTCGTCCGACCTTGGCGCCCATGGCTGCCGGCACCGCGAAGCCCATCGTGCCGAGACCGCCGGAGTTGATCCACGTGTTGGGGTTCTCGTAGCCGACGTAGTGCGCCGCCCACATCTGGTGCTGGCCGACACCGGAGGCGTAGATCGCCTCGGGGCCGGCGATCGCGCCGAGCCGCTCGATGACGTACTGCGGGGCGAGCGAGCCGTCGGCCGGGGTGTCGTAGCCGAGCGGGTAGCGCGTCTTCAGTCCGGCGAGGAAGGCCACCCACGCCTCGTAGTCGCCGTCGGCGCCCTCGGTCGTGAGCAGCGCGACCAGCTGGGCGACGACCTCCTTGCAGTCGCCCACGATCGGCACGTCGGCGTGACGGTTCTTGCCGATCTCGGCGGGGTCGATGTCCGCGTGGATGACGAGCGCGTTCGGCGCGAACGAGTCGAGGTTGCCGGTCACGCGGTCGTCGAACCGCGCGCCCAGGCTGATGATCAGGTCACTCTTCTGCAGGCCGGCGACGGCGGCGACGGTGCCGTGCATGCCCGGCATGCCGAGGTGCTGCGGGTGGCTGTCGGGGAACGCCCCGCGCGCCATCAGGGTCGTCACGACCGGGATGCCCGTCAACGCGGCCAGCTGCGCCAGCTCGCGCGACGCGCGGGCGCGGATGACACCGCCGCCGACGTAGAGGACGGGGCGCCGGGCCTCGCGGATCAGCCGGACGGCCTCCTTGATCTGCTTGGAGTGCGGCGTCGTCACCGGTCGGTAGCCGGGCAGGTGCAGCTCGTCGGGCCAGGCGAACGTCGTCTGCGCCTGCAGGGCGGACTTGGCCACGTCGACGAGCACCGGGCCCGGACGACCGGTCGAGGCGATGTGGAAGGCCTCGGCGATCGTGTGCGGGATGTCGGCGGGGTCGGTGACCAGGAAGTTGTGCTTGGTGATCGGCATCGTGATGCCGCGGATGTCGGCCTCCTGGAAGGCGTCGGTGCCGATCATCGCGGCGCCGACCTGCCCGGTCACGGCCACCATCGGCACCGAGTCCATGTGGGCGTCGGCCAGCGGCGTGACGAGGTTGGTCGCGCCGGGACCGGAGGTCGCCATGCAGACACCCACCCGGCCGGTGGCGGCGGCGTAGCCCTGGGCGGCGTGCCCGGCGCCCTGCTCGTGGCGGACCAGGATGTGGCGGATCCGCGTGGAGTCCATCAGGGGGTCGTAGGCCGGGAGGATCGCACCGCCCGGGATGCCGAAGATGTCGGTGACACCGGCCGCCTCGAGGGACGTGACGAGGCTCTGCGCGCCCGTGACCGATCCGCTTCCCTGTGCGCCCTGCTCCGTCATGTCCTTCTCTCCTGCGTGTGCGGTGTCCGGCGATGAGCCCATGAAAAAACCCCTCGGCCCGGTGGGCGACGAGGGGTGACGCGCGTGCGTTGGCCGACTGGCCTCAGCTCACGCGTCGCGTGCGTACAAGAATCTCGGTGCGCATGCGACAACCGTCGTCGCCGGGGTGGTCCGGCGTCAAGCAAGTGTGACAGGCGTCCCAGTATCTGGAACGGGAGTCTCGCCATGTGGCGCGACGCGCTCCGGGCGAGGCCGGCCGGTCACCCGCGGTCGAGCGGCGTGCAGATGCAGGAGCGGTTGCCGTCGGGGTCCTCGACGACCCAGAACGACGGCGCCTCGGCGTCGCTCACCAACCGGCCACCGGCGGCGAGGACGGCCTCCAGGCGCCGCTCGCCCTCGTCGTGGGGCACCCACACGTCGAGGTGCCAGCGCTGCTCGGGGTCCTGCGGGGGAAGGGTGGACTCGCCGCGCTCCCCCTTCTGGAACCACAGCCCCGGCACCTGACCGCTCGGGTCGACGGGCTCGCCGTCGTCGACCTCGCCCCCGAGTAGCGCGGCGTAGAAGGCGCCGAGCCGCTCAGGTGCGGCCGTGTCGAGCCCGGGCTCCAGCGCGGTGAGCCCGGAGGTGTCGGCGCTCGCGCCGAGCTCGGCCGCGAACCCGCTGATCCGCCGGGCCAGGTCGACGTCGCGGCTGGTGATGCCGCCGACGTCGTGGCTGCTGAGCGTGACGATGACCTCGGGGTAGGTCAGCGAGACGTCGGGGTGGTGGTTGGCCTCGTCGGCGGCGGCCCCGATGCGGTCGACGAGGGCGACGCCCGTCGCGAAGTCACCGGTGCGGAAGCGGGCCCGGAGCTGGTTGAGCACCTTGCGCCAGTCGTCGAGGCCAGCCTCGAGGATCTCGTCGTGGCTCAGGCGCGCCTTCGGGTCCGTGGTCGCATCGCTCATGCCACCGACCCTGCCACCGTCCACCGACAGCGACCAGCCCCTTTGTCGCCGACGTCAGGCGAGGGTCTGGGTGATCTCGCGGGTGTCACCGTCGACGACGACCCGGGCGAGCGCCCCGTTGACGAGCGGCAGGTGCGGCGGGACGTGCCCGATCTCGAGGTCCCACACGACCGGGACGTCCAGCCGGCCGAGGGCGTCGAGCACCGCCTCGCGCTGCGTGAGGTCGGCGTGGTCGGGGGCGTTGGTCCGGCCGACCAGCACGGCGGCCGCCCGGTCGAACCACCCCGCCAGCCGCAGGGAGTGCAGGTAGCGGCAGATGTTGACCGCGTGCTCCTCGCAGGCCTCGACGTAGACGATCGTCGGCTCGTCGAGGTCCTCGGCCCACGCGCGCACGTCGCCGTACGGCGTGCCGGCGAGGTTGGCGACCGTCTCGGCGCAGCCGCCCACCAGCCGGCCGGTGACGTCCAGCCGCCCCCCGCCCTCCACCTCCCAACGGCCCTGTCCGACGTGCGACCACTCGGTGGCCTGCGCGTCCTGCTCGAAACGGACCCAGGTGGCGACCAGTCCGGAGTCGCGCTGCACGAACGGGCCCGGGCCGCCGGCCAGGTCGAGCCAGTGCAGCAGGCCGTCGGGCACCACGTACGGCGTGTCCGCGAGGTTGTCGCCGTGGAGCGTGGCCCAGCCGAGGCGGGTCGTGACGGGCAGGAGGAGGGTGGACAGGTCCGAGTAGCCGACGAGCCACGTGGGCTCAGCCTCGGCGAGCACGTCCCAGTCGAGCAGGTCGACCATGTCGATCGCGGTCTCGCCGCCCCATGGAGGCACGACGCAGTGGATGTCGGGGTCGGCGAGCATGCGGGTCAGCTCGGCCGCACGCTGTTCTGCGGGGGCGGAGGTGAGGCCGTCGCCGTAGAGGCACTCCCCCACCACGACGTCGTACCCGCGACCGCGCAGCCAGTCGAGGCAGAAGTCGATCCGGGCCGCCGAGGCACCCGTGACGCCGGCGGACGGTGCAGTCACGGCGATGCGGTCACCGGGGCGGAGCGGGGCCGGGAAGCGGAGTGGTCGGGCCATGCCACGAGTCTGACACTGTGTGTCCATGGGTTTCGGTGACGTCGTGCAGCAGGCCATCCACGCCGGGACCGGGGTCCCGCGGCTGTACGCCGCCGCGACCAGGGCCGGCCTCGGGCCCTCGGGCGCCTTCGAGGTGCTGCGCGTCTCTCAGGCCGCCCTGCAGGCGGCCGCGACGCACGGCCGCGGCGTCCCCGGGCGCACCAACGCGATGCGCCACTTCATGTGGCAGGCGACGCTCACCGCGCGCTTCGGGGTCGACGTCGCCCGCTCGATCGCGGCCGCGCAGGAGGCCGGCACCCCGAGCCGCCGAGACTCCCGCATCGACGCGCACAACAACGCGGCCGGGCAGGCCTACGGGACCGAGCACGCGGAGGACCTCGCCGGGCTCACGCCGTCGGAGGCGATGAGCAGCCTGGTCCCCGTCGCCCTGGGCATGTGGGAGTCGGGCGAGCTCGTCTGGGTCCGCCAGCCCTAGGACCGCGCCTCGGGCGCAAGCAGTCGTCGTACGACGTCGAGGAGCGTGGCCCGCTGCGCGTCGGCCGTGAAGTCCGCGTCCACCGCGAGCCGGCCGAGGAAGCCGTCGAGCACGACCATCAGCCACGCCGTCAGGTCGCGGGCGGAGCGGTCGCCGCGCACCTGCCCGGCCTCCTGCGCCCGGGCGACCCAGGGCTCGAGCCCCTCCTGGAGCACCTGGCTGTCGAGCGCGAACGCGGCCTCGACCTCCGGCTCCCCCATCACCGCGCCGACCGCCCGGACGAACCCGGCCAGCCGGGGCTCCGACATCTCCTCCGCGGTGTGGTCGACGTAGGCCTCGACGACCGCGAGCGGGTCGGCGTCGTCCGCGCGGGCGGCGAACCACGCCCGGGTCTCCTCGGTGCCGTGGGCCAGGATCGCCAGCAGCAGCGACTGCTTGGTCGGGAAGTAGTGGAAGAAGGTGCCGGACCCGATGCCGGCCTCCCGGCAGATCGCCGCGGTCGAGGTCCCGACGTAACCGGTGGCAGCGAAGCAGGTGAGGGCGGCGTCGATGATCACCAGCCGGCGCGCGAGGTGGCGCTCGGGGTCAACGGTGCGGGCCACCCGTCACATCCTTTCTTGGAGTGGATGCTCTAGTATTGCACGCATGGGGGACACCGAGCGCTGGCACCTCGTCCGCGACGGCGACGAGCATGCCGTCGTGGTCGAGCGCGGCGCGCTCGTCCGGGAGGCCGTCTGGAGCCGTGACGGCGTCGAGGTGGGCCGGAAGAAGACCTCCGACGAGACCTTCGTCGTCGCGCCGAAGGGTGCGGACGGGGCCGTCCGCCTGAAGTTCGGGGTGACCGGGCCGGCACGGCGCGTCACGCTGCACGACTCCGAGACCGAGGCGCACGCCGGCCTCGGAGGCACCGACCTCGAGCCCGAGGCCGGGTCGAAGGCAGCCGCGCGCGCCGAGTGGATCGGCGCGCACCCCCACCTCCACACCGCGCGGCAGACGGCGATCGCGGCTGCTGGCGTCGGCGTACCCGTCCTGGTGGTCTGGCTGCTGACGCTCGTCCCGTGGCCGAGCATCCCGTGGCCCGACGTCGACCTGCCGTCGATCCCCTGGCCCGACCTGCCCTCCATCCCGTGGCCCGACATCCGCCTCCCGGCGATCCCCTGGCCCGACATCGACCTGCCGGACCTGCCGCCGTGGGTCGACACCGTGCGGAAGTTCGCCATCCCGGTCCTGATCGCGTTCTTCATCGCGCGGGGCGAGGTCAAGCGCCGGCGCAAGGCCGAGGAGAAGCGGGAACTCGACCTTGAGTCTCCTGGAGACTCACGGGCAAGCGGGTCTACCGACTCCAGGTCGTGAGGCCCTCGCGGTCGTGCTCGCCGTCGGGCCAGACGGCACGGATCACGCCGGCAGCGGCGAGCGCCTTGCGGCAGCCCGGGCAGGGCGGGTCCGTGATGTAGGCGGTCGCACCCTTGGTGTCGCGGGTCGCGAACAGCAGGGCGTTGACCTCGGCGTGGATGGCGATGCAGAAGCCCGCCGTGCCCGGCCGGTCGTAGTCCCCGAGCCCCGGCACGACGTCGTACCCGAGCTGCCCCCGCGGGCACGCACCGGCCAGGCAGTCGTCCTCGCCGGGCGCGGCGCCGTTGTAGCCGGTGGCGATGATGCGGTGGTCGATCGTGAGGACCGCGCCCACCCGTCGGCGTGTGCACTTGGCCCGGGCGGCGACGGCGTCGGCGATGCCGAGGAAGTAGTCGTCCCACCCGGGTACGGCGTGTCCGGTGCTCCCGGCGCTGGCGGTGCTCACGGGAGCACAGACTGCCCGATCTCGCCCGGGTTGTAGGCCACTTCCCAGCGGAAGCCGTCGGGATCGGCGAAGTAGCCCGAGTAGCCACCCCAGTCGCGCTCGCTCGCCTCGCCGACCTGCGACGCCCCGGCGGCCCGGGCCTGCTCGAGGACGGTGTCGACGCCCTGCGTGGTGGCGAGGTTGTGGGACAGCGTGACCGGGGGTACGCCGCCGCGCGCCGGCGCCTGGCCGACCTCGGCGACGAAGCCGCTCTCGGTCCACAGGCTCAGCACGACCTTGTCGGCGACCTTGAACATCAGCACCTCCCCCGGCACGTGGATCTCGGGCTCCCAGCCCAGGCCGTCGACGTAGAAGCGCCGGGTGACCTCGAGGTCGGTCACGACGAGGGTGATGAAGCTGACGCGCTGGTCCATCTCAGGCCTCCTGCTGGTCGGGTCGCGGGGCCCGGGCGGCCAGGCGGGTGCGCTGGCGGCCGGTGTCGTCGAAGTTGTCGTCGTCGAGCCACGCGTCGAGCGCCGTGCGCACGCGCGGCCACTCGCCGTCCGTGATCGAGAACCAGTCGGTGTCGCGGTTGCGGCCCTTGTAGACGAGGGCGTTGCGGAACCGGCCCTCCCAGATGAATCCGAGCCTGAGCGCTGCGCGACGCGACGGCGCGTTGAGGCTGTCGCACTTCCACTCGTAACGACGGAATCCCAGGTCGTCGAAGACGTGACGCATCAGCAGAGCCTGCAGCTCGGTCGCCGCGCGGCTGCGCTGGAGCTGGCGGCCCAGGGCGATCGCTCCAACCTCGATCGAGCCCATCTGCGGGTCGATGCGCATCAGTCCGCAGAAACCGGCCGCCCGGTCGGTCTCGGTCGGGACGATCGCGACGAACACCCGCTCGTCGTCGGTCGCGAGCTGCTCGACGAGTGCGACCATCTGCTCGCGGTCGCGAGGGCGCTCCCAGGCCAGGTACGTCCAGAGCGCGTCGTCGTCCACGCGGCACAACGCCGCGAACAGGTCGTCGGCGTGCTGGGCGCCGATCGGCTCGAGGCGGACACCACGCCCCTCGAGGACGACGTCCTTCGCCGGCGCGGTCGCACCCGTCCACTCGACCGGACGGCCCAGCGGCTGCCCGTGGTCGTTGGTCGTCCGGGTCCGCGTCGCCGACAGCCGCACCCCCACCGGCCCGGTCATCGCAGGGCCTCGGCAACCGCGGCGATGCCGCGCTCGACCTCGTCGAACGACGTCGACAGCGGGGAGAGCCCCAGCCGCAGGCCGCCCGGGTCGCGGTAGTCCGGGATCACGTCCCGCTCCCACAGGAGCGCGGTGACCTCGCGCATCCGGTCGTGCTGGAGGGTCACGTGGCCGCCCCGCAGGGCCGGGTCGCGCGGGGAGGCGAGGGTGACGTCGGGCAGCGTCGCGTCGGCGAGCTCGACGGCGTACGACGTCAGCGCGACCGACTTGGCGCGGATCGCCTCGATGCCCGCCTCCTCGACCAGCGCGAGCATGTCCTGCATGGCGACCATGCCGAGGATCGGCGGGGTCCCGGAGATGAACCTCCGCATGCCCGGCGCGGGCGTGTAGCCGGGCCCCATCAGGAACGGGTCGGCGTGGCCCATCCAGCCCTGGATCGGCTGCGTGAGCTCGTCCTGCAGGCGCGCGTTGACGTAGCCGAAGGCCGGGGACCCGGGACCTCCGTTGAGGTACTTGTAGGTGCAGCCGACGGCGAGGTCGGCGTCCCACGCGTCGAGGGCGACGGGCACCGATCCCGCGGAGTGGCACAGGTCCCAGAGGACGAGTGCGCCGGCGTCGTGGCTGATCCGGGTGAGCTCAGGGGCGTCGGCGAGCCAGGCCGAGCGATAGGCGACGTGGTTGAGCACGACGAGGGCGGTGCGCTCGCCGACCGCCTCGCGGAGCTGGTCGGCGGTGACGCCCTCGGAGGTGTCGACCTCGATCCACCGCAGCGTCAGCCCGCGCTCGGCGGCGATGCCCTCGGCGACGTAGCGGTCGGTGGGGAAGTTGTCGGTGTCGATGACGATCTCGGTGCGGCCGGGGTCCGTGCGCACCGCGTGGTCGACGGCCGCGCGCATCAGCTTGTAGAGCCACACCGTGGTCGAGTCGCCGACAGCCGTCTGGCCCGCGGCGGCGCCGAGGCAGACGCGCGCCAGGTCGTCGCCGAGCGTGGTCGGCAGGTCCATCCACTGCTCGTCCCACCCACGGATGAGGCGGCCGCCCCAGTCCTGCTCGACGAACGCGCCGAGCCGGCCCGCCGTCGCGGCGACGGGGCGGCCGAGGGAGTTGCCGTCGAAGTAGACGAGGTCGCTCGCGGCCCCGACGAAGCGGTCGCGGAAACGGGCGAGGGGGTCGTCAGCGTCGAGCGCGGCTGCGCCCAGTTGGATCAGGTTGGTCACCACGGCAACCTATCCGCCGCCCGGACCCTCCGGTGGGCCCGGCCGTACGTCAGTAGCAGACCGCTCCGTGCGCGGCGCTCTGGACGACCTTGCGGTACTTGCCGAGCACGCCACGGGTGTACTTCGGCGGCAGCGGCTCCCAGCCCTCGGCTCGGGCGGCCAGCTCGGCCTCGTCGACGTGCACGTCGAGGGTCATGCTGGCCACGTCGAGGGTGATCTGGTCGCCGTCGCGCAGGAATGCAATGGGGCCGCCGTCGCTCGCCTCGGGGGCGATGTGACCCACGCAGAGGCCGGTGGTGCCGCCGGAGAAGCGGCCGTCGGTGATCAGCAGGACGTCCTTGCCGAGGCCGGCGCCCTTGATCGCCCCGGTGATGGCGAGCATCTCGCGCATCCCCGGGCCGCCCTTCGGGCCCTCGTAGCGGATGACGACGACGTCGCCGGCGGTGATGGCGCCCTCGGCCAGGGCGTCGAGAGCCTTGCGCTCGCCGTCGAAGACCCGGGCGGTGCCGGTGAAGGTGGAGTCGTCGAAGCCGGCGCTCTTCACCACGGCCCCCTCCGGCGCGAGCGTGCCCTTGAGGATGGTCAGTCCGCCGGTGGCGTGGATCGGCCGGTCGAGCTGGCGCAGGATCTCGCCGTCGAGCGGCTTGGGGTCGAGCTCGGCGAGGTTCTCGGCCATCGTCTTGCCGGTGCAGGTCAGCACGTCGCCGTGCAGGTGGCCGGCGTCCAGCAGGGCACGGAGCAGCACCGGGATGCCGCCGACGCGGTCGAAGTCGGTCCACACGAAGCGACCGAACGGCTTCATGTCGGCCAGGTGCGGGACGTTCCGACCGATGCGCGTGAAGTCGTCGAGCGTGAGGTCGACCTCGGCCTCTCGGGCGATGGCCAGCAGGTGGAGGACGGCGTTGGTCGAGCCGCCGAGCGCCATCGCCATCGCGATCGCGTTCTCGAAGGCGGGGCGGGTCATGATCTGGCGGGCGGTGATGCCCTGGCGCAGCATGTTGACGACGGCCTCGCCCGACTTGTGCGCGAAGCCGTCGCGGCGGCGGTCGACCGCCGGCGGGCTCGAGCTGCCGGGCAGCGACATGCCGAGCGCCTCGGCAACGCTGGCCATCGTGTTGGCGGTGTACGCCCCGCCGCAGGCGCCCTCACCCGGACAGATCGCACGCTCGATCTCGTCGACCTTCTCGCGGGTGATCTTGCCGGCCAGGCAGGCACCGACGGCCTCGAAGGCGTCGATGATCGTGACGTCCTTGCCGTCGACCTGCCCGGGCATGATCGTGCCGGCGTAGAGGAAGACGCTGGCCAGGTCGAGCCGTGCGGCAGCCATGAGCATCCCCGGCAGCGACTTGTCGCACCCGGCGAGGAGCACCGAACCGTCGAGACGCTCGGCCATCATCACGGTCTCGACCGAGTCGGCGATGACCTCGCGGCTGACGAGCGAGAAGTGCATGCCCTCGTGGCCCATCGAGATGCCGTCGGAGACCGAGATCGTCCCGAACTCCAGCGGGAAGCCGCCGCCCGCGTGCACGCCGTTCTTGACGGCCTTGGCGAGCCGGTCGAGGGACAGGTTGCAGGGGGTGATCTCGTTCCAGCTCGACGCGACGCCGATCTGGGGCTTCTCCCAGTCGTCGTCGCCCATGCCGACAGCACGCAGCATGCCCCGCGCTGCAGCCGCCTCGAGCCCGTCCGTGACGTCGCGGCTACGGGGCTTGATGTCGGGTCCGTCGGCTGCATGGGTCATGCCTGCAGGCTAGTCGGCACGCCCGTCGTCGCTTCGCCGTGTCTCATCCCGGTCGCCCGGTCCGTCAGGCCGCCCGCCGCGGTCTCCACGCCTCCCGTCGCTCGTCCAGGAACCGCACCTCGGCGACGAGCTGGCCCAGCGCCGGGTGGTCGTCCGGGGTGCCATGCAGCTCCCGCTCGATCCGCTTCCGGAACGGCGAGACGTGGTAGCGCACCGCCGGGTCCCCCAGCCGTCTGGACCGGTCGCGCCAGGAGTACGCCTCGACAGACGTCATCGCCCGCAACCTCCGCGGGACCCACCACCCGGTGGCGCGCAGGTCGACATGGGCCGGGAAGCGGCTGCCACCGTGGGTCCGCGCCCCGTCGGCGCGCATCGGCCCGACCTCACGCCCGTCCTCGTCGTGGACGGTGACCTGCAGCCGGGCGAGCCGCAGCAGCCGCTCGACCACGGATGCCCGCGGACTCGTACGCCCGGTCTCCCACCGCGCCACCACCGACTGCGACACCTCCAGGATCGCGGCCAGCCCACGCTGGGACACGTCCAGGATCCGCCTGATCCGGCGGACCATGCCCGGCATCCCTCCGTCGAACGGACCCATGAACCAGTAGTCCCGCTCGGCCTGTGTCCAGTTCGCCAAGCAGTCCCAGGTCGACCCGTCGACCTCCGCCGTACCGTCCTGCTGGTCCTCGTCCTCGCGACCCACGAGATCCACGGCCCCGCCTCTCGTACCGGCACCCGCGGGTCGGGCACCTCGTACTCCCAGCACACCCACGGGCACCCACAGCGGTCAGCCTTCGTCCACAACCGTGGCCCAGGCCCGGAGATCCTGGCCAACTGTGGACGATTCGTGGCACCTCTCCGACCGCCCGGGCCGGGACGGTCAGGCCGGGCTCGACCGCCGGCCCCTCCCGCCCGTCCTTGCCGGTGAGTCGCTCAGAGACTCACGGGCCACTGCCGACGGCAGCCGGGTCGGACACGGCCGCCAGGACCGTTGAGTCGCTGACAGACTCACCGGCAAGGGCGAGTGGGTCAGGCGCCGCGCTCGGCCTGGGTCTTGAGGTCGCCGAGGCCGCGGTCGAAGTCCTTGGCGATCGCCTTGTCGAAGAAGAGCTTGCCGCCCACCGACATGATCGCGCTGCGGGAGCCGGTCATCGTCCAGGTGACGTCGGTGGAGTCGCCGACCGGGGCGAGGTCGAAGCGGGTGACGTTCGTGGCCTTGAAGGGCTTGAGGAAGACCAGGTCGACGACGACCGAGGTCGGGGTGGACTCCGTGATCGCCATCTCGCCCTCACCGGCCTTCTTGTTGCCGGCCCAGTGGTACGTCGACCCGACGCCGTGGTCGGGGCCGGAGTACTCCCGGTTCAGGTCGGGGTCCAGGCCCTCCCAGGGCGACCACTTCTGCCACTCACGGAAGTCGTCCAGCAGGGCGTGGATGCGGTCCGGGGACGCGTGGACGCGGATGCTCCGCGACAGCGAGAAGTCGGCCATGGCGTGAGGTTAGACCTCGGTCGGCGCGTTCGGCAGAGCCATGTCAGATCCGGGTCACGTCAGATCAGCTCAGGTCATATCCGCGCGGCACGGACCACGAGGACGTCCGGCAGGTCCTTGTGGATCTCCTGCCACGACGCGCCCTCGTCGGGCGAGGCCCAGACGCCGCCGTTGCGGCCGCCGAAGTAGAGGCCGGGCTGGTCGTGGTCGTCGGCGCAGAGGGCGTCGCGCATGACGGCGGTGTAGTAGCCGTCGGGCAGGATCCCCTCCCCCAGCGGCTCCCAGGACGCGCCAGCGTCGGTGGTGCGGTAGACCCGCGCCTTCCCGTCGACGGGCCAGCGGGCCTCGGCGCCCGTGATCGGGAAGTTGTACGCCGTGTCCGCGCGGTGCGGGTGGGCCACCATGGCGAAGCCGAACTCGGTCGGTAGCCCCGGGGCGATGTCCTGCCAGGACGCGCCGCCGTCGTCGGAGCGGTAGACCCCGCCGTGGTTCTGCAGGTAGAGCCGCTCGGGATCAGCGGCGTCCCGGGCGACCTTGTGCACGCACTGGCCGAACTCGGGGTAGTTGCGCTCACCGGGGAAGAACTCCGCCTTCACCCCGGTGTTCGACGCCTTCCAGGACGACCCTCCGTCCTCGGTGACGTACACCCCGCCGGTGGACAGCGCCGCGAGCACGCGCGAAGGGTCGGAGGGGTGCGGCAGGATCGTGTGGAAGGCCTGTCCGCCGAAGCCCTCGTTCCACTCCGGTCGGTGCGGGTGGTCCCAGAGGCCGCGGACGAGGGAGAACGTCTCGCCCCGGTCCTCCGAGCGGAAGACCGCGCCCGGCTCGGTGCCCGCCCAGACGACGTCGTCGCCGCCGTCGGCCGAGGTGCCGGGCTGCAGCTGCCACACCCGGGCCAACGTGGTGTCCGTGTCCTCAGGGAAGCGGGCGGCGCCGTTGGGCGTCTCGTCCCACGTGGCACCGAGGTCGTCGGAGCGCCAGACCTGCGGGCCGAGCCAGCTCGACGAGGCGCCCGCGAGCAGGCGTGGCGTGCTGCCGCGGGTGTCGACCATGACGGAGTAGACCTCTTCCATCGGGAAGTGCGGCCCGGTCCACTCCCATGACGTGCGGGCCTCGTCGGAGGTCCCGAGCCACATGCCCTTGCGGGTTCCGACCATGAGCAGGGTGCGCGACATCGGGGCCTCCGCGACGGCGAGTTGGTGACTATTCCGATTAGGAACATTACTCTCGGAGGGCGATGAGTCAAGACGTCCCGGTGACGGGTTACGCGATCCTCGGCCTCCTCACCTTCGGCGACGAGCTGACGGGGTACGAGGTCAAGCAGCGCGCCGACGTCACGCTCCGCTTCTACTGGGTCTCCCCCGCGATGAGCCAGATCTACACCGAGCTGCGACGCCTCACCGGCCTCGGGCTGGTGCGGGCGGACGCCCGCCCCGACGACGGCCGCGAGGTGACGACGTACGCCATCACCGACGCGGGCCAGCAGGCGCTCAAGGACTGGATGGACCAGACGCCCGCCGGTTTCCCCGTCCTCAAGCACACCGTGCTGCTGCGGTTGCTGATCGGCCACGCGAGCGAGCCCGAGCAGACCCGACGCATGCTGCTGGACTACCTCGACGAGCTCGAGCGGGCGACGACCGACCTCGCCGAGGTGAGGGAGGCGCTGCGCGGCGCGGACCGACCGGGCGAGCCGTTCCGGTTCCCGTCGCTGGTCGCCGACTGGGGGCTGGACTACTTCGCCGCCGAGGGACGTCACGCCCGCCGCGCGCTGGACAGCCTCGAGGACGGCGCACCAGGCTGAATAGGCTTGCCCGGTGACCCACCGACCGAGCCCGACCCTGCTCGGACCGGTCGGTCTGGTGATGGTCGGGATCCTGTCGGTCCAGCTCGGCGCGGCGATCGCCAAGGGGCTGTTCGGCGAGATCTCCCCTACCGCGATGGTGTGGCTGCGCCTGGTGACCAGCGCGCTCGTGCTCGCCGCCGTCGCCCGTCCTCGGTTCACCGGCCGGACGCAGCGGGACTGGCTGGTCGTGCTCGGCTTCGGCGCCAGCCTCGCGACGATGAACTGGGCGATCTACCAGTCCTTCTCCCGCATCCCTCTCGGCATCGCCGTGACGATCGAGTTCATCGGGCCGCTGTCCCTGGCGCTCCTCGGCTCGCGCCGCGCCCGCGACCTGGTGTGGGTGCTGCTGGCCGCGATCGGGGTCGCCCTCCTCGGCTTCCAGCGGACCGGGCTCGACCTGGTCGGTGTCGCGTACGCCCTGCTCGCCGGCGCCGCGTGGGCGGCGTACATCCTGCTCAGCGCGAGCACCGGGCGGCGGTGGGCAGGGTTCGACGGCCTCGCCGTGGCGAGCATCATCGCCGCGGCCGCGATGACGCTGCCCGCCCTGCTCAGCGCGGGTACGTCGCTGTGGGACGGCCGGGTGCTGCTGATCGGTGCGCTCGTCGGGCTGCTCAGCTCGGTCATCCCCTACAGCTGCGAGCTCGTCGCGCTGCGCAGCCTGCGGCCGGCGGTGTTCGGCATCCTGATGAGCCTCGAGCCGGCCGCGGCGGCGCTCGCCGCGATCGTGGTGCTGCAGGAGCACCTGTCCCCCGTCCAGTGGCTGGCCATCGGGTGCGTCGTCGCCGCGTCGATCGGCGCGACCCGCTCCGGGTCGGCGCCCGGGGAGCACCCCGGTCACCGGGGCGAGGAGCATTCGGCCACACCCGGCACACTGGCGACGTGAAGGGGGCCACATGAGGGGGGCGACGTGAAGTCACAGATGAGATCGCGACTGGCCGTGGGTTCGCTGGTCCTCTCGCTCGGCGCTGTCGCGGGTTGCTCGGGCACCGACACCGAGCCGATCCCGCGCGTCACCCAGCCCACCGACCTGCCCAGCCAGCCGACCCCCACCGACACCCCGACCGACGGCGAGTCCGAGCCCGGGACGCCGCCCGGCTCCCCCGGCGGCCCGCCCGACGTGGTCGACACGCTCGTCGAGGGACTCGAGGTGCCGTGGGGCGTGGACTTCCTCCCGGACGGTGAGGCCGTGGTCACCGAGCGCATCTCCGGGCGCGTGCTCCGCATCGGGACGGACGGCGAGGTGTCACCGCTCGGCGCCGTCGCGGGCGCCGTGCCCCAGGGTGAGGCCGGCCTCCTCGGCGTCGCGGTGTCCCCGGACTTCGAGACCGACCGGACGCTGTTCCTCTACCTGACCACCGACACCGACAACCGGGTCGTCCGGGCCGAGCTGGACGGCGCGCGGCTCGGACGTACGACGGTCGTCCTGGACGGCATCCCCGCCGGCTTCATCCACGACGGCGGACGCATCGCCTTCGGCCCGGACGGCCAGCTCTACGTCACGACCGGCGAGACCGGCGACCCCGAGCTGGCCCAGGACCCGCAGAGCCTGGCCGGGAAGATCCTCCGCATCACGCCCGACGGCGACCCCGCTCCCGGCAACCCGGACCCCGACTCGCCGGTGTGGTCGCTCGGCCACCGCAACGTGCAGGGACTGGCGTGGGACGACGACGGGCGCCTGTGGGCCTCGGAGTTCGGCGACTCGGAGTGGGACGAGCTCAACCTGGTCGAGAAGGGCGGCAACTACGGCTGGCCGCTGGTCGAGGGTGCCGGCGGCGACGCGTCGTACATCGACCCGCAGCTCGTGTGGCCGGTCGACCAGGCCTCGCCGAGCGGGCTGGCCTTCGCCGACGGCCACCTGTGGATGGCGGGCCTGCGCGGCCAGCGCCTGTGGCGCATCGCAGTCTCCGCCGACGGGAAGGCGTCGAAGCCGCGGGCGTTCTTCGGCGACGAGTACGGGCGGCTGCGCACCGTGGTCGCCGCCCCCGACGGGCTGCTCTGGCTGACGACCTCCAACCGCGACGGGCGTGGCGAGCCGACGCCGGACGACGACCGGATCCTCCGCGTCCAGCCCTGACCGGGTCGGGCGGCGAGGCCCGGACGTCAGCCGGGTCGTACGACGGCGCGACGTGCCGCCCGGCGCAGCGTGGTGAGGATCGCCGGGCCGAGCACGGCGATCGCGATGCCGGTGGTGATCGCGCGCCCGGTGTCCCAGCCGCCCGTCGAGGTGAGGAGCGTGTAGATCAGGAACCGGTGCGCGTTCTCCAGCACCGGCGCCCCGGCGACGTAGGCCAGCGCGCCCTCGTGGCCGGGGACCACGATTCCGAGGGTGAACGGCCAGAAGCTGAGGTTCATCAGCATGCCGTAGAGGTAGGACGCGACCACCGCGTAGGCGCCCAGCATGCCGATCTCGGCGCGGCCGCTCACCCGCCGCGGCAGCAGGCCCGCGCCCATGCCGACCCAGGCAGCGCAGATCATCTGGAACGGCAGCCACGGCCCGACGCCCGCGGTCAGCAGCGCGGAGGCGAACAGCGACGTACAGCCCAGGACGAAGCCGAAGCCGGCACCGAACACGCGACCACCCAGCACGAGGAGGAAGAACACCAGCTCGATGCCGGCCGTCCCGGCGCCGAGCCCGCGCATGACCGCGTTGATCGCGGAGAGGACCCCGAGGACGGCGAGCACGCGTGAGTCCATGCCGCCCTCCCCCATCTCGGCGAGCACGACGACCATCACGAGCGGGAGCAGCGCGAGGAACATGAAGGGCGGCTCGACCCGGTCCCCGGGCTGGGCCACGAGCAGCAGCGGCCAGCACAGCATCATCAGGCCGACGGCAGAGGCGAGGACCAGCACCGCGGCGGTCCGCGGCCCGATGGGCAGGGCGACCTCCGGCTGGGTCGTGGACCGGGTGCGCTCGAGGATGCTCATGCGAGTCCCGCCCCCGCCCGCGCCAGCGCCGCCGCGACCTCCTCGACGACCAGCCACGGCGGTCCGAGGACCTTGGTGACCTGCGGGGCGAACGACGGCGACTCGGCGAGCACCCGTCGCGGCGTGCCGTGCGACACGATCTCGCCCTCGGCCATCACGACGACCTCGTCGGCGACGTGGGCGGCGAACTCGACGTCGTGCGTGGCCAGGAGCACGGCGTGGTCGTCAGCGGCGAGGTCGGCGACGATGCGCGCCAGCTCCGCCTTGCCGGCGTAGTCGAGGCCACGGGTCGGTTCGTCCAGCAGCACGACCGGCGGCCGGGCGCTGAGGACGATGGACAGCGCGAGCGCGAGCCGCTGTCCCTCGGAGAGGTCGCGCGGGTGGATGGCGTCGTCGACGCCGGGGGCGAGCCGGTCGAGCAGGCCGCGGCAGGTCCCGGGCTCGGCGTCGGTGCCGGTGTCGGCCGCGGCGCACTCGTCGGCGACGGTCTCGAGGTAGAGCAGGTCGGCGGCGGTCTGCGGCACCAGCCCGACGTGCGTACGACGCTCGGCGGGCGCGAGGTCGGCCGGGTCGTCGCCGGCCACGTTGATCGTCCCCGACCGTCTCCTGCCCGAGCCCTGCAGCGCCCAGATCAGGCTGGACTTGCCCGAGCCGTTGCGGCCCATGAGGACCGTGACCCGTCCCGGGGACAGCGTGAGGTCGAGCTGGCGTACGGCGACGTGCGAGCCGTGCACCACCGTCACGCCCCGGGCGACCAGCAGCGGGTCGGACGCCGGCGACGACTGCGGCTCGGGCGGGGCCATCTCGGGCAGGGAGCGGGCCTGGCGGCGCGCGTCGCGGACGGTCAGGGGCAGGGGCTCCCATCCGGCGAGGCGGCCGAGCTCGACGAGCGGCGGCGCGACCGGCGAGTCGACGAGGATCTCGCGGGGCTCGTCGACCCGGATGCCCCCGTCGCCGGTGACGAGGCAGATCCGGTCGGCGAACGGGACCACGCGCTCGAGTCGGTGCTCGGCGAGGAGCACCGTCAGGCCGAGGTCGTGGACCAGGCGTGTGATGGTCGCGAGGACCTCTTCGGCCGCCGTCGGGTCGAGGGCGGAGGTGGGTTCGTCGAGGACCAGCACGCGGGGGTGGGTGGTCAGCACCGCCCCGATGGCGACGCGCTGCTGCTGGCCGCCCGAGAGGGTGCGCAGGTCGCGGGCGCGCAGGTCGGCGATGCCCAGCAGGTCGAGCGTCTCCTCGACCCGGCGGCGCATGGTCTCCGGCGCGGTGCCGAGCTGCTCCATGCCGTAGGCGAGCTCCTCCTCGACCGTGTCGGCGACGAACCCGGCGAGCGGGTCCTGGCCGACGTACCCGACGAGGTGGGCCCGCTCGCGCGGCGGCTGGTCGACGATGCTGCGCCCGTCGAGCAGGACGTCGCCCGTCAGGACCCCACCGGTGAAGCGCGGCACGAGGCCGGTGACGATGCCGAGCAGCGTGGACTTGCCGACGCCGGTGCGGCCCGAGACGAGGACCAGCTCGCCCTCCTCGAGGGAGAGGTCGACGCCGTCCAGCACCTGGTGCTGGGCGTAGCGGAAGCCGATGTCGCGCAGCTCGATCACGCCGTGGCCGTTCACGCGGTCACCTCGCGTCGGACGGGGGCGGTGGCGGGGACGGGGGTCGCGACGGCCGGCAGCGCGCCGAGCACGCCGAGCGCGAGGGCGAGCGGCGACAGGTACGGGACGACGGTCACGCCGGGATAGGCGACGACGACCTGCGTGTGGCTGACGTAGTAGCCCAGCACCGCGACGGCGATGCCGATACCGACCGTGAACAGCTCGGCACCGCGCCACGGGTCGGGCCGGTAGCGGGTGCGCTGCACGCGCCGTCCGGCGCTGACCAGTCCGACGACCGCGACCGCGACGCCCGCGCCGAGCATGGGCAACGCGAGGACCTGCGGGGCGGTCGGGTCGAGCCAGGCGTACGTCCCGACGCAGATGCCGGTGAGGGCGAGGAGCAGCAGCGCCCCGGTCACCCACCGCTCGCGGACGGTCGCGCCGCCGGAGCGACCGTAGCCGCGGGTGTCCATGCCGGCTGCCAGGGACAGGGACCGCTCGAGCGCGTCCTCGAGGACCGGCACCAGGAAGCGCTGGAGTCGACCCACGCCGGTGGTGGCGCCGCCGCGCAGCGCTTGGGCGGCCCGGACCCGACGGGCGCTGTCGGCGAGCTGCGGGAAGATCGTCACCGCGACGACGAGGGCGGTGCCGATCTCGTAGAGCGCCGGCGGCACGGAGGCGAGCACGCGCTTGGGGTTGGCCAGCGAGTTGGCGGCACCCACGCAGATGATGATCGCGGCGAGCCGGAGCCCGTCGTACAAGCCGGCCAGCAGCGCCTCGCTGGTCACCGGACCGAGCAGCCGGACACCGGCTGCCCAGTCCGGCAGCGGGATCTCGGGCAGGTCGAGGAGCACGTGGCCGATCTCCTGGCCCCCGAAGATGATCCGGAAGACCACCCGCATCACCACGGTGAACAGTGCCAGGAGCACGTAGAGCCGGAACGACCGGCCGAACGGATGACCGGACCGACGCGCCATCACCACCACCGTCGCCGACCCCATGATGAGGAGCAGCAGCAGCGGGTTGGTGGTGAACGATGCCGCCGTGGCCAGCCCGATCGCCCAGGCCCACCAGGCGAGCGGGTGCAGGTCACGCGGCAGGGCCGCCGATCCGGTCACGCGCGTCAGACCCCCCGTCTGCGACGCGCGATGACCGCGCTCCCCGCGATGGCGAGCACGAGCAGCCCGATCACGCCCCAGGTGAGGGCGGCCGGCACCCGAGCGGGACTGTCCGCCTGCGGGTCGGTCGCCTCGGAGGACGCGCTCGACACTGAGTCTCCCGGAGACTCAGAGGCGGAACCGGAGGGATCGTCCCCGGCGCTGGAGGGTGAGTCGCTGGGAGACTCATCGTCGTCGGAGCCCTTCTTGGACCCCTTGCCGGACGTCTTGTCGGACCCCTTGTCGCCCTTCGCGCCGGCCTCTCCCGGGCCGGCACTGCGCTGTGAGTCTCCTGGAGACTCACTGGCCATCGGCGAGTCGGAAGGCGTCCCGGACGCGGAGGGCGACGAGGACGTCGACGGGCTGGACGGGCTCGACGACGGGCTGGAGCCCGAGCCGCCGGAACCGCCCGAGCCACCCGAGCCACCCGACGGCGAGGACGGGCTGCTGGGCTGGGAGCCACCGCCCGAGCCGCCACCCGAGCCGCTGCTCGACCCTGACCCGCTGCCGCCACCCGAACCGCCCGAACCGCCGCCCGAGCTGGGCGACGAGGTCGGCGACGAGGTCTGCGACGGTGAGGGCGTGGGTGAGGGCGTGGGCGTCGACGTGGGGACGGGAGGAGCCACGCCCGGGGGAACACTGGATCCGGCGGCCCGGTCCTGCTGCCAGGACCAGCCCACGGAGCCGCCAGCGGGGACGGTCAGGCTGCCGACGCCCGAGGACGAGTACGTCCACGACGACTTCGAGCCGTCGGCCCACCACAGGCCCCAGTACGCGTTCGCCGGCGAGGCGTTCACGCACGGGTCGCTCGTCGGTACGCCGTTCACACGGCACACGAAGCCGGGCTGCCGGGTGGCGTAGCCGATGCTGACGCCAACCGACGCGAAGATCGCAGTGGCGCTCTTGCCGCCACCGTCCTCCGCACACGCCGTGACGGTGCTGCCGCCCAGCTCGCGGTAGTCCACGACCACGCTGACGCCTCCCGCAGAGGTACAGGTGGCTGCGCCGGCGGGAGGCAGGACCCCCACCGGCGCGCTGACGACGGCCAGCCCGGCCGCGGCCAGGCCAGCGACCGCGGTCGAGAGCCTCACCGTGATCCGGGCTGACGAGCGTCGTGCCTGCCGAGACATCGAGGTCACGCCCGCTTCAGCCAGAACGCCGTGCGGACCGGGTCCTTGCCGGGCGTGCGCTGCACGCCGACGACCCGGAGCTTGCCGGACTTCAGGGCGGGGCGAGCGGCCCGGAGCACCTTCAGCACGACCTTCCCGGACGCGCCGGGCGCGATGGCGTACGTCGTGCGAGCGACCACCACGCGACGGGCCTTGCCGCGAGCGTTCTCCACCTTCTGCTTCGACCGGACCACGATCGTGCCCTCGCAGGGAGCCGCACCCTCGCAGGCGACGTCGAGACGGAACCGGTTGCGCTTCACCCGCTCCACCTTCGCCGCTGCCAGCTCGCCCGTCACAGGCGCGGCCGT
Source organism: Nocardioides cavernae (assembly GCF_016907475.1). NCBI lineage: Bacteria > Bacillati > Actinomycetota > Actinomycetes > Propionibacteriales > Nocardioidaceae > Nocardioides > Nocardioides cavernae. The sequence continues at coordinate 2,104,462 of NZ_JAFBCA010000001.1, read as the reverse complement.
CGTCGGGGTCGTGGTCGGGGTCGTCGTCGGGGTCGGGGTCGTCGTCGGGGTCGGGGTCGTGGTCGGGGTCGTGGTCGGAGGCGTGCCCGCCACGGTGGTCGTCGACGTCTGCGTGCCCGTCACGGTGGTGACCGAGAACGTGTACGCCCCGGCACCGGCCGGGAGCTGGAAGTCGACGGGCAGGTCGGCGCCCGTGCCGGTCACCGACTTCGCCACCGAGCCGAGGGCGACGCACCCGTGCTCACCGGCTGCGAGGCCTGCGACCGTGGCTGTCACCGCTGCCCCGTCCGCGGCGGTGGCCGGGGTGGTGATGCCGAGCGGAGCGTCGGCAGTCGGCGCCCACAGCAGGGCCGGCGTGGCCTGGAACGTGGCGAAGCGCCAACTGGTGCGCTTGAGGCCCACGCCGTCCAGACGTGCGCTGGCGTAGTCGTCGGCGTTGAAGGCGATGGCGCCATTGGGCGCCTTCGACGCGCACGCACCTGCATCGGCTACCTGGAGGCTTCGCACCCAGGCAGCGGCCTTGCTGGCCGCGTCGTCGCGACCGGCGAGGCCGAGTGCCCAGCCGGCGAGACCGGTGCCGTTGGTGTTGGCGCCGGCGGCTCCGCCGTCGCCGGGGAAGGAACCGTCCGTCAGCTGCGCCGACTCGAGCCAGTCCGCGGCGCCGTCGATCGCGGCTGCGACCTCCGGCGTGGTCAGACCGGACTCGACGAGGGAGATCAGCACCAGTGCCGTGACGTCAGGGTGCAGATCGGTGGCGGGACATGCCCCGTCGAGCGAGAGAGGGAAGAACCCTGCTTCACACTGGCGCGCGACGAGCGTGTCGGTGGCGGCCGTGGCCTCGCTCGAGCCGGCCGCGGTCAGCGCCTCGACGGCGAGAGCCTGGCCGATCGAATTCGCGTAGTCAGTCGGGTAGCTGCTGTCATCGGAGATCCGACCGGTCACGTCGTCGGTGAGGGTCTCGAGCTGGTCGAGGAGGTCGATCTCGGAGTACCGGTTGGCGGCGTCGCCACCGAGGCGCTCGACGAAGGCGGCAGCCTTCGCGGTGGCGTTGGCGTAATAGCCCTCTCGCAGGTAGATCGGGTCCTCCCCGATCGGGACGTTGTAGTCGTACTCGGACGTCTTGACGTAGCCGAACTTGTACGGGTCGTTCACCGAGACCAGCAGGGGTCCCAGGCCGTCAGCGACCCCCCCGGCGTCGGCGTCGCGGCCGAGCGCCTCGAGGGCCAGCGCGGCGTCGATGCCCGACCCAGCATCCGGACCGTAGTCACCGATCACGACGCCGTCGGTGAGCTCCCCTGCGATCCAGTCGCCTGCAGCGTCCGCTGCCTCAGCAGGGGTCGCGGCGACAGCCGGGGCGGACAGGGGTTGTGCCAGCGTGGCGGCTGCGAGCGCGACGGCTGCCAGCCCTGAGGTGAACTTCATGGTTCCTTCCCTCGCTGCGACAACGAGGGAGGCGGAATACCGGCTCGCCCCGTTGCATTCCTCGACAACGATGGTGATCAAGACGCGTCGAGGTGGGTCTTCCGGCTCGCACGGGATCGCTCCCGTGCCCACGGTTGCGGGTCAGCGCCGGTTTCGGACCGGCTTTCCCCAGCTCGGGCGTGTGTGGTGCCGGCCCGGGCGGGCGCGGCTTGCGAAGCGTAACCCCCGTCGGTCCACGGACGCACCTCGGCCCGGCGCCACGAGATGAGCTCCGTGGGCGCCGGGCCGAGGGGTGGTGCTGGTGGTGCGTCGGGTGCCGTCAGCTACGCGTCAGTTGCGCACGCGGAGCGACGTACGAGCCTCGTCGTCCGAGGTCTTCACCAGGGCGACGCGACGCTGGTTGCCCGTGGGCAGCTGCAGCTTGCGGACGATCTTGTCGCCGGACGTCTTGCCCTTCACACGGACGAAGTCGCCCTTGACCTGCAGGCACGCGCTCTCGCTCGGCGCGAGGCCGAACACGCGGAACTGCACGCGCTCGCCGGCACGGGCCTGCTTGCGCACGGACACGATGCGGAGCTTGTCCTTGCTCGCCGGGGCGAACTGCAGGCCGAGGATCGCCTGCGAGGTGGCACGGCGCCACTCGTCACGGGCGTCGGCCGGGATACCGCTGGTCTTGGCACCGGTCGCCCGGTCCTTGCGGTAGGCCACGGCACCGGTGTCCTTGGTCAGCGCGGTGCGGCACTTGTACTTGTCGACCGGCTGGTTCTTGCGGACCCACAGCGCCGCCTTCAGGGCCGCGTCGCGGTTCTTCAGCAGGCCCAGGGCGTAGCCGCCGAGCGCCGTGGAGTTGGTGTTGATCTTGCTCACCGGCGCAGCAGCGCGGAACGCGCCGCTGCCCCGCTGCCGGTCGGCCAGCCAGGTGCCGGCCTTGGCGAGGGCACCCACGACAGCCGGGCTCTTGTCGCCCGACTCGACCAGGTTGATGACCGCGAGCGCGGTGACGTCCGGGTCGGCCGCGCTGCCCGCGACGCCCTCGGCGCACGCCTGGCTGGGCACGTCGGGCTTGTCGAAGTCGGCACGGAAGTAGCCCGACGCGCACTGCTGCTTGAGCAGGAAGTCGCGCGCGGCACCGGCCTCGCTGGAGTTCGCGAGAGTCAGCGCACGCGCGGCGTACGACTGGCCGACGACGTTGGCGTAGTCGCCGAACTCCGACTTGTCGGAGATCCGGCCCACGAGCGGGTTCGGCGTGGTGTTCGGCGCCGTGCCGGTGGTGGCGTCGGCGGTGCGCTCCTCGAGCCGGGTGATCAGGTTGACCCCTCCGTAGCTCGTCGGGTTCTTCTTGGCGACCCTGGCGAACGTGGCCGCCTTGCCAAGCGCGCCGGCGTAGGACTCCTTGGTCCCGTCGCCGACGTAGTCGGCGATGCGCGGCTCGAGGGAGTTGTTGATCGCCGTCACGGTGCCGCCCTGGCTGGCGACGGTCGAGAGGGCCATCCCGGTGTCGATGGTGAGGCCGAAGTCCGGACCGGACGAACCGACCATGAGGCCGTCCCTGAGCTCCCCGGCGATCCACTCGGCGGCGATCGTGGACGGGGTGCTGTCGGTGCTCGCCGCGGCGGCCTTGGCGGCGCGCAGGGCGGGCGTGGGCTCAGCGGATGCAGGCGGAGCGGCGAGTACGCCGACCCCCAGCGCTGCGGTCGACAGGGCGACCAGAGCCGTTCGGACAGGTCGAATGCGATGGTGCATGACTTCCTTCCCGCTCGCCGAGGTCGTCACGGCCGCATGCCGCGGCCGACCACTCCCCCGATGCTGCGAGCGTTGGTTGGTGATGTGACCAATGGGACTCACCAGCACCCTAACAAGTTGTCTAGACCGCGATTCAGCCGCATCTTCCGACCAAAGTAGGGGTCAGGAGAGCTTCTCCAGGATCAGCTCGCGGACCCGGCCGGCGTCGGCCTGGCCGCGCATCTCCTTCATCACCGCGCCGATGAGGGCCCCCGCGGCGGCGACCTTGCCGTCGCGGATCTTGTCGGCGACGTCGGGGTTGGCGGCGATCGCGTTGTCCACCGCGGCACCGAGCGCGCCGTCGTCGGACACCACGGCCAGGCCACGCTTCTCCACGACCTCGTCCGGGGTGCCCTCGCCCGCGAGCACACCCTCGAAGACCTGGCGGGCGAGCTTGTCGTTGACGACCTTCTCGTCCACCAGCGCCTGGATGCGGGCCACGTCGGCCGGGGTGATCGGCAGGTCGACGATGTCGACGCCGTCCTCGTTGCTGCGGCGGGCGAGCTCGCCGAGCCACCACTTGCGGGCGGCCTGCGGGGCGGCGCCCTCCGCGATGGTCTCGGCGACCAGCCCGAGCGCGCCGGCACCGATGGTGTCGCGCATCTCCATGTCGGTGAAGCCCCACTCGGCCTGCAGGCGGGCGCGGCGTACGGTCGGGTTCTCCGGCAGCGTGCCGCGCAGCTCGTCGACCCACTCGCGGCTCGGGGCCACGGGGACGAGGTCGGGCTCGGGGAAGTAGCGGTAGTCCTCCGCGTCGGACTTCTCGCGCCCGCTCGTGGTGATGCCGGTGTCCTCGTGCCAGTGACGTGTCTCCTGGAGGATCGAGCCGCCGTCGCGCAGGATCACCGCGTGCCGCTGCATCTCGTAGCGAACGGCCCGCTCGACCGACCGGAACGAGTTGACGTTCTTCGTCTCCGTGCGGGTGCCGAGGGTGCCGCTGCCCTTCGGGGCGAGCGACAGGTTCACGTCGGCACGCAGGTTGCCCTGGTCCATCCGCGCCTCGGAGACGCCGAGCGCCACGATCAGCTCGCGCAGCTGCGCGACGTAGGCCTTGGCGACCTCCGGTGCCTTCTCCCCCGCGCCGAGGATCGGCCGGGTGACGATCTCGATGAGGGGGATGCCGGCGCGGTTGTAGTCGACCAGCGAGTAGTCGGCGCCGTGGATGCGGCCGGTGGCACCGCCGACGTGCAGCGACTTGCCGGTGTCCTCCTCCATGTGGGCACGCTCGATCTCGACGCGGTAGGTCTCACCGTCGACGTCGACGTCCATGTAGCCGTCGAAGCAGATCGGCTCGTCGTACTGGGACGTCTGGAAGTTCTTCGGCATGTCCGGGTAGAAGTAGTTCTTCCGGGCGAACCGGCACCACTCGGCGATGTCGCAGTTGAGCGCCAGGCCGATGCGGATCGCCGACTCCACCGCCTTGCCGTTGACGACCGGCATCGCGCCCGGCAGGCCCAGGCACGTCGGGCAGGTGCCAGCGTTGGGCTCGCCGCCGAAGACCGCCGGGCAGCCGCAGAACATCTTCGAGGCGGTGTTGAGCTCGACGTGGACCTCGAGGCCGAGGGCGGGGTCGTAGGCCGCCAGCACGTCGTCGAAGGGCATCAGGGTCTCGGTCACGTCACTTCACCTCGGCGGTCGCGGCGCCGGCCAGGGCGGGTGCCTTGTCGAGCAGGGGTCCGCCCCACTGGTCGGCGTACAGGGCTTCGAGCGCGGCACCCACGCGGTAGACGCGGTCGTCGGCCAGCGCCGGCGCGAGCACCTGGAAGCCGCTGGGCAGGCCGTCCTCGTCGGCGAGGCCGTTGGGGACCGAGATCCCCGGGACGCCGGCGAGGTTGGCGGGGATGGTGGCGAGGTCGTTGAGGTACATCGCCACCGGGTCGTCGAGCTTCTCCCCCAGCTTGAACGCCGTGGTGGGGGCCGTCGGCGACACGAGCACGTCGACGTCGGCGAAGGCGGCGTCGAAGTCGCGGCTGATCAGCGTGCGGATCTTCTGGGCCTGACCGTAGTAGGCGTCGTAGTAGCCGCTGGAGAGCGCGTAGGTGCCGAGGATGATGCGGCGCTTGACCTCGTCACCGAAGCCGGCGTCACGGGTCGCGCGCATGACGTCCTCCGCGCTCGGGTTGCCGTCGGGGGTCACCCGCAGGCCGTAGCGCATCGCGTCGAACTTCGCGAGGTTGCTCGACGCCTCGGCAGGGAGGATCAGGTAGTAGGTGGCGAGGGCGTGGACGAACGAGGGGCACGACACCTCGACGACCTCGGCACCGGCCTCGACCAGCAGGTCGACCGACTCCTGGAAGCGCGCCATGACACCGGCCTGCCAGCCGCTCTGCTCACTCCCGGCGGCGAGCTCGGTGATGACGCCGACCTTCACCCCGCTCATGTCGCCCGTGGCGCCGGCCCTCGCCGCCTCGGTGAAGGACGGCCAGTCCTGCTTGATCGACGTGGAGTCGCGCGGGTCGTGGCCGCCGATCACGTCGTGCAGCATCGCCGCGTCGAGCACGGTCCGGGTGACCGGACCGGCCTGGTCGAGGCTGTTGGCCAGGGCCACGAGGCCGTAGCGGGAGACGCCGCCGTAGGTCGGCTTCACGCCGACGGTGCCGGTGACGGCGCCGGGCTGGCGGATGGAGCCGCCGGTGTCGGTGCCGATGGCGAGCGGTGCCTCGAAGGCAGCGACGGCGGCCGCGGAGCCGCCGCCGGAGCCGCCGGGGATGCGGTCGAGGTCCCACGGGTTGCGGGTGGGGCCGTAGGCGGAGTGCTCGGTCGAGGAGCCCATCGCGAACTCGTCCATGTTGGTCTTGCCCAGGATCGGCAGGCCGGCCGCGCGCAGCCGGGAGACGACGGTGGCGTCGTAGGGCGGGATCCACCCCTCGAGGATCTTCGAGCCACAGGTGGTCGGCAGTCCACGGGTGGCGAGGACGTCCTTGACCGCGATCGGTACGCCGTCGAGCGGGCCGCGTGCCTCGCCCCGGGCCCGGCGGGCGTCGGAGTCGGCGGCATCGACGAGGGCACCGTCGCGGTCGACGTGGAGGAAGGCGTGGACGGCGCCGTCCACGGCGTCGATCCGGTCGAGGTGGGCCTCGGTGAGCTCGACGGAGGTGACCTCGCCGGCGGCGAGGCCGTCGGCGAGCGCGGCAGCGGTGCTGCGGGTCAGGTCGCTCATCACGCCTCCTCGCCGAGGATCCGCGGGACGGAGAAGCGCTGGTCCTCGACGGCGGGCGCGCCGGACAGCGCCTCCTCGGCCGTCAGGCCCGGGACCACGACGTCCTCGCGGAACACGTTGGTCATCGGGAGGGCGTGCGACGTGGGTGGCACGTCGTCACCCGCGACCCCGTTGATCGAGGCCACCGACTCGAGGATGACGCTCAGCTGGGGCGCCAGGTGGTCGAGCTCGGCGTCGGAGAGGTCGATGCGGGCGAGCATGGCCAGGTGGGCCACCTCGTCCCGGGAGATCTCAGGCATGGGGTTGATCCTAGGTCCCCGCCCACTCGGCTCCGGCGCCCGGTCGGGACGGCGGTCCTGATCGTCCCGACCTCCCGGGATCGCCGCCCCATGTGCCGGGAGGTGCCCCCGGACGAACGTCGTCATGACGGCGACGGGACCCTCCGACGCCACGGCCGAGGAGATGGCGATGCGGACACGGTGGGCGAGGCTCGGGACAGTGGTCGTGGTGGCGGTCCTGGTGCTGGGGACCGGGTGCGCCTCGGCCGAGCGGGCGGGCAGGGACGCGGGCGGGGCAGCGATCGGCATCCCGCGGGCGCAGGCGGACACCGAGGCCACCGAGCAGGCGGAGCCGGAGCCCACCCCCGAGCCGCGCGGCTCGGAGGACTGGCGGCTGAGCAGGACATCGTTCCACGGTGAGGTCGCGGCCTACACCACGCACGCCAGCGGCGTCCCGGGCACGCGGGTGGGCCTGAAGGTGTCCACCACCGAGGGCGGCTGGGAGGCGGCGGCGTTCCGGATCGGGTCCTACGACGGTGGCACCGGTGCCTTCGTCTGGGAGTCCGGCTTCCGGCGGGGCCGGCAGCAGCCGGCGCCGCGCTACTCGTCGTACGAGCGGCGCACGGTGGTCGCGCCCTGGGAGCGCGACCTGACCGTCGACACGTCGACGTGGACGCCCGGCTTCTACGTCTTCCGGCTGCGCACCGACACCGGGTGGGAGACCCAGGTGCCCTACGTCGTGACCTCCGAGTCGGCAGAGGGCACCGTCGCGCTGGTCGCGCCCGTCACGACGTGGCAGGCCTACAACGAGTGGGGTGGCTACAGCCTGTACGCCGGCGCCAACGGCGACGCCCCGAGCCACGCGGTGAGCTTCGACCGGCCCTACAACGGCGCGACCGGGGCCAACGACTACCGCACGGCCGCCATCCCGGTCGTCGTGCGGGCGGAGAGCACCGGCGTGCCGCTGTCCTACTTCACCAACGTCGACCTGCACACCACGCCGAGAGCGCTCGCGGGCGCCCGCGGCTACGTCTCGATGGGGCACGACGAGTACTGGACCAACACGATGCGCGACGTCGTCCTCGGGGCCCGCGACGCCGGGACCAACCTGGCCTTCCTGGGCGCGAACACCATGTACTGGCGGATCCGACTGGAGCCCGGCACCGAGGCGCCGGCCCGCGTGGTCGTCGGCTACCGGCACTCCGCGCACCTCGACCCGCTGTACGCGCAGGGGTCCGTCGAGGCGACGGCGATGTTCCGCGAGCCGCCCGTGCCGCGCCCCGAGCACGACCTGCTGGGGATGCAGTACGAGTGCTACCCCGTCGACACCGACTACGTCGTCGCCAGCCCGGGCTGGTGGGGGTTCCGCGGCACGGGCGTCCGCCACGGCGACCACATCCCCGGCCTGGTGGGTCCCGAGGCCGACCGGGTCTACCCGGACGGCAGGCTGCCGCGGCCGCTCCAGGTGCTCAGCCACTCGCCGTACTCCTGCCGAGGCGTCACCACCACGACGCAGTCGGTCTACTACACGGCCGGCTCGGGTGCCGGGGTGTTCAACGCCGGCACGCTGCGCTGGGGGTGCGCGATGGTCGACCGGTGCGAGCGCCCGCTGGGCGCGGTCACGCAGGAGTTCACCCGGACGGTGACCGGCACCCTGGTCATGGAGTTCGCCCGCGGCCCGGTCGGCACACGACACCCGGCCCGGGACAACGTGGAGGAGTTCGACCTCTCCACGGTCAACACGGTCCCGGCGAGCTGAGACAGGTCAGGCTGCGTCGGCCATGATGATCGCCATGGGCTCCTCTCGCCGCCGCGGGTGGACCGCGCGCGTGGGCGTCGCGGTCGCAGCGGCGGTGCTCGCGGCCGGGTGCTCGGACAACAGCCCGCCCGACGACGAGGGGGACCCGACGGCCGAGTCGGCCGCCCTCCGCGTCCAGACGGTCACCGGCGCCGAGCGCCTCGACGAGCAGACCCGCACCGAGGTCGAGGGGGCCGTCGGTGACGTCCTCTCCGACTACGTGGTGGCCGCCTTCCTCGGCGAGTTCCCCCGACAGGAGTTCGTCCAGGCCTTCGAGCCCTTCACCAGCGTGGCCGCACGCAAGGCGACCCGCGACATCGACCTGCTCACCGCGGCCACGGCGCGCGACGCGACCGCCGTGCGCGCCACCGACCTCGACGCCAGGCTCTCGTTCCTGACCCAGGCGGGCGAGGTGCTCGGCGGCACGGCCAAGGTCCACTTCGCCTTCGACGCGACCATGGAGGACGGCACCACGCGACCGCTGGCGCTCGACGGACGCTTCATGCTGGTGCCCGACGACGACGGCACCTGGTCCATCTTCGGCTACGACGTCAGGTTCGACGACGGCGACGAGACGCCCGCCGAGGCGGAGTCGGGAGGTGGGGCATGAGCTGGAGCATGAGGCGGCGCACGAGGTGGTTGCGGCGCGTCACCGCACTGGCGGCGGTCCTCGCCGGCGCTGCGCTCGTCGTGCCGTCCGGCTCCGTGCACCCGACGAGCATCAGCCTGACGACCATCGGCACCGCCAAGGCCGTCGACGCGGGCGACGGCATCCTCTGGGTCCTGGCTCTCGGCTCCGAGGCCGCCGCCGGTGAGGACGTGACGACCGGGCTGACCGACGCGATCCAGCTCATCGGCGTGCACCTCGACACGGGCCGGGCCGTCGCGATCGGCCTGCCCCGTGACCTCTACGTGGAGATGAGCGACGGTCGCGCCCGCCTCAACACCGCCCTGCGCGACGAGGGGACCGAGGGGGTCGCGCGCGAGGTCGACGACCTGCTCGGGATCGAGCCGGACGTGGTCGTGGTGACCGGCTTCGAAGGGTTCTTGTCGATGATGGGCGCCGTGGGCGACGTCCAGGTGGACTCGCCGCTGGCCTTCACCACCGAGGAGGGCGACGTCCAGGTGCGGCGCGGCCCCAACACCTTCGACGCCGACGAGGCGCTCTACTACGCCCGGACCCGCGAGACGCTCCCCGGCGGCAGCGACTTCGAGCGTGCGGCCAACCACCAGCGGCTGCTCCTCGGGGTGCTCGAGCGGCTGCGCGACGCCGAGGACGACGCCGGCTTCATGGAGGCGGTCACGCTCTCCGCGCTGGGCGGGCTGCAGACCGACATGTCGCCCGCGCAGGTCTACCGGCTCGTGCAGGCGTTGACGACGGTCGACCCGAGTCGCACGGACGCCTGCATCATCGTCGGCACCTTCGGGGTGGAGAACGGCGCCTCGGTGGTCTACCCCGACGTGGAGCAGGCGCGGGCGGTCGGAGGCGACGCCCAGGACGACGCGCGGCTCCAGGGCGGCTGCCGCGACGGGTCCGGCTGACCGGACTCCGGACGGGCGTTCAGCCCAGGCCCGCCTCGCGCGCCTTGACGATCGCCTGCGCACGGTGCGCCACCTGCAGCTTGGCGAAGATGTTGCTGGCATGGTTGCGGACCGTCTTGACCGACAGCCCGAGCTGTCGCGCGATCTCGCCGTTCTCCTTGCCCTCCGCGATGAGGCCGAGCACGACGCGCTCGCGCTCGGTCAGGTCCGGGAAGGCGTCGGCGACGGGCCGGTTGCGCACCCCCAGGAAGTAGTCCATCACCCGGTCGGCGACACCGGGTGCGAAGATCACCTCGCCGGCACCCACGGCCTCGACGGCACGCAGGATCTCACCGCGGCGCGCGCCCTTGAGCAGGTAGCCGCGGGCGCCGGCCCGCATCGCGGCGAAGACCGACTCCTCGTCCTCCATCATCGTCAGGACGAGCACCCCGATGTGCGGCGACGAGGCGACGATCTGGGCGGTCGCGTCGATGCCGTTGACCCGCGGCATGTGCAGGTCCATCAGCACCACGTCGGGCTGGAGGTCCAGGGCCAGCGCGATCGCCATCGCGCCGTCGGAGGCGGTGCCCACCACCTCCACGTCCGGCGTCGCGGCCAGCAGGGCCTCCAGGCCGCGCCGGAACTCGTCGTGGTCGTCGGCGATCAACACCCGGTGGCCGTCCATCGGCTCCTCCTTGCTCTGCTCACGCTGGTGGTCCCTCGTCGAGCGGCAGCCGCACCTGGACCACGGTGCCGCCACCGGGGCGGTCCCCCGCCTCGAACGACCCTCCGAGCTCCTCGGCGCGTTCCCGCATCGAGGACAGGCCTACACCCGGGCGCCGGTCCGGAGCCAGCCCCGATCCCGTGTCGGAGACGTCGATGTGCAGGTCGCCGTCCTCGCGCGCCAGGCGTACGACGCACCGGTCGGCGCCGCTGTGGCGCTGCACGTTGGTCACCGCCTCGACGACGATGCGGTAGGCCGCGACCTCGACCGCGGCGGGAAGCGGCTCGATGTCGTCGCCGGCCTCCACGGACCACGGCACCCCGGCCCCGGCGGAGCCGTGCTCGGCGGCCCGGTGGCGCAGCGCCGAGACCAGGCCGAGCTGGTCCAGCGCCGGTGGTCGCAGTCCCTCCACGAGCCGTCGTACCTCACCGATGCCCTCGCGGGCCTGGTCGGAGAGTCGCGACACCAGGTTCGCCGCCTGCTCGGGGTCGTCGTCGATGAGGTCGGAGGCCGCCTCCAGGCGCATCGCGAGCGACGCGAGCGAGGGGCCGAGGCCGTCGTGCAGGTCGCGCCGGAGCCGCCGGCGCTCCTCTTCCCGCGCCGCGACCAGCCGTTGCCGCGAGACCTGGAGCTCGCGGTTGGCGGTGACCGCCTGCACGAGCGCGCCGACCTGGGTCCCCACGTCCTCGAGCAGCCGCCGGTCCCCCGGCCCGAACGGGTCGTGGCCGGCGTCGACCTCGACCCGGAGCCGTCCCACCGTGGTGCCACCGACGGAGAGGTCGACGGTCGCGGGCGTGCCCGTCGGGGCACCGATGGCGGCGGCGATCGGTCCGGAGGTGGGCGTGGCCAGCACGTCGACGGCCGCGTACGACAGGTGGAGGCGACGGGCGAGCAGCTCGAGGGCCTCGCGCAGCGCGTCCTCGGGCGCGGTCAGCGCATCGAGCCGGCGCAGGTCCGACACCACCCGGTCGGGGAACTCGCGGTCGCCGTAGACCACCCGCCGCACGGTCCGCTGGACCGCGACCCCCGCGGGCAGGAGAAGCAGCGCCAGCAGCCCGCCGGCCAGCATCGAGCCGGCTGAGATGTCCGCCGCGGCGTCCACCGCCCGCACCGCGCCGGCGAACGCGGCTCCCACGACGACCAGCACGAGCGCCTGGACGAGCCCGCGGCGGACCCGCGGCTCGATCTCGCCGAGGTGGTAGCGCCCCGCGGCCACCGCGACACAGGCCACGGCGAGCCCGCCACCGAGCAGGACGAGCAGGTCCTCGCGCAGCAACGGTTCCCCGGTGAGGAGGTCGGGCACGGGGCCGAGCACCAGCCACGCACCGACACCGGCGCCGACACCGAGGAGGGCGAGCCTGGTGGCCAGCACGTCGGAGCGCCCGCGGGCGCGCAGGTGGGCGAGCGTCGCGATCACGAGCAGGGCCGGGACAGCGGCCCACAGGGCCGGTGCCCAGACGGTCGCCAGCACCCACTGCTGCTCCAGCGCCGAGCCAGCCCCGTCGAAGAGCGCTGCCACCCAGACGGCGTACCCCACCGCGGGCGCGGCGAGCAGCACGGCCGTCACCCACCGGCCCCGGCCTTCGGGCCGGGTCAGGAGCGCGACCGCGAGCATCAGCGCCACGAGGCCGAGGACGGCCATCGCCTCGCCGACGGCCGCAGGCCAGGTGCCGCGCGCACCGGCGAGGTCGACGACGCCGAGGCCCAGCGGGGTGGACGTCAGCGTCGCGGGCAGGAGTGCGGCGGCGACGAGGAACGCCCACGCAGGCGCTGCCGACGGCCTCGACCAGAAGACCAGCGAGCCCAGCACGAGCAGCAGGACCGGCAGGAGCACCACGTGCGGGGCGGCCCGCACGGCGGCGGCGAGCGGGTAGCGGTGCAGCGTGACGTCGACCTGCTGGATCAGGTCGAGGCCCGCCCCGGGCCGGCGGACCTCGTAGCGGACGACGTCGCCCACCTCGCGTCGTACGCCGTCGAGGTCGCCGGTGCCGTCCGCCCAGTCGTCCAGCGCGCGGCCGTCGACGGCCTGGACCTCGTCACCCGGTCGCAGCGCCGTCTCGCCGTAGGTGGCCCGGACGTGGACCGTGTCGACCCAGCGCGCGCCCGCCGTGGGCAGCAGCCTCGAGGAGAGGCTGGTGCCGTCGGACGGCCCGGCCAGCAGCGCGAGGACGGTCCAGCAGACAGGCACCGCCCAGGCCACTGCGAGCACGAGCAGCCTGCTGGTGCGCGCCATGGAGGCATCGTGCCCCCGCCTGCGCCCGCGGGGGAAGCAGACGCGCGGTCCGGGAGGTCAGCAGCGGCTCAGCAGCTCGAGCGCTTCTCCGCCGCCCTGCAGGTGTCGTTGCCGCCTCGTCCCCGCGCGATGTCGAAGCCCTTGCCGCCGTCGAGGCGGTCGGGCTCGTCGGAGCCGGTCAGCACGTCGGCGCCGCCGCGGCCGTAGAGCTTCACGCGGTAGTCGGGGTTGGCGGTGACGATCTCGGAGTCGTTGCTGCACTTGAAGATCGACAGGGCCCGGGCCGGCAGGACCACGTCGCTGAAGCCGGTGACCTTGCCCTCGAGCGTGAAGGGCTGCAGGCCGCGGATGGTCGTCTTCCTCAGCTGGTCGATGCGCAGGGTCGGCTTGAGGGCGGGGTTGGAGCTGGCGACGATGCGCAGCTTGTCCTGCCCGCCGTAGCCCTTGGCCACGAACCCGGACTCGGCCGGTATCGGGAAGGTCATCGTGTCGCTGCCGCTGCCGCCCCGCCAGACCTGGTGGCTCTCCGACGTCGTCGACAGGGTGTCGCCGCCGCTGCCCCCCACGAAGGTGTCGATGCCGACGGTGCCGACGAGCTGGTCGTCGCCGGCGTCGCCGTAGAGCCGGTCGTTGCCGAGGGTGCCCGACGCGTCGGCGGTGATCGTGTCGTCGCCGCCCCGACCGAAGATCGTGTCGTCGCCACCCCGCGCGGCGATCACGTCGGCCGAGTTGGTGCCCTTGACGGTGTCGCTGAACGGCGACCCGACGAGCCGGATGCCGCCGTCGAACCCGGTGACGGTGTCGTTGCCGTCGGCGGCGACCGGGACGGTGCGTGCGGCGCGGAAGTCGACCACCACCGGTGCCGGCGCGTTGACGTAGGTCACCCCGTCGAGCACCACGGCCGTGCCCTCGCCGGCGGGGCGCGGGTCGTAGCCGAGGTCGATCGTGTCGTCGCCGGTGCCGCCGGAGAGGGTGTCGCCCTTCTTGACCACCCGGCCGAACTGGTCGAGGCGCACCAGGTCGGTCTCGCCGTAGAGCCGGTCGTTGCCCTCGCCGCTGAGGATCGTGTCGGCGCCGTCACCCCCGCAGATCACGTCGTTGCCGGCGAGGCCGCGGATCGTGTCGTTGCCACCGCGGGCGACCACGACGTCCCGCCGGGGCGTGCCGGTGATCGAGTTGGCCTTGTCGTTGCCCACGATCGTGGCCTTGAGGCCGGCGCAGCTCGGGGCGGCATGCGCGGTCGGCGCGACCGCGAGCGGTGCGGCGAGGCCGACCGTCGCGACGACGGCAGGCAGGAGGTGACGGACGAGGCGCATGCTGACTCCCAAGAAGTGGTTCGTTGCAGGGTTGATGACCCCGGAGGCCGCACCTCAAACCTCCCGGGCGCCGCGGACGGTCAGGCCAGGGCGTCGGGCCCCTTCTCCAGCAGCAGTGTGAACTGGTCCTCGTCGAGCACGGGGACGCCGAGCTGCTCGGCCTTGTCGGCCTTGGAGCCGGCGTTGTCCCCGACGACGACGTAGTCGGTCTTCTTGGACACCGACCCCGCCGCCTTGCCGCCGCGACTGATGATCGCCTCCTTCACCGAGTCGCGGGTGTAGTGCTCCAGGGAGCCGGTGGCCACGATCGTGAGGCCCTCGAGCGTGCGGGTGATCGACGCGTCGCGCTCGTCGGCCATCGACACGCCGTCAGCCTCCCAGGCGTCGACGATCGCGCGGTGCCAGTCGACCTCGAACCACGCGATCACGGCCTCGGCGATCGTCGGGCCGACCCCCTCGGCCGCCGCGAGCTCCTCCTCGCTGGCGGCGCGGACGGCGGCCATCGACGCGAACTCCTGGGCCAGCGCCCGGGCCGCGGTGGGGCCGACGTGGCGGATGGACAGAGCGACCAGCACCCGCCACAGCGGCACCTGCTTGGCCTTGTCGAGGTTGGCGGCCAGCCGCTCGCCGTTGGCCGAGAGCTGCGGCCCGTCCTCGTCCTTCCTCGGCGCCCGGGTGAACAGCGGAGCCCTGACCAGCTGCTCGCGGGTCAGGGAGAACAGGTCGCCCTCGTCGGTGATCACCCCGGCGTCGATGAGGGCCGATGCGGCTTCGTAGCCCAGGCCCTCGATGTCGAAGGCACCACGCCCGGCCACGTGGAATACCCGCTCGCGGACCTGCGCCGGGCAGTGCTGGTGGTTGGGGCAGCGGAGGTCCTTGTCGCCCTCCTTCTGCTCGGCCAGTCGCGTGCCGCAGGACGGGCAGTCCTCCGGCATCACCCACTTCTCGAGCCCCTCGGGACGCAGCCCCAGCACCGGGCCGACGATCTCGGGGATCACGTCACCCGCCTTGCGCAGCACCACGGTGTCGCCCGGACGGACGTCCTTGCGCTCGACCTCGTGGCGGTTGTGGAGGGTGGCGTTCTCGACGGTGGACCCGGCCACCTTCGTCGGCTCCATGACGCCGTAGGGGGTGACCCGCCCGGTGCGACCGACGTTGACCCGGATGTCGAGCAGCCTGGCGTTGACCTCCTCGGGCGGGTACTTGAAGGCGATGGCCCACCGCGGGGCGCGCGAGGTGGAACCCATGCGCCGCTGCAGCGAGACGTCGTCCACCTTCACCACGACGCCGTCGATCTCGTAGGGGACGATCGAGTGGCGCTTCTCCCCGGCGTTCTCGACATAGGCCTGGACGTCGGCCAGCGACGGCACCACCCGCACCTGGTCGGAGATGGGCAGGCCCCACGCCGCGAGGGCCTCGTAGGCGTGCGACTGGGCCTTGGGCTCGAAGCCGCGGCGCTCACCGATGCCGTGGCAGACCATCCCGAGCGCGCGGCTGGCCGTGACCCGCGGGTCCTTCTGCCGCAGCGACCCCGCCGCCGCGTTGCGCGGGTTGGCGAAGGCGGGACGCCCCGCCTCCGTCATCGACACGTTGAGCCGCTCGAACGCCTCGACGGGCAGGAACACCTCGCCGCGGACCTCGAGCAGCCCGGGCACCGGGAACCCGTCCGCAGCCGTCAGCCGGTGGGGCACGGAGTCGATCGTCTTGACGTTGGGCGTGACGTCCTCGCCGGTGCGGCCGTCGCCCCGGGTGAGGGCCCGCACCAGCCGGCCGTCCTCGTAGAGGAGGTTGATCGCGAGGCCGTCGACCTTGAGCTCGCACAGCAGGTCGGGCGCCTCGAGGCCCTCGCGCTGCAGTCGGGCGTACCACCCCTCGAGCTCGTCGTAGGTGAACGCGTTGTCGAGGCTCTCCATCCTCTGGAGGTGGTCGACCGCGGTGAACTCGGTGGACACCGCTCCACCGACCTTCTGGGTCGGCGAGTCGGGGGTGCGGAGCTCGGGGAACCGGTCCTCCAACGCCTCGAGCTCGCGCAGCCGTACGTCGAAGTCGGCGTCCGACAGCGTCGGGTCGTCGAGCACGTAGTAGCGCCAGCGGGCGTCGTCGACCTGCTCGCTGACCTCCCGGTGACGCTCGCGCGCCTCGGGCGGGGCGGACTCCACCGTGGCGTCGGTGGCCTCGAGGTCGGGCTGCTCGGACGTGCTCATGGGGACAGTCTGCCGGTCTGGTCCGACAGGTGCTCGGCACGCCACGTGCTCGCCGGTCTGGACCGGATGGAACTGATTTGTTCCATCGGAATGGATCTGCCTACTGTGGCGTTGTGGAACGAAACCGTTCCGTTTCATCATCAGCACGGCGACCGAGGAGCACGCGTGACCCCGACCGAGACCGGCACCCGCCCCCGCGTGGCGGGCGAGCGCGAGCTCGAGATCCTCGAGGCGACCCTCGCGGTGCTCGACGAGGTGGGCTACGACCTGCTGACCATGGACGCCGTGGCGAGCCGCGCCAAGGCGTCCAAGGCCACGCTCTACCGCCGCTGGAAGGGCAAGCCCGAGCTCGTGGTGGCCGCGATCATGGCGCACAAGGGCGAAGCCGTCGTCCCCGACACCGGCACCCTGCGTGGCGACCTGCTCGCCGCCTACTGCGGCAGCGGCGGCCTCAACGACCCGATCGCGCAGACCGTCCTCACGGCCGTGGTCACCGCGATGGGGCGTGACCCGGAGTTCGCCGAGGTCTACCGCCGCGACTTCATCGCGCCGAAGGTCGCCACCTCGCGCGCGATCTACGAGAGGGCCCGCGAGCGCGGCGAGGTCCACCCCGACGTGGACCTCTCGATCCTCGCCCCGTCGCTCGCCGGGATCGTCCTGCACCGGGCCTTCCTGCTCGGCGACGCCGTCACGCCCGAGCTCGTCGGCCGGGTGCTCGACGAGGTCATCCTCCCCGCCGCGCTGCGCGGACCAGCACCCTCCGCACCTGACCGCTGACCCTGCAACCCCTGACTGTCTGCCACGTCCGGCACCCGCTGTCGGACCCCTCTGCTCGAATCGACCTGGCACCACCACTCAAAGGACGTTCCATGACCGACAGCACCCTGGTTGCCGACGAGGTGACCCCCGAGCAGCACAAGCGCTTGCGCTGGGCGCTCGTGCTCATCTCCCTCGCGCAGCTGATGGTGGTGCTCGACAGCACCATCGCCAACATCGCCCTCCCCTACATCGGCGAAGACCTGTCGATCGAGCAGGCCAACCTGCAGTGGATCGTCACGGGCTACGCCCTGACCTTCGGCGGGTTCCTGCTTCTCGGCGGCCGGCTGGCCGACCTCTACGGCAGGCGACGGATCTTCATGACCGGCGTGCTCCTGTTCGCGGCCGCCTCGCTCGTCGGCGGCTTCGCCCAGAACGAGGTCATGCTGCTCGGCGCCCGTGGCTTCCAGGGCCTCGGCGCTGCCATGGCGTCCCCCGCCGCCCTTGCCCTGATCACCACCACGTTCCCCGCCGGCAAGGAGCGCAACCGTGCGTTCGCGGTCTACGCCGCCATGGCGGGCGTGGGTGCCGCCGTCGGCCTCATCCTCGGCGGCTGGCTCACCGGCCTCGACCCGATCCTGGGCCTCGAGGGCTGGCGCTACACGTTCCTCATCGTCGTGCCGATCGGCCTGGCGGCGGCGATCTTCGCCCCCCGCTTCTTCGACGAGTCCGAGCGCCACTCCGGGTGGCTCGACGTCCCCGGTGCGATCACCGGCACCGGCGCCCTGCTGGCCATCGTCTACGGGCTGTCCCGCGCGGGTGACGTGCGCTACGGCTGGGACGACACCACCACCGTCCTGAGCCTCGTCGTCGGCGTGGCGCTGCTCGGTGTCTTCCTGCTCATCGAGTCGCGTGCCGAGCACCCGCTCATGCCGTTCCGGATCTTCAAGAGCAAGAACCGCGCTGCCGCCTTCGCGGTGATGATGATCGTCCCGGCGGCGATGTTCGCGATGTTCTTCTTCCTCTCGCTCTTCATCCAGCTCGTCGTGGGCTACTCCCCGCTCCACACCGGCGTTGCCTTCCTGCCCTTCTCGATCGCGATGATCATCTCGGCGACGACCGCGTCCAAGCTGATCGCCTTCGTCGACCCGCGCTACCTGTCGGGCGTGGGCACGCTGCTCTCGGCTGCGGCGCTCTACGGCTTCAGCCGGATCACCGTGCCGGAGGACCCGGCGTCGATCCTGGCCTCGCTACCGGCGTCGATGGGTGGCCAGGGCGTCGCGCTGGGCACGGACGTCAGCTACTGGACGCAGGTGTTGCCCTTCGTCGTCCTGATGGCCTTCGGCATGGGCCTCAACTTCGTGCCCCTCACGCTCGTCGCTGTGCACCACCTGCGCGCCCAGGACACCGGCATCGGGTCCGGGGTGCTCAACACGATGCAGCAGGTGGGTGGCGCACTGGGTCTGGCCACGCTGAGCACGGTGTCGCTCCACTTCGCGCAGACGCGCGCAGACGAGATCGCCCCGTCGATCGCGGCCGCCGCGCCGCAGCTCGACCAGGGGGCGCTCGGCCAGCTCGCCTCGCTCGGATCGTTCACCGAGGGCGCCACGATGGCGTTCCTGGTGGGCTCGCTGATGATGGTGGCAGCCTCGGCGATCGTGTGGCTGTTCCTCGACGTCAAGCACGAGGAGCTGGCCACGGAGTCCGCGCCCGAGGGCGTCGGCGTCCACTGAGCCACCCGGCACACCGAGCCATCCGACGTCGTCGCCGTCTCGAAGGAGAGTCGTGACCGATCCCCTCCTGACGACCGACGACGTCCCGGGCGACCCGCGAGCGATGGTCCTGGTCCTCCACGGGGGCAAGCCCCGGTCGGACCGGGTCATCGGCTCGACGAGCGCGTCCTGGCGCCGGGCCGCGTGGCTGCAGCGCGCGATCGTGCCGCAGGCCCACGAGGCCCGCGTCGGCGTCTGGCTCGCGCGCTACCGGGTGCGCGGGTGGAACGGTGGCGCCGGCCCGGTGGCCGACGCCCGGTGGGCCCTCGACCAGATCCGGGCCGCCCACGGCGACGTGCCGGTGGTGCTCCTCGGCCACTCCATGGGTGCCCGGGTGGCGGTCCACGCTGCCGACGACTCGTCGGTCGTCGGCGTCGTCGGGCTCGCGCCGTGGTGGTCCGCGGACGATCCCGTCTCCTCCCTCGCGGGCCGTGCCCTGCGGGCCGCCCACGGGCGCCGGGACCGCATCACGTCGTTCCGCGAGACCAGTCGCTACGTCGATCGTGCGCGCGCGGTGGCGAGCAGCGCCGAGCTCCACGACATGGGCGGCCTCGGCCACTACATGCTCGCGGGCTCGCAGGAGTGGCACGACGTGGCGCTCGCGTCGGTGCTCGAGGTGGTCAGAGGTTCCGGGCGACCGTCGCGGAGAGCCTGACGGCCCGGCCCGCCCACTCAGCCGACGCACCGGCGAGGCCGCAGGTCGGCGTGACGACCAGGTGCTCCCCCACGCCGTCCGGGTCGAGGCCGAGCATGTCGAGCCACCGCTGCACCCGCTCGGTGGTCCGCGCCTCCGAGACCTCGGTGGCCGGCGCCGTGGACGGTACGACGCCGAGGGCGGTGGTGCGGCCGGACTCGAGCACCTCCGCGAACGTGTCGAGGTCGGCCGGGCCGAGCATGTCGAGGTCGGCGGACAGGCCGTGCACCCCCGTCCCGGCGACGAGCGACCACGGCGTCTTCGGCGCGCAGGAGTGCACCCATGCCTCGCCGCCGGCATCGACGATCGCCGCGACGACCCACTCCAGGTGCGCCGAGGCCTCGGGGAGGTCGACCCTGCGGTGCCGGCCGAACCCGCTGGCGGTCGGCACCTGGCCGGCGACGACCGCGGCCAGCACCGGCTCGTCGACCTGCACGATCCAGCGGTCGACGCCGTGGAGGCGTCGCCGCAGGTCGGCGAGGTGGGTGCGGACGCCTTCGGCGAGCGCCTGCGCGAGCTCGCGGCGGGCGCCGTGGTCGGCGAGCACCTTGTCGCCGCGCGGCTTCTCGACCGTGGCGGCCAGGGTCCACGGGCCGGCGACCTGGGTCTTGAACGCGCCCTGGTAGTCCTGCGCCAGCTCCTCGACGGTGTCGAGGTCCTGGGCGAGCAGCGACCGCGCGCGACGGTGGTCGACGCCGCTGGCGTCGGTCAGCCGCCAGCCGGCGGGCTGGAGGTCCGCGCCGAGGCCGGACACGATCGCGAGCCCACGACCCGTCATCGCGGCCGTCACGCCTCGGCCGGGGAGCTCGGGCACGTGCGGGAGGTCGGGCAGCTCGCCCAGGACCAGGCGGGTCGCCTCGGCGTGGTCGGCGTCGGTGGTGCCGGGCATCGAGCCCACGCCCGTGGCTCGCGTCACGCGTGGACCTCGACGGGACGGGTCGACTCGATGGTCGCCGAGCCGACGACGCGGGTGCCGTCGTAGATCACCGCGGCCTGCCCGGGTGCGATCCCCTCGGCCGGGTCGAGGAGGTCGATCTCGACGTGGTCCCCGGACACGACGACGACCGCCCGGTGCTCCGCCCCGTGGGCGCGCATCTGGACGGTGCCCTCGACCCGCTCGGGGACCGTGCCGCACCAGCGCGGGCGCACGCCGGCGACGTGGTCGACGGCCAGGCGCTCGCGGGGCCCGACCGTGACGGTTCCGCTGACCGGCTCGATGTCGAGCACGAACCGCGGCTTGCCGTCCGCGGCGGGCACGCCGAGGTGGAGGCCGCGGCGCTGGCCGATGGTGAAGCCGTAGGTGCCGGTGTGGCTGCCGACCGTCTCGCCGGTGGTGGCGTCGACGATGTCGCCGCCGTGGTTGGGCGCCCGGTCGCCGAGCTTCTCGCGAAGCCAGCCGGCGTTGTCGCCGTCGGCGACGAAGCAGATGTCGTGGGAGTCGGGCTTGTCGGCCACGAGCAGACCGCGGGCCTCGGCCTCGCGACGGATGGCCGGCTTGTCGGTGTCACCGAGGGGGAACATCGAGTGCCGCAGCTGCCCCTGGTCGAGCACGCCGAGGACGTAGGACTGGTCCTTGGCGTGGTCGGTGGCGCGGTGCATCTCGATCAGCCCGTCGGCCCCGGTGCGCAGCTGCGCGTAGTGCCCGGTCGCGACCGCGTCGAAGCCCAGGGCGAGCGCGCGGTCGAGCACGGCGGCGAACTTGATCTTCTCGTTGCACCGCAGGCACGGGTTGGGCGTGCGCCCGGCGGCGTACTCGTCCATGAAGTCCTCCACGACGTCCTCGTGGAAGCGGTCGGACAGGTCCCACACGTAGAACGGGATGCCGATGACGTCGGCCGCGCGGCGTGCGTCGTTGCTGTCCTCGATGGTGCAGCACCCGCGCGCCCCGGAGCGGTACGACGCCGGGTTGCGGCTCAGGGCGAGGTGCACCCCGGTCACCTCGTGCCCGGCCTCGACGGCGCGGGCGGCGGCCACGGCCGAGTCCACCCCGCCGGACATGGCGGCGACGACCCTCATCCCTGACTCAACCGCCCTCATCGTGCCTTGGCGGCCCGGGCGCGCTCCACGACCGGGCCGATCGCCTCGACGAGGGCGTCGATGTCGCTCGGCGTGGTGCTGTGGCCCAGCGAGAAGCGGAGCGAGTGTCGCGCCTGGTCCTCGTCGCAGCCCATCGCGAGCAGGACGTGGGAGGGCTGCGGGACGCCCGCGGAGCAGGCGGACCCGGTGGAGCACTCGATGCCGCGGGCGTCGAGCAGCATCAGCAGCGAGTCGCCCTCGCAGCCCGGGAAGCCGAGGTGGGCGTTGCCCGGGAGCCGCTGGGGCCCCGCCGGCGCGCCGTGCAGGTGGGCGTCGGGCACGACCTCGACGACGCGGCGCACCAGGTCGTCGCGCAGGGCGGCGACGCGCACGGCGTGCTCGTGCTGGTGCTTGACCGACTCCTCGACGGCGGCCGCGAGGCTGGCGATGGCCGGCACGTCGAGCGTGCCGCTGCGGATGTCGCGCTCCTGCCCGCCGCCGTGCACCAGGGCGCTGACGGCCAGGTCCCGACGTACGACGAGCGCACCCACGCCGTAGGGGCCGCCCACCTTGTGGCCGGTGAAGGTCAGCGCGTCGACGCCGGAGGCGGCGAAGTCGACCGGCACCTGACCGAGGGCCTGGACCGCGTCGGTGTGCACGGGGATGCCGTGCTCGGCGGCGATCGCGACGACCTCGTCGACCGGCTGCAGGGAGCCGACCTCGTTGTTGGCCCACATCACCGAGATCAGCGCGACCGACTCCGGGTCCCTGGCGACCGAGTCCCTCAGCGACTCGAGGTCGAGCACGCCCTCCGGCGACACGGGCAGCAGCTCGACGTCGGCGCCGTCGCTCACGGCGAGCCAGTGGAGCGGGTCGAGGACCGCGTGGTGCTCGATGGCGGTCGAGAGGACGCGGGTGCGACGGGGGTCCTCGGCGCGGCGGGCCCAGAAGATCCCCTTGAGCGCGAGGTTGTCGGACTCGGTGCCTCCGGAGGTGAAGACGACGTCCCCCGGCCTGGCACCGATCACTCGGGCGATGGTCTCGCGGGACTCCTCGACCACCCGTCTGGCACCGCGGCCGGAGGCGTGCAGCGAGCTCGCGTTGCCCACACCGGTGAGCTGGCGCGTCATCGCCTCGATCGCGGCCGGCAGCATCGGCGTGGTCGCGGCGTGGTCGAGGTAGACGAGCGGCTGGTTCATGACCTGCCAAGCCTACGGGGCCGACCTCCGTCAACCCGCCCCGCGTGGCCACGTTCACACCTAGGCTCCCCCCGTGCGCGCATCCCGGGCCCGGCTCGCCTGTCTCCTGCTGCTGCCGACCCTCGCGTGCCAGGCGGGCGGCCAGCCGCCCGACGGCTCCCCGGCACCCGACGGTCCGGGACGGTCCGCGGCGACGGCAGGGACGGACGGGTCGCTGCGCGAGCAGGCCCTCGCGCTCCTCGACGAGCGCGAGCGGGCGCTGGCGGACGGCGACCGCGAGGCGTTCCTCGCCACCGTCGACCCCGACGAGCTCGGCTTCTCCGCGACCCAGGCCCGCTGGTTCGACAACCTGGCCCGGCTGCCGGTGGGCGACGTGTCCTTCGAGCTCGGCGACGAGGACGCCCTCGCCGACGACTTCGACGACGGCGAGCTGCGGCTCCCTGTCGAGTTCACGATGCGGCTGCGCGGCTTCGACAGCCGCCCCGTCACCGACAAGATGGTGTGGACGTTCGTGCACGAGGACGACGTCCTGCTCGCCGGCGACCGCGACGAGCAGGTCGACGTGGTGAACGGCTGGATCCCGGCCCCCTGGGACCTCGCCCACATCGAGGTGCGCCGCGCGGGCGGCATCCTCGCGGTCTTCGACGAGGACACCAGCGAGCACGCCGGCTACGTCATGTCCGACCTCGCCGACGCCACGGCGGTCGTCAAGCGCCACTTCCCGGACTGGTCGGGTCGCTACGTCGCCTACGGCACGTCCGACACCACCGCCATCGCCGAGATGAGCGGCATGTCCGTCGACCGGACTGCGGGCGTGGCGTTCCCCGTGCTGGCGCGCCCCGGCGGTCCGGTGGCCGCCTACCGGTTCGCGGTCAACCCGACCGTCGTCGGCGACGTCCTCTCCCGCGGCCTCGTGTTCCGTCACGAGCTGGCGCACGTCGCGCTGGGCGCGACCGACGACCGCTCCCCCGTCTGGTTGATGGAGGGCGCCGCGGAGTACGTCGCCCGCTCGACCATGCCCGTCGGCGCGCGCCGTCGGATCGCCGCCTACCAGCTCGGCGGCACGTCCGCGCGCACGCTCGAACCCACCAGGAGCTTCTACACGGGCGACCCGACCCTCAGCTACAACCTGGCGGCGGTGGTATGCGACTACGTCGCCACCACCAGGGGCGAGGCCGCGCTGTGGGACCTCGTCCGCACGTTCCGCACGGCCCGATTCTTCTCCTGGGCCCAGACCGAGGACGTCGTACGCCGCGAGCTCGGGCTCTCGACGAAGGAGCTGAGTGCACAGGCGCTCGCCTGGGCGCGCGCTGCGTGAGGCCTCAGCCCATCCGCTCGAGCCAGGGGTGGTCCGCGCGCTCCTTGCGAACGGCCTCGCGCAGCCAGTCCTGCTCCGCCGCGCCGAGCAGCGGCCATGCCACCGCGAGGTCGGCATCGTCCTTCGGTCGGTTGAGCCGGGCCTTGTGGTGCAGCACCACCTCCGGGCGCATGTAGCGGATCCCGTCGTCCGCCGCCCATGTCACGTCCGCCAGCGGCACCACGTGGTCGGGGTCGCGGCGCGACACCCACAGCCCGTCGCGGTCCTCGGCGAGCAGGCAGTCGAGGAACCACGGTGCCTGCGCGTGGTGGCGCAACCAGACCTGCCCCGAGCCCTCGTGCGGTCCGGGGAAGTCGTCGTTCACCGGCCGGAGCGCGCCGACACCGGCGCTCCAGATGTGGTGTCGGTCCCCCACCATCGCCCGGAAGAGCGGCAGGTCTCGCAGCCAGATCACCGCGTCGATGTCCTCGTGCCGCCGCGCCTGTCCGGTGAAGGCGTCGATCGCCCACCCACCGACGACCCACCACTCGCCGTCGTACGTCGCCATGAAGTCGGCCAGTCCGGCCGGGTCGAGCGCCTTCCACTCGCCGTAGAGCCGACGGAACGCGGCCTCTTCGGCGAGGTCCTCCGCCGAGGGCTCCCAGTGCATTCCCGCAGGCTAGCGTCGCGCCCGTGCACACACACGAGCCCGAGGGGTACGACTGCCCGTTCTGCCGGATCCAGCGAGGCCTCCACAACGAGCACAACCGGGCCGAGGACGTCGTCGCCGTCACCGAGCACGCCTTCGCCCGCGTCTCCCCCACCTGGTGGCCGGACAACCCCGGCGGTGTCCTCGTGGTCCCGCGCGTCCACCACGAGAACCTCTACGACTTGCCCGCGGAGGTCGGCCACGCCGTGTGGGACCTCACCCAGCGGCTCGCGGTGGCGATGCGGGCGTCGTACGACTGCGACGGGGTGTCGACGCGGCAGCACAACGAGCCGGCCGGTGACCAGGACGTGTGGCACCTCCACGTGCACGTCCTGCCGCGCCACCACGGCGACCGGCTCTACGAGCGCCATCCCGAGCGACGGTGGGTGCCGCCGAGCGCGCGCGACCCGTACGCCGAGAGGCTCGCCGCCGTGCTCGACCTGCCACGCGCCTTCGACTGAGCCCGGTTGCGGCAGGATCACCGCATGGAGTTCGAGCAGATGCAGCAGCGGGCCCGCGCGGTGCGGAGCAGGTACGCCGAGGTCGAGGCGTCGACGTACGGCCGGTCGTGGACGACCGAGGAGGTGATGCTCGGCTTCCTCGGCGACGTCGGCGACCTCGCCAAGCTGGTGCAGGGCAAGGCCGGCGTGCGCCCGCGCGAGGACCTCGACGAGGCGCTGGCCCACGAGCTCGCCGACTGCCTGTGGAGCGTCCTCACCCTCGCCGACGCCTACGACGTCGACCTCGCCGCTGCCTTCGCGAGCACGATGGACGAGCTCGACGAGGTGCTGGCGGAGGACTGACCGCCGGACGCTAGAGCAGGACGAGGTCGTCGCGGTGGATGACCTCGCGCTCGTACGCCGCCCCGAGCGCCACCTTGAGCTCGCTGGTCGAGCGGCCGAGGAGGGCGGGCAGCTCGTCGGCGTCGAAGTTGACGAGCCCGCGGCCCACCACGGCGCCGTCCGGGTCGAGCAGGTCGACGGCATCACCGGCGACGAAGGCGCCGTCGACGGCGGTCACGCCGGCCGCGAGCAGCGAGGCACGACGCTCGACGACGGCACGCACGGCACCGCTGTCCAGCGACAGCGTCCCCTGCCCGGACGTGGCGTGGGCCAGCCACAGCAGACGGGTGGGGCGGCGCTTGCCGGTCGCCTCGAAGTGGGTGCCGACCTCGGCGCCGGCCAGCGCGGCAGCGGCCTGCTCGGCGGAGGTCAGCAGGACGTCGATGCCGGCACCGGTCGCGATGCGGGCGGCCTCGACCTTGGTGGTCATGCCACCGGTGCCGACGCCGGCGGAGCCCGCCGACCCGACGGTCACCGCGGCCAGGTCCTCCTCGGACCGCACGACCGGCACCAGCCGCGCGCCGGGCCGTGATGGCGGGCCGTCGTAGAGCCCGTCGACGTCGGACAGCAGGACCAGCAGGTCGGCGTGCACGAGGTGGGCCACCAGCGCCGCCAGCCTGTCGTTGTCGCCGAAGCGGATCTCGGAGGTGGCGACCGTGTCGTTCTCGTTCACGATCGGCACGACCCCGAGCTCGAGCAGCTTGGCGAAGGTCTGGTGCGCGTTGCGGTAGTGCGCGCGCCGGGTGACGTCGTCGACGGTGAGGAGCACCTGACCCGTGACGATCCCGTGCCGGGCGAACTCCTCCTGGTAGCGGTGCGCCAACAAACCCTGCCCCACGGACGCGGCCGCCTGCTGCGCGGCGAGGCCGCGCGGCCGCTTCGTCAGCCCGAGCGGGGCCAGGCCGGCGGCGATGGCACCGCTCGAGACCAGGACGACCTCTGCGCCGGCACCGCGAGCGGCGGCCAGCACCTCCACCAGCTGGCGTACGCGGGCCGGGTCGATGCCGCCTGCAGCGGTGGTCAGCGACGACGAGCCGACCTTGACGACGATGCGGCGGGCACCGTCGACCAGGGTCGAGCGGTCAGTCGTCACTGCCGTCCCAGTCGGGGTCGTCCTTGCTGCCGATCTCGTAGGCCATCGGGCCCACGCCGGAGCTGCCGGAGCTGCGGTTGGGACCCTTCTTCCTGCGCTCCTCGTCGAGGCGGCGGGCGACGTCGGCGCGGGCCTCCTCGTCGGCCTTGGTCTCCATCCCCTCCGCGATCTCGCGGCGGCGGTCGCGGGCGGGACGGGCCTCGCGCAGCCGCTCGTCCTCACCACGACGGCCGAGCATCTCCGCACCGGCCTCGACGCTGGGCTTGAAGTCGAAGACGACCGAGTTGTCGTCGGCGCCAATGAGGACGGTGTCGCCCTCCTGGGCACCCATCTTCGCGAGCTTGACCTCGACGCCGAGCCGGTTGAGGCGGTCGGCGAGGAAGCCCACGGCCTCCTCGTTGCTGAAATCGGTCTGCCGCACCCAGCGTTCGGGCTTGGTGCCGCGCACCCGCCACCCGTCGTCGGTGGCGACGACGTCGAAGTCGTCGCCGCTGTCGACCGCCTTCGGCCGGAGCACGATCCGCTCGGGCTCGTCCGCGGGCGCGACCTCGCGGGACGCGACGACGATCTCGGCCATGGCGAAGGTGAGCTCGCGCAGGCCGGCGCCGGAGGCGGCGCTGACCTCGAACACACGCAGTCCGCGACCGCGCAGCTCCTCGACCACCATGTCGGCGATGTCCTGGCCGTCCGGGACGTCGACCTTGTTGAGCGCGACCAACCGCGGCCGGTCCTCGAGGCCGCCGTAGCGGGCCAGCTCGCCCTCGATGACCTCGAGGTCGTCGAGCGGGTTGCGGCCCGGCTCGATGGAGGCCGTGTCGACGACGTGGACCAGCGCGGCGCAGCGCTCGATGTGGCGCAGGAAGTCGTGGCCGAGGCCACGGCCCTCGGCGGCACCCTCGATCAGGCCGGGCACGTCGGCGACCACGAAGGTCGTCTCGCCGGCGGTGACCACGCCGAGGTTGGGGATGAGGGTGGTGAACGGGTAGTCGGCGATCTTGGGCCGGGCCCGCGAGATCGCGGCGATCAGCGACGACTTGCCGGCGCTCGGGAAGCCGACCAGGCCGATGTCGGCCACGACCTTGAGCTCGAGGCGTACGACGAACTCGTCGCCGGGCTCGCCCAGCAGGGCAAACCCGGGGGCCTTGCGCTTGGAGGAGGCGAGGGCGGCGTTGCCGAGGCCGCCGCGGCCGCCGGCGGCGATGATCAGCGTCGTCCCGTGGCCGACGAGGTCGGCCAGCGCGGTGCCGTCCTCGGCCTTCACGAGCGTGCCGTCGGGGACGGTCAGGACCAGGTCCTTGCCGTTGCCGCCGTTCTTGTGGTCCCCGGCGCCCTGGCCACCGTTGTCGGCGCGGCGCTTCGGGCTGTGGTGGTAGTCGACGAGGGTCGTGACGCTCGTGTCGACCTGGAGGATGATCGATCCGCCTTGACCGCCGTTGCCGCCGTCGGGACCGCCGAGCGGCTTGAACTTCTCCCGCTTGACCGAGGCCACGCCGTTGCCACCTCGTCCGGCCGCGAGGTGCAGCGTGACCTGGTCGACGAACGTGGGGATGGCCATGGGGGTTCCTGTCAGGTGTGGAGCGGGGGGTGAAAGCACGAAGGGCGCCCCCAGACAGGGACGCCCTTCGCAGAAGTGCTCAGTGTCGCGGTGACGTCACTCGCCGGGGACGATGTTGACGACCTTGCGGCCGCGGCGGGTGCCGAACTCGACGGCGCCGGCCTGCAGGGCGAACAGGGTGTCGTCGCCGCCACGGCCCACACCGGTGCCCGGGTGGAAGTGGGTGCCACGCTGGCGCACGATGATCTCGCCGGCGCCGACGACCTGGCCGCCGAACCGCTTCACGCCGAGGCGCTGGGAGTTGGAGTCACGGCCGTTCTTGGTGCTCGCAGCACCCTTCTTGTGAGCCATTGTTCAGTCCTTTGGAACGAAGAGTTGGTGGTCGACCTCGAGCCGGCGCTCAGAGGGAGATGTCGGTGACCTTGACCTGGGTGTACTTCTGGCGGTGACCCTGGCGCTTCTTGTAGCCGGTCTTGTTCTTGTACTTCTGGATGATGATCTTCGGACCCTTGGTGCGGCCGGTGACCTCGACGGTCACGCTCGCCTTGTCGAGGCCGGTCGCGGTGACCTTGTCACCGTCGACGACCATCACCACAGGAAGGGTGAGGGTGTCACCGGCGGCAGCCATCGCGTCGATCTCGATGACGTCGCCCACGGCAACCTTCTGCTGCTTGCTGCCACTGCGCACGACTGCGTACACGGCGAGTCACTCTCCTCGATACGAACTACTGGTCTCAGGAACTGGGGGTCTGCGCACGACACCGCCTGGAACTTCGGGCGAGTACGCCGCGTGGCGGGCGCGCAGGGATGGTGTGTCGAACACCGAGGGTCAAGACTACGGGATCGGGTGCCGACCGGGCAAAACGAGGTCGGCCACCCTCCTCCCGGGCCTCATCGCTTGCGCGAGCCCTTCTTCTTGATCGGGACGTGCTCGACCACCGGCGCCTCGCCGGGACCGCCCGAGGACGGGTCGGGCTGGGTGTCCCGGCCACCGTCGGTCGCGTCGGACGCAGGAGCGGCCTCGCCCATCGGCGTGGTCGGCGTGGTCGGCGTGGTCAGGGTGGTCGGCGTGGTGGAGCCGCCCACGCCCGACGGCGGACCGGCGGGACGGCTCGCGGACCGGCGACGCGTCCGCGTCACCACCTTCGGCTTCTCGGGCTCGGCCGGCGGTGCCTCGACAGCCTTCTCGTCAGCCTTCTCGTCAGCCGGCTCGACCGCCGGGTCGCTGCTGGCCGCCGGAGCTGCGTCGACGGGCGGTGCCTGAACCGGCGGCACCTCGGCACGCGGCGCCTCGGCGCGCGGGGCCTCGGCGACCTTCTCCGCAGCCGGTTCGGTCGTCTCCACCGGCCGGGCGTCGCCCGGCTGCTCGCCCGACACGTCGGAGGCGTCCGACGACGCCTCCTCGACCGTGCGCTCGTGGCGCGCCATCGCGGCGACGTCCTTGGGCGACGGCGCGGACGAGTGGGCGTGGTGCGGCTCGCTGGTCTTCGCGTCGGCGCTGCCGCCCGCGTTGTCGCCGCCGGTGTCGTTGCCGGAGTCGTCGTTGCCCGCACCGCGACGACCGCGGCGCCGGTTGCTGCGGCGACCCTCTCCGTCGTCGGAGCGGGCGTCCGGGTCCACGGGCTGGTCCTTGATGACCACGCCACGGCCGTGGCAGGCCTCGCAGTTCTCGCTGAACGCCTCGACCAGGCCGGTGCCGATCCGCTTGCGGGTCATCTGCACCAGGCCGAGCGAGGTCACCTCGGCGACCTGGTGGCGGGTGCGGTCGCGACCCAGGCACTCGACGAGCCGCCGGACCACGAGGTCGCGGTTGGACTCGAGCACCATGTCGATGAAGTCGACCACGATGATGCCGCCGATGTCGCGCAGCCGGAGCTGGCGCACGATCTCCTCGGCGGCCTCGAGGTTGTTCTTGGTGACCGTCTCCTCGAGGTTGCCCCCGGACCCGGTGAACTTGCCGGTGTTGACGTCGACGACGGTCATCGCCTCGGTGCGGTCGATGATCAGCGAGCCGCCCGACGGCAGCCAGACCTTGCGGTCCAGTCCCTTGTGGATCTGCTCGTCGATCCGGTACGTCGCGAACACGTCGCCGCCGGTCGCACCGCGCTCGAACCTCTCGAGGCGCTCGGCGAGGTCCGGGGCAACCGACTCGACGTAGCCGTGGACGGTGTCCCAGGCGTCGTCACCCTCGATGACGAGCTTGGCGAAGTCCTCGGTGAACAGGTCACGCACGACCTTCAGGGTCAGGTCGGGCTCCCCGTAGAGCAGCTGGGGGCCGGAACCCTTGTGGGTCGCCTTCTTCTCAATGTCCTCCCAGCGGGCCTTGAGGCGCTCGACGTCACGCGTCAGCTCGTCCTCGCTGGCGCCCTCGGCCGCGGTGCGCACGATGACGCCGGCGGTGTCGGGGACGATCTCCTTCAGGAGGGTCTTGAGGCGGCTGCGCTCGGTGTCGGGAAGCTTGCGCGAGATGCCGGAGGTGGTGCCGTCCGGGACGTAGACGAGGAAGCGACCGGCGAGGCTGACCTGGCTGGTCAGGCGGGCGCCCTTGTGACCGATCGGGTCCTTGGTGACCTGCACGAGGATCATCTGGCCGCTCGAGAGCACCGACTCGATCTTGCGGGGCTGACCCTCCTTGTGGCCGAGCGACTGCCAGTTGACCTCGCCGGCGTACAGGACCGCGTTGCGGCCCTTGCCGATGTCGATGAAGGCGGCCTCCATCGACGGGAGCACGTTCTGGACGCGGCCGAGGTAGACGTTGCCGATGAGCGAGGTCTGGGACTCGCGGGCGACGTAGTGCTCGACGAGGACCTTGTCCTCGAGCACGCCGATCTGGATGAGGTCCTTGCGCTGGCGGATCACCATGACCCGCTCCACCGACTCGCGGCGGGCGAGGAACTCGGCCTCGCTCACGATCGGCGCACGACGACGACCGGCCTCGCGGCCCTCGCGGCGGCGCTGCTTCTTCGCCTCGAGCCGGGTGGAGCCCGCGACCGCGGTGATCTGGTCCTCGGCCGAGCGGGTCTTGCGGACCCGGGTCACGGTGTTCGGCTCGGCGTCGTCGGAGGAGCCCTCGTCGCCGGCGCGGCGACGACGGCGGCGTCGGCGCGAGGTGCCCTCGCCGGTGCCGTCGGTCGCGTCGGAGTCGCCGTCAGCCGAGGCGGGTCCCGCCGTGCCTTCGGTGGAGTCGTCGGCCGTGTCGGCGGAGCCGGACTCGGCCGCACCCTCACCGTCACCCTCGCCACCCTTGCGGCGACGGCGGCCGCCGCGGCGGCGACGACGACGACCGGCGCCACCCTCGCCGTCACCCTCGGTGTCGTCAGCGGACTCGGAGGACGACTCGTCCTCGGACTCCGCGGCGGACTCCGTGCTGGTCTCGGTGCCCTCTGCGTCCTCGGTGGCCTCGGCCTCCGCGAGGGCTGCGACGGCTTCCTCGTCCTCGTCGACGACGGGCGCGTCCTCGGCGGCGACGGCCTTCTTGCCGGACCGCTTCCTGGCCGGCCTGTCAGCCGTGGACTTCCTTGCAGCCGACTTCTTCGCGGCCGACTTCTTCGCCGGGGCCGCAGTCTCGGTGGCCTCGGGAACCTCGGTGGACGCGGGGGCCTCGGCGGCCTCGGTGGACTCCGTCGCGTCGACCGTCTCGACCGGGGCGGGCACGGCCTTCTTGCGCGTGCGGCGGGTCGTCGTGGTGACGACGGGCGCCTGGAACAGCACGGCGTGACCGGTGGCGGCGTCGGAGGCCTCAGCGGTCCCGGCTGCCTCGGCGGTCTCCTCAGCGTCAGCGGCGGCGGCGGCCTGCTCGGGCGCGGGTGCGGCCTTCTTGGCGGTGCGCTTGGCCGCGGTCTTCTTGGCCGGCGCCTTGGCGGCCGACTTCCTGGCAGCCGCCTTCCTGGGGGGCGCGGGGGCCTCGTCGGCCGGGTCGGCCTCGGCCTGCGCGGCGGCAGCGTCGGGCTCGGGGGTCGCGACGGTCTTCTTCGCGGCGGTCTTGCGTGCCGGCGCCTTCTTGGCGGGCGCTCGTCGCGAGGTGGTCTTCTGCACGACCGGGGCGTCGGTGTCGCCGGCTTCCGGAGCGGCACCGGCCGGCGAGTCCCCAGCGGACGGGGCGGGCGCGGCGGCCGACTTCTTGGCAGGCGCCTTGCGCGTACGACGGGTCACGACGGGCGTGGCAGGCGCAGCGGCCTCGGTGGGCTGGCCCGCCTCCGACTCGGTGCGCTCGGGCTGGTCGTTCTGGTCATCACTGAGCATGTGGTGCTCCTCGGGCACCGTGACGGTGCCGGTACGGCGTCCGCCCCTCTCGCAGGACGATCGGCGGGGACGCAAAGCTTCTGTGGCGGCGACCCCCTCCGCGGGTGCGTCTCCGGGCAGCCGGTGCGCCACCCGCCGCGGTCGCCGGGCCACCGAGTCGCTGTCACCGACTCATGTGGCCGCGTCGCGGTCCGGTGACGTCCACCCACCCGGGGTGCCGACCGCTGGTGCGGCCGGCGAGAACGTCGTCGGCTCGACGGATCCCGACGGTGGTCAGGGCGTCGAACGTGGCGAGTATCGCACACAGCGACCCGCGTGGCGCTATGCGCGATCCGCCAGCGGGTCGCCGACCTGGTCCGATCCGAGCAGGGGGCCCTGGGCCAGCCGCGTCATCAGCGGCGCCTGGTCCATCGGCAGGCCAGCCACCGCCTCGAGCCCGCGCAGGACGTCGTCGGGGCGCACAGCCGGGGTCCCGTGCCGCAGCACCACGTCCATCGACGTACGTCCGGGCGCGGCACCGGCGGCCGGGTCGACCACCAGCGACAGGACGGCACCGCGAGCGTCGAACTCGCGCATCCCCTTCTTGGTCATCCGCTCCACGAGCACCTCGTCGGCCGCGAGGAACCGCATCACGGCGTCCGCGACCGCAGCGTGGTCGGCGGTCAGCCCGATCCGCCAGCGGCTGGCCTCGAGCAGGTCGGCCAACGACCCGCCGGGCGACTCGACGACCTCGAGGACGTCCAGTCCGGGCGGCAGCGCCTCGTCGAGCATCGCGTGGACGTCGGCCGCCACGACGACCTCGGCGAGGGCCAGCTCGAGG
Source organism: Nocardioides cavernae (assembly GCF_016907475.1). Lineage (NCBI taxonomy): Bacteria > Bacillati > Actinomycetota > Actinomycetes > Propionibacteriales > Nocardioidaceae > Nocardioides > Nocardioides cavernae. The sequence continues at coordinate 2,071,029 of NZ_JAFBCA010000001.1, read as the reverse complement.
TACTCCGCCTCGCTCGCCGACCCCGTCGGGGCCGCACCGGCGTAGGAGATGCGCGGGTGCGGGTTGAAGCCTGAGGAGTAGGCCATGGGCACCCGTGCCCGGAACACCGCACGCTCGAAGGCGCGGCTGAAGTCGCGGTGGCTGGTGAAGCGCATGCGACCCCGCTTGGCATAGCGCACGCGGAGTCGTTGGACCGGTGGAGCCTGCTGTTCGGGTTGCTGCTTCACCTCTGGCGCTCGAAGACCTTCACGCGGTGCGAGGCCACCGCACGGACCCACGCGGACTCCGAGTGTCGCCCGAGCGCCCAGGCATCGAGCTTGTAGAAGGCGTCGGGCCGCTTGCCGGCCACGCGGTAGGTGAGCAGCTGCTTGCTCAGGAAGTACGTCGGCATCTCGTCGACCTGTCGGAGGCCTTGGCGCTCGAGGATGCCGATGGTCTGCTGCCTCGGTCGCATCTTCATGATCTTCGACGGCATCCACTGCGGCAGGCGCAGGAACCGCTCGTGCAGCACGACGTAGCGGGAGGACCACCGGCAGAGTGCCTCAAGGGACGCGGCCCACTCGGCGTCCGACATCACGTGGTAGAGGACGTCGAACGAGTGCACGTAATCGAATGAACGATCAGGGAGGTCCGCGGCCGCGATCGGGGAGCAGACCTTGGCGATGGGCAGGTCGATGCCGTCCAGCGCCGTCTGGGAGATGTCGAGAGCCGTCACGTCGAAGCCACGCTCGTGCAGCACCCGTGTGAAGGCACCGACGCCGGCGCCGGCGTCGAGTGCCCGGGCGCCGGCAGGCAGCGCGAGGCGGTCGAGCAACCGCCCGTACTGATCGGCAAGGAGCTGGTAGGCCAGCTGGTTGCCCCGCTCGGTCACGGTGTCGATGCCCACGGCCTTCAACGCGCCGTTGTGGTCGTCGTGGCGCTGACGCCAGTAGTTCTTCTCGTCAAACACAGGATCGCCCCCTCCCGGTGGATGGTGGCGGCTGAGTCTACTCATGACGAGGACGACCCTCCGGTCGCTCGACGTCTCCGCCCAGGTCGTCCCCGTCGGCGTCGGCGCCGTCACTCGTGGGGCGGTCGGTGTCCGTCATCTGGTCGATCCGCAGCGTCAGCAGGGCGACCTCCTCCGCCAGGGTGCGGGTGCGATCCTCGAGCCGGCCGATCTCGTAGCTGAACTGGATGCTGAGCAGGAGCAGCAGCATGCTGGCCACGAAGAACAGCAGGTTGGCGGGGACCTGGACACCCAGGAGGTCGGCGGCCCGGGTCAACAGGCCGGGGAACACCACCAGGAGCACGGTGCTGAACGCCACCACGACCCAGATGAGCGCGTGCTTCTCCCGCAGGCGCTGGCGCCGCAGCATCTCGAAGAGCACGACCAGGGTGGCAACCGCGCCCACCACGCCAAGCGTCAGGACGGGACTCATCACTTCTCCTGACCGAGGGTCTCGGTGGCGGCCGGCCATCGGCGCACCAGGGCGAGCCCGAGGGCGACGACGGCGCGCACCAGGTACGTCGCGGCGCGCAGCGGGGACTGGCTGGCCGTCCCGACGGTCCGCGGGCGCATGTGGACGGGACGCTGGGACACGGTGCATCCCACGCGCAGGGCGATCACGAGCGACTCGACGGTGTCGCCCAGGTACTCAGCCGGGTAGTGGTCGGCAAAGACCCTGACCGCACGACGGTTGGCGACGCGGAAGCCACTGGTCACGTCGGTGAGGTGGGTGCCGGCGAGCCGCGAGAGTACAGATGCCAGCATGCGCATGGCCCACCGCCGCGGACCGCGTGCGGCGTAGTTCCCCTCACCTGCGAACCTGGCTCCGATGACGACGTCGGCGCTGTCGAGCCCGGCGAGGAGCTGGGGGAGGTAGCTCGGGTCGTGCTGGCCGTCCGCGTCGATCTGGACGACGACGTCGTAGTCCTCCCGCATCGCGTAGCGGTAGCCCGTGCGCATCGCCCCACCCACGCCCAGGTTGAAGGGCAGCCTCGCGACCTGAGCGCCGGCCGCCCGTGCCACGTCCGCCGAACCGTCGCCGGACCCGTCGTCCACGACCAGGATGTCCACGTCGGGCTGGCAGGCCCTTACCTCGGCGATGGTGCCTGCGATGGCACCGGCCTCGTTCCATGCGGGAATGACCACCAGGATGCGTGGACCGGGGCGTTCGGGCATGGGGGAACCCTAATGGGGATGCCGCCCATCCCGGCCCTCGGCGGTGGCCACCGTCCGGCGGACGGCGACCGCGGTGGCGACGAACGCCACCAGTGAGGCGACCGTGAACCCGCCCAGTCCACGCCCTTCCGCGCCCCAAGGAGTCGCGATCATCACGAGGGCGGCGGATGCGATCGCAGCGGCCCAGCAGGTCGTGGCCGTCCAGTAGCGCCGCAGCGCGACCAGGGCCGCTGCCTGGAGCAGAGCCCCGGCCATCACGCAGGTCGCAGCGGCGACCAGCGCGGCCATGACCGGAGTCGGGCGGTAGTCGGCACCCAGCACCAAGGCCACCGCCCACGGACCGATGGCGTAGCCCACGGCGGCGCCGAGGAGCGCGGCGGCGGCGGTGCCTCCGGCGATGTACTCCAGCGCCCTGGTGAGGTGGTGGGTGTCCCCGCTGCGGCTCCACCGGACCACGGTGGGCACCGTGAGCGCCTGCACGGGCGCCATCAGTGCGAGTGGCGCGCGCGAGAGGGTGATGACCGCGATGAGGACCGCCAGGTCGGGCGACTTGCCCAGGATGGCCACGGTGACGGCGGGGAAGCCGGTGAGCACCAGGGCGGAGAGGCCGTTGGCGATGCCGAGGGCCGCGACCGGGCCGGCCACCACGCGCCACTCGTCACGCGGGCCCGTCCAGTCCACAGCGCGCGCGAGCCGACCGAGGGCTCCCACCCAGACCAGCGACCCGGCCACGGTGGCGAGGACCGCCCACTCGACGGCAGCCTCCACGTCGAGCAGCACCAGCCCGGCGATGATGGCCACCCGCGCCAGCGCCTCGCCGACCAAGAGAGCGGCGTACCCGCGGAGCGCGTGCGCACCTAGGAGCACACCACGGGCCAGGATCAGCATCGAGAAGTTGGCCAGCGAGGCCAGGGTGAGGAGCAGGACTGACAGCGAACCGTGCACGACCTCGCGCCCAGACGGCGTCGCCAGGACACCCGCGAGGAGCACGAAGCTGGCCATCGCGGCCAGTCCGACGGCCTGGGCGGCACCCACCGGCGTACGTCGTCCCTCCAGCGTCGCCGTAGTGGACTGCCTCGCGACCTCCTGCTCCACGGAGCCGAGCACGCTCGCGAAGGTGAAGATCAGCGCCCAGACCGCCTGGAAGTGCAAGTTCTCCGTCGGGGTCAGCCACCGCGCCACCACGATGAGCAGGAGCAGGCCCAGCCCGCTGGCGGCGAAGAAGGAGACGGAGACCAGGCCGAGCTGGCGCCGCGCATGCGTCACGCGGCGCTCGCGGCCATGCGCAGCCCGCGCAGCACCCCAGCACCGAAGCAGACGCCGAAGGCCGGGCTCAGCGCGCCCACGGCCACCGACTCCCGCCCGGTCGCGCCGCACGAGCCGGCCAGGGCGCCGGCCGCGACGCACGCCAACACCCCGGCGCCCGCCGTGGTGCGGGGCCGCGCCGCTGCCGCGAGCCCACCGACCGTGATCGCCCCGACGACGCCCACCAGCAGCCCGCGGGCCGCGGACGGATCGGCGAGGTAGCCGTCGACGAACGTCGTGCCACGGTAGAAGCACTGCCGTGACCACGACCCTCGGCCGGTCTTGGCGTGGTGGGTGCACAGGACGTCGGGCGAGAGGTGGATGTCCTGCTCCCCCGCGACGGCGCGCAGGAGGCGGGTGTCGTCGGAGGCCAGGGAGCTGTCCCCGAAGTGGGAGTCGAAGCCGTCCGCCGCCCGGCGCAGCAGGGCGGTCGGCGCCAGGAACGCACCGGTGCCCTTGGGGTAGCGGTCGAAGTCGTCGAGGCCGAAAGCCACGGCCTTACGCCTACGGAAGTAGTCACGCCACCAGACCTTGGTGATGCCGGTCCAGAACAGGGCTCTCAGGTCGCGGGAGCCGGGCACTACGTCGTAGTTCCAGACCTCGTCGCCCCGGCCCACGGCCGCACGGATGCGGGCGAGCGACTCCGGGTGGACCTCGACCCGGGCGTCGAGGAGAAGGACGACTTCGGTGGTGACGACGTCGAGCCCCGCGGAGCGCGCGGCGAAGCGCCCGGCGTTGCTCTGGCGGAGCACGCGGACGTCCGATCGCTCGGCGACCTCGGCGAGCACCGCCAGGCTCTCGGCGTCGGTGCTGCCGTCATCGACGACGACCACGTCGAGCGGCCAGTCGGCGCGACCAGCGGCCTCCGACAGGGCGGCGAGGGCGCGCTCGACCCACCGTCCCTCGTTGTAGGCTGGCATCACCACGCCCAGCCGTGCACGGTGCTCCGAAACGGGTACTCCTGCGGTGGAGGCGTGAGGGGTGTCCTGCATGGAGATGGACTCCCTTTCGTCGCTCGTCCCGATCCGCGAGCAGACGATACTGCAACGCTTCGACGAGCACGGGAGAGCCAGTGACGATCGCCTTCATTGCCGGGACGACCGCCGAGATCATCAAGCTGGCGCCGGTCATCAGGGCCCTCGAGGAGCGCGGCGAGCCCGTCGAGTTCTGGAACACGGCGTTCCACGTCGGCGGCATGCCGGCCACGCTCTCGGACCTGCGGCTGCCCGATGCGGCCGTAGACCTGGTGCCGCCGTGGCACCACCGCGACGTGGTGAAGGTGACCCAGGTCCCGGCCTGGGCTCTGCGCATCGCCTGGAGCGTCGTACGCCGCCGCCGTGCGCTGCGTCGCCGGCTGGACGCGGGTGGCGGGCGCCCGCTCGTCGTGGTGCACGGCGACACGTTCAGCACCGTGCTGGGCGCGCTGGTGGGCCGCTTCCTGGGGGCCGACGTCGCGCACGTCGAGGCCGGCATGCGGACCGGCAACATCTGGCACCCGATGCCCGAGGAGCTGAACCGCCGGGTCGTGGCGAAGATCGCCAACCTGCACTTCGCCCCCACGCAGCACGAGGTGGAGCACCTGCGCCGCGAGCGGGCCAGGGGGTCGATCGTCGACACCGGCGCCAACACGGTCATCGACGCGCTGCGACTGGCCATCGACGGCGACGCCCCGGCCATCGATCTGCCCGCTGAGTTCGGGCTGGTGACCCTGCACCGGTTCGAGATGCTGCGCAACGGCCCGGTCTTCACCCAGACCCTCGAAGTGCTGCATGAGGCCAGCGCCACCATGCCGCTCGTCATGCCGGCCGGGAACACCGAGCGCAACCGGATCGAAGAGCTCGGCCTGGGCCACCTGTTCGGTGACCGGTTCCGCGTCGTGGACAAGCAGCCCTACGCGCGCTTCATGCCGCTCCTGGCGCGCGCGAGCTTCGTCGTCACCGACTCCGGCGGGCTCCAGCAGGAGTGCGGGATCCTCGGCAAACCCGCCGCCATCCACCGCGAGGCGGTCGAGTCGCAGCAGGGCATCGGTGACAACCTGGTGCTGACCGGGCTCGACATGCAGGTCCTGCGTGACTTCCTGCGCACGTGGCGCGACAGGGCGCGCCCCTCGCTCCTCGACGAGTTCCACCCCACCGAGGTGATCGTCGCGGAGCTGGAGCGCGCCGGTCACGTCACAGCGTGATCTCGCGCCCCTCGCCGGCCGAGCGCAGGCACGCCTCGACGACGCGGAGCGTCTGCACGCCCTCGCTCATCGGCACGATGCCTGCGGCGTCCCCGCCGAGGACGGCCTCGCGGAAGTGGGCCTGCTCGACGGCGAGCGGCTCCCGCTTCTGGATGGCGAAGCGCGTCACGTCGCCCTCGTTGACGCCACGGAAGGTCGCCACGGCGTCCCAGTCGTTCTCGAACGTGCCGTTGGCGTAGAACGTCAGGTCGCCGGTGAGCGTGTCGGCGACGAGCGCACCCCGCTCGCCGGTGGCGATGCACTGGCGCTCCTTGCGCGGGGAGAGCCAGTTGACCAGGTGGTTGACGATGACGCCGTTGGCGAGGCGGCCGGTGGCGACCACCATGTCCTCCCTGTCACGGCCGGATCGGTGCTGGGTGTGGGCGGTCAGGCGGACGTACGGCGCACCGGCGATCCACGGGGTCAGGTCGAAGTCGTGGGTGGCAAGGTCCTGGACCACACCGACGTCGGTGATGCGCGGCGGGAACGGTCCCTGCCGCGAGGTGGTGATCTGGTAGATCTCCCCCAGCAACCCCTGCTGGATCCGCTCACGCATCGCGATGACGGCCGGGTTGCAGCGCTCGACGTAGCCCACGCAACCGACGACGCCGGCCTGCTCGAAGGCGGCACCGACCCGCTCGCCCGCCTCCACGGAGTGGGCGATCGGCTTCTCGACCATCGTCGCGACACCGGCCGCGGCCAGGGCGAGCGCGACGTCCTCGTGGTGGATGGTCGGCACGGCCACCACGGCTGCGTCGAGGCCGGCTCCGATGAGGGCGTCGACGTCGGGCAGGACCGGGAGGTCCCCGGCCACGCCGAACTTGTCACCGACAGGATCGGCGACGGCGACGAGCTCCATGCCGGGGGTCGAGCGGATCACGCGGGCGTGGTGGCGTCCCATCGAGCCGAGCCCGATGACACCGGTGCGCAGCGTCCTGGTCGGTGCGGTCGTCTGCGACATCACGCACCCGCCTTCACGACGGTGTTGACGGCGTCGACGATCCGGTCGAGGTGGGACTGGTCGAGCGAGGGGTGCACCGGCAGCGAGATCACCTCGGCCGCGGCCCGCTCGGTCTCGGGCAGGTCCAGCCCCGGGGCGTACTGCTCCAGCGACTCCAGCCGGTGGTTCGGTATCGGGTAGTAGACGCCCGAGCCGACCTGAAACTCCTCGCGGAGGCGGCGGACGACCTCGTCGCGGTCCTCGGTGACGCGGATCGTGTACTGGTGATAGACGTGCGTCGCCGCCTCCGCGACCGGGGGTACGACGACGTTCTCGAGGTGGGCGTCGAGGAAGGCGGCGTTGTGCTGACGGGTCGCGGTCCAGGCGCCGATCTTGGTCAGCTGCACCCGACCGATGGCGGCGTGGATGTCGGTCATCCGGTTGTTGAGGCCGATGAGCTCGTTGGCGTACTGGCGCTCCATGCCCTGGTTGCGCAGCAGCTTGACGCGGCGGACGGTCTCGTCGTCGGCGCACGCGACCATGCCACCCTCGCCGGAGGTCATGTTCTTGGTCGGGTAGAGGGAGAACATCGCGAACGTGCCGAAGCTGCCGACCGAGGCGCCGTTCCAGGTCGCGCCATGGGCCTGGGCTGCGTCCTCGAAAAGCATCACGCCGTGCCGCTCGGCGATCTCGCCGAGCGCGGTCATGTCGGCGGGGTGGCCGAAGAGGTGGACGGGCATGATGGCCCGGGTGCGCTCGGTGATCGCAGCCTCGACCGCGCGCGGGTCGAGGCAGAAGTTCGTCGGCTCGATGTCGACGAACACCGGGGTGGCGCCGGTGAGGGCGACGGAGTTGGCGGTGGCGGCGAACGTGAACGACGGGACGATGACCTCGTCACCCTGGCCGATGCCAGCGGCGAGCAGACCGAGGTGCAGGCCGGACGTGCCGGAGTTGACGGCCACGCAGGTGCGACCGTCGACCAGCTGGTCGCCGAACTCCTGCTCGAAGGCAGCCACCTCCGGCCCCTGCGCCACCATGCCGGAGGCCAGCACGGCGTCGACCGCCCTGCGCTCCTCCTCGCCGATGATCGGCTTGGCCGGGGGGATGAACTCTGGCTGCGTCACTCTTCTCTCTCCTTGAGTTGTCCGTCGATGACGTCGTGGACGGCGCCGGTGCCGGTGTCGACCAGCGAGCCGTCGGGCCGTTCCTCGAGCCGGGTCCCGGTGCGGGAGACCCAGCCGATCTGGCGGGCGGGGACGCCGGCCACGAGGGCGTACGCCGGCACGTCGCGGGTCACGACCGAACCGGCGGCGACCAGCGCCCAGGCGCCGATCCGGAGCGGGGCCACGCAGACCGAGCGCGCACCGACGGACGCGCCGTCCTCGATGGTCACCCCGACGGCCTCCCAGTCGTCGGCCGACTTCAGTGTGAGGTCGGGGTTGACGGCGCGCGGGTAGGTGTCGTTGGTGAGGACGACGGCCGGCCCGATGAAGACGCCCTCGCCCAGCACGCCCGGCTCGTAGACGAGCGCGTAGTTCTGCACCTTGCAGCTGTCGCCCATCCGGACGCCGGTGCCGATGTAGGCGCCGCGACCGATGACGCAGTTCTTGCCGAGGACGGCCTGCTCGCGCACCTGGCAGAGGTGCCACAGGCTCGAGCCGTCGCCGATCGTCGCGTCGGGCGAGACCTCTGCCGACTCCACAGCTCGGTAGGACATGGGCACCTCTCCATCAACACGTTGCCGGGGCCCGGCGAGCCTAGTTGCACCGGCGGGCGCTCGCCGAACCGGTCGAGCCCGCCCGGCTACGCGGATGCGGCTCGCGTGCTGTCGCGGTCGGAGGATGCAGCCGACGGCGTGCGCCCGGGGCCGCGCCGGGAGACCCAGACCACGGACGCCGCGAAGCACGCGAAGCCGAGCGATGAGATCACCCACATGGCGACGGGATCCGGCCACCACCCGCCCCACCACCACTCGGTGTCGGCGAACAGGGTGGCCTGGTCGGTACCGGTGACGTAGCGCCACATGTTCGTGTAGAGGGCGGCGGAGTTGGCCGCGGACAGCAGCGCCCACACCGCGAGCGCCTGCCAGCGACCGAGGCGGTAGCCGCGACCCGCCCGTCGACCGGTCAGGAGGAGCAACAGGAGGATCGGGGCGAGCGGCAGCACGTAGCGAGGCTGCACGGCCTCCCCGACGAAAAGACGCGCCCGGTAGAGCGTCAGGAGCGGGATGGCGATGAAGGCGCCGCCGAGCGTGGTCACCGCGAGCGCCTTCCCGACGTTGAGGCGCCTGAGTCCGGCCAGGCCCAAGAACCCGACGACGTACATGACCGAGCACACGGTCAGCGCAGGCATGTAGGTGTCGAGCCACCCGAGGCCCCAGCCGAAGCCGAAGATGCCGCTGCCCAGCAGGGGGAAGCTCGTCGCGAGCTGCACGAGGACCTCGGCGCCCGACCTCGGCGTCTCAGGCTCCGGCGTCGCGATGCTCGCCACCTGGCCCGACGTCAGCGCCACGGCGGCGCAGACCACGACCGCCACTGCCGGCACCAGCAGCAGCTTGCGGCGCGTCATCAGGGTCCGCCAGTGCAGGAGGCACACCGACAGCGCCACGATGACGGTGTACACCGCCGCATCGCCTCGAGCGAGCATCCCGAGGGCGGCTCCGACTCCTGCGAGGACGATGTTCGCCACGAGCCGCGCCCGACCTCGGACCAGGAAGGCCGAGTGCAGGCCGAATCCGAAGGCCGTCACGCCGGTGACCGCCCACCCGCTCGGGTTGACCGAGGCAATCAGGAACCAGCCGAGGGGGATCATGATCGCGCTCAGGGTGTAGAGCTGGATGCGCCGGGTCGCCCTGGTACCGCTGAGCGCCAGCGCCGTGAAGAGCGCGACCGCGAGCGCCACGTTGAACAGCCGCATCGTCAGCACGGATGCCCGGATGTCCTCTCCCGCGAACACGTGCATGACGCGGTAGAAACCGCCCGGGTAGTCGTCCTTGTTCACACGGATGGTCTCGATGATTCCGCGCTTGATCACGTCCTCCTGGCACTCGCCCGAGACGGCGCTGTCGCCGGCGTAGCAGGCGGACGCGGTCACCAGGGCCGGGACCTGGACGATCGGTCCGCCCGTCTCCCAGGTGCCAACGCGGTCGCAGATCGACTCGTCGGACGAGTCGGCGCACCAGATGCTGCCGAGGTGGAAGTCCTCGTCGGGGGAGGACCCGCTCGGCGAGGAGAGCGCCCATCCCGTGCCCGCCAGCAGCGATCCCAGCACGCACACGGTGACGACGAGCCAGTTCACCACCGATGCAGGGCGCCTGCGGGAGCGAGGGCCGGGAGCGTCCGGGTCGGTGTGCGAGTCGGTGTCGTTCCCAGTGTGCGGGTCGAGATCCGTCTCGGTGTCCGCCGGAGCGACAACCGGTGCCGCCCCCTGTAAGCGGTCCCCGTCCGAGCTGTGATTCACGTGTCTCCCCCTCTTGATTGACCGAACCCCTCTCCGGCGCAGAAGGCGGCCCACACCTTAGCCTGACGACTCGGGAGCGACGCAGGAACCCGTCGACCGGCGAGAAGGCGGCTCCGGACGGGTGTGCCGGTAGGGTCTGGGCCTGTGAAGGACGTGGCGTTCGTCGTCCCCGTGTACAACGAGGCCGAGGTCATCCGTGGCGTCATCGACAGTCTGATGGCTGTGACCCCCCACGTGGTCTGCGTCAACGACGGAAGCACCGACGGCTCGGCCGCCGAGATCCTCAAGGCCGGCGCCTACTTGGTGGACCACCCGATCAACATGGGCCAGGGTGCGGCCCTGCAGACGGGTATCGAATTCGCGCGCGTCCTTCCCGGGGTCCAGCGGTTCGTGACGTTCGACGCGGACGGGCAGCACGGGGTCGACGACGCGGTGCGGCTGCTGACGCTGCTCGTGGCCGGAGACCTCGACATCGTGCTGGGTTCGCGCTTCCTCGGCGCCTCGGTCGGAGCGTCACGGTTCCGGAAGGCGTTGCTTAAGAGCGCCGTCCGCTTCAGCAACATGACGTCGGGGATCAAGCTCACCGACGCCCACAACGGCCTGCGCGCCTTCAACCGACACGTGGCCGACACGATCGAGATCACCGCCCCGGACATGACCCATGCCAGCGAGATCATCGAGCTGATCGCTCGCAACGGCTACCGCTACCGAGAGGTGCCGGTCACCATCCACTACACCGCGTACTCGCTGGGCAAGGGCCAGGCGGGCGTGAACGCCGTCAACATCGCCATCGACACCCTCCTGCGGAAGGTCGGCCGTTCGTGATCGTGGTGCAGCTCCTCCTCGTGTCAGCCTTCCTGGGGCTGTTCTTCCTGGCTCTGCGCAGCCGGACGGCCCACGGCGTGTCGGCGTCGAAGAAGCTCGGTTTCCTCCTCTTCATGCTGGTCGTCGTGGTTGCGGTCCTCTCCCCCGCCCTCGTGAGCGCCGTCGCCAACCTCGTCGGGGTCGGACGCGGCACCGACCTGGTGCTCTACCTGTTGGCCGTCGTCGTGTGCTTCTACGTCGTCAACGACTACCTCCGCGCCCAGGACTCCCGGGCGCAGCTGCACAAGCTCGCCCGGCGTATCGCGGTGCTGGAGGCGCTGGAGCGCTACGACATCGCCTCCGCCCAGGACCGGGACAAGGACGTCACGAGCAACCTGCCCGACCCCCACGAGTCCACCGACGATGCTTGAGGTCTTCATCCCCTTCTGGGGAGACCCGGGCTACCTGCGGGACGCGGTGGCCAGCGTGCGGGCGCAGACCGACCCGCACTGGCGGCTCGTGGTGGTGGACGACTGCTACCCCGACCCCACCGTGCCGGAGTTCTTCGAGACGCTGGACGACCCGCGGATCAGGTACGTGCGCAATGACACCAACCTGGGGATCACCGACAACTACCGGCGCTGCCTCGACCTCGCCTCGGAGAGCTGGATCGTCTTCCTCGGCTGCGACGACCTGATGCTCCCCGACTACGTCGCCACCATGACGGCGGCCATCGCCGACGCGCCCGAACAGGTCCACGTGATCCAGCCGGGTGTCCGGGTCGTCGACGAGCGCGGTGGAGCGGTGAAGCCGCTCGTCGACCGGGTCAAGCGCCGCTTCTTCGCGCCACGGGTCACCGAGTCCCTGATCCTGTCGGGAGAACGGCTGGCCACCTCCCTGCTGCGTGGCAACTGGACCTACTGGCCCTCGTTGGCGCTCCGGACCGAGGTGGTGCGCGCGCACCCGTTCCTCGACGGGTTACCGCTGGTCCAGGACCTGGCCCTGCTCGTGGACATGTCGCTGTCGGGGTCGCAGATGCTGGTGCTGCCCGATGAGGTGTTCGCCTACCGGCGCCACTCCGCGAGCGCTTCGTCGGCCACGGTCGTCGACGGCGGGCGCTTCGCCGGCGAACGGGACTACTTTGCGATCGCCGCCGACACGTGCACGGCACACGGCTGGCACACCGCCGCGCGTGCGGCCCGGATCCACGCGGCCTCACGGCTGTACGCGGTCAGCCAGCTTCCCGTCGCCGTCCGGCACCGGTCGTGGGCGAGCGCGCGGACGCTCGCAGCGCATGCCACGCGAACGCTCTGACTGGCTTCCCCCTCAGCGGTCGTCCAGCGTGACCCGGAACACGTCCAGCGTCTCCTCGGCGACCCGGCGCCAGCTGAAGCCGGCTGCCTGGTCCAGTCCTGCCCGCGACGCCCGGAGCATCGCTTCCCGGTCCGTCGCGACCGCCCGCAATGCCCCTGCGATGGATCCCGGGTCGCGCGGATCGAACCACAGCGCCGCGTCTCCTCCCACCTCCCGCAGGACGGGCAGGTCCGAGGCGATCACCGGCAACCCGATCGACATCGCCTCGAGCACGGGCAGTCCGAAGCCCTCCGCCAAGGTCGGGAAGGCGAGCGCACGGGCTCTCGTCCGGAGGTCGGCGAGCTCGTCGGCATCCACCCACCCGCGAAGGTCCACCCAAGGGCTGAGGCCGCACTCGTCGACGACGGGGCGCAGCGGGTCCTCACCGGGGTCGGCGCCGGTGATCACCAGTCGAGGGCGGACGGACTCCTCGACCAGGGCGAGAGCGCGGATCAGCCCCTCCCAGTTCTTGTACGGCCGCCGCTGGCCGCTGGCGACGACGAGGTTCTCCTCGCCGCGGTAGGGCGCGACGACCTCGGGGGCCCGCGCCGCGAGGGGCACGACGTGGAGGCGCTCGGACGGGAAGTGGAGGTACTTGCGGATCTCCGCGGCCGACACGTCGCTGTCGGTGATCACCCGGGTCGCGTTGGCGACTGCTCGCCGCTCCATCCACATCACCGGGCGCGTGTAGAACGGCGTCACCATGGACTCCGGGTGGCTCCAGTAGAGCATGTCGTGGAGGGTGATGACGGTCGGCATCGACGTCCGTGCCGGTCCCAGCGTGGCGGGGCAGTGCACGAGGTCGGCGCGCCGGCGGCGGGCATGCACGCTTGAGGCGACCAGCTCGCCGAACGCCCAGACGACCCGGTTCTCGCCGCTGATCCGCGAACGGATCACCTCCCCCGGGAACCAGTCGAGGTCCAGCCGGGCGCCCTCGCGGCTCGCGAGCGCCACGAAGTCGAAGCCGGTGTCCATCCGACCGAGCTCGCGGTAGAGCTCGCGTGTGTAGGTCTCCATCCCACCCTTCGTGCCGGTGTAGGAGAGCATGTCGACGAAGACCAGTGGGCGGGTCATGAGGAACCTTCCATGGCGGGCCTGCGCGGCCCTGGCGACGACCTGCGTGCACCGAAGGCCAGGTGGACGCCGATCCCGGCGAGCGGGCCGACGATCAGCGCGACGACGACCCGGGTCTCGAGCGTGAGGGGCAGCAGCAGAAGGAAGGTCGAGACCGCGGTGGCCGCGACGTACCCGACGACGTAGACGGCGTGGTGGTCGAGGGCGATGCTCGCGGCTCCCGTGAGCATCAGCGAGCCGACCAGGCCGGCGGCCAGCACCAGCAGCCCGAACACCTGGCCGGCGACGTGGTAGTCGGGGTTGATGACTCGCAGCGCCGCCGGGCCGAGGAGCGCGGCCGCCCCAGCTCCCATCACTGTCGCGGCGACGAGCAGGCCCATCGTGTTCCGCATCGCCCCGAAGCCGTACGACGCCACCTTGGTCACCAGGACGTTCTGGTAGGCGTTGAGGGGCACGAGCAGCGGCGCGCGGGACAGGGACACCGCCAGGATCAAGGGGGCCGCCCCCGCGAACACATCGTCCGGAGTGGTGAGGCGGAGCAGGACCGGGAACCCAACGAGGAGCAGCGCCGACGCGCCCGACGCGGTGCAGGCCGCGACCAGCCGGCGCCGCAGGCCCGCTCGTGGGACGTCACCAGTGGCGCGCCACGCGCCGCGTGTCCGCGCGGCCGGCAGCAACGAGACGAGGAACCACGCTCCGCACGCCAGCGACACCGCCCACGCGAGACCGCCGACGAGCGCGCCTGCCAGCGCGGCGGCGGCGACGAGGACCAGCCGGCTCACGGACTCCGCGCCCACCAGCAGCGCGTACGTCGTCCAGTCCCCCCGACCGGCCGCGGTCCCGGCCACGAGGCAGTGGCTGGCGAAGAGCACCGTCCCCACGAGCAGTGCCGCCAGCAATTGGGGCCACTCCGACCCCAGGACGCGCGGCGCCCACACGAACCCGGTCCCGCCCAGCACCACCGCCACGAGGGCGGCGAGCAGGGCGACCTCGGGAAGCACGCGCGCTCCCGTGACGGTGCGCGCTCCCGCGGCCGAGTGCACCGCACGGGTGGTCTCGGTGGCGATGCCGATGACGACGCCGAAGACCCCGAACAGTGCTCCCCAGAAGACCAGGAACTCTGCGTTCGCCGCGGGAGTGAGGTGACGGGCCACCAGCACCAGGACGACGTAGCCCGCGAGCCCGCTGATCACCGCGGCGGCGAGGACCACCGAGGCGGCACCGCGCCGCCGCTCGGTCGCCTCCTCAGTCGTCACGAGTGGTGATCCTAGGGGCGAGCGGTGCCTCCACCGGGCGAGGCCGTTGCTAACGTGCGCCCATGCCTGCTTCCGCGGCCGGGGTCGTCCACGCGCCGAGTGTCCATTGGTGGCGCGGCGTGCGGCTCGGGGACCGCCTCGGCAGCAAGGACAACAACTTCGACCTGCTCCGGCTGCTCGCCGCCTGGGCCGTCCTCGTCTCGCACTCCTACGCCCTCGTGGGACGCGACCAGCCCCTCCACCAGTTCGGCACGTCCTTGGGCAACCTCGGCGTCCTCGTGTTCTTCGCGGTCAGCGGCCTCCTCATCCGACGCAGCTGGGAGCACGACCCCAATCCCCGCGACTTCTGGGCCAAGAGAGCCCTCCGCCTGCTACCCGCACTCGCGGTGACCGCGGTGCTGACGGCGTTCGTGCTCGGACCGGCCGTGACCGGGGCGAGGCTCGAGACCTACTTCACCTCGTGGGAGACATGGCTCTACCCCGTGCGGCTGGTCCTGATGGTGCCCTTCGGAGCCGGGCTCCCGGAGGTGTTCGACGACAACGTCTACGCCGGCGCGGTCAACGGGTCGCTGTGGAGCCTGCCGCTCGAGGTCCTGGCCTACGCCGCGGTCGCCGGCCTGGGGGTGCTGGGCGTGCTCGCGCACCGCTGGGTGGTCTCGAGCGTCGCGGTGGCGAGCATCCTCTGGGCGGCGTGGTGGGTGCCGTCCACCTCGGATGCGGTGGGCTCGGCGTACGTCCTCTCGGCGTTCGCCGTGGGCGCGGCCGCCTTCACCTGGCGAGACCGGGTCCTGCTCAGCTCGCCGGTGGCCTTGCTCCTCCTCGGCGCCTGCCTCGTGACAGGGCTCGGCCCGACGTCCCTCCGCGTGGTGACGTGGACCGTCGCGACGGTCTACCTCACCTACTGGTTCGCCTACGCCCTGCCGCGGGTGGGTCGCACGGTGACCAGGTTCGGCGACACGTCCTACGGCCTGTACATCTGGGCCTTCCCGATCCAGCAGGTGGTGGTCCTGCACGCAGGCAACGACGCGAACCCGTGGCTGGTGACCGCGATCGCCACACCGGTCGTGTGGCTGCTGGCCCTCGCGTCGTGGCGACTCGTTGAGAGGCCGGCGCTCCGCCACAAGCCTCGGCCGGTCCCCACAGGGCCAGGGCGTCGTTAGCGCCCTCGCGCGAGACGGTCACGCACCGTGTCGTGGTCCCGCATGAGGAGGGAGTGCCGGCGGTCCGTCACTGCGGCGAGGTGCCCGAGCCCGTAGCCGATCGCCGGGCGACGGACGAGGGCGCGAGTCACGGGAGACACCGGCCCCCGGTGGAACAGGTGCACCAGCGAGCTGGTGACCACACCGTCGAAGCCGAGTCGGCGGGCGAGCGCCTGGAGCGACTGAGGGGTGTAGAAGGTGATGTGCTGGCCCGACTCCTCGGCGTAGTAGTCCCACTCCCCTGGCCGGGGCGCCGGCGACGGGAGGACTTGCGTGGTGACGAGCAGGCGGTCCGTGGCCGAGGCGACGGGCGCGAGCTCGCCCACCGGGTCGACAAGGTGCTCGAGGACCTCGAAGGCCGTGACCAGGTCGTAGCGGTCCTCGCCGAGGTCGCCGGTGAAGCCGCCGGCGAAGATGTTGTCGGCATAGACGTCGGTGTGAGCGAAGTCGAAGCCCCGGTCCCGCATGAGCCGGGTGAGGACGCCGTAGCCGCCGGCCCAGTCGAGGAAACGGCCCCCGCGCAGCCGCTCGGCACGCAGGACGGCCGACGTCACGTTGGCGAGGATCTGGCACCGGTCGAGCAGCCCCACGTCGAGGTGCGCGATCGCGTCTGCGTAGGCCGCGTCGAGCCAGGTGGGGTCGTCGGCCATCACGAGGCCGCACGAGTCGCACCGCAGGTAGGAGACGTCCACGTCACCGAGGACCCGTCCGTCCGCGAACGGTCGGACCGCCCCGTCGCACGCGCGGCACCTGCTCGACATCCGTCCTCCAGTCCATCTCCGCCACCGGCCGCCCCGAGCCTAGGCGACTGCCGCGGGTCGTGGGCGACGGCCCGCGCGCCGCGAGCCGAGGCTGGGACGACGACGCCCACTGCCTATATTGATCCCCCGCCGGCCCATACGTGACGGCAACGAGCACGGGAGGCGCTGGGGGAATGCTCCGACAACTGCGAGCGGCACGGGCCGTGGACATCCTGCTGCCCGCCGTCCTGGCATTCCTCGCTGTCGTGTTCGTCGCCCTTCAGGTGCACGCCTACACGCGGCTAAGCCCCATCGACGAGCTGCAGCACATCGACTCCCTCTACCGGGCGCCCGCCGCGCCGGCGCCCGGCGACCGAGTCGGCCAGCAGGCGATGCGGCAGCAGGACTGCCGAGGTGTCGACGCACCGGGGTTCGAGCCCGGACCGTGCCGCCCCTTGGGCAGCTTCGATCCCGCCACCTACCAGGAGAAGGGCTACAACACCGCGGCTGCCAACACGCCGCTCTACTACACCGCGACGCGGGGGGTCGCGGAGGTCATCCAGGCCGTGACGCCTGCGGACGACCTCGTGACGGCGGGCCGGCTGGCGGGCGGAGTGTGGTTGGGGCTCGGTCTCGTCCTCACCTACGTCGCCGGACGGCGTCGCGGCGTGGGGAGGGGGCCGATGCTGGTCGTCGGCGCCCTGCTCGTCGCGGCGCCAGGCCTGCAGTTCCCCGGCGGCACCATCACCCCGGACGCGTGGGGTCTGCTGGTGGGAGCGGTGCTCCTGCTGGCGCTGACGTGGTGGGAGGAGCGACCCACCAAGGCGCGTACTGCTGTCCTGGTCGGGGCGGCGGTGATAGTGGGCCTGGTGAAGCTGACCAACCTGGTGGGGGTGGCGGCCATCGCGTTCTACCTGCTGCTCGGTCGCGACCGGGACGAGGTCGGCGGGCCCGGTCGGGCACGCCGTGCCGTGACCGGCGTGGTGACCGGCGGGGCGGCAGTGCTCGCAGCAGGCGCCTGGCTCGTGGTGGTCAGCTCGAGGCCGCAGATGAACCCCGACGACCTCCCCGACATGGTGACCCGCTTCCAGACACCGGTGTTCCCCTGGTCCGGCCTGCTCGACAACGCGCTGGTGCTGGTGCAACCCCTCGCGGCGCCCGTGCCCGTCGGCACCCTCAATCTCACCGTGATGGCGACCTCGATCGTGTCGCTCGTGCTGGTCTCGGGCACCGTCGCGGCCGGCGTGTTCGGGGCGGCGCCCGAGAGATCCACCACCCTCGCCCGCGCCGTCCTGCTCGCCGCCGTTGTGGGCGCGCTCGCCCTGGTCGTCATGGGCTACGTCTTCTCGGGCTCGTACTTCCCGCTGCCGCCCCGCTACGGCATGGCGCTGCTGGCTCCCATGGCGGTGGTCACGGCGGCCTGCGTGCGGGGCAGGACGTCCCTGGCCGTCGCCGGGGCCGTGGCCGCCGTCGCCGTCGCTGTCTCCGCCGTGCGACTGCTGCAGCTGCTCTGAACCGCCTCCCGCGCAGGACCGTGCCGCAGCCCTGCGGATATGCTCGCGCGACGCCAGGTGATCGACATCGGCGATCGAAGGGACCAAGGGTGACGGACAAGGCGAAGACCGACGCAGACCTGTTGCGGGAGTCGGAGCTCTTCGACACCGATTTCTACTTGCGGAAGAACCCGGACGTCCGCAAGTCCGGGGTCGACCCCGTCCTGCACTACCTCCGGCAGGGCGCCCGCGACGGCCGTGACCCGTCGAGGGGGTTCTCCACCAACGCCTACCTGCGACGCAACCCCGATGTCGCGGAGGCGGGAACCAATCCGTTGGTCCACTACCTGCGCATCGGCCGGGCCGAGGGACGTGTGCTCAACCCCGCCGAGGACGACGCGCGGCTGGTGCGCGAGTCCGGGTTCTTCGACGAGGGCTACTACCGCCACTTCCGTCCGGACCTGCCGATCGACCGTGACGTCGTCAAGCACTACATCCGCTTCGGTGTACGCGAGGGCCTCGACCCCAGCGAGAAGTTCTCCACCTCCGGCTACTTGCGCCAGAACCCCGACGTCGCCAGGACGCAGCTGAACCCCCTCGTCCACTACCTGCGCCATGGGCGCACCGAGGGGCGCATCGCCCCGCGCGGCGCGCTGCGGGAGCCCTACGTCGACGCGCTGTACGCCGAGCGGTGGCAGGCGATCCAGCCGATGCCCGTCACGAGGCTGCCCGCGGGCGAGCGCCGGGTCAGCATCGTCACCGACAGCGTCGCTCCCCACAGCCTCTTCGGTGGGGTCGGCACGGCCATCATCCTCGGCATCCAGCTCGCCAACCGGCTCGGCAACGGCACCTTGCGGCTGGTCACCCGCACCGACGCGCCGGACGGGCAGGTGATCACGCTGCTGGAGGAGGCGACCGGGATCCACCTCGACGGGATCTTGGAGCTCGAGCAGGTGTCCGTCGACGGCAGCCAGCGCCTCCAATTCACTGACCGCGACATCGTGATGACCACCTCGTGGTGGACGACGCGCGCCGTGCTCGACAGCGACATCCCGCGAGAGCAGGTGCTCTACCTCCTGCAGGAGGACGAGCGGATGTTCTACCCCTACGGCGACGAGCGGCTGCTCTGCGCCGAGACGCTGGCCGAGCCCGACCTCGCCGTCGTGGTCAACACCTCACGGCTCCTCGATCACCTCTCTGGACCGGGCGGCCTCCCCCACCTCCGTCAGAACGCCATCGCGCTCGAACCGGCGTTCCCCACCCGCGACCCGTCCGTCGTACCAGCAGGGTCGGGTCGGGAGAAGCGCAACCTGTTCTTCTACTCTCGCCCGCTCAACGCGCGCAACCTGTTCTGGCGTGGGGCGCAGGTGATCGCCCGGGCCGTCGAGAGCCGGATCCTGGACCCGGACGAGTGGAACCTGCACTTCGTCGGTCGCGGCACGCCCGAGCTCACGCTCCCCCGCGACGTGCACGTCAACATCATCGAAGGCCTTGGCTGGACCGACTACCAGGACCTGGTCGCGACGATGGACGCCGCGCTGGTGCTGATGGACACCCCGCACCCGTCGTACCCGCCCTACGACCTCGCGTCGGTCGGCGCCGCCGTGCTGACCAACTCGCACGGCATCAAGACCGACCTGTCCGACATCTCCGGCAACATCATCGTGGCCCCCTCGACCGTCGACGGCCTCCTGAACGGCCTGCGCGACCTGGTCGCACTCGCCGGCAACCCCGAGCGCCGCGCCGCCAACGTCGCTGCCGACCGCATCAACCGCGACTGGGAGGCCACGCTCGTCCCGGTCGTCGACTGGGTGGTGGACCGGTTCCGGGGCACGCTCGGTGCGGACGACTCCGCCGCCGGAACCAGCGAAGGGAGCATCGTCCCGGATGTTCACTGACCTCCCCGAGGCTCCGCACGAGGTCAAGGACCTCTGGGACAGCTCGATGGCCGAACGCGTGGGAACGATGCTCGACGGCGAGCGCCGGGTCGCGTTCGTCTACCGCACGCCCGACACCAGCACGTTCCGCTACCGGGTCGCCAACACCGTCGACGCCATCAACCACGTCCCGGGCGCCCGCCTGCGCGCGGGATGGTTCTGCGACGACGAGCTCCGCGCGTTGACCCGCATCGTGCCGGAGCTCGACGCGATCGTGGTCGCCCGTTATCCCTACGGTGCCGCCCTCCGCGAGTTGGTCCAGAAGGCGGACGTGCACGACGTCCCGTTGATCTTCGACTGCGACGACCTGGTCTTCGACGTCGGCTTTGCCGAGCTGGTGATGAGCTCGCTCGGCAAGGACCAGGACGTCAACGCCGAGTGGGACGTGTGGTTCGCCTACATGGGTCGGCTCAACGCCTCGCTCGCCGCCTGCCGCGGGGCGACGACCACCAACCCGCTGCTGGCCAGCCGTCTGTCGCAGTACGTCGAGAACGGCGCCGCCGTCGTGCCCAACGTCATGAACCGGACGCAGCAGGCCTACTCGCGCGAGCTGCTCGACGCCAAGGTCGCCTCCGGCTTCCGCGGCACCGGACCGGTCACCATCGGCTACTTCAGCGGCACGCCGTCGCACGTGCGCGACTTCGCGGTCGCGAGCGCGTCGCTGGCCAGGCTCCTCGACGAGGACGACGAAGTGTCGGTCCGCATCGTCGGCTACCTCGACGACCTCGGCGCCCTCGAGCCGCATCGTGAGCGGGTGGAGTTCCAGAAGTTCATGCACTACGTCGAGCTCCAGCGCTCGATCGCCGAGGTCGAGGTCAACATCGCCCCCCTGTCGCACACGGCCTTCAACATCTGCAAGTCCGACCTCAAGTTCTTCGAGGCGGCCGCCGTCGGCACCTGGACGGTCGCTTCCCACACCCCCTCGCTGGACGACGCCATCGACGACGGCGTCACGGGTCGGCTGGCGAAGGCCCACGAGTGGGACGCCGCGCTGGGTGAGGCCGTCGAGCTCGCTCGCGACCCCCAGGCGTACGCTGCCCGGGTGGGGCCGGCGGCCGAGAAGTCTCACTCCCGCTGGGCGTGGGACTCGGTGGCCGAGCCGCTGACCCGGGCCTTGGAGCCCTACCTGCGATCGCGCTGACGCCGGGTCACGCGCCGCCGCTCAGGTCAGCGGGGAGCTCCTTGACCCGGCGGAGGTTGGGCATCGCGAGCTTGCTGCGCAGGTAAGCGTCTTCGGTCGGCGTGCCCCACCGACCGACGACGGCGAGCCGCTCCCACTCGGCCACCTGGGCGACCCGGGTCTGCGACTCGTAGTGGAACAGCTCGCTGTTGGCGATGAAGAGGGTGCGTAGGCCGGTCGCGGCGACCTTGTAGCAGAGGTCGACGTCGTTGAAGTTGCCCGGCAGCGTCTCGGTGAACCCGCCGACGGCGAAGAAGACCTCGCGCCGCATCGCCGCGCACGCCGCGGTCACCCCCGTGACCTCGCGATTGATCACCAGCTCTCCGAACGGCCCGACCTCGTCGCGCGTCCAGAACTTGAAGGGGTGGTGGTAGCCCCCGTTGTAGTAGGCGTGCCCAGCGTGCTGCACGGTCTGGTCGCTGAAGTAGAGCTTGGCCCCGGTGAGGCCCACGTCGTCCTCGTCCAGCGGAGCGACCAGCTGCTCGAGCCAGCCGTCGGAGATCGCCTCGACGTCGTCGTTGAGGAAGACGACCCGGTCACCGGAGGCGTGGCTGACGCCGAGGTTCATCTTGGTGCTGAAGTTGAATGGGGCGTCGAACGGCACGAGAACGAGCCGGTCCCCGGCCACCTCGCGCAACTGGTCGAGGACGTACGCCGGGGTGGGGGCGTCGTGCACGACCACGACCTCGACGTCGTCGTGGTCCGTGCGCGCCAGCGCGGACCGCACCGCCTCGACGACCAGCACGCGGGACTCGCCGTGGACCACGGCGGACTGGCCCATCGTGGGGATGACCAAGGAGACCGAGCGGGCGGGAGGGAGCCGCCGCTCGACCGTGTAGCGGCCCGGCTCGGCACCGGCGACGGCGCGCGCGTCGATCCCGACGCGGTCCAAGTGCTCCTGGACGGCCCTGCGGCCGGCGTCGTCGGCGTAGGGCTTGGCCTCGATGTCCACGGCCGTCGACCCCTCCACGGCCCGCCAGTGGTACAGCACCTCCGAGACGTGCACGACGCGTCGTGCCCGCTCGGTCACGCGCAGAACGAGGTCGTGGTCCTGCGAACCGTCGAAACCCTCGCGGAAACCGCCTACCTCGCGGACCACGCTCGCGCGAAGCACTGAGAGGTGAGAGGTGTACATCTGGCCACGCAGGCGTTCGGGCGACCAGTCCGGCTTGTGGAAGGCACCGTAGAACGTGCCGTCGTCGCCCACCTTGTCCTCGTCGGTGTAGAGGTAGTCGACATCATCGTGGCGGTCGACGGCGTTGATGACCTGCGTCAAGGCGCCGGGCACGAGCAGGTCGTCGTGGTCGAGCAGGACGATGAATTCCCCGGCGGCCACGGCCAACCCATCGTTGGAGGCGGCGACGATGTGACCGTTGACGTCGCGCTCGATCAGCGTGATGCGGGGGTCCTGCTGTGCGTACTGACCGATGATCATCGGTACGGCGGCGGTCGGCGAGAAGTCGTCGACCATGATGAGCTCCCAGTCGTGGAAGTCCTGGGCGATCACCGACTCGATGCACTCCTTGAGCACGTCGACGGGCGGGTCGTACACCGGCGTGACAATCGAGAAGCGCGGGTTCGCGCTGCGGCGGCGGCTCACCTCAGGGCGCTCCGCACCCGGCGCGCCGCGCGCCGCGCAATCGACGGACGGCCGGTGCCGGTGGACTCCAGCTCAGCGACCCTTGCCCGGTTGCGGTCGAGCCTGGTGCGCAGGTCCTGCACGCGCTGGCGCAGCTCGTCGCGCTGTTGGGCCAGGCTCTTGGTGCGCCGCCGCAACTGGCGCAGCTCCATAGTGACGCGGGTGAGGTCGCGGTTGAGGCGACCGTTCTCCGCCTCGAGCCCGATGACGTGGTCACGATTGACGAGGACGGCGTGACGGGCCTGGGCGACGTCCGCCGTGAGCCGGTCCACCTCCTCGGTGTCCACCGGACGCTCGTCGAGCTGCTCGTGGAGCTCCTGGATGCGCCTGTGGGCGTCGAGCAGGGCTGCCCGCTTGTCGGTCAGCTCGGTCCGCTCGCGCGCGTACTGCTGCTCGTAGCGCTGGGTGAGCTCATGGATCGTCGGCTCGCCGCGCTCGAGCAGGACCGACCAGGGCGCGATCATGCCCATGTCGAGGTCGGTACGTCGGAAGAAGCCGCGCTCCGAAAACCACGCCACCCACTGCTCGGTCGGGCGCGTGTTGATGTGGGTCGGCTCGTCATGGTCGCCAGGGCTCGAGGAGAACAGGATGCGGTCGGTCACGGCGGTCATGTGGTCGATCGCGAGCTGGGCCTCCTGAGGCGACATGTGCTCGAGCACCTCGACGCAGGTCACCAGGTCGTAGCGGCCCTTGATCGGCTCCGTGGCGGAGGCGACGGACAGACGGTCACGGACGTCAGGGTGGGCGCTCTCGATGGCGTGTGCGGAGATGTCCACGCCGCGCGAGTCGATGCCCTGCACCGCGAACGCCTGCACCAGGAGGCCACGGGCGCAGCCGACGTCGAGCACGGTCCTGGGGTTCAGCGCGCCGACGAGTCGGTCGGCCACCGACATGAAGAACGAACGCCACTTCTCGTTGTCCCACGTGTAGTCGTCGTAGCCACCGAGGTGCGCCTCGTTGTAGTAGCAGCGACCGTAGTCCTCCGACGTCGTTCCGTCCTGACTCACCCTGCGACCTCTCCCGCTGCGTCCGTGTGCGCGCGTCAGGCTATCCCACGGCCGCCCGCGTGCCGGTCCCACCGCACCGAGCACCCGACGCGTCCACAGGTAGAGTGCCGCGCGCCGGGGTCCGAGGGCCCCGCCCCGTCCGGGTCCACGCCCCGCCGAACTCCAGGAGAAGCGACCAGTGACACAGTCGAACGAGTGGGACGACTACGCCGAGCTCTATCCGCAGATCGACAACGAGGTCACGCTCCCGGTCCTGCTGCGTACCGCGCTGTCCCTCGTCGAGGGCAGGCGTTTTCTTGACGTCGGCTGCGGCGAGGGGACCCTCCTCGACGTCGTCCGCGCAGAGACGGGCGGCTCGTGGGACATCACCGGATTCGAGATCTCGGCCGCGCGCGCCGAGCGCGCCAAGGAGCGCGGTCACCACGTCCTTGTCTCGGAGGACGGAAAGGTCCCCCTGCCCGGCGGCTCCGCCGACATCGTCGCATCCACGCACGTCGTGGAGCACGTCCCGGACGACGCCGCGTACGTGCGTGAGATGGCGCGACTGGCCCGCCCGGGGGGCGTCGTGTACATCGAGACGCCGCTCAAGCTGTCGGGCGCCTGGTACTTCCGGCGCAACCCGGAGGCTGGGTGGGTGCTCGATCCCACGCACCTGCGCGAGTACCGCACGGCGGGCGAGGTCCACGCGCTGCTGCAGCAGGCCGGCCTGGAGCTGCTGTCCGAGGACGTCACGCCCATCTCCTACCCCCTCGTCGCGGCCGAGGGCGTCCTGCGGCGGGTGCTGAAGCGTCCGCAGCGCACCGGGCGGCCGCAGGGCCTGCGTGCCGCGCGCATCAACATCCCGCGCTACCGCGCGCTGGGTGTGCTGGCGCAGAAGCCCGCCTGACGGCTCTGGAGGTCATCGCGCCGCCGACGGAACGATGCCGCTCCGGCCCTGCCACGCGCCGTGCTCGGAGACCGGCCGGAACCGGAACGTCGCGAACTCGTGGTGGAAGTCGCGCCGGTCGCGCTCGGCCATCGCGTTGGCGTGCCGAGCCGGGTCCGTCACAGGGGAGCGCCCGTGGACCATGTCCTCCATCTCCTGCACCGTGCGCCAGACCGAGAAGGTGGAGATGGTGTGCGGCGGGCGCAGCGCAGCGGCGGCGAGGGTGACGCCCGGGTGGTCGCGCACGAGCCGCTCGACGGGCTTGCCGCTCCGCAGGAAGCGCGGCACCTCCCCCAGCCGCATCCGCGCCAGCGTCACCGCCACGACGGGCTCGTCCTGCCGCCACGTGCCGGCACGGACGGGCAGCCCCGGGAGGGCGGCGATGGTCGACCACCGGCGCAGGAACTCGAGCCGCACGTGCCAGCCTCCGGCCAGCTCACGTCCGAGGGGGTCGCGGGCCAGGAAGCGCTCGAGCGCCGCCTCGTCGCGCCACTGCGCGAAGACCGCGAGCCGCCCGACCTGCAGCCGGTCCGGAGACACCGTGGGTGCACCGAGCCGCATCAGGGACAGGCACTCGGCGTGGTCGAGCCCGGGCGTCGCGGTGGCGAGCGGGCGGACGAGCGCCCGCACGCCCACCCGGCGGGGCACCTCGGCGAGGTGGAAGGAGTGGAGGGTCACGCGACCCGCTCGAGCTTGTAGTGCAGGCGGACCGCCGACGCCGCCCAGAGCCGCAGCTCGTGGTCGGTCCGCAGCACCCCGTCCGCATCGACGTACAGGTGGAAGGTCTCGTGCAGCGGGACGCGCGCGGCGTGGGCGCGACGGTCGCGGACGACGACGTACGCCCCGTCCTGGCCGAACCGGCCGCTCGGGGACTCCAGGAGGAGCCCGCCGTCGTCGGTCACCGTGGGACGGAGGAACACCTGGACGTTGCCCGACTCGAGCGGGAACGCGACGTGCACGCTCGGCCGGTCGGCGCCGGGCAGCGTGCGGGCCGAGTAGGCGCCGCTGAACACGGGCCTGCCGCTGCCGCGCAGGGTGCGGTTCCACGCGGCGGCGACCTGGTCGCCGTGCCGGTTGCGGATCGGGGTGACGCGGCTGTCCATGCCGCGGGCGACCTCGAGGGGGCGCATCGGCAGGGCGAGCTGTTCCACGCGTCGCCCCCAGAGCCGGGACACCAGCTCCCCCGCCGGCCAGAAGACGGGCGACCAGCCCGACCACACCTCCATCTGCCACGCCGCGGTGCGCTCGTAGAAGTCGCGGACCTCCGGGCGCAGCCGCCCGGAGTCGAAGCCCGGGCCGTCGAGGACCGCCATCGACGGCAGCAGCCCGGCGTCCGGCTCGTCACCGCCGAGCACGCCTCCGTGGCGGGCGGCCTCGGCGGCGAGCCACTCCTCGCTCACGCGGGGCGACCGGCTGACGGGTGCGTCCAGCCATCGCTCGCGACCTTCGAGGTCGACCTGACGACCCGTGAGCTGCCAGAACTTCCGGGAACCTAGGTCCAGCACGTGGGGCACGAGCCGGATCATGCCAGTGTCAGACGACGCTGAGCGGCAACAGCTTCTGGCCAGTCGGGCCGACCTGGATCTCGGTGCCCATCTCGGGGCAGACGCCGCAGTCGTAGCACGGCGTCCAGCGGCAGTCCTCGATCTCGATGTCGGCGCCGTCGGCGGTCGCCAGGGCGTCCTCCCAGTCGCCCCAGAGCCAGTCCTTGTCGAGGCCGGAGTCGAGGTGCTCCCAGGGCAGCACCTCGTCGTAGTCGCGCTCGCGGGTGGTGTACCAGTCCACGTCGACGCCGGTGCCGGCGAGCGCCTTCTCCGCCGAGGACATCCAGCGGTCGTAGGAGAAGTGCTCGCTCCAGCCGTCGAAGCGGCCGCCGTCGCGCCAGACCTCCTCGATGACCCGACCGACGCGTCGGTCGCCGCGGGACAGCAGTCCCTCGACGATGCCGGGCTTGCCGTCGTGGTAGCGGAAGCCGATCGCGCGGGCGTACTTCTTGTCGTCGCGCACGACGTCGCGCAGCTTCTTCAGCCGGTCGTCGGTGGTCTCGTGGTCGAGCTGCGCGGCCCACTGGAACGGCGTGTGCGGCTTGGGGACGAACCCGCCGATCGACACCGTGCAGCGGATGTCGTTGCGGCCGGTGACCTCGCGCCCCTTGGCGATCACGCGCCTGGCGAGGTCGGCGACCTGCAGCACGTCCTCGTCGGTCTCGGTGGGCAGGCCGACCATGAAGTAGAGCTTCACCTGGCGCCAGCCGTGGGAGTACGCCGCCGCGACGGTGCGGATCAGGTCGTCCTCGCTGACCATCTTGTTGATGACCTTGCGCATCCGCTCGGAGCCGCCCTCGGGCGCGAAGGTCAGGCCCGAGCGGCGGCCGTTGCGGGAGAACTCGTTGGCGAGGGTGATGTTGAAGGCGTCGACGCGCGTGCTGGGCAGCGACAGCGAGACGTTGGAGCCCTCGTAGCGGTCGGCCAGGCCCTTGGCGACCTCGCCGATCTCGGTGTGGTCGGCGCTGGAGAGGGACAGCAGGCCGACTTCCTCGAAGCCGGACTTGCGGATGCCGTTCTCGACCATGTCGCCGATGGTCTTGATGGACCGCTCGCGCACCGGGCGGGTGATCATGCCGGCCTGGCAGAACCGGCAGCCGCGCGTGCAGCCGCGGAAGATCTCGACGGAGAAACGCTCGTGCACGGTCTCGGCGAGCGGGACCAGCGGGTTCGCCGGGTAGGGCCACTGGTCGAGGTCCATCAGCGTGTGCTTGCGCACCCGGAACGGGATGCCCGGCCGGTTGGGCACGACGGCCTCGATGGAGCCGTCGGCGGCGTAGGCGACGTCGTAGAACCGCGGGACGTAGATGTTGCCGGTGACCGCGAGCCGGCGCAGCAGCTCGTCGCGGCCGCCCGGCCGTCCCTCGGTCTTCCACTCGCGCACGACCTCGGAGATCGCGAGCACGACCTCCTCGCCGTCACCGAGGACGGCGGCGTCGACGAAGTCGGAGATGGGCTCGGGGTTGAACGCGGCGTGGCCGCCGGCGATCACGACGGGGTCGTCCTCGCCGCGGTCGACCGCGTGGAGCGGGATCCCGGCCAGGTCGAGGGCGTTGAGCATGTTGGTGTAGCCGAGCTCGGTGGAGAAGCTGAGGCCGAAGAGGTCGAAGGCACCGACGGGGCGGTGGCTGTCGACGGTGAACTGCGGGATCGGGCCCTGCTCGTCACCCTCGCGCATCACCCGCTCCATGTCGGGCCACACCGAGTAGGTGCGCTCGGCGATGATCCAGTCGCGCTCGTTGAGCACCTCGTAGAGGATCTGGACGCCCTGGTTGGGCAGGCCCACCTCGTAGGCGTCGGGGTACATCAGCGCCCACCGGACCGTCGGCCCGCCGGACTCGGACGACGCGGCGCAGTCCCAGTCCTTGACGACCGAGTTGAGCTCGCCGCCGACGTACTGGATGGGCTTCTGCACCGAGGGAAGCCTCGCCTCCAGGCGCGGGAAGACCGACGCGACGGACATGACAGCAACACCTCGAACGGGGATCGGGATCAGGGAAGGACGGGCGCAGCGGACGCGCCGACCCTCAAGGTTACGTCCCGGCAGGTGGTGCGGCCTACTCAGCGCCGGACCGGACCGGCCGACCTGAGGTGGATGTTCTGGAGCAGGCCGAGCGCCAGCATCCCGGCGAACAGCGAGCTGCCGCCGTAGGACACGAACGGCAGTGGCACCCCAGTGACGGGCATGATGCCGAGGCACATGCCGATGTTCTGGAAGGCCTGGAAGCCCCACCAGCAGGCGATGCCGGCGGCCGCGACACGACCGAACAGGTCGCCGGCCTGGGCGGAGATGGCCAGCGCGCGCCAGATCAGCACGGTCACGAGGAGGATCAGCACGCCCGCCCCCACGAGGCCGAGCTCCTCGCCGGCGACGGTGAAGATGAAGTCGGTGTGCTGCTCGGGCACGAAGCCCGAGCGGGTCTGCGAGCCGTCGAAGAGGCCCTGGCCGAAGAGCCCGCCGTTGCCGACGGCGATGCGCGCCTGCTCGGTGTTGTAGCCGGCGCCTCGTGGGTCGAGCCCGGGGTTGGTGAAGGCGAGGAAGCGGTCGACCTGGTAGGGCTTGAGGACCCCCATCGACACCGCGGCGACGGCGCCGCCGACCGCTCCGAACGTCAGGCCCGCCAGCCACAGCCGGCCGGCGCCGGCCACCGCGAGCACGCCGAAGACCGTCGCGGAGAGCACGAGCATCGTGCCGAGGTCGGGCTGCAGCAGGATGAGCGCGGCGGGCACCCCGGCGATCGCGAGCATGGCGACCACCTCGACGCTGCGGACCCCGCGGCCCCACCGCCGTTCGGTGCGCTCGGCCACCACGAGCGCCATGCCGATGACCACGGCCAGCTTCGCGAACTCCGCGGGCTGGATGGACATGCCGCCGAGCTGGATCCACGAGCGGGACCCGTTGATCGTGCTGCCGGCCACGAGGACCATGACGAGCCCGCCGACGCTGGCGAGGTAGGCCAGCGGCGCGAGGATGCGTACCCACCGGTGGTCGGTGGCGAGGACGGCGACCATCAGCACCAGACCGATGGCGACGTTGACGAGCTGCTTGCGCAGGTAGGCGTTCGGGTCGCCGCCGGTGAGGTCGGCGCGGGTCGAGGTGGCCGACCAGACGAGCAGGGTGCCGAGCGTGACGAGCGCGAGGGCGGCCAGCATCAGCAGCCAGTCGAGGCCCGGGGCGCGCAGGCTCGACGCCGTGCGCAGCGGCCGGGAGGACGGTCGGGTGGTGGGTCGGGCGGTGGGCCGGTTGGACAGGACGGTCATCGCACTCACTCCCCTGCCTTGTCGGGGACGGGCGGCATGATCGACCCGTCCTCGAGGAACTGCGGCAGCTTCGCGGGCGGCACGGTGCCGGGGATGGCCGCGCGCGCCGGGCGCACGGTCTCGCCCTCGATGCCGTACAGCGCCTCCCAGATCGCGCGGATCCCCTCACCGGTCGATCCCGAGCCGGTGCCGCCCTGGCTGATCATCATCACCACGACGTAGTCCTTCGAGTAGGACGCGACCCACCCGGTCGACTGCTTGCCGTAGACCTCGGCGGAGCCGGTCTTGGCGCGGATCGTGACGTCGTCGATCGGGAACCCGACGAGCTTCCAGGCCATCGTGCCGACCCGGGAGACGTTCTCGAGGGCACCGTCGATGTAGTCGAGGTACTTCTTCGGCACGTCGACCTTGCCGACCTTGCGCGGCGCCATGCGGCGCAGCACCTTGCCCTCGGGGCTGACGATCGCCTTGGCGACGGTCGGCGCCCAGAGGGTGCCGCCGTTGCTCAGCGCGGCATAGCCCCGGGCGAGCTGGAGCGGCGTGACGATCGTGTCGCCCTGGCCGATCGAGAAGTTCACGGCGTCGCCGGCGCGGTAGAGGTTGCCCTCGAGGCAGAACTCGTAGGCGAACTTGTAGACGAAGTCGCTGGTGTCCTGGGTCTGCGGCTTGCCGCTGAGGTCGCAGTAGTAGTCCTTCTGCGACTCGTAGTAGGCCTGCTTCCAGTGCCGGTCGGCGATCCGGCCGGGCGCCTCACCGGGCAGGTCGATGCCGGTGCGGGAGCCGAAGCCGAACTCCTTGGCCTCCTCGACCAGCGGGTCCTTGGCGTCGATGTCGGCGGGGTCGCTGCCGAAGCGCTGCCAGAAGTTGTAGCCGACGCGGTAGAAGAACGTGTTGCACGAGACCTCGAGCGCCTTGGCGAAGCCGATGTTGCCGTAGGCGCCGGACTCGTAGTTCTTGAAGACGCGGTTGCCGACCTGGAAGCCCGAGGAGCAGGGCAGCGTGGTGTCCATCGAGTAGCCGTTGGTGAGGGCTCCGGCGGTCATGAACGGCTTCCACGTCGACCCCGGGGCGAACTGGCCCTGGGTGGCCCGCGAGAGCAGCGGCGTGCCGGCCTTCTCCGAGTAGAGCCGGGTCAGCTGCTGCTCGCTGATGCCGCCGGTCCACACGTCGGGGTCGTACGTCGGCTGGCTGGCCATCGCGATCACCCGACCGGTCTTCGCGTCGAGGACGACGGCGGCGCCGGAGTCGGCGGCGTACTTCCGGCCGGTCACAGTGTCGAGCTGGGTGCGCTGGAAGGCGATCCGCTCGGCGAGCTGGCGCTCGACCACCGACTGCACCTTTGCGTCGATCGAGGTGACGAGGGTGTCACCGGGGGTGCTCTCGACGAGCGAGTCGTCGCCCAGCACCCGGCCCATCGAGTCCACCGCCACCCGCCGGTAGCCGGGCAGGCCGCGCAACCACTCGTCGTACTGCTTCTCCACGCCGGCCCGGCCGACGACCGAGGCACCGTTGAGGGAGCGGTCGTCGCGCTCGGCGGCGAGGTCGTACTCATCCTCGGTGACCGGGCTGAGGTAGCCCAGCACGTGGGCGAGGTTGATGCCGAAGGGCCGCGGGTAGGAGCGGACGTTCTGCTGCTCGGCGAGCACGCCGGGGTAGTCCTCGGGCTGCTCGAGCACCTGCAGGGCGACGCTCTTGGGCACGTCGGTGGCGACCGGCACGGGCTGGTAGGGCGAGCCGTTCCAGCAGACGTCGCGGACGCTGCCGGGGTCGCCACAGGTCACGAGGCGGGCCTCGACGTCCGCCGGCTTCGCGTCGACGACGACGGCCACGCGTCGGACCAGCTCGGTGCGCTGACCCTCCTCCAGCTTGCCGAGGAGCGTGCGGTCCATCGAGATGACCCACGACGTGCGGTTGGCCACGAGCGGGCGGCCCTGGCTGTCCACGATCAGGCCGCGCTGGGGCTGGACGACGATGTCGCGCACCGACTGGTCGGCGGCCTGCGCCTGGTAGGACTCCCCGCCGATGACCTGGAGGTAGTAGAGCCGGACGAACAGGGTCGCGAACAGCGAGAAGACCAGGGCCTGCACGACCACCAAACGCAGACGGCTCTTGTCGCTCCTGGCGGTGGTCCGTCCCCTCACGACGCGGCCCACTGCGGGCTGAACCGTGCGAAGAGCTTCATCAGCGGCGGGAGCACGAAGGGGGTCAGCAGCACGTCCCACACGACGGCGACCAGGACGACCTCGAGGAGGCCGGCGACCGACATGTCGGGGTCCTGGAGCAGCACGCCGGAGAGCGCGAAGAGCGACGTGGCCACGAACGACGCGGCCGCGACGGTCCCGACGACGGCCAGGGCGGTGGGCTTCTGGTCCTGGCGCACGCGGGCCGCGAGGAACGCCGCGATCGTCAGGGCGAGCGCCCAGCGACCGGCGACGTGGTCGGCCGGAGGTGCGAGGTCGAGGGTGAGGCCGGCGGCGAAGCCCAGCACGAGCGCGAACGGCGCCTCGACGGTCAGCGCGGCCGCGACCACGACCAGCAGGCAGAGGTTGGGCACGATTCCGTGCCAGGCGACGTGCGGGAAGAGCGTGACCTGCACGACGAGCGCGACGACGACCGCGGTGAGGGCCATCAGCAGCCTCAGCCCCTTCATCGGGGTCCCCGCGGAAGCGCGAGCGCAGCGAGCGGTTTTGTGGGGTGAGTCATCGCAGGGTCCCGTCGGCCTCGATCACGGCGCGATCGCTGCGGGAGCCGCTCGGGACCATCACGCCGACGACGTCGAGGGCGGAGAAGTCCACGAAGGGCTTGACGACCGCGCGCTGGGAGGCCTCGCGCAGCGAGCTGTAGACCTCGGTGATGGTGCCGATCGGGACGCCCGGAGCGTAGGGCCCGGTCGTGCTGCCCCACGTCACGACGGTGTCGTCGCGGGCCGGCACGGACGCGTCGTCGACGAGGCGGAGGTCGAGCCCCGACTTCTGGTCGAGCGACCCGCTGCCGGTGACGAACCCGATCTCCATGCTCGACCCGACCCGGCCGCCCACCGTCGAGTCGGGGTCGATGACGAGCAGCACGGTGGCCGTGCTGCGGGTGACCCGGAGGATCCGGCCGACGAGGCCGTCGTTGTTGACCACCGTCATGTCCGGGCCGACCCCGGCCTCGGAGCCGGCGTCGATGGTGACGGTGAAGCTCTGCGACTGGCGCGAGCCCAGCGCGACCACGCGGGCCGGGACGAGGGCCGATCCCAGGTCCTCCGCGGCCGTGGTGAGTCCGTCGTACTGCTCGAGGCGGTTGCGGTCGAAGCTGGCGAGCTCCACCTTGCCCTTGAGCTCGGCGTTGCTGGCCTCGAGGTCGCGGACCTGGTCGGCGAGGTCGCCCTTGCTGCGGAACCACGTGGGCACGGCGGTGAAGGGGCGCACGGCCGCGGCGACGCCGGCCTCGGCCGGCCCGAAGGCCTCGCCGACCGCGCGCCGCGCCGGCTCGAGCGGCGAGCTGCCGCCACCGGACACGTCCAGCGTGATCAGCGTGACGCTCGCCAGGACCAGTGCCACGAGCAACGAGCGCGGCGGACGGTTGCGCGACTCGAGCTTGTCGAGCCCGGTCCAGCGCCGCTCCCGGCCCTCGTGCCCCCCGAAGGCCCCCATCAGAAGCGCCTCGGATCGGAGACGAGGACCTGCTGGAGCGCCTCGAACTCCTCCACGCACTTGCCGGCGCCGTAGGCCACCGACGACAGCGGGTCCTCTGCGAGGTGGACGGGCATGCCGGTCTCGTGCCGCAGCCGCTCGTCGAGGCCGCGCAGCATCGCGCCGCCGCCGGTGAGGACGATGCCGCGGTCCATGATGTCGCCGGCCAGCTCGGGCGGCGTCTGGTCGAGGGTGCTGCGGACGGCGTCGATGATGTTGTGCAGCGGCTCCTCGAGCGCCTGGCGCAGCTCGGAGCTGGAGACGACGACGGTGCGGGGCAGGCCGGAGACCATGTCGCGGCCGCGGATCTCGGCGTCGGGCTCGCTGGGCAGCGGGAAGGCCGAGCCGAGGGTCATCTTCATCTCCTCGGCGGTGCGCTCCCCCAGCATCAGGGAGTACTCCTTCTTCATCCACGCGATGATCGCCTGGTCGAGGTCGTCGCCCGCGGTGCGCACCGACAGGCTGGTGACGATGCCGCCGAGGCTGATGACGGCGACCTCGGTGGTGCCGCCGCCGACGTCGACGATCATGTTGCCGGTGGCCTCGTGGACCGGCAGCCCGGCGCCGATCGCGGCCGCCATCGGCTCCTCGACGATGTAGACCCGGCGGGCACCGGCCTGGTAGCCGGCCTCCTTGACCGCGCGCTGCTCGACCGCGGTGATGCCGCTCGGGACACAGATGACCATGCGGGGCTTGGCGAAGTAGCGCCGGCGGTGCACCTGGTGGATGAAGTAGCGCAGCATCTGCTCGGTCGCCTCGAAGTCGGCGATCACGCCGTCCTTGAGCGGCCGGATGGCGGCGATGTTGTCGGGGGTGCGGCCGATCATCCGCTTGGCCTCGTGGCCGACCGCGAGCACCTCACCGGTGGTGGTGTTCATCGCGACCACCGACGGCTCGTCGAGCACCACGCCCTTGCCGCGGACATAGACCAGCGTGTTGGCGGTGCCGAGGTCTACGGCCATGTCTCGGCCGATGAAGCTGTTTGCCATGCCGCTGCTGCCCTCGCAGATCGGGTCGTACCGGGAAGTGGAGTCGACGAGGCTGCCGACCCACGCTCAGGTTAAGGAGCGGACTTGCCTGTTCCCGGCAGGACACGCGCGAGGCGTGTGGCCCGTGTGGCTGGCGGTGCGACGTACGCCATGGGTGGCGGCACATCGCACGCCGAGGACCTGCGCAGGCGCAATCCGCCGCCACTCGCCGCCGGCACGGCTGCGGGGTTGACGTCAATCGCAGCCTGGGACGGCGTGTCGGACGACCACAAGTCGTCCCGAGCCGGAGCAGGCCCGTGTGAGGACCACCGCAACGGGAGGTTCTGGTCGTCCGACACGCCGGGGCCGGGCGTGGTGCGAGCCTCAGAGCTCGGTGAACCAGATGCCGATCTCGCGGGCGGCCGACTCCTCGGAGTCCGAGCCGTGGACGAGGTTCTGCTGGACGGCGAGGCCCCAGTCGCGGCCGAGGTCGCCGCGGATGGTGCCCGGGGCGGCGGCGGTCGGGTCGGTGGCGCCGGCGAGGGAGCGGAAGCCCTCGATGCAACGCTGGCCCTCGATCACGACGGCGAGCACGGGGCCCGACAGCATGAACTCCACGAGCGGGCCGTAGAACGGCTTGCCCTCGTGCTCGGCGTAGTGCTCGGCGAGGATCTCGGGGGTCGCGGTGCGCAGCTCGACGGCCGCGAGCGTGTAGCCCTTGGCCTCGATCCGGCGCAGGACCTCGCCCGAGAGGCCGCGGCGCACGCCGTCGGGCTTGACGAGGACGAGGGAACGCTGGACGTCGGTCATGCGGGGCAGCCTAGCGAGGAGGGGCCCGGATCCATCGGTCGACGCCGTCGCGAGCGTCGCCAGGCGGGTGCAATGGCGAGGCGGAGGGCCGAAGGCGGGCCGCTAGGCCCGTCGAGTGCGCGACAACGCGGCCAGTGCGCCCGGATGGCGACGCGCAGCAGGCGAGAGGCCGTGGATCCGGGTCAGCCCTGCTCCGCGCGGTACGCCGCCCACGCGGCGGCACGCTCGCGCTCGATCTTGCGACCGAGCTGGTCCGCCCCCGTCCAGAGCGCGGCGAAGACGAGGCCGAGGCCGAACATCACGGGGACGACGAAGCCCAGACCGATGGCGGCGACCTGCACGAGGTAGCCCGCGACGTAGGCCCACTCGGCCCGCAGCATGCCGGCCAGCAGGAGGCACACGACCGCGAGCCCGAGGCCGACGGCCACCGCGGTGCCGGCCGGGACGTCGGCGATGGTGATCATCACCGGCGTGGTCAGGCCGAGGGTGATCGCCTCGAGGCTCAGCACGGCGGCCGCCATGCCGCGCCGCGGCGAGCGCTCGGTGTTGGTGGGCACCTGGCCGTCGGCGGGGCTCGGGGCCTGGTCGCTCATCGGCGTCCCTTCAGCAGGGAGCGGGCCTCGCCCACGGTGACGACCGAGCCGGTGACGAGCACCGCACCGGCGCCGATCGAGACGGTGATGGCCTCCCCCGCCTCGGCCAGCGTCGCGGCCCGGTCGATCGCGTCGGCCAGGTCGGGCACGACGCTGACGCGGTCCTCACCGAAGACCTCTGCCGCGGCGCGGCCGAGCGCGGCGGCCGACAGGGAGCGCGGGGTGGAGTTCTGGGTGCACACGACGTGCTCGAGGTACGGCTCGAAGGCGGCGAGCAGGCCCTCGTGGTCCTTGTCCTCCATCACGCCCATCACCCCGACCAGCGGGCTGAACGAGAAGGAGTCCTCGAGCGCCGCCGCCGCGGCCTCGGCCCCGTGCGGGTTGTGCGCGGCGTCGAGCAGGATCGTCGGGCTGCGCCGGATGATCTCCAGCCGACCGGGCGAGGTCACCTCCGCGAACGCCGCGCGCACCAGCTCGTCGTCGAGCTCACCGCTGCCGAACGCCTCGACCGCGGCCAGCGCCACGGCGGCGTTCTGCGCCTGGTGGGCGCCATAGAGCGGCAGGAACACGTCGTCGTAGTGCCCGCGAAGGCCCTGGAGCGAGATCACCTGGCCGCCGACGGCCGGCGTGCGGGACACGACGCCGAACTCCATGCCCTCACGGGCGATGGTGGCGCCGACCTCGGTCGCCTTCGCCAGCAGGACCGCGGCGACCTCGGGCGTCTGCTCGGCCAGCACGACGAAGGAGCCGGGCTTGATGATCCCGGCCTTCTCGGCCGCGATGGTCACGGCGTCGTCGCCGAGGTACTTGGCGTGGTCGACGGCGATCGGCAGCACCACGGCGACGTCGGCGTCGATGACGTTGGTGGCGTCCCAGCTGCCGCCCATCCCGACCTCGACCACGGCGACGTCGACCGGCGCGTCGGCGAAGGCGGCGTAGGCCATCCCGACGATCGTCTCGAAGAAGCTGAGCGGGTGGTCCTGCTCGGCGTCGACGAGGTGGGTGTAGGGGGCGACGTCGTTGAAGGCGCGGACGAACGCCTTGTCGTCCAGCGGCTCGCCGTCGATGCTGATCCGCTCGCTCATCCGCTCGAGGTGCGGGGAGGTGAAGCGCCCGGTGCGCAGGTCGAGCGCGCGCAGCAGCGTCTCGATCATCCGGCTGGTGCTGGTCTTGCCGTTGGTGCCGGTGAGGTGGATCGAGCGGAAGGAGTGCTGGGGCTCGCCGAGCAGCTCGGTGAACGCCTGGATCCGGTCGAGGCTGGGCTCGAGCTTGGTCTCGGGCCAGCGGGACAGCAGGGCGTCCTCGACCTCGTCGAAGGTCTCGGCCAGGCGGGGGGCATCAGGGGCATCAGTCATGGCGCCCCGAGTCTATTGACCGGGTCAGCAGGTGACGACCCGCCGCCACGGCTTCACGACCTCGAGCGACTTCCCGTCGACCGGTCGCTCGCGGAACTGGTCGAGCGCGTCGGCCCAGCGCGGGTCGGACGTCCCGGTGACGAACATCGACGAGCCCTGGTCGGCGTAGACGAGGCCGTACCTCTTCATCGCCACCACGATCGTGCGGGCGACGCCGGTGTAGCGCGTGGCCGGGAAGGACCTCGCGAGCCGGAAGCGGAGGCCGTACGCCGGCAGGTCGCGCGTCGTGTTGCCGCTCGGACCGCAGTGGCGGGCCGGCCACGTGTACGCGGAGCGCGCGGACGGGAGCGTGAAGCGCAGGGCGTGGGTGATCCGCCCGGACGCCGCCTCCTCGTAGGACAGCAGCCCGGGGAGGATCGGCAGGCCGGCGGCGTCGGCCGAGGTCCAGCCGGCCGGGCGCAGCCGGTTGGACGACAGGTCCCAGCGGGCGGCCGACGCGGCCCGCCAGGCGACGACCGCGCCCGAGGCGTCGCGCACCCGCTCGGCGGCGTACAGCTCGACGAGGTCACACGTGTCGCGGCGGACCGTGATCACGTGCCGGTCACCCTCGTCCGGGTCGGGGTCGCCGGCGCTGCCGCCCTCGATCGCCGCGTCGGCCGGCACGAAGACCGGACCGCGGTCGCTCTCGTCGCGGTAGTCCTCACCGTCGGTGCCGAACTGCAGCGGCAGCAGGGGCTGGTCCTCGTCGACGACGGTGACCGGGATGCCGTAGTGGTCCTCGGTGGTGCCGAGGTCGAGGTGGAGGTCGTGCCCGGCCGCCTGCTTGCGGACGATCGCCGACGACCACCGCCACACCGGCCGCCGGTCGATGCGCCTGTTCCACGGGTTGTCGGCGGGGAAGAGCTCGCAGCCGCCGACGGCGTGGACGCGTGCGGAGCGATCCGGCGCCTGGGCCGCGGGCGCCGATCCCGCCAGCACCGACGAGGAGGCGGTGGCGACGACGACCAGGGAGAGGGTGAGGGCCGGGCCGTGAGCCAGGATGCGCCGCATCCGCCGAGACTAGGGCGTCCCCGGGACGGTGACGAGGTGCTCGGCCATGTCGACCGTCGGCTCGTAGCCCAGCCCCGCGTAGATCTTGTTGGAGGTGGGGTTCGCGCGGTCGGTGAACAGGCACATCCGGTGGCCCGCCTCCAGTCCGCGACGCGTGAGCTCCCCGACGACGTACGACGCGATGCCGCGGCCGCGGAACTCCTTGGGCGTGTAGACCGGGCCGATCCGGCCGACGCCGTAGGCCGGCAGCCCGGAGCCGGTCAGGTGGGCGACCGTGCCGTCGGGGAGCTCCCACAGCCACTCGACGCCCTCGCGGATGCGCACCAGCACGCTGTCGAGCGTGTTGTGCTCGCCGGCAGTCGGGTCCGGCTCGCGGCCGGCCTGCTCGTCGGCCTCGGCGTGGAACGCCTCGAACCACGCGAGCACGAGCGCGGCGTCGTCCTCGCTCGCCTGCCGCAGCCGGCCCTCGGGCGCGGGCGGCACCTCGACGGACGTGGCCTCCCACAGGCGGGTCGCCTTGTCGGTGACGACCTCTCCCCCGACCAGCTCGGCCGTCGACCGGGCCAGGACGGCCGCGCCCGGGAGGGCACCGTTGGCCCCGCCCAGGACCTCCCCGCGCTCGTGGAGGGCGGCGGCGAGCGCACGTGCGGCGGGGTCGGGCAGCGGCATCGAGAAGGACGGGTGGGGCTTGAACGGAGCGGTCCTCATCACCGCACTCACGACCTCGCCCGATCCGTCGCGGACCACGACCCACCACCGCTCGAAGGGCGCGTGGGCCTCGGCCCACGAGTCCCGGCCGTCCGCGAGCTCACGGGCGGTCCGCTGGCTCACGCTCGCGATGACGCTGCCCAGCACGGGGTTGGCCGCCAGCAGCTCGCCGGCCGCGTCGAGGAAGGGCTGCGGGGTGTCGAAGAACTCCAGCGTGAGGTCAGCGTCCATGGCCGCACGCTAGGTCCACCGCACGCTGTGTCGATACTCGTTTTCGCAGGCCGGAGGCCCGTCAATAGACTCGGAGCATGACTGAGAACCCCAGCACCCAGGCCCCGGAGGCCGGTCCGACGACAACGAGCACCGACACGCGTGCCGTCGTCGTACCGGAGCGACCGGCGCTGGAGGGCCTGGAGGACAAGTGGTCCCGGGCGTGGGCCGACAACGACACCTACGCCTTCGACCGCACCCAGCCGCGGGAGAACGTCTACTCCATCGACACGCCCCCGCCGACCGTCAGCGGCTCGCTGCACGTCGGCCACGTCTACTCCTACAGCCACCCCGACCTGATCGCGCGCTACCAGCGCATGCAGGGCAAGGCCGTCTTCTACCCGATCGGCTGGGACGACAACGGCCTGCCGACCGAGCGCCGCGTGCAGAACTACTTCGGCGTGCGCTGCGACCCGACGTTGCCCTACGAGGCCGACTTCACCCCGCCGGAGAAGCCGGACCCCAAGCGACAGGTCGCCATCAGCCGGCCCAACTTCATCGAGCTCTGCGAGCAGCTCGTCGTCGAGGACGAGAAGGCCTTCGAGGCGCTGTGGCGCAAGCTCGGCCTGTCGGTCCAGTGGAACCCGACCTACACGACCATCGGCGACCACTCGCGCACCGTCAGCCAGCGGGCGTTCCTGCGCAACTTCGCCCGCGGCGAGGCCTACCTCTCCGAGGCGCCGACGCTGTGGGACGTCACGTTCCAGACCGCCGTCGCACAGGCCGAGCTCGAGGCGCGCGACTACCCGGGTGCCTACCACCGCGTGGCCTTCCACAAGCCCGACGGCAGCCCGATCCACATCGAGACCACGCGTCCCGAGCTGATCCCGAGCGTCGTCGCGCTGATCGCGCACCCTGACGACGAGCGCTACCAGGACGTCTTCGGCACGACGGTCACGTCGCCGGTCTTCGGCGTCGAGATCCCGGTCATCGCCCACCACGCCGCCGAGCCCGACAAGGGCGCCGGCATCGCGATGTGCTGCACCTTCGGTGACCTCACCGACGTGATGTGGTGGCGCGAGCTCGACCTCCCGGTCCGGACGGTCGTCGGCCGCGACGGGCGCCTCACCCGCGAGACGCCCGAGTGGCTCGCGGCCGACGCGGCCGCGACGGCGTACGCCGAGCTTGCCGGCAAGACGACGTTCTCCGCCCGCGAGGCGATGGTCGGCCTGCTCCGTGGGTCGGGCGACCTCGACGGCGACCCCAAGGCGACGCAGCGCATGGCGAACTTCTACGAGAAGGGCGACAAGCCGCTCGAGATCATCGCCACCCGCCAGTGGTACATCAAGAACGGCGGCCGCGACGCGGCGCTGCGCAAGGAGATGCTCGTCCGCGGCGAGGAGATCACCTGGATCCCCACCCACATGAAGCACCGCTACGACAACTGGGTCGGTGGCCTCAACGGCGACTGGCTGATCTCGCGCCAGCGGTTCTTCGGCATCCCGTTCCCGGTCTGGTACCCCCTCGACGCCGACGGCGAGCCCGACCACGACCACCCGCTGATGCCCAGCGAGGACCAGCTCCCGGTCGACCCGTCGACGCAGGCGCCCGGGGGCTACACCGAGGACCAGCGCGGCAAGCCCGGCGGCTTCATCGGCGACCCCGACGTGATGGACACGTGGGCGACCTCGTCGCTCACGCCGCAGATCGCAGGCCAGTGGGGCGTCGACGACGACCTGTTCTCGCGGGTCTTCCCCTACGACCTCGCCACCCAGGCGCACGACATCATCCGCACCTGGCTGTTCTCGCGCGTCGTCCGCGCGGACTTCGAGAACCAGGTCGTGCCGTGGTCGCACGCGATGATCTCCGGCTTCATCGTCGACCCCGACCGCAAGAAGATGTCGAAGTCCAAGGGCAACGTCGTCGTCCCGACCGACATCCTCGACAAGTACGGCGCCGACGCCGTCCGGTGGCGCGCCGCGATCGGCCGTCCGGGCATGGACTCGCCCTTCGACGAGTCCCAGATGAAGGTCGGCCGCCGGCTGGCGATGAAGGTCCTCAACGCCTCGAAGTTCGTCCTCGGCAACGTCGGCGCCACCGAGCTCAGCCCGGCCGTGGTCAGCGCCCCGGTCGACTGTGCGCTGCTCGGCAGCCTCGAGATCGTGGTCCGCAGGGCCACGGAAGCGTTCGACGCCTACGACTACACGACCGCGCTCGAGGTCACCGAGAAGTTCTTCTGGGAGTTCTGCGACGACTACCTCGAGCTGGTCAAGGAGCGCGCGTACGACGCCGAGGGGGGCGCCGGCACCGACTCCGCGCGCGCCACGCTGGCCATCGCGCTGCACGTCCAGCTCCGGCTGCTCGCACCGTTCCTGCCCTATGCCACCGAGGAGGTCTGGTCGTGGTGGCAGGACGGCTCCATCCACCACGCCTCGTGGCCCACCGCCGCCGACCTCGGCTCGGCCGCTGCCTCGCAGCCGCTGGTCCTGGACGCGGTGGCCGCCGCGCTGACCGGCATCCGCGGCGCCAAGTCGCAGGCCAAGGCCAAGATGCGCGCCCCGCTCTCGCGCGTCGAGATCACCGGCCCGGCATCGCTGGTGGAAGCCGCCCAGCAGGCGCAGGACGACCTGCGTGCCGTCGGCACCATCGTCGGTGACCTGGACTTCG
This sequence comes from Nocardioides cavernae, assembly GCF_016907475.1. NCBI lineage: Bacteria > Bacillati > Actinomycetota > Actinomycetes > Propionibacteriales > Nocardioidaceae > Nocardioides > Nocardioides cavernae. Next base: position 2,029,490 of record NZ_JAFBCA010000001.1, on the reverse strand, counting down.
TCACCGACGAGTCCGCCACCGAGCTGCGGGTGACCGCCGCCGAGCTCGCGCCCACCGAGGACTGAGACAGCCGATCCCCCTCACGCGCCGTCAGCGGTGCGTGAGGGGGATTCGTGCGTCCGGGGCCACGCGGCCAGCGGCGCGTCGTACGACCAGAAGTCCACGAGCCGGCACGCGACCCGCCTGAGCCGGGGACCCGACCACGGGTTGTGGTCGTCCGACGCGCCGGGCCGGGAGGAGAACCCTCGGGGGTCAGCCCTTGCCGTTGCCGCTGTTGCCCGGGGCGCCGTCCGCGTGCTTCGCAGCCTGGGCGGCCGCGTGCTCGGCGTCGCGCTGCGCCTTGGCAGCGTCCCGCTCGGCGTCGCGCTGCGCCTTGGCAGCGTCCCGCTCGGCGTCGCGCTGCGCCTTGGCAGCATCCCGCTCAGCGTCGCGCTGCGCCTTGGCAGCATCCCGCTCAGCCTCACGCTGCGCCTTCACAGCATCCCGCTCAGCGTCGCGCTGCGCCTTGGCAGCATCCCGCTCAGCGTCGCGCTGCGCCTTCACAGCATCCCGCTCAGCCTCACGCTGCGCCTTGACCGCGTCACGCTCGGCCTTGGCCGCCTCGCGCTCAGCCTGCCGCTGGGCCTTGGCCGCCTCGCGCTCAGCCTGCCGCTGGGCCTTGGCCGCCTCACGCTCAGCCTGGCGCTGGGCCTTCGCCGCGTCGCGCTCGGCGTCGCTGTCGGTCGTCGTGGTGCTGTCGTCGTCCGTGGAGCCGGGGTCGGTGGACTGGTCGTCGGTGGACTCGTCGTCGGCGTCCTGGGAACCGTTCGCGGAGCCACCCGCTGCGGACGACCCGGAACCGCCGGAGGCGGCTCCACCTGAGGTCTCGGACCCCTCGGTGGTGGCCTTCTCGGTGGAGGCTGCAGCGACGACGGCGGCGAGCGGCTGCGCGCTCAGCTCGGCGGGGATCGCGGCGGGCACAGCGGCGGGGACGTCCTTCCGCACCGGGCCGGCGGGACGCTCGGCCGGGGTGCGCTCGACCGGCGCGGCGATGGGCCTGCCCGGGTGGACGAGGCCGCTGAGCCCGAAGCCGCGGCCGACGGAGACGAACATGAGGACGGCGCAGAGCACTGCCACGAGAGCGAAACCGACGAGCGGTCGCTTCTGGTCAACCCCCACGGGGTCCCCTTCCCACATGCTGACGAGACGCCAGTCTCTCCGGGCCATGACGCATGTCTTGCGTCGATGGCCCGGAATAGTCCGAAATGACTAGACCGCCATGGTCATGTCGGGCCAGGGGTCAGGCGGACTTCTTCTTGCGGCCCTCGGCCTCACGCGGGATGAGGGTCGGGGCGACGTCGTCCTCGACGACCTCCCGGGTGACGATCACCTTGGCGACGTCGCCTCGCGACGGGACGTCGTACATCACGTAGAGGAGGACCTCCTCGATGATCGCGCGCAGGCCGCGGGCACCGGTGCCGCGCTCGAGTGCGGCCTCGGCGATCGAGTCGATCGCGTCGTCGGTGAACTCGAGCTCGACACCGTCGAGGTCGAAGAGCTTCTGGTACTGCTTGACCAGCGCGTTGCGCGGCTCGGTGAGGATCTGGACCAGCGCCTCACGGTCGAGCTTGCTCACGCTCGCGATCAGCGGCAGGCGACCGATGAACTCGGGGATCAGGCCGAACTTGGTGAGGTCCTCGGGACGCACCTGCGCGAGCAGGTCGTCGGACTCGCGCTCGGCGGCACCGCGCACCTCGGCGGTGAAGCCCAGCGACTTCTTGCCGACCCGCTGCTCGATGATCTGCTCGAGCCCGGCGAAGGCACCACCCACGATGAAGAGGATGTTGGTGGTGTCGATCTGGATGAACTCCTGGTGCGGGTGCTTGCGACCGCCCTGCGGGGGCACCGACGCGGTCGTGCCCTCCAGCATCTTGAGCAGGGCCTGCTGGACGCCCTCACCGGAGACGTCGCGCGTGATCGAGGGGTTCTCCGACTTGCGGGCCACCTTGTCGATCTCGTCGATGTAGATGATGCCCGTCTCGGCCTTCTTGACGTCGTAGTCGGCGGCCTGGATGAGCTTGAGGAGGATGTTCTCGACGTCCTCGCCGACGTAGCCGGCCTCGGTCAGCGCCGTGGCGTCCGCGATCGCGAAGGGGACGTTGAGCATCCGGGCGAGGGTCTGCGCGAGGTAGGTCTTGCCACAGCCCGTCGGCCCGATCACCAGGATGTTGGACTTGGCGACCTCGACCACGTCGTCCTTGGCCTTGCCACTCACGGGCTGGAGGCCGGACTGGACGCGCTTGTAGTGGTTGTAGACCGCGACGGCGAGGGACTTCTTGGCGTGCTCCTGGCCGATCACGTAGGAGTTGAGGAACTCGAAGATCTCGCGGGGCTTGGGCAGCTCCTCGAGGCTGACCTCGGCGCCCTCGGCCAGCTCCTCCTCGATGATCTCGTTGCAGAGCTCGATGCACTCATCGCAGATGTAGACGTTGGGGCCAGCGATGAGCTTCTTGACCTGCTTCTGGCTCTTTCCGCAGAAATTGCACTTCAGCAGATCGCCGCCGTCACCGATACGTGCCACGAGTCGTGTCCTCCAGTCTCGCCGGATGGGGGCTCCGGCACTTCGCACCTTGCGCTGTGCTGCCTTGCAGTGGGCCGTACGACGGTACCCCGCGCCGGCCCCCGTCGGGGGCCGGACACGAGATGTCGTCGGCCATCATTTCCGAGCCTCGGCTCAGCGACCCGCGAGGGCCGGGGCACCCTTGCGGGACTCGATCACCGCGTCGATCAGGCCGTACTCGACGGCCTGCTCGGCGGTCAGGATCTTGTCGCGCTCGATGTCGCGGCTCACCTGGTCGATGTCCCTGCCGCTGGAGTCGGCGATCATCTTCTCCAGGAGCTCACGCATGCGCAGGATCTCGTTGGCCTGGATCTCGATGTCGGAGGTCTGGCCGAACGTGCCCTCGGTGTAGGGCTGGTGGATCAGGATGCGGCTGTTGGGCAGCGCCATCCGCTTGCCCTTGGCGCCGGCGCCCAGCAGGATCGCCGCCGCCGAGGCCGCCTGGCCCAGGCACACCGTCTGCACGTCGGGCTTGATGAAGCGCATCGTGTCGTAGATCGCGGTGAGCGCGGTGAACGAGCCACCGGGGCTGTTGATGTAGATGCTGATGTCGGTGTCGGGGTTCATCGTCTCCAGGCACATCAGCTGGGCGATGACCGCATTGGCCACGTCGTCGCTGATCGGCGTGCCGAGGTAGATGATGCGCTCCTCGAACAGCTTGGCGTAGGGGTCGATGCGGCGGAAACCGTAGGACGTGCGCTCTTCCCACTGGGGGATGTAGTAGTTCATGGTGTTCAGTCCTTGGTCCGGGCCGGGCGGCCCTCGTCGGCGGCTTCGCGGGCGCTGGTGATGACCTGGTCGACGAGTCCGTACTCGACGGCCTGGTCGGAGGTGAACCACCGGTCGCGGTCGGCGTCGGCGATGACCTGCTCGACGCTCTGGCCGGTGTGCTCGGCGATCAGGTCGAGCAGCACCTTCTTGATGTGCAACGACTGCTGGGCCTGGATCTTGATGTCGGAGGCCGAGCCGCCCATGCCCGAGGAGGGCTGGTGCATCATGATGCGGGCGTGGGGCAGGGCGTAGCGCTTGCCCTTGGTGCCGGCACAGAGCAGGAACTGGCCCATCGAGGCCGCCAGGCCCATGCCCACCGTCGCCACGTCGTTGGGGATGTAGTTCATCGTGTCGTAGATCGCCATGCCGGCGTCGACCGAGCCGCCGGGGCTGTTGATGTGGAGGAAGATGTCGGCCTCCGGGTCCTCCGCGGAGAGCAGGAGGAGCTGCGCGCAGATCGCGTTGGCGTTCTGGTCGCGCACCTCCGAGCCGAGGAAGACGATGCGCTCACGGAGGAGCCGCTGGTAGATGTGGTCGTCGAGGCCATACATCCCACCGGCGCCGTTCATCTCGGGCGAGAGGGCTGGGCTGGAGTTCTGGTTCACGCTGGCGACACTAGCCGGAAGGACGGACACTTCCACGCGCTGACCCACCCTGTTCGCCCAGAGCGGATTCGGGCTCGGCACGCTCAGTCGAGCGCGACCTCCTCCAGCACCTCGCGGAACACCCGCCACCGCTCCGGACCCACCTGAGCGGCCCATGCCTCGTCGCAGGCGGCCAGCACCGCCGCGGAGCGGGCGAGGGCGTCGCGCCCGGCTGCGGTGATGCGTACGACGCGGGCGCGGGCGTCGTGGTCGGCCACGGACACCTCCACCATGGCGAGCGCCTCGAGCTGGCGGACGAACTGCCCGCACCCCTGAGTGGTCATCTCGGCGCACTCGGCGAGCTCGCTGATGGTCAGCCCGTCCGCCGGGAGCCACTCCAGGACGCGCAGCTGGGAGGGCCGCAGGTCCGGCGCCTCGACGGCCAGGCGGTCGCGCAGCTGGGAGAACACCATGCCCATCAGCATCGGCAGGTGCGGCCGGGCGGCCGGGAGCCTCTTGACGCGAGTCATGAAAGCAACTTACCTTCTATGACCATGAAAGCAACTTTCACGCTGTCGCCCGGGGTCGACCGGCGTGAGGTGCTCGGCGCCGACGACGTCAGTGACGCCGAGCTCGAGGCGATGGTCGCCGAGCTGTGGGACGTGCAGACGGTGCGGTTGCTCGACTCCACGGCCGAACCCGTCGCCTACGACGTCCCGTCGATCCTCACCGGCGCCCGGACCTGGGTCCGTGGCCGTGCCACCGCCGGGACGGACACCGGCCTCGACAGTGAGGGCCGGGAGTTCACGCTGTTCGTCAAGCGGGTGCACAACTGGCGGCACTCCCCCGCCTTCGCCGGCGTACCGCCCGAGATCGGCGAGTGGGCGGCCGCCTCGCTCCCGTGGCGCGCCGAGCCGCTGGTCTACGGATCCGACCTGCGTGAGCGGCTGCCCGAGGGGTTCTCGATGCCCCGCGGCCTGCGGGTCGAGGAGCGCCCCGACGAGACCGCCGTGATCTGGCTGGAGGCCGTCGACGCCGACCCGGTGCCGTGGGGTCCCGACGACAGCGTCCGCGCAGCGCGCCTGCTCGGGCGCCTGTCCGCCAGCCGGGCAGTGGCCGCCCTGGCCGACATCGACCCGCAGCCCTGGCACATCGAGAGCTTCGTCGCCGGTCGGCTGGCCTTCACCGTGCTCCCCGGCCTGCACGACGAGGCCACGTGGCTCCACCCCGCCGTCGCCGAGCACTTCGGTGGGCTCCGCGACGGCCTCCTGGCGGCTGCCCGTCACCTCGACGTCCTGGCCCAGGAGTTCGCCGCGTCGCGCCACCTGGCCTCGCACGGCGACGCCTGCCCCAACAACCTGCTGCGTCGCACCGGCCAGCGGGGATTCACCCTGATCGACTTCGGCTTCTGGCGGTCCCAACCGGTCGGGTTCGACCTGTCCCAGCTGCTGGTGGGCGACATCCAGATCGGGCGGCAGGACGCCGACGACCTGCCCGAGCGCGCGGCCGCGTGCGTGGCGTCGTACGCCGCCGGGCTCGCCGACGAGGGGCTCGAGGTCCCGCTCGAGGAGGTGCGGCGCGGCCACGCGGTGAGCCTGATGCTGTTCAACGGCCTGCCGAGCCTGCCGCTCGAGCGGCTCGACGACTCGGACGCCGACGCCCTCGACCACTGGTCGCGGCAGCGGGCGGCGATCGCCCGCTACTCGCTCGACGTGTTGGCTGGCACCGAGCCCGGGTAGACGACGACCGGCGCCCACCCGGGAGGGGTGGACGCCGGTCGTGGAGCGGAGCGGGTCAGGCCTTCTCGGCCTCGTCGGCCTCGCCGGTCTGCTCGTCGGTGCTCTCGTCCGCGCTCGCCTCGGTGCTCTCCTCGACCGGCTCACCGATCGTGCCGTCGGGACGCAGGTTCTTGAGCTCGACCACGTTGCCCGAGGCGTCCTTGACGGTCGCCGCCTCGACGATCGTCGCCAGCGCCTTGCCGCGCATGATCTCCTGCACGAGCTCGGGGATGTGGTTGTGCTCGAACATGTGGTTGGCGAACTCCTGCGGGTCCTGCCCGGACTGCTGGGCACGCCGCACGAGGTGCTCGGAGAGCTCGGCCTGGTCGATGCCGAACTCCTCCTTCTTGGCGATCTTGTCGAGGATGAACTGGGCGGCGACGGCGTCGCGGACCCGGCGGTCGAGGTCGGCCTCGAACTCCTCCTGGGTCTGGCCCTCGTCCTCGAGGTACTTCTCCATGGTGATGCCGGCCATGGCGAGCTGCTGCTCGACGTTCTGGCGACGGGCGTTGAGCTCGTCGGTGACCATGACCTCGGGCAGCGGGATGGAGACCTTCTCCAGCAGGGCCTCGAGGACCGCGTCACGAGCGGCGGCGGCCTGCTCGAGGCGCTTGCCGCGGCCCAGGCGCTCGCGCACGTCGGCGGTGAGCTCGTCGACGGTGTCGAACTCGGAGGCGAGCTGGGCGAACTCGTCGTCGTACTCGGGGAGCTGCTGCTCCTGAACGGCCGTCACCGTGACGGTCACCTGGACGGGCTCGCCCACCAGGTCGCCACCGGCGAGCTCGGAGTCGAACGTCGCGTCGCCGCCGGCGGAGAGGCCGACGAGGGCCTCGTCGAGGCCGTCGATCATGCCGCCGCGGCCGACCTTGTAGGACATGCCGGTGACCTCGCCGCCCTCGACGGTCTCGCCGCCCTTGGCGGCGACCAGGTCGATGGTGACGAAGTCGCCGTCGGCGGCGGCGCGCTCGACCGGGACCAGGGTGCCGAAGCGCTCACGCAGCGCCTCGACCTGCTCGTCGACGTCGGCGTCGCTGATCTCGACGTCGTCGACGCTCGCCTCGAGGCCGTCGTAGGAGGGCAGCTCGAAGTCGGGCTTGACGTCGACCTCGGCGGTGAACTCAAGGGACTCGTTGTCCTCGAACTTCGTCACCTCGATCTCCGGCTGGGCCAGCGGCTCGAGGTCGTGCTCCTGCAGGGCAGCCATGTACTGCTGCGGGACGACGGCGTTGATCGCCTCGTCGAGGACCGGACCGCGGCCGACCTGGCGGTCGATGACCGCCGGCGGGACCTTGCCGCGGCGGAAGCCGGGGACGTTGATCTGCTTCGCGATCTTCTGGTACGCCGCGTCGAGGCTCGGCTTGAGCTCCTCGAAGGGCACCTCGACGGTCAGCTTGGCCCGGGTGGGGCTCAAGGTCTCGACGGCGCTCTTCACAAATGTCTCCTGATGCTGAAGGTCTGTGGGTGGACCACACGGGGAAAGGAGCGGCACTGCCAGGGCACGGGGCCCGGCGACCGCAAACCGCGCCAGTCTATCGAGGGCGAGGGCACAGGCCGAATCACGCCCTGGCCACCCGAGCGAGGCGCGGGGACCGCGTGACGGGTGGGGCCAGAGGGTCGGGGCGACAGGACTCGAACCTGCGATCTCCTGCTCCCAAAGCAGGCGCGCTAGCCACTACGCTACGCCCCGCCAAACCGGCTCCGACGCCCCTGCGTGGGGCACTCGCAGCCTGCTTGGAGCGGATGACGGGAATCGAACCCGCGTAGCCAGTTTGGAAGACTGGGGCTCTACCATTGAGCTACATCCGCGCGCGTCCCGACGAGGTCGTCCCGCCGGTGCGGGAGTCATGGTGCCACACGCGCGAGCGTGCGCTCCAACCCGGCTCAGCGCCGGTGCACCAGGAGCAGCGCGCGGTCGTCGTTGCGAGAGCCGAGCGCCTCGACGAGCCGGGTGGCGCCGCCCTCGAACTCACCGCGCAGCAGGTGCTCGGCCTGCCCGAGCATCCGGTCGATGCCGAGGGCGATGTCACGGGTGCGGGTCTCGACCATGCCGTCGGTGTAGAGCAGGAGCGCGTCGCCACGGCGGATCTCTCCCGAGGCGGCGGGGAAGGTGGCTCCGTCGATGAGGCCCAGGACGGGTCCCTCCGACTCGAGCACCTCCCACCGGCCCGACCCGGCGTGGCGCAGGGCAGCAGGCGGGTGGCCGGCGCTGCGGATGTCGTAGTGGCCGGTGGTGAGGTCGAGCGAGAGGTGGATCGCGGTGGCGAACCCCTCGTCCCAGTCCTGCTGGAGCAGGAACTGGTTGGCACCGTCGAGGAACTCGCTGGGCGGCAGCGCGCTCAGCAGCCCGCCCAGGGCCCCGCACAGCAGCAGGGCCCGGGTGCCGGCGCCCTGTCCCTTGCCGGAGACGTCGACGACCGCCACCTCGAGACGCCCCTCGACGCGCGAGGCGACGACGAAGTCGCCCGCGAACGGGGTCCCCCCGGCCGACCTCAGCTCGCTGGCGGCGTACCACTCGGCAGGCAGGTCGGGGATCCCGCCCTGTCGCAGGATCCGGTCGCGCAGGTCGACGAACATCATCTCGCCCTGGATGCCGGCCACCCCGAGGCGCGACCGGCGGAAGGACGACAGCAGCACCACGAACCCGAGGCCGAAGATGATGACGACGGTGAGCGCGATCCGCAGGGTGATGGGGTCCTGGCTCGGCACGACCAGGGCCAGGACGAGGAGCACGAACAGCACGAACCACGGCAGCTGCCGCGGACCGAGCACCAGGCTCGAGAGCACCATCGGCACCAGCAGGCTCACCAGGGGGAAGTCGTGGGGGAACAGCCAGATGGCGAGGCCGATCAGCAGGGTCGCGACGACCAGCAGCACCAGGGTGCGTGACCCCCGCGGCACCACTCGGCTCGCGGCTGCGCGGAGCGATGGAGAACTCATGCTCGAGCCCCTCCTGCTCTCCCAGTCCCCTTGGTGGGAGATCGTAGGGCCCGCGACCGGAACTTCGGCTGACATTTGGGGCACCAGAACGAGTTGCGTCCCGCCAGCTCCCCCGTTCGCACCGTCGTGCCGCACACCAGGCACGGCAGCGACGTACGCCGGTAGACGTAGACCTCGCCACCGTGGTCGTCCTTGCGGGGCGCTCGACCCATCGCCTCGGGCGTGTGCTCGGGGCGCACGGTGTCGATCCGGCCGGTGCGTACGCCCTCGGCCATGAGCTCGACGAGGTCGGCCCACATCGCCCGCCACTGGCCGCTGCGCAGCGTGTCACCGGGACGCAGGGGGTGGATGCGGTGCCGGAAGAGCACCTCGGCGCGGTAGACGTTGCCGACACCGGCGAGGACCTTCTGGTCCATCAACAGGTCGCCGATGGCACGCGGGCTCGCCGAGATGCGCCGCCAGGCCAGGTCGGGGTCGGCGTCGGGTCGCAGCGGGTCGGGCCCGAGGCGGCCGAGGACCTCGGCGCGTCGAGCGGCGCCGACCAGGTCACAGATGATGGCGCCGCGCAGGTCGGCATACGCCGTCGGGCGCGGGTCCGTCGGGTCGTCGAGCGTGACCATCCGCAGCCGCACCGCGCCGACCGGCTCGGGCACTCCGGCCGTGCCGTCCTCGATCCCCGTGTGGACGTCGAACTGGCCGATCAGGCCGAGGTGGACGTGCACGAAGCGCTCGCCCTCGTGCTCGAGGAAGAGGTGCTTGCCGGCGGAGTCGGCGCCGATGACCCGTGACCGGTCGAGCTGCTCGGCGTCGGCGGCGAAGCGGCCCTGCGGCGACGACACCCGGACCCTGCGGCCCGCGAAGGCCGCGGTGAGGTCGTCGGCCAGCTTGCGAAGGGTGTGGCCCTCAGGCATCCGTGCGGTCGCGGGACGCGTCGGTGTCGGGGCCGCGGAGGGCGGACTCCGGCAGCGGCGGCAGCTCTCCCGACTCGTCGTAGGTGGAGAGCTGGCCGATGCGACGCACGTGGCGCTCGTCGCCGGAGAAGTCCGTGGAGAGGAAGACCTCGACGAAGCGGGTCATGTCGTCCACCGGGTGCATCCGCCCGCCGACGGAGACGACGTTGGCGTCGTTGTGCTCGCGGGCCAGCGCCGCGGTCTCCTCCGACCAGGCGAGCGCGCACCGGATGCCCTCGACCTTGTTGGCCGCGATCTGCTCCCCGTTGCCGGAGCCGCCGATCACCACCCCGAGGCTGTCGAGGCCCTCGGTGCGGTCGGCGGCCACTCCCTCGGCCGCCCGGAGGCAGAAGCAGGGGTAGTCGTCGAGGGCGTCGTAGACGAACGGTCCGTGGTCGACGGCCTCGTAGCCGTGGTCGACCAGCCACGTCAGGAGGTGGTCCTTCAGCTCGAGGCCGGCGTGGTCGGAGCCCAGGTGTACGCGCATGGGCACATCCTCTCAATGCCCTTGCCGCAAGCGGCTGCGGGGCTTCGCACGCCAGTTCCGCCCCGACTACGTCGGGTCGGACCCGACGCGCTCGAGGTGCTGGTCGAGCCAGCCGGCCACCTGGCGCACCAGCGGTTCGGAGGCGGTGAACGTCGCGTGCCGCCAGAAGCCGTGGGTCTGGCCCAGGCAGCGGATGCCGACGACCTCGACGCCCGCCTCCGCGATCCGCCGGGCGAGCTCCTCCCCCTCGTCGCGCAGCGGGTCGGCCTCCGCGGTGGCGACGAAGGTGGGCGGCAGGGTGTGGAGCCGGTCCGAGAGCAGCGGCGCGAGGTCGGGGTCGTCGTAGTCGGCCTCCGTGCGGGCGTACTGCTCCCAGTACCAGGTCGCCTCGGCCGGGTCGAAGCCCGACTCCTCCCCCTGCCGCCACGACGGGTAGCCGGTGCGCGGGTCGAGGAAGGGGTAGACCAGCGCGACCGCGTTGAAGAAGCCGGGGTTGCGCAGGGCGGCGACCAGCGCGAGGTTGGCGCCGGCCGAGTCGCCGTGGGCGGCGTACGGCCCGGGCGGGCCCTCGCGGCGCAGCCAGCCGATGACCGTGTCGAGGTCGTCGGGGGCGGCGGGGAACGGGTTCTCGGGCGGTCTGCGGTAGTCCACGCTCAGCACCGCGCGGCGGCCCCGGTTGGCCATGCGCCGGGCGATGCCGTCGTGGACGTCGATGTCGTTGAGCACGAACCCGCCGCCGTGCGCGTGCACGACGACGCCGGGCACGGGGTCGGCGGGCACGTAGAGCCGGCACCGCACCCCGTCCGCGTCGACGTCCTCCACGGACGCGACGTCCTCGCGTGGCAGGCGCAGGTTGGCGAGCCGGGTCTCCTCGCGATGCGCGGCGAGGTCGAAGCCGGGCGCGCCGAGCACGCCACCGGCATCGGCCGCGACCGCGGCACGGACCTCGGGGTACATCACGTCGGTCGCACCACCTTGAGGTTGAACTCCGCAGTCCCGAGGGCGCCCATCAGCCGCAGCCACAGGGGCAGCCACATCTCCGTGCCGCGCGCGGTCTCGATCCCGCCGAGGTCGATCACGTCGCGGTGCCCGAGCTCGGTGAGCAGGCCTGTCACCAGCCGCTTGGCGTCGGCGTCGTCACCGCTGACGAACACGGTCGTCGGCTCGGGCAGCCGGTCGGGATGGACCATCAGCTCGGCGGTCAGGGTGTTGAGCGACTTGACCACGCGGGTGTCGGGGAACGCCCGCTGCAGCTGTTCGGCCAGGGAGTCGGTGTCCTTCACGGCCAGGGTGGGCGGGAACCCGGCGGAGAAGTCGAGCGGGTTGGAGATGTCGAGCAGCACGGTGCCGGCGAGGTCGCCGGCCTGCCCCAGCAGGTCGAGGGCGGCCAACCCGTTGCCGGCGTGCACGACGAGGTCCGCACCCGCGGTGGCCTCGGCGAAGGTGACGAGCGCGACGCTCGGCAGCTCCGTCCAGCCGTCGCGGGCCCGGGTGGCCGTGGGGTCGCGGGTCCCGAGGCGTACGGCGTGCCCGAGCTCGGCCAGTCGTGGGGCGATCGCGCGACCGACCGAACCGGTGCCGAGGACTGCGACCTGCATGATGACCTCCTGGGGTCCTGGAACGACGTGGCCTACCGGGCCATCAGCGCGTCGAGCGCGACCGCGACGGCGGCGGCGACCCGGAAGTCGACCCGCTGGTCTGGAACGGCGACCCGGTAGCGGTCACCGAGGGACATCTTGCGCTCGACCGAGAAGAGAGGAGCGCCGCCGGCGTCGACGAAGTCGAAGTGGATCGGCATGAAGTCGAGATCGGTGAAGCGGCGCATCAGGCCGACGACCTGGTTGCGCTCCTGGCCCGTGCCCGTGAAGCCGGCCCCCTCGACGTGGAAGGTGGAGCGCAGCAGCGAGGCGCCGAAGTCCTTCTTGAAGAAGCCGATCTGGGCGCCGGACTCGTCCGTGATGTCGTACCCCGCGTTGAGGTCGAGCTTCTTCCGAGCCTTGAAGCCGAACACCGGGCGGGACCTGCCCGCGTCGGAGTAGAAGGTGACCTGCTCCTTGAACGCCATCCGCTTCTGCTCGGCCAGCGCCATCAGCCGGGTGGGGTTGCCGGACTCGTCGGACTCCGACACCTCGTAGCGGTTGATCATCATGGTGAGCTTCTGCTTCACCACGAAGTGGGGCAGGTGCATCTCGGCGGCGTGCTCGGGCATGCGCGGGGGTTGGTCGGGCGCGGTCATGCCGGCTCACCGGCCGCACGGGCCAGCTCCTCCTCGACGACCGACGGATCGAGCTTGGTGAAGACCGGCGTCGGCTTGTCGACCTTCGCACCGACCACGACCGGGCGCGACGCCCACGCGGGGGTCGAGGTGTACTCGCCGGTGATGACGGAGTACGACGTGTGCCCGGCGCCGTTGTCGGGCTCGAGCTCGTCGACCTGCTCGATGCGCGGCATCGGCATGAGCTCGCCCTCGCCGCCGAGCACCGCGTGCACCTTGTTGGCCGCGTGCGGCAGGAACGGCGACAGCAGCGTGTTGCAATCGCTCACGCACTGCGCTGCCACGTGCAGGACGGTGCCGAGGCGCTCGCGCTGCGAGTCGTCCTTCATCTTGTAGGGCTCGGTGACCGTGAGGTACTTGTTCACCTCGCCGACCACCCGCATCGCCTCGGCGATCGCGGCCCGGAGCCGGTGCTTCTCCACCAGCTCGCCGACGGTCGTGAAGCCGTCGCGGACGGTCGCGAGCACCTGCTCGTCGACCTCCTCGAGCGGACCGGCGGCCGGGATCTCGCCGAAGTTCTTCGCGATCATCGTGGCGGTGCGGTTGACCAGGTTGCCCCAGCCCGCGACGAGCTCGGAGTTGTTGCGGGTGACGAAGTCGGCCCACGTGAAGGCGGCGTCGGAGGTCTCCGGGCCGGCGGCGCAGATGTAGTAGCGCAGCGCGTCGGGGCCGTAGCGGGCGAGGAAGTCACCCACGTAGATGACGTTGCCCCGGCTGGTGGAGAACTGCGAGTCGCCGAAGGTCAGGAACTCGCTGGAGACCACCTCGGTCGGCAGGTTGAGGGTGCCGTAGGGGCCGGGCTCACCGCCCTTGTCGCCCTTCCCGTTGTAGGCCAGCAGCTCGGCCGGCCAGATCTGGGAGTGGAAGACGATGTTGTCCTTGCCCATGAAGTAGTAGGCCTCGGCGTCAGCGTCGTTCCACCACTCGCGCCACTTGTCCGGGCTCGTCCCCTCCTTCTCGGCCAGGCGTCGCGCCCACTCGATGGAGGCGGACAGGTAGCCGATGACGGCGTCGAACCAGACGTAGAGCCGCTTGGTCGGCTGGTCCTCCCAGCCCGGGACGGGGATGCCCCAGTCGATGTCGCGGGTCATCGCCCGCGGCCGGATCTCCTTGAGGATGTTCTGGCTGAACTTGATGACGTTGGGCCGCCACAGGCCGGTCGCCTCGCGCTGGTCGAGCCACTCCCCCAGCGCCTCGGCGAGCGCCGGCAGGTCGAGGAACCAGTGCTGGGTGTCCCTGAACTCCGGGGTCTCGCCGTTGATCTTCGACCGCGGGTCGATCAGGTCGGTCGAGTCGAGCTGGTTGCCGCAGTTGTCGCACTGGTCGCCCCGCGCCTCCTTGTAGCCGCAGATCGGGCAGGTGCCCTCGATGTAGCGGTCGGGCAGGGTGCGGCCGGTCGAGGGGCTGATCGCGGTCTTCGTCGTCTCCTCGACCATGTAGCCGTTGCGGCGGCAGGTCTCGAACATCTCCTGCACCACCGCGTAGTGGTTGCCGGTGGTGGTGCGGGTGAAGAGGTCGTACGACAGCCCGAGCCCGCAGAGGTCGTCGACGATCACCTGGTTGTACTTGTCGACCAGCTCGCGGGCGGGCACGCCCTCGTTGTCGGCCAGCACCAGGATCGGGGTGCCGTGCTCGTCGGTGCCGCTGACCATGAGGACGTCGTGGCCCGCCATCCGCATGAACCGGCTGAACACGTCGGAGGGCACGCCGAAACCGGCGACGTGGCCGATGTGGCGCGGGCCGTTGGTGTACGGCCAGGCGACGGCAGACAGGACATGGGTCATGGGCGCAAGCCTAGTGACCGGACGCCACCCGGTTTCCCCGGGTGGCGTCCGTGATCAGGTCGGGTGACCGGGTGGGTCAGCTGAAGTCGAGGTCGCCGGTGCGGGAGCGCTTGAGCTCGTAGAAGTAGGGGAACTTCGCGACGGCGACCGCGCCGTCCCACAGCTCACCGGCCTCCTCGCCGCGCGGGATCTTGGAGAGGACGGGGCCGAAGAACGCGGAGCCGTTGATGTGGATGGTCGGGGTGCCGACGTCGTCACCGACGGGGTCCATGCCCTCGTGGTGGCTCTTGGCGACGGCGTCGTCGAGCGACGCGTCGTCCCAGGCCTCGATCAGGTCGGCCGGGAGGCCGACGTCGGCCAGCGACGCGGCGACGGTCTCCTTCGAGAGCTCCTCGCCGTTGTTGTGGCGCCGGGTGCCGATGGCGGTGTACCAGTCACCGAGCGTCCTGTTGTCGTAGTCCTCGGCGATCTTGATCGCGACGCGGACGGGCTTCTCGGTGCCCTGCAGCATCTCGCGGTAGCCGTCGGGGATGTCCTTGTCCTTGTTGAGGTAGGCCAGCGACATCACGTGCCACTGCACGTCGATGTCACGGACCTGCTCGACCTCGCGGATCCAGCGCGAGGTGATCCAGGCGAACGGGCAGAGCGGGTCGAACCAGAGGTCAGCGGTAGCCATGTCAACAACAATTCCTCACCCCGGCCACCTATTCCCCACCGATGTGGGCGCCACCACACCCCGGTGGCAGGATGCCCGCATGCCTGGAACCAACCTCACCCGGGACGAGGCCGCCACCCGCGCCGCCCTCCTGGACGTCACGGCGTACACCGTCGACCTGGACCTGACGTCAGCCACCCAGCCCGAGGCGACCACCTTCGTCTCGACCACCACGCTCGAGTTCACCTGCCGCGAGCCCGGGGCCGGCACCTTCGCCGACCTGGTCGCTCCCACCGTCCGCGAGATCACCCTCAACGGGCGCAGCCTCGACCCCGCGACGGCGTACGCCGACAGCCGGATCGCGCTCGACGGCCTCGAGGAGACCAACACGCTCGTCGTGACCGCGGACTGCGCCTACTCCAACACCGGTGAGGGCCTGCACCGCTTCGTCGACCCGGCCGACGACAAGGTCTACCTCTACAGCCAGTTCGAGGTGCCCGACGCCCGCCGCGTCTTCACCACCTTCGAGCAGCCCGACCTGAAGGCCGTCTTCACCTTCAACGTCACCGCACCGTCGCACTGGGTCGTGGTCTCCAACGCCGCGACGCCCGAGCCCGCCCAGGACGGGCAGAGCGGCGCGTCGACCTGGCGCTTCCCCACCACCAAGCGGATGTCGACCTACATCACCGCGATCGTGGCCGGCGAGTACCACGGCGAGTTCGACACCTACGAGGGCAAGTTCGGCACCATCCCGCTCGGCCACTACTGCCGCCAGTCGCTCAAGGAGCACATGGACACGGCGGAGCTCGTCAAGCTCACCAAGCAGAGCTTCGAGTGGTTCGAGGAGCAGTTCGACTACCCCTACCCGTTCGGGAAGTACGACCAGCTCTACGTCCCCGAGTACAACGCCGGCGCGATGGAGAACGCCGGTTGCGTGACGCTGCGCGACGAGTACCTCCCCCGCAGCCGCCAGCCGCGCTCGTTCTTCGAGTTCCGCGCCTCGGTCATCACCCACGAGATGGCCCACATGTGGTTCGGCGACCTCGTGACCATGAAGTGGTGGGACGACCTCTGGCTCAACGAGTCGTTCGCCGAGTGGGCCTGCTACTGGTGCGAGGCCAACGCCACCGAGTTCGACGACGCGTGGACCGGCTTCGCCAACGCCCGCAAGCAGACCGGCTACCGCGCCGACCAGCTGCCCTCGACGCACCCGATCGCGGCCGACAACGTCGACCTGCACGCGGTCGAGGTCAACTTCGACATGATCACCTACGCCAAGGGCGCCTCGGTGCTCAAGCAGCTCGTCGCATGGGTCGGCATCGAGCCCTTCCTGGAGGGCCTGCGCAGCTACTTCAAGGAGTGGGAGTACGGCAACCCGGAGTTCAAGGACCTGCTCGCCACCCTGGAGAAGTCCTCGGGCCGCGAGCTGCAGGGCTGGGCCCAGGAGTGGCTGCAGACCGCGGGCGTCAACACGCTCGCCCCGTCCTTCGAGCTCGACGCCGACGGCGCCTACACGGCGTTCGCGGTGAGCCAGACGGCACACGAGGACTGGCCGACGCTTCGCCGGCACCGGCTCGGCATCGGCCTCTACGACGAGGTCGACGGCCGCCTGGTGCGTCGCGACTACGTCGAGATCGACGTCGAGGGCGCCAGCACCGAGGTGCCGGAGCTCGTCGGGGTGAAGCAGCCGGCGCTGCTCCTGCTCAACGACGAGGACCACGCCTACGCCAAGATCCGCCTCGACGAGCGGTCGCTGGCGACCGCCATCGCGTCGCTGTCCACCTTCGAGGACTCGCTCCCGCGCGCCCTCGTGTGGGGTGCCGCGTGGGACATGACCCGCGACGGCGAGATGCGCACCCGCGACTGGGCCGACCTGGTCCTTGCAAACATCGGGCTGGAGACCGACGCGTGGGCGGTGACCCGGATCCCGGCGTCCACCGCGCTGGCGATCAACTTCTACTCCGACCCCGCGCACCGTCCCGAGCTGAAGGCGACGTGGGAGAAGGGCCTGCGTGAGCTGCTGCTCGCCGCCCAGCCGGGCAGTGACCACCAGCTCACCTTCGCCCGCTCGTACGCCGGCGCCGCCCACAGCGACGCCGCGGTCGGCGACCTCATCGGCCTGCTCGACGGGTCGTTCGCGGTCGACGGGCTGGCCGTCGACCAGGACATGCGCTGGGCGCTCATCACGGCGCTCGCCAAGCAGGGGCGCTTCGGCGACGCCGAGATCGACGCCGAGCTCGAGGTCGACAAGACCATCTCGGGCAAGGAGCAGGCCGCCGCGGCCCGCGCCGCGCAGCCGACCGCGGAGGCCAAGGCCGCCGCGTGGGACGCGCTCATCGACCCGTCGACCCCCAACGAGACGTCGCGCGAGATCGCGTTCTCGATCTTCCGCTTCGGCCAGGAGGACGTGCTCGCGCCCTACCTCGAGAAGTTCCTGGCCGCGTCGGAGACGCTCGTCGACACGCTGGGCTTCCACAAGGCGTCGACGATCCTCGAGTACGGCTTCCCCAAACCGCTGGGGTCCGAGGCCACCCTCGGCCGCCTCGACGAGTGGCTCGCGGACAGCTCGGCGCCCAAGCAGGCGCAGCGCTACGTCGGCGAGGCGCGTGCCGAGATCGCCCGGGCGCTGGCAGCCCAGCAGTACGACGCCCGCTGATCGTCGTATCCCCAGCAAGGCGGAGGCCTGAGGTCACGGTGTGACCTCAGGCCTCCGCGCATCTCGCGGGAGGACACCCACGTGCCGGATGAGGCGTCACGAGCCGCCGCGCTGACCCTGCATGCCGTGCGACTGCTGGGATTCGCGGACACGCCTCGCGTAGCGGCGCGCTTCGGGCTCGACCGCGACGACACCTCGAGCCTGCTCGAGGACTTCCGGGCCGATGGTTGGGTGACGACGAGCGAGTTCGCGGGCACCGCCGGGTGGTCCCTGACCGACCGGGGCAGGGCGGCGGACGAACGTCTGCTCGCCGACGAGCTCGCGGCCACCGGAGCCCGCGAGACGGTGGTGCAGGTGCACGAGCGCTTCGTGCCGCTCAACGCCCGCTTCCAGGACACGGTCACCCGGTGGCAGCTGCGACCGATCGGCGGCAACTCGTTCGCCGCCAACGACCACACCGACTTCCGCTGGGACGACCGGGTGATCGCGTCACTGCGGTCGGTGGGGCGTCGGCTCGGTGGGCTGGAGGACGACCTCGTGCGCGTCCTTCCGCGTTTCACGGGGTACGCGAGGAGGTACGACGCGGCGATGGCGCGGGTCGTCGCCGGCCAGCGCCAGTGGGTGGACGGCGTGGAGGTGGACTCGTGCCACCTCGTCTGGATCCAGCTCCACGAGGACCTGCTCGCCACCCTCGGCCTCGAGCGCGGCGACGGGCGCTGAGCCCCTCAGGCGTGGAGGGTCGTCTGCGGCCTGGCGTGCTCGGCGAGCATGGCGATGCCGCGCTGGAGACCGACCAGCATGTTGCCGGCGGTGAACTCCGACGTCATCTCCAGGACGGCCAGCTCGACCTCGGCGTCGCTCAGGTGGCGGCGTACGTCGCCGCCGGTGACGACCTCGATGACGCGGCGACGCGGGTCGACGAGCACCAGCACGCTCCGGGCAGGGACCACCAGGCGGTTGTGGAGCCGGGTCGCCCAGGCACGGGTGTCGTCGCCCTCGACGGGCCCGACGTAGACGGAGAACTCGAAGCGGCAGGTCTGCTCGGCGAGACGGATCGTCTTGTCGAGGGCCAGCCGGTCGGCCTCGGTCAGCGCGTCACCAGCGGCCACTTGCGCCACCCGCCCTGGAGTCCTGGCCGTCGGGCGCCGGGAGCTCGGCGACGCCCTGGCGGGGGCCACCGATCCACTGCGGCTCGCCGGCCGAGTAGTCCGGCAGGAGCTTTTCGCCGCGGACCATCGAGGGCAGGTAGACCGCCACCGCGATCAGCGCGAACAGCAGCAGAGGGAGCCCCAGATACAGCCCGAGGGCGTGCAACGGGTCGAGCTCGAAGGGCTGGGTCTGGCCTCCCCAACCTTCCGGGACGTCGGCGTGGGCCGGCGCGGAGAGCAGGACGAGGACGGCGCCGGCGGCCAGGGCCGAGACACGGCCCGTCCGGCGGGCGCGCGTGCTGCGGGGCGAGCTGGAAGGCCTGACGTGCGTGGTCACGGGCAACAGGGTATCGCCCATACTGGCGGGCATGCCTCACCCCCTCACCACCCCGTTCATTGCCATGACCGAGGTCTCCGGGAGCGAGACCAACCCCTGCGACACCGGCGAGGACCTCTGCAACCTGACGTGGGAGCAGACGGGCGACTCCACCCTCGCGACGGCCGCCGACTGGATCGTCGGCAAGCCGTCCGCCCTCCTGGGACTGGTCCTGATCGGACTCGTGGTCCGGTGGCTTCTCCACCGGCTCATCGACCGCATCGTCCGGAGGGCCGAGCACGGGATGCTGCCCAACCGCGTCAGCCGTGCCATCTCGGGCGGCCGGATGGGCGCGGCCCTCAACCTGAACGAGGACCCCGGCTACACGCGACGGGCCCAGCGTGCGGCCACGATGGGATCGCTGCTGAAGAGCATCGTCACCGGCGTGGTGCTCACCGTCGTCACCCTCATGTTCATCGCCGAGCTCGGCTACGACATCGCCCCCCTCATCGCCAGCGCCGGGATCATCGGCGTGGCCATCGGCTTCGGCTCGCAGGCGCTGGTCAAGGACTTCCTCTCCGGCATCTTCATGATCTTCGAGGACCAGTACGGCGTCGGCGACGAGGTCGACCTCGGCGAGGCCTCCGGCACGGTCGAGGCCGTCAGCCTGCGCGTCACACGGCTGCGCGACGTCAACGGCACCGTCTGGTACGTCCGCAACGGCGAGATCCTCCGCGTCGGCAACATGAGCCAGAACTGGGCCCGCACGGTCCTCGACGTGGGCGTCACCTACGCCGAGGACCTCGCCCACGTGCAGCGCGTGCTGGCCGACGTCGCGCACGACCTCTGGGACGACGAGGACTTCAAGGGCCGCGTCATCGAGGAGCCCTCCGTGTGGGGCGTGCAGGAGCTCGGCCCCGACGGCGTGCTCGTGCGCGTCGCGCTCAAGACCGCCCCCCTCGAGCAGTGGGCGGTCGCCCGCGAGATGCGGCAGCGGATCAAGGCGCGCTTCGACCTCGAGGGCATCGAGGTCCCGTTCGCCCAGCGCGTGCTGTGGATCCGCGAGCAGGAGCGCCCCCACCCCTCGCTCACCGACGAGGACGAGCAGCCGCCCGCCCGGGGTCCGGCGCAGACCGAGGCCGAGGTCGCCCCCACCGGCGAGACCCCGGCCTGAGCCCGCTGGGGCGGCACGGGAGGATGGTGGCGTGACGACCACGTTCTACGAGGAGATCGGCGGCGAGGAGACGATCCGCACGATCGTCCACCGCTTCTACGCCGGCGTCGCCGACGACGAGCTGCTGCGCCCGATGTACCCCGAGGCGGACCTCGGGCCCGCCGAGGAGCGGTTCACGCTGTTCCTGATGCAGTACTGGGGCGGCCCGACGACGTACGGCGACACGCGGGGCCACCCGCGGCTGCGGATGCGCCACGCCCCGTTCAGCGTGACGCCCGACGCCGCGCAGCGATGGCTGGTGCACTTCCGGGCCGGGCTCGACGAGGCCGGCCTCACCGAGGAGCAGGACGCCAGGTTCTGGGACTACGTGACGCACGCGGCCCAGTTCATGGTCAACTCGATGGAGTGACGGCCCCGACCATGTCGCGGAACTCCTCGGGCACGGGTGCCGGGCGTCCGGTCGCGCTGTCGATGCACACGCCGACCACCTTCGCGCGGGCCAGCACGTCGTCGCCGTCGCGGACGACGGACTCGAACACGACGGACGTGCTGCCGATGTGCGAGACCCAGGTCGAGCAGTCGTAGGGCTCGGCGCGGAAGAGGATCGGGCGCCGGTAGTCGACGTCGGTCTGCGCGACGACGAGGTGGAAGCCCTGACCGAGCTCGCGGCCGCTTGCGACCATGAGCTGGATGCGCGCCTCCTGGAAGTACTCGAAGTACTTCACGTTGTTCACGTGCCCGTAGACGTCCACGTCGCTGAAGCGGACGTGCACCGGGTAGTGCCCGCCCGGCACGTCGACGACCTGGGGCGCGGCCGGCGGTCGCACCGGCTCGTCGGGCTCGAGCAGGCGGCCGAGCGACTCACGCTCCTCGGCGTGGAGCCGACGCGGCCGCTCGGTGGCGAAGACGTACGGGGTGAGCACCGTGCGCGCCCGGAGGAACACGGTGCGCTCCCCCGACTCGTCCTCCTCGAAGACCTCGTAGGCCATCGTGAAGCTCGCGGCGCGGATCTCGGTGACCCAGCACTCGATCGAGACCGGTTCGAAGCCGAACGTCAGCGAGGACACGTAGGTCACCTCGTGCCGGACCACCACGACGCCCTCGGCCAGGTCCTCCGCACGACTGTCGGGGGCGTGGGTGCGGAACATGTCCACCCGCGCCTCCTGGAGGTAGTCGACGTAGGTGACGTTGTTGACGTGGCCGAGCAGGTCGAGGTCGGCCCACCGGAGGGGACAGCGGTAGAGATGGCGCACGCCACGATGGTCGCAGATGTCGGGACGTGCACGCGGCGGTGGACGATCAGTGGGCGAAGTGCAGGCGACCGTAGTAGGTGGGGATGGACTCGCGGCGGGACCTGCGGTCGCTGCGGGTCTCGCGGAGCGTGGCGGGGACGGCGACCACAGCCAGGGCGACGGCGGCCAGGGCGGCGATGCCGACGATGACCAGGAGGGCGATGGCGGCGGTGGGGTCGATGAGCTGCATGATCGGTTCCTTTCTACAGGTGTAGAACTTCTACGTATGTAGAAGAATACGCCGCGCGGCGAGGATCGCAAGTCGGGCCGGTAGTGTCCTGCGTCACCGCCGATCCCCGACTCCGGTCGGCGCCCGAGGAGGACACCGTGAGCCCAGCGCGCGAGGAGCTGTCGCCGCGTCGCCGGCAGATCCTGGCGGCGGCGACGACGGTGCTGGCGCAGCAGGGCAACCGCGGGCTCACCCATCGCGCGGTCGACCGCGAGGCGGGACTGTCCGAGGGGAGCTCGTCGGCCTACTTCCGCACCCGCGACGCCCTGCTCCGCGCCCTGGGGGACGTCGTCGCGGACCGGCTGGCCGCCGACGTGGCCGCACTGGGAACGCGGCTCGCGTCGTGCCCCGGCGACCACGAGCGCGCCGTCGCGGAGGTCTCCCGGCTCTTCTCGCGGTGGCTCGGCGAGCCCGACCTGCTGGCCGCCCGGCTCGAGCTGACGGTCGCCGCCACCCGCGACGCGGCCCTCGCCGAGCGCTTCACCCAGTGGCGCGACGACCTCGTCCGGACCGTGCGCGGCGTGATGGAGGCGGCGGACGAGGACGGGGGCGCCTCGGCTGAGACGCTCGTCGCGTCGCTGGACGGCGTCCTGCTCGCGTCGCTCCTGCTCCCCCAGCGGCGTCGTCGTCCGTTCGTCAGCGCGAGCGTCGAGCAGCTGCTGTCGGGGCTCGGACCCAACCCTGCGCAGACCTGATCCGCGGTGCCGCACTAGGGTGCGGAGAGACCGTGCAACCGCCGAGTAACCGGAGTTCTCCCATGCCCGAGGCAGTGATCGTTTCCGCAGCGCGCACCCCCATCGGCCGCGCCAACAAGGGCTCGCTCAAGGACTTCCGTCCCGACGACCTCACCGTCCTCGCCGTGCAGGCCGCGCTGGACAAGGTCCCCGACCTCGACCCCACGGCGATCGAGGACCTGCTGCTCGGCTGCGGGCTGCCGGGCGGGGAGTCGGGCAACAACATGGCGCGCGTGGTGACGACCCTCCTCGGCCTCGAGGTCCCCGGCGCGACGGTCACCCGTTACTGCTCGTCGTCGGTGCAGACGACGCGGATGGCGTTCCACGCGATCAAGGCCGGTGAGGGCGACATCTTCGTCTCGGCCGGCGTCGAGACCGTCTCCCGCTTCGCGAAGGGCACCTCCGACCACCTCCCCGACACCCGCAACCCGCTCTTCGCGGACGCCGGCGCACGCACCGCGGAGCTCGCGAAGGGCGGCCAGGACTGGCACGACCCGCGCGAGGACGGCCACCTGCCCGACATCTACGTCGCTATGGGCCAGACCGCGGAGAACGTCGCCCGGCTCCGCGGGCTCGACCGCAAGGAGCTCGACGAGTTCGCCGTCCGCTCGCAGAACCTCGCCGAGAAGGCGATCGCCGACGGCTTCTGGGAGCGCGAGATCACCCCGGTCACGACGCCCGACGGCACGGTCGTCACCCAGGACGACGGCCCGCGCGCCGGAGTGACGTACGACGCCATCGCCGGCCTCGACCCGGTGTTCCGCCCCGACGGCGTCGTCACGGCCGGCAACTGCTGCGCGCTCAACGACGGCGCGGCGGCGGTCGTCGTCATGTCCGACACCAAGGCGGCCGAGCTCGGCCTCACCCCGCTGGCGCGGATCGTGTCCACCGGCGTCTCGGGCCTCTCCCCCGAGATCATGGGCCTCGGCCCGGTCGAGGCGACGAAGAACGCGCTGAAGCATGCCGGCATGGGCATCGGCGACATCGACCTCGTGGAGATCAACGAGGCCTTCGCCGCCCAGGTCGTGCCGTCCTACCAGGACCTCGGCATCGACCTCGACCGGCTCAACGTCAACGGCGGCGCCATCGCGGTCGGCCACCCCTTCGGCATGACCGGGGCCCGCCTGCAGAACACGATGCTCAACAGCCTCGACTGGCACGACAGGTCCACCGGCCTGATCACCATGTGCGTCGGCGGCGGCCAGGGCATGGCGATGATCCTCGAGCGGCTCTCCTGAGCCTTTCCGGCCTCGACTCGCACTAGGCTTGCCCCATGACCGGGACGGGGGAGCCGCGATGGCTCGACGACGACCAGCAACACTCCTGGCGTGCCCTGATGATGGGGATGACCCTCCTTCTGGAGCGCCTCGACGACGACCTGCGGCGTGAGTTCAGCATGTCGTTGACCGAGTACGAGGTGCTCGTCCGGCTGTCCGAGCGACCCGGCCGGGCGATGCGGATGGCCCAGCTCGCCGACGCGATGGCGCACTCGCGAAGCCGGGTGACCCACACCGTCGCGCGCATGGAGGCGGTCGGCTACGTCACCCGCGGCACGACGCCCGAGGACGGGCGCGGAGTGGTGGCGACCATGACCGAGAAGGGCTACGACCTCCTCGTGCGCGCGGCTCCGTGCCACGTCGAGAGCGTACGACTCAACATCCTCGACCTCGTGCCGGCCGAGGACTTCGCCGCCGTGGGCCGGGTCTTCGACCGGGTGTCCGACCACCTGGTCAACCGGCACCCGGAGTCGGAGATCCGCACCTCCTGAGCCCTGGCCGAGCCCACGCCGGCCGGCTGCTGCTCGGTCTCGATACAGGCCCGGCGCGCCCTCGTCCCTCGGCCGCGGGCCCACTCGACCTGGCCGAGCCCACGCCGGCCGCTCGTTCCTCGCGGCCGGCTGCTCGTCACATCAGTCGCGGGTGAGGCGGCGGTGCGTGACCCGGTGCGGGCGCGCGGCCTCGATGCCGAGACGCTCGATCTTGTTCTCCTCGTAGGCCGCGTAGTTGCCCTCGAACCAGAACCAGTTGGCCGGGTCCTCGGCGTCGCCCTCCCACGCGAGGATGTGGGTCGCCACGCGGTCGAGGAACCACCGGTCGTGCGAGGTGACCACGGCACAGCCGGGGAAGTCGAGCAGCGCGTCCTCGAGCGAGGACAGCGTCTCGACGTCGAGGTCGTTGGTGGGCTCGTCGAGGAGCAGCATGTTGCCGCCCATCTTGAGGGTCAGCGCGAGGTTGAGGCGGTTGCGCTCACCACCCGACAGCACGCCGGCCTTCTTCTGCTGGTCGGGGCCCTTGAAGCCGAACGACGCGACGTAGGCGCGGCTGTTCATCTCGAAGTTGGCGACCTTGATGAAGTCGAGCCCGTCCGAGACGACCTCCCACACGTTCTTGTTGGGGTCGATGCCGCCGCGGCTCTGGTCGACGTAGGAGATCTTGACGGTCTGGCCGACCTTCAACGTGCCCTCGTCGGGCTCCTCCTCGCCGGTGATCATCCGGAACAGCGTGGTCTTGCCGACGCCGTTGGGGCCGATGACGCCGACGATGCCGGCGCGCGGCAGCTTGAACGAGACGTCGTGCATGAGGGTGCGGCCCTCGAAGCCCTTGCCGAGCTTGTCGGCCTCCAGCACGACGTCGCCGAGACGCGGACCGGCCGGGATGTTGATCTCGGAGGTGTCGATCTTGCGCATCCGGTCGGCCTCGGCCGCCATCTCCTCGTAGCGCGCCAGACGCGACTTGCTCTTGGTCTGGCGGGCCTTGGCGTTGGAGCGCACCCACTCGAGCTCGCGCTCGAGGACCTTGGCGCGCTTGGCGTCCTTCTGGCCCTCGATCTTGAGTCGGTCCTTCTTGGTCTCGAGGTAGGTCGTGTAGTTGCCCTCGTAGGGGTGCGCCTTGCCGCGGTCGAGCTCGAGGATCCACTGGGCGACGTTGTCGAGGAAGTAGCGGTCGTGGGTCACGGCCAGGACGGCGCCCGGGTAGGACGCGAGGTGACCCTCGAGCCACTGGACGGACTCAGCGTCGAGGTGGTTGGTGGGCTCGTCGAGGAGCAGCAGGTCGGGCTGCTGGAGCAGCAGCTTGCAGAGCGCGACGCGGCGACGCTCACCACCGGAGAGGTTGTCGACGAGGACGTCCGGCGGCGGGCAGCGCAGCGCGTCCATGGCCTGGTCGAGGCGGCTGTCGATGTCCCACGCGTTGGCGTTGTCGAGCTCGGTCTGCAGGTCGCCGGTCTCGGCCATGAGGGCGTCCTGGTCGGCGTCGGGCTCGCCCATCTCCATGTAGGCCTCTTCGAGGCGCTTCATCTTGCCCTTGATCTCGCCGACGGCCTCCTCGACGTTCTCCAGGACGGTCTTTCCCTCGCTCAGCGGCGGCTCCTGCTGCAGCATCCCGACGGTTGCGTCGGGGTCGAGGATCGCGTCGCCGTTGTTGGCGTGGTCGAGCTGCGCCATGATCTTGAGCAGCGAGGACTTGCCCGTGCCGTTGGGTCCGACGACGCCGATCTTGGCGCCGTGGAGGAACGAGAGGGTGACGTTGTCGAGGACGACCTTGTCACCGTGGGCCTTGCGCACATTGCGCAGTGTGAAGACGTACTCAGCCATGCGGGCGAGCCTACGGGGAAGCGCCCCCGCGCCGACAATCGCACCCGTCGGCCCCGACGGGACCGCTCACGCCGCCCGGGCCGGCTCCTCCGGCACACCTGCATCGTCGACCACGGGTGTGGCGACCGGGGTGCTCACCGACGGGCTGGTGGGCTCCGTCGCGGCTCTGGACCGGGTGAGCACGGTGGTGCCGTGCGAGAGGTCGTGGCCCACCGCCGTGGCGACGACCTCGAAGGACGTCTGCGGCTTGCCGTCGCGCTCCCAGACGTCGGCCACCAGCCGACCGTGCACGACGACCGGGTCGCCGCTGGCGAGCGAGGTCGCGACGTGGCGGCCGAGACGGTTCCACGCCTTGACGGTGTGCCACGAGGTGGTGCCCTTCACCCACTCGCCGTCGCGGTATCGCGTCGGGGTGCAGGCCACCCGGAAGGTGGCGACGGCTCGTCCGTCGGTGAGCTCGCGCAGCGTGACGTCGCCGCCGATCCAGCCGGCCAGGGTGATCTGGGTGTCGTTCATCGAGGTGCCTCCTGGTGTCCGCGGCAGCGGGCCTGCCGCGCTGCTCCAAGGCTCAGGGCGACGACCGACACGACCGGTCCGGCGACCGGGCGTCCTGTGGACGACGCGCGGACCGCGGCGCCTGTGGACGGCTGGTGGCCAGCGACCTGCCGAGACCAGGCTCAGCGCAGGGCGGTGGCGAGTCCTTCGCGGACCGTGGCGTAGGAGGCGAGCTCGGCCTCGATCGGCTTCACGACCATCTCCTCGGACACCTCGGAGATCGCGTCGCGCAGCCGCTTGTCGGCCGCCCGTGCCCGCGACCGGGCCGTCAGCGCGACCAGCCAACGGCAGACCAGGGCGAGGAGCAGACCGAGGCCGATCCCGCCGAGCAGCAGCAGGGTCGGCAGCGGGAAGGCGCCGACCTCCGGCGTCGGGGGCTCGGGCAGCCGCGCGTAGGAGCCGAGGGCGAGGAGCGCGAGCCAGCCGGCACCGACGAGCGCGGCGATGATGAGGACGTACTGCAGGACGCGCACGAGGCCGGCCCACACGGGGATCTTCGTCGCACCGAGGTCGGTCGCGGAGACGGCGCGGTCGAGGCGGTCGCCGAGGTCGGGCAGCCGGGACACCGAGGCCGCGCGGACCGAGCCCGCCCACGACGGGGCCATGCCCTCCCCCACCTGGTCGGCCAGCGCGCGCACCTCGGTGTCGACGCGGGCGCGCTGCACGCCGGTCGCCTGCGGCACGGACGTGCGCGCGGCACCGGTGAGCTCCTTGCCTGCGGCGCCGAGGTCGAGGTGGAGCCGCTTGAGCGGGTCGGGCTTGAGCCGGGAGAACCACGCCGTGACGGGCCAGCCGGTCGCGCGGTTGGCGCGCAGCCGGGTCGAGTCGGAGACGGCCTTGACGACCGTCGGCACACCGGCCGCGTCGGCGAAGGCATCGTCGAGCGCGGCGACGCGCTCCTTGGACAGGGTGGGCACCTTGCCGGTGCCGGTCGCCGCCTCCAGGCGCTGGGCCGCCGAGCGCACGTCGGCCTCGAGCCGGGCCCGGGTGACCTTCTTCTCCGCCACTCGCTTGGCGATCAACGCCCGCAGCTCCTGGACCCCCCAGCCCTGGCGGGCACTGACCGCCAGCACCGGGACCCCACCCAGGCCGTCGGCCTCGAGCAGGCGGCGTACGTCGTCGACCATGCCGGCGCGACGGTCCTCGGGCACCGTGTCGATGTGGTTGAGCACGACCAGCATCACGTCCTTGTGCCCGGCGAGGGGCTTGAGGAACCGGTCGTGGATGGCCGCGTCGGCGTACTTCTGCGGGTCGAGGACCCACACCATCATGTCGGCGAGCTTGACGAGCCGCTCGACCTCGAGGTGGTGGGACACCTCCGTGGAGTCGTGGTCGGGCAGGTCGAGCAGCACGACGCCGCGCATCTCGACGTCCTCGTCGGCCTTCGACAGCATCGAGTCGCGGGTGACCTGGTGGCGCGCGGGGATGCCGAGCCACTCCAGCAGCTCCTCGGCGCCCTGCTTGCCCCACACGACAGCGGTGGCCCACGACGTCGTGGGACGGCGCACGCCGACCGCGGCCAGCTCGAGGCCGCTCAGCGCGTTGAACATGGAGGACTTGCCGGAGCCGGTGGCGCCGCCCAGCGCGACCACGGTGTGCTCGGCGGACAGCTTGAGCCGGCTCGAGGCGCGGGCGGCCACGGCGGTGGCGTCGTCGACGACGGCGTCGTCGACCCGACCACGCGCCGCCTCGGCGGCGCGCTCGAGTCCCTCGACGCGCGCGCCGGTGTCAGAGCTCCTGGTGACCAGCTTCTTGGCCCCTTCGAGCAACGACGTCATGAGTCCTCACCGTCCGAGTGGTGCTGTTGTGCGCCCCCAACCCTAGGGGGCGTGGTCCTCGGCCCCCGACACCCGGGGAGGCTCCTGCGCCGTGGCTGGGGCCGCCTCGGGGGCGCGGCGTGCCGAGGCGAAGCGCAGGTCGTCGACCCTGCGGGCGGCGGCGCGCATCCGCTCGGGCGTCTCGGGCGAGACCTCCATCGTGTCGAGCAGGTCGGTGTAGCGGCGGCGCTCGGCGTCGAGGAGGTCGCGCATGGACGCCTCGAGCTGGCGGCGGGCACGCTCGGCGAGCGAGCGCACGGCCTGGTCGCCGAAGACCGCCTCGAGCAGCTTCTGGCCGAGGATCGCGGACCCACCGGCGATGCCCGCCTCGGCGCCGGTGACCCCCGCGGTGTGGGCGAACACCACGACCATCAGGGCCACGGACAGGCCGTTGACGCCGAAGGCGAGGAAGCGTGCCGTCGAGCGCTTCTCGGCGCCCTCGGTGCGGACCATGTCGAGCACGTCGGACTGCCAGTCGCGGACCGCGCGCTCGGCGCGGCGGCGGAAGTCGCGGGACGCCCGGCCGAGGTCCTCGCCGGCGTCGCGCAGCAGGATCTGTCCAGCGGCCGTGCTGCGCCAGGAGGCCTCGGCGCGCTCGGCGGCGGCCTCGGCGTGCTCCAGGATGAGCGTCTCGAGACCCGACTCGACCGCCACGGTCACCCGCTCGGCCTGCTGCGGCTTGCCCTTGACGGCGTTGACGACCCGGTCCCTGATCCAGCCGACGCGGGTCTCCAGCGAGCGGAGCAGCTCGCCGGTGCCGACGAACTCCTGCCAGCGCGCCAGGACCTCGCCGCGCAGCAGGGTGCCGTCGGCCGACGCCTCTCCCACAGCCGTCACGGCGCGGTCGTAGGCCTCGTTGGCGTCCTCGCGCAGGCGGCGTACGGCGTCGACCTGCTCGGTGGCGGCGTCGGCCACCGAGTGCGTCCGACGAGCCAACGTGCGGATCGCGCCGTCGAGGGTCTGCTGCACCACCGACTGGCGTGCCTCCTCGTCGTCGGCGAGCGCGCGGAGCCACTGCCGGATCTCCATCACCGACGCGGGGGGCAGCAGTCCCAGCTCGGAGACCTCGCCCTCCTCGACGACGAAGAGCGGGGAGTCCTTGAGGCCGCGGCTGGCCAGCATCCGGGCGAGGTGCGTGGTGATGGTGTCCACGGCCTCGGGCGGGGTGCGGTCGAGGACGATGGCGACCGCGGCCGAGCGGTCCGCGGCCTTGCGGAGGAAGTCCCAGGGCACCTGGTCGGCGTAGCGCGCGGCCGAGGTGACGAAGAGCCACAGGTCGGCGGCGGCGAGCAGCTGGGCCGCCAGCACGCGGTTCTGCTCCTCGACCGAGTCGATGTCGGGGGCGTCGAGGACGGCGAGGCCGGGCGCCATGACGGGCGACGGCACGAGCTGCAGCGCGGCCGGGTCGTTGGTCTGGCGGTCGACCCGCTCGAGCTCGGGGAGCAGGCGGTCCTGGCCGAACCACTTCGCGTCGTCGGGGTGGTGGACGAGCACCGGCGACCGGGTCGTGGGGCGCAGCACCCCGGGGGTGGTGACGCGGGTGCCGACCAGGGAGTTGACCAGCGTCGACTTGCCCGCGCCGGTCGAGCCGCCGACGACCGCGAGGAGCGGCGCGTCGAGGGTCATCAGGCGCGGGATCACGTAGTCCTCGAGCTGGTCGACCATCTCGGCGCGGGCGGCGCGCTGCTCGTCGGCCCCGGGGAGCTCGAGCGGCAGCCGGGCCTCCTGCAGGGCGCCGCGCAGCCGCACCAGCGCGGTCACCATCGCGGTCGAGGCGTCGGGGGTGCGCCGCTCCTCGGGGGCCTGCTCGGGCGCCTGGTCGGGGGTCCCGTCGTCGTCGTGGGTCATCGCGTGGGGACCACCTGTCCGGGGAAGGAGATGTAGGGGCGGATCCGTCCGAGCTCCTCGACGTGCTCCTGCCCGCGCAGGGAGAAGTCGGACGGTGCCGTGCCGCGCAGGTAGCGGTGGTGCAGGTAGCCGAGCTCGATGGCGGCGGCCTGGTACTCCCGCATGGCGCGCTCGGCGAGCGGGCCGCCCCGGTGGTGCGCCCAGCGGCGGGCGTGCCTGCGGGCGCGCAGGTCGACGAGCCACGGGATGTCGGTGGCCGGCAGCAGCCCACGGTCCGCGGCGTCCTGCAGGGCTTGTGCGAGCAACGGGCGCTCGGACCGGCGCCGGTACACCGCGAAGGCGACGACGGCGAGGAACACCGGGAACATCAGCGTGCCGTAGACGACGAGGAAGTGGCCGGTGCCGGAGACGGTGGAGGAGTTCCACACGCTGTGGAGGACGGCGGCCAGCGCCAGGCCGACCACGGGCGCGAGGAGTCGTACCCACGTCCGCCGCGAGGCGATCGCGAGGCCCACCCCGATGCCGATGAAGGCGGTGAAGAACGGGTGGGCGAACGGACTGATCAGGCAGCGCACGATGAAGGTCGAGGTCAGTGCGGTGGTGCCGCCGGGGCCGAGCCCGTCGGTGCCGTCGTAGGCGGCTGCGAGATAGAGGATGTTCTCGGTGTAGGCGAACCCGACGCCGACCATGCCGGCGTAGACGATGCCGTCGAGCACGCCGTCGAGCTCGTGCCGGCGCCACCACAGGAGCAGGAAGAGGAAGGCACCCTTGGTGACTTCCTCGGTGACGGGAGCGACGACGTTGAGCACGTCGCGCTCGGTCGCACCACCCGCGAGGCCGAGGCCCTGGAACACGATGGCCGCGCCGGTGGCGGCGAACGCCCCCCAGAGCAGGCCCGCGACGAGCAGGTTGCGGGGCTCGGGCTCGTAGCGGTCGAGCCACATGAAGCAGCCGACGAGCGGGCCGACCGGGACCGCCGCGAGCAACGCCGCCAACGCCAGCGAGCCGGGGGCGCCGGACAGCGCGACGACCACCGCCATGACGACGGCCCCGAGGAGCACCAGTGCGGCCACCACGACGGTGAACGCGACACTGTCGCGGCGGCCTCGATTCATGGGTCCGACCCTAACGGAGCAGCCCTCTCCCACCCGCCTTGCCGCACCCCTTGGGGGGACGGCCGATCGGGTCCGGGCGCGCCTACGTTGCGGCGTACAGTGACCGCGTGAGCGAGCCCACTGCCGAGAACCCCGCCGAGACCGTCCAGACCGCCGCCGACGACGGTGAGCAGCCCAAGACCGAGTCGCACGACCCCGCGGTGCCGGCTGCCTACGCCGCCTTCATGCGCGAGGGTTGGGGCGACCGCACGCTCGACATGCCGCGGCACCCGGTGGCCGACTGGGCTGCCGCGCGCCGCGCGAAGCTCGCCGACGCGTTCCCCGACGACCGGCTGGTGCTGCCGGCCGGCACCTACAAGGTGCGCGCCAACGACACCGACTACCGCTTCCGGCCCGACACCGCCCACACCTACTTCTCCGGCAACCAGACCTCCGACGCCGTCCTGGTCGTCGAGGACGGCGAGTCGGTGCTCTACGCCCGGCCCCGCTCCGAGCGCGACACCGACGAGTTCTTCCGCGACCGGCAGTACGGCGAGCTGTGGGCCGGCCGCCGCCCGTCGGCGCAGGAGATCTCCGACTCCCTCGGCATCGAGGTCCGCCACGTCAAGGACCTGCCGTCCTTCGACGACGACCGCAAGACCCGCGACCTCACCACGGACGAGGACCTCGCCCGCGTCGCCGACGAGCTGCGCCTCATCAAGGACGAGTGGGAGGTCGGGGAGCTCCGGGAAGCCTGCGACATCACCACCCTCGGCTTCGAGGACTCGGTGCGCGAGTGGGAGCGCGTGCGCGAGTTCGGCGAGCGGTGGATCGAGGGCACCTTCTTCCGGCGCGCCCGCGCGATGGGCAACGACATCGGCTACGACTCCATCTGCGCCGGTGGCTCGCACGCGACGACGCTGCACTGGATCGACAACACCGGCTCCATCGAGCCCGGCAAGCTGGTGCTGCTCGACATGGGCGTGGAGGGCCACAACCTCTACACCGCCGACGTCACCCGCACGCTCCCGGTCGACGGCACCTTCACCCCGCTGCAGCGCGAGCTCTACGACCTGGTCCAGCACGCGCAGCAGGCCGGCATCGACGCCGTACGCCCCGGCGTGCCGTTCCTCGCCGCGCACAACGCCGCGATGAAGGTCCTCGCCCACGGTCTCGAGGACATGCGGCTGCTGCCGGTCTCCGCGGAGGAGGCCCTCGACCCGGAGTCCAAGGTCTACGCCCGCTGGACCCTCCACGGCACCTCGCACATGCTGGGCATGGACGTCCACGACTGCGGTCGCTCGTCGGTCGACATCTACCCCAAGGGCGACCTCGCCGAGGGCATGGTGCTCACCGTCGAGCCGGGGCTCTACTTCCAGGAGGACGACCTGCTCGTCCCCGAGGAGCTGCGCGGCATCGGCATCCGCATCGAGGACGACATCCTGGTCACCGCCGACGGCAACCGGAACCTCTCGGCCTCGCTCCCCCGCACCTCGGCCGACGTCGAGGAGTGGATGGGCTCCCGCATCGGTGGCTGACCGGGCGCCGGCGCCCAGCCTCGCGGTCGTCGACGGGCTGCCGCGCTGCCACCACTACGACGCGTTCCGCTGCCGCTCGTGCACCCTGCTCGGCATCCCGCGCGAGCGCCAGCTCTCCGACAAGGAGGCGCACGCGCGCACGCTGGTCGACTCGCCGGTGTGGCTGCCGACCGTCGCCGGCGCGGACACGCGGTTCCGCAACAAGGCCAAGATGGCCGTCGGCGGCACCGTCGACGCGCCGACGCTGGGGATCCTCGACCGCGACCTCGCGGGGGTCGACCTGCACGACTGCGGCCTGCACTCCGACGGGTTGCGGGCGGCTCTCGGCCGCACCGGCGACTGGATCCGCGACGCCGGCCTGGTGCCGTACGACGTCGCGACCAGGCGCGGCGAGCTCAAGCACGTGCTGCTCACCGAGTCGCCCGACGGCGAGATGATGCTCCGTCTCGTGCTCAGGTCGACGGCACTGGAGGCGCGCATCCGCTCCCGGCTGCCCGCGCTGCTCCAGGCGGTGCCGGCCCTGCGGGTGGTGACGGTCAACGTCCAGCCCGAGCACAAGGCGGTGCTCGAGGGTGAACGCGAGATCGTGCTGACCGACACCGCGACGCTGCCGATGCGGCTGGCCACCGGGGTGACGCTACGGCTGGGCCCGCGGTCGTTCTTCCAGACCAACACGGCGGTCGCGGAGGCCCTCTACGACCAGGCCCGCGCCTGGGTGCGCGACCTGCCCGACGTCCGCACCGTCTGGGACCTCTACTGCGGCGTGGGCGGTTTCGCGCTCCACCTCGGAGGTCCGGGCCGGGAGGTGCTGGGCGTCGAGGTCTCTGCGGACGCGATCGCGGCCGCCACCGCAACGTCGGCCGAGCTCGGCGTGGCGGCGGAGTTCGTCGCCGCCGACGCGACGGCGTACGCCCTCGCCTCGGACGCCGTCCCGGACCTCGTCGTGGTCAACCCGCCCCGCCGCGGCATCGGCCCCGACCTCGCCGGTTGGCTCGAGGGCTCAGGCGTGCGTCACGTCGTCTACTCCTCGTGCAACGCCGAGTCGCTGGCGCGCGACCTCGCGCTGATGCCGTCGCTCCGGCCGGTCGAGGCGCGGGTGCTCGACATGTTCCCGCACACCACCCACTACGAGGTGCTGGTGCTGCTCGCCCGGTGAGAGGTCAGCCGCGGTGGATCCTCGGCCCCTTGCCGACGCTGTTCTCGCTGACGCCGCCACGGTGGCCGTCGTCGGCGAAGTGGACGATCGCGGTCTGCGCCTCCGGGTCGGCCTCCGGGGTGGCTGTGACCTCGACCCCGAGCCGCACCCATCGTGGGGAGCCGATGCACCGCGCGGGGACCGAGAGGGCGACGGTGTCCGCCGCACCGTCGTACGCCACGCTGAGTCCCCGACATCCGAACGCGTCGCCACGCTGCCTGGCCACCGAGACCGTCGCCCGTTGCGCCGACAGCCGCTCAGCCGTCACGTCGAAGATGTCCCGGGGCGTCCAGATCCGCACCAGCGTGTCGTGCCGCGGGCGCACCTGCAGGTCGCGCAGGTGCACCGCGACGCTCAGCCGGCGCGGAACGAACGCCGCGGCCGTGCGGATGACATCGGCCGACGCCTCCTGCGGCGCCGGGACGTACTGGAACTCCTGGAAGTAGGTCCACGCCCGGGCGTCGCCGACCGGGTCCACGGTCACCACCGTCTCCGCGTGCGCGGCGGCCGGGAGCAGCAGGGCGACGGGCGCGAGGAGGGCAGCGAGCCCGATGAGTCGGCGAGGGAACACGGGGCCGTCCTAGGTGTGGTGAGGCGGGTCTGGCGGGAGCACGGAGGTCAGCCGCGGCGAACCTTCGGGCCCAGGGCGATCCGGTCACGGATCTCACCGACACGGATCGCATCGTCGGCGTGGGCGGCACCCTCGTCAGGCTGTCCCTCGAGGGCGGCCACCGCAACCGCTCCGACCCCGACCTGCACCCACCGCGGGTCACCCAGGCAGGACGCCGGCAGCGACGTCGTCACCGTGTCGGCGCCCAGGTCGACCTTGGCCTTCAGCCCGCGACAGTCGACGACCTTGCTGCCGCGGCCGATGCTCGTGATCGGCTTCCCGCCGAGTCGTTCGACGACGACGTCGAAGCTCCCGTCCGGGGTCCTGACGCGGACGACGGTGAGCTGGAAGGGGTCCCGCTGCAGGGCACCGAACCGCACGCTCACGCGGAGGCGGTTCGCGCCATGGGCGACCGCCGTACGCACCACGTCGACGCCCGCGTAGTCCGGTGCCGGTAGTGACCCGTCGAGATCCATGTCGTCGACGAGCCTCACCACGTCACCGGCGGCGTCCTCGACGACCACCTTCTCGGCGTGGGCAGCTGCGGGAGCCAGCAGGACGACAGGAACGAGGACGGCCGCGAGCCGGGTGGTGAGTCTGTTCACGCGGCGAACCCTAGTCAGGCCCGTCCTGACGTGTGAGGCGAACCACGGAATCCTCCGCCCGGAGGATGGGTTGGGCCGGACGTGAGTGCTCCCACGACCGTCGGCGACCTGCTGACCCAGCGTCGTGCCGTCGACCTCGCCCGCACCGAGAGCGCGCTGTGTCGCCTCGGACGCATCCTCGACTGACCTCGACCCACCTGCGTCCCGCCCGGTTGCGACCGCGCGGCTCCGAAAGGTTACCTTCTCAGTATGAATACTTCTGTTACGGCGGAGAAGAAGCCCACCCGCTTCCGAACCCCCTCGTTCGGCGTCCAGGTCCTGATCGGCCTGGTCCTCGGCGTCGTCCTCGGTCTCGTCGCCCGCAGCATGGGTGCGGACGGCGTGGACGCCACGACCGGCGAGGTCGACCCCAACTGGCTCACCGAGACGCTGAGCACCGTCGGCGGCACCTTCGTCACGCTGCTGCGCGCCGTCGTGCCCCCGCTCGTCTTCCTCGCGATCGTCGCCTCGATCGCCAACCTGCGCGACGTCACCGGCGCCGCCCGCCTCGCGTGGCGGACGCTGGCGTGGTTCGCCATCACCGCGCTCATCGCGGTCGTCATCGGCATCGTCCTCGGCCTGGTCCTCCAGCCGGGTGACCACACCAGTGTCACCTCCGACGCGGCCTCGGCGCCGTCGACGACCGGCTCGTGGCTCGACTTCCTCACCGGCCTGGTCCCGGCCAACGTCCTCGGCCTCGAGGGCTACGACAACGGCGACGGCTCGGTCGGCTTCTCGTTCAACGTGCTCCAGATCCTCGTGGTCTCCATCGCCGTCGGCATCGCGACCCTCAAGGTCGGCGAGGCGGCCGAGCCCTTCCTCGGCTTCGTCCGCTCCGCGCTCGCCGTGGTGCAGAAGGTCCTCTGGTGGATCATCCTGCTGGCCCCGGTCGCGACCGTCGGCCTGCTCGGCAACGCCGTCGCCAGCTACGGCTGGGACGCCCTCGGCTCGCTCGGCATGTTCACCCTCGCGGTCTACGCCGGTCTCGCCCTGGTGGTCGCAGGCGTCTACCCGGCGCTGCTCCGGATCCACGGCCTCTCGGTGCGCCAGTTCTTCTCCGGCGCCTGGCCGGCGATCTCGCTGGCCTTCGTGTCGCGCTCGTCGATCGGCACCATGCCGGTGACCGAGTCGGTCACGGAGCGCAACCTCGGCGTGCCGCGCTCCTACGCGTCGTTCGCCGTGCCGCTGGGTGCCACCACGAAGATGGACGGCTGCGCCTCGATCTACCCGGCGATCTCGGCGATCTTCGTCGCGCAGTTCTTCGGCCTCGACCTCTCGGTCACCGACTACCTGCTCATCGCGTTCGTCTCGGTGATCGGCTCGGCCGCCACCGCCGGCGTCACCGGTGCCACCGTCATGCTCACGCTGACGCTCTCCACGCTCGGCCTGCCGCTCGAGGGCGTGGGCCTGCTGCTCGCCATCGACCCGATCCTCGACATGGGCCGCACCGCGGTCAACGTCGCGGGCCAGGCGCTGGTCCCGACCATCGTCGCCAAGCGCGAGGGCATCCTCGACCAGACGACGTACGACGCCCCGCGCGGGCGCGACGCCTGGCGCGAGGACGAGGACACCCGGGAGCCGGCTCCCGCCCTCGCCTGACGACTCGACCACACCATCGACCCGCGTGCCGTGACGCCCTCGCGGCACGCGGGTCGACCGCTGCTGGGATACTGACCGCGCTCAGCCCCCGTGGCGCAATGGATAGCGCAACGGCCTTCTAATCCGTGGGTTGCAGGTTCGAGTCCTGCCGGGGGCGCAGATCGGTGGTCGTCACGACACCGTGCAGGCAGTTCGCCGCTCGTCCCGGCGGGTTGAGCGTGACTTCGATAGAGGGCGTCACGAAGTGCCTTCATGGTGCGCCCTGGAGGGGTCCGCGACACCAACGTAGGCAGTTGGCGTCGTCCGACGGCCCGCGCCAGCGTGGCCCGCGCGAGTGGACGGGCGAACTGCCTACGTTGGTCGCGGATCTGCCGTGCCGACACGCCCGGCAGCCTCCCCGACGGGGCGGCCGCGCCCCATCAGGATGTGGTCAGGCCCCGCCACGTATGAGGTAGCGGGGCCGAATGCTTGCCCGGCGACACGAGCCGCCGGACGTACGACGGCCCGGAGCGGGAGGTCTCGACCTCCGGCTCCGGGCCGTCGTGTGTCTCAGCTCTCCAGGAGAGTGCTCAGACGCCCAGGTTGAGGGCGGCCAGGATCTGGTTCAGCAGGGTCTGGAGCTGGCCCAGGAGCCCGGCGAGCGGACCACCGTCGAGCAGCCCCGCCACCGCGCAGAGCAGGTTGCCGAGCAGGTTGCCGGCACCGGCGACCGCGGTGATGTCGAGCACGACGCGCTGCAGGTTGATCTGCAGGCCCAGGATGTTCAGGTCCAGCGGACCGAGCACCAGGTTGAGGATGTCGCAGGCGCTCGCGTTGGCGGCGACGCGCCCGTCGGTGAGGGCGCTGCCGTTGATCTTCTTGATCGGGATGGTCTGGATGCCCGAGAACTTCGTGTTGGGTCCGGCGTCCTTGATGACGCCCTTCAGGAAGCCCGTCATGTACATCACGCCGTCGCGCTCGACGACCTTGATCGGCGTGAACGAGCCCCCGACCTTGTCGCCGGTCGACGTCTTGCCGACGACCGTGCTGGTGATCTTGCCGGCGTCGGACTTGCCGACCACACCCCGGCTGGACGTCTCGGCCGCCGACGATCCGGCAACGGTGAGCGAGGTCAGTCCGACGGTCATGGCCATGGCGACGACTGCTCCTGCAACGAGCCGCCGTGCTACGTGTGTGAACTGGTTCATGTTCCCCTCCGAGTGTGAAACGCCTCCCGCAGAGCAGCAGGTGCCGCTCCCTCGGCTCGACGTTGGCACGGCTCTCTCGGGCCGGTCATACCCCTTGGGGTAGATCGGGGGGCCGAACTCCCAGTTACCCCCGCCGGCACCGCCCTGCGGGTGGGACGCACTCATGCGACGTCCGGCAACGGGTACGAACGCGAGTCAGTCCCCCCACCAGATCGGAGTCCTGATGTCGTACGACCTGGGCCTGAGCCTCCTGACCGTGCTCGGCGTGCTCGCCGGCATCGGCGCACTGCTGTACGTCATGACCGTGCTCGACCCGACCAACGTCCGCGCGGCCAAGCAGCTGCCGACCCACCGGGGGGCCCGTGGCCGCGTCGACACCTGACGAGCCAGGCCTCAGCGGGCTGCGTACGCCTCGATCTCGGCGTTGATCCGCGACTTCACGTCAAGGGGCGCGAACGACGCGTCGACAGCTGCCCGCGCCAGGTCGGCCACGCCCTGCTCGTCGAGGTCGAGGAGTTCGGCCGCGACCGCGTAGTCGTGGTTGAGCGAGGTGGCGAACATCGGCGGGTCGTCGGAGTTGATCGTCACCGCCACGCCCGCCTCGACGAAGGTCCGCAGCGGGTGGTCCTCGATGCGGTCCACGGCACGCGTCGCGATGTTGGACGTCGGGCAGACCTCGAGGACCACGCCGGTGTCGGCCAGGTGCGCCAGCAGCTCGGGATCCTGGGCGGCGGAGACGCCGTGGCCGATCCGCTCGGCGCCGAGCAGGCGCAGGGACTCCCAGATCGTCTCCGGACCGGTCGTCTCCCCCGCGTGCGGCACGGACCGCAGCCCGGCGGCCCGGGCGGCGTCGAAGTGGGGGCTGAACTGCGCCCGCGGCACCCCGATCTCCGGGCCACCCAGCCCGAAGCCCACCAGGGCGTCGGTGCGGTGCTCGAGCGCGTACGCCAGCGTCGCGTCGGCAGCCGGGATCCCGGACTCGCCGGGGATGTCGTAGATCCACTGCAGCACCAGCCCGAAGTCACGCTCGGCCGCGACCCGCGCGTCCTCGATGGCCTCGGTGTAGGCCTCGATGGGGATGCCACGGGCGACGGAGGTGTAGGGCGTGCAGGTCAGCTCGGCGTAGCGCAGGTTCTGGCCCTCCGCCATCTCGCGGGCGACCTCGTAGGTCAGCAGCCGGACGTCCTCGGGCGTGCGGACCAGGTCGACGACGGCGAGGTAGACCTCGATGAAGTGGGCGAAGTCGCGGAAGGTGAAGAACTCCCGCAGCGCCTCGAGGTCGGACGGCACACCGGCCGCCGGGTGGCGCGCCGCGAGCTCGGAGACGATCCGCGGCGACGCCGACCCGACGTGGTGGACGTGCAGCTCGGCCTTGGGGAGGCCGGCGATGAAGGACTGGAGGCTCACGCCCCGCAGTGTCCCAGAGGAGACGTCAGCTGCCCGTGCCGACCATCGCCTCCGCGATCTCGGCCATGGTCTGGCCCTCGACCTTCTCGCCGTCGACGAACACCGTCGGGGTGGAGTTGACGCCGGCCTTGGAGGCGGCGTCACCGGCCGCCTCGACCCAGCCCTCGAACGTCATGTCCTCGATGCCGGGACGTACGTCGCCCTCGGTCGCGCCGGCTTCGACGGCCCACTCGACCAGCTGGTCGCTGTCGGGGAACGGCCCCGACTCGGACGGCTGGTTGTCGAAGAGCAGGTCGTGGAAGGCCTTGGCGACCTCGGGACCCGACTCGTTGAGCACCACGGCGAACGCGTTGGCGGCCTCCGGCGAGTAGTCGCTGATCCGCTCGAGGAACGGGAGCGGGCGGTACTCGACGTTGACGTCGCCCGCCTCGACCGCGGCGTCGAGCTGGTCGCCGACGGTCTGCTCGAGCTGGCCGCAGAACGGGCAGAGGAAGTCCTCGTAGACGACGATCGACTTCGGGGCGTCGGCGTCGCCGACGACCAGGCCGTAGTCGCTGGTCGCACCGGCCGGCGCAGTGTCCGGCTTGTCGGATCCGAGGTTGGTGATGAGGAAGTAGCCGCCGACGACCAGGAGCAGCACGGCACCGATCAGGCCGAAGCGGGTGAGCTGCTCCTTGCGCTTGGCCTTCTTGCGGCGCTCCTCGGCCTCGGCCCGGGAGCGCTCGGTCCGCGCCCGCCGCGCCTCCCGCTTGGCCGCGGCCGCCGCCTTCTCGTCAGCGGTCCTGTGCGAGCTCTTCTTCTGCGCCATCGAGGCTTCTTCCTTCGTGATCGGAGGTGTGATCGGTCGTCGGTTCGGTGGACGGTTCGTGGGCGGTGCGGAACAGCACGTTGTCGAGCGCGAGCCGCGACCTCGGGCGTACGACGAGCCACAGGCTGAGCGCCAGCAGGCCGATGTCGCGCGCGATCTCACCGGGGTACGCGGCGGCCGCGTCGGGGATCTCCCCGCCGCCGCCGAAGCAGCCGCACTCGATCGACAGCCCGCGCGCCCAGGCGCTCGAGATGCCGACGATGAAGGCCAGGAAGAGCAGCGCCGACACCACGGAGGCGCCGCGCACCAGCACGCCCAGCACCAGGCACAGGCCGATGACGATCTCGACGACGGGCAGCAGGTGCCCGACCGTCGGGACGATCGCCTCCGGCAGCAGGTCGTACGCCCGCACGGCTCGGACGCTGTCGGCAGGATGGGGCAGCTTGAGCGCCCCTGCCGCGATCCACACGCCCCCCGTCGCCAGGCGGGCGACCAGGCCGAACCAGTCCTTCACGCCCCCGACCATATGAGGTGAGGCTGAGTCGACCCTGAGAGCGTCCACGTGGGGCCAAGTAGGGTGGCCCGTCGTGAGCGACAGACTGGTGTGGATCGACTGCGAGATGACCGGACTCGACCTGGGTGCCGACGCGCTCGTCGAGGTGGCGGCACTCGTCACCGACTTCGAGCTCAACGTGCTCGGCGAGGGCATCGACGTGATCATCAAGCCGTCGCAGGAGTCCCTCGACCAGATGGTGGAGTTCGTCCGGTCGATGCACGAGAAGTCCGGCCTGCTCGACGAGCTCGACGGCGGTACGACGCTCGCGGACGCCGAGGAGCAGGTGCTGGCCTACATCAAGGAGCACTGCGCCGACGGCAGCCGGCCCCCGCTGGCCGGCAACACCGTGGCCACCGACCGCGCCTTCCTCGCCCGCGACATGCAGGCGCTCGAGTCGTTCCTGCACTACCGGATCGTCGACGTCTCCTCCATCAAGGAGCTCTCGCGCCGGTGGTACCCCCGCGCCTACTTCGCTGCCCCCACCAAGCGCGGCAACCACCGCGCGCTCGCCGACATCCAGGAGAGCATCGAGGAGCTGCGCTACTACCGCGAGGCGGTCTTCGTCCCGCAGCCCGGCCCGGACAGCGCCCGCGCCAAGGAGATCGCCGCGCGCCACGGCGGGCAGCTGACCGGCCTCGGCCCGGACACGGACGCCGATTCCGACCCCACGGACTGAGTGCCCTACACTTCTCGTCGTCCACAGCGCCAGCTGCGGGACATGGTGGGTATAGCTCAGCTGGTAGAGCGCCGCCTTGTGGTGGCGGATGTCGCGGGTTCAAGTCCCGTTACTCACCCCGACAGATCGAGCCCCTGACTGCAGCGATGCGGTCAGGGGCTCGATGCGTTCCGGGCCGCCTCGGGCGGCGTCAGGCGCTCCCGGCGGCGCGACGCACCGGCACCCGGATGGGCACCCGTGAGCGACCGATCGGGTTGGCCGCGGCGACCCGGTCCATGGCGTCGATGATGTTGCGCAGGTTGATGATCAGCGCCCCGTAGATCGGCCACTCGGGCGAGCGCTCGGTGGACCGGAGCTCCTCGGTGAGCACCTCGAGCCGGCGGCGTACGTCGAGCAGCGCGTCGGGGTCGGCGGCGCTGGTCGCCCGCCCCGTGTCGCCGAGCATCGAGATCCACTGCTCCGCGAAGGACTCGCCCCACGCCTCGCGGTGCGCCTCCTTGCCGCCGAGCGTGCGAGCCAGGCTCCGGGTCTCGGCGACGGCCTGCTCCATGCGCCTCAGCAGCCCGTGCCACTCCCGGGGGTTCTTCATCGCCCGGGCCGAGCGGCGAGGGTTCATCCGGGCGCTCTCCTCGGCCTGGCGCACGAGCGCCCAGGCCTGGTCGAGGTCGCCGTCGAGGTCACGGGTGCGGTCGATCCACCCCGTGACCTCCTCGTCCTGGCAGCTGTCACCGAGGTCGCCGGCCATGTTCGCCAGCAGCTCGCCGATGCCGTCGTCGACTCGGTCGAGGGCCTTGGCCGCGGTGTGCCGGCGCAGCGGCGGCCACACGAGCACGTTGACGAGCAGGCCGACCGCCACGCCGATCGCGGTGTCGAGGAGCCGCGCGACGAGCATGACGTCGTCCTCGAATCCGGTGGTGAGCACGACCAGCCCGGTGGCCGCGATGGTGGTGGCCTCCGCACCCAGCCACGGCACGGCACCCAGCACCAGCGCCACCACCAGCAGCAGCGTGATCGCCCCCGTGGTCAGCCCGAGGGTCTCCCCCACCACCGTGGCGAGCAGCACCGCGACGACGGTCGCAGCGACCTGCTGCATGCCCTTGGAGAACGTGCGGTAGACGGTGGCGTGCACCACGAGCAGGGCCGCCCACGGCGCGAGGAACGGCTGCGGCAGGTCCAGCACGCTCGCCGCGATGACCCACGCGGCGACGGCCGCCAGCACCGTCTTGGTCAGCTGCAGGACGTCGTTCCACCAGATCGGGTCACCGAGCCGGTCGTCGACGCGTTCCCTCCAGCTCTCCCACACGTTTGCCCTCATGCAGTGCTCCTCTCCCTCACCGATCGACACTACGGACGTCGGGGGGAGGTGCAAGTCGGGCGCCTCCTACGGGCGAGGCCCGGGCCGGCCTCACGCCAGCGACAGGAAGAGCTTCTCCATCTTCTTCACGTCGAGACTGTCGATGTCGCCGTCACCGGCGGCGAGGCACTGCTGAAGCCCCGAGGCGACGATCGCGAAGCCGGCGCGGTCCAGCGCCTTCGACACCGCCGCCAGCTGGGTCACCACGTCCTCGCAGTCGCGGCCCTCCTCGAGCAGCCGCAGCACACCGGCAAGCTGCCCCTGTGCGCGCTTGATGCGGTTGATGACGGGCGTCATCTGGTCGGGGTCGAGCTGCATCGGTCCTCCTCGTCGGGCTGGGGCGGGCGGCGGGCGCCGCGCTGGTCAGCATACCCCCCGGGGTGTTTTGCGTTTCCCGCGGATACCCCCTAGGGTATTGCTTCGACAGCCGTGGACCGCGCCGCACGAGAGGATCCAGATGGCACGCCCGTCCGCCCGCACCATGACCGACCTCACCGTCCTCGTGATCGACACGCCCACGCTCGGCGACCGCAGCTACCTCGTGCACGACGGCGAGGTGGCGTTCGCGGTCGACCCCCAGCGCGACATCGACCGCGTGCTGACCCTCCTCGACGAGCACGGCGTACGCCTCACGCACGTCTTCGAGACCCACATCCACAACGACTACGTCACCGGCGGCCTCGCGCTCGCGGAGCGGACCGGTGCCCACTACCTCGTCAACGGCGAGGACGACGTCTCCTTCTCCCGCACCCCCACAGCGGACGGAGACGTCGTCGAGGTGGGTGGACGCATGCGCATCACCGCGCTGGCAACCCCCGGCCACACGTTCACCCACCTCTCCTACCTCCTCGTCGACGCGGCTGCCGAGGGTGACCAGCACGTCGGCGTGTTCTCCGGCGGCTCGCTGCTCTACGGCGCGACCGGGCGCCCCGACCTCCTCGGGTCCGACCACACCCACGCCCTCGCGCACCACCAGCACGCCTCGGCCCACCGTCTCGCCGACCTGCTGCCCGACGAGGCGGAGGTCTACCCCACCCACGGTTTCGGCTCCTTCTGCTCGGCCACGCAGTCCGACGCCACGTCGTCGACCATCGGTCGCGAGAAGCGGGCCAACCCCGTCCTCACCCAGGACGAGCAGACCTACGTGGAGGAGCTGTTGGCCGGTCTCGGCCCGTGGCCGGCCTACTACGCCCACATGGCACCGGCCAACGCCGCCGGCCCCTCCCGACCCGACCTGTCACCCCCGGTGTCCGCCGACGCGGTCGAGCTGCGGCGGCGCATCGAGGCCGGGGAGTGGGTCGTCGACCTTCGCAACCGCACGGCCTTCGCCGCGGGGCACGCCCCCGGCACGCTCAACTTCGGCCTCGACGGCGGCTTCGCGACCTACCTCGGCTGGCTCGTCACCTGGGGCACGCCGATCACGCTCCTCGGCGAGACCGCCGAGGACGTCGCCGAGGCGCAGCGCGAGCTGGTCCGCATCGGCATCGACCGCCCCGCCGCCCACGCGACCGGCGGCCCGGAGGACTGGAGCGACCGTGAGGTCAGCTCGTTCGCGACGGCGACGTTCGCCGACCTCGCCCAGGTGCGCCACCACCGCGAGGTCGTCGTGCTCGACGTGCGCCGCGCCGACGAGCACGAGGGCGCGCGCATCGACGCTGCCGTCAACATCCCGCTCCACGAGCTGGGGGACCGCCTCGACGAGGTGCCCGCGGGCGAGGTGTGGGTGCACTGTGCCGGCGGCTACCGTGCGTCGGTCGCCGCCTCGATGCTCGACGCCGCTGGGCGCACCCTGGTCGCGATCGACGACTCGTT
This sequence comes from Nocardioides cavernae, assembly GCF_016907475.1. NCBI lineage: Bacteria > Bacillati > Actinomycetota > Actinomycetes > Propionibacteriales > Nocardioidaceae > Nocardioides > Nocardioides cavernae. Next base: position 1,984,829 of record NZ_JAFBCA010000001.1, on the reverse strand, counting down.
CGACAACGCCGAGCAGGTGGGCCTCCGCCTCGTGGGGTCCGACGCGTGATCGAGCTCCTCCTCGCCGTCGTCGCCGGCGCGCTCATCGGGCTGAGCCTGGGCGCGCTCGGCGGGGGCGGCTCGATCCTGGCCGTCCCCGTGCTCCTCGCGCTCGGCCAGACGCCCGCACAGGCGACCACCGGGTCGCTGGTCGTCGTCGGCGTGACCTCCCTCGCGGGGGCCGTCGCCGCCCGCCGTGCCGGCAGCGTGCTGCTGGCGCGCGGCATCGCGTTCGGGGCGGTCGCCATCGGCGGCGCCGTCGCGGGGGCGCGCCTGTCGTCCGCGGTCCCCGAGCCGGTGCTCCTGGCCGCCTTCTCGGCGATGATGCTGGTGGTCGCGGGCCTGATGACGGTCCGCCAGCTCCGCAGCCGGCGGCGGTCCCGGGACCACGCAGCACCGGTCGAGCGTCCGCAGCTCGACGACCCGATCATCACGTTCAGCCCCACCTTCATGTGCCAGTGCCCCCGCGCCCTCAAGGTGCTCGTGACGGCGACCGTCGTGGGGCTGCTCACCGGGTTCCTCGGCGTGGGCGGCGGCTTCCTCGTCGTCCCCGCCCTGTTCCTCGCGCTCGCCCTGCCGATGCGCCACGCCGCGGGCACGTCACTGGTCGTCATCACCATCACCAGCGCTGCCGCCCTCGCTGCGCGGGCCGGGGCCGGCGTCGTGCCCGACTGGCGCCTCGTGGCCGCGCTCACGATCACGGCAGTGGCCGGCTCCGTCCTCGGGGCTCGCCTCGCCGCACGCACCGACACCACCCGGCTGTCCGCAGCCTTCACCGGGCTCGTCCTCACCGTGGCGGCGTACGTCGCTGTGCAGGCACTGCCCGCCCTGGTCTGACCCCTCAACCACTACTCACCCACCACTCACCCGAGGAGACCCACCATGTGCCGAGCGGCGCGATGCAAGACCTGCGGCAAGACCACCTGGGCCGGTTGCGGCCAGCACGTCGGGCAGGTCAAGGCCGGAGTCCCGGCGAAGGAATGGTGCAACGGCCAGCACACTGCCGCCGAGAAAGCCGCCAGCGGCTCGGGCGGCGGCCTGCTGTCCCGGCTGTTCACCCGGGGCTGACCCCGCCCGCAGGCCTCACGGGTGGTACGCCGCCCGGTGAGGTCGCGGCGTCGCGAGCAGCACCGGGCACGTCGCCTCCCTGAGCACGGCGCGTGCCACTGGGCCGACGTGCGACCCGATCGGCACGAGCGGGTCGTGGCGACCGATCACCAGCAGCTCGGCGCCCGCGGAGGCCTCCACGAGCACCTCGGAGGCCCGGCCCTGCTCGACCCGTACGTCGGCGTCCATGGCGGCGGTCAGGTCTCCGACCCGGTCGAGCGCGGCGCAGACCTCCGCGCGCGCAGTGTCCGACCACCCTCGGACGTCCTCCGGCGGGAACATGCCCTCGTAGGCCGTCGGGAGCGACCACGAGTGGACGAGCCGCAGCCGGGCCCCGCGCGCGTGCGCCTCGGCGAGCGCCGCGCGCAGCACCTCGTCCGAACGCTCGGGCACGTCGACGCCGGCGACGACCACCCGCGGCTCCCCGTCGGGCCGCCACCCGCTCGGTACGGCGACCACGGGCACCCGCAGGTGCGCGGCCACGCCGCCCGCGACGGTGCGGTTCACGATCCGCGACAGCCGGGACAGGTGCCGGTGCTCCAGCACGACCATCCGCGCGGTCCGGCCTACCTCGACGAGCGCGCCCACCGGCGTTCCGCGGACGAGGTCGTGGGTGACGGGCACCGCGCCGTCGACGAGCTCGTCGGCGAGCTTGACCGCCTCGGCGATCCGCCCGGCTCCCCAGGCGTCCATGTCGACGGCCGGCAGCAGGACATGGTCGGCCGCCATCGGGGTCAGGTCGACGGCATGCACCAGGTGCAGTCCGCACCCGGCACGGACGGCCTCGGCGGCCGCGAAGGCGAGCGCCGACTCCACCTCCTCGGGTCCGACCCCGACAACGATCCGGGGTCCGTGTGCGGTGGTGCCCTGCTCGGTCATGACGTCCTCCCTCGACTGGTCTGTGCCTCCACTCTTCGCCGGTGGCGGCGTCGTACGAAGGGCCGTTGGACCCCGCGAGGGACGGCAAAGGGCCCTGCTGCGGGAGCATCGCCGGGAGCAGGCTGGAGGTGAGCCTGAGGAGGTCGACATGCGCGCACTGCGTCTGAACCAGTGGAAGAGCGAGCCGGTCCTCGAGGAGGTGCCCGTCCCCGAGCCGGGCCCGGGTGAGGTGCTGGTGCAGGTCGGCGCGGCCGGCGCGTGCCACTCCGACCTGCACCTGATGCACGAGTTCGAGCCGGGCATGCTGCCCTACGACCCGCCGTTCACCCTCGGGCACGAGAACGCCGGCTGGGTGCACACCGTGGGCCAGGGAGTCACCGGGCTCGAGGTCGGACAACCAGTGGCCGTCGTCGGCGCCTGGGGCTGCGGCACGTGCGCGCACTGCGCGGCCGGCCTGGAGACCTACTGCGAGCGACCCGACCTCGCACCCGTGCCCGGCGGCGGTGGTGGGCTCGGCCTCGACGGCGGGATGGCCGACTACCTGCTGGTCCCTGCGGCGCGCCACGTCGTCCCGCTCCCCGACGGGTTGGAGGTCGTCGACGCCGCCCCGCTGACCGACGCGGCGCTGACGCCGTACCACGCCGTGCGACGCTCGCTGTGCAAGCTCGGACCCGGCAGCACAGCGGTCGTGATCGGCGTCGGCGGGCTCGGCCACCTCGGGCTGCAGGTCCTCACCGCGCTGACCGCCACGCGCATCGTCGCCGTCGACGGCCGCGACAGCGCGCGTGTCCGGGCGAGCGACCTGGGTGCCGACCTCGTTCTGGAGCCGGGGCCCGAGACCGCCAGCCGCATCAGGGAGGCCACCGGCGGGTGCGGCGCCGACGTGGTCCTCGACTTCGTCGGGTCGGACGAGACCCTCGCCACGGCGGCCGCCTGCGTGCGCCAGCTCGGCGACATCACCATCGTGGGGATCGCCGGCGGCACCCTGCCGGTCTCGTTCTTCGGCGTCCCCTACGAGGTGAGCGTGCAGACCACCTACTGGGGCAACCGCGCCGAGCTGGTGGAGGTGCTCGACCTGGCCGGCCGCGGGCTGCTGCACGCTGCGACGACCATCTACCCGCTCGAGGACGCCCTCGCCGCGTACGACGACCTGACGCACGGCCGCGTGGAGGGGCGGGCGGTCGTCGTGCCGAACGACACGTTCCGGCGATGACGTCGGTGTCGCGTCCGGGAGGACCCTGCCGAGGGTCTACGTTGGATCGGTGAACGCGGCCAGGAACAGCTATGACGTGGTGGTCGTCGGCGGCGGCCACAACGCCCTCGTGAGTGCCGCCTACCTCGCCCGCGCCGGGCTGTCGGTGGTCGTCCTCGAGCGGCTGCACCACACCGGTGGAGCCGCGGTGTCGGTGGAGCCCTTCGCCGGGCAGCCCGCCCGGCTCTCGCGCTACTCCTACCTCGTCAGCCTGATGCCGGAGCAGCTGATGGCCGACCTGGACCTCGACGTCCGGCTCGCGTCGCGCACCACCGCGTCCTACACGCCCTGGACGCGCGGCGAGCGCTCCGGCGGCCTGCTGGTCGAGCGACCCGAGGGCGAGGCGACGCGTGCGTCGTTCCTCGACCTCACCGGAGGCGAGGAGGAGTACGCCGCCTGGGAGGCGTTCTACGGCGAGGTCGGCAAGCTGGCCGAGGCGGTGGCCCCGACGCTGATGCAGCCGCTCCCCCTCGAGCGCGACGTCCGCGCCCTCGTCGACGAGCGCATCTGGTCCGACGTCGTCGAGGAGCCGCTCGGCCGGGCGATCACCCGGCGCTTCGCCGACGACACGGTGCGCGGCGTCGTCGCCACCGACGCGCTCATCGGCACCTTCGCCTCGATGGACGACCCCTCGCTCGTGCAGAACCGGTGCTTCCTCTACCACCTCATCGGCAACGGCACCGGCGAGTGGCGGGTGCCGATCGGCGGCATGGGGGCGGTCACCGACGCGCTGGCGCGGGCCGCCGTCGATGCCGGGGCCGAGATCGTCACCGGCGCGGGCGTCGGGTCCATCACGCCCGGCCCGGACGGCGCCGAGGTCGTGTGGCACGACGGCGACCGCCAGCACTCGGTGACGGGCCGCCGCGTGCTGTCCGGCGTCGCGCCCTGGGTGCTGCGGATCCTGCTCGGCGAGGGCGAGGACCCCGACACCAAGCCCGCCGGCTCGCAGCTCAAGATCAACTTCCTGCTCGACCGGCTGCCCGCGCTGCGGTCGGGCGTCGACCCCGCCGTCGCCTTCGCCGGGACCCTCCACCTCGCCGAGGACTACTCGACCATCGAGCAGGCGTACGCCGCCGCAGCCGGCGGCTCGGTGCCGGACCCGATGCCGGGCGAGGTCTACTGCCACAGCCTCAGCGACCCCTCGATCCTCGGTGACCGGGCCGGCTCGGCCCACACGCTGACCTACTTCGGCCTCCACACGCCGGCCGGGCTCTTCGACGCCGACCCGGGCGCCAAGGACGTCGCGGTGCAGCGTGCGCTGGCCTCGCTCGACGCGGTCCTGGCCGAGCCGCTCGCCGACTGCCTCGCCACCGACGCCGACGGCCGGCCGTGCATCGAGGCCAAGATCCCGCAGGACGTCGAGAAGGACCTGGCGATGCCGGGTGGCCACATCTTCCACGGCGACCTCGACTGGCCGTGGGCCCCCAACCGGTCGCGCCTCGAGACCCCCGCCCAGCAGTGGGGCGTCCAGACCGGGGACGCCTCCGTGCTCCTCTGCGGCTCGGGAGCGCGGCGCGGCGGGGCGGTCTCCGGCCTCGGCGGCCACAACGCGGCGCAGGCCGTGCTCGCCGAGCTCTGAGCGGGGCCACCTCGATTTCGCCTGCCGATCACCACGCTGTAGTGTTCTACTCGCTTCACCGCCTGCGCCATTAGCTCAATTGGCAGAGCAGCTGACTCTTAATCAGCGGGTTCGGGGTTCGAGTCCCTGATGGCGTACCAACCGTTTCAGCAGGTCAGAGGCCCTTCACGGAGAGATCCGGAAGGGCCTCAACTGTGCTCAGGAGCCGAACTGTGCACCGAATGTGCACGCGCTCTGCGAGGCACGAGCGCATTTGCGGCATCCGCAGCCTTTCTCCCAACCCCTTCGAGCAGGTGGGAGTAGGTGTCCGCAGTCACCGCCACCGACGAGTGCCTCAGCATCTTGGACACCAGAGCGAGGTCGGTACCGGATGCCAGCAGCAGCGAGGCTCGGGCGTGACGAAGGTCGTGGAGTCGCGCATGCCGAAGCCCGGAGGTCCCCACCAACATCCCGAAGCGCTTCGTGAGTCTTTCGGGGTGGATCGGGTTCCCGTCGTCCAGCGCGAAGACCAGGTCGTGGTCGGCGTAGGCAGACCCCCAAGAGCTCCGGACTTCGTCCTGGTGAAGTCGATGGGCGAGCAGCACTCCAGAAGCCGCTTGGCCGAGCTCGATGCGGCGTGCCTCGCCGCTTGCGGTCTTCGGTGGGGTGAATGCGGGGCCACGGTGGCTTCCTCCGCACCGCAGGCACGGAGCCGTGTGGCCATCGAGCTGCACAACCTGCTGTCGGATCACCAGCGTCCCGCTCTCCATGTTGACGTCGCCCCAGCGCAGCCCGAGAGCCTCCCCACGACGGAGTCCTGCCCCAGCGATCAACTCGAAGATCGGCCCCCATTCGTCGGCAGCGGTCAATCAGTTGGCAGATGGGAGCCCAATCCCAAGTCGGGGCTGGCGCGCCTGCGTGACTTCACGGTCATCACGGAGCTGAAGGTATCTGCCACCCAGTCCGAGGGACTCGACTACGGCGAGGTGGTCCGCGACTTCGAGAAGCTATCGGCGATCCTCAACGCCGCTGAGGCGCAGTACCCGACGCACCCGCTGCCGCTGGCCTACGTCGGCATCCTCAATAACCGCAAAAGGCCGCGATTCAACTTCGACCATCTGACGCGCCGCCTGGCTCAGGCAGACATCCGACCCGACGTAGCGATGGTTACGTACGACATCGCAGGCCCTCAAGGCGGGCCGTCCGCACGCGTGTAGACGTCCCTGCGTCGGGGTTGCACGATGAACAGGTGGAGATCACCTGCGGTGGCTGCGGCAGCGAGAACCTCACCCGCGATCCTGGGGCACCGAAGTCATCGGACATCCCTTTGCTATGCCTCGACTGCGGTTGGCGGGGGCGACGAACACCAGGTGTCATATGCCCACGCTGCGGGTCCCGTGATCATGACGAGACACCCATCGACGGTTGGGCATATGCAGATCGCGACGAGGCCAAGGACAGGCGTGAGTCAGCCGAGTGGGGCTATGTCGACAAGACCGCCTACAGGTGCCACAAGTGTCGCCACGAGTGGATGACGGCAGGCACCTACAGGCCCCACCCGGCTGGCGATACCGGCGACTTGGTGCGATTCGTCGATGACGACGCCGGGTACCAGCGCTGGCTCTCCGCATGGCCGCAGGGGTACGTCTTGAACTGCAACAGGCAGCCGAGCGCGGAGTACCTCGTCCTTCATCGGGCATCATGCCGCTTCATCAGCGAGCTCCAGCGGGGGATGAAGACGTTTACCGGTGAGTACATCAAGGTCTGCTCAACGGACAGAGCATTGGTGCGCCAGTGGGCACGCCTCCAGACGGGAGCCGAGGCGACCTACTGCATGCACTGTCTCTAGATGTAGACCTACATCGCGATGATCCGTCGCGGTGTCTGCTGCCGTCACTCCAGGGAGCCGCGCTGACTCGCAGGGCGCGGCGGACGCTCGGGACGAACCTGCACGCCACTCATTCGTTGGCGTTCCCGTCTGGCACCCCTTTCTGCGTTGGATTGCGCGGATCGAACACGCGGCACCTGCTTATGCCAGATCCTTGTGTCATGGCAGCAATGGACGAGGCGATATGCGACACGCAAAGGACTTTGTTGAGACTCATCGAAGACGATCTCGACGCAGAGGCCCGAGGCGCAGACGCCGAGCATCGATTCATCATGTGCGAGAGCGCCTCCACCGACCTCGAAGACATCGCTGCGCGCGCTGGAACGTGGGGCCACGTTGACGTGACCCGTGGAACGCAGATCTTGCTGCGATGGCTCGTCGAGGACGTAGCGCGGTTGAAAGACGTCGACGCATCTGAGGTGCTGCAGGACCTCCGCTACGGCCTACTGCTGGAGTAGGTGCGGCTCATGCCGCCGTCCAGGGTGATCGGATTGGGTATCTGGTTCTTGGTGCCGCATGTGGCGATGCCTCGTGGACCCGGATCGTCTCGCAAGGCTATGCACAAGCCCCGAGCGAAGTCGTGCCCGAGATCACGGTGACCGCCAAGAGTTCCAGCCCGCCGTGGTGGCCCCTACCACCACGATGGTGAGTTCCAGTAGACGGAAGTGGATGGTGCGAGACTCATGCCGTGAGACTTCAGCAGATCGAAGCGCGAGTCATCGAGATCGTCGAACTGGTCAAGGCTGGAAGTGAGGTCGAGGACAATGGAGTCGAACTCAAGAGTGCTTGGCCTGATCCCGGTGCAAGGATTGCCCGACAACTAGCCGGACACGCGAACGCTGCCCGCAGCGAGCCGATCCTATGGATTATCGGTTTGGACGAGGCGCGTCACGAGGTGGTGGAATTCGAGGGCGTCGAGCAGGCCAACTGGTGGCCAGAGGTGCGGCGGTGGTTTGACGAGGAATCGCCAGACCCAGCGTTCATGATCGTCCGGCTGGCGGAAGATGAGCATGTCGCTGCCATGTACTTCGATACCTCGCGGGCTCCCTACGTGGTCTCTGTCGAGGGAGGTGGCCGAGTCCAGTTAGAGGTCCCGTGGCGTTCTGGCAATTCGACACGTTCGGCACGGCGTCATGAGTTGCTTTCTTCCGTCGTGGAGCAGGCACAGTTGCCTGAACTGGAGCTCGTCAGCGGCTCAATTGTCTTGGAGGAGCATTGGTCAGCTTCGCCAAGCGAACAAGGTCAGATGCGCGCCACCAATGACTTCACCTTGGTGGCTCAGCTTGAGATCTTAGTGTCCGTCTCAGACGAGGTCACGATGCCCGAGCACCGTCAGACCTGGAGGGTGTCCTGCGGCCCAAGCACGCCCATCGCACTGAATAACCGAAACGTCGTCGGGCCCTCGCGAGTGACTGGTCGATCCGGTAGCGGGGGCCTCAAGCAAGAGAGCATGGGACACATTGAGATCTTGGGTAGGAGCGGCCTAGCTGTGAGGCGCTCGGGCGTAGTGCAAGTGCACGCTGGCAGTCCACTCAGTCAGGAGCGGGCGCGGGTGGTCAGCGGGCGCCCGGATCTGGACCTGCTGGTTGAGCTACCGGTCGACCGGACCTTCAAGTCATGTCGCCTGGCTGTACGTTTCACTCACGTATCGGGCTCGCAGGCACCCGAGCCGTCGAATTCCTACAGTCAGCAGCGTGTCCTCGCCCGGTTCACTCCGGTGTTGTGACGAGCGCGGGAACGACGCCCGTGAGTTTCCAATGCCCTGAGGTGCAACGCGAACCCCCCAACTGGCAATCGCTCCCGCGCTGCATAGTTCTCCCAAGAAGACTGCGGAGTCTGGCTCCGCCATATGAGAGCCAGAACAGGAGTCGCACGGCCTGACGCTTCGGGTGACTTTGCCCGGAGGGAAACCACGGCTTCCCTCCGGGCTGGCGTCACCGGAGGACGCTCTCCAGCACCCGGAGAGTGTCCCGATCCACACGAGCGAAGTCGCCTGACACGGTCCGGAGCATGTTCCGTTCGGGCCTGGGGGCTCCTCGCACCTTGCCCTCGTGGTGTTCGTAGGTGTTCACGGCAGCCAGGACCCCGTGGGCCCTCCCTGCCCACGGAGCGACGCGGTGGTCATGGCTGTAGAGCCGCTGAAGGATGTCTCGCTTGTTGTCGGCCATGGTCAGCGCCTTGCCCTTCAGCGGCATGCCTCGCTCGTTAAGACGACTGACGTAGGCGTCGAGGAACTTGGCCCACTGCTCTTCCCCCACGGTCACCTGACACAACCTTGCGACCTCGCGGACGTAGTCCTCGGCGATGGTGTGCACTATCGCGAGGGCTTCTCTCGCGGGTGCCAGTTGGGCGTGGGGGTGGCGCGAGTGCTTGATTTTGTAGTTCTGCCCCTTCTCCGCGAGTGCGGCTTCTCGGGTGTTGTCACAGACCACATCGGTGACGGTTCTCTTGAACGTGGTTGCGATGGAGCCGTCGAACGAGGTGGTGGCGAGCAGATTGGGCCGGAACTCCACTCCTTCCGGCGTGGTGATGCTTCTCCGGGACGCTGACCTCCACCCATGCCACCGCTCCTTGGCGGAGTACCCCAGCGGAGGAGATCGACAGGTTGTCGTCGAGGACGTTGGCGACCGTCGCGAGGAGCCACTCGTCGTACTGGTGCATGGTGTAGCCGGTCGAGAAGATCCCCATTACGTAGTCGTTATCGGATCGGCAGATGGCCTGCTTGTCGGAGAGCTCGACCCACCTGGCGGGCACGTCGAACTCGTTGAGGTGGTCCATCGTCTCCAGGTCGGCCGGGACGTCGACAGCGAGAGGACGTGAGACGCCCTGCCAGTCGAAGAGCCGACGCTGGACGTCGTAGACCGGGATCGGTCCTGCGTAGTGGTTTGTCTCAACGCCTTGCAGCTCGGCCCGGTAGTGCCAGGCCGTTCCTCGGTAGTCGGTGTTCCCGATCAGGGTGTTGGTGTTGAGGTGTTCCAAGGTCTCTTTGGACATAGTTGTCTCCTTCGGAAATGCAGAAAGCCCCCAGCCGGATGGCTGGAGGCTTGGTTCGGTTGGGCGGCGTCAGGCCCAGAGATGTTGGGGATCTCCTTCCTCGTTGCGACGCCAGATCGTGCGGACGATGGCTACTACTACGTGAGTTGCGGCAGCCATGGTTCGCCGAGCCCGGTTGCCGCTTACGAGCAGGTTGGCGGCAGCCAAGGTGAGGTCCGCGAGGGCGTCGATGTAACCGGGTTCACCTGTCACCCGCTCCCAGACCCACACACCCCACTGACGTAGACACCGCCCTGCGGCCTTCACGAGCTCGCCGAGGTGAATGACCTGCCTCATGCCCCCGGAGTCCTGTCGTCAGGCCCTGCGGAGCCGTAGACGACGGCTGCGAGGCGCTCTGCGGACTCGCTGGCCACCAGGGGGGCGATGTGGCTGTAGATGTCGGCGGTGACCGAGATCGACGAGTGGCCTAGCCGTCGACTGACTTCCAGCAGGGTCTCTCCCGATGCCAGCCCGATGCTGGCAGAGGTGTGCCTCAGGTCGTGCAGCCTGATCCTGAGCAGCCCATGCTTCTTCACCAGACGGTCGAAGTGTCGAGAGACGTAGGTGGGATCTAGAGCTGCTCCCTCAGAGTCGGTGAAGACCAACTCCGAGAGCACCGGAGTGCCGATCCGGTCACGGTTCTCCAGCCGTTGCCGACAGCCGTGCCAGTGAAGCTTGGCAGAGGTTTGTCGATCTACGGCCACCGTTCTGACCCCGGAGGAGGACTTGGGCGGGCCAAACACCGTCTGCCCGTTGACGCTGACGGCGGACCGTTCAATCCGGATACATGCGACTTGTAGGTCTACATCTCGCCAGCGGAGGGCCACCCCCTCGCCCCGCCTGAGCCCCCGCATGCCGAGCAGGAGGAACAGAAGATGCGGCCGGTCGCCATCGATAAGGTCCAGGAACCTGGCGAACTCGGCTGACGTCCACGCGCTCGCTGCCGGCCTCGGCGAGCGAGCCAACTCCACCCTGGACGCCGCATTGCGCACTACCAGACCCCGGCGCTCGGCGGTGGACAGCGCGCTTGTCAGGGTCGCGTGTATACGACGCATGGTCGCGGGCGACACAGCACGTGACCGCTCGGGGTTGCTGCCCGCAATCTTCTGGTACATCCGCTCGATGTGGTCAGCACGCAACTCGGCAAGTGGGACGTGACCGAGATGGGGAAGCAGATGGAGCCGGATGTGCGACTCGTACGACGCTCGTGTCGACGGCCTGAGTGCCTGCTTACCTTGTAGCCAATCCGGTAGGTAGGTCCCCACGGTCAGAGGACGACCTTCTTCTTCTTCGTTGACGTATTTGATCGCTTCTGACTGCTTCATGCTTTCTCCTGGAAACGCAGAAAGCCCGCCACGGTCGCGAACGACCACAGCGGGCTCGAAGGAACACGACCTACATCTGGAGGTCGTGTGTTTGGGCTCAGTCAGGGCAACAAGGGCGCACGTCTTCTGAGCACTTACCTATTATCGCATATCGATGTGCTAAAGGGTAGTGAGTCTAAAGGACTTTGAATGTGTTGATCGGTAATGTCATTAACTGCTGAAACCATCCTCGTGTTTTCGGTTGCGCCGGGGTTTTCTAGCCTCTTTTGGCACGCAACCCGTAGCCTGCCGCTGTGGCCCCTGACCCTGCAGACCCGTCGTGGTTGCCCGACCGCCAACTGGCCGTTGCGCTTGCGCACGCGGACGCCCTCGCCGACACCATGTGCCACATTCTCTACGACTACCTACAGCCAGGGCCGCTGAGCTTTGAGACGGTCGCTGACGGCGACCTGGCCCACGTGAAGGTTAGGCATATTGCTCCGCTGCCCCCAGCGGTAAGTAGGTACGCGGCAGACGTCCTTACGCAACTACGCGCAGCGGTCGAACACGCCGTGTACGCCGAAGTTGAGTTCGCGCTGGGCCGAGAGCTCACCCCAGAGGAAGCCGGACGGGTCGAGATGCCAGCGGCCACAAGCGCGAAGTCCTTCACGGATTGGCTGAACGGTCGCAGGCGCAAGCAACTCGCGCCGCTACGCGACGGGTCCGAGCTCGTACGGCGAATCCGCGCGCTCCAGCCGTATCACCGCAGGGACACCGACGAGCACCCGCTGCGTGTACTTGCCCAACACACCAATCTGACCAAGCACCGCACCCCCGCTGTTGCTGCCGTTCGGCTTGGGCGCGTCAACACCTGGCCGCTCAACGATCCGGACATCGTGGTGGGCGCGGACGGTGCACCGCTGCGGGTCGGCACCGTGTTGGCCACCGGCCCACTGCACAAACGAGTGCCACTCGACATCTGGCCGACAGTCGCCATCCAGCGCCCGCACACGGGCGAGTGGAAGGTAATTGCGAAAGAATTGGGCACGCTCTCGGAGTGGGTGCGCACAGTGGCCATCCCGGTTCTGGTCACAGGGGACGCTGGGATGGAGCCACGACTGCCGGCGCGGATCGATCTCACCAGAGGATGGGGGGACCCGCGAGAGGCAGTCAGCGCCGGAGACCCGGTGCAGGCGGACGAGCGATTCGTCATCCGCATCCAGGCTAGGCACGGCAGGGGATCGCTGGTGGAGATCTTGCTGCTGCACCCAGAGGCGACCTCGGCGACAACCATTCGTGACTGGGTCGGGGGGCTGCGCGACGAGGAAGTTATTGCGCACCTGGATGCCCTGGGTCGCGCGGCAAAGCGCGGTCCAATAGAAGCTGGCGATGCGTGCCTCGAAGTCATCCGTCTGGCCGAGGGGTCCGGGCAACCACCGCGGGGCTAGCACTTGGACGGACGCGATAGGAAGCAGGAAGCCACCGGTCATTTGAGAGTGCTCTGACCGGACAATGCCGGTCCCGAACCGACGTTCGATCGAGCGAATGTACGGAGGTCGACCAGTGTCTTGCTTCTAGCTTGTTGCGATGGCGTACAGCGCTGCGACCGCGTCGCTCGGTGATCGGACTACATATCCGATTACCGCCAATACACTCCGATCGCGGTTGCGTAGCGCATGATGACGCCCGTGATCTCGGATAACGACGTTCAGGCGGACCACGACTGGTCTTCCGCTGTGGCCCACACCGACAGGCTCATGTTGAGTCATTCGCATGAACTTCTCGACTTGAGTGCCGTCGGGTCCCCAGCTATCGAGTTGACGGTCGTCGGCGCAAAGAGTGGCCAGATGGCTGTCACCCCTCCAAGCGGGACCGTCAAGCTTCCACCGGACGTTCAACGCCTCCACATCCGCATGCCAGGCAAGCGCCAGGGTCAGTTGAAGCTGATCGGCGCATCACACGTCACGTTCTTGCTTCTGTCCGGGTCGTCGCGAACCCGGTCGCGCTTGACACTTGACGCTCCCAGCATCAGACACCTGTTGCTCGAACGAATCGAAGTCGAACTTCACGCACCGCTGCAGAAGGCTCATCGCCATACCTCTTCACTGCGGATGACTGATGCGTCTTTGACTGTGCGCAATCGCCACGTGAACGACCTTCTTCTCACCGGGTTGTGCCAACTAGATCTGGACGGCACGCAAGTTGAGAAGATGATGGTTCCCACTGCAACCCGCGCTTCCATGTCGACCCGTAATTGCAGCGTGGGTCTAGTAAAGATGAGCGAGTCGGCAACGGGATACGGCAGCGATTCGCCAACTCTTACCCTCGAAGCCATTGGCGGGGGTAAAGAAGTCACATTCGAGCGAATGCAGAACATCAATGTCGCGGTTGGTCGGCAAATCGAAGTCATTGTGCGCGAAGCGGACTCGGTAATTATGCAGGGCGCTGGCCAGGTGCGGGTTCGACAGTCCGCAAGGGCTCTTCGACTGAAGAGCGGGCTCGTTATCTCAGCCGACCGAGGCGCTCAACTGATTGAGACGTCGGGAGAAGTAACACTGGCACAGGTGGCCAACTCTCGAATCACTTCCGACGAAACGCATGGCCCCCTCGTCATATCCAAACTGGCCGAGGGCTTCGAGGTTTCTGGTCTATCGATCGCCGGTGTCGAGTTTCCCGTCACTCTAGAGGGCCTCAGGTTGATCTCGATTATGAGCGCAGATGCCGGGCACGTGGTACCAACCGTTCCGACCCAACTTCGACAAGCGTCGCAAAGAGCCACTAGCGATACGTCCGTACATGCTCGCGAACTGGAACTCGCTTCCAATTACGCGGAGGTACTAAGCGATCTGGCTGACAAGCGTGGAGCGCCGTCGTCCGTGCGGTCCGAGTTGGCTTGGTTCCGTTACAGGCTTCGCAATCTAACCGCTCCAGAGCGATGGGAACGCAGATTGCTCTCCGGGTACGAATTACTCGGGTATGGCGAGAAGTTCACAGCACCGGGGAAGTTGTATCTGGCAGTCGCCGCATTTGCGGCAGGCCTTTGCCTTCTGGGCCGCCCATTCGATCCTTCGATAGAAGGCGTGTTGCTCGTGTTACATAGCTACGTGGACTGGCTGATGACGCCTCTCCATCTCCTAAAACTGGGCGAAGGAACGGAGCCCGACTTTGAACTTCCACAGTACCTGGACCAACTTTTTCGCGCTCTTGTAGCAGCACCATTCGTCACTGCCGTGCTGACAGTTCGGAAGTTCGTGAAGCGATAAAGGTGCCGCTATCTCGGGAAACTGATTTAGCAAGGAATCGGCAGCCAGAGGTCGAATCGGGAATCGAAAGCACCTGCGTTTAGGCGATCTCGCGGTACTGGCTTTTGTTGCTCCCGTCCACAAATGAGAGCCGGGTAGCAGGCTGCTTCTCCGGTCTGGGCGCGTTGAGCGGGGCGGTCAAGTGAGCCTGGCAGGTCAGCGAGTCACTCCGCCTCGTACTCCGCCTCGTAGTCTGGTAGGGCGAGCGCATTCGCCCAATCGGCCCTGACAAACGTCCCATCCGAACGCCAGCCCGCTTCGCGCTCCTCCTCGCTTGGACGCAGATCAAGTCCGTCGTAAGCGCGAGCGAGCTCGTCGCCGCCCGTGGTGGTGACAAGCTCGTACAGCACAGGACGCAGCCCCAGGGTGACCGCATTGTTGAACCTCTTCGCAAAGTCATCGCCCTCGCGGGACACGCCGAGCTCGCCATCGAGTGCTCGTGCAAACGGCTCGTAGTACGCCTGCAGATACCGACCGTCTTGAAGCTCGATGTCGACGCCCTCGGCGTCGGCGTCCGGGTCCACGGCGTTCACCTTCATGTGGCCGGGCTTGCCTGCCTTCACGGCGGGGAACGATGTGATGCAACCCAGCGCCACCACTGGTGGATGCCCAGCAACACTCTTGACCACGCTCTTCTGCTTGACCAGGTCAGCGGGCAGCGAGGACTCCGCTGCGTTGGAGCGCCCCTTGGCCTCGGCGACTACCCACTGCGCAGGTCCCAAGCGACCAAAAAGGTCGGGACGCTTATTACTGCCGCCGAGGTCGACTTTCCAGCGCTTCTCGTATCGGTCCACGTGCAGCAGCATCGGCACGTTCAAGACCTGATGGCAGAAGACCGCAGTCATGGCTTGGCCAAGTGCGTACGAAAGTGCGACCTTCTCCGACCGATCTAGCGTCAGAGCCAGATTTGAGCGCACGAGGCGTCCGGATGAGTGACGCCGCACGTAGGCGGGAACCAGGCTAGAACGGTGAAGCCATTCCCACACCGAGGCGTCCCCGAACTTGGCTTGGTCACCTGGGGCACGGCCGGTCACGAACAACGCATGGGCCAGATCGCTCCCGGTGAGCTTCAAGGACCCAGTGCCAACTCCGAAGGATGGTGGGAACGCCTCAGTTGCATAAGGCACCGCGAACGTGTTCAAAGCGACGCCTTCCGATCAGCGGCACCGAGCTCGCGCACGTGTCTCGCCTCAGCGCGCTTCGGTGGCCACGGGGTCAAGCTCGATGAACCCCCCGCGCTTCTGGAAGCCCTTTACCGTGGCGGTGAAGCGGAAGTTCTTCCCTTCGTCGACCGAGTCGGGAATCTTCTTGCCGATGAGACCGAAGTCGTAATAGTTCACGTCGATGAACGCGAAGGTCGGCCCCTGGGTGTGCGGGCCGTCGTAGTCCCCGGGGTAAAGGGCGTAGTCGAACCGTGTCGAGTAGTCGCCGTGAGGAAGGATCAGGCCCACAGCACCGTCAAAGACGATGGTCTCGCCCTTGTGCTTCGTGGCAAACGCCCTGTGCGCGTCAAAGGCTTGGTTGCCTGATGCGAGCAACGCCCGAAGGTCTGGGCTGTTCTTCACTGTCAGATCTTGGTCGGCTACGGGTGCGCTTGACTCGGATGGAGCCTCAGTCTGGGCATCCTCCGTGTCCTCCTGGTCCTCGCTGCTGGAGTTCTCGCGGCCACCCTCAGCGTCGTCTCCACCGCAGTCGCGCTCCACGGTCAGCGAAGGCGGATCTGAAACTTCGCTGCCTACCGCAGGCTCCTGACTGCACACGGTCCAGTTCGACTCCACGACGATCCCGAACACGCCTCCCCCCTCGACCTGGACGTCGTCATCAAATCCTGCCTTTTCAACCGCCTTCTGGGCATCGTCCAACTTCATCCCAACCACATCTGGCATATCGACGGGCTCTCCCGAGCATCCAGACGTGAAGCCGATGGCAGAGATGGCCGTGAGGGCAAGAGCAAAGCGGCGCACTGGGGGTTTCCTTCGCGTCAACAGGTGGGTCTTTTCCGAGCGGGCAGCCGTTACCCACCAGACCCGCCGACCTTTTCACGCGGGCGCTTGTCGCGTCCGATGAATCGAGGTAGTGATCCCCTGCGAATGGCGTCGCCGCCAAGGCTGCGCCTGCCCAGCCGGTGCGGACTGCGACTGTGCACGGAGTGTGCACGGACGAGATGGCACGAGGTCAGATTCGATTGGATGGCCCGGACCACGCAAGCGTGAATCCGGACCACCCAGCACCATTCGAGACCCCCGAATGCGGCTCTGACGAAACTCTTAATCAGCGGGTTCGGGGTTCGAGTCCCTGATGGCGTACAGAAGCGAAGGGCCGGTCCAGAGGACCGGCCCTTCGTCGTTCCCCCGCAGGACACTCAGCCCCGGCACTCGTCCGAGGCCACTGGCAGCCGCGCTCCACAGCAACGTAGGCAGTTGACCGGTCCGGCCGGAAGGCCCACGCGTGGACGGACGGAAGGGTGGCCGAACTGCCTACGTTGGACGGCTGGACGCCCTCATGGCGTACAGAAGCGAAGGGCCGGTCCAGAGGACCGGCCCTTCGTCGTTCTCCCGCAAGGGTGTGCTACGTGAACAGGCTGACTCCGCCGGGGCCGACAAGCAGCCCGACGATGATGAGAACGATGCCCCAGAGCATCTGACCCCTGATCAACGAGACGATGCCGGACACCACGAGGATGACGGCAAGGATCCACAGCAGTAATGCCATTGCATGCTCCCTTCGGTTGAAGCCTCAACCTAGCCTTCACGGTTCCGCAGCGGTAACGCTCCACACCCGGATGGGCGTGTCGCCCACCCTCAGGCCCGGTCCTCCTCGCGCAGTCGCGGGGGCGTGAAGCCGTCGGGGTTGAAGCCGGTCTTGTCGGCGTAGAAGTCGCGCAGCACGTCCATGTCGGCGCTCACGTCGCCCGTCGGGTGGAACGTCGGACCCCAGCCGACGGTGCGCGAGGGCACGTCGAGGAAGGCCAGCGTGATCGGGAGGCCGGTCTGCCGGGCGATCCGGTAGAAGCCTGACTTCCAGTAGTCGCCGCGCGAGCGCGTGCCCTCGGCTGCGATCCCGAGCAGCCAGGAGTCGCCGCCCTCGGCCTCGGCCAGCAGCTCCTTGATGGTCGCCGCGGGGTTCTTGCGGTCCAGCTCGACGGCGCCCGTGCGCCGCAGCAGCCAGCCGAGCGGTCCCACGAAGAGCTCCTTCTTGACCAGCAGCCGGATCGTGATGCCGTAGCGCCACGCCAGGAGCATGGTCAGGACCCAGTCCCAGTTGGAGGTGTGCGGTGCGCCGACCAGGACGCCGCGCTGCGGCACCTCACCGACGGTCTTCCAGCGGGCCGCACCGAGGAGGAGGCGGGCGAGCGTCCGTCGTGGTCCCCCGCCGCCGGGCGCCGGGGCCGGCACGGACCCGGGCGACGGCGCACGTGTCGCCGCTCGCTCCCGGCCCGCCTTCAGCTCGCGGTCGAGGTCCCACAGGTAGTGGTCGAAGTCGACCTCCATGGTGTGCCGCGGCGAGGCGTAGAACTGCTTCTTGTCCCGGCGGTGCTCACCGTCCATCTGGCGTCGTACGACGTCGTCCGCGGGCGGCACGTAGCGACCGGCGAGCGTCTCGGCGATCCACGCCGACTGCGCCTCGGCGATCGGCATCACCGCACCGATGGCCTGCACGAGGCCGATGAAGTAGAGGCCGGGGAGGTCGGGGTGGACCGTGCGCTTCCACAGCGGCAGCTCGTTGTCGTGCGCCGACACCAGCTCGGGCTTGAAGAACGGGAACGTCACGCGGTAGCCGGTGGCCCACACGATGAGGTCCGCCGGGGCCGTGGTGCCGTCGACGAAGACGACCCGGTCGCCGTCGAGCCGCTCGATGCCCTGCCGCGCCGTCACTGCGCCGGCGTCGAGGCGCTCGCGGATCTTGTCGGACTGCACGGGGTGCGACTGCCCGGGCTTGTGGGTCGGCGCCGGCAGGCCGTACTTCGTCATGCTGCCGGCGTACGTCGCCCCGATGCGCAGCCGCGCGGCGGTCACCCGCCACGGCAGCCACCCCGGCAGGGCGACCTGGTCGCTCGGCTTGCCGAGGAGGAACTTGCGCAGCACCCACTCGGTGCGGCGCACCGACCACGTCGTCGTACGTGCGACGTAGGACGACTCGACCGCGATGTCCATCGCCGAGTTGCCGGCGCCGACCACGACGACGTCGCGTCCGGCGAGCTGGTCACCGGAGCGGTAGTCGTGGGCGTGGATCTGCTCGCCGGCGAAGGCGCCCGGGTAGGCCGGCTCGGGCCAGCGCGGGTCCCAGTGGTGGCCGTTGGCGACGAGCACGGCGTCGTAGGTGCGGGTCTCGGTGCCGTGCGGCCCGGTGACGCGCACGTCCCAGCGGCCGTCGGTCGACCGGGACACGTCCTCGACCGTCGTGTCGAAGGTGATGGTGTGGCGGAAGCCGAAGTGGTCGACGTACTGCTCGAAGTAGGCGTGCACCTGGTCGTGGCGCGCGTAGGGCGGGTAGTCCGCCGGCATCGGGAAGTCGGAGAAGGCCATCCGCGGGCACGACGTGTTGATCTCGAGGGTGTCGTAGCAGGCCGACCGGCCGTTGGAGTTGTCGAAGACCCACGTCCCGCCGATGTCGCCGCCCTGCTCGAAGCAGTCGAACGGGATCCCGGCCAGGTGGAGCTGCTTGGCCGCCGCGATGCCCGAGGAACCGGCGCCGATCACGCACGCGCGGGGCAACGACTCGTCGACGGGGACCGGTGAGGTCACCGCCGGCGCGCGGTGGGACTGCTTGACGAGGTAGGCCATGGCCAGAGCCTAGGGCTGGCGTCAGAGGTAAAGACCGGTGGAGCCGCCCTCGAGCCGCTCGGCGGCGACGGCGTGCACGTCGCGCTCGCGCATGACGACGTAGACCTCGCCGTGGACCTCGACCTCGGCCTTGCCCTCGGGGTCGAAGAGGACCCGGTCGCCGACCTCGACCGCACGGGCGTGCGGGCCGACCGCGATCACCCGCGACCAGGCCAGGCGGCGGGCGCCCATCGCCGCGGTGGCGGGGATGACGATGCCGCCGCTGGACCGACGCTCGCCGGCCTCCTGGTCGACCTCGACGAGCACGCGGTCGTGCAGCATCTTGATCGGGGCGGACCCGAGGTCACTGCCCCCGGTCGCCCTGCTGCTGGAGGCCACGCTCAGCTCGCGACCTTGCGGACGATGGCGAACAGGACGATGACCCCGACGACGGCACCGGCGGCCTTGAGGATGTTGTCGGTGCGGGGGGCGCCCGTGTCGAGCTCGACGAAGTGGGACTTCACGATCGTCACCTGCCGGCCGACGATCGTCTTGGGGTGGGCGCGGTAGGCGAGCTGGTCGATCGTCGAGGCGAGCCGCTCGCGGGTCTCCTCGATCTCGCGCTCGAGCGCGCTCATGTCCTGGGTCACCGGGGAAGGCTATCAATGCGCCGCGGGTCGAAACCCCACGGCAGCTCGAGCCTGTGGGCGGACATCAGCTCGTCGTCGGTGAGGACGTCGAAGGTCGGCCGGTCGGCGACCACGACGCCCTCGCTCAGCACCACGCTGCGCGGACACAGCTCCAGCGCGTAGGGCAGGTCGTGGGTGACCATCAGCACGGTCACGTCGAGGCTGCGCAGGATGTCGGCGAGCTCGCGGCGCGAGGCGGGGTCGAGGTTGGACGACGGCTCGTCGAGCACCAGGATCTCCGGCTCCATCGCCAGCACGGTGGCGACCGCCACCCGTCGGCGCTGGCCGTAGGACAAGTGGTGCGGCGGCCGGTCGACGAAGTCGGCCATCCCGACCAGGTCGAGCGCATCCATCACCCGGCGGTCGAGCGCAGCGCCCTTGAGGCCGAGGTTGGCGGGGCCGAAGGCGACGTCCTGACGCACGGTGCCGAGGAAGAGCTGGTCGTCGGGGTCCTGGAAGACGATCCCGACGCGGCGACGGATCTCCTTCAGGTGCTCCTTGGCGACCGGGAGGCCGCTGACCGTGACGGAGCCCCGCCCCGCGGCGAGGATGCCGTTGAGGTGGAGCACGAGGGTGGTCTTGCCGGCGCCGTTGGGCCCGAGCAGCGCGACCCGCTCGCCTCGGTGGACGTGCAGGTCGACCCCGAAGAGCGCCTGGTGTCCGTCGGGGTAGGCGAAGGCGAGCCCGCGCACGTCGAGCACGGGGGTGGTCATCGCACGTCCCCCGACTGCGGCAGGCGGCCGTCGTACCCCCGCGACAGCATGGCGAGGTGGACGCGCTCGCCGCGCTCGTAGGACCGGATGAACAAGGCGCCGAGCGAGCGGGCCAGCACGGGCCAGTGCCGGGGCGAGCGCGGGTCGCAGCCGCGCGAGCGGAGCGCCGTCATCATCCGGCCCAGCTCGGCGGTGACCACGTCGAGGTAGCGGATCATGAAGCCCATGATCTGCACGACCAGGTCGGGGGTGCGCAGCCGGTGCAGCCCGCGGAGCAGGTCCTGCGGCTCGGTGGTGGCGGCGAGCGTGAGCGAGGCGAGGACGCCGATCGTGCCCTTGATGAGCAGTGCGACGCCGGCCACGAGGCCGGGCTCGGAGACGCTCACGCCCAGCACCTCGGTCTGCGGTCCGTGGGCGATGAACGGCATCAGCACCGCGAAGACGACGAACGGCACCTCCACGACCATCCGCGGGAGCAGGTAGCGCAGCGGCACGCGGGAGAGCACGACGACGCCGAGCAGGACGGCGGCCCAGAGGGCGAAGACCGGGTACGCCTGGCGCGGGGTCGCGACGACCACCAGCATGAACCCGAGCAGGGCGAGGACCTTGAGGTGCGCCGGCGCTCGGTGCACCGGGCTGTGGCCGTGGAAGTGGAGCCGGTGCCCGTGCCCGGCCCCCATCAGGCCTCCGACTGGCGGGCGTGCTCGGGGCGGGCGTCGTCGGAGTCGACGTCGTCGGTCCCGCGGCGTCGTACGAGCCAGAACAGGCCGGTGCTGAGCACCAGCATCACGACCACGCCGATCACCCCGGCGAGGCCGCCGCTGATGCGGGCGTCGTCGACGCCGGACGTCTGGTAGTCGGCCAGCGGGCTGTCGGCGGTCGCCGAGTCCTCGGCGGAGTCGATGAAGCCGGTCTGCTCGGCGACGTACTCCAGGCCGTCGGGGTGCGAGCTGGCGTAGTAGCTGGCGACGCCCGCGACGAGCAGGCTCACGACCAGGGCGACGGCGAAGAAGCGGCGGGTGCTCACCGAACGACCCCCGTGCGGAGCTCGAGCTCGCGCTCGACCAGGAGCGGGCGGGCGCCGTGGACGAGGTCGGGGCGCGTGGCAACCACGCTCGCGACGACCAGGCCGGTCACGACCGCTTCGCCGATGCCGATCACGGTGTGCCAGCCGAGCATCGCGGTCAGGACGGCGCCCAGGTCGACCGGGACGTTGCCGCCGACGGAGAAGAGCAGGGTGAAGACCAGCGCCGCGACGGGGACGCTGACCAGGGCGCCGACCGCGGCTGCCGGCGCCACCATGGAGAGCCGCTTGGGCAGCACCCGGCGCAGGACGACGAAGACCCCGTAGCCCACGGCGACGGTCACGATGCCGATCAGCGTGATGTTGGTGCCGAGCGCGGTGACGCCACCGTCGGCCATCAGCAGGGCCTGCACGACCAGCACCACGGACACGCACAGCACGGCGGTCCACGGTCCGACGAGGACGGCGGCGAGCGCGCCGCCCATCAGGTGTCCGCTCGTGCCCGCCCCCACGGGGAAGTTGATCATCTGGGCGGCGAAGACGAACGTCGCGACCAGCCCCGCCGCGGGCGCCGTACGGTCGTCGAGCTCGCGTCGCGCGCCGCGCAGCGACAGGGCGACCGCGGTCGCTGCCACCGCCCCCGTCGCCACCGAGGTCGGGGCGTCGAGGAAGCCGTCGGGCACGTGCACGTGGTCGCTCCTGCTCGGGTGGGGCTGGTTGGATGTCTGGTGGCCGGCACGGATCCCCCGATGCCGGGCCGGCACACCCCGACCTTATTGCAATCGTCTTGCAACAACCAACCGGACCGCCGTCCGGACCGACCGCGCACAGGAGTCCCCATGTCCGACCGCCTCGCCGCCGGCGACACCGCCCCCGACTTCACCCTGACCAGCGACACCGAGGAGCAGGTCTCGCTGTCGGAGCTGCGCGGCAAGAAGGTGATCCTCTACTTCTACCCGGCTGCGATGACCCCCGGCTGCACCAAGCAGGCCTGCGACTTCTCCGAGTCGCTCGACTCGCTCCGCGGCGCGGGCTACGAGGTGCTCGGCGTCTCCAAGGACAAGCCGGCCAAGCTCGCGAAGTTCCGCGAGCGCGACGCGCTCACCCTCACGCTGCTGTCCGACGAGGACCTCGCGGTGCACCAGGCGTACGGCGCCTTCGGCGCGAAGAAGCTCTACGGCAAGGAGGTCGAGGGCGTGATCCGCTCGACCTTCGTGATCGACGCGGACGGCAAGGTCGAGCTCGCCCAGTACAACGTCAAGGCCACCGGCCACGTCGCCAAGCTGCGCCGGGACCTAGGGTTGGACTGATCCGTCCAGCGCCCGTAGCCCAATGGCAGAGGCACACGGTTTAGGTCCGTGACAGTGTGAGTTCGACTCTCACCGGGCGCACCGTCGGCACCAGGCTCGAAGATCACTCGCAGCATGGACGAGCGAACTTCGACCTAAGTGCACGTCTGCCGCGATTCGCTCGCACGTGACGCCCGTCACCACTAGGGTCCGCGCATGGATTCCGCGCTGACGACCGTCGGGCTGCCCCTCGCCCTGGCCATCATCATGTTCGGCCTCGGCCTGGACCTGACGGTCGGCGACTTCAAGCGAGTGGGCCGGGCGCCGAAGGCCGTAGCCGTCGCGCTCGCCTGCCAGATCCTGCTGCTGCCGGCGATCTGCTTCGGGTTGGTCGTGCTCTTCGACCTCCCGGCCCTGCTCGGCATCGGCATGATGCTGCTCGCTGCGTCGCCCGGCGGCACGACCGCCAACCTGTTCAGCCACCTCTTCCGCGGGGACGTGGCCCTCAACATCACGCTGACGGCCATCAACACCGTCATCGCGGTCGTCACGCTGCCGGTCATCACCGGCCTCGCCATCGCCTGGTACGACCGGCAGGACGACGTCTCCATGCCGCTCGTCGAGATCGTCAAGGTGTTCGCGCTGATCCTGCTGCCCGTCGGCATCGGCATGCTGGTCAACGCCCGCGCGACCGGGTTCGCCCGGCGGATGGACAAGCCGGTGCGGATCGGATCGGCGGTCATCCTCGCGATCCTCGTGCTGGGGATCCTGCTCGACCAGCGCGAGAACGTCGGCGACTACCTCGCCGACGTCGGCCTCATCACCGCCCTCTTCTGCGCGATCAGCCTCGTCGTCGGCTACTACGTGCCCAAGGCGTTCGGCGTCACCGGCCCGCAGGCCATCGCCTCCTCGATGGAGGTCGGGGTGCACAACGCCACGCTCGCCATCTTCGTCGCGGTCGAGGTGCTCGACGAGGTCGAGATCTCCGTGCCGGCGGCGGTCTACTCGCTCGTGATGTTCCTCTTCGCCGCCCTGTGGGGCGCGTGGGTCAGCCGGCGGGTCGGCGCCCGCGAGGACGTGTCAGTCGCCTGACAGGTCCGCCGCGACCTGCGGCGCGAGGGCGCGCAACGCCCGCCCTCGGTGCGAGATCCGGTCCTTCTCCCCCGGCTCGAGCTCGGCGGAGGTCAGGTCCTCGGCGTCGTGCTCGACCGCGACGAACACCACGTCGTAGCCGAAGCCGCCGCTGCCGCGCACCTCGCGGATGATGCGACCGTCCATCCGGCCCTCGACGACGCGCTCGCGCCCGTCGGGCATCACCCACGCCACGGCGCACGCGAAGTGCGCGCCTCGGCGCTCGTCGGGTACGTCGTCGAGCTGGGCGAGCAGGAGCTCGTTGTTGCGCTGATCGCTCTTGGGAGGCCCGGACCACCGGGCCGACAGCACCCCCGGCATGCCGTTGAGCGCGTCGACGCACAGCCCGCTGTCGTCCGCGACCGACGGCAGCCCGGTGGCCGCCACGCCAGCGCGCGCCTTGAGCAGGGCGTTGCCCTCGAAGCTCGGCTGGTCCTCGACCGGCTCGACGTAGCCGTCCACGTCGGCGATGCCGAGCACCTCGATGCCCGGCACGTGCTCGGCGAGGATCCGCTGCATCTCGAGGATCTTCTTGCTGTTGCCCGACGCGAGGAAGATCTTCACCGGCCCAGCGCCTCCTGCTGCAGGCGCGTCAGGTCGGCACAGCCCTTCTCGGCCAGGGCCAGCAGGGCGTCGAGCTCGGCGCGGTCGAAGGCGGCCCCCTCGGCCGTGCCCTGCACCTCGACGAACTTCCCGTCGCCCGTCATCACGACGTTCATGTCGGTCTCGGCGCGGACGTCCTCGACGTAGGGCAGGTCCAGCCGCGGCACGCCGTCGATGATGCCGACGCTGACCGCCGCGACGGACCCGGTCAGCGGCTCGCCCGTGAGCGCGCCGTTGGAGCGCAGGTGCGCGACCGCGTCGGCCAGGGCGACGTACGCCCCGGTGATCGCAGCGGTGCGGGTGCCGCCGTCTGCCTGGAGGACGTCGCAGTCGAGGACGATCGTGTTCTCGCCGAGCGCCTGGTAGTCGATGACCGCGCGCAGCGAGCGGCCGATCAGGCGCGAGATCTCGTGGGTGCGGCCGCCGATGCGGCCCTTGACCGACTCGCGGTCCGAGCGGGTGTTGGTGGCCGCGGGGAGCATGGCGTACTCGGCGGTGACCCACCCGAGGCCGGAGCCCTTGCGCCAGCGCGGCACGCCCTCGGAGGCGGAGGCGGCGCAGAGCACCCGGGTGCCGCCGAACTCGACGAGCACCGAGCCGGCGGCGTGGTCGAGCCAGTTGCGGGTGATCGTGATCGGGCGGAGCTCGTCGTCGGCACGGCCGTCGGCCCGAGGAGCCGGAGTCGGGGCAGAAGTCATGGGCACGACCCTAGACGTGGCTGAGCCGGGTCCGGTCACCCCCGTGTGCCACCGGACCCGGCTCGAAGCCCCTTCCCCTGCGGGACCGTCCACACGTGCGCGGCCCCACGCCGCGCAGCTCCCTCCGCGCGGTTGGTGGGCCGACCCTGCGTCGGCGAGCCCGGTAGACGCATCGGCCCTAGGGCCATGTCCATGCGACCAAAGTAGGAATTCGGCTCGTTAGCCTGAGCGCCGTGGAACCACGACCCGACACCCAGCCCGAGCTGACGTGGGTGTCGCACGCGTGGCGCTACGCGCTGTGCGTCGTGTTCTCGGCGGCGGTCTGGCAGACCGCTGCGGCGGCCGAGTGGCGCGACCACCGCCTCCTCTTCACCGTCGAGGTGGTCCTGGGCGTCGCCGCCTTCGTGCTGGTCCACTTCCGCCGCCGGGCGCCCAAGCGGGTGGCCCTCGTCATCGCCGCAATGAGCGCCTTCTCCGGGCTGGCGGCCGGTCCGGCCACCCTGGCCGCGGTCTCCGTCGCGACCCGGCGACGGTGGCGGGAGGTGATCCTGGTCGGCAGCGCCAACTTCGTCGCCGCCCAGACCTGGACGACGATCGCGCCGATCGAGGACGGCGACTTCCTCGTCACCACGCTGGTCAACCTGGTCGTCAACACGGGAATGATGGGCTGGGGCCTCTACATCGGCTCGCGACGCGAGCTGCTCTGGAACCTCCGCAACCGCGCCGAGCGCGCCGAGCTCGAGCAGGAGCTGCGGCTCACCCAGGCCCGCTCGACCGAGCGCGCCCGCATCGCCGGGGAGATGCACGACGTGGTCGCACACCGGATCACCCAGGTCTCGATGCAGGCCGGGGCCCTCGCGTTCCGCGACGACCTCGACGGCGACCGCCTCCGCGAGGGGCTCGGCCAGATCCAGCAACAGGCCAACGACGCGCTCCACGAGCTCCGCGGCGTGCTCGGGGTGCTGCGCGAGGACGACCCGAGCCCGCCCACGGCGCGACCGCAACCGACGTACGACGACATCACCGCCCTGGTCGACGAGGCGCGGTCGCTCGGCCTCGACATCGACTGGGCCGACCACGTCGACGGCGACGTGCCGGTGCCGCCGGTGACCGGCCGCACGGTCTACCGGATCGTGCAGGAGGGCATCACCAACGTCCGCAAGCACGCCCCCGGCGCAGAGGTGGAGATCAGGTCCTCGGGGGACCAGTGCGGCGGCATCACCGTCGTGATCAGCAACCCGCTCGGCAACCGGCCGAGCGCAGCGCCGGGCGCGGGCCTGGGGCTGGTCGGGCTGCGCGAGCGCACCGAGCTGCGGGGCGGCCGGCTGCACCAGCGCACGGAGGGGTCGAGGTTCGTGCTGGAGGCTTGGCTACCGTGGACCGCGTGATCCGCGTGCTGCTCGTCGACGACGACCCGCTGGTCCGTTCGGCGCTGACCCTGATGCTCGGCGGGCAGTCCGACATCGAGGTCGTCGGCGAGGCCTCCAACGGCGAGGCCGGCCTGGCCCAGGTCGCCGAGCACCGGCCCGACGTCGTGCTGATGGACATCCGGATGCCGGTGATGGACGGGTTGGAGGCGACGCGCGTCCTGCACTCGCGACCGTCCCCACCCGCCGTCGTCGTGCTCACGACGTTCGATGCCGACGACCACGTGCTGAGCGCCGTCGCGGCGGGCGCCGACGGCTTCCTGCTGAAGGACACCCCGCCCGGCGACATCGTCGGGGCGATCCGCACGGTGGCGGCAGGTGACGCGATGCTGTCGCCGTCCGCGACCCGCAGCCTGGTCTCCCGGCTGCGCAACACCTCACCGACCGACCGCACCACGACCGCCGCCGACCGGCTGACGGTGCTGACCGAGCGCGAGCTCGAGGTCGCCGTGTGCGTCGGCCGCGGGCTCAGCAACTCCGAGATCGCCTCGGAGCTCTACCTGTCGATCCCCACCGTGAAGTCGCACGTCTCCCGCCTCCTGACCAAGCTCGACGCCACCAACCGCGTTCAGGTCGCGATGGTCGTGCACGACGCCGGGCTGGTCTGACGCCCGGCTAGATGTCGTACGTCGCGCCGGCGCGGGCCAGCTCGACCGGGCCCGACCACTCGGCGCGGGCCTCGGCCTCCGCGTCGGCCGGGTCGTGCCACGGCGGGACGTGGGTCAGCACCAGGCGCCCGACCCCGGCGCGCGACGCCGTACGCCCGCAGTCGGCACCGGTCATGTGGAGATCGGGCGGGTTGTCGTCGACGCTGCGGAACGACGCCTCTGCCAGCAGCAGGTCGGCCCCGACCGCCACCTCGTCGAGCTCCGGGCACGGCCCGGTGTCGCCGGAGTAGACGAGCGTCCGACCGCTGGCGGTGACCCGCAGGGCGTAGGCGGCGACGGGGTGGACCACCCGGCGTGCCTCGACGCGGAACGGACCCAGCTCCACGACCCCGCCGTCGTCCCCGTAGCCGTGGAACGCGAACTCCTCGGTCATGCCGGGGTCGACCGGCAGGTCGTAGGCCCGCGCCATCCGCTCGGCCGTGCCGGCCGGCCCCCAGACGGGGATCTGCGGCTGCGCACCGGTGGGGTGGTACTTGCGCATCACGTAGTAGCCGCAGAGGTCGAGGCAGTGGTCGGCGTGGAGGTGGCTGAGGAAGACCGCGTCGATCCCGAGCGGGTCGGTGTGGCGGTGCAGGTGGCCGAGGGCGCCGTTGCCGAGGTCGAGCAGGATCCGCCAGGTGCGCCCACCTTCCTCGGCCTCGAGGAGGTAGCAGCTCGCCGCGGACTCGGGGCCGGGGTAGGAACCCGAGCACCCGACGATGGTCAGCCTCATAGGGGTCCCCGCGAAGTTGTTCGGCGGAGGAGCGAAGCGGAGGAGACGAAGAAGTTCGTGGGGTGATGATTCATCCGCGTCCCCCGGCGAACTGCGTCGCCCCGAGCAGCTCCGAGCCGAGGAAGCGGCGGCCGATCGTGGCGAAGTCGTCGGGGCTGCCAGTGGTGGAGAAGGTGTAGCTCGCCTCGCCGCCTGGACGCATCAGGCCGGTGCCGGCGAGCATCTTGTAGACGTCCTTGGCGCACTCCTCCGCCGAGCTGACCAGGGTGACCTGGTCGCCCATCACGTAGGAGATGACGCCGGTCAGCAGCGGGTAGTGGGTGCAGCCGAGGATCAGCGTGTCGACCCCGGCCTCGGCCAGCGGGTCGAGGTAGTCGTGGGCAGCGGCCAGCAGCTCGTCGCCGCCGGTGACGCCCTGCTCGACGAACTCGACGAAGCGCGGGCAGGCCCGGATGTGCAGGTCGAGGTGCGGCGCCGCGGCGAAGGCGTCGTCGTACGCCATGGAGCTGGCGGTGGCGCGCGTGCAGATCACCCCGACCCGCTGGTTGCGCGTGGCCGCGGCCGCGCGCCGGGCCGCCGGGAGGATCACCTCGACGACGGGTACGTCGTAGCGCTCGCGGGCATCGCGCAGCATCGCGGCACTGGCGGAGTTGCACGCGATGACCAGCGCCTTCACGCCGCGCTCGTAGAGGTGGTCGAGGCACTCGAGGGCGTACTCGCGGACCTCGCCGATGGGCTTCTGGCCGTAGGGCTGGCGCGCGGTGTCGCCGAGGTAGACGACCGACTCGTGCGGGAGCTGGTCGATGACGGAGCGCGCGACGGTCAGCCCACCGAAGCCGGAGTCGAAGATGCCGATCGGGGCGTCGGCGGTCTCTCGCGGCGTGGGCGTCGGCACAGGCAGCAGGCTAGGCGCTCGGGGCGTTGCGGGTCACGCGGTCGCGTGCGTCGTCCCCGTCACACCGTCCACGTCAGGTTAGGGTCGCCGCGTGACCATGCGTACCGCGCTCGCCTCCCTGCTCGCCTGCTCCGCCATCGGGTTGTGCCCGGCGTCCGCCCCGGCCCAGGTGCCCTCCGGCGACCCGCTGCCGAGCACCCCGCGCGTCTCCGCCGACAACCCCATCGACTCGGTCGTGGCCATCTCGGTCGACGGGCTCAACACCGATGCCCTCGGCAAGCTCGGACCCGCGCGCACACCCCACCTGCACGACCTCATGGACTCCGGCGCGTCGACGCTCAACGCCCGCACCGAGCACGAGCTCACCATCACCCTGCCCAACCACACCGGGATGGTGACCGGCCGCCGCATCGAGGCCGTGACCGGTGGCCACGGGGTGACCTGGAACGACGACCGACGCCGTCCCGCGACCGTCCAGGCGGCAGCCGGGCAGCGCGTCGAGTCGGTCTTCACCCAGGTCTCCGCTGCCGGCGGGTCGACCGCCCTCTTCGCCAGCAAGACCAAGTTCTCCCTGTGGAAGCGCAGCTGGCCGCTCTCCATCGACACCACCCGCATCCAGCTCGACAACACGCGCCTGGCCCGGTCGGTGCGGCGCGACCTGCGCGACAACGAGCGCGCGTTCCGATTCGTGCACCTGTCGCTCCCCGACGCCGCCGGTCACGAGTACGGCTTCATGTCCCCGCGCTACCTGCGCGCGGTCCAGCAGGTCGATGCCCTCGTCGGCTCGATCGTCGACGCCGTCCGCGACGACACCGAGCTCGTCGGCCGCACCGCGATCATCCTCACCAGCGACCACGGCGGTCTCGGCGCGAGCCACTCCGACGCCCGCCGCCTGGCCAACTTCCGCGTCGCCTTCATGGTGGCCGGACCGGGCGTCCCGGCAGGCGCGGACCTCTACGAGCTCAACGCCGACGACTACCGCGACCCCGGCAAGCGGCGCACGACCTACAGCCAGTCCCCGCAGCCGGTCCGCAACGGCGACCTGGCGAACCTCACGCTCGACCTCCTCGACCTCCCGGCCGTCCCGGGAAGTGAGCACAACTCCAACCTCGACCTCGACGTCTCACCCCCGCCTGCCTGACCCAGCCGCCCGGACGCCGGGCTCGAGGAGACACCATGCCCTTGCTGAAGAAGATCTCCGTCGCGACCGCGCTCGCCGTGGCCGCCTCGACCGTCGTGCTCTCCCCGGCCTCCGGGAACGAGCCCTCGCGCACCGACCGGGCAGCCGCCGTGATCGGCTGGCCGCCGGCCCCGCCGACCCAGCTGGTCATCGACACCGCGGGTGCCGTCATCGACCGCGAGGACTACGTGCCCGGCACCGTCACCCTGGACGGTGTCACCCGGGTCACCGAGGTCCGCGGGCGGGGCAACTCGACCTGGGGCTGGGCCAAGAAGCCCTACAAGCTCAAGCTGGAGGAGGACGCCGCCCTGGTCGGGTCGCGGGAGTACGACGAGTGGGTGCTCCTCGCCGGCTACGCCGACCGCAGCTCGCTGCGGACGGCCGCGGCGTTCGCGATCGCGGCGCAGACCCGGTTGCAGTGGACCCCGCGCTTCCGTTTCGTCGAGGTCGTCCTCAACGGCCAGTCGCAGGGTCTCTACCTGCTCACCGAGCAGGTGGAGGAGGGCAAGGGACGCGTCGACCTCCCCGACGACGGCTACCTGCTGGAGATCAACCAGCGCTACCTCCGCGACGACGAGCCCGGCTTCCGCACCCGTCGCGGGACGCCCGTGGCCTTCAAGGACCCGGACGAGGTCACGAAGCGGCAGCGCCGCGAGGTCCGGCGCGCGGTGTCGCGGTTCGAGAAGGTCCTCTACGGCCCCGACTTCGCCGATCCCGACACCGGCTACGCGGCGTACGTCAACGTCCGCAAGCTCATCGACTGGTACCTCGTCGAGGAACTGTTCGCCAACCAGGACTCCAACTTCCAGTCGAGCGTGCACTTCAGCTGGGTGCCCGGCAAGCGCTTCGTCTTCGGTCCCGTCTGGGACTTCGACCTCAGCGCGGGCAGTCGTTGGCGTGCGTCCTCCCAGCCCGACACGTGGGTGACCCGGGTCGGGCGCCACTGGGTGGCCCGGATGCTCGAGGACCCGGCCTTCTCCGCGCGGGTCAAGAGCCGGTGGGCCAGGCTCAAGCCGGTCGCGCGCCAGGTGGTCTCCGAGATCCCGGCCGCAGCGGCGACGCTGGCCCCGGCCGCCGAGGCCGACTGGGCCCAGTGGCACGCCTCGGGCGACCTGGAGTGGACCCACCACGGCCGCGACCGCCAGGCCGAGGTCGAGTTCCTCGCGGACTGGCTCACCCGACGTATCCAGTGGCTCAGCAGCAACGAGGTGCGGCTCGGCGGCATCCGGCAGCGCACCGAGGAGCGGGCACGCACGGTGTGGGTGCCGGTGCGGCTGCAGTCGCCCCCCTCCGCGGCCGTGGACGTGTCCTGGACCGTGCAGCCCGGCACCGCCACCGCAGCCGAGGACTTCGTCGCCGGCACCGGCCAGGTGAGCTTCGCGCCCGGACAGACCGAGCGCTACGTCCCCGTCGAAGTCCTCGACGACCGGGTCGCCGAGGGTCGCGAGACCGTGCTGATCACGCTCACCGGCGCCTCCGGCGGCGTGGTGGTGGGATCACCGTCGACGACCACTCTGGTCATCGCTGCCAACACCCGATGACGTTCAGCGTCGCCTGACCGCCGCGGCCTCCCTGGCCAACGGCCACGGGTTGAAGCGGCACCCGCCGGTGCCCTTGGACTGCTGCATCATCACCGGCGCCCGGCCGCGCCCGTGGCACGAGGCGTGCCCACGCCCCAGCCAGTGGCCGGTCTCGTGGTTGACGACCAGGTGCCGGTAGTCGCGCAGCGACCGACCCGCACGGTTCCAGGCCGGGGAGGCATGGGTCCACCGCAGCTGGTTGATCACGACGTGCCGCCCCACTCGGCACGACCACTGCACCGAGCATCCCGACGAGAACGACGGCAGCGTGCCGGCCGCGGCGAGCACGAGGGTGAAGTCACCGCCCCGCCGCACCCGGCGGAACTGGACACCGGCCGCGCGCCAGCCGCGCGGGTGGTCGAAGGTCTGCTGGGCCTGGCGGCGGAACACCTTCATCGACGACGTCACCCGTCCGCGGGTGGTGACGGAATAGGTGACGCGGCGGCTCACCGGGACGGCGTACGCCTCCACGGTCGGTTGCGTCGGCGTCGGGGTCGCGCGCCGGTGCTCGCTGGCGTCCTCGCCGGTCGCGTGGGCAGGAGCGGCGAGGACCGTCAGGACGAGCGGCACGATCGCGACGGTGAGTCGCAGGAGGCGGGGCGCTCGGTCCACCGCACCAGCCTAGGACACGCGCTACGCCCAGAGCTGCCCGTCGAGCCTGTCCTCGGCCTCGTCGATCGTGCCCTCGTAGGCGCCGGTCGAGAGGTACTTCCACCCGCCGTCGCACACGACGAACGCGATGTCGGCGCTCTCCCCGGCCCTGACGGCCTTCGCGGCCTGGCCGAGCGCGGCGTGCAGGATCGCGCCGGTCGAGATGCCGGCGAAGATCCCCTCGAGCTCGAGCAGCTCACGCACCCGGCGTACGGCGTCGCGCGGGCCGACGCTGAAGCGCGAGTCGATCAGCGAGGCGTCGTAGAGCTCCGGGACGAATCCCTCGTCGAGGTTGCGCAAGCCGTAGACGAGCTCGCCGTAGCGCGGCTCGGCCGCCACGATCCGCACGTCGGGCTTGGCACCCCGGAAGAAGCGGGAGACCCCCATGAGCGTCCCGGTCGTGCCGAGCCCGGCGACGAAGTGGGTGATGTCCGGGAGGTCGGCGAGGATCTCCGGGCCGGTGCCCTCCTCGTGCGCGAGGGCGTTGGCCTCGTTGCCGTACTGGTAGAGCATCACCCAGTCGGGGTGCTCCCCCGCGACCTGCTTCGCGACGCGGACGGCCTCGTTGCTCCCGCCGGCGGCGGGCGAGGAGACGATCTCCGCGCCCCACATCCGCAGCAGCTGGCGGCGCTCCTCGGAGGTGTTCTCCGGCATCACGCAGACGATGCGGTAGCCCTTGAGCTTGGCGGCCATCGCGAGCGAGATGCCGGTGTTGCCGCTGGTCGGCTCGAGGATCGTGCACCCCGGCCGCAGGACGCCGTCCTTCTCGGCCTGCTCGATCATCCGCAGGGCCGGACGGTCCTTGATCGACCCGGTCGGGTTGCGGTCCTCCAGCTTGGCCCAGAGGCGTACGTCGGGGCTGGGCGAGAGCCGCGGCAGCCCCACGAGCGGGGTGTTGCCGACGGAGGCGAGCAGGTCGTCGTAGCGCGTCACGGGATCAGGCCGTGCCTGCTCACCCGCCGGCGACGGCCGGCAGGACGACGACCTGGTCGCCGTCGGAGAGCTCGGCCTCGAGGCCGCCGATGAAGCGGACGTCCTCGTCGTTGATGTAGACGTTGACGAAGCGGCGCAGGTCGCCGTTCTCGATGAGGCGGCCCTTGATGCCGGGGTGGTTGCCCTCGAGGTCGTCGATGAGCGCGGTGAGCGTCGCTCCCGAGGCGTCGACGGCCTTGGCACCGTCGGTGTAGGTGCGCAGGATGGTGGGGATCCGGACCTCGATGGCCATCAGGGGGTGCTCTCTTCCTGGGTTTGCTGGGGAGGCGTGGTCGCGACCTCTTCCTCGGTCACGACTCCGTCGATGATTCTGTAGGACCTGAACTCCACCGGGCCGTCGCTATTCCCGTGCTCGCGTGTGCTGACGAGCACGTAGTGGGCGTTGGGCTCACTGGCGAGGCCGATGTCGGTGCGACTGGGGTAGGCCTCGGTGGCGGTGTGGGAGTGGTAGACGACCACCGGCTCCTCGTCGCGAGCGTCCATGTCCTTGTAGAGCGCCAGCAGCTCGGAGGAGTCGAACTCGTAGAACGTCGGGCTGCCGGCGGCGTTGACCATCGGGATGAACCGCTCGGCGCGATCGGTGCCCTCGGGGCCCGCGACGACACCGCACGCCTCGTCGGGGTGGTCGCGCTTGGCGTGCGCCACGATGGCGTCGTAGATCTCCTGGGCGATGGTCAGCACGCCGTCAAGGGTAGGCAGGCGGTCGATGCGACCAGTACGCGTCTCACCCCATAGTCTTGACGTCGAGAGACTTCGAGGGGGAGCCACATGTCGTTGCCGCAACTGCAGGCGCCGCTGACGCGCCGCGGCATCCCGCTCGAGCGCGACCTGCGGGTGCTGGCGCTCGGCTCGTTCGCCAACCGCTTCGGTGCCGGCGCGGTCATGACGACCAGCGCGCTCTACTTCACCCGACAGGTGGGCTTCAGCGCCGCCGAGGTCGCCCTCGCGCTGGCGGTCGCCGCCGTCGTCGGGATCCTCGTCCAGGTGCCGGCCGGCCAGCTCGGCGACAGCCACGGGCCGCGCCGGGTGCTGACGATCTGCATGGTGGGCGCCGCCCTCACGAGCGCGCTGCCCGTCCTGGCTCGTACGCCGTGGCAGCTCGCGCTGCTTTTGGCGCTGCTCACCCTCTTCGAGCGCTCGGCCGGCTCGGTCCAGCAGGGCGTCATCGCGCAGCTCGCCACCGGCGGGCGCGGAGTGCAGTTCAAGGCCTACCTGCGGGCGGTGACCAACACCGCGATCGGGCTGGGCTCGGTCTTCGGCGGCGCTGCGCTCGTCGTTGACGAGCCGTGGGCCTACATCTCGGTGTTCGTGCTCAACGCCGTCTTCACCGGCTTCGCGGCGTGGAACAGCACCCGCCTCCCCGACCTGCCGGCGTACGTCCGGCTCGAGGGCGAGCCCCGCCTTGCCGTGCTGCGCGACTGGCCCTACGTGGTCGTGGTCGCGCTGACGGGGCTGTTCTCGCTCCACTTCTTCGTGATGGAGCTCGGCCTGGCGCTCTACATCTCCGAGCGCACGGCGGCACCGCCGGTGATGGTCGCGGTCCTCCTCGTCCTCAACACGGCCTGCGTCGCGCTCTTCCAGGTGCGGCTCTCGCGCCGGGCCGACTCCGTCGAGGCCGGCGCCCGGGCGCTGGTCCGCGGCGCGGTGTGGATCGCCGCCGGCTTCGCGATCGTCGCCCTCGCCGACCGCGGCGACGCGACGTTCGCCGTCGTCGTGCTCGTCGTCGGGTCGCTGGTGCACGTCGTGGGCGAGATGATCGGTTCCGGCGGCCAGTGGGGCCTCCAGATGGGACTCGCGCCGCACGAGCGGCAGGGCCAGTACCAGGGCTTCGCCGGGCTCGGCTTCAGCGTGATCGCCGTCGTCGGCCCCCCGCTCGTGACGCTGCTGTGCGTCGAGATGGGCGAGACCGGCTGGCTGGTGCTGGCCGCCCTGATGCTGGGCGTCGCGCTGGTCTCGGTGCCCGCCTCGCGCTGGGCGCTCGCCTCGCGGGAGCGCTACGGCGTGCTCACGCACTCCGGCTGAGGGCCACGACCGCCGCACGTGCGCGGGAAGTTGCCCCCCAAACCGGCCGTTCAAGGGCCCCAACCGCCGCACGTGCGGGCGTACGACGCCGCGGCACCACGCTGGTCCTCCTACAAGCTCCGAAGGGCCACAACCGCCACACGTGTCCGCGAAGTTGCCCCCAGAACCGACCGGCCGAGGGCCACAACCGCCACACGTGTCCGCGAAGCTGCCCCCGAACCGACAGCCCAAGAGCCACGACCGCCACACGTGCGGCGGCGTCAGACCCAGATCGCCGCGGGGATCCCGTCGGAGAAGACCTCGGGCACCTCGGGGTACGACTCGGAGGCCCCCAGCGCGTGGCGCACGGCCGTCCACGCGACGGCGCACGCGTCGAGCAGGTCGTCCTCGCCGAAGCCGGCGCCGCGGAACCACGCGGGCGCCACGATGCCGTGGGCGGCGAGCGCCTCGCGGCGGGCGCGGACCCCGTCGGCGTCCTTCTTGCGGGCCAGCAGCGGCGCCCCGGTCATCCGGGCGAAGCTCACCTCGGGGTGGACCTCGATCACCCGGGCGCCGGGGCGTCCCCGCACCCACGCGTCGACCTGCAGCACCTTCTCGCGCAGGGCGTACGCCTGGGCACTGACGCTGGTGCGCCCACCGGTCGCCGCGAGGTTGGCCGCCCGGGCCTCCTCGTAGGTCGCGGCCTCGACCGCGGCGCGCACCGGCGTGGAGAACACCGACGAGGCCTTGCCCACGAGGACGCGGCGGGCCTCGGCGTCAGCCTGGCGTCCGCCCCCGTCGGGCAGCCCGATCGGGATGTCGACCGCGACCACCGGGACGTCGTGCCGCTCGCGGACGAGGTCGACGAGGCCGGTGATGTCGGGTGCGACGAAGACCGAGGCGCGGCGCTCCGGGTCGATCACGACCCCGACCCACCCGGCCGGGCAGGCGTCCACGCCGAGCACGGGCACGGGAGGAGCGAGGACCGGCGGCGGCGCTTCGTCACCGGCACCCACGGGGGCGACGAACCGTGCCGCGGTCTCGCCGCTGGTGGCGGCCTCGATGCGCGCGGTCATGATGTCGCTCATCGGCGGGAGCGCGGACAGCGGCCACCACCGCACGTCGCTCGACTCGTCGTCGGCCACGTGGGCCTCACCATCGAGCCAGGTGCAGGCGAAGGTCAGGTCGAGGTACGTCGCACGGTCACCGTTGGCGTGGACGATCTCGCCGTGGACACCCGTCGCGGCGAGCCGGTCCACCCGGATCCGGACACCGGTCTCCTCCAGTGCCTCGCGCGCCGCGGCCGCCGCCGGCTCCTCCCCCGGGTCGGGGATCCCGGTGATCGGGGTCCAGTGGCCGTTGTCGGCGCGGCGCACCAGCAGCAGCTGGTCGGCGCGTCGTACGACGGCCGTGACCCCGGGCAGCCACAGCGGGTCGTGACCGATCTTGTCGCGCAGCGCGAGGACGAAGTCAGGGACGGGGCTCACGGCACAGGCACGACGTCGATCACGAGGTGAGAGCCTCGACGACCGTCTCCTGCAGGTAGCCCACCCACTCGTAGATGTCGTGCGCCTGGGCGCGCGGGTCGTCGTCGGGCAGCGAGTGCCAGTAGTGCTCGTCCCCGGCCTCCACCCCGAGCCGGGTGGCGAGCGCGAGCCGGATGTCGGTGAAGGCGCGCATCCAGGCCTCGGCATCGGCGTGGGTGAGCTCGACGTCGATGACGAGGCCGTCCTCCATCAGCTCGGGCGGGAGGCCGGCGTCCTCGAGCGTGTCGATGATCGACCCCGCCGCCGAGGCCTTGCCGTCGCGCAGCCCGCTCTCGGTGAAGCGTCGGAAGTCGGCGGCCGACTCCTCGTCGTCGGGGTAGGCGGTCGGGAAGAGCCGCGCGAGCACCGGGTCCTCCGGGATGGTCGTGGCACCGGAGAACTCGGCCATCATCGCCTCGAACGCGTCGGCGGTGGGTGCAGCGGGCTCGGCGCGCTCGTTGCGCAGCAGCTCGACCATCTGCGAGGCGAGGGAGCGCAGGAGATCGGCCTCGAAGCCGGTGAAGGTGGCGATCACGCGGCCGGACCTGCGGTGTCGTTCGAAGCCGCTCACCTCAGGATGCCTTCTCCATCGTCGCCCAGAGTCCGTACTCGTGCATGGCCTGCACGTCGCGCTCCATCTCCTCGCGCGTGCCGGTCGAGACCACCGACTTGCCCTCGGTGTGCACCTCGAGCATCAGCTTCTCGGCCTTGGCCTTGTCGTAGCCGAAGTACTTCTGGAACACGTAGGCGACGTAGGACATCAGGTTGACCGGGTCGTCCCACACGAGGGTCACCCACGGCTTGGCCAGGAAGGTGATCTCATCGGGGGTGAGGGTCGGCTCGACCTCTACGGGACTGGCGGCTGACACGTTCCCATCGTGGCACAGTGTCGGTCGTGACGAGCTCACCCCGTGCGTCTTCGGCGCTCCTGACCGACCACTACGAGCTGACCATGGTCCAGGCGGCGCGGCAGTCCGGGACGGCCGAACGGCGGGCGGTCTTCGAGCTGTTCCCGCGGCGGCTCCCGCCGGGTCGCCGGTACGGCGTGGTGGCCGGGGTCGGCAGGGCGCTGGACGTGATCGAGGACTTCCGCTTCGACGCCGCCGCGCTGACCGCGCTCGAGGGGATCGTCGACCCCGACATGCTCGAGTGGCTCGCCTCCTACCGCTTCTCAGGCGACGTGTGGGGCTACGCCGAGGGTGAGGCCTACTTCCCCTACTCGCCGCTGCTGGTGGTCGAGGGGACCTTCGCCGAGGCGGTCCTCCTCGAGACCGTCCTGCTGTCCGTCTACAACCACGACTCGGCGATCGCGTCGGCTGCGTCCCGGATGACGCTGGCGGCCGGTGGCCGCCCGTGCATCGAGATGGGGTCGCGCCGCACCCACGAGGAGGCCGCGGTCGCGGCCGCGCGGGCGGCGTACGTCGCCGGCTTCGACGCCTCCAGCAACCTGGCCGCCCGCGCCCGCTACGGGGTGCCGTCCACCGGCACCGCCGCCCACTCCTTCACGCTGCTCCACGATGCCGAGGCAGACGCCTTCCGCGCGCAGGTGCAGACCCTCGGCGTGGGCACGACGCTGCTGGTCGACACCTACGACGTCGCCGAGGCCGTACGCCTCGCGGTCGAGGTGGCCGGCACCGGCCTCGGGGCGGTCCGTCTCGACTCCGGCGACCTCGGCGAGGTCGCCCGCGAGGTGCGCGCCCAGCTCGACGGCCTCGGGGCGAGCGCCACCCGCATCGTGGTGACCAGCGACCTCGACGAGCACGCCATCGCTGCCCTCGCGGCGGCGCCGGTCGACGCCTACGGTGTGGGCACCCAGCTGGTCACCGGCTCGGGCCACCCGACGTGCGGGTTCGTCTACAAGCTGGTGGCGCGCGAGGGCGCCGCCGGCGAGCTGGTGTCCGTGGCGAAGAAGTCGACGGACAAGCAGTCCATCGGCGGCCGGAAGTACGCCCTGCGCCGGCGTGGCCCCAGCGGGGTCGCGGAGGCCGAGGTCGTGGGGATCGGCGCGCCGCCCGAGGACGACGGTGACGACCGCGCCCTGCTCGTCCCGCTGGTGCGGGACGGTGAGGTCGTCGGCCGCGCGACGCTCGACGAAGCGCGGGCCCGCCACCGTGCGTCGGTCGCCGAGCTCCCCCGCTCCGTGACGATGATGTCGGCCGGCGAGCCCGTGATCCCGACGGTGCACCTGGGCCCCTGAGCGCTGGGGGCGACATTTCCCGGTGCCCGACGGGCCCCTCGGCTGTCATCATGCCGACATGGGTCTCGTCGCGCGCGACGCCGAGCTCGGGATGATCGCCGAGGTGCTCGACCGCGAGCCGACCTCGGTGCGGGCGCTGGTGCTCGAGGGCGAGCCGGGCGTCGGCAAGACCAGCCTGTGGGAGCAGGGCCTGGCCGGGGGCCGTGACCGTGGGATGCGGGTGCTGGTGGCGCGGGCGAGCGCCTCCGAGACGGGGCTCCCGTTCGCAGGTCTGATCGACCTGCTCGACGAGGTCGACGTGGACGAGCTCACGTCCGTCCCCGTGCCGCAGCTGCACGCGCTGGAGGTGGCGCTCTACCGCGCAGAGCCCGGCGAGCAACCGCCCACCGAGCAGGTGGTGTCGCTCGCGCTGCTCTCGACCCTGCGCTCCCTGTCCCGCGAGCAGCGCCTCCTCGTCGCAGTCGACGACGTGCAGTGGCTGGACCGGTCGTCGCAGGCCGCGCTCGCCTACGCGGGGCGGCGGTTGCAGGACCGGGTGACCGTCCTCCTCGCCCGTCGCCCCGGTCCCCGCAGCGCGGTGGAGGGCGCGTTCGGCGACGAGCGGGTCGACCGGCTCGTGGTGCGCTCGACGACCTTGGGCGGCACCCGCCAGATCCTCGCGACCCGGCTCGGCCTGCGGCTCCCCCACCACCTGCTCCGGCGGGTCTACGACACGACGATGGGCAACCCGCTCTTCGCCCTCGAGGTCGGCCGGCTGCTGGCGGGCCGGGACCCGGCGACGATCGGCGACGACCTGCCCGTGCCCGACGCGGTCGAGGACCTCCTCGGCCTCCGTGTCGCCGACCTGGACCCGACCACCCGCCGGTTGCTGCTCGCGCTGGCCCTCGACGCCGACCTGCGCGCCCCGCAGGTGCGCGAGCTCGCCGGGCCGGACGTGCTGGAGCAGGCGTCCGCCGCCGGCGTCGTCGACGTGGACGGGGAACGGGTCCGACCGGCCCACCCGCTGCTGGCCGAGGTCGCCCGGCGCGCCGCGTCGGCCGACGACGTACGACGTCTGCACGCCGACCTCGCCGCCGTGGTGTCCGACGACCAGCGCCGCGTGCTGCACCTGGCCCTCGCCGCCACCGAGCCCGACCC
Organism: Nocardioides cavernae; assembly: GCF_016907475.1. Classification (NCBI taxonomy): domain Bacteria; kingdom Bacillati; phylum Actinomycetota; class Actinomycetes; order Propionibacteriales; family Nocardioidaceae; genus Nocardioides; species Nocardioides cavernae. The sequence goes on along the minus strand of NZ_JAFBCA010000001.1, from coordinate 1,944,590 downwards.
CGTCCTCGCGGCGCGGCTCGACGGGGCGGTCGCGCGCGCGACCGCGCGCGGCTCGATCCGGCTGGCCGCCGACCTCGCCGGCCACGCCCTGCGCCTCACCCCGCCCGGTGACCCCGACGCAGGGCGGGTGATGCTGCTGGCCAAGCTGCTGCAGATGGCCGGGGAGAAGCAGCGCCTGACCGAGCTCCTCACCCCTCGCGCGGCGGGCCTCCCCGAGCGGGCCGACCGCGTGCGGGCGCACGTGCTGCTCACCGGCGGCGTCGTGCACGGCAACGACGACATCCTCGCGCTCCTCCAGCGCGCCCTCGACGAGGCCGGCGACGACCACGCCCTGCGCCTGCGCGTCCTGTGCCACCTCGCCGAGAACGAGGCCGTCATCGAGGTCCGCAACGTCGCTGTCGCCGACGGACGGGCGGCCGAGGCCGTCGAGGCGTCCGCCTCCGGCTCGGGGGGCGCCCAGCGCCTCGCGCTCTACACCCGCGTGTGGACGTCCGCGCTGCGCGGACGGCCGCTCGACGACCTCCTCGAGCGCTACGACGTGCTCGCGTGCGAGTCGTCCTACCTGGCCCGCACGCCGGGACGGGTGGCCGGCCAGCAGCACGTGTGGCGCGGGGAGCCCGGTCCCGCCCGGGCACGGTTCGAGGCGTTCCGCTCGCTCGCCGCCGACCGCGGCGAGCCCGGCCCGTACGCACTCGCCCGCCTCCACCTCTGCGAGCTCGAGCTCCGCCTGGGGCGGTGGGACGACGCCGAGGAGCTTCTCGACGAGTGGGCCGCCTCGCTCGACAGCAGCCTGCTCCACTGGCCGATGTACGAGCGCTGCCGCAGCCTGCTGGCTGCCGGCCGCGGGGACGCCGCAGGTGCACGCGAGTGGGGCGAGTGCGCAGTCGAGCAGGCCGAGGAGACCGGGATCCGCTGGGACTGGCTGGAGGCGACGCGGGCACTCGGCGTGGCGGCCCTCCTGGACCACCGCCCCGAGGAGGCGGTCAGGCACCTGCGCGCCGTCTGGGCGCACACGCGCGACCAGGGGGTGGTCGACCCCGGCGCCTTCCCCGCCGCCCCCGACCTCGTCGAGGCTCTCGTCGAGACCGGCGACCTCGACGACGCGCGCACGGTCGTCGACGCGCTGCGCGAGACCGCCGACCTGCAGGACCACGCGTGGGCCCGGCTCACTGCCGCCCGCGGAGCCGCGACGGCCTCCCTCGCGGGCGCGTGGTCCGACCACGAGGCGCAGGCCCTGGCCGGCGTCGCCACGGCGTACGACGAACGCGGGCTCGCAGCCGAGGCGGCGAGGACCTGGCTCGCGCTCGGCCGGGCCCAGCGACGCGCGCGCAAGTGGGGCGGCGCCCGCGACTCCCTCGAGCGCGCGGTGCGCCTCTTCGAGGAGCAGGGCGCTCCCGGCTGGGCCGATGCCGCACGCGCCGACCTCGAGCGGGTGGGCGCCCGCCGCCCGAGCTCCCCCGGGCGCCTCACCACCACCGAGCGCCGGGTGGCCGACCTCGCGGTGCAGGGACTCGCCAACAAGGAGATCGCCCGGACGCTGGTGGTCACCGTCAGCACGGTCGAGTTCCACCTCCGCAACACCTACACCAAGCTCGGCATCCGGTCCCGGATGGAGCTCGCGCCGCGCCTGGCGGAGCTCGACGACACGGCCACCTGAGCCGTCCCGGAGGCTGTCAACTGGGGTTGTTCCCGGGGTCATTTCCTCGGGTCATCCGCAGTTTCGGCACCCCGGCCCGGGCGCGCACCGTGGAGTCATGGCCGAGTACCTCGTCGAGCTCTACGTCTCACAGGGCGACCACGCCGTCGCGCGGCACCACGTCGCGGTGGCGGAGCGGGCCGGCGCCGACCTGACCCGGGAGGGCCGGGCGGTGCGCTACCTGCAGTCGTTCTTCGTCCCCGAGGACGAGACGTGCTTCCTGCTCTACGAGGCCGACTCGGTCGACCTGGTCACCGAGGCGGTGGGGCGGGCCGGACTCCGGCTCGAGCACGTCTCGGCGGCCACCACGTCCGTCGCCGGCGCACAGGAGTCGCCGGGCGGCACCACGAAAGGAACCAGCATGACCAGCACCACCACCAGCAACCCTGACCTCACCGAGCTCCGTGACAAGCAGCAGAAGGTCTGGAGCAGCGGCGACTACAACAAGATCGCTGCCCTGACGGTCCCGGTGTCCGAGCACCTCGTCGACCACGTCGGGGTCGGTCCGAACGAGCGGGTCCTCGACGTCGCGACCGGCACGGGCCACGTCGCTCTCGCCGCTGCACGCCGGTCGGCCGAGTCGGTCGGCATCGACTACGTACCCGAGCTCCTCGAGATCGCCCGCCGCCGCGCGGAGGCCGAGGACCTGGTCGTCGAGCTGGCCGAGGCCGACGCCGAGCACCTCCCCCAGGAGGACGCCTCGTTCGACGTCGTCCTCTCCGCCATCGGCGTCATGTTCGCCGCCGACCACGACGCGGCCGCGCGCGAGCTGGTCCGGGTGACCCGCCCCGGCGGGCGCATCGGCCTCGCGAGCTGGACGCCCGAGGGCTTCGTCGGCGGCATCCTCCGCACGGTGGGCGCCCACGTGTCGCCCCCGCCGGGCGCGCAGCCCGCCACGCGGTGGGGCACCGAGGAGGTCGTCGCGGGACTGCTCGGCGACGGCGTCACCGACGTGAGCTCGGTGACCGCCACGGTCACCCAGCGCTTCACCGACGGCGCCGCGTTCGCCGACCTGTTCCTCACCTACTACGGACCCACCTTCGCGGCAGCGAGCCGGCTGGACGACCAGGGGCGCGCCGCGCTCCGCGCCGACCTCATCGCGCTCGCCGAGTCGCACGACCGTGGTGAGGGCGACGGCCTGGTCTGCGACTGGGAGTACCGGATCGTCACCGCGACCCGCCGCTGACCCGGGGCCCGGGGTCCCCGGCAGCAGCCCTCCCGTCATCCACTTCGGGTGACGGGAGGGCTGCTCACGCGTCCCCGCACCGCTAGCCTCGATCCGTGACCCGAGCCCTGATCGTCGTCGACGTCCAGAACGACTTCTGCGAGGGCGGCTCGCTGCCCGTCCCGGGCGGCGCTCGGGTGGCGGCGGGCATCAACGACCTGCTGCACCGCTGGCACGCGCAGGCGGACGACGCACCGGCGTACGACGTCGTCGTGGCCACGAAGGACCACCACGTCGACCCGGGGTCGCACTGGTCGCTGAAGCCGGACTTCGTCGACTCGTGGCCGGTGCACTGCAAGGTCGGCACCGAGGGGGCGGCGTTCCACCCCAACCTCGACCCGCAACCCTTCGACGAGGTGTTCTACAAGGGCGAGCACGAGGCGGCCTACAGCGGCTTCGAGGGGCGTACGTCGTCGGGCGACCCGCTGACCGACTGGCTGCGGGCCCGGCACGTGGAGGAGGTCGACGTGTGCGGCATCGCCACCGACCACTGCGTGCGCGCCACCGCGCTCGACAGCGCCGGCGAGGGGTTCAGCACGCGGGTGCTCACCGCGCTGTGCGCCGGCGTGGCCGAGGAGTCCACGGCCGCCGCGATCACCGAGCTGGCCGGCGCCGGCATCGAGATCGCCTGACCGCCCACCCGATCCTGCTGGTCAGCACCACTTCTCGGTGACGGTGCGCAGCACCTTGACGGTGCGCGCAGTGCCCTTCCCGAGCGCCGTGACCTCCTTCGACGCCAGGAGCTTCGAGGTGTGGATGTTGCCCTCGAGCAGGACGTAGGCGGCACGGCCGTCGACCACGACGGTCTCCCCCTCGTGCTCGAGCGCGTGGGCGGCCTCGACGGCCGCAGCGGTCGGGGCGGTGGAGTAAAGGGTGACGTAGTGCTGGCCCGCCGGGTCGTGCTCGGCATGCAGCTCCTCGGCCCGGGCAGTGAGCGCGGCGAGGTCCTTGGTGGTGAAGACGATGGTCGGGACCTCGAACCCGGCCGCGGCGGCGTACGCCGCCTCCAGGGCCGCCTGCACCTTGGCCACCGAGCGTGCCGAGTGGGTCAGCCGGACGTTGCCGGTGTTGATGTAGGTCTCCACCTCGCGACCGCCCGCCGCCTCCGTCGCGGCCTTGATGGCGTCCTTGGGGAACTTGCGCGTCGCGCCGAGGTTGATGGCGCGCAGGAAGGCGACGTAGGTGGGCACACCGGGAGTATGCCTGCCCGGAGACCGGGTCGGACGGGTCTAGGGTGAGCCCCATGAAGACTCGGACCCTCGTCACTGCCCTCAGCGCCGCCGCCCTTGCACTCTCTGCCGCCGGATGCGCCAAGGAGGACACCTCCACGACCACCGAGTCGGGCATCGAGCTCGTCAAGGAGGGCACGCTGACCATCTGCACGCACCTCCCCTACGAGCCCTTCGAGTTCACCGAGGGCGGCGAGGTCGTCGGCTTCGACCCGGGCGTGCTGGAGATCGCCGCCAAGAACGAGGGGCTCGAGACCGAGGTCCTCGACGTCGCGTGGGAGACCATCACCACGGGTGAGGCCCTCAACACCGACAAGTGCGACGTCGGCGCCGGCGCCATGACGATCACCGACGAGCGCGCCGCCGTCATGGACTTCACCGACCCCTACTTCACGGCAACGCAGGCCCTGATGACCAAGACCGGCTCCGGCATCACCTCGTTGGACGACCTGGCCGGCAAGAAGATCGCGGTCCAGGACGGCACGACCGGCGCCGACTACGTGCGGGAGAACGCGCCCGAGGACGCGGAGATCATCTCCTTCGAGGACTCCTCCCTGATGCAGCAGGCAGTCCGGACCGGCAAGACCGACGCCGGCGTCAACGACAACGGCCTGCTCAACTACTTCGTCAGCCAGAACGACGACGTCGAGGTGGTCACCGAGTTCGAGACGGGCGAGGAGTACGGCTTCTCGGTGAAGAAGGGCGGCAACGACGAGCTGCTCGCCGCCATCAACGACGGCATCGCGAGCGACGACTACGACGCGGTCTACGAGAAGTGGTTCGGCACCGCCCCCACCGAGTGACGCCTCCCCAGCCCCTCCCGACCAAGGTGATGTGAGCCCATGGCGAGTCCCCGTCAGCGCGCCGCCCGGTGGCGCTACGTCCAGTACGCCGTGCTGGTGGCCGTGCTGCTGGCCATCGTGTTCATTGCCGACTGGGAGCAGATCCAGCGCGCGTTCTGGGACTGGGACCTGGTCAAGGAGCAGTTCCCCGACGTCCTGACCATCGCGCTCAAGAACACGATCATCTACACGGCGTGCGGCTTCACGTTCGGGCTCGTGCTCGGGCTGGTGCTGGCGCTGATGCGCCTGTCGAGCGTGGGGCCCTACCGGTGGATCGCGACCGGCATCATCGAGCTGTTCCGGGGGCTGCCCGCGCTGGTCGTCTTCATCGCGCTCAGCGTGGGCTTCAACCTCGCCTTCCCCAACTACGAGATCCCCTTCGGCAACCTGGGGGTCGTCACCCTGGCTCTCGGCCTCGTCGGCGGCGCCTACATGGCGGAGACCATCCGTGCCGGCATCCAGGCGGTGCCGGAGGGTCAGATGGAGGCTGCGCGGTCGCTCGGCATGTCGCACAGCAGGGCCATGATCAGCGTGGTCGTCCCCCAGGCGTTCCGCATCATCCTCCCGCCGTTGACCAACGAGCTGATCCTGCTCACGAAGGACTCCTCGCTCGTCTACATCCTCGGCCTCTCGCTGTCGGGCTACGAGCTCACCAAGTTCGGCCGCGAGGGCATGAACTCCGCCTCGAACCTCACCCCGATCATCGTGATCGGGCTGTGCTACCTGCTGATCACCGTGCCGCTGTCGATCGTCGTACGCCGCATGGAGAGCCGCGCGGAGAGGGCCCGCTGATGACCACCCACCCCACCGACCGCTCGGCCGACCGGGCCGCTGCCGCGATCGACGTCCAGGACCTGCACAAGTACTTCGGCGACAACGAGGTGCTCAAGGGCATCGACTTCCACGTCGGTCAGGGCCAGGTCGTCTGCGTCATCGGACCGTCGGGCTCCGGCAAGTCGACGTTGCTGCGCTGCGTCAACATGCTGGAGACCCCCACCAGCGGCCGCATCTTCGTGGAAGGTGACGAGATCACCGATCCCGACGCCGACGTCGACAAGCTGCGGTCGCGGATCGGGATGGTCTTCCAGCAGTTCAACCTCTTCCCCCACATGACGGTGCTGCGCAACCTCACCATCGCGCAGCAGAAGGTCAAGGGCCGCAGCAAGGACGAGGCGGTCGAGATCGCCCGCGCCAACCTGGTCAAGGTCGGGCTGGCCGAGAAGGAGTCGGCCTACCCGGCACACCTGTCCGGCGGGCAGTCACAGCGCGTCGCGATAGCCCGGGCACTGTCGATGAGCCCCGACATGATGCTCTTCGACGAGCCCACGTCGGCGCTCGACCCGGAGCTGGTCGGTGACGTGCTGGCGGTCATGAAGGACCTGGCATCCGAGGGCATGACGATGATGGTGGTCACCCACGAGATGGGCTTCGCGCGCGAGGTGGGCGACAACCTCGTCTTCATGGACGACGGTGTGATCGTCGAGGAGGGCGACCCGCGCGAGGTGCTCGCCGATCCCCGCCACGAGCGGACGCAGTCGTTCCTGTCGAAGGTGCTCTAGCGCCGCACCGTTCGCCGATGGGTCAGCCGGTCAGGGCCGCTTGCACTGGCTGGGCGGGGTGACCGCGGGGTCGAAGACGTACTTGGGCGGCGTGATGCTCGCGCCGTCCGGCGACTCCTTCATCGTCATCGCCCACCAGCCGGCCCTGCGGGTGTCGATGGCGGCGAGCTCCTCCGCGGGGAGGGCGTTCCACATGTTCAGGACGTCCACGCCCACCTCGATCAGGTGCCCGTGCGGGGTGACGACCGCCCTGGCCTCGATGTCGTCGAGGGCCGCCGGCACGGACGGGAAGAGGCCACGCGGCATGCCCGTCAGCACAGCCTTGGCAGGCACCCCGACGGCGACGCCGTCGCCGGCGAGCTTGACGGCCCGGGCCGCGGTGACGGGCCAGGTCGGGTCGAGGTCGGTCGGCAGCGCCCAGCTGCGTCCCTCCTTGTCCTCGGTGATGTCGGCCCAGCAGTCCGCGGCGTTGGGGCCCCAGACCTCGCTGTTGAAGTAGGTGCGGCCCGCGACGACGAGGTAGTCGACCTGCTGGACGTCGCCGCCGATCGCGGAGTCCATCGACAGCTCGCTGTAGCCCGTCGACGGGCTGTAGCGGCCGTCGAGGTCGAAGATGCGCTTGCCCCCGGTGTCGGGGTTCTTGGTGAGCAGCTGGCCGTGCCACTCCACGATGCCCATCTTGGCGACCTGGCCGTTCAGTGCCTCGAGCTTCTCGCCCTCCATCATGAAGTCGTCGCCCTTGGTGGCGGCGGCCTCGCCGGACCCCCCGCAGGCGTTGAGGGTGAGCACCAGACCGACGCAGAGGGCGGACGCCCACGTTGCGCTCCGACGACGGGCCACTGGGTTTCCCCGATCAGATCGTGACGAGCTCCGTGCTCGATCTCGCTCGGAGCCTAGGTCCGGCTCTCGTGCCTGTCAGGGGAATCACGACATCTTGTCCGAGCGGGCGTGTGGACCGGGCTCAGCCGGACATCCAGCCGCGAGCTGCACCCACCACCGCGTCGGTGAGGTCGTCGACCAACGCTGACCCCAGCCGCCAGTGCTGCCAGAACAGCGGCACCTCGGGGCGCCGGCCCGGCACCAGCTCGACGAGCTCGCCGCGATCGAGCTGGTCGACGACGTCGGACTCCGGCAGGAGCCCCCACCCCATGCCCACCCGTATCGCGCGGTCGAACTCGCGCACCGACGGGAGGTAGGTCACCGGCGGCGCGAGGTGACGACGGGTCACCCGGCGGATGAAGTCGTGCTGCAGCGAGTCGCTCCGGTCGAAGGCCACGATCGGCGCCTCGCCGAGCGTGCCGGACCCCACGCCGTCGGCGAAGTGGGTGGCGTGGAAGTCGCGGGTCGCGACCGCGGCGTACCTGAGCCGGCCGAGGCGCACCACGCGGCACCCCGGCACCGGCTTGGGCTCCCCGGTGATCGCCGCCACCACCTCTCCGCGACGCAGCCGCTCCGCGGTGCGGGTGTGGTCCTCGCGCACCACCTCGAAGACCACGCGGTGCCGCGACTGCACCTCGGCGAGGGCGTCGACGAACCATCCGTAGAGCGCGTCCGCGTTGACCGCGATCGGGAGCGAGGCGTACGACGTCCCGCTCGCGTCGGGCTCCTCGACCAGCTCGGCGACGGCCTCCCGCTCCAGGAGCTCGGTCTGCGTGGCCAGGCGCACCAGCACCAGACCGGCCTCGGTGGGCTCCAGCGGCTTGACCCGGTGCAGCAGGACGCGGCCGATCCTGGTCTCGAGCGCCTTGATCCGCTGGCTCACCGCGGAGGGCGTGACGTGCAGCTCGCGGGCGGCTGCCTCGAAGGTGCCGAGCCGCACGGCGACGGCCAGTGTGCGCAGGGCCACAGGGTCCAGCTGGGTGATGTCTTTCATACTTAGACATCCTAATGATTGCTCAGAATCCTTCGCTGGATTGAACACACCCAGCGACCTAGCGTTGTCCTCATGTTCCAGGTTGCTCTCACCGGTCTGCTCACCGGACTCGCCCTCATCGTCGCCATCGGCGCACAGAACGCGTTCCTCCTCCGTCAGGGGATCCGCGGCGAGCACGTCCTGCCGATCGTGCTGACCTGCCTCGTCTCGGACGTCGTCGCGATCACCGCGGGCGTGGCCGGCCTGGGAGTGGTGCTCGAGCGGTGGCCCGGGATCCTGCCGGTGGCGCAGCTGCTCGGTGGGCTCTACCTGATCGCGTTCGGTGTGCACGCAGCGATGCGCGCGTGGCGACCGGCGGCGCTCGAGGCGGGCGAGTCGACCTCGCTCACCGCCGGTCGGGCGGTGCTGCTCACCCTCGCCCTGACCTGGCTCAACCCGCACTTCTACCTCGACGCCGTGCTCATGCTCGGCACGGTGGCCAACAGCTTCGGCACCGACCGCTGGTGGTTCCTGACCGGCACGCTCGTCGCCAGCGTGCTCTGGTTCTTCGGCCTGGGCTACGGCGCCCGCCTGCTGCGCGGTCTCTTCGCCCGCCCCGGCGCCTGGCGCGTCCTCGACTCGGGGATCGCCGTCGTGATGGGCACCCTCGGCGTGGGGCTCATCGCGCACTGAGCCGTGGGCGGCCTCAGTCCGAGTCAGGCCTGGTCGTCGGCGAGGCGACTCCCCCGCTCGGCCAGCGCCTCGCGCAGCCGACTGATCGCGATGGGCCCGACGCCGTGCATCGCCGCCAGGTCCGCGGCACTGTGGTCGACCACCTGCTCCAGCGTCGTCACCCCCACCTCGCGCAACGCGCGCGTGGCCGGTGCACCGATGTTCCTCGGCAGCGGGGTCCCGATCTCCCGGGGTGTGCGCTCGCGCGGCGCCGGGAGACCGGTGTCGACGACTGCCTCGCCGCGCGGGGAGAGCAGGTAGCCGATGGCGAGCGACTCGGTGAGGCCGAGCTCCTTGAGCTTGCGCACGTCCTTCTTGAAGTCCGCCGTCTCGCGCCCCACCCGGGCGGCCAGGTCGGGTGCGCGCACGGTCGGGTTGAGGTCGATCAGGTCGAGCGTCTCCCGGGTCCACGCGCCGTACGACGACGCGGCGTCGAGGCGGTCGAGCCGGGCGGTGATCGTCGCGATCTCGTCGGCGTCCGGCACGGCGGCCCGCAGCGCCTCGCGCGGGTCGGGACCGGCGTACGCCAACCCGATCCGCCAGGCGGGGTCCTCCGAACGGGCCGACAGTGCCTTCTTGAGCGCCCCCAGCGAGGGCGCACCGGCGCGGCGGGCGTCGTCCGCGCGCAGGCTCGACACGCTGACCTGGTCCAGGCTCGTCACCTCGATCACCCCGACGCCGGTGCGCATCCGGGTGCCGACGACCACGCGAGGCTTCGCCCACCGACGGAACGCCAGGTCGAGGGTGCCGGCCTTGATCGCGGCCAGCTCGGCCGGTCGGATCATCATGCGCCTCAGCCTAGGGCCGGCGCCGAGCGGTGCCCCAGCCACATTCCACGTACGTCGAACGTGGCCCGGGCACCGCCCAGGCGGCGACACACCGGCCAGACGGCTCGAGCGGTGGCCCACCCACCTTCCGGGCTTCCGGAATGTGGGTGGGCCACCGCTCGGGTGGTCGTCAGTCGCTGCTCGTCACATCAGAGGTTGCCGCGGGCGTCCTGCTCGCGCTCGATGGCCTCGAACAGCGCCTTGAAGTTGCCCTTGCCGAAGCCGAGGGAGCCGTGGCGCTCGATGAGCTCGAAGAACACCGTGGGCCGGTCGCCGAGGGGCTTGGTGAAGATCTGCAGGAGGTAGCCGTCCTCGTCGCGGTCGACGAGGATGCCGCGCTTCTGCAGCTCCTCGATCGGGACGCGCACCTCGCCGATGCGGGCGCGCAGCTCGGGGTCCGAGTAGTAGGAGTCGGGCGTGTTGAGGAACTCCACGCCGTTGGCGCGGAGCGCGTCGACGCTGGCGAGGATGTCGCCGGTCGCGACGGCGAGGTGCTGGGCACCGGGGCCGTTGTAGAACTCGAGGTACTCGTCGATCTGCGACTTCTTCTTCGCGATCGCGGGCTCGTTGAGCGGGAACTTCACGCGGTGGTTGCCGTTGGCGACGACCTTCGACATCAGCGCGGAGTAGTCGGTGGCGATGTCGTCGCCGATGAACTCCGCCATGTTCACGAAGCCCATCACCTTGTTGTAGAAGGTGACCCACTCGTCCATCCGGCCGAGCTCGACGTTGCCGACGATGTGGTCGAGGGCCTGGAACAGGCGCTTGGGCTGGCCGTCCTTGGTCTGCCAGCGCGGCTCGACGGTCACGTAGCCGGGGAGGTAGGGACCGGCGTACGTCTCGCCGTCGACGGTGCGCTGCACCAGCGTGTGGCGGGTCTCGCCGTAGGTCGCGATGGCGGCGACGCGGACCTTGCCGTGCTCGTCGGCCACGGTCTCCGGCTCCACGAGCACCGTCGCGCCGGCCTTGCGGGCCTGCGCGATGCACTGGTCGACGTCGGGGACCTCGAGGGCGATGTCGACGACCCCGTCGCCGTGACGGGCGTGGTGGGCGATGAGGTCACTGTCGGGCGCGACGGCGCCGCTCACGACGAACTTGATCGAGCCGGACTTGAGCACGTACGACTTGTGGTCGCGGTTGCCGTTCTCGGGGCCGGAGTAGGCGATGAGCTCCATCCCCCACGCCGATGCGTAGTAGTGGGCCGCCTGGGTCGCGTTGCCGACCACGAAGCAGATCGCGTCCCACCCGGTCACGGGGAACGGGTCGGCGTCGGCGTCGTACTCCACGAGGCCGACGAGCTGGCGCAGCTGCTCGAGCGAGAGGTCGGCCTTCATCTCGTCCACGGTCAGGGCGCCACCGGTCGAGGCGATGTCAGTCGTCATGGGGCGAACCCTGCCTATTCGGGGCAAGATGTGCAACAGTACGTCGAAACGTCGGACACGTTGCACAGTCGAGAGGCACTCATGGACGCGATCGACGGCAGATTGATCGATCTGTTCGCCACCGAGCCGCGGCTGGGCGTGCTCGAGGCGAGCCGGCGTCTCGGCATCGCCCGCGGCACCGTCCAGGCGCGGCTGGACAAGCTCGTGTCGGCCGGGGTGATCACCGGATGGGGACCCGACCTCTCCCCCGAGGCCATCGGCTTCCCCGTCACCGCCTTCCTCACCCTCGAGATCCGACAGGGCTCGGCCGACCGCGGCGGCCACGACGCCGTCGCCGCCCACCTCGCCGGCATCCCCGAGGTGCTCGAGGCCTACACGATCACCGGCGCCGGCGACATGTGGGCCCGCGTCGTCGCGCGCTCCAACGCCGACCTCCAGCGGGTCATCGACCTGGTGCTCACCGAGCCCGGGATCGACCGCTCGACGACCGTCATCGCGCTGGCCACGCAGATCCCCTACCGGGTGGTCCCGCTCGCGCGGGCGGCGGCCGGTTCAACCACGTTTGACTGATTGTGGCGATGCCCCCGGGGCGGGGGCGACCTAGCGTCGAAGATCCTGCGACATCTCGGTCACTCATCCCCCCCTTAGGAGTGTCATGTCTCGAACATCTGCTGTCGCGGCGGCCCTGGTCTCGATGGCCGCCCTCCTCGTGGCGGCCCAGCCGTCCTCTGCTGCCCCCGATCCCGCTCCCGTCAAGGGCGCGATCTTCACGACCGACGCCACCGGCGTGCCGGTCAACCTCAACCACTACGCCAACAAGCGGGACGTCTACCTCAACGGCGGTCCCGGCATCAACGCCCCCGACGACGCCGCGGGCCTGCCCGACGGCACCTACTCGTTCCAGGTCACCGACCCCAGCGGCAAGGTCCTCCTCTCGGAGGACGACGTGGCCTGCCGCCAGCTCACGGTGCTCGGCGGCGTCATCCAGGGCGTCACCCCGAGTGGCGCGTGCGCGCACGTGACCGGGACCGACGGCGAGGACGGCGGGGCGACGGTGCAGCTGTGGCCCTTTGCCGACACGCCCAACAACGGTGGCGTCTACAAGGCCTGGGTCACTCCCACCACGTCGCTCGACTGCGACGCTCCCGGCAACAAGCACTGCTTCGTGCCGGGGCAGAGCAAGACCGACAACTTCAAGGTCCGCGAGGACGCGACCGTCGAGATCGACGCTCGCTTCTGGAAGAACGGCGTCGCGCAGCTCGGGATGGCCGCCTACTGGACCGACACCAACGGCGCGTCCAACGTGAAGTTCTCCGAGTACGCACCCGAGCTGCTGGCCTTCCGCGAGGCCCACATCGAGGCGGTCGAGCCGGGCACCCACGTCGTGACCGTGGGCGACCAGGCCGGGTGCGTCATCAGCAAGGTGCGCGGCGCACGCGGCGAGAACGTCCGTGCCGGCAAGGACGGGCTCTACCAGGTCTCGGTGGACGTCGCGACCTGGCGGGCCGGGTCCGACATCACCTACCGGGTGGAGGTCACCTGCCGCTGACGACGTGGCGGGCGGGGGCACCAGCCCCCGCCCGTCTCACCTGAGCCGTTCGGCGACGGCCGCAGCGGCCGCGATCACCTGGGGCGCCACGACGTCCTCGTCGATGGCGCCGTCGAGGGTCACGACGCCGACGCTGGCGCGCAGTCCTTCGACGCCCCGCACGGGGGCGGCAAGGCCCCGTGCGCCGGTCTGCAGCTCGCCGCTCGTGACGGCGTACGCCGCCTCGTCCCGATCGACCAGTCCGATGGCCTTGCCGGCCGCGCCCTGCGTCAGCGGGTGGCGTGCGCCGACCCGGTAGGACACGTGGAAGTCGGTCCACGACGGCTCGACCACGGCCAGCGCGAGCGCCTCCTCCCCGTCGGCCACGGTGAGGTGGGCGGTCGAGCCGAGCGACTCCGCGAGCCCGCGCAGCACCGGCATGGCGAGGTCGCGCAGGAGGGGCTGCACACCGCTGGCCAGGTGCAGCACGCCGAGCCCGACGAAGAGCCGGGAGCGCGCGTCGCGGCGGACCAGCCCGTGCTGCTCGAGCGTGCTGATCAGCCGGTAGACGACCGTGCGGTTGACCTGGAGGCGGTTCGAGAGCTCGGTGACCGTCAGCCCCTCGGGGCTCTCGGCCAGCACGCGGAGGACGCGCAGGCCGCGGTCGAGCGTCTGCGAGGTCTCGGTGGGCACAGGGCCACTATGACGGATCCAGGCTCAGGAGGTCTTCCGCACGGCCCACTCGCGGATCCGGTTGATCCGCTCGTGCAGCTGGTCGGCGTTGGCGACGGCCGCCGGCGGCCCGCCGCACTCCTTGCGGAGCGCGTTGTGGGTGATGCCGTGCGCCTGACCGGTCCGGTGGTGCCAAGCGGCGACGAGGCCGTTGAGCTCGCGCCGCAGCACGCCGAGCTGCTGGTGCGTGCTGAGCTCCTGCACCGAGTCGACGACGCGGTCGCCGACGCCGTCGGCCTTCTGCTTGCGGGCGCGCTCGCTCTGGCGCGAGTGCAGCAGCTCGCGCACCTGGTCGGCCTCAAGGAGGCCGGGGATGCCGAGGAAGTCCATCTCCTCCTCCGAGCCGGCCATCACCTCGCCCGAGTGGCCGAACTGCGCGCCCTCGTAGAGCACGTGGTCGAACGACGCGGTGGAGCCCAGGGCCTCCCACGACATCTCGAGCTCGCCAGACGCGGCGTCCTCGGCGTTGGCCGCGGCGAGCAGGCCCTCCTCGGCGGCGAAGATGTCGTCCTCGTCGTTGACCCGACGGCCCAGCACGTGGTCACGCTGCGCCTCCATGTCGGAGGCGAACTCGAGCAGGTGCGGCACCGATGGCAGGAACACCGACGCGGTCTCGCCACGCGACCGGGCGCGCACGAAGCGGCCCACGGCCTGCGCGAAGAACAGCGGCGTCGACACCGTCGTCGCCCAGACCCCGACGGCCAGCCGCGGCACGTCGACGCCCTCGGACACCATCCGGACCGCGACCATCCAGCGCTGCTCGGAGTGGGTGAACTTCTCGATCTTCTTCGAGGAGCCCTTCTCGTCCGACAGCACCACGGTCGGGGTCTCGCCACTGATCTTCTTCAGCAGCGCCGCGTAGGCGCGGGCGGTCTCCTGGTCGCCGGCGATGACCAGGCCGGCGGCGTCGGGCACGTGCCGGCGTACCTCCGACAGGCGCCGGTCGGCCGCCTCCAGCACGGCGGGGATCCACGACCCGCGCGGGTCGAGGGCCGTACGCAGCGCCTGGGCGTGCATGTCCTTGGTCAAGGGCTCGCCGAGCCGGGCGACGACCTCGTCGCCGGCGCGGGTACGCCACTGCATCTCGCCGGAGTAGGCCATGAAGAGCACCGGGCGGACGACGTGGTCGGCGAGCGCGTGGGCGTAGCCGTAGGTGAAGTCGGCCGACGAGGTGGGGATGCCGTCGTCGCCGGGGGCGTAGGTGACGAACGGGATCGGGTTGATGTCGGAGCGGAACGGCGTCCCCGTCAGCGCGAGCCGGCGGGTGGCCGGGTCGAACGACTCGCGGACGCCCTCGCCCCACGACAGCGCGTCGCCGGCGTGGTGGATCTCGTCGAGGATCACCAGCGTCTTGAAGCGCTCGGTGCGGATCCGCATCGCGAGCGGGTTGACCGCGACACCGGCATAGGTCACCGCGATGCCGACGTAGTCGTCGGAGGTCCGGCCCTTGCCCGCGGAGTAGGTCGGGTCGATCGGGATGCCGGCCCGGGCGGCGGCCTCCGCCCACTGGGTCTTGAGGTGCTCGGTGGGTGCCACGACCGTGATCCGGTCGACGATGCGACGGCTGAGCAGGTCGGCCGCCACGGTCAGCGCGAAGGTGGTCTTGCCGGCGCCGGGGGTCGCGACCGCGAGGAAGTCGCGCGGCTGGCGGGACTGGTAGTGGTCCATCGCCGCCTGCTGCCAGGCGCGGAGGGAGGGCGCGGTGCCCCAGGCGGCCCGGTCGGGCCACGCGGGAGGCAGCGGCGCGTCAGGCCGCCCCGTCACGCCTCGGGACCCGAGCCGTCAGAGCCGTTGCCGCCGGACTTGCCCGGGTTCATCGAGTCCCAGATCTCCTTGCACTCCGGGCAGACCGGGTACTTCTCAGGGGACCGCGACGGCACCCACACCTTGCCGCAGAGCGCGATCACGGGGGTGCCCATCACCATCGCCTCGGTGAGCTTGTCCTTCGGCACGTAGTGCGAGAACCGTTCGTGGTCACCCTCGTCCGTCGGGACGGTCTGACGCTCTTCGATCGTCTGGGTGCCCGGGGAGAATCCGATGGTGCTCATGATGGGCAAGCCTAACGCGGACGGACCCAGATGAAGACGTTGGCGAGGCCGCGTCGGGTGCCGCGCAGCAGGTCGTGGGCGTCGCTGGAGTACGCCACGCGTGTGGCGTCGTCGCTGAGCGACACGCTGCCCTGCTCACCGCCGGGGCGGGCCGTGAAGGGCGACGTACGGGCGCCGGTGAGCGTGTCGACCACGCGCAGCGGTCTCCGGGAGGTGGCGACGGCGTAGTGGCCACCGTCCGGGGTGATCGCGGCACCCAGGTTTCCCCGGGACGGGCCGCGGGACATGCCGAAACCGGTGTCGTGGACACCGCCCACCGGATCCCCGCCGTGTCCGCTGCCGGCAGCGACACCCGACCCGAGCACCGACACCAGCCGACCGTCGTCCGACACCTCCACCCGGACGATGCCCCCGAGCTCCACGCCGAGGCGGCCGAGGTCACGCACGCTGCCGGTGGTGGTGTCGAGCAGGGTGCTGCGGTCGGAGCCGACCATCACGGCGTGGCGCCCGTCGCCCGACACGCCCGCGAACGTCTGGGTCCCCACGTCGGCGACGAGGGTCCGCGTGGCCCCGGTGGCGGCTGTCCACTCGAGCAGCCGCGGCGCCGGGGAGTCCAGCTCGTTGCCCCTGTCCTGGTAGACCACACGGAGGCCGTCCTCCGTCAGCGCTGCGCCGACGGCCCGCGGTGCGACCTGGGTCAGGGAGAGGTCGGCACGGTCGAGGAGGAAGAGGCCCGCGGTCAGGTCGAGCAGCACGCGGCGGCCGTCACCGCTGATCCCCTCGACCTGCGCCCAGGCCTCGGGGTGGAGGAGCGTCACCCGTCCGGTCGCGGCCTCCCACACATAGAGCCGCGCGGCGTCCGGCTGCCGGCTGCCGGGCACGAGGTTGGTGGCGGCGGAGGAGAAGACCGCCGTGCCGCCGTCCCCGGACAGCGTCACGTTGCCGCTCCATCCGTTGGCCGGGCGGCCGTCGATCCCGCGCGTGACGAGCACCGTGCCGGGCGCGGCCCGCTGGGTCACCGCCCTCAGGACCAGCGTCGTACGACGGACCTTGCCGCGCTGCTTGCGCACCCCGCGCTCCTCGAGGCTCACCCTCCACGAACCCAGCCGCGGGGCCGTGCCGGTCAGGCGTCCGTCGCGCAGCCTCAGCCACCGCGGAAGGCCGTTCGCCTCGCGGATGCGCCAGTTCTGGCGCTGATAGTCATAGCGCTCCGAGCGCAGGACCGTGTCGACCACCCGGTTGGCGTCAGGTGCGGCGACCGTGTGCGCAGGACGTGTCGCGGGTGCCGCGTCGACCGCCCCCACCGCCGGCACCGCCGCGAGGCCGCCCACCACTGCTGCCGCTGCCAGGGCAGCCACTCCACCTCGCACCGTTGTCATCACGCCAGTGGAGACGCACGGGGAGACCGGAAGGTTGTCCGGCATTCGCTGCGAGTGGATCAGTTGAGATCGGGATCGACGGGGCGGTTCACGTGCCAGGCGAGCATGCCGGGCTGCCGGCGCATCACGTCGCGCCACAGGCCGCTCGGGTCGCCGCGGAACGCGTCAGCGGCCTCGCTGGTGACGACGTACCAGCTGCCCTCCTCGACCTCGCCGTCGAGCTGGCCCGCGCCCCAGCCGGCATAGCCGGCGAAGACGCGCATCGCGCGGAGCGTGCCGTCGACGAGCTCGGTCGGGGTGTCGAGGTCGACCATCCCCAGGAGCCCGGCGACCGGTCGCCACCCGACGGGCGGGTCGCCGGGGTCGCGCAGCGCGCCCACGGCCAGGGCGCCGTCAGTCCCGACCGGTCCCCCGCGGAACAGCACCTCCGGCTCCGCGACCACGTCGCGCCACGGCTCGAGGACGTCGGCGACCAGGATCTGGGAGGGGCGGTTGAGGACGACGCCGAGAGCGCCCTCCTCGGTGACGTCGAGCAGCAGCACGACCGTGTCGGCGAAGTTGGGGTCCTGCAGCGCCGGCGTCGCCACCAGCAACATCCCCGAAGCGAGCTGCATGGATCCACTATGGCCGACCCCGCGTCGGGGCACACCACCCGCGCGAGCCCGGCGTGACGCCGGGGTCACCTAGGCTGCGATCCATGGAGACCCGGCGGCAGCGCTACTCCGAGGCGACCAAGCAGGCGCTCGTCGAGGTCGCCGAGCGTCTCTTCACCGCGCACGGCTACTCCGCGACGTCGCTGGACGCCATCGTCGCGGGCGCCGACGTCACCAAGGGCGCGCTCTACCACCACTTCAGCGGCAAGCAGGCGATCTTCGAGGCGGCCTTCGAGCGGGTGCAGTCCCGGGCGACGACGGGGATCGCCGACGCGGCCGCGGGGCACCCGGACCCGTGGGACCAGGCGCAGGCCGGGATGCGGGCCTTCCTCGAGGCGGTCCAGGAGCCGGCCTACCGCCAGGTCGTCGTCTCCGACGGCCCCTCGGTGCTCGGCCACGAGCGCTACCGCGAGCAGGAGGAGCGGTCGACGTACGCCCTCGTCGACGAGATCGTGCGCTCGGTGCTGACCGCCGAGGGCCGCGACCTCGACGACGCGATGCTCGACACCTTCACGCGCATCTTCTTCGGCGCCATGTCGGCCGCGGGAGGCTCGGTCGCCGTCAGCGACGACCCCGCCGCCGCGGCCCTGCGGGTCGAGGCGGCGATCGGCGTGATCCTGGCCGGGCTCCAGCGCCTCCTCGACGAAGGCGCCGGAGCGTTGGCGCCGGGGGCTACTTCGCGAACGTGACGTTGCCGTTGACGGCCGGGACGAGCTCCACCCACACGTGGCCGGCAGGCACGGTGAGGTCGCCGCCCTTGGTGGAGAGCTCGATCTCGCCCGTCAGGCCGTCCTTGGTCCACGTGCCCTTCACGACGCGGCCGCCGTGGAAGAGCAGCGCGGCGCCCTTGCCCTCGAACTTGGTCTCCGGCACCGGGTAGCCGGCCGGGTCGCGGTAGCCCGCGTCGCCGACGCGGACCCGCAGCACGAGCACGGAGTCGGCCGGGAACTGGTCGCCCTCCGCGGCGTAGGAGTCGGTGTTGACGTAGCCGCCCTGCTGGAACTGCCAGCTGGTGGAGTGGGCACCGAAGTCCGCGGTGAGCGTGCTGGCCTTCGCGCCCTTCGGCAGGTCGGCCTCGTCGCCCCACGGGAGGTAGGGGGGCGGCTCCTCCTCGGCCTTGAGGCGCTTGGAGATGTCGCCGAGCCGGGCGAAGAGGTTGTAGGGGGCCGAGCGCGACGTCTCGCGGTAGACGCCGGCCTCGCCCTCGGTGATCCACGGGATGCCGGCGCCGTTGATCCGGTTGATCGTGACCGGGGCCGCGCCGCTGGTCACCACGGTCGCGCCCGGCGGGACGATCCCGATGTCGCTGGCGCGCATCGAGCGGACCGGGCCGATGGCGGCGGGCACCTTGGAGTAGTAGAAGGCCGCGAGGCGGGTGTAGCCGCCCTCGACGAGCTCCTCGACGACGAGGTCGGCCGAGCCGAGGCCCACCTGCGGGGCGCTGGAGGAGGTGTTGTCGACCTTGGTGACGACGACGGGGTGCCGGGGTGCGTCGCCCTTGCGCTCGAGCCCGGTCAGGGGCCAGTACGTCGGCTCCGGCGGGGCCTCGGTCGTCTCCGAGCTGGTCGGCTCGGAGGGCGCGGAGGCGCTGGGGGCCGGGTCGTCCCCGCCGCTGCAGCCGGCGAGGAGGAGCGTGGCCGCCGCGAGGGTGGCGACGATCGCGCGGGGCGACGAGAGGTGGCGACGGTGACGCACGGGGAGCTCCGATCGAGCGGGGGTGTTCGAGCCGGGGGGCTCGGGTCTGCGGTTCTCTGGAAAGTCTGGGGGCGCGCCTTCCCCGATCAGGGAAGGCGCGCCACAGGGTAGATCAGCAGGAAGTACCTACCAATCCGAGCCTGTCACCCGGGTGCGGGCACTGCTCAGGCGCGACGGACGGTCCCGGCGAACCAGGCGGACGTCCACGGCACGGCAACGCGTACGCGCTGTCCCGAGCCCGGGGAGTGCACCATCACGGCGTGCCCGTGCGACCAGCGCAGGAAGATCGCGGCGTGGTAGACCCCGCCGCTGCCGTAGAAGAACATCAGGTCGCCGGAGCGCATGTCGTTCTTGGCGATCCGGCGAGCCTGGCCCGCCTGGGCGCTCGACGTGCGCGGCACCGAGAGACCGGCGCGGCTGTAGCTGTACTTGACCAGGCCGGAGCAGTCGAAGCGGTCCGGGCCGGCGGCGCCGTACGCGTAGGCGTCGCCGCGCTGGTTCATGGCGATGTCGCGTGCGCTGAGCACGCGGTTGGCCACCCGACGCTTGGCGCTGACGCGCGCCGACTTCTGCGTCTTCTTCGCGGTGGTCGTGGTGGAGGCGTCGTCGGACGTGCTGCCGCCGGTGGCGGCGGTTGCGGGCAGGGCGCTCATCGTCGATGCGGTGATGCCGAGCCCGGCGAGGGCGAGCGCGAGCGCTCGCGCCTTACGAGGGGTCGCAGGCATGGTTGTTCCTTTCCCACGCCTGTGAGGTGAGCTGTCGGGCTAGGGCTGGAAAGTGCCCTGCCACCGTCCTCTCGAAGAGGCTGGCGACTTCGCCCCGAGCCGGTCGATGACCGGCGGTGGAACCTGTGGGTCCCCCACTCCTGCCCCGGTGTGTCTCGGGGGTCGTCCCGGCCGGGCAGGACTCGGCGTAGTCCGGGACGGTTGGGTCTCTCGACCGTTCTCCAAGGTGACAGACGACCCCCGGACACGCAAAACCGGCCACGTCCCCGAGCGTGGGGCGTGGCCGGGATCACGCCCGGACCGCGCTCAGCCGAGCTTGCGGCCCCCGTCGACGTACAGCGTCTGACCGGTGATGAACGACGCCTCGTCGCTGCACAGGAACGCGGCCGCGGCCGCGATGTCCTCGGGCTGCCCGACGCGCCGCACGGGCGTCGCCTCGGCGTTGACGCGCTGCAGCTCCTCGGGCTCCATCTTGAGGCGGCGCGCGGTGGCGTCGGTCATCTCGGTGGCGATGAACCCCGGTGCGATGGCGTTGGCGGTGATGCCGAACGGGCCGAGCTCGATGCCGAGCGTGCGGGTGAGGCCCTGGATGCCCATCTTGGCCGCGGAGTAGTTGGCCTGGCCGCGGTTGCCGAGGGCGGAGACGCTCGACAGGTTGAGGATCTTGCCGTACTTCTGCTCCACGAACCGGGACTGAGCGGCCTTGGTCATGTTGAAGACGCCCTTGAGGTGGACGTTCATCACCAGGTCCCAGTCCTCCTCGGTCATCTTGAAGAGCAGGTTGTCGCGGGTGATGCCGGCGTTGTTGACCAGGACGTGGATCCCGCCGAGCTCGTCGACCACCCGCTGCACGGAGGCCTCGGCGGCGGCGGCGTCGACGACGTCGCAGCCGATGCCCACCGCGCGGGCACCGTCGGCGAGCTCGAGACGGCCGGCGGCCTCCTGGGCGGCGGCCTCGTCGAGGTCGAGGATCGCGATGGACGCGCCCTCGCTCGCGAGGCGCTGCGCGATGCCGAAGCCGATGCCTCGCGCAGCTCCGGTGATGACGGCGACGCGGCGGTCGTAGCGACCCATCTCGATGACTCCTCAGGCTCGGTGACGTCTGTCCGTGAGGGTAGTGCGTGGCGTCGCGGGGGGCTCACCCGAGTTGTGGAGATCCGGTGCAGACCGCTCGCGCTGCCGCGGCGGGTGTCATACCGTGCCAAGCATGGGTCGGGGGTACTTCCGCGGCGCGATCGGCGTCGCCGTCGCCATGGCGGTGGCCACATGGGTGGTCGCGGCCGCCTACCACCTGCCCGTTCGCGACCCCGACGGCGTCTCGGTCCCGACCTGGGTGCGGCTGCCGGTGATCGTGCTGGCCGCCGTGCTCCTCGACGTCGTCGCGCGGTGGGCGGCGTACATCCGCACGACGCCGCGCCCCGGCGCCTGGGCAGCGCTGCGCACCGTGGTCCGCGCCCGGTGGACGCGGGAGCAGGTGTGGTTCACCCTGAGCGGGCTCGTGGCGTGGTACGTCGCCTACGTCGCGTTCCGCAACCTCAAGGGCTACCTGCCGTTCGTCAACGACCGCCTGTGGGACACCGAGCTGCACCGGATGGACCGCCTGCTGTGGCTGGGCCACGACCCGGCCGTCGTCCTCCACCACGTCCTCGGCACCAGCTGGGCCGCCTGGCTGCTTTCCGGCGTCTACGTGCTGTGGATCGGGCTGGTGCCGGCGGCGCTGGCCGTCGCGCTCGTGTGGACGCGGCGATCCATCACCGGCGCCCTCTACGTCACGGCCGTCTCCTTCAACTGGCTGCTCGGCGTGGCCGTCTACTACCTCGTCCCGTCCCTCGGGCCGATCTACTCGCGACCGCAGGAGTTCACCGGGCTGCCCCGGACGTTCAACACCGCCGTGCAGGACCTCCTGCTCGACGACCGCGTCGCCGTGCTGGCCGACGCCTGGGACACCCGCGCCGTGCAGACCGTCGCTGCCTTCGCGTCGCTCCACGTGGCGATCACGGTCACCACGTGCCTGGTGATGGAGCTGCTCCGGCTCCCCCGCTGGGTGCGTCTGACCGGCTGGGCCTTCGCCGCGCTGACCTGCCTGTCCACCGTCTACCTGGGGTGGCACTTCTTCGTCGACGTCCTCGGCGGGTTCGCAGTCGGCACGCTGTCCCTGGTGCTCGCCGCCTGGACGACCGGACACCCGCTCCGGCGCCGCGACCGGACGTGGTCGCTCGGCGAGGCCCGGGCCCGCGAGGAGGAGCAGGTCCGCTCCTGACCGGTCAGCCGTTCGCGAGGGCGTCCCGGAGCCGTTCGGCGTACGCCGCCGCCTCGCCGTCGCCGTACTTCGTGCGCGGCCAGAAGAAGCCGCGCAGCCCGTCGCCCTTGGTGCGCGGGACCACGTGGAGGTGGAGGTGCGGGACGGACTGGCTGACCGTGTTGTTGATCGCCACGAACGACCCCTGCGCGCCGAGGGCGTCCTTGACCGCCGTCGCGAGCCGCTGGGCCGCCGCCAGGAACCCGTCTCGCTGACCCGCGGGGAGGTCCGGGAGCGTCTCGAGGTGGGTGCGGGGCACGAGCAGGACGTGCCCCTTGAAGACCGGCCGGGCGTCGAGGAACGCCACCAGGTCGTCGGTCTCCAGCACCAGGTGACCGGGCACCTCGCCCGAGATGATCTGGCAGAACACGCATCCGTCCACGTCACGGATGGTGCCACGGGGCACCGACCATCGCCCGCGTGACCGCGGCTGAGCCGCCGCCTCTTGGCGGCCTTCACGTACGGTCACCGGGTGACGATCCAGGCGGCGTTCCGCGACGCGGTGCGCGAGGTCCTGGCGCCGGCAGCGCGGGCGCACGGCTTCAAGGGCTCGGGCCGCACGTGGCGTCGGACCAACGAGCTGGGCGACTGCGCGATCGTGAACCTGCAGGGCTCGAGCTACAGCTCGGCCAGCTCGGCGAGGTACGTGATCAACCTGTCCGTGGTGCCGGAGCCCTGGGCGGCGTCGATGGAGACGACCCTCGGCCGTCGACCGAAGGCATTGCCCGAGTCGTGGGGGCTCTATCGGCGGCGCCTCCAACCGACCGGTGCCCCAGCCGGCACCGACCAGTGGTGGCGGGTGGACCGGCCGCGGGCGGTCGAGCAGGTGGTGGCCGACATGGTCCGGAGGCTGGACGCAGACGGGTGGCCCACCCTGGAGAAGCTGCTCGACCGTGAGGCGATGGTGGAGCAGGCTCGCACCGGCGACCTGGGGTTCTTCACCCGCGAGCACGCCCCCGGGTACGTCGCCACCGGCCTCGCGGTCCTGCTGTCGGACTCGGGGACGAGCGACGAGCTCGACGGGCAGCTCGACCTCATGCTGGCAACCTCGACCGCGCCTGCGCTGGAGGGCACCCGACAGCTCGTGACGTGGATCCGCACGAGGGCGGCCTCGCGCGATGCGTCGACCTGATCCCGGTTGATAGCCACGAACCGCCTGACCAGGCCCGATGTCGGTGGTGACGCCTACAATCGAACGCATGACCGACACCCTCTCCGAGCTCGACGCGGCGGCCCTGCTGGCCCTGGCGTCCGGCGCGGTGCGAGACCGTCGGCTCGCCGAGGTCCGCGACCTCGAGGTCCTCGCCCAGTGGGCAGCCGTCCACTCCACCGACCCGACCGAGGGCCCCGACGGTGCTCACGCGCGGCGGCTCGGAGACGTGCTGGTCCGTCTCGGCGGGGAGGGCACGCCGGGCGTGCAGGACTTCTGCCTCGGGGAGATCGCCCTCGCCCGCGGCACGGGCGTCACCGCCACGGGCAACGCGCTCGCCGACGTGCTCGACCTGCAGCACCGCCTGCCGCTGACCTGGGCCGTGGTCCGCTCCGGCCTGGCCGAGGTGTTCATCGCACGGCGCGTGGCCAAGCAGTCACGACACCTGCCCGCCGCGCGGGTCGGGGTCGTCGACGCCGCGGTCGCGCGGGTCATCGCCCACGAAGCCGGTGGGCGTGTGCTCGCCGTCGCCGAGGCCAAGGTCATCGAGGCCGACCCGACCCTCCACGACGCGCGCGTCGAGGCCGAGAAGGCCCGCCGCTATGTCGGGGCCGGCCGCACGGACGAGTTCGGGCTGCGCACCGTCATCGCCCGCATCGCCGCCGGGGACGCCGTGTGGGTCGAGGCCACTGTCCAGCGAGTGGCCGAGATCCTCTCCCCCACCCACCCCGGCACGGGCGCCGACGAGCTGCGCGCGATCGCCTTCGGCTTCCTCGCCCGGCCGGCCGAGCTGCTCCAGCTGCTCGTCGAGCACACCGACGACGCCCTGCCGGGCACCGAGGGCAGCGCCGAGCCCAGCCGTGCCACCGCGTTCCCCGCCGATCTCCTCGAGGCTCTCCGGTCCACGGACCTCTCCGCCCTCACGCCGACGGCCGTGCTCCACGTCCACCTCCACGAAGCCGCACTCTCCGGCGCCGACGCCGTCGCCCGGGTCGAGGGCTTGGGACCAGCGCCGCTGTCGGCGCTGTGCTCGCTGCTGGGCCGGACCCGGCTGACGGTCCGCCCCGTGCGTGACCTGTCCTCCCGCGTGCGGTCGACGGCCTACGAGCACCCCGAGTCGCTGAAGGAGCACGTCTACCTCACCACCGGAGGCGACTACTGGCCGTTCGCCACCTCCACCAGCCGCCGCGTCGACTACGACCACCCCACGCCCTACGCCGACACCGGCCCACCGGACCAGCAGACGGGCTCCCACAACTCCGGGCCGCTCGGTCGACGACACCACCGCTGGAAGACCCATGCGGGCTTCCGGTCCCGCCAGTGCGGCGACGGCCGCTACGTCTGGCTCACCCCACACGGCCTCGCTTTCGTCGTCGACCACCTCGGCACCCGCCGCATCGATCCCGCCCACGGACGGGAGATCCTCGAGGCGCCCGCAGGAGTCGACCTCTACTTCACCTGACGGGACGTGAGTTGGCGGGTTCCACTCACGGCAGGGTCACGTCAGTGTGAGGGTGGCCCGATGCACAATCAGCTCGTCCGCGCGCTCGCGCTCGCCATCGTCGCCCTGGGCCTCGGACTCTCGGCTCCGGCGCCTGCCTCTGCCGTGGTCGACCGCGACTGCGGCGACTTCGCGAGCCAGGCCGGCGCGCAGAACTTCTTCCTGAACGCCGGCGGCGGCGACCCGCACCGCCTCGACGACGACGGCGACGGCGTCGCGTGCGAGTCCAACCCGTGCCCGTGCATCGGCCGCGGCAACACCGCGCCGCAGCAGTTCGCCGACACCGGCAACAACCAGACCCACGCCCAGCAGGGACCCCGGACCTATCGCGAGACCGGCAACGTCGTCCGTGTCGTCGACGGCGACACCCTCCACGTCCGCCTGCGCGGCGGGGCGCACGTCTCCGTGCGCATGCTCGGCATCGACACCCCCGAACGAGGCCGCTGCGGCGCGAACGACGCCACCGCCAACCTCAGCAGGCTCGCCCCAGTCGGCTCGACCGTCCACCTCGTGTCCGACCGCACCCAGGCCGCGAAGGACCGCTACGGCCGGCTGCTGCGCTACGTGCAGCGCCAGGGCGGGTACGGCGACCTCTCGTTCCGCCAGGCTTGGGACGGCTTCACCCAGCCGTACGTCTACGGCGGCAAGCCCGTCGCCCGGCACCGCGAGTACGTGCGCGCCATCAACCACGCCCGCGACCACGCGCGGGGGGCGTGGCACGGCTGCTGGTGACGACGCCCTGATCAGCTCGGCGATAGCGTCGAGCCGTGATCCTGCCGGCCGTGCGTGACCCGCACCTGATCACCGTCAGGCGCGGCGGCACGCTGACCGACGAGGACCACCACCGGCTCGCGCTGTGGGCTGCAGAGTGCGCCGACCACGTGCTCCCGGTCTTCGAGGCCGCCCGGCCCGACGACCGGAGGCCGCGCGAGGCGATCGCCGCGGCAGGTGCCTGGACGCGCGGCGAGCTGCCGATGATGCAGGCCCGAGCGCTCGGCGGGCACGCCATGGGTGCGGCCCGCGATCTGGAGGGCGCGCCGCGCTTCGCGGCGTACGCCGCCGGACAGGCCGCGGTGGTCGCACATGTGGCGGAGCACGACCTGGGGGCGGCGGCGTACGCCATCAAGGCGGCTGTGGCGGCCGCCCCGGCGGGGCGCGAGGAGGAGGCACGTCGCGACGAGTGCCGGTGGCAGCGCGACCGCCTGCCCGACGAGGTGCGCGACCTGGTGCTGGAGGACCAGCGCCGGCGCAACGCGATCTGCTGGAACGTCTTCGACGTCTAGGTGCGATCCCCACGCCCGTTGCGAGCGAGCCACCGACCCTGCCGGAAGTCTCTAGGTAGCCATGCGCGATCGTCCGTTTGCTTGAATGCGACATGGATCGAGTAAGGCTGGCCGTTCCTGCGGATGCGTCCGCGATTGCGTCGGTGCATCGGGAGTCGAGGGCCGAGTACTACGGCGACCCGCCCGACGTGAGGGACGGTCGCGAGGCCATGTGGGAGCACCTCTTGACCCTTGCGGATGGCGTGACCTTCGTCGTCGAAGACGACGGGACCATCGTGGCGTTCCTCTCGGCGCGCCACGTCCGGATCCCCGAGACCGCGCTGGAGATGGCTGCGTTGTACGTGCAGCCTGATCGTTTCGGGCGCGGGACCGGAACGCTCCTACATGAGGTCTTCCAGTCCGAGCGGGGTGCGCACGAAGTGGGCCTGCTCGAGGTCTGGGCAGGAAATCAGCGGGCCATCGACTTCTACCGAAGGCACGGATGGGTCGCGACATCGACAACGCGGCCGGGCCCGCGCGACACACCGTTCATCACGTACCGGTTCCTGGGGCATAGCCCCGACCGCGGGGTGTCTCAGGCGTCCTGACTCGCGAGCTGCGGCGGTGGGGCGCCGGTCAGTCTGACGTTGGTGATGGTGCGTCGGGTGAGCGCGAACGCAGCCACCACTACGGCAATGGCGAAACACGCAAGCTCGACCCGCTGCGCGCCGAAGGCGGCGGCGAGGGGACCGACGGCCATGAGGCCGATCGGCGTGGCCACGAAGGAGAAGAAGCCGTCGATCGCCATGATCCGCGACAGCATCGCCTCGGGCACCTTCTCCTGCACCAGCAGGTTCCAGGAGAGGTCCAGCAGGCTCAGTGCCGCTCCGGCCACGACGAAGGACGCCGAGAGGATCCAGACGTTCACCTGCGTGCCGAGCACCAGCATCGGGACGCACCACACGACGAAGGCGATCATGATGACCTTCATCGGCGCGGTCACCGTCACCTTGGCGAGGAAGAAGGCGGCGACGAACACGCCAACTGCTTGCCCGGACCTCGCCAGACCCCATCCCTCGCTGCCGATCGTGTCGTCGGCGATCACCGGACCCAGCACGTTGATCGCGCCACTGACCAACGCGTTGAAGACCAACGCAGCTGACGCAGCCGGGATCACCCACCCCAGGTGACGCGCGAACGCCCACCCCGCGACGAAGTCGCCGATGATGCTCGCCTCCGCCTGACTGCGATCCCCCGCAGGCAGACGCACCAGCAGGAGCAGCGCCGCAGCCACCAGGTAGGTCGACGCGTCGACCGCCAGCGCCCACCCCGGCCCGACCGTCGCCACCAGCACGCCCGACACCACCGGGCCGACGATGCCCACAGCACTGGTGGCCTGACCGATGAGCAAGAACGCCTTCTGACGCTCCTCGACCGGTAGCAGGATCGGAACCATCCCGAGGAATGCGGGATAGCTCACGGCGAACACAGTGCCGGCCACCGCCTGCAGGACGACCAGGTGCCAGATCTCGGCCTGTCCACTGATGACCAGACCGGCGGTGAGCGACTGGGCCACGCCCTGAACCAGATTGCACCCACGCAGGACCAGGGCTCGTGGCAGCCGGTCGGCGATCGCTCCACCCAGGAGCATGAACACCACCGTCGGCACGCTCGACGCAGCAAGCACCCAACCAAGTGCCGACGCGGAGTCGTCGATGTCGAGGACTGCGAACGCCAGTGCCACGCCGGCCATCGACGAGCCAACCCGGTTCACGACCTGGCCGATGAAGAAGTAGCGAAAAGCCGGCGCCGCGAGCGGCGACAACCGGCTGCTGCTCACCGGGAGAGTGAATCGGCATTCCACCTGAAAGACAAGGGTGTCGATTGCCGATCGCTGCCCGCCCAGAGAGTGCTCCACCGGCAGCGACATTTCGTTCCGACGCCCTGCTTTCCCTCGGCGAGTCGACTCCGCAAGCAACTGCGCCACCGCGACATCGAACGACCCAATCTGCCGCGACCGAGCGTCCGCTCATGCCGATCCGCGCGCACTCGGGCAGGATGTCCGCAATGCCGTACTCAGAGCGTCAGCAAGGCGTCGTCGCCCTCCTCGAAGACGCGTTCGCGAGGAACTGCGAGTGACGGCGCCCAGGGACTCTTGCCGGCGCGGGTGAGCGCTGAGGTCTTGACCGGCGCGATGTCGCGTCGGCGGTCGGTCCTGGTGCAGCTTGTCGTCTTTGCCAGCGTGGGCGCTGCATTCAACGTGCTCTACGGACTGCTCTACCTCGTCCTCCGCGAGCAGTTCAGCGCGCAGCCGGCGAACGCTCTCGCGCTCATCCTGTCGACGATCGCCGGAACGTTCGGGCATCGCTACGTCACCTTCGGGGTCCGTGGCACGGACCGAACCGTGCAGCACCAGGCGCTCGGGCTCGCCCTTCTGGGCTTCAGCTTGGCCGTGACGGCAGGCTCCTTGTGGCTGCTTGACGCCACTGTCGCCCAGCCGTCGCGGCGGCAGGAGCTGGCAGTCCTCATCGCGAGCAACCTGGGCACGGGGTTGGTGCGGTTCTTCTTGTTCCGTGTGGCGATGGTCGGCCAGCGGGGCGCGGCGGATGCAAGCGAAACGACCGGGTTGGCGTCTTGATGCCGACTCTCGTCCAGACCTGCCGCGTTGCGCGCGGATCTGCCGAGATGAGTGCGTCGGGTCTGGTCCGGGCGTGACCGCAGCGGAAGCTGCAGGGCAGGACGTCCAATCCGGGTCTTTCGCCCCGTGACCACGCGAAACATGCGGCGCAGGCTGGATCCATGGACACTGAGGCACTCCCCGGACGTCCCTCTGCCGGCGAGTTGTTGCACGCCCTGGGGCACGCCGTGATCGCCACTGACACGCAGGGCACGGTGTTGTTCTGGAACGGTGCCGCCGAGCAGTTGTACGGCTGGCCCGCCGAGGAGGCCGTGGGGCGCGACATTTCGGACGTGACGGTGCCGGAGGTCTCCCAGAGGGCGGCGGCGGAGATCATGGCTGCTCTGCGGGAAGGCCGTCCATGGTCCGGCGGCTTTCCGGTTCGGCGCCGCGGCGGCGAGGTGCTGCATGCGCTGGTCACCGACAGCGGCGTGTACCGCGACGGAGAGCTGATCGGCATCGTCGGCGCCTCCCTCAACCTCGGCGAGGCCGTGCGGCACCTGATGGAGCGCTCCAGCGACGCCGCGGTCCTGGTCGACGAGCACCACGTCGTCAGCTACGCCAGCCCAGCGGTCACGAACCTCTTCGGCTGGCCGGTTGAAGAGGTCGTGGGCACACCCATCACAGATCGCATCCACCCCGAGGACCACCATGCGTTCGAGGAGCTCCTGGCCGCCGACCCGACCTCGGCGGAGCGGGTCGGTGAGCTCCGGGTCCACGTCCACGGCGCCTGGTCCTGGGTGGAGGTGGCGGTCACCGACCTCTACAGCCAGCCCGGGTCACACGGCCAGGTCTGCAACATCCGGCGCAGCGAGCGCCTTGCCCGCCTCGAGGAACGCGAGCGCATCCTTGACGCGGTCCACTCCGAGGTGCTCCAGGACCTGTTCGCGGCCGCGCTGGCGATCGACCGTGCGCACACGCACGCAGCACCCTTGAGCGCGGCGCAGATCGGTGCCGCTCGCGACGTCGTGGGGCGAGCCATCCAGACTCTGCGCGAGGTCGTCAAGCCGTAGTGGCTGCTGCTCGAGCCGTACTGGAACGCGGGCCGCGATCTCCGCCATGCGCCGAGCCTCCAACCGAGTTGCGGTCATCCCGACGGGGCTCGGCGCGCCAGCGTCGTACAGGTGTCCGAGATGTTGCCCTTGATCCGGCAGTCGGAGGGCAAGAAGTCCGACACGTGTGTGCTCCGGCGGGCTGCACCATGGGCTGCCCGGGACTGTCGATGTTCGGATCTGTCGCGAAGAGAGCCTTCCGCGGCGACGACAAACCGGTGACACGAGACGTCTAGGCTCGCCCGATGCGCATCGTCTCGCTCATCCCGTCCGCCACGGAGATCCTGTTCGCGGTCGGGGCGGGTGACGACGTCGTGGGCGTCACGTTCGAGTGCGACCACCCGCCGGCCGCCCGTGAGCGGCGCGTGGTCTCGACCTCCGCGATGCCGGAGGGGCTCGGGCCGAGGGAGATCGACGACTTCGTCGCTGCGGCCCTCGCGGCGGGTGAGGACCTCTACCGCCTCGATGCGGGCGCCCTCGCGGAGCTCGACGCCGACCTCGTCGTCACCCAGGACCTCTGCGCCGTCTGCGCGGTGGACGTCGGCACCGTCGACGAGGCGCTCGGCTTCCTCGGGTGCGGCGCGGAGGTGGCGACGGTCGACCCCCACACCCTCGACGACGTGCTGGCGTCGATCACCGAGCTCGGGCGGACCACCGGCCGCGACGAGCAGGCGACCGAGCTGGTGACCGAGCTCGAGGCGCGCCTCGCGACCGTCGCCGAGCGCGTCGCCGGGCTCGACCGGCCGCGGGTGCTGGTGCTGGAGTGGACGGACCCGCCCTTCGCGCCCGGGCACTGGATCCCGGAGATGGTCGTCCGCGCCGGCGGCGAGCCCACCCTCGGCGTCGCGGGCACGAGGTCGAGCCGCATCACCTGGGACGACGCCGTCGCCTCCGAGCCGGACGTCGTGGTCTGCGCGCCGTGCGGCTTCGACCTCGACGGCAGCGCGTTGCTGGCGAAGGAGGTGCGCGACCGGTTCCCCGGAGTGCCGGTGTGGGCCGTCGACGCCGACGGGCACTTCGCCCGCCCCGGGCCACGGCTCGTCGACGGCGTCGAGGCGCTCGCCGGGATCCTGCACCCTCGGGCGGTCACCCCGTCGGCGCACGCTCGCCAGGTCTGACGGCCGTCTGACAGCAGTCGTCAGCCGCCCTCCGGACGCACCAGCACGTCGAACCGGCGTCCGTCCCGGCGCGCGGCGAACGACCCGACCAGCTCGAAGCCGAGGGACTCGACGGTGCGACGCGCACGGACGTTGAACGACGCCACCGTCACGCGGAACGCCGGCGGCGCGTAGGTGGCGCGGCCGAACGCGAGCCCGGCACCGATCGCTGCACGACCGAGACCCTGCCCCGTGAGCGAGGGTCGTAGCCCGCCGCCGGTGTCGAGCGCCGAGTCGTCGTACTCCCACCCCGGCACCTGGCCGTCCGGTCCGAACGAGCGGAAGCCGATGAGGCGCTCCCCTGCGAGCACCGCGTGGAAACCGAGCGCTGGGTCGAGCAGCTCGTCGGGGTCGGCGCCAGTGAGGTCGTAGACGTCGTACGGCGGGTCGTAGCGCCAGGTGGCCAGGTCCTCGGCGTGGGCCCGCGTCAGTGGGGCGATCCGGATCGCTGCAGGGTCGATGACGTCACCCATCTCGACCTCCGGCGACCCGGAAGACCGGCCAGCCGATCTCGGTGCGCCAGCGGGTGGGGTCGGCGGTGTCCCGCGGGCCGACGAGGTAGGTCTCCCGGATCGGCCCGGCCACCGCGAGCGCGTTGCCCACCACCCACGTGCCCACCTCGCCGTAGGTGACCTCGATGTCGTCGTGGCTGCCGACGTGGGTGGCGACCGCCAGCTCGACCGGCGGCAGCACGACGGGGCGCACCCGCCCGGACCTCGGCGCCTCGTGCGTCGGCACGTGCACCAGCACGTGGCCGCGACCGACCTCGAAGAGTGCGTTGTCGTACACCCCTCCCGGCGCCCCGGCCGGGTCGGGGACCACCGCGTCCAGCTCGGCCATCGCACCGGCGTACCAGCCCAGGACCTCGTCCTGCGCCACGTCGCCCTCGACCGCCGCGACCTCGGTCGCCGGGACCGACCGGAGCTCGACGTGGACGGGCGCGGGCTCGGGCGCGAGCAGCCGACGCAGCGACGCCACGGCAGCGCGTGTCCGGTCCAGCTCTGACTCGAGGCGGTGCAGGTGCTCGGCGACGAGGTGCGCGCGCGTGTCCGGGTCGGAGGAGGACACGATGCGTCGGACCTCGGGCAGCGGGACGTCGAGCTCGCGGAGCCGGTGGATGACTTGGGCGGTCGGGATCTGGTCGACGCTGTAGTAGCGGTAGCCGCTGTCGGGGTCGACGGTGGCCGGCACCAACAGGTCCGCGTCGTGGTAGCGGCGCAGCGTGCGCACGCTCAAGTGGGTCAGTCGCGAGAACTCACCGATCGCCAGCATGCGCGCAGTGTGCACCCTCCCCCTGCGGGAGAGTCCAGTGCTTGACCCTCCCGCGGGTGTACGACGCAGCGTGGTGGCCATGACCACCACAGATGTGACACCCACCCAGCTCCCGTCCACCATCCGCACCTTCCTCGACGCCCACGCCGCCCGCGACGTGGACGCCGCCGCCCGGACCTTCGCCCCCACCGCCGTCGTCCGGGACCAGGGGGAGACGTTCCGCGGCACCGCCGAGGTGCTCGGCTTCCTGAGCCACCAGGGCGGCGAGTTCACCTACACCACCGAGCTGCTCGGCGGTCGGCGGATCGACGACACCCACTGGGTCGCCGTCAACCACCTGGAGGGCGACTTCCCCGGCGGGGTCGCCGATCTCGACTACCGCTTCACCCTCGCCGACGGCCTCATCGCCCAGCTGGAGATCGGCGGCTGATCGGATCGTTCCTGTACGTTCGGAACGTCATCGACCGGAGGAGCGACCCGTGATCGAGCTGGCCAAGGGGCAGGAGCTCACCCTCACCACCGAGGACGGGTCGAGCCTGACCACGGTGCAGATGGCCGTCGGCTGGGACCACTCCCCCACGGCCGGGTTCATCGGCAGCGGAGCACCACCGATCGACCTCGATGCCTCGGCCGTGCAGTTCGCCGGCGACCAGTTCTTCGACCTGGCGTTCTTCAACCACCTCGCCACCCGTGACGGCTCCGTGGTCCACCTGGGCGACAACACCACCGGCAAGGGCGAGGGTGACGACGAGGTGATCACCGTGGACCTGGGTCGTGTCTACCCGCGGGTGGACACGATCCTGTTCATGGTCAGCAGCTACCAGGGCCACTCGCTGGAGTTCATCCGCAACGCCTACTGCCGTCTCGTCGACCACGACGGCACCGAGCTCGCCCGGTTCACCCTCACGCTCGGGGTCCGCGAGACAGGGCTCGTCATGGCGAAGCTGTTCCGCGACGGACCGGTCTGGAAGCTCAGCCCGATCGGGACCGGCATCGCCCTGAAGACGCCCACCGACTCGATCGAGGCGCTCGTGCCCTTCGTCCGGTGACGACGATCCCTCAGTCGGCGGCTTGGCGTGCTCCCCATCGGGCGGAGGGGTGGGTCATCCAGTCGTAGATCACCGAGGTGCGCAGCACCAGGTCGTGGATCGCCCGGCGGTCCCGATCGAC
The DNA here is from genome assembly GCF_016907475.1 of Nocardioides cavernae. Taxonomy (NCBI): domain Bacteria; kingdom Bacillati; phylum Actinomycetota; class Actinomycetes; order Propionibacteriales; family Nocardioidaceae; genus Nocardioides; species Nocardioides cavernae. Next base: position 1,910,946 of record NZ_JAFBCA010000001.1, on the reverse strand, counting down.
GGCGCACCACAGCAGCCCCACCGGGAATGCCGCGCACATCGCTGCGCGCGCGAACGCCCGGACCAGCCCCAGCTGACTGCCGTTGCGGGACGTCACCCGGATCCCCCAGAGGTGGTCGCCGATGCTGCGACCTGCCATCCACCACGTGACCGTCAGGTACGGCACCAGGTAGGCGAAGAAGGCGATGACCACCCACAGGAGCGAGGGGTCGGGCATGCGGAAGTCCCGCGGCTCCAGCACGAACCGGAGCGCCGCCCAAGCGGCGTACGACCCGGCCAGCGCGACGGCGACCAGGAGGACGTCGATGATGCCTGCTGCCAGACGCGTGACGACTCCGGCGCTGGTCCCCTGGTAGGAACGCGCCTCGCGGGGGACGCTCACCATCTCCGGCTCGTTCACGGCGGGTCCGGTGGTGCGGCGCGCTTGCGGCGGCGACGGAACAGGTGGTTCTCGAGGCTCCTGCTGAGGGCCTCGTCTGCCGAGATCCCCGTCATCCGTGCGCCACGGATGGTCTCCGACGCCATGGAGCCGGACGAGTCACGGATGATGGCGGGCAGGTCGATCGCGTCGATCACCTCCTGGACCATCGCGACGAGGTCGATCCGGTCGATCACGGCATCGATGTCGAGCCTCCCGGCGATCGCGTCGATGTCGACGCCGGCCACCGCTGCGTCGAGGTCCACGCCCGCCACGACCGCGTCGATGTCGACGCCCGCCACGACCGCGTCGAGATCGACCCGCTTCACGATCGCGTCCACGTCGACGCGGTCGACGACCGCCTCGATGTCCACCGCGCGCACGACGTCGTCGAGGTCGACGTGGCGAAGGACCAGCGCGGTCAGGTCCAGGTGGGAGACCACCCGCTCCACGATGGCGGGCGTCCAGTGGTCGACCAGCGCCTGCGCCGCTCGCACCATCTCATCGCGGCGAGCCGCGCCGTGTCGGGCCGCATCGTCGAGCAGCGTCGCCGGTTGCCAGCGCTCGGGGACGAAGCCGGGACGCCAGAGCATCCGCTGGTGCAGCAGGGGCAGGCCCACGACGGCACGGCCCAGCGCCACGCCGGTGCCGACGACCGCACCGGCCACTCCCAGAGCGACGTCGAGGGCCAGCTGTGGCTCCTGCAGGACGGCACCCTCGACAGGCACTCGCGGCGTCTGCGCCAGTCGTGTCATGCCCCCAGCCTGCTGCTGCGCCGACGAAGCCGCTTCCCCCGTTCGGGATGAGTGACAGCGGCAATGGATGAGGACGGCCGGGAACGACGAAAGACCTCCCTGCCGGACGTGCGTGGCAGAGAGGTCTCATCGTCGAGGGGGCTTGTGGAGCTGCGGGGAATCGAACCCCGGTCCTCGAGCGTCGATCCAGGTCTTCTCCGGGTGCAGTCAGTGTTGTCGCCTTTCTCGGCCCCGGCGCTCGCACAGACACGTCGCCGACAGGCCCAGTCAGGATTGAGTCCCGGTCACCCCTCCTGACAGAGAGTGACCAGCAAGTCCCCTAGATGAGGCCTGGATCCGGGACGGAGACGGGTGCCCGGTCAGACCCTTCGATCACTGCTCAGGCAGCGAGAGCGAAGTCGTTGCGATTGGTGTTGGCAACTATGGATTTCCAGCGATCGTTTACGAGATGACGCTGGCTTCTCGACCCGCTTCCCCTGGAACTAACGTCCCAAGTCGAAACCGATCAGCCCCTCTTGTGTTGTCAAGCAGGCCCGAGCCCACGGCTCCAGCCTACTGGTCCCAACCGACAGATCGCGAACGCTATTCCTTCGGGCGCAGCGGCTCGGAGTGCCACGCGTCGTCGTCGAGGCGCCACAGCTGGCGGTCGTTGCCCACCGCCAGGTCATCCGGGACGTCGTGGTCGAAGTCGAGCCCGGCCTCGCGGACGGCCTGCGTGTACGTGCCCCAGACAGCGGCGTGCGTGGCCCTCGCGTCGGCCTTCTCCTGGTCGGTGGCACCCGCCGGGGTGAAGACGCCGCCGTGTGGCACCTCCCATCCGGTCGGTACGTCGCTGCCGTCGGGGGCGATCCCGTAGAGCCGCTCGTCGGTCATCCGGTGATCGGCCCGCACCAGGAGCGTGCCGTCCTCGCGCCAGCGGAACCGGACCAACCACCCGCGCCCCCTGAGGTGCCCGTCGCGGTGCGCGGCGACGGCGTCGTCGGGCAGGAAGAGCCCCCAGGTGGCGAAGTGGTCGGCGAAGGCCTGCTGCTGGGGCGTCGGCCCGACCGGCCGCTCCTCCTGCTCGCCAGGCCCGCCGGGCTCCCCCGGCTGGGTGGGCGCTGCGTTCAGGCGTACGCGGGTGATGCGGTGGCCGTCGACCTCGACGACCTCGAGGGGACGGCCCTCGACCACCACCGAGTCACCGACCTCACCCATCCGGGCGAGGCGGTGGAGCACGTAGCCGGCGACGGTCTCGTAGGGCCCGTCCACGAGCTCGACGCCGGTCCGCTCGGCGAACTCCTCGATCGTCAGCCCGGCGTCCACGGTCGTCGGGTCCTGGGACGCGGCGATCTCGGCGTCGGTGTCGTACTCGTCGTGGATCTCGCCGACGAGCTCCTCCATGAGGTCCTCGAGGGTGACGATGCCGTCGGTGCCGCCGTACTCGTCGACCACCAGGGCGATGTGCGCTCCGAGGCTCCGCAGCTGGTCGATCGAGGGGAGGACGCGGTTGGTACGCGGCAGCACCGGCAGCTCCCGGGTGATGGCGGCGACCGTCGTCGAGCTGTCGTCCGCGCGGCCGAGCACGTCGCGCAGGTGGAGGTAGCCGAGCACCTCGTCGAACGACGTACCGGTCACCGGGTAGCGGGTGTAGGGCTGCTCGACGATGACGGCGACGGCGTCGGCGAGGCTCATGTCGCCGCGGAGGAAGACGACGTCGCCACGCGGCTTCATCACCTCGCTCAGCGAGCGGTCACCGGCCTCGAAGACGTCGTCGACGAGCTTGCGCTCGCCCTCGGGGATGTCCTCGTGGCCGGAGATCATCATGCGGAGCTCCTCCTCGTCGACCTCGTCGCCGGCGGCGTCGGGGTTGCCGCCGAGGAGGCGGACGAGCAGGTTGGTCGAGAGCGACAGCAACCAGATGACCGGTGTCATCACGGTCGCGAACTTGCCGAGCGGCGGCGCGAAGAGCTTGGCGACCCCGACCGAGCGCTGCAGTGCCAGCCGCTTGGGCACGAGCTCACCGAGGACCAGCGAGAGGTACGACACGACGAGGGTGGTCACGACCAGCGACACCGTGTCGGGCGCCGGGGCGCCGAGGCCCTCGAATACGGGTGCGAAGGACGGGGCGAGCGTCGAGGCACCGAAGGCGGCGGAGAAGAAGCCCGCCACGGTGACGCCGATCTGCACCGCCGAGAGGAACCGGTTGGGGTCGCGGGCGAGGGAGGCGACCGCGTGCCCGCGGCCTCCCTGGGTGTCGAGCCGCTCCACCTGTCCGGAGCGCAGCGAGACCAGCGCGATCTCGGTCGCGGCGAACACACCGCCCACCAGGATGAACCCGACCACGAGCAGGACGTCGATCCAAGTACCGGCTTCCACGGCGACAACCTAGCCCGCGCCGCCTATCGGGCTCAGCGAGCGGCCACCAACGCGGCTCCGACGGCGGCGACCGGGTAGTGCAGCGGCACCATGCTGAGCCGGTCGGCGAGGCCGAGCGAGGCGAGGAAGGGTGACCCCTCCCCCAACGAGCGCAGCTGCCGGACCACCTGCTCGCGCAGCGGTTCGCCGACCTCGGCCACCCCGCCGCCCAGCACGATGCGCTCGGGGTCGATCGTGAGGCCGAGGGCGCGGACCGCGCTCGCCACGCCCCAGCAGAAGCGGTCGCGCACGGCGATGGCTGCGGGGTCTCCCGCGGCGGCGGCCGCGAAGAGTGCCGCGGCGGGCGGTCCGTCGGGGGTGGGCCAGGCCCGCGCGAGGGCCCGTCCCGACGCGATCGTCTCCAGGCATCCGGTCTGGCCGCAGCCGCACGCCTGGCCCGCGGGGTCGACCGGCAGGTGGCCGATCTCGCCGGCCGCCCCGTGCTCGCCGCGACGCAGCCGACCGTCGACGACGAGCCCGGCCGCGAGTCCCGTGCCGACGCTGAGGTAGACCACGTCGTCGGCCTCGACCAGTGCGCAGGCAGCGAGGGCGGCGGCGTTCACGTCGTTCTCCACGACCACCGGCACGCCGAGGCGCTCAACCAGCAGGTCGCGCAGCGGCAGGTCGTCGCCGTTGACGTCGAGGTTGACCGCGTGGCGCAGCATCCCGCGCTCGCTGTCGACCAGCCCGGGCACACCGACCCCGACGCGCCAGTCCACGCTCCCGCCGATCTCCCGCGCGAGGGCCTGGAAGACCCGCTCCGCGGTCGCGACCACGCCGTCGGCGCCGGGTCGGGTCGACTCCCTGACCTGGGCGAGGATCGTGCCGTCCTCGCCGAGCACGACGCCGTGCGTCTTGGTGCCTCCGATGTCCAGGCCGACGCTCCGCGTGCCCGACAGCGCGGCATTCACCGCGTTCACCGCGTCCACCCGGCCCCGCGCAGCAGCTGCGTCACCGCGGCGACGCCCGGTGCGGACGAGCCTCGCGTGCTGATGGTCGTGAGGCCGACGTCGCGGGTCGACGGCCAGCCCCACTCGACGACGACGGCGGGCCGTCCTGCCTCGGCGAGCGCGCGCAGGAAGCTCAGCACCTCGGGGCGTCGGCCGGCATCGCGCACCTGCACGACAAGAGGTACGTCGTGGGGGACCACGTCCGGCAGGCCGTCCGCAAGCGACCCCGGGTCGAGGCGGTGGTCCGGCGGGAGGCCCCACGCCACGTCGCCGACCGCGATGTTGGCCACGGTGTCGACGCTGACGACGACGGCGCCGGCGAGGTCGGGCAGCTCGCCGTCGACCCGCGTCGCGGAGGCGGCCGCGCCGGCCTGTCGGGAGGCGTCGGGCAGCTCCGGGTGGGTCGCGGTCGCGGGCACACGCATGGCGGCGACACGACGGGCGGCGTCCGCGAGCCGGTCGTGCGTCAGGCGGCCGTCCGCGACGGCAGCGACGATCGCGTCGCGGACCTCCAGCACCAGCGTGGCCGGTTTGTCGGGGCCGAGGCAGAGGAGGTCGCACCCGGAGGCGAGGGCTTGGACGGCCGCGTCGGGGATGCCGAGCACGGCGGACGCCCCGGCCATGTCGAGCGCGTCGCTGACGACCACGCCGTCGAAGCCGAGCACCTCGCGCAGCATGCCGAGGACGAGCGGGCTCAGGGTCGCCGGACGGTCGGGATCGATCGCGGGTACGACGATGTGCGACGTCATCACGGCCGCGGTGCCCGCCTCGACCGCGGCGTCGAAGGGCACCAGCTCGCGGGTCGCGAGGGTGTCCGGGTCGATGTCGATGCGGGGCAGGTCGAGGTGGCTGTCGGTGGAGGTGTCGCCGTGGCCGGGGAAGTGCTTGGCGCACGCCGCGACACCGGTCGACTGGAGGCCGCGCGTCCAGGCCGCGACGTGGGCGGCGACCTGCTCGGGGTCCGGGCCGAAGCTGCGGGTGCCGATGACGGGGTTGTCGGGGTCGCTGTTGACGTCGGCGTCCGGGGCGAGGTCGAGGGTGATGCCCACCGACGCGAGCTCGTGGCCCACCCATCGACCGACGGCCTCGGTGAGCTCCAGGTCGGCGGCGCCGCCGAGGGCCGCGGCACCGAGCACGGGGCTCGGCTCGCGGGTGTGCAGCCGGCTGACGTCGCCACCCTCCTCGTCCACCGCGACCACGGCGCCGGGGTTGGCGGCGCGGATCTCGGCGCTGAGGGCGGCGAGGGCGGCAGGACCGTCGGCGGTGTTGCTGCCGAAGTAGCAGACGCCGCCGAGACCCTGCTCGAGCAGCGCGCGGTAGTCGTCGGGCAATGTCGTGCCCGCGAAGCCGGGCAGGAGCACCCGCAGCGCCATGGTGCGTACGTCGTCCGTCGAGGACGTCTGCTCGGCGGTCATCCCTTGACCGCGCCCGCGGTGAGTCCACTGACCATCCGGCCCTGCACGACGAGGAAGAAGATGATGACGGGCACGGCGATGAGGGTGGAGCCGGCCATGATCCCGCCCCAGTCGGTGCCGCGGTTGACGTCGGTGAAGGTCGACAGCCACAGCGGCAGCGTCCGCTGGTCCTCACGCGTCATCACCACGAGCGCGAGGGTGAACTCGTTCCACGCCTGGATGAAGCCGAAGACGCCGGTCGCGACCAGGCCGGGGGCGAGCAGCGGCAGCGTGACGCGGAAGAACGCCTGCACGCGCGTGCACCCGTCCATCATCGCGGCCTCCTCCAGCTCGTACGGCACCCCCGCGACGAAGCCGCGCAGCGTCCAGATCGTGAAGGGCAGCACGCCGGCGACGTAGACCAGCGTGAGCCCGACGACGGTGTTGAGCAGGTCCATCGTCTCGAGCATCTTGTACTGGCTGATGAACAGCCCCTCCACCGGGATCATCTGGATCACCAGCAGGGTGATGATGAAGGACAGCCGACCACGGAACCGGAACCGGCTCACCGCCACGGCGGCGACGAACGCGAAGAGCAGCGCCACGGTGATCGTCAGTCCGGTGACCATGAGGCTGACCTGGAGCGCATCGAGGAACTGGTCGGTGCGGAAGACCGTGCGGTAGTTGTCGAGGTCACCACCGAAGGGCACCCAGGTCGGGGTCGGGCTGCGGATCTCGTTTCGCGCGAGGAACGAGCTGTTGACCATCCAGTAGACGGGGAAGGCCGAGACGAGGAACGCGAGGACACCGAGCGTGTTGGCGGTGACGCGCAGGGCTGGGCGGGTCGGCCGGCTCATCGTGCCTCCCCCTCCTGCCGGAGCATGGCGCGGACGTAGGGCGCGGTCAGCACGACCGTGAGGGCGAGCATGAAGATCGCGACGGCCGCCGACATGCCGAACTCGCCACCGCCGATGCCGAGCCGGTAGATGTAGGTGCCGAGCAGGTTCGTGTCGCGGGCGCTGCCGCCCGCCTTCTGGAGGATGTAGATCTGCGAGAAGACGCGCAGGTCCCAGATGATCTGCAGCAGGCCCACGACGAGCAGCACCGGGCGGATGGTGGGCAGCACGACGTGGCGGAAGCGAGAGACCGGACCGGCGCCGTCGATCTCGGAGGCCTCGACCAGCTCCTCGGGCAGCTGCGTGAGCGCGGCGTAGACCGTGAACGCGACGAACGGCACGCTCATCCACACGACGATCACGGTCGCGACGAAGAAGAAGGACAGCGGCCGCAGGAGCCACCCGTGGCCCTCGTAGTCGAGACCGAGCCCCGTGAGGACGTAGTTCACGACGCCGTACTGCGTGTCGAAGAGCCACTGCCACACCGTGAGCGAGGCGACCACCGGCATCGCCCACGCGAGCAGCAACCCGGTCTGCACGAGGAGACGTACGCCGCGCGACATGTGCCGCATCAGCAGCGCGAGGCCGACGCCGATCGCCATCGTGAGCGCCGCGTTGACGAGGCAGAAGGCGATGGAGCGGAGGGTGACCGTCCACAGGTAGCCGTCGGCGACGAGCGTGCGGTAGTTGTTGGCGCCCACCCACTCCGGAGGCCGGCCGAACTGCTGGGCGAGGCCGTAGTCCTGCAGGGACAGGACGACCTGGCGCACGAGCGGATAGCCGAGCGCCACCGCCAGCGCCAGCACGGCCGGGACCAGGAGTGCGTACGGCAGGAGGGTGGCGCGGCTGCGACGGGGGGCCACGCCGGTCGCGGTCTCCTCGGAGGTGTCACGGGTCGTGTCACTGAGCGTGCTGCTCATCGCCTCCTCCTCTCCTGTGCCGGTGTGATTGTCGCGCGGGCGCGCCCCGGTGGGGGCAGCGGCTGGCGCCGCCCCCACCGGTGGTCGTCGAGCCTCAGCCGTTGAGCTGGCTGTTCATCTGCTCGTCGGTCTTCGCTGCGAGCTCCTCCACGTCGCCGCCCTGGGCGATGGCGCTGAAGAGGTCCTCCAGGGCCCGTGAGCCCTCGACCGTGGCCCAGCCCGGCGCGGCCGGCGTGAGCTTGGCGTTCGACGCCGCGGCCACGGTGGCCTCGGCGTACTCGTCGTCACCGAGCAGCGAGGCGAGCGACGTGCGGGCAGGCGTGAGGCCGGCCTCGGCCATCAGCGTCTGGTAGTCCTCGCTGAGCATGAGCTCGACCGCCTCCTGGGCGAGGTCCTGGTTGGCCGACTTGGCCGCGATGGCGATGTCGGAGCCGCCGAGCAGCACGGGCGCGGGCTCGCCGTCCGGGCCGGGCAGCGCGAAGACGCCGACCTGCTTGGCGTGGCCGTCGGGGCAGCCGGTCTCGGGGTCCTCGAGGAGCCCCTTCACCCAGCCGGGCGTCGACATCATGCCGACCTCGCCTGCGCAGAACGGCGTCCACGGGTCGGCCTCGTTGCCGTCCTTGGGCGCCCCCGACGACTCGGTGAAGAGCTGCTGGGCCATCTCCAGGCCCGCCACGGACTCGGGCGACGACAGCGAACCGGTCCACTCGCCACCGTCATCCACGGCGAGGTCGCCGCCGGCGGACCACACGAAGGCCGCGCCGTTGCGCCAGTCCTGCCCGGGGAACCAGAAGCCGGAGAAGTTGGCCGGCTTGGGGTTGTCCTTCTTCAGCGTGGCGGCCGCCTGGACGAACTCCTCGAGCGTCGTGGGGACCTCGAGGCCGGACTTCTCGAAGAGGTCCTTGCGGTAGAAGATGTACTTCGAGCCGGCGTAGTACGGCACGGCGTACGTCTCGCCGTCGACCGTCGCACCCTCGACGAACCCGGGCAGCAGGTCGTCGCCGCCGAGGTCGTCGAGCTCGTCGGTGAGCGGTGAGAACGCACCCGCCGAGGTGAACGTCGGCGCCTGGGTGTTGCCGATCTCCACCACGTCGGGGGTCTCGGACTCGCTGGAGAGCGCGGTGGTGAGCTTCTCGACGAGGCCGTCCCACTCCTGCTGCTCGATGGTCAGCGTGGACCCCGGGTTGTCCTCCTCGAAGGTCTTCTTCAACCAGTCGCGGGCCTCCTGCGGAGTGTCCGTGCCGTTGAGCCAGACGCGGATGTCGGCCGACTCGGCGCCGCCGTCGTCGTCGGTGGACGAGCCGTCGTCATCGCTGCCGCACGCGGCGAGCGTCGTCAGCGCGAGTGCGGCGACCGCCACCCCGGTCAAGGACTTCTTGATGCGCACCACAGTGTTCCTTCCATCGATCTTCCAGTGGGTTCCCAAGTAGGGGTGCAAGGGGCTCACGAGACGCCCAGCTCCCCGGCGAGCACGAGCACGGCCGCTCCCACGACCACGACGTCCTCGCCGAGCTTGGAGGTGCGGACGGCCAGCCCTGTCGAGCTGATCGGCATGGTCCGCTCGCGGATGGTCCGGTCCGCCGCGTCGAGCAGCGGTCCGTCGAGCAGCTCCGCGGGGCCGCTCAGCACGATCTCGTGGAGGTTGAGCGCGGCGACGACCGGCGCCAGCACCTCGCCCAGCCGGGTGCCGACCTCGGCGAGCACGGCGGGGCCGTCCACTCCGGGCTCACCGACCCGACGCCGCAGCCGTGGCGCCGCGAGCAACGTCTCGAGGCAGCCCGTGCGCGAGCAGGCGCACCGCTCACCCTCGGGGTCGACCACGACGTGGCCGATCTCGCCCGCTGCGCCGAGGTGGCCGTGGAGCAGCGACCCGCCGAGGACGAGGCCCGCGCCGACACCGGTGCCGACCCGCAGGACCATCAGCCCGCCGTCGCCGGACTCACCGAAGGTGTGCTCGCCGAGGACGGCGGTGTTGGCGTCGTTGGCGACGAACACCGGCACGTCGAGCGTCTCGGCGAGCCGGGCGGCGAGCGGGACATCGGTCCACGCGAGGTTGGGTGCGTCGACGACGGTGCCGTTCGCGTCGACGACGCCGGGGCTGCCGACGCCGACGCCCAGGACCGGGCGGTCCGTCATCGTCATGAGCTGGGAGGCGAGGGCCAGGACGAGCTCGACCGCCCGCTCCCCCTCCGCGCCGTCGAGGTGCACCTCGTGCCGCGCCCGGACGGTGCCGGCGAGGTTGACGACCGCGCCGGACATGCGGTCGGTCTCGGAGAGGTCCAGGCCGATGATGTGGTGGGAGTCGGGGGCGAGGCCGACCAGCGTCGGCGGCTTGCCGACCCGCGACTCGGCGGGCGCGCCCAGCTCGGCCAGGAAGCCCTCGGCGAGCATCTCCCCCACCAGGTCGGACACCGTGACCCGGGTCAGGCCGCTCGAACGCGCCAGGTCGGCGCGGCTCGCCGGGCCCTCCCGGAACAGCTGCTGGAGCAGCAGCGAGCGGTGGTGGCGGCGGGCGTCCTCCTGGAGCAGCTTGCCCCGGGGACGGAGCGGGCGGCCGACCGGTGTGTGCGGTGTCACATTAGTTAGTTCAGCGCACTTACATATCCCTCGTCAAGAGTCCTCGCGACGAGTCGGCGACTGGTCCAGTCCAGGAGCGGTGGCCCAGCCACAATCCGACGGCCGGAGATGTGGGTGGCGCACCGCTGGGCGGCGCAAGGTCCGGGTACGAGCCTCAGCCGAGGAGGGCGGCCGAGCTGTCCCAGCACACGGCGCGCAGCCACTCCTCCCCCAGTCCCAACCGGGTCAGCGCCTCGAGCTGGACGACGTAGGGGTAGGGGATGTTGGGGAAGTCGCTGCCGAGGTGGACCTTCCCGGCCAACCCGAGGTCGCGCAGCCGGGGCAGCAGGTCGGGCGGGTAGGCGCCGCCCATCTCCTCGAAGAACGGCGTGAAGGCCATCGTGGTGTCGAGCGCGACCCGCTCGTGGGACTCAGCCAGCGTCAGGAACTCGGCGTACTCCGGCGCTCCGGCGTGCGCGATCACCAGCCGCAGCCCCGGGTGGCGCGCCAGCAGCTCCCCCACCGGCCCGGGACCGGTGTGCTCGGTCGGCACGGGGCCGCTGCCGGCGTGCAGCACCACCGGCGTCCCGGCGTCGGCGACGACGCCCCACGCCTCGTCGAGCAGCGGGTCGGTGACGTCGAACGCCCCGACCTGCACGTGCACCTTCCAGACCTCGACCGTGAGGGTGCGGGTGGCGACGTACGCCGACACGCCTGGCTCGGGGAAGAACGTGCCGCACACCGCGGCCTCGGGCACCCGCTCCACGAACCCGGCCGCCCAGTCGTTGAGGAACTCGGCCATGCCGGGCTTGTGGGCGTAGGGCAGCGCGGTGAAGCGGCGTACGCCGTAGGAGCGGAGCACCTCGACGAGCGCGTCGTCCTCGTCGCGGTAGTGCAGCGGCCACGGCCGACCGATCAGCGGCCCGGCGGCGTCGAACTGCGCCCGGACCTTGGCCATCACCCGCGGCGGCAGGAAGTGGGTGTGCAGGTCGATCAGGCCCGGCAGGCCGAGGGCCTCGGCGAAGTCGACGGGAGTCAAGCCCGCGCCCTCAGTCCCGGTGGCCCTTGAGCCGCCGCTGGACAGCCTCGACCTTCTCCCGGTTGGCGGTGCGCTCGGCGAGGGTGTGGCGCTTGTCGTAGGACTTCTTGCCCTTGGCGAGGGCGATCTCGACCTTTGCGCGGCCGTCCTTGAAGTAGAGCGCGAGCGGCACGATCGTGTAGCCCTTGTCGGTGATCTTGCGCTCGATCTTGTCGATCTCGGACCGGTTGAGCAGCAGCTTGCGGCGGCGGCGGGCGGAGTGGTTGGTCCAGGTGCCCTGGCTGTACTCCGGGATGTGCACGCCCAGCAGCCACGCCTCGCCGTTGTCGATCTCGGCGAAGCCGTCGACGAGCGACGCGCGCCCCTGACGCAGCGACTTCACCTCGGTCCCCATGAGGACGAGCCCGGCCTCCCAGGTGTCCTCGATGTGGTAGTCGTGGCGGGCCTTCTTGTTCTGCGCGACCATCTTCTGGCCCTGCTCCTTCGCCATGGGTCCATTGTCCCAGAGCGTGTCCAATCAGATGTTCGGCGACGCGAGCGTGGCGATCACAGCCAGTTCATCGGGTCCACTGCCTGGCCGTTGGCCATGACGGTGAAGTGCAGGTGGCACCCGGTCGACCACCCGGTGCTGCCCTCGAAGCCGATGACCTGGCCCTCCTGGACCGTGTCGCCGACGCCGACGTTGTAGCCGCTGGCGTGGTTGTAGATCGTGGCGATGCCCTTGCCGCCGAGCACCCCGTGGTCGATCACCAGCCGGTTGCCGTAGACGCCGCTGAAGTACGACGACACGACCTTGCCGGGCGCCGCGGCGCGCAGCGGGGTGCCGCAGCCGCCGCCGAAGTCCACGCCGTCGTGCAGGCCCCAGTAGTGATAGATCGGGTGGGTCCGGTAGCCGAACGGCGAGGTGACGTAGCCCTCGACCGGGTAGGCGAGCAGGCCCGGGCTCGGGGTGGACGCCTGAGACCGGGCGTTGGCACGCGCCTCCGCGCGCTGTCGGCGCAGGGCTGCGAGGGCGCGCCTGCGCAGCATCTCCTCGATCTGCTGCTGCTCCTTCTCGAGCTTGCGCAGCTTGGAGAGGTCCTTCGAGCGTGCCTCGCTGGCCCCCGCACGTGCGTCGCGGCGCTCGATCACGAGCGAGACGACGGAGTCCTTGGCCTCCTGCTCCTCGGCCTCGAGGGACTGCATCAGCACGAGGTGCTCGGCGGCGGCCTCGCGCTTGACGGCCACGGCGTCGCGGGCCTCGGCGACCTGGTCCTCGCGCACCTCGAGGAGCACCTCCGAGGCCTTGAGCTCGTCGTACTCGCGCGCCTCCTGGCCGATGACGACGTCACGGACGCCGTCGCGGCGGGTGAGCTCCTCGGTGGACTCGGCGTCGAGGAGGGAGGAGAACGCGATCAGCTCGGGGTCGCCCTCGGTGTACATGTCGGTGACGGTGCGGGCGACCTTCTCGCGCTGGGCGTCGCGGTCGACCTGGCCCTGCGCGAGGGCGGCCTCGGCGGCGGCGAGCTCGGCCTCGGCCGCGACCAGCTCGGCCTGCATCTGCTCGTCGCGCTCGGTGGCGACCTCCACCTTGCCGCGTGCCGTGGCGAGCCGGGTCTTGGCGACACCGAGCTGCTCCTGCGCGGCGTCGAGGCGGGCCGCTGCCTTGCGCAGCTGGGCACTGGACTCGTCGAGGTCCTGGTGGGCGCCCTTGAGCTCACGCTCGACCTTGTTCTTCTTGTCCTTGAGGTCGTCGGCATGAGCAGCGGACACACCCAGCGCCATGACTGCAACGAGAGCTGCAGCCACAGGGCGATGAGCGGCACGGGGGAAGGTACGCACCGGGGAAGCCTTTGCGTCGGGGAAGCGGGGAAGGGTGTCCTACCGACGCCAGGCCGGGCGGGACGCCTAGACGCTAACCTCCGGCGATCAGACTTTGAGGTATTTGCGCGTCAACACGAGTGTCGGGAGCAATGTCAGCAGCGGACCGAGGATCGCGACGGCCCCGGCGGCCAGCCAGAACTCGTTCCAGCCGATCCATGGCACGAACCTCAGGTTCTGCTGGAGGTCGCCGATCGCGAAGCGCAGGAACGCCGCCAGCGCCCCCACTGCGAGGGCGACGCTGATCAGTGCGGTGACCAGCGCCTCGAGGAGGAACGGCAGCGCGATGTAGAGCGTGGAGGCGCCCACCAGCCGCATGATGCCGATCTCCTTGCGGCGCGCGAAGGCGGCGAGGCGGATCGTGTTGGCGACCAGCAGCAGGGCCGCCAGGACCAGCAGGGCCGCCGTGCCCAGGGCGTACGTCCGCATCTTGGTGATGGTCGCGAGGATCGGTCCGACCTGTTCGCGCAGGTCCCGCACACGCGAGACGCCGTCCAGGCCCTGGACCGCGCTGCTGATGCCCTCGTACTGCTCCGGGTCCTCGAGCGTGATCCAGATCGTCTGCGGCATGTCCTCGGCGGTCAGCGCGGGGTTGTCGCCGGAGAACAGCTCCTCGCCGTAGAGCTCCTTCGCCTTCTCGAGCGCCACCTCGCCGGACTCGAAGCGATAGCTCGCCACCTCCGGGTTGGCGTCGACCACGGCCTCGATCTCCGTCTTCTGCGCCTCGGTCACCGGGTTGGGGCAGACCGGGTTGGAGTCGTTGAGCCGGCACAGGTAGACCGTGATCTGGAGCTGGTTGCCGAAGTGCTCGGCCGCCCGGGTCGCCTGCTGCTGGAACAGCAGGCCGATGCCCACCAGCGTCAGCGAGACGACCAGGGTGAGGATCACCGCCAGGTGCATCGTCAGGTTGCGTCGCAGGCCCTGGCCGAGCTCGGAGTAGACGTAGCGCAGCTGCATGGAGTGGGGGTCTCGATTCGTTCGGGGAGGCGGATCGGGTCGGGGCCGGGGCCCGGCGTCAGTTCTGGTGGCCGTAGACGCCCTGCGCCTGGTCGCGCACGACGTGCCCGTTGTCGAGCTCGATGACGCGCTTGCGCATCTGGTCGACGATGCCGGCGTCGTGGGTGGCCATCACGACCGTGGTGCCGGTGCGGTTGATCCGGTCGAGGAGCTTCATGATCCCGACCGAGGTCGTGGGGTCGAGGTTTCCGGTGGGCTCGTCGGCGATGAGGATCATCGGCCGGTTGACGAACGCGCGAGCGACGGCGACGCGCTGCTGCTCGCCGCCGGAGAGCTCGTCGGGCATCCGGTCGCCCTTGCCGCTCAGGCCCACCAGCTCGAGGGTCTCGGGGACGACGTCCTTGATCTCCTTGCGGGACTTGCCGATCACCTGGAGCGCGAAGGCGACGTTCTCGGTCACGGTCTTGTTGGGCAGGAGTCGGAAGTCCTGGAACACCGTGCCGATGTCGCGGCGCAGCCGCGGCACCTTCCAGCTGGCGAGCCGGTTGATCTCCTTGCCGGCCACGTAGACCCGACCGGTGGTCGGGCGGTACTCACGGAGCACCAGGCGCAGGAAGGTCGACTTGCCCGACCCCGAGGAGCCCACGAGGAAGACGAACTCCCCCTTCTCGACATCGACCGACACGTTGTCGAGCGCGGGGTGGGGGTGGCCGGGATAGCTCTTGGTCACCTTCTCGAAGCGAATCACGGCGTCGAGGCTACGTGAGGGGTGGAGGCGATCGGCGAATCCGGGGCCTCAGGCGTCGACCTTCTCCGCTCCCCGGCGCCAGCGGATGCCGGCCTCCATGAAGTCGTCGAGGTCGCCGTCGAACACGGCGCTCGGGTTGCCGGACTCGTGACCGGTCCGCAGGTCCTTGACGATCTGGTAGGGGTTGAGGACGTAGTTGCGCATCTGGTCACCCCAGCTGGCGGCGACGTCGCCCTTGAGGTCCTTCTTGAGCGCCGCCTCCTCGGCCTTCTTCTTGGCGAGGAGCTTGGCCTTGAGGACGACCATCGCGGAGGCCTTGTTCTGCAGCTGCGACTTCTCGTTCTGGCAGGAGACGACGATGCCGGTCGGGATGTGCGTCAGCCGGACCGCGGAGTCGGTGGTGTTGACCGACTGGCCGCCGGGACCACCCGAGCGGAAGACGTCGGTGCGGATGTCGTTCTCGTCGACCTCGACCTCGTCGGTCTGCTCGAGCACGGGCACGACCTCGACGGCCGCGAAGGAGGTCTGGCGGCGACCCTGGTTGTCGAACGGGCTGATCCGGACCAGGCGGTGGGTGCCGGCCTCGACGGAGAGGGTGCCGTAGGCGTAGGGCGCGTGGATCGCGAACTCGGCGGACTTGATGCCCGCCTCCTCGGCGTAGGACACGTCGTACACCTCGACGCCGTACTTGTGCTGCTCGGCCCAGCGTGTGTACATCCGCATGAGCATCTCGGCGAAGTCGGCGGCGTCCACGCCACCGGCGCCCGAGCGGATCGTCACGATCGCCTCGCGCTCGTCGTACTCGCCTGCCAGCAGGGTGCGGATCTCGAGCGACTCGACGGACTTCTTGATGCGACCGAGCTCGGCCTCGGAGTCGGCGAGCGTGTCGGCGTCGCCCTCCTCCTGGGCCATCTCGACCATGAGGGCGAGGTCCTCGATGCGGGACTCGAGGCTCTCGAAGCGGTCGAGCTCGCCCTGCAGCGCGGAGAGGCGACCGGTGATGCGGGTCGCGCTCCCGACGTCGTCCCACAGGTCGGGCGCCGCCACCTGCTCACTCAGGTCGGCGATCTCCCCGCGCATCCGGTCGAGGTTGAGGACCTGACCGACGGTCTTCATGGTCGCCCGGAGCTGCTTGATCTCTACGTCGAAGTCGATGCCTGCCACAAGGAGCAACAGTACGGCTCACGCGGGAAGGGTGTCGAAAGGAGCGGGACGAGCAGCAGCGGCGAGCACTCCCGGCCTGTGATTCCGGTCGTGCCCGCCGCTGCGGATCGGGTGCGCGTCAGCGCGTGCAGAGCACCTCGGGCGTCGCGACGGCGGCGATGGCGGCCGGGGTCGCGGAGGTGGCCAGGTCGACCTTGAGGCGGAAGACGTCCGAGACGTCGAGGACCTCGTCGACGACGACCGTGCCGACGGACAGCGAGTGGTTGGCCAGGACGGCACCGTCGGCGCTGACGGTCACGGCGCCGCTCGAGCCGGTGGCGGAGCTGTCGGTGAGGGCGTACGTCGCCCGCAGGTCGGTGCACTTGCGACCGAGGGTGTACTCCACCGACGACGGCGTCCCGGAGGTCGTGGTCGCCAGGCTCTGGCCGAAGTACTCGGCGCCGATGAGGACGCCGGCGGGCTCGACGTTCACGCGCGGGCCGCTGGGCCGGTAGACCAGCTTCTCCCACTTGTAGACCTCGACGGCCAGGGCCTTGCTGTAGCCCTTCTTGAGGCCCTTCGAGGCGGGCTTGAGGACGCGGTACTCGCGCGGGCCCTGGGTCGAGGGCTTGTCCTTGAGGACGTAGGTGCCGTTGCTCTTGATCTTGGCGTTGCCCGTGGACTTCCACGTCTTCTTGTTGCCCACCCGCTGCTGCAGGACGACCTTCTCGCCGGCGGCCTTGGGCGTCACGCGGCCCTTGACCTTGACGGTGTCCTCCTTGGCGACGGCGACCTCGAGGTTGGCCTTGGCGGTGATCTTGTAGGCCTGGGCCTTCGCAGGCGCGGCCTGCGTCGGCGCGGTGAGCGCCAGCGAGCCGGCGGCGAGGGCCACGGTGGCGGCCAGTGCGGTCAAGCGGTTCATGGTTCTATCCCCGTCGTGTGGGCCCGGGAACGGGCCGTTCAACGAGGGAGACGCCGCCAGTCAGGAGAAAGTTGTGACGGGTCCGAGAAGGGTTCCGGCGTGCGCCGGCACCGACAGCACCCCGGCGCGTACGTCGACCCCGGCCGGGGTCGCGAAGAGCACCTCGCGCTCCCCCACCTCGGTCGCCGTGGCCGTGTCGCCGGCGTTGACGACGACGAGCAGGTCGCCGCGGCGCATGGTGAACAGCCGGTCCTCGACGGTGCACGAGACCGAGCCGAAGGACGGGTCGGTCAGCTGCGGCAGGTCCCGGCGCAGCCGCCCGAGTCGCCGGTAGCACTCCAGCACCACCGCGTGGCGACCCCCGGACGGCTCGTCCCAGTCCAGCTTCGAGCGGCGGAACGTCTCGGGGTCCTGGGGGTCGGGGACCTCGTCCGGGTCCCAGCCCATCAGCTCGAACTCGGTGATGCGACCCGCCGCGGTGGCCTTGCCCAGCTCGGGCTCCGGGTGCGAGGTGAAGAACTGGAACGGGGTCGACGCGGCCCACTCCTCGCCCATGAACAGCATCGGGGTGAACGGCCCGGCCAGGGTCAGCAGCGCGGCGCAGGCGAGCTGGTCGTCGTCGAGGTGCTCGGCGAGCCGGTCGCCGCGGGCGCGGTTGCCGATCTGGTCATGGTTCTGGTTGGCCACCACGAGCCGCCACGTCGGCATCTTCTCGGTGTCGACGGGCACGCCGTGGTCACGGTCGCGGAACGACGAGAACGTCCCGTCGTGGAAGAACCCCTTCTCACACACCTTCGCCAGCGCCTCGAGCGGCTCGAAGTCGGCGTAGTAGCCGGCCGTCTCGCCGCTGAGCGCGACGTGCACGGCGTGGTGGAAGTCGTCGCTCCACTGCGCGTCGAGGCCGTAGCCGCCGGCCTCGCGTGGGCGTACGAGGAGCGTGTCGTTGAGATCGGACTCGGCGATCAGGGTGAGCGGGCGACGCAGGTGGGCCGAGAGCGCGGCGGTCTCGACCGCCATCTCCTCGAGGAGGTGGAGATCGGAGGCGTCGCTCAGGGCGTGCACGGCGTCGAGCCGCAGGGCGTCGACGTGGTAGTCCTCGAACCACATCCGCACGTTGTCGAGGATGTAGCGCCGGACCTCGGCCGAGCCCTCGCCGTCGAGGTTGACCAGGTCGCCCCAGGTGTTGCGCCCGTCCTTGAGGTAGGGGCCGAAGAGCGAGAGGTAGTTGCCCGACGGGCCGAGGTGGTTGTGGACCACGTCCTGCACCACGCCGAGGCCGGCGGCATGGCAGGCGTCGACGAAGCGGCGGTAGGCGTCCGGGCCGCCGTACTGCTCGTGGACGGCGAACCAGCCGACGCCGTCGTAGCCCCAGTTGTGGGTGCCGTTGAAGGCGTTGACCGGCATCATCTCGACGAGGTCGACGCCGAGGTCGACGAGGTGGTCGAGCCGCTCGACGGCGGAGTCGAGGGTGCCGGCCGGGGTGAAGGTGCCGATGTGCAGCTCGTAGATCACCGACCCGGCGAGCTGGCGGCCGGTCCAGGCGGCGTCGCCCCACTCGTACGTCGTCCGGTCCCGCCGCGACAGCCCGTGCACGCCGCCGGGCTGCCGGCGCGAGCGCGGGTCGGGGCGCGGGTCGGGGTCGTCGTCGACGAGGTAGCCGTAGTCCACGTAGAGGTGGTCGACAGCACCGGGCAGCGGCTCGGCGGGGGTCCACCAGCCGGCCTCGTCCCGCTGCATCTCCAGCACCGAGCCGCCCGCGTTGTCGCCGCAGAGCAGGCGCACCCGCTGCGGGCGCGGCGCCCAGACGTCGAAGGGTCCCCGAGAGGGCGTGGTCACGTCAGTCCTTCCGCACCAGCAGGGCGACGGGGTGGACGGCGAGCAGGGTGGCGAGCCGGCCGTCGGTGTCGAGGCCGGTGAGCACGTCGTGCCACCGACCCTCGGGCAGGTCGAGGGCGGTGTCGCCCCAGCCGCCGGTCGCGGCGAGTCCCACGGGGAGGCGAGTGGCGACGGCGATCGCACCCCCGCGGTCGAAGGCGACCGCGTGCGCCGCGGCGGACCCGGAGGCGGTGACCGGCGTGTAGCCGGTGAACAGCTCCGGCCGCTCGCGCCGCAGGGTCAGGGCGGTGCAGGTGACGTGCAGCTTGGTCGCCGCGTCGTCCTCGGCGGTGCCGGCGAGCACCGCAGCCCGGTGGTCGAAGTCGACGGGGCGGCGGTTGTCGGGGTCGACGAGGGAGGTCTCCCAGAGCTCGCTGCCCTGGTAGACGTCAGGCACGCCCGGCATCGTGATCGCGAGCAGCTTGGCCGCGAGCGAGTTGGCCTGCGCGGGCTCGTCGATGCGCGCGGCGAGGTCGACCAGCACGGTGCGGACGTCGTCGGAGTCGAAGACCGCGTCGACCGCGGCGTGCACCTGCGACTCGTACGCCTCGTCGGGCTCGGTCCACGTCGTCCGGTCGCCGGCCTCCCGCATCGCCTTCTCGGCGTAACCGTGCAGCCGCTCGCGGAGGTCGGGCAGGTGGTCGGGCGTCCAGGCGCCGAGCACGGCCTGCCACAGCAGCGAGCCGAAGCCCTCGTCGGGGACGGGTGCGAGGCGGAGCAGCTCGTCGAGCGCCCGCTCCCAGTGGCCGGGCTCCTCGGCGAGCACCGTGATGCGGGCGCGGACGTCCTCACCGCGCTTGGTGTCGTGCGTGGAGAGGGTGACCATCGCCTCGGGCCAGTCGCGCTGACGCGCGGCCATCGCCTCGTGCCAGTCGTCGACGCCGATCGCGAAGATGGACGGGTCGCCGCCGACCTCGTTGAGCGACGTCAGCCGCGACCAGCGGTAGAACGAGCAGTCCTCGACGCCCTTGGCCATCACCATGCCGGAGGTCTGCTGGAAGCGCCGGGCCGGCTGGCCCCACTCGTCGTGCAGCACCGGCTCGAGAACGTCGTACGTCGCGGCGAGGTCGGGACGGCTCTTCCGGGCCGCGGCGAAGGCCTGGTCGAGGTGGTCACGTCCCTCGGGGAGGTAGGAGCGGTAGACCGGGAAGCAGGCGAGGAGCTCGCCGATCGCGTCGGCGACCGAGGCCTCGTCGGCCTCCTCCTCCCGCGTCTCGAGCACCTTCTCGACCTCGCGGGTGATCCGCAGGACCTCGGAGTGCAGGATCCCGTCGGCGACGGCGCGCTTGTTCTCCCGCACCATCCGGTGCCAGTCGACGGGCTCGCCGCGGAGCCGGTCCTCCAGCGCGGTCAGCGGCGCCTCACCGGCGGGGTCGGTGAGCACGCGGTCGATCAGTGCGAGGGCGTCGTACCCGGTCGTCCCCGAGGTCGCCCAGTCGGCGAGCAGCACCTCCCCCGGCTCGAGGATCTTCTCGACGAGCACGTAGGCGCCGCCGGTGAGGGCGGCGAGGTCGTCGAGGTAGCGCTTCGGGTCGCGCAGGCCGTCGGGGTGGTCGACCCGCAGGCCGTCGACGAGGCCCTCGTCGAACCACCGCTTGATCTCGGCGTGGGTCTCGGCGAAGACCTCGGGGTCCTCGACGCGGACGGCGGCGAGGGTGTTGACCGCGAAGAACCGGCGGTAGTTGAGGTCGTCGTCGGCCGCGCGCCAGTTGACCAGCTCGTAGTGCTGCTCCTCGAGCGTGGTCGTGCCGGGCGCGAGCGGGAAGCGCTGGTCGTGGTAGCGGACCTCGCCCTTCTCGATGCGGATGGAGTCCTCGTCGTCGTCCCCGATCACCGGGATGACGATGCGGCCGTCGCCGGCCGCCCAGTCGACGTCGAAGGCGTTCGCGTGCTCCGACTCGCGGCCGAGCTTCAGCACGTCCCACCACCACGGGTCCTCCGACGGCGTGGCGACGCCGACGTGGTTGGGCACGATGTCCACGAGCACGCCCATGCCCAGGCGCTTGGCCTCGGCCGACACGGCGGCCAGGCCCTCCGCGCCACCGCGCTCCTCGTCGACGTGGTCGAAGGCGACGACGTCGTAGCCGTGGGTGCTGCCGGGCTCCGACGCCAGCAGCGGCGAGAGGTAGACCCAGTCCACGCCGAGGTCGTGGAGGTACGGCAGCACCCGCGCCGCGTCGTACAGCGTGAAGTCCTGGCTGACCTGCAGCCGGTAGGTGCTGTGCGGCGTACGACGCTCGCGCCCGCCGGCTCGCTCTGCGTCGGTCACGGGGCGTCCGTACCCGAGCGAGCGGCAAGTGATGCCGCCACCGAGTGGTCCGGGCTGACCTCGGGCTCGGAGTGCTCGCGGAGCACGACGAGGCTGTGCGTGCCGAGGTCGAACGTCCCCCCGGCCTCGAACGTCGGGCCGGCGTCGGCGTTGCCGCCGGTGTCGATCACGACGTCCCACGCCGCGGCGTACTCCTCCGCGGGAAGCGTCACCGTCGCCGGGCCGTCGGCGTTGAAGTAGAGCAGGAAGTGGTCGTCGGTGATGGTCGCTCCGCGGGCGTCCTTGCCGGCGATGCCGTTGCCGTTGAGGTACATCCCGATCGCCTTGCCGCCGCCCCAGCCGTCGTCCTCCATCGGCTCGCCGTCGAGGTCGAGCCAGACGATGTCGTTGAGGCGCTCGCCATCGCCGGTGCGCACGGTGTTGCCGGTGAAGAACCGCTTGCGGTGGAAGGTCGGGTGGTCGGCACGCAGCTTGGCCACCGCCGCGGTGAACTCGATGAGCGGCTTGTCGGCGTCGTCCCAGTGCACCCAGCTGATCTCGCTGTCCTGGGCGTAGGTGTTGTTGTTGCCGTCCTGGGTGCGGCTCAGCTCGTCACCGTGCAGCAGCATCGGCACGCCCTGGCTGAGCAGCAGCGTGGCGATGAAGTTGCGCTGCTCGCGGGCGCGCGCCTCGAGGATCTCGGGGTCGTCGGTCGGGCCCTCGACGCCGTGGTTCCACGAGCGGTTGTGGCTCTCGCCGTCGTTGTTGTCCTCGCCGTTGGCGTCGTTGTGCTTCTCGTTGTAGGAGACGAGGTCGCGCAGCGTGAAGCCGTCGTGGGCGGTGACGAAGTTGATGCTGGCGAAGGGCCGACGGCCGGAGTGCTCGTAGAGGTCGGAGGAGCCGGAGAGCCGGGAGGCGAACTCGCCCAGGGACGGCTCGCCGCGCCAGAAGTCGCGGACCGTGTCGCGGTAGGCGCCGTTCCACTCGGTCCACTGGGGCGGGAAACCGCCGACCTGGTAGCCGCCGGGGCCGATGTCCCACGGCTCGGCGATCAGCTTGACCTGGCTGACGACCGGGTCCTGCTGCACCATCTCGAAGAAGGTGGAGAGCTTGTCCACGTCGTAGAACTCGCGCGCCAGGGTGGCGGCGAGGTCGAAGCGGAAGCCGTCGACGTGCATCTCGGTGACCCAGTAGCGCAGCGAATCCATGATCAGCTGCACCGAGTGCGGGTGGCGCACGTTGAGGGTGTTGCCGGTGCCGGTGTAGTCCA
Organism: Nocardioides cavernae; assembly: GCF_016907475.1. Classification (NCBI taxonomy): domain Bacteria; kingdom Bacillati; phylum Actinomycetota; class Actinomycetes; order Propionibacteriales; family Nocardioidaceae; genus Nocardioides; species Nocardioides cavernae. The sequence goes on along the minus strand of NZ_JAFBCA010000001.1, from coordinate 1,888,599 downwards.
TGTAGTAGCGCTGGTCGTCCTCGACCAGGCGGTAGTAGGCCGCGTTGTCGATGCCCTTGAAGCTCAGCGTCGGGCCGAGGTGGTTGCCCTCGGCGGTGTGGTTGTAGACCACGTCGAGGATGACCTCGATGCCGGCGGCGTGCATCGCCTTGACCATCGCCTTGAACTCCTGGACCTGCTGGCCCTGGGTGCTCGCGGCGTAGTCGGCGTGCGGGGCGAGGAAGGCGAGGGTGTTGTAGCCCCAGTAGTTGCGCAGGCCCTGGTCGAGCAGGGTCGAGTCCTGCACGAACTGGTGCACCGGCATGAGCTCGATCGCCGTGACGCCGAGCTTCTTGAGGTGGGCGGTGACCGAGGGGTGCGCCAGCCCGGCGTACGTCCCGCGCTGCTCCTCCGGCACGTCGGGGTGCAGCTGGGTCAGGCCCTTGACGTGTGCCTCGTAGATGAAGGACTCGTTGTAGGGGATGGAGAGGCGGCGGTCGCCCTCCCAGTCGAAGAACGGGTTGATGACCACGCCGTGGGTCATGTGCGCCGCGGAGTCGTCGTCGTTGCGCGAGTCCTCGTCGCCGAAGTTGTAGGCGAACAGCGACTGGTCCCAGTCGATGTCGCCGGCCGTGGCCTTGGCGTAGGGGTCGAGGAGCAGCTTGTTGGGGTTGCAGCGCTGGCCCTGGGTGGGGTCCCACGGGCCGTGGACGCGGTAGCCGTAGCGCTGGCCGGGCTGCACGGTCGGGATGTAGCAGTGCCAGACGTAGGCGTCGACCTCGGTGACCTCGATGCGGGTCTCGGTGAAGGAGCCGGCGTTGTCCGGGTCGGGGACGAACAGGCACAGCTCGACGCGCTCGGCGACCTCGCTGAACAGGGCGAAGTTGGTGCCGGTGCCGTCGAACGTCGCACCCAGGGGGTAGGCCGTGCCGGGCCAGGTCTCGGTCATGCCTTGAAACTACCGGCGACCTGCCGCAAGTCTTGCCACGGACCATCTGATGGGGTGGGCGGCGTGACGACCGTTACGCGGGGTCGTCATCGGGGAACGACGGCCTGCTCAGGGCGAGCCGGGACTCCGCCGCGACTGGACGATCCACGCGCGGGTGGCCCCGGCGGTCACGAAGGCGATCCCACCGAGCATGAACCACCTCATCCCCGACCCCGACAGCGTCTGGGCCACGATCAGCCCGACGCCCGTGAGCCCGACGACCGCCGATCGCGCGGCCGAGGCCGACGGCTTGCGTCGTCCACGGCGTCGGCGTACGGGGAGCCGCTGCTCGACCGCGACCGCGACCAGTCCGGCGACACCGCCACCGACCACCGCCGCTCCCAGCAGCAGCGGGCGGAAGCCCGAGTCGTCCACCGCGACGAGAACGACGTAGAGCACCACCACCATCCCCGCGATCCCGAACAGCCGCCACGCGGAGACCTCGGGCACCTCCTCGTCGACCTCAGCCACCGGGCACCACCGTCACGGCTGCGGTGCTGCTCGAGCCGACCGTCGGGCTGCTCGGCGAGCCGGGGACGGTGAGCGGCAGGTCGAGCGGCGCGCTCAACCGGACCGTGACGGAGCGACCGACCGGGTCGACGCGTACGCCGACGTCGATGCCGGGGTACCTGGAGCCGGCGTCGGCGCGGGCGAGGTAGTCGCGGACTGCGGCCTCGACCGCGGCCTCCTGCTGGGTGAGGCGCTCGCCGTCGAGGCCCTGCTCGTAGATGCCGGCGGACCCGAGGTCGGCGCCGTAGAGCGCGGCGCCGTCGGCGAGGTTGTCGAGGCCCTGCCGCTGGAGGTAGGCGGCCGACGCGTCGATCACGACCACGATGGCCATCAGCAGGATGCTCGCGAAGCCGATGATCAGCAGCGTGACCTGGCCCTGCTCGTCGCGGTGCCTCATCGCTCGGGATCCCCTCCGTCGTCGGACCCGCTCTCGACGTACTGCCCGATCGGGACCGTGTGGGTCGCGTCGAGCGAGAAGACCGCGGCGCCCTTGCCGAGGATCGCCGGGAAGAACGGCAGGTCCACCCCGGAGTCGACGCGGACGGTGATGACCGACGTGCCGACGTGGCAGTTGCCCGCGGGGGCGTCGCACGTGACGGTCACCCGGGCGCGCTGGCTGGGGGTGCCCTGGTCGGCCAGCACCTGACGCCGGGTGAATCCGGCATGACGCCTCCAAGCTCCCAACAAGTCCACTAGTTGTCTTGCACCAGGGCCGTGGGCGGCAGCGCGGGGGGTAACACGGCGTGGTCCAGAACCGGTTCCCTCCAACTGAGCTTCCGTTTATGAGCTCCTTCTAGCATCTTCCTGTCCAGAAGTGCAGCGTTGCCTTCGGAGGCGGGGTCCGCCGACGAACTTGGGTTGGGGCAAACGTCGCGGTATCCCCGCGGTCGCACCGTGGCTTCGACCCTCCGCACGACCCAGGGATCGGTACGCGCCGCCACGTTGCCGCGCATCCGTTGCGCAACCTGTAACGGAATCCAGAGGACAACGCCGCACGCCGCCATGAACACGAGGAGATCCAGCCAGTACGGCCACGAGGGCGGATGCAAGAAGACCCACACAAAAAGTCCGACGAGAGGTGTCTGCAGGACTAGGGCAACGGCGGCCCTGCCCAAGACGAACTGCTGCTCGCGCCAGCGCTCCAGACAAACCAAGGGCTCAGCCGCTAGATCCGACAACAGCTCGGACGACTCCTTCTCTCTACTGTCAGCCCCCGCCGCCAAACTTGTGACGAAGAATGTGCTCAGCAAAAAGATCGCGAACAGCAACCATGGCGCCGGGTCGGCTGGCCACCAGGAGGCCGACCTGAGCCGATGAAGCACGATGGGCGAAAGCGGGAAGATCACCAACCCCGACACCACCATCGCGAACAGCATGGCTGGGTAGCCACCCGCATCGACCTGATCTCCCCTGTAAAAACGTCGGAGGTCACGAGACCCAACCCTCCGCCAACTTAGGTTGGTCAACGCGAAGGCCAAGAACAACGCGAATGCGCCAATCGCCGCGGCGAGAATCGCGTCGACATGAAGATTCGCATCCTTGGGCACAAGCAACGTTTCAACGGTGGCCGCCAGAACAGTTCCAACCCGTTCGGGGGTCACACGCTGCAACCAACTAGCGCACGCCGATAGCGCCGGCCAGTGATATGGGATGGCTATCGCGCCCGCTGCGAGCACTATCAAACGCGCACGGATCAGCCATAGACAGCGCCACGCGCGGCGACGGGCATAGGTTTGCACCTGCACCCGTAGTCCTGTTGTCAACGAGCGCAGTCCTGCTGACTCGAGTACCAACATTTCCATAACCAGAGGGGCAATAAAGCCGTCCGGGTTGGAGCGGTAGCCGCTGTGATCGCGGATCCACGATGCTTCGAACCACGTTTGATAAGACTGCAACCATTGCGGCTCCTCATCCAGGAGGGGCCCATTAGGCACGGGGTCGGACGAAGAGTAGAAGTCGATCCAGCGGATATTTCGCCTGAGCACCAGCTTCTTTAGACTGCGGCGTCTCCGTTCTTGTTCGTGACTTCGATCTTGGACGAGATTCCAAAATATCGTCAGAGATAGCAGGATGTAAAAAAATAGGTTGACAAGAAAGAGCCATTTACCGAAGCCGTAGCCCCCAGAACGGAACCAGAAGGAGAGAACGTAACTGAGGACCATTCCCCCGAGAGCGTACGCCAGCACCATCCAAGCCAGTCTGGCAGCAGGGCCCCGTGAGCGAAGATCTTCTAGTTCGGTCAATTTGCCCAGTCCCGAGCCTACGGTGACGAATAGTTGAACGTCGCAGCCGGCCGACTGCGTGAGCGCGCGGTGAGCAACTACGGCACCCTGGCTATGAGCTACGACAGCGACGCGATCACATCGTTTCGCCAGCCACGCGATGTCACGCTGTACGCGGCTCACCATGGCCTGGTACTCGCTGGGACTGGCTATGAGGACGTAACTGTCTCCTACCGACGAAGCCAAACGGGTGCTGAGCCGCTTGGCGAACTGACGTACGCGCGGAAGTGGCAGCGAACCGAGTGCTAGCAGGGCAACCAAAAGGATGAGGCACCCAATTAGTAGGAGGATGGAAAGGAAGTATCCGAACAAACCAATAGGAATGCGAAGGAGGAGGCGATGCTTCCACTTCCCGGGATTTTGAAGGGTCCGCGCCCACGATGCGGCCTCATGGCCAAGCACGATGAGGGGCGCGACCTTGAGGGCCCAGGTAAGCATGACGCCGGGCGGCGGAGGCACGAACTCTTCGGCCCACCAAGATTCAGCGAGGAGCCAATCGCTTCGATCGATTATCGTTTCCTCGGTGGTAGCGGCCCCCATCGCCCGTGGCCAAGCCACCGAGAGTTCGAGATGCGCTGGCTCGTTCGCCTCAGGCTGGCGGAGAACGGTCGACCCCATGCGAACGGGCACATCGCCATTGTCTAACGCGCTCTCAGCGGCCGCGGAACGTGCGACCGCAAACTCGTGATCCAGCAGTCGATCCTGCTCGGCATCCTTTTTTGGGAAACCTACTCGTTGAGCGCGATTGGAAAGCATCTCGCGCTGTCGCGCAACCAGATCGTCGGCGGTAAGCAGTCGCCGCAGGAACTCGTGAATAGGATCCGCCCAAGCCACCAGGGACTCGCCACGCTTCTGCTCGCCGATTCCGTGTACGAACAGGATGCCGAGTCGTTGCTCGCACGGTTCCCCCGACACGCTGCACCTCCCGCATACCCGCGGCACCCAGTCGAAAGAGCTGCACGGCCGCTGCGTTTCAAATCGCACGACAAATGCTCGACGACAACTCGCGTATGAACCGAATCTCGCAGGTCTATACCACTCGTTGGGTATCGAGTTGAGGGAGATGAACAGGAGCTAGGTCGACGAGAACACCCCCACACCACCGGCACCTCCACCACAACCCAAGCGATTCCTCAGGCGGTCGTGCCGGTACGCAGCACCTCGTCGCGCTGATGGAGGGCGACGTGTGCGGATCCGGGCAACGTGCCATCGATTGCCACCTCGCCGACCAGCTCGACGAACCGCGCGGGTGCAAGGCCAGCGGCAAGACAATCTGCGAGTGCTGCGCCGTCGACGTCGCGACGCGACGCGAAGGCGCCTCTGCCTCGGGGTCCACGGCATGAGCGACCGTGGCGCAGGAGCGCCAGCACGATCGCGTGCTTGCTGGGTCGTTGATCCAGACCTCCTCGACCTCCGGGTCGTCGAGGAAGGGCTGCAGCGGGCCGAAGCCCGACACGCGGGCGACCAGCTCGCCCACCATCGCGCTGTCGTCGGCGACGGGCGCGACCGCTCCGGTCAGGCTCAGGTCGTCGTGGTCGCGGACGACGTCCTCGTCAGAACCACCTTTTTCACCTACGGAGTGCCGACTTCCGTTGGTCAGGTCGTTTCTGCAGAGTCTTAGGCTTCCCCGTCCCAGTAGTGGGCCTGCGCGAGGCTCCGGGCATAGGCCGCTAGCGCGTCGTCCATCGCATCCGGAGCAAGTGTCAGGCGGTCCTTCGACACATACTCGCTGACCGCCTTCTGCATGGCGTGGGTCTCCTGCTCCCCCATCACGAGCGTGAATCGTGCAGACGCCATCATGAACCTCTCGACCACCGCTCGATCGATGTGCAGTCCCGTCCGGAGGTTGTACGCGAACTCACCACGCAGTGCTGCCGTCGCGACGAGAGCGCTCTCCTGAATCTCCTCGTAGCGCTCTTTCTCTCGCTGTTTGTCGGCGGCCAGGCGCTCGGCTTCTGCAGCCTTTGCGCGCTCCGCAGCCTCAACGACACGTACCTGCTCGCTGTGATCCCGTTCGCGTTGGCGGTCGTCGTTGGTTGCCGTGAACTGCTTCGTGGAAGCTTGAGCACCGAACCACGCGCCAGCGAGACCGGCGAGCGGAGCCGCGAGGATGGTCACGATGTCCTTAGCGTTCTCAAAGTTCGACACGTCGGCACGCTAACCGCGAGGCCCGACATTCGCAGGCGAACGCGACCGCACTTCAACACGCGCTGGCCCGCCTAGGGTCCTAGGGGTGTCAGTTACTCAAGAGCCGGATTACGAGTCAGTCCGGCGAGCCGAGCAAGGCTTCAACTGGGCGTACGGGCGACTGATTGAGGAAGGACAGAAGCATCACTTCGTGCCCCTCACGGAGTTCTGCTGGTGGGCAATCAGCCTGGACGAGGGGCTCAAGATGGTTCGTCCCGGCTACCTGTCTCGGCGCAACACACATCCCCACGGCCAAGTTGTCGCAGGGCTCAAGCGCGTCCGCAACGTCCTCGGGCACCAGCGACTGATCGTGACGAGGACGGAGGGCGGCTTGTCGGCCCCAATCACCTTTCCAATAAGTCTCCCTCCGGTTGTGGCGCTCTGGGTAGACGCCGATGCCCTGCCTGAACCGGAGACGCCCGAACCCACCAACGACCGGTACTACCGCCAGTACGTCGCTGGCCGCACTCTGGACGAGACGACCGACGCCGTGAGGCGGTGGCTCATGGGTGAGGTGACCGACATGAACCGGGATTCGGGGTACTACGACTGACGGTGGTGGTCCGCTCGGGGCCAGTGGCACGGAGCCGACGCCACAGAACAGGCACGCGCGGCCCCACGGCGGCGGCACGTCGAGCAGAGGAGCGCCAACGTGGGCGCGGCTGCGCAGGGCGAGGAGGAGGGCCTCCTTGATCTGCGCCCGCTTGCCCACCGACACGTGAGCCCAGCGTTGCGGGCTGCACAGGCGGCCGTTGGGTGCCTCCGGGTCGAGCCACATCACGGCGCGGGCGGCGACCTGCATCCACGGCACCAGTCGAGTCGGGTCCTCCGGCGGCTCCATCCGGATCACGGAGAGGGCGAAGAGCACGTTCCGCGTCGGCAGGTCCGGGGCGCGGTCGTGCAGGCGCTGGCAGTGCGGGCAGCGGGTGAACTCGACGGGGGTCCAGCCGTTGCCCAGGTCGATCGTCGAGACCACGGGACCGGTGTGCGCGACCCCGCAGCCCTCGCACGCGAGATGTCCAGGCGGCAGCGGAATTGGATCGTCGGGCACGAGGGTTCGCAGCCGCACGGCGTCCTCGTAGGTCAGCGGCGGCGGTGAGAACTTTGATCGGGTCATCGGCCCTCCTTCGGGTAGAGGCGGAACGAAGCCATCTCCTCCGGAGTGAGGTCAGACCACCGCGTCTTGTAGGGGTCCCGCTTCGGGGTCGCGGTCGGCTGGGGTGGCGGCGCAAGCTTGGGCTTCGCAGGCTCGACCACGACCTTGAAACTGCGCCTGCGCTGGATTCTCGGAAGGGGCGTGGGCGGCAGCTCGACGGGCGGCTGCGGGTTGGTCCAGCCGCCGCGCGAGCGGGCGAGCCGCATCGAGGCGGACGAGGGCTCCCGGCTCATGACCGGCACCCCTCACAGATAGGCACCCGAGGGCGCGGGTTGCGCACCCACAGGTCGTGGCCACAGTCGAGGCAGTGACCGAGCCAGTAGCGCGGGGCGAGACCGGGTGCCAGGACGACCACGGGCGGCTTGGCCTTGCCCTGACGGACAGCAGTGTCGTAGCGCTCGTACTGCTTGCCGCGCTCGTGGTCGCGGCGGACCTCAGCGGCGCGCTGTTCGAGGGAGGACGCGGCTTCCTCCCACTTCGCGTCCTTGCGGATGCGCGCGGCGACGAGGTTCTCTCGGTCGTTGCCGACCTTGCGCGCGCCAGAGTTCGTGTCGAGGTGGTGCGCGAGCGACTCACCCTTGTTGCGGCGGTGCGGTGCTGGCGTGGGGCACTCCCAAGGAGATGCCCGGCCCATGCGCCAGCGGCGGTGTTGAAGTCGTAACTCAGTCTCCCTCAGGACTCTTAGCCTGTCGAGGCTCGTCGTTGGTCGAGTCGCCGTCTGTGTCGTCTGCCGGCCCCACCCCGCGAACTTTGTTGTAGGCGCGGAACCACAACCGCTTCAGGGGTCCCTCTGGGGCTGGTAGGGAAATCTCGGTCGCTTCCCTTTTGGCGCGCTCCTTGCTCAGGCGCACCGCCTCCAAGTAGTGCTGCGGCGACTCGCTCGCGACGTTTACCGCGAACCCCACGAAGGCCACCACCGCTCCGAGTGCAGCGACAGATACGCCAATCACATACCCACCGGCTGCCGTGAGTTCTGGATCGTCGAGCCAACTAACACCGGTCTCGTACGACTGAAGAGCCTCGGGGGCCAGCGTCAAGAGCATGGCTCCCAGAAATAGGTAGATGCCGTAGACGCCTAGCGCCAGGCCAAGCCGCGCCATATTCGAACCCGGTTTCCGACGCTCGGCCAGATATACCCCGGTGGCGTTCAGGTTCATTGACCGGCGTAGAGCATTCTTTGCCTTGCCAGAGGGAAGGGTCTTGTACAGCGCGAGTTGCCGCTCTAGACGCCGCAGTCGCCCGCCCCGGAGCGCCGCCACCGCCGGAATCAGTGCCGCGAGGGCGCCTATACAAGTAACGATGATGGCGATCACGAGCGGGACCGTAGTCGACTTAACGGCCCAACGCGCCACATCCCAAGGGCTGCTCTGTACTACGTATACCCTGAGGGGGTATCAGCAGGTGAGAGAGGAAGACCCATGATCACCGTTCACGCCGACCCCGCGACCGCGGTCGAGAAGCTCGAGCAGGCCGCGCGGAACGCGATCAACGGCCATCGTGCGGCACCTGCTTCCCCGAGAACGTGCACCGTCACGCTACCCAGCGCGGAGCGCAGGAAAACAGACCCAGGGCAAAGCTTGTGGAGAACTCCTGTGACCTACCCCTTCACCGACAGCGTCTTCTTGCTCGTCTCGCTCGTCTTGGCATAGCCGGCGAGCGTCGCGGTGACGGTCACCGTGATGCGCTTGCCCTTCGCAGCAGCAGGGATCACCAGGGTCTTCTTCGTGGCACCCTTCAGCTTCGTCCCGTTCGCCTTCCACTGGTACGTCAGCGTGACTCCCGCCGGGTGCCAGTCCCCGGGTATTGCCTTCAGCTTCTGGCCGACCTTGGGCGTGCCCTTGATCTTCGGCGTGGAGCCGTCGATCTCGCCGAGCACGACAGCCGCGGTCTGGGCGCTCGTGACGGTGGCGGACGTGAAGCCGGGCAGGGACCCGGTGACGCGCACCGAGAACCTCTTGCCCACAGCGCCCGGTGCCACGTAGATCACCGGGGTGGTGGCCCCGGGGAGGACGGTTCCGTTGACCAGCCACTGGTAGGTGAGCTGGGCGCCCGCGGGAGCCCAGACGCCCGGGACCGCCGTGAGCTTCTCCCCCACCTGCGCGATGCCGCTCACCTGCGGCACCGGCGTCGAGCTGAAGGTCGAGACGGCCGTCGCCACGGTCTGCGTGGGGGCACTCGTGGCGGACGACGGGTCGTACCCGGTCTTGGTGCCGGTCACCCTGACGGAGACGGTCGCACCCGCGTCGCCCGCGCCCAGGACGTACGTCACCTGGGTGGCGCCGGGGATGGCGGATCCGTTGCGCAGCCACTGGTAGGTCAGGTCCACCGCGCCGGGACCCCAGGAGCCCGGGGCAGCGGTAAGGGTCTCGCCCACCTTGGCGGTGCCAGACACCGAGGGGGTGCCGGCCGACAGCGTGCCCGTCGCGACCGCGGTGGTCTCGCCGGATACTGCCGTTGCTGAGGGGAAGCCGGTCTTGCTGCCCGTCACCGCGACGGAGATCTTCTTGCCGACCATCCCGGGCGTCACCGCGAGGGACGACGATGTCGCTCCGCCGATCGGCGTCCCGTCCGCTCGCCACTGGTAGGCCAGGTCCACCGGAGCCGGGCCCCACGTGCCCGGTGCCGCCGTCAGGGTCTCGCCCACCTTCGCCGTGCCCGACACCGAGGGGGTGCCGGGGGTCAGCGCAGGCGGCACACCCGGCGCGACCGCGGCAGTTTCACCCGAGACCACCGTCGCTGTGGCGTATCCGGCCTTCGTGCCCGTCACCGCGACCGAGATCTTCTTCCCGACCGCATCGGTCGGCACCAGGAAGGTGACAGCTGTCGCGCCTGCGATCGGCGTCCCGTCCGCCCGCCACTGGAAGGCCAGGTTCACCGGGACCGGGCCCCACGTGCCCGGAGCCGCGGTCAGCGTCTCGCCCGCCGTCGCCGTGCCTGTGACAGCGGGAGTGCCCGTCGAGAGCGTCCCCGGGGTGACTGCAGCCGTCGCACTCGAGACCACCGTGGCTGCGGCATAACCGGTCTTCGTGCCGGTCACGGCGACCGAGACCACCTTCCCGACCGCATCGGCCGGTACGGCGAACGACGCCGTTGTCGCACCCGCGACCGGCGTCCCGTCCACCCGCCACTGGAAGGCCAGGTTCACCGGGACCGGGCCCCACGTGCCCGGGGCCGCGGTCAGGGTCTCCCCCACCTTCGGCGTGCCCGACACCGTGGGGGTGTCCGTGGCGAGCACACCCGGCGCCACTACGGTGCCGGCGCTGGTTGCCGTTGCAGTCGTGTAGCCGGTCCTGGTGCCGGTGACGGACACCGTCAAGGTCTTGCCCAGGTCGCTGGGGTCGGGGAGATAGGTCGAGCCGGTGGCGCCCTGGACCGGCACCCCGTCGATCCGCCACTGGTACGAGAACTCCTCCGGCACCGGTGACCACGTTCCTGTGGAGGCCGCGACGGACTGACCCACCCGGACCGGCGCCGACAGGTTCGGCGTGGCGGTCGTGAGGCTGCCCGCCGCGACGCCTGCGGTGGGGTCACTCGTGCGGGTGCTGCTGGCGTAGCCGTCCAAGGCTCCGGTCACCGAGACCGTGATCGCCTTGCCGACCTGGTCGGGGCCCGGCACGAAGGTGACGCCAGTGGCACCGGGAACCGCGAGACCGTCGGCCTTCCACACATAGCTCAGGGTGACCCCGGCGGGCAGCCAGTCGCCGGGTACCGCAGTGAGCGTGCTGCCGAGTGCCGGGGTGCCTGTGATCGTCGGCTTCGGACCCGTCACGGCGGGGCCGTCCGGGATGTCGGTGCCGGCGCTGGTGCGGGACACGGACTGGTAGCCGGGCTTGCTACCGGTCACCGTCACCGTGATGGTCGTGCCGACGTGGTCGCCCGTCACCGAGAACGTGGGGCCGGTGGCTCCGGGCACGTCGATGCCGTCGACCGCCCACTGGTAGGCCAGGTCGACCGGGTCAGGCGCCCAGCTGCCCGGCTCCGCGGTGAGGGTGGCACCGACTGCGTTGCCACCCGAGATGCCGGGAATCGGCCCGCTGATCGGGACGACCGGGTCCACCGACGACGAGCACTGTCCGCCCGAGCCGAACCTGAAGGAGTCGATGAAGACCGCCGAGTCGTACGCGCTGTCCCCGATGTCCTGGACCGACAGCACGACGGGGGTCGACTGCCCGACTACGACCGGGACCGAGGCGACGAGGACCGGCGTGGCTCCGTCCAGCACGGTGCCCGGCTTCGAGGCCAGGCCGATGACCGTGTTGATCGACACCATGTTGCCCGCGCTGTCCACTGCCACGTTGTTGGGAGCGGAGATGGCTCCGTTCACCTTCGCCACGCTGTACGACGGCGTCTCGACCGTGAAGACATCGTTGAAGGAGGACCCGACGTACTCGGGGAACTCCTCGGAGGCGAACACGAAGTCGAAGAGAAGGCAGGTCGACCCCGAAGGAGGCGTCACCTGCAGGACCAGCTGTGTCAGATCGTTGCCGTCCGCTCCGGCCGCGCCCTCCAGGTTGGTGCTGATGAACGTCCCCGGGTCGCCGACCGCGGCTGCCTCGTTCGCGTCGCCGCTGGAGATCACCACGTGATCGGCGCCGCTGCGCGGGAACCCGAGCACCGGAGTGGAGGAGATGGCCACACCGGATGGATCAGCGTTGACCTGGCTGACCGCGACGGTGCCGGTGGGAGCACTCAGGGCAGGTGGGATGTCACTTGCCTTCCACGACGGAATCGTGAGCGGGGCGCTGGTCTGCGGGATCTGCGGGAAGCCGGCCTTCACGCCGTACACCGTCACGGTCACCTTCTGTCCCTTGGCCGAGGTGGGCACCGTGAACGTCGACCCCGTTGCGCCCGCGACGTCAGCACCGCCGACGGCCCACTGGTAGTGGAACGTCGTGGGGGCCGGGGACCACGTGCCGGGTACGGCGGTCAGCACCGCTCCCACCTCTGCCAGGCCGGTGATGGTGGGGGTCGAGATCTCCTCCCAGTCAGAACCGGGAACGGAGAGATAGGCGTCGATCCCGGTCAGGTGGGAGCCGGGCTGGATGCCGAGCTGGCTCGCGCCGAGCGCTGTCTGGGAGCCGTAGTACCACTGCGTCGCATACGTCGCGGCGCTGAACTTCACCAGGTAGTTGCCCGCGGGCAGGTCCACGAACGAGTACGACCCGTTCGCCGCGGTGGTGGTCGACGCGACGGGCGTGACGGTGTCGCCTGGCGAGTAGACACTCACCGTGGCGCCGTTCACCGGGTTGTCCGGGGCGCCGTGGTTGACCGTTCCGGCCAGCGAGGTGGAGGTGTCACTCAGGTAGGCGTCCACCCACGTGAGATGCGTTCCGGACGTCACCTCGAGCGCGCTGCTGTCCGCGGCGGTCGCGCTTCCGCCGTACCAGACAGGGCCGTAGTCGGAGGAGACCGGCGGGACGAACTGGACCTTGTAGGAGCCGGCGGCCAGACCGGTGAACTGGTACTTGCCGTTGCCCCCGGTCGTGGTCGTGGCAGTCGGAGGCCCACCGGTGGCCCCCGCGGGGAACACCTTCACAGTCACGCCCGGGAGCGTGGTCTGCTCACCTGAGGGATAGGCGGTCGCGTAGACGGTGCCGCCCAGCGAGGTGCTCGCGTCGTCGAGGGCGAGGTCCACCTGGACGTGGTCGCCCGCGGCCAGCACGAATGGCGTTGCCTGTGCCGCGGACGTGGCGTAGTAGGCCCAACGCGTCACGTAGCCGGGGGCACTGGCGCGGATCAGGTAGGTCCCGGCGTCGATCCCGGCGAAGGCGTAGCTCCCGCCCGCGCCGGCGGCAACGGTGGCGAGCGGAGTGCTGGTGTTGCCCTGCGTGAACAGCGCGACCTGGGCGCCCGGCAGTGCGACACCCTCGGACGCGTCGAACGGCCACCCGGTGATCGTGCCGCTGATGCCGATGCTCGCGTCGGCCAGCCAGACACTGACCCCGGTGTAGTGGACGCCGGGCGAGACCGTGATCGGCGTGGCCTGGTCGGCTGTGGTGCCGTAGTAGTACCACTGGCGCTGCCAGCCGTCCTTGGTGAACCTGAGCTTGTAGTCGCCGGCGGCGACACCGTCGAAGGCGTATGAGCCGTCGGCTGCCGTGGTGTCGGTGGCGATCGGGGTGGTGGTGTTGTCGACGGCGAACAGCTCCACTGTCGCCCCGACGATCTCGGTCTGCTGGTAGTCGGGCCATGGCGTGCCGAACACCTGCCCCTCGATGCTGGTGGTGGCATCGGGCAGGTGCCAGCTGATCTGCGTGTAGTGATCTCCGGGCGTCACGGGAAGCGCCGTGGCATTCGTCCGCAGGGGCGTGCCGGAATACCACATCGTCTGGAACAGGTCCTTGGACGCGCGCAGCTCGTAGGTCCCGGGTGCCACGTTGGGGAATGTGTAGTCGCCCTGGGCATCGGTGACGGTGGTCGCCATCGGGGTCGTCCCCGATCCCTGCGCGAACAACGCAACCGAGGCCCCCGCCTGCGGGCTGGACTGGTTGGCGCCGTACGGCGTGCCGTTGATCGTGCCGGAGATCTCCGTCGTGGCGTCGGCGAGGTTCCAGCTGATGCCCGTGTAGTGGTCGCCCTCGTTGACCGGGAGCACCGTGGCGTCCGTGGGGTTGAAGTAGCCGGAGTACCACGTGGTCTTGAAGCCGGCCTTGGAGGCTCGCACCTTGTAGCTGCCCGCCGCGAGAGCCGGGAAGGAGTACTCGCCGGCCACGCTCGTCGTGGTGGCAACGGGGCTGGCGTACTCACCCTCGACGAAGAGGTCGACGGTCGCGGCGTCCAGCGGCGTCGCCTGGTTGGCGCCGTACGGGGTGCCCGTGATGGACCCGGAGATCTCGGTGGTGGCATCGCCGAGGTTCCAGGCGATGCCGGTGTAGTGGTCGCCCGGGTTGATCGGCAGCGTGGTGGCGTCCGTGGGGTTGAAGTAGCCGGAGTACCACGTCGTCTTGAACTGCACCTTCGAGGCACGCAGCTTGTAGGAGCCCGGCGCGACGCCGGGGAAGGCGTACGCGCCCAGCGCATCCGTGGTGTCAGTCGCGACGGGCGCGGCGTAGGCCCCTTCGACGTACAGCCCGACCGTCGCGCCCGGCAGCGGATCCGCTGTCCCCGCGCCGGCAGGCGTCCCGGTGATCGTCCCTGAGATCTCGGTGGTCGCGTCGGCGAGGTTCCACGAGATGCCGGTGTAGTGAGCACCCTCGTCGACGGGCAGCAGCGTCGCGTCCTGAGGGTTGAAGTAGCCGGAGTACCACGTCGTCTTGAACTCTGCCTTCGCTGCCCGAACCTTGTAGGACCCGGGCGCCACGTCCGCGAACGCGTAGGCGCCCTCCGCATTCGTCGTGTCCGTCGCGATCGGCGCCGCGTAGTCCCCCTCCCGGAAGAGCCCGACCGTCGCGCCCGGCAGCGGATCGGCGGCCCCCGCGCCGAACGGAGTTCCTGTGATCGTCCCCGAGATCTCCGTGGTCGCGTCGGCGAGGTTCCACGAGATGCCGGTGTAGTGGTCGCCCTCGTTGAGGGTCAGCAGGGTCGCGTCCTGAGGGTTGAAGTAGCCGGAGTACCACGTCGTCTTGAACGCCGCCTTGACCGCGCGGAGCTTGAAGGACCCCGGCTCCAGGTTCGCGAAGGCGTAGGTGCCATCCGCATCCGTCGTGTCCGTCGCAATCGGTGCTGCGTAGCTCCCTTCCAGGAAGAGCCCGACGGTGACGCCCTGCTGTGGGTCCGCCGTTCCCGCGCCGTACGGCGTTCCGGTGACCGTGCCGGAGATCGAGATGTCCGCCGCGTGAGCGGCGCCGGGAACCAGGGCCACCGGGCTCAGGCCGAGTGCGACAACGAGGAGGAGGCGGAGCAGGCGGGGCCAAGCCATCGAAGCGCACATCGGAAGACCTCCACATGGACGGTCCGAGACCTGGTCGCACCGTAGGAGCGCCGACGCCGGCCAGCGCCGGGACCGAGCCAGTGCTACCGCATGATGGGTAGGCGCCCGAGGTGGGCGGCACGCCACTGCCAGGCGAAGCTCACCCTTTCGGATGAGGGGAGTACTGCCGACGGAACGCTGGGCAGCCGTCTGGGCTCAGGTGCCCGTCTCGAGCCGGAAGCCGACGCCGCGGATGGCGACGACCTTCTCGCCCGCCGCGGCGGCCTCGAGCTTGCTGCGGAGGCGGCCGATGGTGACGTCGAGGGTCTTGGTCGAGCCGTACCAGTTCTGGTCCCAGACCTCGTTCATCAGCGTCTCGCGCGGCACGACCTTGTCGTGGCTGTTGGCGAGGACGGCCAGGACGTCGAACTCCTTGGCGGTCAGCGCGATCTCCCGGTCGCCGAGGTGCACGCGGCGCGAGGCGGCGTCGATCTTCAGGCCCGACGAGGTGGTGACCGTCGTGTCGTCCGGGGCCGGGGTGCTGCCGCTGCGCCGCAGGAGGGCGCGCACGCGGGCGAGGAGCTCGGCGAGGCCGAACGGCTTGGCGAGGTAGTCGTCGGCGCCGACGTCGAGGCCGACCACGCGGTCGAGCTCGCCGGCGCGGGCGGTCACCATGATGATGCCGCCGAGGTAACCCCCGGAGCGCATCTGGCGGCACACGTCGATGCCGTCCATGTCGGGCAGGCCGAGGTCGAGGATCACGACCGCCGGCCCCTCGCCCACGGCGAAGGCGACGGCGTCAGCGCCGACGGACACGCGGTTGACCTCGTAGCCCTCGCGCTCGAGCGTGCGCATGAGGGGGACGGCGATGTCTTCCTCGTCCTCAACCACCAGCACGTCATGGGCCATGGCGAGAGCATAGATGCAGGTCCCGAGCCTCATGGGGTGAATCCACGGGACATCTGCGCGGCACACCCGGTCGGAGGGTGTCAGGCCTCGAAGACGTCACCCAGCCGGGCCACCCGCTCCAGCACCTGGTCCATCGTGAGCTGCTCGAGCGCCAGGTCGTCCTCGGCGCCCTCCTCGACCTCCTCCCATGTCAGCGGGGCGGCGGCGGTCGGACGCTCGCGGCCGCGCAGGGAGTAGGGCGAGATCGTGGTCTTGGAGCCGGAGTTCTGCGACCAGTCGAGGAACACCTTGCCGGGCCGCCTGGCCTTGGTCATCACGCTCGTCACCAGGTCGGGGTGCTCCTTCATGAGCTCCTCGGCGACCTCCTTCGCGAGCGCCGTCGTGCCGTCGCTGTCCAGGCTGCCGCGCCCGTCCGGCAGCGGGGCGTACAGGTGCAGGCCCTTGCTCCCGCTCAGGACCGGGGTGCAGCCGAGGTCGCGCTCGGCCAGCGCGTCGCGCACCATCAGCGCCACCCGGGCGCACTCGTGCAGCCCGGCCGGCTCACCGGGGTCGAGGTCGATGACGAGGCGGTTGGGGTGGCGGGGCCGGCCCTTGGCGTCGACGGTCCACTGGTGCACGTGCAGCTCGAGCGCGGCGAGGTTGGCCAGCCAGGTCAGGGTGGCGAGGTCGTCGCAGATCGGGAAGCGGATCGTGCCGTCCCCCTTGCCGGAGCGCGAGCCCGTGGTCGACACCTCGTGCGTACGCACCCACGACGGCGTGCCGCCCGGCGCGTTCTTCTCGAAGAAGCTCGACCCCTCGACCCCGTGCGGCCAGCGGATCCGGGTGACCGCCCGGTCCTTCAGGTGCGGGAGGAGCACCGGCGAGACCTGCGCGTAGTAGTTGAGCACCTCGCCCTTGGTCGTGCCCGTGCGCGGGTAGAGCACCTTGTCGAGGTTGCTGATGGTCAGGGTGCGGCCGTCGACGTCGACCTGCAGCTCGCTCATCGGCCGACCGCGATCACCGGCACGCGGGCGGGGTCCAGGAGCCGCACCAGCGAGCGGATGAACCGCCGGGGAGCGCTCACGCACCCGGCGGTCGCGCCGCGCCCGTTGACGTGGAGGAAGATCCCCGAGCCGCGGTGGCGCACCTGCTCGACGTTGAAGTCGGTGACGATCGACCACTCGTACTGCCGGTGGTAGTCGGTCAGCCGCTCCGAGGAGTTGGGGTCCGACGCCGGCAGCCACCAGCGGAAGCCGCCGTCACGCTGGTTGCGCAGCTGGTTGTAGAAGTCGGAGGCGTTGTCCTGCACCCAGTGGTCCCCCTTGCGGATCCGGTGGTGTGGCAGCAACGCGCGCCGGTCGGCGGCGTGGGTGCCGAAGGTCGAGATCAGTCCGTAGGTGCCCAGCGGCGTCGTCCCCGATCCCTGGCGCCGGCGGTCGCCGTCGACGAAGCCGCCGTAGCCGGTGCGGCCGTCGGTCGTCGTCAGCTGCCGCTCCCACCCGTCGGCGGCCAGCCGCCACAGCGAGACCCGGGCGCGCACGCCACGCGTGTGGTCGACCGTGACGACCTGCGTGGTGCCCGCGCGGAGCTCGACGCGTACGCCGTCGAGGCGGACGACGTCGGCCCGCCGGGCCTCGGCTCCTGCGCCGGTCGGCGTGAGCAGCCCCGCCGCCCCGAGCGTCGCCACCACCATCGCCACCAGGAGCCGCCTCATGCGAGGTCCTCGGGCGAGAGGTCGTCGCGGACGCCTTGGAACGACGGCTGGCGCAGGCGCTCGTAGCCCAGGCCGTGGGTGTCGATGTCGACCACCACCCGCGGCTCGACCCAGAAGGTGCCGGCAGCGTCGATGCGGGGGACCTCGTCCGCGAACGGCGACGCCCCGGCCGCCAGCGGAGCCATCAGGGCGCCGAGCCGGGTGCTGGTCGCCCCGGCGATGCCGCTGCCCACGCGGCCGCGGTAGAGCAGTCCGTCGGGGGTCTGCTCGCCGACGAGCAGCGAGGCCAGCCGGTCCGTCGTACCCGTCTGCGGGCGCCAGCCGCCGACGACGAACGACCCGCGGTGTCGGTGGGCGAGCTTGCGCCAGTCCTCACTGCGGGCGTCGAAGCGGTAGCGCGAGCCGCGACGCTTGCTCACCACGCCCTCGAGCCCCTGCTGCAGGGTGGCGTCGAACAGCATGTCGCCGTCGTCGTACGCCGCCGGGACCTGCCACTTCGAGTCGCCCAGTGGAAGCCCCTCGAGCAGCGCGCGCCGCTCCTCCAGCGGGCGGGCGGTGAGGTCCTCGCCGTCGAGGCGGAGCAGGTCGAAGACCATGAGGGTCGCGGGCACGGACGTCACCAGGCGCGCGACCTCCCGGGCGTTGCGGACGTGCATCCGGTGCTGCAGCACGCGGAAGTCGGGGACGCCCCGCTCGTTGAGGGCGATCACCTCGCCGTCGACCATCAGGTCGCGGTCGCCGAGCGGCGGCGCAGCGAGGTCTGGCCAGGCGGGGGTGACGTCGTTGTCGTTGCGGCTGGTCATGCGTACGACGCCGTCACGAGCGTCGACGAGCACGCGCACCCCGTCCCACTTGACCTCGTGCAGCCACTGCGCGCCGGTCGGGACGCGGTCGGTCTTGCTGGCGAGCATCGGGCGCACGCGTGCAGTCTGGCATCCCCGCGTCCCCCATCTGGAGGGAGACGTGTGTCTGATGTGACGGCTATCGTCATCGCATGCGTGCGATCTGGAAGGGTGCCGTCTCCTTCGGCCTGGTCAGTGTCCCGGTCAAGCTCTATGCCGCCACCGAGAGCCACGACGTGTCGTTCCGTCAGGTGCACGCCAAGGACGGCGGCCGCATCAAGTACCAGCGCGTCTGCTCGCTCGACGGCGAGGAGGTGGCCTACGCCGACATCGCGAAGGGCTACGAGACGGAGGACGGCGAGATGGTCATCCTCACCGACGACGACATGTCGCAGCTGCCGTCGACGTCGTCGCGGGAGATCGCGGTGGAGAAGTTCGTGCCCCGCGAGCAGATCGACCCGCTGCTCTTCGAGAAGTCCTACTACCTCGAGCCCGAGGGCGCCGGCGCCAAGCCCTACGCGCTCCTGCGCCAGGCCCTGAAGGACGCCGACCGGATGGCCGTGGTGACCGTCGCGCTGCGCCAGCGCACGACGATCGCGGTGCTGCGCGTCCGCGAGACCGAGGCCGGCGAGGTCATCGTGCTCCAGACGATGATGTGGCCCGACGAGGTGCGCGTGCCCGACTTCAAGGTCGAGGTCGACGACGCCAAGCCGCAAGAGGTCAAGATGGCCCACATGCTCGTCGAGACGCTGGCCGGCGACTTCGACGCGAGCGAGTTCGAGGACGACTACGCCGGGGCCGTCGACGCGCTCGTGAAGTCCAAGATCGAGGGCGGCGAGATCAAGCGCACCGAGACCTCGACCAAGACCTCCGGCGAGGTCGTCGACCTGCTCGCCGCGCTCCAGAAGTCGGTGGCCGCCGCGAAGTCCGCCCGGGGCGAGGCCGACGCGGACGACGGCTCCGACGACGAGAAGCCGGCGAAGAAGACGACCGCCAAGAAGTCTGCTGCGAAGAAGGCCCCGGCCAAGAAGACGGCTGCCAAGAAGACCGCCACCAAGAAGACCGTTGCGAAGAAGCAGTCCAAGAAGGCCAGCTGAGCCCTCGTCCGTCGCTCGGTCGAGCGGTGGCTGACCCACCTTCTCGTCGTACGGAACGTGGCTGGGGCACCGCCGCGGCGGGTGTCGGCGTCCGACGCGCCCGTGAGCGGTGCGCCACCCACCTCTCCGTCGTACGGAATGTGGCTGGGACACCGCCCAGCGGTGAGTGAGACACGTTCCGGGCGCCCAGAACCTGCGTCACTCACCGCCCTTCGGGCGGCGACCTGAGCAAGCCCGCCCGTCAGGAGGCGTGGGCGACCGGCCTACGACCCGTGAGCTCGCGCAGCTGAGCGCCGACCTCGGCGGCGACGGCGACCGCGAGGTCGCGCCGCGACTCGTCGTCGACCTCGGGCACCACGTGCTGGACCACGCCGTCGGCGAGGAGGTCCGCGGCCCGCACCCGCTGGCGCGCGGCCATCTCGGCTGCGTGCGCGGTGTCGCCGTGCACGATCAGGCTCGCGCCCTCCGGCGGGAGCGGTGAGAGCCAGGCGTGCTCGGTCGCGATGACCGTCTGCGCCGGCAGGAACGCCAGCGCCCCTCCCCCGCATCCCTGGCCGAGGATCACCGAGACCGTCGGCACCGTCATGGTGGTGAGGGTCGCGATGCAGCGGGCGATCTCGCCGGCGATGGCGCGCTCCTCCGCCTCGGGCGACAGCTCGGCGCCGGGGGTGTCGATGACGCTGACCAGCGGCAGCCCGAGCTCCTGGGCGAGCCGCATCCCGCGCCGCGCCTCCCGCAGCGCGCCGGGTCCCATGGCGTGCCCGGGCACCTGCCGGGAGCGGTCCTGGCCGATGACCACGCACGGCTGGTCGTCGAGCCGGGTCAGCGCGACGAGGACGGTCGAGTCGCGCTCGCCCTCGTCGGTGCCGCGCAGCTGCAACGTGCCGGTGGCGCCGTGGGCGAGGAGGTCGCGCACGCCCACCCGGTCCGAACGACGGGTCCGCTCGACGGAGTCCCAGGCGGCGTGGTCGCCGATCGGGCGCGAGGCGCGCAGCGGCAACCGGCCCGCGCCGGGCCCGTCGACCAGCACCGCGAGGGCGCTGTCGACCATGGCGGGCAGGTCCTCGGCGGCCACGACCCCGTCGATGACACCGGCGGCGGCGAGGTTCTCCGCGACCTGGACGCCCGGCCGGAACGGCCGACCGTTGAGGCCGGCGTAGACCTTGGGGCCGAGGAAGCCCACCAGCGCGCCGGGCTCCGCGACGGTCACGTGTCCGAGCGAGCCCCACGACGCGTACACGCCGCCGGTCGTGGGGTGGCGCAGGTGGACGAGGTAGGGCAGGCCCGCGGCGCGGTGGTCCATCAGCGCGCGGGAGATCTCGACCATCCGCACGAAGGCGGGCGTGCCCTCCTGCATGCGGGTGCCGCCCGACGCCGTGCTGGCCAGCAGGGGTAGCCCCTCGGCGGTCGCCCGGCGCACGGCTGCGGTGATGCGGTCCGCGGCGGCCCGGCCGATCGAGCCGGCGAGGAAGCGGAACTCGTTGACGACGACCGCGACCGGCCGGCCGCGGACCTGGCCGCGCCCGGTCAGCACCGACTCGTCGGTGCCGGCCTTAGTCGCGGCGGCCTCGAGCTCGGCGCGGTAGCCCGCGTCGGCGTAGGACAGGTCGACTGGCTCGTCCCACGAGGCGAAGGTGCCCTCGTCGAGCACCAGGTCGAGCAGCTCGTGCGCGGTCCAGCGCCGGGTCATGACCCACCCCCGCCGACCCAGGCGCGGATCGCGTCGGCGTGCTGGTCGAGCAGCGGCGGCGCGACGTGGTCGCGGCGGGTGACCTCGGTGCCCTCGGCGTCGAAGAACCGCAGCGGCGGGCCGGGGAGCGTGAGGCCGCCGAGCGTCGGGTGCTCGACGTCGACCAGCAGGCCCTGGCTGGCGACCTGGTCCCACTCGTAGACCTCGTCGAGGGTGCGCACCTTGCCCGCCGGCACGCCCACCTCGGCGAGCCGGGCCAGCAGCGGCTCGGCGTCCCAGTCGGCGAACGCCTGCTCGACGACCTCGATGACCTGCTCGCGACGGCCGACCCGCTCGCCGTTGGTGGCCATGCCCTCGGCGTCCGGGTCGAGCCCGAAGCCGGCGCAGAACTTCTTCCACAGCCCCTCGCTGCCGAGGGCGATCTGCACCGCTCCGTCGCGGCAGTGGAAGAGCCCGTAGGGCGCGATCGACGGGTGGTGGTTGCCCTGAGCGCGCCCGACCTCGCCGGCCACGGTCCACCGGGTGCCCTGGAAGGCGTGCACGCCGACGACCGACGCCAGCAGCGACGTACGCACGACCGTGCCCGTGCCGGTGCGCTCCCGCTCGTGGAGCGCGGCGAGGACGCCGTAGGCGCCGTACATGCCGGACAGCAGGTCCGCGATGGGTACGCCGACCCGCTGCGGGTCGTCGGGTCCGGATCCCGTCAGCGACATCAGGCCGGCCTCGCCCTGCGCGATCTGGTCGTAGCCGGCGCGGCCACCCTCGGGACCGTCGTGGCCGAACCCGGTGATCGAGAGGACGACGAGGCGCGGGTTGCGGCGCATCAGCTCCTCGATGCCGAGGCCGAGCCGCTCGAGGACGCCGGTGCGGAAGTTCTCGACGAGCACGTCGGCGCGCTCGACCAGCCCGACCAGCACGTCCTTGTCGGCCTCGTCCTTGAGGTCGAGGGCGATCGACTCCTTGTTGCGGTTCGTGCACAGGAAGTACGTCGACTGGCGGGCGTCGGGCTCGCCGACGAACGGCGGGCCCCAGCCGCGGGTGTCGTCGCCGCTGCCCGGTGCCTCCACCTTGATCACGCGGGCGCCGAGGTCGCCCAGCATCTGGGTGGCGTGCGGGCCCGCGAGCGCGCGGGTCAGGTCGACGACGAGGAGGTCGGCGAGGGGTCCGGTGGCGGACCCGGTCGTGGATTCGGTCATGTCGGTGTTCACCATCCGGGGAGAACGAGGGCGGCCCAGACGAGCAGCGGCCCGGCCAGGGTGACGATCACGGCGTAGGTCAGGATCTGCTTGTAGTAGACCGGCTCCTCGATCGTGTCGGGCTTGTTGGCGAGCATCAGCGCACCGTTGGTGGAGAAGGGGCTGACGTCGACGATCGTCGAGGAGACCGCGAGGGCCGCGACGAACATCGCCGCGTTGATGCCGCCGTCGGCGATGAGCGGCACGGCGATCGGGATGATCACCGGCAGCAGCGCGGTCGAGGACGCGAACGCCGACACGATGCCGCCGACGTAGCAGAGGACGAGCGCGCCGATCGCCGCCGCACCGAGGCCGGCGGCCCAGTTGCCGACGAACTCGGGCGAGCCCGCGGTGGTGAGGATGGTCGCGTAGGTGCTGACGCCGGCGACCAGCAGCACGGTGGGCCAGGCGATCTGCTTGACGGCGTCCTTGTGCTCGTTGGGCGCGAGCATCGCGAGGATGACCGCGGCGGTGATGGCGACGAAGCCGATGTTCTTGTCGAAGACCAGGGCGACGAGGGCCACGCCGACGAAGGCGATGAGGGTGAGCACCTGGTCGCGGCGCACGCCCTGGGCCTGGGTGCCGGTGGGGGCGCTGGTGCCCATGCCGCGGGCGGGCACGGTCGCGCCGCCGCGGTGCAGGTCCTCGTCGAGCGTGTCCTCCTCGTCGGGATCGATCCGCATCGCCATCAGCTTGCGGCCACCGAGAGCCACGAAGAGGATCGCGGCCATCACGGTGTTGACGATCAGACTGGCCAGGAAGACGGTGATCTCGCTCGAGGGCAGGCCGGCGTCCTGCATCACCGAGTTGGTGATGACGCCGTAGATGCTGATCGGCGAGAAGCCGCCGGCCTGGGCGCCATGGACGACGAACATGCCCATCATCAGCGGGCTGATGCCGTAGCGGCCGGCGAAGCCGAGCGCGATGGGCCCGATGATGGCGCAGGCCGCGGGACTGACCGCGCCGATGCCGGTGAGGACGGCGGTGACGGCGAACATCACCCACGGGATGAGGGCCACGCGGCCGCCCACGGCGCGCACCGCCGTGCGCACGATGAGGTCGACCGTGCCGTTGTTCCGCGCGATCGCGAACAGGTAGGTGACACCGATCAGCGTGAGGATCAGGTCGCCGCTGACGCCGGCCAGGATCTCCTTCTCGTCGAGGTCGAGGGCGTACATGCCCACGAACCATGCGGCCACGTAGGCCAGTGCTCCCATGTTGATCGGCAGTACGGTGCCGACAACGAACAGCGCGACGAGCGCGATGATCGCAATCCATTCCGGACCCATAACGGTCACCTTCCGAGTGAAGTGCCAGCACGGCGGGGTCGCGGGGGGTGGCCCTCGTCACAATGCTGGCTCAGTGGCCTAGCCAATAGGACAATGAGCCGATCGTCAATAGGCTGGTGCCATGTCCGAGTCTTCCTCTTTCCCGCCGCGGCTGCTCCGCACTCGTCTCTACGAGCAGGTGGCCGGGCAGATCTCGTCGTGGATCGATGACAACGGATTGCAGGCCGGCGACAAGCTCCCGCCCGAGCGCGAGCTCGCCCAGCGCCTCGGCGTCAGCCGCGCCACCCTGAGCCAGGCGCTCGTGGCGCTCGAGGTGGTCGGCGTGGTCGAGGTACGCCACGGCGACGGCACCGTCGTGACCGCGCGCCACCAGAAGTCGAGTCGCATCGTCGAGGCGATCCGCAGCCACGCCGACCGGCTGCCCGAGGTCATCGAGACCCGCGACGCGCTCGAGACCAAGATCGCCTCGCTCGCCGCCGTACGACGCACCGACGACGACCTCGCCCGGATCGATGACGCGCTCGCCTTCATGGCCGCCGACATCGAGGCCGGCGGCCGTGGCGTGGAGGGCGACGAGCGCTTCCACGGCGCCGTCACCGCCGCCTCCCACTCCCTCCTCCTCGCCCGACTGATGGACGAGATCGGCGACCTGATCAAGGAGACCCGGCTCGAGTCGCTCGGCCAGCCCGGCCGACCGCAGGACTCCCTGGCCGGGCACCGCGCGATCGCCGAGGCGATCCGCGCCGGCGACCCGGCCGCGGCGGCAGAGGCGATGCACGCCCACGTCGCGATGGTCAGCGATGTCGCCATCATCCGCGAGGCGCAGTGACCTCACTCGAGGCGCTCCTGGTGCTCGCCACCGGGTTCGGCGCCGGCGTGCTCTCGTCCACGGTCGGGGTGGCGTCCCTGCTGAGCTTCCCCGTGCTGGTCGCCCTCGGCCTCCCGCCGGTCGTGGCCAACGTGTCCAACACCCTGGGCCTGATCCCGGGCGGCCTGGGCGGCGTCCTCGGCTACCGCGCCGAGGTCCGCGAGGCCGGCCCGATCGCCCGGACGATCATCCTCGTCTGCGCCCTCGGGGCCGTCGTCGGCGCGGCCCTGCTGCTCGGGCTGCCGCCGGGCGTCTTCGAGGCGATCGTCCCCTACCTCATCCTCTTCACCTGCCTGCTCGTCGGCGTGCAGCCCCGCATCGCGAGGTGGCTGCGGGAGCGCCACGAGTCGCGGCACGGCGTCGCGCTGGCCGAGCGTCGGCACATGTCCCCCGCGACGACGGCGTTCGCCACGATCACGGGGGTCTACGGCGGCTACTTTGGCGCGGGCGCGGGCGTGATGATGGTGGCCGTCCTCGGCATCGGCACCGACCTCGAGCTGCGCATCGTCAACGGCCTCAAGACCCTGTCGCTGATGGTCGGCAACGTCGTCGCCGGCCTGATCTTCATCGTGGTGGCCGACCCGCGGTGGGACGTCGTGGTGCTGCTCGCGGCCGGCTCGCTGGTGGGTGGCTACGTCGGCGCCCGCATCGGCCGCAAGCTCCCGGACGCGGTCTTCCGGTGGGCGGTCGTCGCCGCCGGCGTCGTCGCCGCGCTACTGCTGTTCTGACCCGTCCCGCACCAGGAGCGTCCTGGCCCACAGGTCGGCGAGCGTGGCGGCGTAGTCGTCGCTCGATCGCCCCCGCGACGTGTAGGCGGCGAACCACTCCGGGCTGTTCGTCGACCAGATGAGGTCGGCCACCTGCTGGTCGTCGAGGTCCGCACGCACCGACCCGGCCGCGCGGAGCTCGCCGGCCAGCACGAGCATGTTGGTGGCCCGCCGGTCGACCACGTGCTGCCAGCTGGCAGCGCACTCCGGGTCGGTCAGCCCCGCGTCGCGCAGGGCCAGCAGGAGGGGCGAGAGCGTCGGCATCAGCCGGGCCAGCGCGGCGGCGTAGGTCGTCAGCTTGGCGACGGCGGACCCGGCCTCGCGCACGGCCCGGACGTAGTCGCGCTCGTCGGCAGGCAGGGGGCGCGCCGAGGAGGCGAGGACCATGTCCACGACGGTCAGCAGGATCTGCGGCTTCCGGCCGACGGCCGCGTAGACGGTGTCCACGGACACCTCGGCCGTCCGGGCGATGTCGCCGACCGAGGTGGCCGCATAGCCGCGCTCGACGAACAGCTCGCGGGCGGCCGCCAGCACCCGGTCGCGGGTCTGCTCCGCCGCCGCGCGGCGGGCCGACCCGTCGTAGGTGCGGGTCTTGCGCTCCGTCGACACGAGGTCTACATTAGCGAACATTCATCCGAAGTCACTTCGGATCAAAGCCCGAGGAGGGGTCCATGGCCGAGGAGGCGAAGGTCGTGGTGCGCGGGCCGGGGGACGCCAGCCACGCGACGTGGGCGATGGGTTCGCTCTTCGAGCACCTGCTGCTGCCGGAGGAGTCGGGGGGACGGTTGGCGGTGGCGACCGTGAGCCAGCCGCCCGGGATCGCGACTCCTCTGCACCGGCACACCCGGGAGGCCGAGGCGTTCTTCCTGCTGGAGGGCGAGATGACCTACCGCGCCGGCGACGAGACGTACGACCTGACGCCGGGGTCCTTCATCTACCTGCCCCAGGGCATCCCCCACGCGTTCCGCACCCGCGGCGAAGGTCCCGTCCGCTACCTCGCGCTCACCGAGCCGGGGCACCTGCTCGCGCTGTACGACGAGGTGGGCGTGCCCGCCAGCGCCCTGCGCATCCCGGCCGAGGGCGAGGGTCGCGCGATGGCCGAGGAGATCGAGCGCTGGAACGCCGTCGGCCCGCGCTACGGCCTCGAGGTCGTGGGTCCCCCGATCCCGGCGTGACGGGGACCCATCCGGCTCAGGACAGCAGGCCGCGCACCACCCGGAGGCCGACCGACAGGCGGGCCAGCTCGGCGGTCTCCTCGCGGCAGATCTCCTCCAGCGTCGACGCCGCGCGGCCCACCAGCTCCTCGTCGGCGTCCTCCCAGGCGGCCACCCGAGCGGGCGCCGAGTCGGCGGCGTCGGTGGACCCGAGGACCTGGGCGGTCAGCTGCTGGTGGACGCCGTAGAGGTCGTCGCGCACCGCGGCCCGCGCCATCGTCTGCCACCGGTCGTCGCGGGGCAGGGCGAAGATCCGCTCCACGAGCGCCGGCAGGCCGAGCCGCTCCCCCAGCGCGAAGTGGACCCGGGCCACCTCGACCGGGTCGAGGTCGAGCCGGTCGGCGGTCTCGACGATGCCGAGCAGGGCGTAGGCGGACGCCAGGACCGCGACACGGGAGGCGAGGTCGCCGGGCACACCCTGGTCGGTGAGCCGCTTCTCGCGGCCGCGGTAGTCATCGAGCTCGTGCCCGCTCATGATGCCGGGCAGCTCGGCCATGACCCGCTGGACGGGGCCGCGGAAGAACTCGACCGTGGCGCCGGAGTCGAGCGGCGGTCGCCGGGTGGTGACCAGCCAGCGCGACGCGCGCTCCACCAGCGTGCGCATCTCGATCCGCATCCGGGTCTGGCGCTCGGCCGGCACCTGGTTGTCGAGCGCGGCGATCTCGTGGCGCAGGGGAAGGGAGCCGAAGATCTCGCGGGCGACGAAGTTGGCCCTCGTCAGGTCGGCGGGGGTGGCCCCGGTCTCGCCCTGCAGGCGGGGCCAGAAGGTCATGCCGGCGCCGTTGACGAGGTCGTTGACCACCTGCGTCACGATGATCTCGCGCCGCAGCGGGTGGTCCTCGATGGCCGCCTCGAGGTCGGGCTTCATGCGGCTCGGGAAGTAGGCGAGCAGGTCCTCGCGCAGGTAGGGGTCGTCGGGCAGGTCGGAGTCGACGAGCTCCTCGGCCAGCACGATCTTGGTCCAGGCGAGCAGCACCGACAGCTCGGGCGCTGACAGCGCCTGCTTGCGGTCGAGGCGGCGCCGGACCTGGCGGGTGCTGGGCAGTCCCTCCAGCTCGCGGTTGAGCACGCCGCGCTTCTCCAGCGCGCGCATCCAGTCCTCGTGCACGTGCAGCAGCGACGGCGCGTGGGCCTGGGCGTTGGCGAGCGCGAGGTTCTGCTCGTAGTTGTCGCGCAGGACGAGCAGGCCGACCTCCTCGGTCATCTCGGCGAGGAGCTCGTTGCGGGCGTCCTCGCCCATCGCCCCCGACCGCACGACGCGGTCGAGCAGGATCTTGATGTTGACCTCGTGGTCGGAGGTGTCGACGCCGGCGGAGTTGTCGATGAAGTCGGTGTTGATCCGACCGCCGTCGCCGCCGGCTCCGAACCGGGCGTACTCCACCCGCCCGAGCTGGGTGAAGCCGAGGTTGCCGCCCTCGCCCACGCACCGGGCGCGCAGGTCCTCGCCGTTGACGCGGATCGCGTCGTTGGCCTTGTCGCCGGCGTCGGCGTTGGTCTCCTCCGACGACTTCACGTAGGTGCCGATGCCGCCGTTCCACAGCAGGTCGACCGGCGCGACCAGGATCGCCTTCATCAGCTCGGCGGGCGTCAGCGAGGTGACGCCGTCGGCGAGCCCGAGGGCCTCGCGCACCTGGGCTGACACCGGGATCGACTTGGCCGAGCGCGGCCACACCCCGCCGCCCTCGGAGATGAGGGAGGCGTCATAGTCCTTCCAGCTCGACCTCGGCAGGTCGAAGAGGCGGCGCCGCTCGGCGTACGACGGCGCGGCGTCGGGCGAGGGGTCGATGAAGATGTCGCGGTGGTCGAAGGCGGCCACCAGCCGGGTGTGCTCGGAGCAGAGCAGGCCGTTGCCGAAGACGTCGCCGGACATGTCGCCGATGCCGACCGCGGTGAAGTCCTCGGCCTGGCAGTCGACGCCCATCTCGCGGAAGTGCCGCTGCACGGACACCCAGGCGCCCTTGGCGGTGATGCCCATCGCCTTGTGGTCGTAGCCGACCGAGCCACCCGAGGCGAACGCGTCGCCCAGCCAGAAGCCGTAGTCCTTGGCCACACCGTTGGCGATGTCGGAGAACGTCGCGGTGCCCTTGTCGGCGGCGACGACGAGGTAGGAGTCGTCACCGTCGTGCCGCACGACCTCGCGGGCCGGCACCGTGACGCCGTCGACGAGGTTGTCGGTGATGTCGAGCAGGCCGGAGATGAAGGTCTTGTAGCAGGCCACGCCCTCGGCCAGCCACGCGTCACGGTCGGAGGCGTCGGGGAGCTGCTTGCAGAAGAACGCGCCCTTCGCCCCGACCGGCACGATGACGGTGTTCTTCACCATCTGCGCCTTGACCAGTCCGAGCACCTCGGTGCGGAAGTCGTCGCGACGGTCCGACCAGCGCAGGCCGCCGCGGGCCACCGCGCCGAAGCGCAGGTGAGAGCCCTCGACGCGGGGGCTGTAGACGAAGATCTCGAAGCGCGGGCGCGGCTCGGGCAGGTCGGGGATGGCCGACGGCTCGAGCTTGAAGGAGATGTAGGGGTGCACCTCGCCGTCGGCTGAGCGCTGGAAGAAGTTGGTGCGCAGCGTCGCCCGGACCAGCGTGCGGTAGGACCGCAGGATGCGGTCGTGGTCGAGGCTGACGACGTCGTCGAGGGCCTTGGCGAGCCGCTCCTCGACGGCCTCCACCTTGGCCACCCGCGCCTCGGCGTCGTGCTCCAGCCCGCGGTCGCCGCGACCGGGGTCGAAGCGCGACTCGAAGAGCTCCACGAGCAGCCGGGTGATGTCGACGTTGCTGCGCAGCGCCTCTTCGATGTAGTCGAGGGCGAAGGGCGAGTTGCCCTGCTTGAGGTACTTGGCGTACGCCCGCAGCACGGTCGCCTGGCGCCACGTCAGCCCGGCGGCGAGGACGAGCTGGTTGAAGCCGTCGATCTCGTTGTAGCCGTCCCACACCGCGCGCAACGCCTCGGCGAACAGGGTGCGCTCGCGGGGAGCGAGCGTCCGGCCGTGACGCAGGCCGAACTCGTAGATGAAGGACGGCCGGGCGAGCCCGGTGAGCTCGTAGGGACGCTCGTCGACGACCTCGACGCCCATCGACGTGAGCATCGGCAGCATCGCGCTCAGCGACAGCGGCTCGCCGACCCGGAAGACCTTGAGCCGCGACTCGCCGCGGCGGTAGTGGCCGCCGCGCTCGTCCTGGTCGAACAGCGCGAGGTCGATGCCCACCTCGCCCGGGATGGCCTCGATCCGGCCGAGGTCGGCCGATCCGCGCTGCGCCTGGTAGTCCTCCTTGTACGCCTCGGGGAAGGCATTGGCCCAGGCCCTCGCCAGCCTCGAACCCTCGTCGACGCCGTGCTCGCTCACGACGGCGGCCACGAAGTCGTCGCGCCACGACCGCGACGCCTCCGTGAGCCGGCGCTCGAGGTCGGCGACGTCGATCTCGGGGATCTGGCCGCCCTTGGGCGGGTGGACCACGAAGTGCACGTGGGCGGTCGTGGACTCGTTGACCCGCGCGGTGAACTCGACGTGCTCGCCGCCGAGCTCCTCGGTGAGGATGGCGGCGAACCGCTCGCGCACCGCGGTGCTGTAGCGGTCGCGGGGCAGGTAGACGAGGACCGAGACGTAGCGGCCGTAGGTGTCGCGGCGCACGAACGCACGCAGCTGGCGGCGCTCACGGGCGCTCATCACGTCCTGCGCGACGGGCGCCAGCTCGTCGGGCGAGGTGTGGAACAGCTCGTCGCGCGGGTAGTTCTCCAGCGTGTCCATCAGCGCCTTGCCGGCGTGGCTGCGGGGGTCGAAGCCCGCGTGGCGCATGACCTCGGTGACCTTCTCGCGCAGGACCGGGATGCGGGTGACCGACTCGGTGTAGGCGGCGCTGGAGAACAGGCCGAGGAAGCGGCGCTCGCCGACGACCTCGCCGTCGGGGCCGAACGTCTTGACGCCGACGTAGTCGAGGTAGGCGGGGCGGTGCACGGTGGAACGGGAGTTGGCCTTCGCCAGCACGAGCAGCTTCTTCTCGCGGGCCTTGGCCTTCACCAGCGGGGGCAGCTTGGCGAAGGAGGCGGACAGGTCCTGGTCGTGGCGCAGGATGCCGAGGCCGGACCCGGGGAGGGCGCGCAGGCCGCACTCCTCGGGCGCTCCCTCCTCCGCCTCGAGCTGGTACTCGCGGTAGCCGAGGAAGGTGAAGTGGTCGTCGGCCAGCCAGGTGAGGAAGTCACGGCCCTGACGCAGCTCCTCGGCCGCGAGCGGCGGCGGGTCCTGGTCGAGCTCGTCGACCACGGCGAGGGCCTGGGTGTGCATCTTCTCCCAGTCCTCGACGGACTCGCGCACGTCGCGCAGCACCCGCTGGAGGCCCTCGGTGATCTCGGCCGCCTCGTCGTCGTCGGTGCGGTCGATCTCGACGTGCATCCACGACTCCGCACCCTCCTGGGCGGAGGGCTGGGTCTCGGCCTGGACGGCCGCCCGGGGGCCTCCCTGCGCCTCGTGGGCGTGCACGTGCTGGAGCTCGCCGGTGATGTCGCGCTCGACGGCGAACTGCGGGTGGATGATCGAGTGCACGTTGTGCCCGAGCCGGTTGAGCTCCATCGTCACCGAGTCGACGAGGAACGGCATGTCGTCGGTGACCACCTCGACGACCGATCGGCCCGACGCCGACCAGCCGGCGTCGGCGATCGTGGGGGTCACGACACGGACGGCGGCCGTGCCCTGCGGGCGGGAGGAGGCGAGATCGCGGTGGGAGGAGACGGCACCCAGCAGGTCCTCCGGGGACCGCTCGGCGACCTCGTCGGGAGCGACGTGGCGGTAGTAGGCGCGTACGAGGTCACCCCACTCCGGACGGGCTGCCGTCGCTGCGTCGAGCTGCTGGTCCTTGGTCTCCTCAGGCGTCGCCACGCTCCGACACTAGAACCCGCGGTGTGACCGTCACAACACGGGTCGGTACCCGGGGGTCACCTCGCCCGTCGGGGCGTGATGAGGGTGCCGGTCCTCGCCCCCGTCGACCCCGTCGGCCATGATGTCGGCACCGGTCGGGGCGTCCGCCCCGGCCGCTCGGACGAGCACCCCGGAGGAGCCTGGATGGGCAAGCGCGTGGTCAAGGAGCTCACCTACGACGCCTCGCTCGAGGAGGTGGCGGCGATGCTCACCGACCGGACCTTCCGCGAGCTCGTGCTCGAGCGGATGCGGGTCGTGCGCGGCAGCGTCACCGTCGAGGGCGGCGTCGTCACGATCGAGCAGGTGCAGTCGTCCTCCGGCCTGCCGTCGTTCGCGACCAGGCTCGTCGGCGACGAGATCCGGATCGTGCAGGTCGAGACGTGGCGCACGACCGAGCGCGCCGACGTCGAGATGGCCATCCCCGGCAAGCCGGGCGAGATGGCCGGCACCGCGACGCTGGTCGAGTCGGGCGGGCGCACCACCGAGCGCGTCGACCTCGAGGTGACCGTGCGGCTGCCGCTGGTCGGCGGCAAGATCGAGGGCCTCGTCGCCGACATGCTGGGCAAGGCGCTCGACACCGAGCACCGCACCGGCGTGGAGTGGCTCGCCTCCCGCTAGCCCGCGGGAGGGGTGCGCGACGGGGGTTCTGCCGACGCGGGGTCCTTCTCGGACACCGCTCCGTCGTCCTCGCCACGCCGGCGCCAGATCACCAGGCCGAGCACCACGAACGGCCCGAACGCCAGCAGCAGCGTGAGCGCCTGCTCGTAGGGGTGCAGCGCCCCCATGTGCCACAGGGAGCGGAGCGGGAGGACGGGGGCGAGCACGCCCCCATCCTCCCCCATCCGCTCGGGCGTCGGGACGTCAGCCCTGGTGCGGGTAGCGGTGGTCCTTCGGGGGCACGAAGGTCTCCTTGATCGACCGCGGCGAGGTCCAGCGCAGCAGGTTGACCGCGGCACCGGCCTTGTCGTTGGTGCCGGACGCGCGACCGCCGCCGAAGGGCTGCTGGCCGACGACGGCGCCGGTGGGCTTGTCGTTGATGTAGAAGTTGCCCGCGGCGAAGCGCAGCGTCTTGCGCGCCCACGCGATGGCCGCACGGTCCTGCGAGATGATCGCGCCGGTCAGGGCGTAGGGGGCGAACGACTCCATCTGCTCCACGACCTTCTCGAAGCGCGCGTCGTCGTACACGTGCACGGCGAGGATCGGGCCGAAGTACTCGTCGGCGAAGATCTGGTCGGTCGGGTCCGTGGACTCGATGATCGTCGGCCGGACGAAGTAGCCGACCGAGTCGTCGGTCTGGCCGCCGGCGAGCACGGTGAGGTGCTTCTGCCGCTTGGCACGCGCGATCGCGGCCTTGTGCTTGGCGAACGCGCGGTCGTCGATCACGGCACCCATGAAGTTGGTGAAGTCGGTGACGTCGCCCATCGCCAGCGCGTCGGTGTCGGCGATCAGCTGGTCCTTGATCTTCGCCCAGACCGACTTCGGCACGTAGGCACGCGAGGCGGCCGAGCACTTCTGGCCCTGGAACTCGAAGGCACCACGGATCATCGCCGTGCGCAGCACGTCGGGGTCGGCCGACGGGTGCGCGACGATGAAGTCCTTGCCGCCGGTCTCGCCCACGATGCGCGGGTAGGAGCGGTAGCCGGTGATGTTCTCCCCCACCGTGCGCCACAGGTGCTGGAACGTCGGCGTGGAGCCGGTGAAGTGGATGCCCGCGAGGTCGCGGTGACCGAGCGCCACCTTCGACACGTCGAGCCCGTCGCCGGGGAGCATGTTGATGACGCCGGGCGGCATGCCGGCCTCCTCCAGCAGCTCCATCGTCAGCGAAGCGGCGAGCTGCTGCGTCGGGGACGGCTTCCAGATCACCGTGTTGCCCATCAGCGCCGGAGCGGTGGGCAGGTTGCCCGCGATCGCGGTGAAGTTGAACGGCGTGATCGCGTAGACGAAGCCCTCGAGCGGACGGTGGTCGGTGCGGTTCCAGATGCCCGGGCTGTTCGCGATCGGCTGGTCGGTGAGGATCTGCTTGGCGTAGTGGACGTTGAAGCGCCAGAAGTCGATCAGCTCGCACGCGGCGTCGATCTCGGCCTGGAAGGCCGTCTTCGACTGGCCCAGCATCGTCGCGGCGTTCAGGGTCTGGCGCCACGGGCCGGCCAGCAGGTCGGCAGCCTTGAGGATGATCGCGCAGCGCTCGTCGAACGGCATCGCCCGCCAGGCCGGCGCCGCGTCGTTGGCGGCCTTCACCGCGGCCTCGGCGTCCTTGACCGTTGAGTTCTTCAAGGTGCCGAGCACGTGGGCGTGGTCGTGCGGCTGGACGACCTTCATCTCCGCGCCGCCGCCGTTGCGCCGCTTGCCGCCGATCACGGCACGGAACGACTGCTGCTTCTTCTCCAGCCGGGCCAGCTCGGCGACGAGGGTCTCCCGCTCCGCGCTGCCAGGGGCGTACGTCAGGTTCGGCTCGTTGGTGGGAGCCGGAGGAAAGGTGATCGCGTCCATGCGGCTGATGGTGTCAGACCCGCCTTCACGCCTCAAAGTGCTGGATCAACGGGCACGATCACTGGGAGGCGAGGAGGTCGCCGATCTCCTGGGTGGCCCACCAGGCCAGGTCGTCGTCGGCGTCCGCGTCGTCCTCGGTGTCGACGTGCACCGCGACCACGTCGCGCCAGCGGACCGGACCGTCGGCGGCGGAGGTCTCGGCCACGACGACCACCCGACGGCGCCGGCCGTCGGGCAGACCGGCCACCAGCTCGGCGGACGCGTCCGCGGCGGTCATCAGCGCGACGTACTCGCCCTCCTCGCCGTCGTCCGGGGCGAGGACCGGGTCGACGACGCGAGGGCCGTCGGCCGCCCAGTCCTCGGCCAGCCGCGGCAGCGACGACGGGAGGTAGCGGCGGGTCACGTCTTCTCCTTCGCGGCTGCGTGCTTGCGCCCGCGTGGGGCGCGCGGCCGGGTGTCGGAGGCCGAGTCCTTCAGCTCGTCGAGCGCCTCGAGCAGGCACTGGCCGAGGACGTCGGCGTCGGGCACGGCGTCGCGGTCGGTCGTGATGCCGTAGAACACCCCGCCGTCGTACGACGTGACGCCGATGGCGAGCGGGTGGTCGGGCAGCAGCGGGTGGACGGGGTAGGACTCGAGCATCCGGGCGCCGTCGGCGTAGAGCGGGAACTGCGGCCCCGGCACGTTGGTGACGGAGACGTGGAAGCCGCGTCGCAGCTCGGCCGTGGCCAGCCGGGCTCCCAGGGCGTGGAACGTCGTCGGGGCGAAGCCGGCGATGCCGGACAGCCGACGCGCCGAGACGTTGCGGCCGTTGTCGCGGTGCGCCCGCAGGTCGTAGCTGACCTGGTGCAGCCGCACGACCGGGCTGGGCTCGCCGATCGGCAGGTGCACGAGGTGCCCGGTGATCTGGCTGCCGAGCGACGTCGGCTCGAGCTCGTCGTCGATGACCGACATCGGCACGATCGCCTTGATGGTCCGCAGCCCGCCCAGCGACTCGGCGCGCGCCATCAGCCAGCCGCGGAGCCCGCCGGCGATGGTGGCCAGGATGACGTCGTTGACCGTGCCGCCGTGCACCTCTCGGATCGCACGGTAGTCGGAGAGCTCGGTGTGCACCGTGACGAACCGGCGCTGCTGCGAGAGCCGGCGGTGCACCGGCGTGGAGTGCACGGGGCCGCGTCCGGCGAGGGCATTGGCGACCTCGGCGACCCGGGCGCCCGAGGCCGACGCCGCGCGGCCGAGCGACTCGGCATTGGCGCGGGTGGTCATCCAGAGCGTGCGCGGGCTCTCGAGGCTGTCCGTGACCGCGGTGAGGGCAGCCGCGACAGGCCCGGCCGGGCGGCCCGGGCGCCAGTCGTCGTCGTGCCCGAGGGTCGACCGGTCCGGGGACGTGTCGAGCAGCACCTGGCCGATGTCGACGGTCTCGCGGCCGTCGACGAGGATCTGGTGGCTCTTGGTCAGCAGCGCGACGTGGCCGTGCTCGAGGCCCTCCACGAAGTAGCACTCCCACAGCGGACGGCTCCGGTCGAGCGGCCGCGACGCGATGCGCGCGACGAGCTCGCGCAGCTGCTCCATCGAACCCGGGCGCGGCAGCGCGGAGCGTCGTACGTGGTAGCCGAGGTCGAACCCTTCGTCGTCCACCCAGGCCGGGTTGGCCAGCCGCCCCGGCACCAGCTGCAGGCGCTGGCGGTAGCGCGGGACGAAGGCGATCCGGTCGGCGATCAGCTGCACGAGCCGGTCGTGGTCGAAGCCGGACTCCCCCGGGTCGAAGATCTCCACCGTCGCGTTGTGCATGGGCGTCGTGGGGGACTCTGCGGCCAGGATGGCCAGGTCCCGCGGCCGGAGCCGCTCGCTCATCTGATGCCCTCTCGTCGACGATCTTGTCCCGCATGGGATTCTGGCAGAGGCAGTGACCCGGCGGGTGCCGTGGTCGCTGCCTGCCCGTGCAGCTGCAAAGGAGATCCTCGTGTCCGGTCGCGTCGTCACGCGCCTCGCCCCCCTCGTCCTCGTCCTGGCCGCCTCGCTCAGCGCCTGCGGCGGAGACGGGGACACCGACCCGCCGGCCACCGACCAGAGCGCCAGCTCCTCCCCGTCCGACTCGGGGTCCAGCAGCACGGCCGACGGCGTCGCCGTCACCGTCACGCGCGAGGGCGACTCCTTCACCCCCAACGGGGAGCGCGTCGAGCTCGGGATCGACCAGACCCTGGTGCTGACGATCGAGGCCGACGAGGCCGGTGAGCTCCACGTGCACAGCACGCCCGAGCAGGAGATCGCCTACGAAGCGGGAACTTCTGAGCACGAGATCGTGATCGACCGTCCGGGCGTCGTCGAGGTGGAGAGCCACGAGCCCGACGTGATCCTGCTCCAGCTCGAAGTCCGTTGACCCCCCTCGCCGTCGGCGGCTCGATCTCGGCGCACGGCCTCGGCGGCGCCAAGGACCTGCCGATCCCGTCGGAGCTGGCGATCGCAGGTGCCGTCGCCGCGCTGGTCGTCTCCTTCACCGTGCTGGCGGTGGCGTGGCGCGAGCCGCGCTACGACGCGGCGACCAGTGGTCGACCGGCTCCGGAGTGGCTGGACCGCATCGTGTCGTCGCGCGCGCTGGCGATCGCCGCCCGCGTGCTCGGGATGGCGTTCTTCCTCTACGTCGCCGCGGCCGCGGTGTTCGGCGAGGACACGCTGATCAACCCGTTCCTCGGCACCTTCTACGTGATCCTGTGGGTCGGCCTCGTTCCGGCGTCGCTGCTGCTCGGGCCGGTGTTCCGCGCGATCAGCCCGGCACGCACGATCAGCATGCTGTTCGCGAAGATCTCCGGCGTCCCCGAGGGCGAGGGCCTGTACGTCTACCCCGCCCGCCTCGGCTACTGGCCGGCCGCGGCCGGGTTGTTCGCGTTCGTCTGGCTCGAGCTGGTCTACCCCTACTCCACCGACGTCGGGCCGGTCCGGTTCTGGTGCGCGGCCTACCTCGGCATCATGTTCATCGGCTCGGCCCTGTGGGGTACGACGTTCCTCGCCCGTGCCGACCCGTTCGAGGTCTACTCCTCGCTGGTCGCCAAGCTGTCGATCTGGGGCCGCCGCGACGGCGTGCTGGTCCTGCGCAGCCCGCTCGCCAACCTCGACACCGTGGTCCCGCGGCCCGGTCTGGTGATGGTGGTCGGCGTCCTGTTCGGCAGCACCGCGTTCGACTCCTTCCGGGAGTCGACCCCCTGGCTCAAGCTCGTGCAGTCGATGTCGACGTCACGGGTGTGGCCCGACACCCTGGCGCTCATCACCTTCTCGGCGGGCGTCGCGCTGGTGCTGACCGTCGCCACGATGGCGACGGGCGTCAGGAGCGACATCCCGCGCCGGACGCTGCCCAACCAGTTCGCGCACTCGGTGATCCCGATCATCGTGGGCTACATCGTGGCCCACTACCTGACCTACTTCGTCGAGTACGGCCAGCAGACGCTCATCCAGCTCAGCGACCCCTTCAGCCGGGGCGACAACTACCTCGGCACGGCCGACCTGCAGGTCAACTACTGGCTCTCGGCGCACCCGACGTTCCTCGCGGTGAGCAAGGTCGCTGCGGTCACGCTCGGCCACGTCGTCGGCGTGGTGGCCGCCCACGACCGTGCGATCAAGCTGCTGCCACGACGGCACCAGCTCACCGGTCAGCTGCCCCTGCTGGTGGCGATGGTCTTCTTCACCGTGGGCGGGCTGTACCTGCTGTTCGCCGCCTGACTCAGCGCTGGACCGGGCCGTAGGGCCAGCCGGCCGGCAGCACGTCGGTGACCTCGATGATCTCGCACGAGCCGCGGTAGTCGATGACGTCGGCGGGGTCGCGCCAGCCGATGTAGACCACCCGGTCGGCGTTGCCGCTGTCGCCCTGAGTGGGGTCGTCGCAGTGGATCTTGTCCTGCTGGCCGTCGGGGAGCACGTAGATCGTGTCGTTGCCCTGCTCGGCGAAGACCTTGTCGGCACCGGGGCCGAGGAAGACGGTGTCGTCACCCTCGTCGCCCTTGATCTTGACGTCGTTGCCCTCGCCGTCGATCAGCACGTCGTTGCCGGGACCGCCCTGGATCGCTCCGTCGTCCCCGGGCCCGGCGTCGATCCAGTCGTTGCCGTCGTTGCCGATGTGCTTGTCGATGCCGTCCCCGCCGAAGAGCTGGTCATCGCCCTCGCCGCCGCCGACGAGGTCGTTGCTGCCCTCGCCGTGCACGATGTCGTTGCCGGCGCCGGCGGTCAGCTTGTCGTTGCCCTCGCCGCCGTACATCACGTCGTCACCCTGGCCGCCGTCGATGGAGTCGTTGCCGAGCCCGCCCGAGCCCCAGTCGTTGCCGGGCTGGAGGGTGATCCAGTCGTCGCCGTCGTCGCCGCTGACGGTGTCGTGGCCGTTGCCGGCATAGACCTTGTCGTTGCCATCCCGGGCCGTCACCTTGTCCTGGCCGCCGATGGCCATGATCTTGTCGGCGCGGTTCTTGCCCATGATGGTGTCGTCGCCGGTCGTGCCCTGGAACAGCTTGGCCGACGCCGGCGAAGCGGCCAGGACGACGGCGAGACTGGAGATGGCAGCGATGCGAAGGTGACGTGACATTTAGGTTCTCCCTTGGAATCAGAACCCAAAGTACGTTGAATCTTGATGATTTTCAGAATTTTGACATCTTGAGTTGCCTCATCTGGAACCCGCGGATCGTCGCCCTCCTCCGTGTCCCGTCGAGGTGCGACCCCGTCGCAGGCGGGTCCGCACGGACGGACCGTCGGCGCCCCCGCGGGCGTGGGCCGGGAACACCGCGTCGGCGAGAGCGGCGAGGGCCTGCACCAGCGGCGAGGCGCCCAGCTCGGCGACCGGGCGACCGCTCACCAGCGCCTGGTCGAGCCCGGCGCGGTCGTCGGGCAGGAAGTGCAGGCCGGCGACCCGGCTGAATCCCTCGACCATGCCGGCGATCTCCTTCTCCGACCACCCGATCGAGGACCGCATCCGGTTGACCGCCACGCGCACCGGCGTGCCGGGAGCACGGTCGCGCAGCTCGACCAGCCCGCGGGCGAGCCGGGTGAGTCCCACGGGGTCGGCCGAGCCCACGACGACCACCTCGTCGGCCTGCTCGAGGGCGGCGAGGGTCAGGGCGTTGCGCCCGGGACGACCGCCGAAGTCGGAGCCGGTGTCGTCCTCCAGGCTGAACCCGGTGTCGGCCACGACCTGGCCGTGGGTGCGCGCCCGCTCGAGCAGCTGGTCGACCTGCGCCGCGCGCACCTCCCGCCACCGGTCGGCGCGCGGCAGGCCGGTGACCACGGCCAGGTGGTCCCCGACGCCTCGGCAGACCGAGGGGAAGCGGTCGTCGAGCTGGCCGGCGGCCGCGAGACGGGAGGCGGACAGCAGGCCGGACACCTCGTCGAGGATGCCGAGCTGCTGGGCGACGGCACCGCCGTAGGGGTCCAGGTCGGCGAGCACCACTGCCGCGTCGCGCCGGGCGAGCTCCCACGCCAGGTTGGTCGCGACCGTCGTACGCCCGGGGGCACCGGCCGGACCCCACACGGCCACGAGACGACCGGGCTCGACCGCGGGCACGTGGTCGACCTCGACGTCGTGGACCGGCACGTCGTCGCGCACGCGGGTGTCGGTGACGTCCTCGACGATGGTGACCACCCGTGGCAGCGACGCCAGCTCCCCCCTGCCGACCAGTGCGGTGATGCCCAGGCGTCCGGCGTGCTCGCGGGCGTCGAGGTCCTCGGGGAGCGCCGAGGTCACGGCGACCGGCCGCACGGCATGGCGGCGGAGGTGGGCGACGCTCGCCGGGTCGAGGCCCGGGGCGTCGAGGGAGACGACGGCGACGTCGGCCTGGCCGCTCGTGACGGCGGCGAGCAGGTCGTCGACGTCGACGCAGCGCTTGAGGACGACCACCCCCGGGTGTGCCTCGAGGTCGGTGAGGGCCGGTGACTCCCATGCCTCGCCGGCCGCGAGCAGCAGCACGCAGATCACGTCGTCACCCCCTGCCGACGACGCGGACCCGGTCGTCGCCGACGGCGGCCAGGACCTCGCCGAGCTGCTCCTCGTCGGCCTCGGGGACGGCGAGGACGAGCTGTCGGCTGGTCGCCGATGCGAAGGCGTCGGACACCACCGGGGCGTCGAGGACCGCGACGTCGCCGAGGACGAGCTCGGCGGCCGCACCGCCGCGACGCTGCGCGAGGGTCCGGTCGGCCACGACCCACACGTCGACCCGCGAACCGCGGACCAGGTCGGTGGGGACGTGCTCGGGGGCGACCGCGATCGACAACGACACGGTGTCGTCGGCCGCCTGCTCCCCCAGCGCGCCGGCCGGCACCAGCTCGCCCGCCGACAGCGGCCGGGTGAGGGTGAGCGCTGCGGGCAGCTCCTCGTCGACGCCGAGGTAGCGGTCGTGGTCGGCGGACTCGTCGAAGCGCACCCGGGTGGCCTCGAGGTCGTCGGCGGTGAGCGTCTGCCCCGCCACCAGGTCGGACGAGGCGGCCCACACCGAGGTCATGTCGTCGGCACCGGACAGGATGCGCGCGCCCGCCACCACCGACCCCGTCACCAGGGCCACCCCGATCCACAACCGCGGGTCTCGCCACCCGGGCGTCGTGGCCCGCGTGGCGGGCGGCACGTCGGTGGCGCGGGTGGTCGTCGAGGCGGCGGGCGACGGGGCGTGACGGGACGAGCCGCGAGAGAAGGTCCGAGAGGTGGTCCGAGGCACGATGCCATCATTGCCGCACCAGCCGGACTTCACACCTGTCTCTCCACAGGGACGGCCGGGCGGCGACGGGAGCCGGGCGCGCGGTGGCACGATGGCCCCATGGCCGACGACCCCCGCTTCCTGACGCTCGCCGACGTCGCGGAGGTGCTCAACACCTCCGGCGCGCAGGTCTACGCGCTGGTCCGTCGCGGCGAGCTGCCGGCGATCAAGATCGGTGGGCGGGGCCAGTGGCGCGTCGAGCGGGTGCAGCTCGAGGAGTTCATCCAGCGGATGTACGCCGACACGCGCACCTTCGTCGACCAGCACCCGTTCGTGGACGCGGAAGCCGAATCGTCCGACACCTAGGTCGTGGGGTGACTATCCGACCTTGCCGTCGAGCTCGACCTGCACGACCCGCTCCTCGCCGCCGCGGACCACCGACATCTCGACGGTCTCACCCGGCAGGTGGGTGCGGATGGCCACGATCAGGGCGATGCCGTCGTTGACCGGCTGGTCGTCGACCGCCGTGATCACGTCGTCCTTCTCCAGGCCGGCGCGCTCGGCCGGGGTGTCGGGCATGACCTCGGTGATCGTGGCTCCGTCGGCGTCGGGCTCGCCGCCCGTGCGCACCTGCGCTCCGATGACGGGGTACTCCGCCTTGCCGGTGCGGAGGATCTGGTCGACCGTCGTGCGCACCTGCTCGATCGGGATCGCGAAGCCGACACCGATGTTGCCCGCCTCGCCGGACGCTCCGCCGTTGGTGGCGATCGCGGAGTTCACCCCGACGACCTCGCCGGCCAGGTTGACCAGCGGCCCGCCGGAGTTGCCCGGGTTGATCGCGGCGTCGGTCTGCACGGCGTTGATGTAGGAGGAGTTGTCCTCGGACTGCCCCGACGTGGTCACCGGCCGGTTGAGGGCGCTGACGATGCCCGAGGTCACGGTCTGGCTCAGGCCGAGCGGGGCGCCGAAGGCGATCACGGGGTCACCGACGCGCAGGACCTGCGAGGCACCCAGCGCCGCGGGCTCGAGCTTGCCGCCGCCCTCGACGGCCAGCACGGCGAGGTCGTAGACCGAGCTGCGGCCCACCACGGTCGCCTCGAGCCGCTGGCCCTGGTGGTCGATGACCACGATCGGGCCGTCGTCCTCGGCGGCGGAGGCGACCACGTGGTCGTTGGTCACGACGTGGCCCTCGCGATCGAGCACGAAGCCGCTGCCGGTGGCGCCGCCCTCGCGTCCGTCGAGCTCGGCCACGATCTGGACGGTGCTGGGGAGCAGCGCCTGCGCCACCGCGGCGACCGAGCCGTTGTCGGCCTCCAGCGGTGCGGCGGTCTGCGTCCGCACGCCGTTGATCCCGTTGTCGTTGGTGCCCGGGCGGGCAGCCAGCTCGTCCTGGATCGCGCCGCCGGCGAGCCCGCCGAGCATGCCGACGACCAGGGCGAGGCAGGCGACCGCGGGCCAGACCCACAGCGGGATCTTGCGGGAGACCGTCGTCGGGCCGGCGTACATCGGGCGCGGTTGGGGACCCGGACCGAACCAGGGCTGGCCGGGCTGGCCGGGCTGCTGCGGGTAGGGGCCCTGGGTCGGGTACGGCACGGTCGGGGCTGCGGGCTCGTGGCCGGCGCCGGGTTGCTGTTCCTGGGACGGGGCCTGCGGCTCGCCGAACGGCGCACGGTGCGGCGGCGGGCCGTCGAGCATCCCGTCCTGGGGCGCAGCGGCGTCGTCGGCGCCGGGACCGTCAGGACCGGCGTGCGCGGGGACGGCGTCGTCGGCAGCGCCGTAGACACGGCCCTCCGGCTGCGCGGCGGGAGCGGGCTCGGGCTCGGTGGGGCGCCAGCCGGCCAGGGGCTGGGTGGGTTCCTCGTCCTGCGCTCCCGGGAGCGGCTGGTCGGTGACCTGCTCGTCCGGGGTCTGCTCGTCGGGCCTGTGCTCGTCGCTCACGGAGCAATCTTCTCCCGGATCGCCACAAGGCGCTCGGCCAGGGGCGTCCGGGAGGGTGAGACCGGTCCACGGGCGGCGCGGTCGTCACCGGTGACGGCCGGGCTCGCGGGACCGGTCGGCCGGCTCAGGTCGGTGACCGGCGGCCGGGGGTCGACGCGCGGGGCGCCGGCCACGCCGAGCGCGAGCACGCCGACGACGCAGGCGCTCGCTGCGCCGCCGCCGATGGCGACGAGGCCTCGGCGCGGGCGTTGGCGCGAGGTCGGGAACTGCGGGGCGACCAGGCCGTGGCCGGGCTGCATCGACGAGCAGCGGCCCACCAGCTCCGACTTGAAGTCGTGGGAGGGCTGGCCCGGACCGAAGGACAGCTGGGCGAGCTGGGTCTTGACCCACCCCTCCTGCTCGACGAGGTCGCGGCACGCGTGGCACGCGTGGACGTGGCTCCAGCAGCGCTCCTCCTCCTCCGGCGCGAGGCGACCGTCGAGGAGTGCGCTGACCCGTGATCCGAGGTGGCTCATCACGACACCGGCCCGCGGGGGTGAGGGGCGACGGGACCCGAGTAGCGCGAGCGCCCCGCAGCCGGCTCGCGGTGCGCGAGGGCCTTGCGGAGCATCGTGCGACCGCGGTGGATGCGCGAGCGCACGGTGCCGAGCTTGGCATCCATGATCTCGGCGATCTCCTCGTAGCTGAGGCCCTCGACGTCGCACAGCACGACCGCGGCGCGGAAGTCGGGCGGCAGCGTCGCCAGCGCCGTCTCGATGTCGTCGTCGAAGGTCCGGTCCGCCACGGCGAGCTCGGGCGCCGGGGCCGGGCTGGTCAGCCGGGCGGCGCGCTCGTCGGACAACGGGTCGAAGCGGATGCGCTGCTTGCGGCGCGCACCGTCGAGGAAGAGGTTGGTGGTGATGCGGTGCAGCCAGCCCTCGAAGGTGCCCGGCGTGTAGGTGTCGAGCGAACGGAAGACCCGCACGAAGACCTCCTGGGTGAGGTCCTCGGCGTCGGGCCGGTTGCCCGTCAGGCGGTAGGCCAGGCGGAACACCCGGTCGGAGTGCTGCTCCACGACCTCGTCCCACGTGGGCACGTCGACGACATCGCTTGCGGTGTCGACGTGATCACCCACGGGTGCTCCCTGGCTCGTCTTCCTCGACCGCAGCTGCAACGGTTCGATGTCCTTCCTGACGCTAGGTATCCCGCCTGAGAGTTCCCTGTGAACCACATGCGGACCGACCAAGAACTTCTGCCCGGGTCACCGCCTCCAACGACCGAGGCGGTCCGTGTGTTCCCGGCCACGTCCGGCGGTTGCCGCGCGATAGAGTCGCCCGCGTGCCGAACAACACCGCGCCGATCAAGCCCGCGAGCTGGACCTACGCCGAGACGTTCGTGGCCGAGGACGAGCTCCTGGCCGCCGCCCGCAGCCGCGCCGAGGAGGTGGGGGTGGCCCCCGTCGGACCCGGCGTCGGCGCCGCCCTGCGCTTCCTCGCCTCCGTGCTCGACGCGCGCGCGGTCGTCGAGATCGGCACCGGCACGGGCGTGTCCGGGCTCTGGCTGCTGCGCGGCATGCGTGCCGACGGCGTGCTCACGACCGTCGACATCGAGGCCGAGCACCAGCGCCTCGCCAAGGAGACGTTCACCGAGGCCGGGATCCCCGGCAACCGCGCCCGCACCATCGCGGGAGCCGGGCTCGACGTGCTGCCCCGCCTGACCGACGGCCACTACGACCTGGTCTTCTGCGACGGCGACAAGCGCGAGTACGCCGCCTACCTCAAGGAGGCGCTGC
Organism: Nocardioides cavernae; assembly: GCF_016907475.1. Classification (NCBI taxonomy): domain Bacteria; kingdom Bacillati; phylum Actinomycetota; class Actinomycetes; order Propionibacteriales; family Nocardioidaceae; genus Nocardioides; species Nocardioides cavernae. The sequence goes on along the minus strand of NZ_JAFBCA010000001.1, from coordinate 1,844,280 downwards.
GACTGCTGCGCCCCGGCGGGGTCGTGGCGTTCGACAACGCGCTGTGGCACGACCGGGTCGCCGACCCCGCCCAGCGCGACGAGGAGACCGTCACCATCCGCGACCTCGGCCGGACGATCCTCGAGCACGAGGCGCTCGTGCCGGTGCTGCTGCCCGTCGGCGACGGCCTGCTCGCCGCGAAGAAGGAATGGGCCCCCGAGGCCTGACCTGCGCGTCCGGTCGAGGCTAGAGACGCGGGGCGGCCGTGAAGCCGTCCCAGCCCTCGGCGATCGCGACGACGTCGCACGCCTCGACGAGGATCGGCGGGCTCCCGATCATCCGGGTGCCGGGCGCGTCGTCGGCACCCTCGGTGAAGGTGCGCTGGAAGTCCTCCCGCGCCTCGCTCGTGGCGAAGACGTAGCAGCCCTCGAACCACTCCCCCGGCACCTGGCGCCAGGTCTTGAAGCGCAGCCCGGCCATCCCGGTGAACCGGGCGTGCGAGGTCTCGGCGACGTAGGACGCGAGCTGTTCCTCGACCCCCTCCGGCGCGTCGGCCAGCGACCAGCGGACGGTGAGTCCGAGCATCAGACGATCCCGGCCAGCGGGTCGTCGGAGCCGAGCCAGCTCAGCAGCAGGCGCGGACCCCAGCCGCTGGGGCCGGCGGTCCACTCGTGGCGGTCGGTCGGCGACTCCGCGGCGGAGGCGAAGTCGATGTGTGCCCACGGCACGTCGCCGGCGAAGTGCTGGAGGAAGAGCGCGGCCGTGATCGCGCCGGCGCCTCCTGCGGCGTTGTCGCCGTCGGCGATGCCGGAGGCGACCTTGTCCTCGTAGTCGGCGACGAGCGGCATCCGCCAGGTGTTCTCACCCGACGCGGCCGACGCGGCTCGCACCTGGTCGGCCAGGCCCTCGTGGTTGGCGAAGTAGCCGCCGGTCCACTGGCCGAGCGACACCTTCATCGCACCGGTGAGGGTGGCGATGTCGACGAGGGCGGCCGGCGCGAGCTCGCTGACGGCGTAGGCCATCGCGTCGGCCAGCACGAGGCGGCCCTCGGCGTCGGTGTTGTTGACCTCGGAGGTGCGACCCCCGAAGTGGGTGATCACGTCGCCGGGGCGCATCGCGGAGCCGCTGACGGCGTTCTCCGCGGCCGGCACCAGGCCGACGACGCGGATCGGGCAGTCGACGTCGCGGAGTGCAGCCATGGTGGCGATGACGGCGCCGCCGCCGCTCATGTCGCGCTTCATCGTCAGCATGCCCTCGCTGGGCTTGATGTCGAGGCCGCCGGTGTCGAAGGTGATGCCCTTGCCGACGAGGACCACTGTGGGCATGCGCTTGGTGGCCCCGCGCGGGGTGTAGTCCATGCGGATCAGCCGGGGCTCGTTGACGGAGGCGCCGCCGACGGCGCGGATGCCGCCGAAGCCCTCGGCCTCGAGCCGCGCGTCGTCCCAGACCTGCACCTCGAGGCCGGCGTGCTCGCCGACCTCGACGGCCTGCTCGGCCAGCCAGGCCGGGGTCTTCAGGTTCGCCGGGACGGTCGCTAGGGTGCGGGAGCGCCAGCCGGCGCCGCCGTGCGCGATCGCCCGGGCGAGCTCGTCGTCGGCGCCGTCGCCGTCCACGCCGGCGAGCACGATCCGGGAGACCGGTCGCTCCTTGGGCCCGTTGGAGCGCCAGTGGAAGGCGAACGAACCGAGCATCGCCCCGACGACGAAGGCGCCGAGGCCCTCGTCGGGCGCGATCGACGCGAGCGTCGTCACGACGTTGCCGCGGTCCTTGGTGGCGCGGGCCAGCGCAGCGCCGGCACGACGGAAGTCGGTCGTGGTCGCCTCGCCGACACCGACGAGCAGCACGAGGCCGGGCCCGTCGGTTGCCCCGTCGGGCGTGTCTGCGGTGGCGCGGCCGGCGACCGGGACCGTGGTCAGCTCGCCGGTGCGACCGGTGGCTCGCGACGCCTCGAGCGCGGCGAGCAGGTCGACGCCGAGGGCGTCACCGGCCTCGTCGGCACCCGGGCCGAGGAGTGGCCCGTCCTCATCGGGGAGGACGGGGAACGCCCAGACTTCCGCGCCGCCGATCTGGTGCGGCAGCGCGGGGCTCAGTGCGAACTCGGGCGGCGAGACCTGGGGCGGCAGTGCGGTGCTGGGCACGATCAGCCGACGACGTCCTTGAGGGCGTCACCGAGAGCCGAGGCCTCCTCGGCGTTGAGCTCCACCACCAGCCGTCCACCGCCCTCGAGCGGGACGCGCATGACGATGCCGCGTCCTTCCTTGGTGACCTCGAGCGGTCCGTCGCCCGTGCGGGGCTTCATGGCGGCCATCGGCGCACCTCTTCCTGTTCAGCCATCACTGGATGTGGCTCTTCACATGCGAATCGAGGCGGCTGAGTCGTTCGGCCACCTCGATCGGCGTCGTACGCGTCCATTATCCCCCATGACCCGCGTGATCGGCACCACAGGGCGGAAACACCCGATGTTGGTCAGGCAGACTGCGGCCATGACGACCTCCCAGCCCGACCGCCCCGCCGGATCCAGCGCGGCCGACAGCACCGGCACCGCGCCCGTCCTGCTCCACGTGCAGGACGGCGTCGCGACGATCACGCTCAACCGGCCCGACGCGATGAACGGCCTCGACGTGGCCACCAAGGACCTGCTGCGCGACACCGTCCACCGGGTGGCCGAGGCCCCGGAGGTGCGGTGCGTGGTGCTCACCGGCAGCGGCCGCGCCTTCTGCGTGGGGCAGGACCTCAAGGAGCACCTCGCCGGGCTGAAGGGCGAGGCGGACATCCCGTTGTCGGACACCGTCGAGCAGCACTACAACCCGATCGTGCTGGCCCTCGCGACGATGCCGAAGCCCGTCATCGCCGCGGTCAACGGCGTCGCGGCCGGCGCCGGGGCGAGCCTGGCCTTCGCCGCCGACTTCCGGATCGTCGTCGACTCGGCCGGTTTCAACACGTCCTTCGCCGGCGTCGCGCTCTCCTGCGACACCGGGTCGAGCTGGACCCTGCCGCGCCTCGTCGGCCGCGCCAAGGCGATGGAGCTGCTCTACTTCCCGCGCACCGTGTCGGCGCAGGAGGCCCTCGAGCTGGGGCTGGCCACGCAGGTGGTCACCGCCGAGGAGCTCCCGCAGGCCGTGGGCCAGCTCGCCGAGCGGTTGGCGTCGGGCCCGACGGTGGCGTTCGGCTCGATCCGCCAGGCGGTGGCGTACGCCGCCGCGCACCCGCTGGCGGAGTCACTGGCCTTCGAGGCCGACAAGATGGCGCTGACCGGCGGCACCGAGGACCACCTCGCCGCGGTCGACGCGTTCATGGCCAAGGAGAAGCCGGCCTTCCGCGGTCGCTGAGCCACGGTCGCTGAGGCGCGGCCGACCCTCAGCCGCGGCGCGTGCGGTGGGCGCCGATCGCGCCGAGCAGCTGCCGGGGCGCCTGGACGGCCATCCGGTGCCGCGAGGGTCGGCCGCCGTACTCGACGGTGAGCGCCGACCCGTGGAAGCGGTGGTTGAACCACATCGTCATGGTGCCGTGGCACAGCCCGCCGCAGTCGAGGGAGGTGCGGGGCAGCCGCAGCGCGCGCGCCAGGCGCCGCGCGAAGCCGGCGTCCTTGGTGTCGGTGTCGACGCCGTGCAACGGCTGGTGGAAGCTGATCACCCGGCGCGGGTCGACCTCCTCGAGGAAGGCCATGACCGCCCGCGTCTCCGGCTCGCTCGCCGGGCGGGGGCCGGACTCGTAGTTGCCGTCGAGGTCCTTCCACAGGTGCGGGAAGTTGCGGTTGAGGTCGACGCCGCGGGCGTTGCGGCGGGTGCCCCGGGCGAGACCGTCGGGGTTGTAGGTCGGGATGACCCACAGGTCGATGCCGCGCACCGGTCGCCCGTCGCGCAGGGTCTCGAGGATCCGGCGGGTGTGCGGCTCGTTGCCGTGCATCGTCGAGACCAGCACGATCGGTCGCTTGCCCGGCTCCCCGAGCCGCCACGCGCGGATCGGTCGTCCCTTGACGGACTGGCCGATCGTGCGGACCTCGATGACGGCCGGGCGGTCGCCGGACGCGGCCGCGTCGACCGCGGCGGCCGGTGCGGGCGCGGGCTGCGCGAGTCCCGCGGCCGTCAGGGCTGCCGTCGCCAGCACGGCGGCGTACGCCGACCGGGTGCGCAGCGCGGGCATCAGACGGCTGCGGTCAGGTAGGCGTAGGTGAAGACCAGGACGCCGACCACCATGCCGAGGTGCGCCAGCAGGGACAGCCCCGGTCCGTCGCTCCACGAGTCGCCGGAGGCCTCGGGGGCGTGGCGTCCCTTGGCGGGCAGCCAGCGCGCGAGGATGAGCAGCCCGCAGATGGCGGTGAGCCACCAGAAGGCGATCGCGAGGATGCCGACGATCGGTCCTCCGAGCAGGGAGTCCTCGGGCGCCACCAGCACGCCCAGCCACAGGACGAGGGCGACGATGCCGGCCACGAAGTGCGTGAGGGGCACGCGGCTGCTGATGGAGAAGCGGCCCGCCGCTCCGGCGCCGCTCAGGCGGAGCCGGGTCAGCATGATCACCACGGCAGCGAGGGCCGTGAGGATCCAGACGACGATCGGGAACGACATGACGCGGCAGTCTGCCCTAGACGCCCGGCGGCTCGCCAGACGAGGCGTCGGGCGCGGGCTCGTCGGGGTGCCGCTCCTCCAGCTCGGACGCCAGCCGGGCGAGGACCTCGTCGACGTCGGACATCCGATAGCCGCGGAACGCGAGCGGGAACCGCACCGTGCGCAGGTCGTGCGCCGCGATCGGTCGGTCGTCGGGCAGCGCGAGGTCGGGTCGGTCGTCGTACGCCGGGGCCATCGAGCCGCCGCGGCCGGAGGCCACCATCGCCACGCCGCCCATCGCGAGGACGACGAGGACGGCGAAGAACCACATCATCATTCGGGCCGCTCCGGCTCGGGGGTGGGCCAGCGGTCCTCGCGGGCGGCCACCATCAGCGACACCGCCTCGTCGACGTCGTCGGTCAGCACCATCATGTCCAGGTCGGCGGCGTTGATCTTGCCCTCGGCCAGCACGGTCTGCCGCAGCCAGTCGAAGAGGCCGGCCCAGTAGCTCGTGCCGATGAGCACGATGGGGAACGACGTCACCTTGCGCGTCTGCACCAGCGTCAGCGCCTCGAAGAGCTCGTCGAGGGTGCCGAGGCCGCCGGGCAGGACCACGAAGCCCTGCGAGTACTTGACGAACATCGTCTTGCGGGCGAAGAAGTAGCGGAAGTTGATGCCCTTGTCGACCCACTGGTTGAGGCCCGACTCGAAGGGCAGCTCGATGCCGAGGCCGAGGCTCGCGCCGCCGGCCTCGCAGGCGCCCTTGTTGGCCGCCTCCATCGCTCCGGGACCGCCCCCGGTGATGACGGCGAAGCCGGCCTCGACGAGCTTGCGGCCGACCTCCTCGCCGATCCCGTAGAAGGGGTGGTCGACGGGCGTGCGGGCGGAGCCGAAGACCGCGATGGCGGGACCGGTCTCGGCCAGTGCGCCGAAGCCCTCGACGAACTCCGCCTGGATCCGCAGGACGCGCCACGGGTCGGTGTGGACCCAGTCGGTCCGGCCGCGGGAGTCGAGCAGGCGCTGGTCGGTGGTGCTGCCCTCGTGCACCTGGCCGCGACGCTCGATGACGGGACCCGTCACGCGGTCGGCGTGCCGGTCGTTGCGTCGGGTGTTCATGCCAGCCACTCCTTGAGGATGCGCTCACAGCGCTCGATGTGCTCGGTGGGGACGTGCTCGTCCTGCTTGTGGGCGAACATCGGGTCGCCGGGACCGAAGTTCACCGCCGGGACGCCGAGCCTGGTGAACTGGGCGACGTCGGTCCAGCCGAACTTGGGGGCGACCTCGCCGCCGACCGCCTCGACGAACGCCTTGGCCGCCGGCCGGTCCAGGCCCGGCATCGCGCCGGCGGCCGTGTCGGTCACCGTGACGTCGTAGCCCTCGAAGAAGTCGCGCACGAACGCCTCGGCGTCTGCCTCGCTGCGGTCGGGGGCGAAGCGGAAGTTGACCTCGACGACGCACTCGTCGGGGATCACGTTGCCGGCGACACCGCCACGGATGCCGGTCGCGTTGAGGCCCTCGTGGAAGGCGAGGCCGTCGATCTCCGGCTGCCGCGCGACGTAGTCGTTGAGCCGGCCGAGCACGGGGCCGGCGAGGTGGATGGCGTTGACGCCCTTCCAGCTGCGGGCGCTGTGCGAGCGCTCGCCGGTGGTGCGTACGTCGACGCGCATCGTGCCCTGGCAGCCCGCCTCGATCGAGGCGTTGCTCGGCTCCATGAGGATGGCGAAATCGGCCTGCAGCAGGTCGGGGTCGCTCTCGGTCAGCTTGCGCAGGCCGTTGTGGACCGAGTCGACCTCCTCGGCCTCGTAGAAGATGAAGGTGAGGTCGCGGTTGGGCGAGGTGACGTCCGCGGCGAGCTTGAGCATCACCGCATCGCCGCCCTTCATGTCGCAGGTGCCGAGCCCGTGCAGGACGCCGTCCTCGAGGCGGGAGGGCAGGTTGTCGTTGAGCGGGACGGTGTCGAGGTGTCCCGCGATCACCACTCGCTCCCCCAGGCCGAGCTCGGTGCGCGCGACGACCGTGTGGCCGCGCCGGGTCACGGTGAGGTGCGGCAGTGACGCCAGGGCCGCCTCGACGGCGTCGGCGATCTCCTGCTCCTCGTGGCTGACGGAGAAGACGTCAACGAGCTGCTGGGTGAGGGTGACGACGTCGGCGGACAGGTCGAGGTGGGCCATGCCCCGATTCAACCAGCCGCCGCGCCGTTCCTGCGTCAGGCCCGGGCGACCTGCACGGCCACCTCAGCGGCGTCGACGTACGACACCGCGGTGGCCAGTGTCTCGTCCGCGATCAAGGCCTCGTGGGTCCGGGCCGCGGCCAGGGTGGTGTCGGGGGCGCTGATCGTCAGGCTGATCCGGTCGCTCACCTGCAGGCCGGCGTCCTTGCGGGCCTGCTGGACCGCGCGGACCAGGTCGCGGGCGGCGCCCTCGGCCTCGAGCTCGGGCGTGACGGCGGTGTCGAGGACGACGAAGCCGCCGCGCGGCAGCATGCCGAGCGCGGAGTCCTCGTCCGACGACCCGGCCACCGTCTCGAGGGCGTACTCCCCCTCGACGAGCGCGAGCCCACCGGCGGTCACGGTCCCGTCGTCGGCGACCGACCAGTCGCCGGACTTCGAGCCCTTGATCGCGAGCTGGACGTCCTTGCCCAGGCGCGGACCGGCCGCGCGGGCGTTGACCGTGAGCCGCTGCGAGACGCCGTACGACGCCGCCTCGGGCGCGTCGACCGAAAGGACCTGGACGGCCTTGAGGTTCAGCTCGTCGGCGACCAGCTGCTCGAAGCCGTCGAGGTCGGCGTCGGTGACGACGGTCAGGCGCGCCAGCGGGAGGCGGTTGCGGAGGTTGGCGGCCTTGCGCAGCGCCGATCCGGCCGAGCAGACGTCGCGGACGGTGTCCATCGACGCGACCAGCGACTCGTCGGCGGGCAGGTCGTCGGCGGACGGCCAGTCGGTGAGGTGGACCGACCGCTCGCCGGTGAGGCCCCGCCAGACCTCCTCGGTGGTCAGCGGCATCAGCGGCGCGGTGGCGCGGCAGACGACCTCGAGCACCGTGTGGAGCGTGTCGAACGCGTCGGCGTCCTCGTCCCAGAAGCGCTCGCGGGAGCGTCGGATGTACCAGTTGGTCAGCACGTCGAGGAAGCTGCGCGTCGAGTCGCACGCCGCCGCCACCTCGTAGTTGTCGAGCTGGTCGGTCATCGCGGCGACGTAGTCGCGCAGCTTGGCCAGGATGTAGCGGTCCATCGGGTGCGCGCTGTCGGTGCGCCAGGTGGCGTCGTAGCCCTCGCCGCCCTTGGCCGCGTTGGCGTACAGGCTGAAGAAGGACCAGCTGTTCCACAGCGGGATCAGCACCTGCCGCACCGAGTCGCGGATGCCCTGCTCGGTGACGACGAGGTTGCCGCCGCGCAGGATCGGGCTCGACATGAGGAACCAGCGCATCGCGTCGGCGCCGTCACGGTCGAAGACCTCGCGCACGTCGGGGTAGTTGCGCAACGACTTCGACATCTTCTGGCCGTCGTTGCCGAGCACGATGCCGTGGCTCAGGCACGTCGAGAACGCCGGGCGGTCGAAGATCGCGCCCGCCAGGACGTGCATCGTGTAGAACCAGCCGCGGGTCTGGCCGATGTACTCGACGATGAAGTCGCCGGGGAAGTGGTTGTCGAACCAGTCCTTGTTCTCGAACGGGTAGTGCACCTGCGCGAACGACATCGAGCCGGAGTCGAACCACACGTCGAGGACGTCGGTGACGCGGCGCATGGTGGACTTCCCGGTCGGGTCGTCGGGGTTGGGCCGCGTCAGCTCGTCGACGAACGGGCGGTGCAGGTCGGGGTTGCCGTCCTTGTCGCGCGGAAGCGTGCCGAAGTCGCGCTCGATCTCCTCGAAGGAGCCGTAGACGTCGACGCGCGGGTGGTGCTCGTCGTCGGACTTCCACACCGGCACCGGGCTGCCCCAGAAGCGGTTGCGGGTGATCGACCAGTCGCGGGCGTTCTCCAGCCACTTGCCGAACTGGCCGTCCTTGATGTGCTCGGGCACCCAGCGGATGTCCTGGTTGAGCGCCATCAGGCGCTCCTTGACCTTGGTCACCTCGACGAACCACGACGAGACGCCCTTGTAGATCAGCGGCTGCCGGCAGCGCCAGCAGTGCGGGTAGGAGTGGTCGTACGTCTCTCGGCGCACCAGGACGGTGCCGGGGGTGACCGAGCCCAGCTCACCCTCGCCGCGGGTCGCGGCCTTCAGGTGGTCGATGATCTGGAGGTTCGAGTCGAAGACCTGCATGCCCTCGTAGTCGGTGACCGGGAACGTGAAGCGCCCGTCCTTGCCGACCGGCATGACCGCCTCGATGCCCTCGCGGTCGGTGACGACCTTGTCGTCCTCACCGAAGGCGCCGGCGGTGTGCACCAGCCCGGTGCCGTCCGTGGTCGTGACGAACTCGGCGGGAACGAGGCGGAAGGCGCGCTCGTGGCCGGCGTAGTAGCTGAACGGCGGGGCGTACTCGAGGCCGACGAGGTCGCTGCCCTTGCCACGCCAGGTCACGGAGGGCTCGTCGCCCAGCTCCCGGGCGTACGACGCCAGGCGGGCCTCGGCGAGGAGGTAGCGCTCGGCGCTGCCGGTCGGTCCGTCCGACTCGACGACGACGTAGTCGATGTCCTCGCCGACCATCACCGCGAGGTTGGACGGCAGGGTCCACGGGGTCGTCGTCCAGACGAGCACCTTGACGCCCGTGAACGGGCCGTCGGTCGTGACGTCGTACCCCACGGTCACGGCCGGGTCCTGCCGCATCTGGTAGACGTCGTCGTCCATCCGCAGCTCGTGGTTGGAGAGCGGGGTCTCGTCCTGCCAGCAGTAGGGCAGCACGCGGAAGCCCTCGTAGACCAGGCCCTTCTCGTGCAGCTGCTTGAAGGCCCAGATGACCGACTCCATGAACTCCGGGTTCATGGTGCGGTAGTCGTTGTCGAAGTCGACCCAGCGCGCCTGGCGGGTGACGTAGTCGCGCCACTCACCGGTGTACTTCAGGACGGACTGGCGGCAGGCCTCGTTGAACTTCTCGATGCCCAGCTCGACGATCTCGTCGGTGGTCTTGATGCCGTTGAGGCGCATCGCCTCGAGCTCGGCGGGCAGGCCGTGGGTGTCCCAGCCGAAGCGGCGCTCGACCTTGTGGCCGCGCATCGTCTGGTAGCGCGGGATGAGGTCCTTGACGTAGCCGGTGAGCAGGTGGCCGTAGTGCGGCAGGCCGTTGGCGAACGGCGGACCGTCGTAGAAGACGAACTCGTTGGCACCGTCGGCACCGGCCTCGCGCTGCTCGACGCTTGCCCGGAAGGTGTCGTCGGACTCCCAGTACGCCAGCACCGCTTCCTCGATGTCAGGGAAGCGCGGGCTGCTGGCGACGGTCGTCGCGTCGGTGTGGCTGACCTTGGGGTAGGTCATGGGTGCTCTCCTGCGGGGCGTCGTACTCGGTCTCCTGGACACGAGGACGACGCCTGCCGCGGTACCACCTCGCTTGCCGCCAACCTTCTGACGACCGCTTCGTTCCGGCTGTGTCGGGCCGCACCCGTCGGGTTCTAGTGAGGTGGCGACCGGCTCGCCGCACCCGTTCTTCCCGAGGCTCGCCGCTGATGACGGCTCAGACGCCTGCCCCGATCGTACGGCTCTGGCTCGGGCCCCCGCCAATCGCATATCCGGGGCCAGACGACCGCCATCGGTACTCAGTGATGCCAAGTACCGGTAGTCTGTGTCATTGTGTAGTGGTATTCAGTATCACTGAATACCAGTGACACCGACTACCGACGGCACTGGACGACCACCACAGAGAGGAGGCGACGCATGGGCAGCAAGCAGCTCACCGAGATGCTCAAGGGCACCCTCGAAGGAATCGTGCTCGCGATCCTGGCGACCCGGCCGGCCTACGGCTACGAGATCACCGCCCGGCTCCGCGACCAGGGCTTCACCGAGATCGTCGAAGGCACGGTCTACGCCGTCCTCGTGCGCGTCGAGCAGCGCGGGCTCGTCGACGTCGAGAAGGTCCCGTCGGAGAAGGGGCCGCCACGAAAGGTCTACACGCTCAACGCCGAGGGCCGCACGGTCCTCGCCGAGTTCTGGCGGAACTGGGACTTCCTCGCCGCACGCATCGACACACTTCACAAGGAGAGCTGACATGGCCACCAAGTGGCTCGAGGCGATCACCGGATCGCTGGAGCAGAAGAAGCAGTACAAGCAGGCGAAGGCGCGGCTGGAGTCGTTGCCGGAGCCCTACGCAACGGCTGCCGAGGCCGTCAACCGCTACCTGATGTACTTCGGCGGGGTCGTCGACGGGGACGTCATCGTGCGGATGTTCGTCGACCTCGCCGACCTCTGGGAGCGCGCCGCGATCGACGGGACGCCGGTGCGGGAGATCGTCGGCGAGGACCCGGTCGAGTTCGCCGAGACCTACGCCGAGTCCTACGGCGGCAAGCGCTGGATCGACAAGGAGCGCGCCCGCCTGGTCCAGGCCTTCGACGCCCTCGAGAAGAGGGACCGGCCATGAGCATCGAGACCCTCGCCCCGGTGATCCGGGTGCGGGGCGTCGAGAAGACCTACGGCGACCTGGCCGTGCTCCGCGGGGTCGACCTCGACGTCGCCCCCGGCAGCATCTTCGCGCTGCTCGGTTCCAACGGTGCGGGCAAGACGACGCTCGTCAAGATCCTCGCCACCCTGCTCCGGGCCGACGCCGGCTCGGCAGAGGTCAACGGCCACGACGTCGGCACCGACGCCGGCGACGTACGGGAGTCGATCAGCCTCACCGGACAGTTCGCCGCCGTGGACGAGGTGCTCACCGGGCGCGAGAACCTCGTCCTGGTCGCACGGCTGCGGCACGTGCCGGAGCCGGGCGCGGTGGCCGATCGGCTGCTCGGGCGCTTCGACCTCGTCGACGCCGGCGGCCGCAAGGCCGGCACCTACTCCGGTGGGATGCGCCGCCGGCTCGACATCGCGATGAGCCTGATCGGCGACCCGCCGGTCGTGTTCCTCGACGAGCCCACCACCGGGCTCGACCCGCAGGCGCGCATCGAGGTGTGGCGGACCGTGCGCCAGCTCGCCGAGTCCGGCACCACCGTCCTCCTCACCACGCAGTACCTCGATGAGGCCGAGCACCTCGCCGACCGCATCGCGATCCTCCACGGTGGTCGCATCGTCCAGAACGGCACCCTCGACGAGCTCAAGAAGCTGCTGCCCCCGGCACAGGTCGAGTACGTCGAGAAGCAACCGACCCTCGAAGAGGTCTTCCTCGCCCTCGTCGGCGAGCAGGTGCCCACCGCGGCAGGAAAGGAGTCCTGATGTCTGCCACCCACGCCGTCGCCGACACCGCCGTCCTCACCGGCAGGTCCCTGCGACACATCCTCCGCAGCCCCGACACGATCATCACCACGGCCGTCACCCCGATCGCGATGATGCTGCTGTTCGTCTACGTCCTGGGCGGAGCGATCGACACCGGCTCGGACGAGCCCTACGTGACCTACCTGCTGCCGGGCATCCTGCTGATGACCATCGCCTCAGGCGTCGCCTACACGTCGTACCGCCTCTTCCTCGACCTCCAGGGCGGCATCGTCGAGCGCTTCCAGTCGATGCCGATCGGCCGGTCCGCGGTGCTGTGGGGCCACGTGCTGACCTCGCTGGTGGCCAACGCGGTCTCGCTGGCCATCGTGGTGGTCGTCGCGCTGGTCATGGGCTTCCGGTCCGGCGCGGGCGTCCTCGCATGGCTGGGCGCCGCCGGGATCCTGCTGCTCTTCACCGTGGCCCTCACCTGGCTGGCAGTCGTCGCCGGCCTCTCGGCGAAGACCGTGGACGGCGCGAGCGCGTTCAGCTACCCGCTGATCTTCCTGCCCTTCATCAGCTCGGCGTTCGTGCCGACCGACTCGATGCCTGCCCCTGTCGCGTGGTTCGCCGAGAACCAACCGGTCACGTCGATCGTCAACGCGATCCGGGCACTGCTCGACGGGCAGCCGGCCGGCGAGGACCTGTGGGTCGCGCTCGCCTGGTGCCTCGGCCTGCTCGTCGTGGCGTACGCCTGGGCGGTCGCCACGTACCGCAGGCGCCTGCGCTGACCACCCGACGGGCGGACCCGTGCCGGGAGGCAGGGTCCGCCCTGCGCGTGCGCGGTCCCGCCCAGAACTCGTTTGGTCCGTGCGACGGCATGCGATTGGCTGCTGCCATGGCGAACCCCGGATACGACGGCATGTGGCTCCCGACCGACCAGGACCCGCGGATGCAGGCGGGCCCGACGCGCGGCGAGCGCGAGTGCCTCGTCGGCTACCTCGAGCACTACCGGCAGACGCTCGCGCTCAAGTGCGACGACCTGACCGCCGAGCAGCTGGGGACCAGGGCGGTGCCGCCGTCGAACATCTCCCTGCTCGGCCTCGTGCGGCACATGGCGCGCGTCGAGCAGAGCTGGTTCCGCCGGGTGATCGAGGCGCGGATGGACATCCCGCGGTTGTTCCAGGACGAGGCCGAGGACGCCGGCTTCACCTTCCCCGACGCCGACGACGACCTCGTCCGCGCCAGCCACGCGCTGTGGCAGTCGGAGATCGCCTACGCCCGCGAGGTGCTCGAGCGCACCGACCTCGACGCCGTGGTCGACGTGCACGGCGAGCCCAGCGAGGTGCGGGACATCGTGGTGCACATGATCGAGGAATACGCCCGCCACTGCGGGCACGCCGACCTCGTCCGCGAGTGCATCGACGGGCGCGCCGGCCAGTAGGCCGCCACCCGGGCGGGTGGGGCGACCTCCGTAGGCTGTGCGGGTGACTGCTGCCTCTGGCTACGGCCTGCTGACCCTGCACGGCGACACGGTGCTCGACGCCTGGTTCCCCTCCCCCGTCCTCGGCGCGACCGAGGGCGACCCGTCGGAGGAGCTCGCCCACCTCGACGGCGGCGAGGACGACTTCCGCGGCGTCACCCGCGTGGTGCGTCTCGTGGAGATCGCCGACCTGGACGCGGCGCCCGCGAGCACCGAGGACGTGTGGCTGCGACTGCACCTGCTGTCCCACCGCCTCGTGAAGCCGCACGGCGTGAACCTCGACGGCATCTTCGGCCTTCTCGCCAACGTGGTGTGGACCTCCGCCGGCCCGTGCGCGGTCGAGGGCTTCGAGCAGGTGCGCGCCAAGCTGCGCACCGTCGTGCCCGGGCACGTCGTGCAGGTCTTCGGCGTCGACAAGTTCCCGCGGATGACCGACTACGTCCTGCCGGCAGGCGTCCGCATCGCCGACGCCGACCGGGTCCGCCTCGGCGCCCACCTGGCCGAGGGCACCACGGTGATGCACGAGGGGTTCGTGAACTTCAACGCCGGCACGCTCGGCGCGTCGATGGTCGAGGGCCGCATCTCGGCGGGCGTCGTCGTGGGCGACGGCTCCGACGTCGGTGGCGGCTCCTCGATCATGGGCACCCTGTCCGGCGGCGGCAAGGAGACCATCTCGGTCGGCGAGCGCTGCCTGATCGGCGCCAACGCCGGCATCGGCATCTCGCTCGGCGACGACTGCGTCGTGGAGGCCGGCTGCTACGTCACCGCGGGCACCAAGGTGACCGTCACCGACCTCGACGGCAAGCCTGCGGTCGTGAAGGCGGCCACGCTCTCGGGCGTCGACAACATCCTCTTCCGCCGCAACTCGGTCAGCGGCGCCATCGAGGCGGTGCCGTGGAAGGGCGACGGGATCGCCCTCAACGCGGCGCTGCACGCCAACTAGGGCATCCGTGCCGTCCCTCCGCACGGCCGCCATCGGCGCGGTGGTCGCGCTCGGGGCAGTCGCGACCGCTGTGGTGCTCGTGGACCGCGGGGCCGTGCCGCCCCTCCTCGACACCAGTGGCTGCACCGCCGAGGTCGATGGCCACACCGTCGAGGTCGACCTCGAGCAGGCCGAGAACGCTGCCCTCATCACGGCCGTCGCCGTCCAACGCGGCATGCCCGCCCGGGCGGCCAGCATCGCGCTCGCGACGGCGTACCAGGAGTCCAAGCTCTACAACATCGACTACGGCGACCGGGACTCCGTCGGCCTGTTCCAGCAGCGGCCCTCCCAGGGCTGGGGCAGCGTCGCGCAGCTGACCGACCCCGTCTACGCGACCAACGCCTTCTACGACGCGCTCCAGAAGGTCGACGGCTACGACAGCATGGAGATCACCGTCGCCGCGCAGGAGGTGCAGCGCTCGGGCTACCCCGACGCCTACGCCGACCACGAGAAGGACGGTCGCGCGCTCGCCTCCGCGCTGACCGGCAACTCACGCGCCGCCCTGTGGTGCGACGTCCCGGGTGACGCCGACGAGGCCTCCGACGATCTCGACGAGACCGGCCTCGTCGCGCGCGCCACCGTCGTACGCCGTGACCTGGAGGCGCGCTTCGGCGCCCTGTCCCTCGGCGGGTTCGAGCCCCAGGGCGTCTCGAGCGGCCACATGGAGGGCTCGGCCCACTACGAGGGCCGCGCGATCGACGTGTTCTTCCGACCCATCACCGACGAGAACAAGAAGCGCGGCTGGGCGATGGCGTCCTACCTCGTCGCCAATGCCGACCGGCTCGACGTCAAGACGCTGATCTTCGACGATCGCATCTGGCACGCCGGCTCGCGCTCGGACGACGGCTGGACGGACTACCGCGTGCCGTCGTCGTCGCGCGGCGACCGGGCGATCCTGGAGCACCGCGACCACGTGCACGTCGACGTCTTCGACTGACGGCGCTGCCGCTGTCGAAGTCCCCGCTCGTGCGGGGACTTCGTCACGTGGAGGCCGTTGCAACCCCCTCCACGTGACGGACTTCGCCTACAAGTCGGCCATCAGCCGGCCAGGCGACGGGCGGCTGCGGCGACCCGCTCGTCGGTCGCGGTGAAGGCGACGCGTACGTGCTGGCGCCCAGTCGGGCCGTAGAACTCACCCGGCGCCACGAGGATCCCCTGCTCGGCGAGCGCGGCCACGGTCTGCCAGCAGTCCTCTCCCCGGGTCGCCCAGAGGTAGAGGGAGGCCTCGGAGTGGTCGATGCGGAACCCGGCGGCCTCGAACGCGTCCTTCAGCAGCAGCCGGCGGGCGGCGTACGTCGCTCGCTGCCCGTCGACGTGGGCGTCGTCGTCGAGGGCGGCGATCATCGCGCGCTGCTGCGGGCCGGGCATCTGGAGGCCGAGGTTCTTGCGGACCGCGAGCAGCTCCCCGACCAGCGCGGGGTCGCCGGCCAGGAAGGCGCAGCGGTAGCCGGCGAGGTTGGACCGCTTGGAGAGCGAGTGGACGGCGAGGATGCCGTCGAGCGAGCCCCCGTTGACCTGCGGGTCGAGGATCGACAACGGCAGCTCGGCGGGGTCGTCCGACCACGCGCACTCGATGTAGCACTCGTCGGAGACGAGCACCGTGCCGCGCTCGCGGCACCAGTCGACCACCTTGCGCAGGTGGGCCAGCGGCAGCACCCGACCCGTCGGGTTGGCCGGGCTGTTGAGCCACAGCAGGCGTGGCGTGCGGGGACCGAACGCGGTGAGCGAGTCGGTGGCCAGGCTGTCGGCACCGGCCAGAGCCGCACCGACCTCGTAGGTCGGGTAGGCCAGGGCCGGGTAGCCGATCAGGTCACCCGGACCGATGCCCAGGTGGAGCGCCATCGACCCGATGAGCTCCTTGGAACCGGTCACCGGCAGCACGCCGTCGAGGCCGAGACCCGTCACGCCGTGGCGGCGGGCCAGCCAGTCGATCGCTGCCTGGCGCGTCGCCTCGAGCCCGATCGTCGTGGGGTAGCCCGGCGAGTCGGACGCCGCCCGCAGCGCGTCCTGGACGACGTCGGGCGTGGCGTCGACGGGGGTGCCGACGGAGAGGTCACAGACCCCGTCGAAGTGGGCGCGCGCCGTCGCGGCGTAGGTCGTCAGCTTGTCCCAGGGGAAGTCCGGGAGGCGCTGGGAGACCTTCCGGTGGTCTCGTGACGGCCGCTGGGCGACCTCCTCGACCAACGGAAGGTCGGTCACTCGTCGTGCTCCTGCGGGGGCAGCGCGGCGACGAGCTCGTGGTCCTTGTCGATCACACCCATCTTGGCGGCGCCACCGGGCGAGCCGAGGTCGTCGAAGAAGTGGACGTTGGCGTCGTAGTAGCCCTTCCACTCCTCCGGGGTGTCGTCCTCGTAGAAGATCGCCTCGACCGGGCAGACCGGCTCGCAGGCGCCGCAGTCGACGCACTCGTCGGGGTGGATGTAGAGCATCCGCTTGCCCTCGTAGATGCAGTCGACGGGGCACTCGTCGACGCACGCGCGGTCCTTGAGGTCGACGCACGGCTGGGCGATGACGTAGGTCACCAGGTCCTCCTGAAAGGCGGCTGTGATCGGGGGTGGTCGGATCGGGTCTTGCAGTCGCTCCACTCTAGTATCCGGCGGGTGCCGGACACGTCAGAACCCCATGCCAGCGAGACGACCGGGCGCCACGCGCTCGGCCCCCACGTGGTGGGCCAGCGCGTCGTCGTACGCCACCTGCTGCCCGACGGCCGGGCGACCGACGTCCTCGGCACCTGTACGTCGTGGGGCGCGGACTCGCTCACCATCGACCGGGACGGCCCGCCGGGCCAGGCCGGACCCGTCGTGATCGCCCTCGCCGACGTGGTGACCGGCAAGCCCGTGCCGCCCCGGGCGTCGGTGCGGTCGCGGGTGTCGCCGCAGGAGGTGGAGGAGCACGTGGCGGCGCTGTGGGACTCGGTCACCACCGAACCGCTGGGTCACTGGCTGCTGCGGGCCTCTCCCCCGCACGGCGGCCGGCTGCGGCGTCGCGGCAACTCGGCGCTGGCGATGCACGAGCCGGGCATCGGCTGGGTCGACGCGGCCTTCGGCGTACGCCGTTTCTACGAGGCGCTCGAGCAGACCCCGCTCGTGCAGGTGCAGCGAGGCTCCGACGTCGAGCAGACCCTGGCCCCTCTGGGCTTCACGCCGATGGGCGACGGCGACGCGCACGCCCAGCTCGCATCCGTGGCCCGCGCCCTGCGCTCGGTGCGGGCGGCTGCCCCCGACGTCCCCGCCACCCTCGACGAGCAGCCCGGCTCGGCCACGGTCTCGCTGGCCTCCGGCGCCGCGACCGGGCGCGGGGTGCTGTCCGGCGACTGGCTGCTCGTCGAGTCGGTCGTGGTCGACGCCGCCGAGCGGCGCCGCGGCCTGGCCACCGCCGTCCTGGCAGAGCTCCTCGACTGGGGCGCGTCGCTGGGCGCGACCACCGCGCTGCTGCACGTGGAGACCGACAACCAGGGCGCGATCGCGCTCTACGAGCGGCACGGCTTCGTCACCCACCACACCAACCGCTACCTCGTCGGCTCGTAGCGCCCCTTCCTGTCACCCGACGTCCTGTTGGATGGCGGGGTGAGCACCGCGCAGCGCAGCACCGCACCCGCAGCGACCGGAGCCGACCGCGGCCGCCAGGTCGGCGTCACGGTCGCCGAGGTGTTCTGCATCGTCGGCACTCTCGTCGGCGTCGGCGTGATCGGCACCCGCGTCGCGGAGAGCTCGGGCGGCGCGCTCTCCGCCGACGCCACCCTGCTCGCCCCGCTCGGTCCGGCCTTCTCGATCTGGTCGGTGGTGTACGCCGGACTGGCCGCCTACACGCTCTGGCAGTGGCTGCCCTCGTCGAGCACCGACCCGCGCGCCCGCAGCACCGGGTGGCTCGCTGCCGCCTCCATGGTGCTGAACGCCGGCTGGCTGCTGGTCACCCAGCAGGGCTGGCTGTGGGCGAGCGTCGTGGTGATCCTCGCCCTCGTCGTCGTCCTCGGCGTGCTCGTCCAGCGCCTGGCCGACCTCGGCCCCGCTCCCTCCCTGGTGCAACGCGTCGTGGTCGACGGCACCTTCGGTCTCTACCTGGGCTGGGTCGCGGTGGCGACGTGCGCCAACATCACCGCCACCCTCGTCGCGGAAGGTGTCGAGACCTCGGGCCTGGTGGGCGAGCTGGTCGCAGCCCTGGTCATCGCCGTCGTCGTGGTGGTCGCGGCGGTCGTCGTGGCCCGCACCGGACCGCGGTGGAGCGTCGCCGCGGCCGCGGCCTGGGGCCTGGCCTGGATCGCCGTCGGCCGGCTCACCGACGAGCCGGCGTCCACCCTCGTGGGTGTCGTCGCGGCGATCGCAGCCGTGGCCGTGCTCGGGCTGACCGCCCGGGCCGCTCGACGTGGTGAGGAAAACCGGTCGCAGCAGGCCGCAGACCCGACCTAGGGTCGTCCCGACGACCGCGGGGCCTGACGAACCCCCTGCACACCGGCAGAGCAGCGGCCGTCCGCGCGTCCGGCGTCACCGACGAGAGGCCGGCACCCTCCGGGGCCGCCGGCGAAGGTGTGGTGGCACCGCGACCCAGCCCTCCGCCCACACCTCCCGGGCCTCACGCCCTGGAGGAACCATGACCACCCCACCGAGAACGCTCTGCTCCCACCTGCCGGCCGCCACGCCCGGCACCGCCGTCACGCTCGAGGGGTGGGTGCACCGCAGGCGCGAGCTGGCGCGCATCACCTTCGTGGTCCTGCGCGACCGCAGCGGGTTGGCCCAGGTCGTCCTGCCCGCCGGCACGCCTGTGCCGCCGGAGGAGACGACCGTCCGGGTCACCGGCACGGCGACCGCGAACGAGCAGGCACCCGGCGGCACGGAGGTCACCGACGCCGTCCTCGAGCCGCTCACCGAGCCGGCCGCGACCTCCCCGGCCGAGCTCTGGCGCCCCTCGCTGGACGTCTCCCTCCCCACGCTGCTCGAGCACGCCCCGGTCCTGTGGCGCCACCCGGCCCAGCGTGCCCGCTGGCAGCTCGCCGCCGCGTCGCTGCGCGGCTTCCGCTCCACGCTCGACGGACTCGGGTTCACCGAGGTCACCACGCCCAAGGTGGTGGGTACGGCGACCGAGTCGGGGGCGAACGTGTTCCCGGTCGACTGGTTCGGGCGGCCGGCGTACCTCGCCCAGAGCCCGCAGTTCTACAAGCAGCAGCTGGTCGGCGTCTTCGAGCGGGTCTACGAGGTCGGACCGGTGTTCCGCGCCGAGCCGCACGACACCGTCCGCCACCTCGCCGAGTACCGCTCGCTCGACGTCGAGCTCGGCTTCATCCGCGACCACCGCGAGGTGCTGGCGGTGCTGCGGGACGTGCTCGCCGGCATGGTCGAGGCGGCCGCGTCCGAGGAGGCGGCGGTCGCCAGCACGGGCGCGTCGCTGCCGGTGGTCCCCGACGAGATCCCGGTCATCCACTTCGCCGACGCGCTCGCGCTCGTCGGGGCACCGGCCGACGAGCCGGACCTGGCGCCCGAGCACGAGCGCGCACTCGGCGCCTGGGCGCTCGCGGAGCACGGCAGCGACTTCCTCGCGGTCGAGGGCTACCCGATGGCCAAGCGGCCGTTCTACACGCACCCGCAGCCGGGCGACCAGCGCTGGTCGAACTCCTTCGACCTGCTCTTCCGCGGGCTGGAGCTGGTCACGGGAGGACAGCGGCTGCACCGGGCGTCGGACTACGAGTGCGCGATCCGCGAACGCGGCGAGGACCCGGTGTCGTACGACGCCTACCTGCAGGCGTTCCGGCACGGGATGCCGCCGCACGGCGGGTTCGCCATCGGTCTCGAGCGGTGGGTCGCCCGGCTCGTCCGGGTGGCCAACATCCGGGAGGTCACGCTCTTCCCGCGCGACCTGAACCGGCTGGTGCCGTAGGCCTACTCGTCGACCGCGTCGGGGTTGGTGCAGATCACCGTGTCGCTGGGGGTGTAGGTCGTGCTGAAGACCTCGTCGTCACGCGCCTCGGTGTTCTCACCGACCGGCTGGAAGTAGCGCACCACGTCGATGTCGAAGCCGCCGAAGCCCTCGTTCTCGTGGCAGGTCAGCGAGTCGATGCGCCGGGTCTTGTGCGGCGTGAGGTTGTGCCGCTCGCCGGTGGTGGTGGTGATGTCCCAGTACTTCGTGGAGTACATGGTGACGGTCACGGCACCGGAGGACGACGGCGTCGAGTTGGTGAACGAGGTGTCGATCAGCACGCCGTAGGGGGTGTCGTTGCGGAACTGCAGGTCGACGGCGCCCCACGCGACGGTCGCCTCGCGCCCGATCGGGTAGCGGTCGATGTAGAACGAGTGCGGCTTGTGCTCGACGTCCTCGAGCCCGGCGAAGAACATGCCGTTGAACAAGGTGGTAGCCATCTGCGAGACGCCGCCGCCGAGGTCCTGCACGAGGATGCCGTCGTTGATGACGTAGCCCTTGGTGAAGCCGTTGGCCTCGGTGCGCTCGCCGACGGTGTCGTTGAGGGAGAAGGTCTCGCCGGGCTTGAGCAGCGTGCCGTCGATGAGCGCCGCGGCACGACCGATGTTGACGTTGCGGTACTCCGCGTAGGGGAAGTAGGTCGTGAAGGTCGAGACCCGCTCGCGGACCTGCAGCGCGCGGGCCTCCTTGGTGGTGAAGTCGGGCTTGGCCACCGTGGCGGTGAGGGCCAGGGTCCGCTCGCCCTGCGGCTTGGCGACGGCGCCGAGGAAGCCGGCCTCGAGCTCGGCGGGGTCGAAGGTGACACCAGGCTTGGCCGGGACGACCTGCGGTCGGCCGTCCACCAGCGTGACGGTGGCGTCGACCGGTGCGCCCTGCGTGATCCGGGCGCCGACGACCTCGTTGAGCTTCGCGGGGTCGAGGGTCGGCACGAGCTCGCCGTTGGTCGGGACCAGGGTGAGGGCGGCCGTGTAGTCGGCCGGGAACACCTTGACGTTCGAGCCCTCGAACGTCAGCGTCACCGGCGCTGCGACCGCCCGGGACGCGAAGCCGTCGAGGGCCTCCTGGACGTCGGAGGCGTCGATGTCGGGCTGCACCTCGGCCATCGCGAGGGCGACGTCGTCAGGGTCCTCGTCGAGGAACGCACCCCGCAGCGCGGTGAGCGTGTCGCTGGGGTCGAGCGCCCGGCCTGCGCGGGCCTTGGTGGTCTCGATCCGCTCGCCGGCGAAGGCGATCGCCCCGTCGCGAGCCGTGGCGCCGTACTGCTCGTCGAGACCGGTCAGGAACGCGTTGTAGGTGGGCTCGTCGACCTCGACCTCGGCGTCGAAGGCCTCACCACCGGTGAAGTAGTTCCAGAGCCGGACCGGGTCCCAGCTCTCCTCGCCCCCGGCCTCGGCCACCGAGGACTGGTAGTCGACCGAGAGGCCGGCCTGGGCGGGGTCGACGGCCACCTGCTCGCCGTCGACGGTCGTCGCGATGTCGCGCGCGACCCGGTCGGCGAGCCCGGCGCGGAGCCGCTCGGCGGCCTCGTCCTGGGGGTGCCCGCCGATGCGGACACCGGCGACGGTCGTGTTGCGCGGGACCTTGTCGCCGGCGACGTAGTGCGCGGCGACGTAGAGCCCGCCGAACAGCACCACGAGCCCGAGGAGCAGCCACAGCACGACCTTGGCGCCCGCCTTCTCGCGGGGCTGCGCGTCACTGGTCTGGTTCTTCGGCACGCGGCGAGTCTAGGAGGGCAGACCCCGAACTCCCGGATCGTCGGCACTCCCCGGCTGCGCACCCCCGGGCGTACGACGTCCCGCGCCGGCCGTCGCCAGGGCGACCACCAGGAGCACCGCGGAGCCGGCCAGGAACGACCACCCGGCCGCGTCCCCGCTGATCAGGAAGCCGCCGCCCGGACGCTCCAGCGCGCCGCGCAGGACCGGCACGCACCAGCCCACCGCGAACGCCAGACGCACGCCTCCGGCCGGCAGCCAGGCGAGCGTGGCCAGTGCGGCGGCGAGGGCCAGGACGAGGCCCCACCAGCGCTGGTGGACCAGCGTGCCCGCGGCGCCGGACACGAACCCGACGACGAGGGCCGCCAGCCCGTACGCCGCCCTCACAGGCCCGCGAACAGGTCCTCCTCGAACCCGTCCGCGCCCGTCGTGCCGGCGGTGCCCCGCGCCAGGCGGTAGTACTCCTCCGCCCACCACGAGTGGCCGCTCTCGGCACCGGAGAAGAAGTGGCCGTCCTGCTCGACCTGGGTCGCGTGCTTGGCGAGTGCGTCCATCTTCCGCTGGACAGTGGCCCTGCCGTCGACGCGCGCGCTGATCAGCTCGTCGGGCGTCACGAACGGCGGCAGCTTGCCGTCGGGCTCCATGCCCTTGAAGGTCTCGGTGTCGCCGGACTCCCGGAGCTCGCGCAGGCTCTCGCGCATCCGCGACTCGCTCATCGCGGTCCAGTAGATCTTGGCGATGTCGTGCGGCTCGCCGAGCTCGAGCCGGTAGGACGGCACGGCCGCCAGCTGGGCGGCGTACATCGCGACGCGGTGGGCCTGGATGTGGTCGGGGTGGCCGTAGCCGCCGAACTGGTCGTAGGTGACGAGCACCTGCGGCCGCACCTCGCGGATGACCTTCACCAGCTCGTCGGCCGCCTCGGTGAGGTCGGCGTTCCAGAAGGCGTTGTCGGGGATCTCCTCGGCGGGGATCGCGTGTCCCTCCTCGTGCCACGCCATGCCCGAGTCGTGGAAGCGGCCGAAGCCGCCGAGGAAGCGGTGGTCGGTGACGCCGATGACCGTCATCGCCTCGTCCAGCTCGCCGCGGCGGTGCTCCCCGAGCCCGCCCTTCTCCTCGTAGGCGAGGTAGGAGAGCTCGGGCACGAGCACCTCGCCCATCTCGCCGGCGGTGCAGGTCACGAGGGTGACGCCGACACCCTCGTCGACGTAGCGCGCCATGGTGGCGCCGTTGTTGATGCACTCGTCGTCGGGGTGGGCGTGGACGAGCAGCATGCGGTGGTCGGTCATGAACCTCAGCCTAGGTCTGGGCGCTTGATCCGCTTCGGCGCCATCGGGAGGTGCAACGGCGGGAGCGGTGGCCCCTGTTCCCGTGGGCCGTCATCGTCCTCGTCGAGCCAGCCGTCGTGGGTGTCCACGAGCACCTCGAGCATGAAGGCCGGGGCGTCGGAGACGACCGCCCACGGGTGGTCCTCGTCGTCGTCCTCCCCCGCCAGACGCTCGCGCGCGACCTCGGCCTCGAAGCCGTCGGCGCGGAGGCGCGCCACGACGGCCCGTGCATCGTCCTCGTCGAAGAAGATCGCCCTCACGGGGGTCATTCTCCACCGCGACCGCTGGCTAGTGTCGGAGGATGACCACCGCCTCGGAGTCGCCGAACGTCCAGGGCGTCCACCTGCGACGCACCGACGAGAACGTCCGCGAGATCGCGGCCCTCGCCTCGGTGATCGGCGAGCCCACCGGCCTCGACGGGCTGCTCGACGACCTCAAGTACGACGTGCGGCGGGCGCGGGTCGTGCCCCGGCTCCTCGGCCGGGCGGTGCGCGAGGCGTACCGCTGGGACGACTACGACGAGCGTGACGAGCAGTGGTACCCCCAGGGCATCTCCACGAGCGCGGACTCCTCCGACACCGAGGACATCGGGGGTCGCCGGGTCGTGGTGACGACCTGGTACTCCACGGGCAAGGACGGCGTGAAGCGCGGCTCGCGGGTGACCTTCGTCGACCTGGACTCGGGGAAGTACCGCCACGTGCTGCTGGTCTCACCCGTCTTCGACAAGGCCGGCCACCTCACCCTGCGGCCGATGAGCATCCACGCCGGGGGCATCGTGTGGGCCGGCCCCTACCTGCACATCGCCGCCACGAGCCGCGGCTTCGTCACCGCGCGGGTCGACGACATCATGCGGGTGGCCGGCGACGACGACCACCCCGACCGGTTCGGCATCGAGGGCACGTCGCTCTACTCCTACGGGCACCGCTACGTCCTGCCGGTCCGCTTCACCTACCAGGCCTTCGCCGACGAGGGCCACGAGAAGCTGCGCTACTCCTTCATGTCGCTCGACCGCCGCTCGGAGCCGCCGGCGCTGCTCGCGGGCGAGTACGCCCTCGACCCCGACGCGACGACCCGGCTCGCCCGCTACGAGCTCGACCCCGCCACGTGGCAGCTCGCCACCGGCGACGACGGCTTCTCGCGGCCGCTCGCGATCGACGAGGGCGGGGTGCGCCAGATGCAGGGCGCCGTCCTGGCCGCCGGTCGCTACCACGTGACGGTGTCCCACGGTCCGTGGATGCCGGGCAGCATCTTCGCCGGCCGTCCCGGCTCGATGCGCGAG
Organism: Nocardioides cavernae; assembly: GCF_016907475.1. NCBI lineage: Bacteria > Bacillati > Actinomycetota > Actinomycetes > Propionibacteriales > Nocardioidaceae > Nocardioides > Nocardioides cavernae. Next base: position 1,819,799 of record NZ_JAFBCA010000001.1, on the reverse strand, counting down.
CGACGCTGGGCGCTCCCGATGGGGCCGGAGGACCTGACCTACTGGCCCTCGACCGACCGGATCTGGTCGGTCACCGAGCACCCCCGCCGCCGCTGGATCCTGTCGATGGACCGGCGCTGGTTCGACTGAGCCCGGATCCACCGATCGACGCCGCGCAGCAGGCGAGAGATCGGTGGATCCGGGCTGAGGTCAGGCGCGCGGCTGCATCGCGAGCTGCCGGCTCTGGGCGACGAGGCGGCCGGCGGAGTCCCAGACCTCGCAGTCCTCCTCGAACATCCCGCCGGCGACGTTGCGGGTGCGGTGCGAGACCTTCAACCACCCCGGCGCGGGGACGGCCCGGACGTGGACGGTGAGCTCGAGGGTCGGGGCCCAGCCGGGGCGGCCGAGGTCGAAGGTGACCGGCGGCAGGGCGTCGCACACCATGAGCAGACCGACGGGGTCGACGTCGTGGCCGTCGGCCATCCGGAACCACGCCTGGATGTGGCCGTTGCCGCTCGGGGCGCCCATCGCCCACCCCACGCAGGCCGGGTCGAAGCGCATGTCGAAGCGTCCCAGCAGCGGCGCCATCCGGCGCACGTCCTCGGGGGCGAGGGACGCCGGGACACACTCCTCGATCGGCGGCAGGCTGGGCTCCTCGGCGGTGGTGCCCACGTCGGACGGCATCGCCCGCAGGTCGCCGTACGTCGCCAGGGCGGTGATCCGGGTGGCGCCCTCCTGGCCGAGCTCGGCCGCCACGGTCGCGACCGAGCCGCCCTCGCGCAGCACGCGCGTGGAGACCTGCGCGGGCCCGGGCCGCGAGGCGGAGAGGTAGTAGGCGCTGACCGCCAGCGGGTGCGGCTTGGCCGGCACGGCCTCGGCGATCGCCCTGCCGAGGACGCCGAGGAGGTAGCCGCCGTTGACGCCACCGCCGACCACCCAGCCGGGGTCGAGGTCGGCGCCGAAGAGGCCGTCTCCGGCCGCGGTCAGGGAGGTGTGGGTGTCCCACTCGGAAGCCATCCCCCGAGCCTAGGTCGGGCCCCGGTCAGCGGGCGCGGAGCCAGCGGGTGACCTGCGGCACACCGTCGAGCCAGCCCAGCTCTGCGGCGTACAGCGCCCGCCGCCCTCGCTGACCGGGCTTGTGGTCCCACTTGCCGGTGCCCGCGCAGGGGAGCACGGTGTCGCGGCAGGTCCAGCCGTGCAGGTACGCCGTCAGCTCGCCGTCCTTCCGCTCCACCAGGTCGGCACCACCCGGGCCGCACAGACCGGTGGTCGTGGTGTCGAGGAAGACCCCGCCGACAGCTGCCGTCCAGTCGAGCAGGGCGGTCGAGCGGCGCCACGTCGTCCGGTAGCCGCAGCGGGTCCAGTCGCCCTCGGAGGCCAGCAGCACGTAGCCCTCGGGCCGCAGGGTCAGCACCGGGTTCTCCAGGACGCCCTCGGCCCGGAGCAGCTCCACGCTGGTCGCGCCGGTCTGCACCGACTGGCCGTCGCGGGTCAGGGCCACGACGCGCACGGTGGACGGGATCCGGTCGGTCTTGTAGAGGAGGTACGACGACCCGTCGGCGTCGCGGAAGTAGGACGGGTCGATCACCCCGGCGCGCGGGAGCGTCGGGTCGCGCGGCAGCAGCGGGTCCTGCGCGGTGGGCGTGCCGGCGTACGACGGGCACACGAGCGGAGCACTGCCGACCGGCCGGAACGGCCCGCGCGCGGCACGCGAACGCGCGACGCCGATGCAGCGTCCGTGCTCGCCCATCCCCTTCACCGGGGTCGCGTAGTAGAGGAGCCACTGGCCGCGGACCCGCGCCACGTCGACCGCCCACACGCCGCCCTCGCGCGACCAGGACGGCTTGTGCGTCAGCAGGCCCGGCCCGCGCCGCCACGGCCCGTCGGGCTGCCGCGACCAGGCGTGTGGGACGAGGTCCCCGGTGGCGTAGGCGACCAGGCCGCCGGGCGCGGCCACGACCGCCGGATCGGGGAAGTCGACGTTGAGCACGGGGCGCGGCACCCACTCGTCGGCGGACGCGGGACCGGCGATCGACAGCACGGTCGCGGCGAGCAGCAGCACGAGCAGGCGCGCTGCTCCTCGGTTCGGCACCGGGGGAACCTATCCCGGGGTCGACTCACGCGGGCAACATTCGACGGAGCGTCGGCACGGTCCAGCGGAGAGCGACCCCGTCGGCGCTCGCGAGGTAGGCGACCCGGGCGTCCGCGTCGAGCCCGAACCCGTCGGCCAGGCCCTCGAGCATCGTGCGGACGTACGACGCCGACGGGGCGTGGGCCGGCGGGACGCTCGAGCCGGTGAGGGTGAGCATGCGGTGCCCGTCGAGCTCACCGACGTCGAGCAGGACGTCGTACGTCCGCGAGAGCCCGTGACGGGTCGGGCGCCTGTCGGGCGCGAGCACGAGGTCCGCGCCCACCGGCTGCCGCACCTCCTGCGCGACGAGGTCGCCGAGCTGCTCGAGGCGCAGCAGGTAGGCACGCGCGTGGACCACTCCGCCGGCGTCGCTGGTGAAGAACGCCATGCCACCTCCCCACACGCTCGACTCACCGGCGAAGGTGAGGCGGCCACGCAGCTCGACGGGTCGGACGTCCCGTGGCGGAGAGGGGTCGCGGCATCCGTCGTAGCGGCGCTCGGCTCCCGAAGGACGTCCACCGGAGAGGTAGCAGCCCAGCCGGACCGTCGACAGGTTCGTCCCGTAGGCGGCGTACCAGACGAACGGCCCGCCGCCCGTCACCTGGGGAGCATCCCCGGCGTGCACGCCAGCTCGGCCTCCTCCAGCAGCGCCTTCGTGGCGTCCTGGTAGGTGTCCCAGGCCTGCTCGGGGCTGTCGCCGATCGCCGTCATGCCGAGCCGCCCGCACTCGGTCACGCAGCTGATCATGTGGAAGACGACACCGGTCTTGCGCGAGTGGTCGAAGTGCAGTCGCCGGCGTGCCACCACGTCGAACACGTCGCGCGGGGTGAGCGCCATCAGGCGTTCGTCCTCGAGGTGGTCGGTCGCAACGAGGAACTTCGCGGACCCCGAGGCCGCACGGTAGAGCCCCTCGTCGCCGTGGTACTGGCCACCGACCAGGTACTGCAGGGTGAGGAAGGGGTGGGTGGTGCCGCCCTTGCGCAGGTTGAGCTCGATCGCGTAGGCCGTCCAGTCGTCCGCGGCGTCGCGGACCGTGACGAAGTCGACGGCGAACCGACCCATCACGCCACGCTCGGCGAGGTCGCGACCGACGGCCATCGCGGGGTCGGAGATCAGGCGGGAGTACGCCGGGTCGGCCGGGAACACGCACCCCAGGTACTTCTGCCCGCTCGCTCCGCCGAGCAGCTGGTCGTGGGTCGACAGCAGCTCGACGGTGCGGTCCGGCAGGACCCGCATCTGCACGCTGGGGCTGGTCAGCGCCGTCCCGGTGATCCGCTCCTCCACCACCCCTCCGAGACGCTCGAACCCTGCGAGGAACTCGTCCACGCCGAGGCCAGAGGCCTCTGGCTGCAAGCTGTGGATCCGGGCGCGCACCGCGGACGCCTCGTCGGGGTCGCCCGGCGTCGGCAGCCCCGACAGGTCGACGAGCGCGTTGCCCGACCCGGACACGCCCTCGTTGATCTTCACGATCACCTCCGTCAAGGACGGCAGGTCGGCCCGCATCGGCGCCACCGCGGCCGCGAGGTCGTCCACCGACCGGAGGCCCTCGGCCCCCGCCGGCGCGCGGACGCCGACGTCACTGAACAGCCGGCGGCACCCGGACTTGCTGCCCAGCGGCGCGAGGCGCGGGTCCGCGCCGTACATCGGGATGCCGAGGCTGATCGCGACGTCGCGCTCGAGCTCCGTGGTCGTGTAGGGAATCAGGTGGCTGGCGGACCGGTCGGGGACCAGGTCGCGGATCCGGTGAAGCACGCGGGGCCGCTCCAGCACCTTCTGGCTCAGCGGCCGCGCCGACGCGTCGCCGACCGACACCAGGAAGAGCCGCCGGCGGGCGTTGCTGGGGATCACCCCGGGCAGCAGGCTGAGGTAGTAGTCGACGATCTCGTCGGCGATGGGTGAGGACGTGACGTAGACGAGCCGCAGCATCGGTTGTCGCAGCAGCAGCAGCTGGAACAGCGCGCGCTCCTCCATCGCCTGCATGAGCGTCCCGCTCGTCGCCGTCGTTCCCTCGAGGCTGACGGACGGCACCACGACCGCCGACTCCTCGGGCCGGTCACGCTGTATGGCGTCCCACACCTGAGGCAGCCGTTGCTGGAGGAGGTCGAAGGCGGCGTAGCGCTCCTCCTCGTCCAGGTCCGCCAGCGTCGTCGACGCGTCCATCCGCCTACCTCCCGATCGTCCCCGGCAGCACGTCGTGCACCCGTACGGGTCGGCTGAAACCCTTCGGCTGCACGTCGCCCACGACGTCCGCCGCCACCTTCTCCTCGACCTGCGCCAGCACGCGGTCGGTGACCAGCACCTGCCACGGGCCCGCGTCGGAGCAGAGGCGAGCCGCCAGGTTGGTGACGCTCCCGATCGCCGCGTAGTCCGAGCGACCGGGATACCCGATCCGGCCCAGCGTCGCGAAGCCCTGCGCGACGCCGATCCCCAACGACAGGTCGTGGCCCCGACGCGCCCAGCCCGTGGCGAGGCGTCGTACGTCCTCGCGGACGGCCAGCGACATCGCGATCGCCGCACCGGCCGCGTCGGGCACAGGCACGGGATCGTTGAAGAAGACCATCACGCCGTCGCCGGTGAAGCGCTCGAGCGTCCCGCCGTGATCCTCGATGCGTGCCCCCAGCGCCAGGTGGAACTCGCCGAGCACGTGCATCACCTCCTCCGGCTCGGAGGCTTCGGCGAAGGACGTGAAGCCGCGGAAGTCGCAGAAGACCACGACGATCTCGCGGCGGTGGCTGGCCAGGAGACCTTCGTCGTTGACGACGACGTCGGCCAGCTGCGGCGACAGGAAGCGGCGCAGCCGACCCATGCGCTCGATCTCCTCCACCTGCGCGGTCACCCGTTCCTCGAGCTCGCGGTTCCATGCGGCGAGCTCGGCGGCCTGCCTGCGCACGGTGTCGTGGTAGCCCTTGATCCGCGCGAGGGACCGCACCCTGGCCAGCAGCTCGGACTGGTCGAAGGGCTTGGTGATGAAGTCGTCAGCCCCGGCCTCGAGCCCCTCCAGCCGCTGGGCGCCACCGCCGGCGGTGATCATCACGACCGGCAGGAACTCGGTACGGGGGTCCTGCCGGATCCGACGGCAGACCTCACAGCCGTCCATGCCCGGCATCTGCACGTCGAGGAGGACCACGTCGACCGGGGACGACCGGAGGAGGTCGAGCGCCTCCTGCCCGCTCGTCGCCGTCAGCACGTCGTAGCCCCGGGGCGAGAGCACCGCGTCGAGGAGGCGGAGGTTGGTCTGCTGGTCGTCCACCGCGAGCACGGTCTGCCCGGTCACGGTGCGCCCCCTGCCAGGATCTCGCGCGTCGCCGCCGCCTGCTCCTGGACGTCGTCCGACCTGCGGTGCACGTCCGCACCGCTGCCGGCTCCCGTCGTCGGGCCTTCCTCCATGGCACCGTCCCTGCAGCGCCCCCGCTTCTCGAGTGTCTCCCCGCCGTCCGCGACCGGCAAGCCCCGAATTGGGGAAGGGTGGTTCAGGGTCGGAGCGTGGCCGGGAGCGTCTCGAAGCCGCGCAGGATGCGGGTCTCCCGGCGACGAGCGCCCGGCTCGAGGCGCAGGTCCGGGAACCTTTCCCAGATCGCGCGCAGCCCCACCTCACCCTCCATCCGCGCGAGCTGGGCACCGAGGCAGTGGTGACGGCCGGCCGAGAACGAGATGTGGTCGCGAGCGTTGGCTCGGGCGACGTCGAAACGCAGCGGGTCGGCGAAGACCTCGGGGTCGCGGTTGGCGCCGCCGAGGATCGCGGTGACCATCGAGCCCCCGCGCACCTCCTCGCCGGCGACCTCGGCGTCGCGGACCGCCATCCGGCCGGTGAGCAGCACCGGCGGGTCGAGGCGCAGCGCCTCCTCGACGACGTTGGGCCACAGCGACGGGTCGGCGGTGACGCGGGCCCGCTCGGCGGGGTGGTCGTGGAGCAGCGCGATGCCGTTGCCGAGCAGGTTGACCGTGGTCTCGAAGCCTGCCGCGAGGACCAGCCCGGCCGTGGCCTTCAGCTCGGTCTCGTCCAGCCCGCGGCCCTCCTCCCGGACGGCGACCAGCTGGCTGAGCAGGTCGTCACCGGGGGTACGGCGGAGCGTCTCGAGGTGCCGGCCGAGCCAGGCGTCGAACTGCGCGAGCGCCCGGGCGACGGAACGGTAGCGCCGGAACCCGAGCCCCAGGTCGAGGCTCGGTGCGGCCGCCGCGCCGAAGTCTAGGACCTGCGCGCGCTCCTCCTCGGGCACCCCGAGGATCTCGGCGATGACGGTGACGGGCAGGACCGAGCAGTAGGTGTCGACGAGGTCGACCGGACCTGAGGCCCTCCTCTCGAGGGTGTCGAGGAGGTCGGAGGCGATCTCCTCGGTCCGTTCGCGCAGCCGCTCCACCGCGCGCATGGTGAACACACGCGTGACGAGCTTGCGGTAGCGGGTGTGGTCGGGCGGCTCGGTCACCAGCAGCGACGGCGGCTCGACAGGGTGGAGCGTCGTCGGCGCGGCCCAGCGCGAGATCCGGCCCAACGCGCCCTGGGCGGTCGGCAGCCCGGTGCGGAAGTCGTCGCTGGTGAGGACGTGGCGTACGGCGGCATGGCCGGTGGTGACGTAGCCGATGCCCGAGCGGTAGAGCGGGCCCTGCGACCGGATCTCCTCGACCAGGCCGAAGACGCCGTCCGTGCCGGTCGCCCCGAGCCGGATGAGCCGGGCCTGCAGGTCGCCCTGGGCGGCCGCCCGACGGAGGTACAGCGTCGGCAGGCCGTGGGCGACACCCCAGTGGACCGCCGACCTGAGCTCAGTGGTGGGGGCCGCCATGACCCGAGGGTAGTGCTGCCTAGGCTGGCCGGCATGTGGCTCGCGCTCGACCTCCTGCTCGTCGCCGTCTTCGCGGCGATCGGGCGGTTCAGCCACTACGACTCGCTCACCGTCGCCGGCTGGTGGACGACCGCGTGGCCGTTCCTCGCCGGCACGCTGCTCGCCTGGGCGGCCCTGGTCGCAGCGAGGAGACCGCCCGCCGCCCTGACGTCCGGACTCTTCGTGTGGGTGGGAGCGCTGGTCGGTGGCATGGTCCTGCGACAGGCCAGCGGCCAGGGCACCGCGACCGCGTTCGTCGTGGTCGCGACCCTGGTCCTGGGCGCGTTCCTGGTGCTGCCCAGGGTCGGCGCGAAGCTCGGTGCGAGGACCGTCGCGGGGGTCGGTGCACGTGACCGACGCTGACGCCCGCCCACGCGGCGCCGTACGCACCACCGGCCTCGCGTTCGGCATCCTGTTCGCCGCCGTCGTCCTCGTCTCGGTCAACCTGCGTCCCGGCGCCTCGTCGGTCGGACCGGTGCTCGAGGAGCTGCGCACCGGGTTGGGCATGAGTGCGGCGGTCGCCGGAGCCATGACCGGTCTGCCCGGCCTCGTCTTCGGCCTCGTCGGGGCCGTGTCTGTGGCCTTCGCCCGCAAGGTCGGGATGACCGCCGGCATCACGATCGGTCTCGCCGCGGCAGCGCTCGGCCTCCTCCTGCGCGTCACGACGGGCAACGTCCCCCTCTTCCTGCTCCTCACCGTCGTCGGCCTGGCCGGGATGGCCGTCGGCAACGTCCTCGTGCCGGCATGGATCAAGGCCCACGGGCACGCCGTCGCGCTGATGACGGTCTACGGCACCGGACTCGTCGTGGGCGCCACCCTCAGCTCCGTGCTGACCGCGCCGGTCAGCGAGGCAGCCGGGTCGTGGCGGGCCGGCCTCGGCATGTGGGGTCTCCTCGCGGTGGTCGCCCTCCCGCTGTGGGGATGGCTGACCCTCCACGAGCGGCGCTCCCCCGCCGAGCACCAGGTCAGCGGCGACGCCGCCCCCAGCGGGCGGATCATCCACTCACCCACCGCCGTGGCACTGACGGTGCTCTTCGGCGTCCAGTCGATGCACGCCTACGTCCAGTTCGGCTGGCTCCCGCAGGTCTACCGCGACGCCGGGATCTCGGCGTCGCACGCCGGTGCGCTCCAGGCGCTGCTCTCGAGCGTGGGCATCGCCGGCGCCCTGGTCCTGCCCACGATCATCCAGCGCGGTCGCGGCCTGCGCGCGATGGCGGTGTCGTTCGGGGTGATGCTCGCCCTCGGCTACACCGGCCTCATCGTCGCGCCGGCGACCGTCCCTTGGGCCTGGGCGCTGATGCTCGGCTACTCCGGGCTCGCGTTCCCGACGGCCATCGCGCTCATCGCCGCCCGCACCCGCCACCCGTCGGTGACCGCCCAGCTCTCCGGCTTCGTGCAGCCCGTCGGGTACGCGCTCGCCGCCGCCGGGCCCTTCCTCGTCGGCCTCGTCCACGAGGCCACTGGTGGCTGGACGCTCATCCTCGTGCTGCTCGCCCTCACCTCGGTGCCGCTGACCATCGCAGGCGTGCGCGTGGCGCGACCGACGTACGTCGACGACGAGATCTGACGCGGGCAGCCCGGCCGCTCACGCCACCGTCTCGACGCGGCCGTCCGCCCACACCACCACGCCGGTGCGGAGGCGTGAGCGCAGCCAGCCCGGGCCGTCGACCCCGAGGGCGAGGGCGGTGGTCGCGTCGACGTCGACGCTCGTGAGCGAGGCGCCGACGACCGTCACCGAGGCGAGCGCCGTCGACGGCACGCCCGTCCGCGCGTCGACCACGTGCCCACCGCGGTGCGCCGACCCGGAGGTCGCGACGGCGCCACGCAGGAGGGGAACCCGCGCCACCAGTCGCGTGGGGTCGTGCGGGTCCTCGACGCCGACCACCCACGGCTCGCCGTCGGGATCCGTGACGTGGCAGACCATGTCGCCGCCGGCCGACAGGCACACGTCCGTGCCGGGCAGCGCCAGCAGCGGAGCGATCGCACGGTCGACCGCCCATCCCTTGACGACCCCGCTCGGATCGAGGCGTCGTACGCCGTCCGGGTCCGTCAGCCACACGTCGAACGCCCCGTCGGAGGACGCGCGCGCGTCGTCGCCCAGGCGCATCACCTCGGCGACCGCCGGGTCGCACTGCTCGAGCGTGAGGTCGCCCCGGCCCAGCCGCGAGACCTGGCTGTCGGCACGCCAGGTGCTGAACACCGCGTCCACCCACCGCAGCTCGGCCAGCGCCTCCTGCCACGCCGCCTCGGCCCGGTCGTCGCGGGTGTGCGTGCCCCGCAGCGCGAGACTGATCGGCATGCCCATCACGTGCTCGACGCGACGGACGACCGGGGCGACTCCGGCCCCCACCGCGGTCACAGCCCCGCCTGGTCGAGGGCGCTCTGCAGCGACTGCAGGTAGCCCTGGCTGGTGTAGGTGGCGCCGCTGACCATGGAGATGCCGCTGCCCTGCGCGTCGAGGGTCTCGTTGATGAGCTGCGGCAGGGCGTACTGGTTGATCTGCACGCTGTGGCCGTCCTGGTCGGGGTACCGCAGCACGGTGACGTCGGTGATCGTCGACCCGTCGACGGCGACCCGGACCTGCACCGGGCCGTAGGGCGTGCCGACACTCTCGCCCATGACGGTGGACGCCGGGGTCGAGGACTGCCCCGCGGCGGACCCCGACGCGGATCCCGAGGCCGATCCCGACGTGGACTTCGTCGCAGCCTGTGCTCGCAACGAGCCGGAGATCGCGTTCTCGGGGGCCGCGGTGGCCATCACCGACGAGGTGGAGGTGTGGTAGCCGAGGAGGGCGACCAAGGCGGACAGGGTGCTCAGGACCCACAGGACGATGCGTCTCACGGGGTCACCAGCCGAAGCTCTCGACGTGGACGTGCCGGTCGGGCACGCCGGCCGCGCGGAGGTCGCGGACGACGAGGTCGGCCCAGGGGCCCGGGCCGCAGACGTAGACGTCGCGCTCGGCCACGTCAGGCACCCAGGCGGTGAGGGCGGCGAGGTCGGTGGGGGCCTCGACCCCGTCGCCCAGCCAGGAGTCGGGTGCCCGCCGGGCACCGGGGATGCCCCAGGCGACGAGGCCGCGGTGCCGGGCCAGGGCGATGAGCTCGTCGGCGAAGATCGGCTCGTCGGACCAGCGGTGGAGGAGCACCGCGTCGCCGGGTGCGTACGCCAGCCCCTCCGCGAGCGCGCGCAGCGGGGTGATCCCCACGCCGGCGCCGATCAGCAGCACCTTGCGGTTGCGGCGGGCGCGGGGGCTGAGGCGCCCGTAGGGCCCCTCGACCCAGACCCGTGAGCCGACGTCGAGGCCGGGAGCGGCGCCGCTGCCGTCGCCGACGTCCTGCACGGTGATCCGCAGCGACCGGCCGTCGGGGGCCGCCGACAGCGAGTACGGGTTGGCGCGCGTCCTTCCCTTGCGTCCGAGGAAGCGCCAGGTGAGGAACTGCCCGGCCTCGACCGGCAACCGGTGCAGGTCACGTCCCGTGACGTGCACCGAGACCGTGCCGGGACCCTCGGGCACCACGGCGGCGACCCTCAAGTCGTGGCGCAGGTTGCGCCAGACCGGCAGGGCGACGCGCCACACCAGGACGCTCCCGGCGCACGCCGCCCACGCGGTCCACCAGAAGACCCGGCGGCCCGGCGAGGAGGTGAAGTCGGCACCGGTCCATAGCTGGTGCGGGATCGCGAGCCCGACGCCGAGGTAGGCGTAGAGGTGCATGAGGTGCCACGACTCGTAGCGGAGGCGGCGGCGGGCGGCGCGGATGCTGGTCGCCACCACCATCACCAGGCACACCGTGGCCGCGGTGGCCAGCAGCATTCCGGGGTAGTTCACGACCAGGTCCCACAGGGTCGCGGGCACGGCGGTGACCGAGCCGGCGGCGTAGCCCCACGTGATGAGGACGACGTGCGCCACCATGAGGTCGAACGAGGTGAGGCCGACCAGGCGGTGGATGCGCACGAGCCGTTCCTGGCCGAAGGCCCGCTCCAGGACCGGGATGCGCGCCATGAGCAGGACCTGGGCGAGGAGCAGCACGGCGGCGACGAGGCCGGTGACCCGACCCAGGGACGACAGGCCGGCCGCCCAGCCGCCCAGGTCGGTGATGCCGCCACCGGTGAGCCACCACCAGACGACCAGGAGCAGCGAGAGCCACAGAGTGGTCCCTGCCACGAGCCGGACGACGTCGTCGCGCCGGGCCCGGACGCCGATCGCCGGGTCCGGCGTCGGCGGCGCGAGCGGGATCGCTGCCGGGGTGTGCAGGTGGGTCATGGGGACGAACCTGCCGGTCCCCGCTGGGGCCTGCGTGGGTGCGACCTGTGACGTTCCTGTGAGTGTTCCCGCGGGTGCCGCGTCCGTCGGCGCGGCGTCTGTCAGGATCTGCGCGTGAAGCAGTGGGTCGTGGTCGTCGGCGGGACCAACATGGACGTCGTCGCCCGCACCTCCTCGCCCCTCGTCCCCGCGACCAGCAACCCCGGCCACACCCGGATCTCCCCCGGCGGCGTCGGCCGCAACGTCGCCGCATGCCTGGGGCTGCTCGGCACCCCGGTGCGACTGGTGTCCGCCGTCGGTGACGACGCCTTCGGCGACGAGGCGCTGCGGGTGACCGCCGCGTGCGGTGCCGACATCGCCGCCGTACGCCGTGCGCCCGGTGCGACCGGCACCTACACCGCCGTGCTCGACGACCGCGGCGAGCTCGTGGCCGCGGTGTCGGACATGGCGATCGTCGACGAGCTGCAGCTCGAGACGGTCCACCTCACCGACGCGGCGCTCGTCGTGCTCGACGGCAACCTCCCGCACGCCCAGGCGACCCGGGTCGTCGCCGCCGCCGCGGACGCCGGCGTCCCGCTCGCCTTCGAGCCGGTCTCGGTCGCCAAGGCAGCTCGGCTGGCGGACCTGGTGCACGACCTGTTCCTCGTCACACCCAACGCCGACGAGATCGCGGCGCTCACCGGTCGCGCCCCTGCTGACTGGCGCGCCGCCGTGGCCGACCTGCACGAGCGGGGCGTCGAGCACGTCTGGCTGAGGCACGGTGCCGAAGGGTCGTGGATGTGCAGCCGCGGCGAGGAGCCGGTCCACCTGCCCGCCGTCCCGGCCACCGTCGTGGACGTGACCGGCGCGGGTGACGCGATGCTCGCGGCCTGGGTCGCGGCCTGGCTGACGGGCGCGGACCCCGTCGAGGCCGCGCGCCTCGGCCACCGCGCCGCCGCCGCGACCGTCGAGAGCCACCACACCGTCCGGCCCGACCTGGCCGACGCCATCACTCACGACACCGAGCAGCACCCGTCCGAGAAGGGATCCTGAATGCTGACCGTCACCGACGAGGTCCGCGACGCGCTCGCGTCCGGCCTGCCGGTCGTCGCGCTGGAGAGCACCATCATCAGCCACGGCATGCCCTACCCGCAGAACGTCGAGATGGCACGCACCGTGGAGGGCATCGTCCGCGACGGCGGCGCCGTGCCGGCCACGATCGCCGTGCTCCACGGCCGGCCGACGATCGGCCTGTCCGCCGACGACCTCGAGCTGCTTGCCTCCGACGAGTCGGTCATCAAGGTCTCCCTGCGCGACCTGCCCTACGTCGTCTCGCGCGGCCTGCACGGCGCGACGACCGTCGCCTCGACGATGCGCCTGGCTGCCCTCGCCGGCATCAGCGTCTTCGTGACCGGCGGGCTCGGCGGCGTGCACCGCGGCGCCGAGACGTCGTACGACGTGTCGGCCGACCTCACCGAGCTCTCGACGACGTCGGTGGCGGTGGTCTGCGCGGGCGTCAAGAGCATCCTCGACATCGGCCTGACCCTGGAGAAGCTCGAGACGCTGGGGGTGCCGGTCCTGGGCTACGGCACCGACGAGTTCCCGTCGTTCTTCTCCCGCTCGTCGGGATTCGCCGCACCGATGCGCGTCGACTCCCCCGCCGAGGTCGCTGCGCTGATGCGGGCCAAGTGGGACCTCGGGCTCGCGGGCGGCGTCGTCGTCGCCAACCCGATCCCGGCCGAGTCCGAGATCCCGGCCGGGGAGATCGGCGCGATCATCGACCGCGCGCTCGCCGACATGGACTCCCTCGGCATCACCGGCAAGGACGCCACGCCCTACCTGCTGGGCCGCATCGTCGAGATCAGCGACGGTGCCTCGCTCACCGCCAACATCGCGCTCGTCGAGCACAACGCGCGCCTCGGCGCGGCCATCGCGCGGGAGCACGTCGCGCTCACGCCCTCCTCCTGAGCGGACACGGCGGGCCGACACGCCGCCACTAGATGTGGTCCCACACTTCTCCGCGAGCCCTACATATGGTGTTCCACGTAGCTGGTTCGGCGCGTCAGCCAGGCGCGTCGAGGCAAGAGGGAACCCGGTGTGAGTCCGGGACTGCCCCGCAGCGGTGAGTGGGAACGACAGCCGTCACACAGCACTGGGTCGCCAGACCTGGGAAGCGACGGCCGGTAGGGGTCGACCGGACGAGTCCGGGAGGCGCGCCCACGAGTCCGAAGACCTGCCAGCGCACCGTGCCCGACCGGGCGCGGTGGTCCGGGGCCTCGTGGGAAGGCCGGTGGGCTCGTACGACGCTGCGCCTGCGCGACCTCGTGCTCCCTCACTCCTCCCCGCGACCCCGGACCTCCCCAGGACCGACCTCGCGAGGAGAGAAATGACGGTCACCACCGCACCGGGACGCACGTCCATGCAGGTGCGCAAGCGCAACGGCGACGACGAGCCCGTCGACGTCAACAAGATCGTCCGGGCCGTCGACCGGGTCAGTGCCGACCTGGCCGACGTCGACCCCATGCGCGTCGCGACCCGCACGATCAGCGGGCTCTACGACGGCGCCACCACCGCCGAGCTCGACCGGCTGTCGATCCAGACGGCCGCCGAGATGATCGGCGAGGAGCCGCAGTACTCCCGGCTGGCCGCACGCCTGCTGTCGTCGTACGTCGACAAGGAGGTGCGCAACCAGGGCGTGATGTCGTTCAGCCAGTCCGTGGCGCTCGGCCACGCGGAGGGGCTGATCGGCGACGACACCGCCCGGTTCGTCAAGGACAACGCCCGCAAGCTCGACTTCGCGATCGACGTCGACGGCGACCGACGCTTCGAGTACTTCGGGCTGCGCACGGTCTACGACCGCTACCTGCTGCGCCACCCGTCGAGCCGGCTGGTCGTCGAGACCCCGCAGTACTTCCTGCTGCGCGTCGCCTCGGGGCTGGCGGAGTCCCCCGGCGAGGCCATCCGGTTCTACCGGCTGATGTCGTCGCTGGCCTACCTGCCGTCGTCGCCGACGCTGTTCAACTCCGGGACCCGGCACACCCAGATGTCGTCGTGCTACCTCGTGGACAGCCCACGCGACGACCTCGACTCGATCTACGCGCGCTACGCCCAGGTGGCGAAGCTGTCGAAGTTCGCCGGCGGCATCGGGATCGGCTTCTCCCGCGTCCGCTCCCGCGGCGCCCTGATCCGCGGCACCAACGGTCAGTCCAACGGCATCGTGCCGTTCCTGCGCACCCTCGACTCGTCGGTCTCGGCCGTCAACCAGGGCGGTCGGCGCAAGGGCGCGGCCTGCGTCTACCTCGAGCCGTGGCACCCCGACGTCGAGGAGTTCCTCGAGCTGCGCGACAACACCGGCGAGGACGCCCGGCGGACCCACAACCTCAACCTCGCCAACTGGGTCCCCGACGAGTTCATGCGTCGCGTCGAGGCCGACGCCGACTGGTCGCTGATCGACCCCGACCAGGCGCCCGAGCTGCCCGACCTGTGGGGCGCGGCGTTCGACGAGGCCTACCGCCGCGCCGAGGACGAGGGCCGAGTGGTGCGGCAGGTGAGGGCCCGCGACCTCTACGCCAGGATGATGCGCACCCTCGCCCAGACCGGCAACGGCTGGATGACCTTCAAGGACGCCAGCAACCGCACCTGCAACCAGACCCGCGACACCCCGGGCGGGCCCGTCGTCCACCTGTCCAACCTGTGCACCGAGATCATCGAGGTCTCCTCCGACCGCGAGACCGCGGTCTGCAACCTCGGCTCGATCAACCTCGCCCAGCACCTCGCCGACGGGGGCGTCGACTGGGACAAGCTCCGCGAGACCGTGCGCACGGCCGTGCCGCTGCTCGACCGGGTGATCGACATCAACTACTACCCCAGCGACGAGTCGGCCGCGTCCAACCCGCGCTGGCGCCCGGTCGGGCTCGGCCTGATGGGCCTGCAGGACGCCTTCTTCGCCCTGCGGCTGCCGTTCGACTCCCCCGAGGCGCTCGAGCTCTCGACCCGGGTGCAGGAGGAGATCTACCTGACCGCCCTCGAGGTGTCGGTCGACCTCGCGCGACGCCACGGCCCCCACCCGGCGTACGACGAGACGCGTGCGGCCGCAGGCGTGCTCCAGCCCGACCACTGGGACGCCTCGCCGGCCCAGGCCGAGCGATGGGCCGCGCTGCGGAAGTCGGTCGCCGAGCACGGGCTGCGCAACTCGCTGCTCGTCGCCATCGCGCCGACGGCCACGATCGCCTCGATCGCCGGCTGCTACGAGTGCATCGAGCCGCAGGTGTCCAACCTGTTCAAGCGCGAGACCCTGTCGGGCGAGTTCCTCCAGGTCAACGCCGCCCTCACCCGGGAGCTGAAGTCGCGCGGTCTCTGGACGGCCGAGGTGCGCGGGGCGATCAAGCGGGCGGAGGGGTCCGTGCAGGGCCTCGCCCAGCTGCCCGACGACGTCCGCGAGCTCTACCGGACTGCCTGGGAGCTGCCCCAGCGGGCGCTGATCGACATGGCGGCCGCGCGCTCGCCGTACATCGACCAGAGCCAGTCGCTCAACCTCTTCATCGCCGGACCCTCGATCGGGAAGCTCTCGTCGATGTACCTCCACGCGTGGAAGTCCGGCCTGAAGACGACCTACTACCTGCGCTCGCGCCCGGCGACGCGGATCCAGCAGACGACCGTGTCGGTCACCGCACCTGACGCCGTCGAGACCACTCCCCTGACCATCTCGGACGACGAGGCGCTCGCCTGCTCGCTCGAGAACCCCGAGAACTGCGAGGCCTGCCAGTGACCATCACCCATGACGACACGAAGATGCTGCTCGACCCGGGGATGAACCTCACCCTGCGGCCGATGCGCTACCCGCACTTCTACGACCGCTACCGCGACGCGATCAAGAACACCTGGACCGTCGAGGAGGTCGACCTCCACTCCGACCTCAAGGACCTGCAACGGCTCAGCGACGCCGAGCGGCACCTGGTGTCGCGACTGGTGGCGTTCTTCGCGACCGGGGACACCATCGTCGCCAACAACCTGGTGCTCAACCTCTACCAGCACATCAACTCCCCCGAGGGCCGGCTGTACCTGTCGCGTCAGCTCTTCGAGGAGGCGGTGCACGTGCAGTTCTACCTGACGCTGCTCGACACCTACGTGCCCGACGAGACGGAGCGCCACGAGGCGTTCGCGGCGGTCGACAACATCCCCTCGATCAAGGCCAAGGCCGACTTCTGCTTCCAGTGGATCGACTCCGTCTTCGACCTCGACGCGCTCGAGACCCGGGAGCACCGGCGGAAGTTCCTGCTCAACCTGATCTGCTTCGCCGCGGTGATCGAGGGCCTGTTCTTCTACGGGGCGTTCGCCTACGTCTACTTCCTCCGCTCGCGTGGATTCCTCAACGGCCTCGCGTCCGGCACCAACTGGGTCTTCCGCGACGAGTCGATGCACATGGCCTTCGCCTTCGACGTGGTCGACACGGTGCGCGAGGAGGAGCCCGAGCTCTTCGACGACGAGATGGCCGCGCAGGTCCGTCAGATGCTGGTCGACGGCGTCGACGCGGAGGCGCTCTTCGCCGAGGACCTCCTCGGCGGCGGGGTCGCCGGGCTCTCGACGGCCGACATGCGCTCCTACCTGGAGTACGTCGCCGACCGCCGGATGGAGCGCCTGGGCCTGCCGGTCATCTACGGCTCGAAGAACCCGCTGGCGTTCATGGAGCTGCAGGACGTGCAGGAGCTCTCCAACTTCTTCGAGCGCAAGGTCTCGGCCTACCAGGTCGGCGTGAGCGGCGCCGTCGGGTTCGACGAGGACTTCTGAGCGCCGCACGTGCGGCGGTCGTGGCCCTCGTTCCGGTCATTCGGGGGCCACTTCCGCCGCACGTGCGCGGCCGTAGGGCGCGGCGAGGGCCTCGCGCGGCTCGCTAGCGGTGGCGGTCGAACTCGCCGCTGCGGGTGGGGACGATGTCCTTGCCGAGCGGCGCCAGCGAGATCGGGATGAGCTTGAGGTCGGCGAGCGCCAGCGGGATGCCGATGATCGTGACTGCGAGCGCCACGGCGGACACGATGTGCGCGATGACCAGCCACCAGCCGGCCAGCACGAACCAGATCACGTTGCCGATGAACGAGCCGACGCCCGCCGACGGCTTGGCGACGATGGTCCGGCCGAAGGGCCAGAGCGCGAAGCCCGCGATCCGGAAGGCAGCGATCGCCCACGGGATCGTGATGATCGGGATGCACAGCAGCACTCCGGCGAGCACGTAGCCGAGGAACAGCCAGAACCCGCCGAGGACCAGCCAGACGAGGTTGAGGAGCGTGCGCACAGGGCGATCAAACCAGACCACCGGCTGCCGCCGGGAGGTTCAGAGCGCCGCGAGGACCTCGCGCGGGGGCGGGTTCGTGTGAGGCACGCCGCCGATGACGACCGTCGGGACGACCTCGTCGCCGTCGTTGACGCTCCTGACGTACGCCGACGCGTCGGGGTCGGCCCACACGTCGACCCACACGACGTCGTCCACCCGATTCCCGAGCACGAGCTGGAGCCGCTTGCAGAACGGGCAGCCCTTGCGCCAGTAGACGACCACCCGGCCCGCGTCCGCCGCACGGGCAGCGTCAGAGGCCGACACCGACGGGGGCTTCCGATTGAACACGTCCGCCAGTATGACCGTGCTTGGATCGCTGCATGGCCTCCCGACTGACCGAGATCTCGCTCGACTGCCACGACCCGGACCTGCTCGCCGACTTCTGGTGCGGGGTGCTGGGCTGGGAGGTCGTCCACCGCGAGCCGGGGCTCGTGGAGATCAGTCCGGCGAGGGTCGAGGACCAGGCCCTGCTCGACGCCGTGCGTTCCGGACCGGTGCCGCCGACGATCTTCCTGGCGAAGGTCGACGAGCCGAAGGTCGTCAAGAACCGCGCGCACTTCGACGTCTCCCCCGTCGACGTACCGCAGGAGGAGGAGGTCGAGCGCATCCTCGCCCTGGGTGCCACGCGGGCCGACGTCGGGCAGACGGGCGAGGAGTCGTGGACGGTGCTCGCGGACCCGGAGGGCAACGAGTTCTGCGTGCTGCGCAGCCTCGCGCCCGGTCACTTCTCGCTGTGAGCGCGCCCGAAGACTCCCTCGCGGGCGAGGCCGGGCCGGACGTGCGGTTGCCGATCGAGACAGACCGGCTGCTCCTGCGTCCGCACCGGACGAGCGACCTCGACGACCTCGCGCAGTTCCGCGGCGATCCCGAGGTCGTGCGCTACGTGCCGTGGCCGGTCCGCGACCGCGCGGCGACCGAGGAGACTCTGCAGGTCAAGCTCACCCAGACCGAGCTCGTCGCCCACGGCCAGTGGCTGGTGCTCGCCGTCGAGGTGCGGTCGACCGGCACGGTGATCGGCGAGGTGCTGCTCAAGTGGGCCGCGGACCGTCAGGGCGAGGTCGGCTTCGCGCTCGGCCGCGACCACCAGGGACAGGGCTACGCCGCCGAGGCCGCCACGGCGATGCTGCGGCTGGGCTTCGACGAGCTCGGCTTCCACCGGATCTCCGCCGTCTGCATCGAGGAGAACGTCGCCTCCGCCCGGCTGCTGGCCCGGCTGGGCATGCGGCAGGAGGCACGCCTGGTCGACAACGTGTTCTTCAAGGGCGCGTGGGCCACCCAGCTCGTGTTCGCGATGCTCGAGGACGAGTGGCGCGCGCCGAGATGACGAAGGAGCCCCGCCGATCGCGACGACCGGCGGGGCCTCGACCGTCCCCTGTCGGTCACCTCGACGATGACCGGAGCCCGGCCCCGTCTCTACACCCTGAGGGCGGATGGACAAACCCTCCCAGGTGCAGCGGGCGGGGACGCCACCGTCGTGGGGACCGAACGGGTCGGCCAGACCGGACCTCACATGGCCAGGGTGCCGGTGGAGATCACGACGATCCCGACGACCGCCGCCACGCTGAGCAGCGCGCACGCCACCGCCTCCACGGGAGTGAATGCGCGCAGTCCCTGCTCGCGTCGTGCGGCCAGGTACAGCAACGTGCCCGGCGCGTAGATCATGCAGGCGAGCAACAGGTACTCCGCGCCCGCCGAGTACAGCAGGAACACGGCGTAGAGAACCGCGACGACGGCGATGCTCCGCTGCCTGCGCCGCTCGCGCTCCTCGTCGTCGCGGTAGGTCTCGCGGGTCACGGTGAGCTTCAGCGCATAGCCCGCCGCGAGCAGGTAGGGGATCAACGAGAGCGCCGTGTCCAGCTTGAGCATGAAGTCCAGGGCATCATCGACGAAGAGCACCAGCAGGAGCAGCACCTGGACGGCGATGGTGGTGCTGACCAGCGCCGCGATCGGGGTGGCGAACCTGTTGTTGCGGGTGAGGAACCTGGGCATGACGTCGGTCGTCGCGGGCGCGTAGAGCACCTCGGCGTTGACCAGTGTCCAGGCCAGGTAGGCCCCCTGCACGGAGATGATCACCGCCACGTCCACGAGGTCCGAGCCCCACGGGCCGACCACGGACTCGAGCACGCTGCCCATCGACGGCGGTTCGGCGGCGGCGAGGTCGGACCGCGGAAGCACGCCGTACGAGACCAGCGTGACCGACGCGAACAGCGCGAGCACGCTCAGGAACCCCAGCACCGTCGCGCGCCCCACGTCCCGGCGTCGCCGCGCCAGTCGCGAGTAGACACTGGCTCCCTCGACACCCAGGAAGACGAAGGTGGTGACGAGCATCGTGTCCTTCACCTGGTCGAACAACGATCCGATCGTGTGGGTCTCGCTCCCCCAGAAGTTGTCGGTGAAGGTGCGGGCCTCGAAGGCGAGCAGCACGACCACGATGAACACCACGATCGGAATCAGCTTGGCCACGGTGACGATGCGGTTGATCACGGCCGCCTGCCGGATCCCGCGGGCGATGAGGATGTGGAAGAGCCAGACGCCCACGGATGCCACGACCACCGCGAGGACGGTGTTTCCCTGGCCCAGGCCGGGGAAGAACGCTCCGAGCGAGGTCATCGTGAACACCATGAAGAACACGTTCCCGGCGACGTTGCTGGCCCAGTAGCCGAAGGCGGAGTTGAAGCCGGCGTAGTTCCCGAACCCGGCCTGGGCGTAGACGTAGATGCCGTTGTCCAGGTCGGGTCGCCGGACGGCCAGCGACTGGAAGACGAGGGCGAGCATCAGCATGCCGGTGCCGGCGATGACCCAGGCGATGACCGCACCCAGGACACCAGTGGCGGCACCGAACTGCCGCGGCAGCGTGAAGACGCCTCCGCCCACCATGGACCCGACGACCATGGCGCCGAGGGTGAGGACGGAGACCTTCTGTACGACGTTCTCCTGGCGCGTGCTCACCGGGTTGCTCCTGTGTGCCGGCTGGACGGGTCAGTCGTTCGGACGGGTGAGGGGGAACAGGATCGTGTCCCTGATGGACAGCCCGGTCAGGTTCATCACGAGGCGGTCGATGCCGAGTCCCATCCCACCGGTCGGCGGCATGCCGTACTCGAGTGCTCCGAGGAAGTCCTCGTCGACCTGCATGGCCTCGGGATCGCCGGCTGCCGCCAGCAGCGACTGGGCGACGAGCCGCGCCCGTTGGTCGAGCGGGTCGACCAGCTCGGAGTACGCCGTGCCCTGCTCGGCCCCGAAGATCACCAGGTCCCACTTCTCGGCCAGCCGCGGGTCCGCGCGGTGCGGTCGGGTCAGTGGAGCGTTCTCCTTCGGGAAGTCCTTGTAGAACACCGGGGTCGTGGTGCTGCCCTCACAGAGCTCGGCGTAGACCTCCTCCAGCACGAAGCCCCAGGACGCGTCCGCATCGAGGTCCAGGCCGATGGCCGCGGCATGACGCTGGAGGAGCGGCAGTGGTGTGTCAGCGGTGATCTCCTCGCCGAGCGCCTCCGACACGGCCTCGCACACGGACTTGACCGGCCAGGTTCCCGAGAAGTCGTGCTCGACCGTCTTGCCGTTCTCGTCCGTACGACGCGCGATGGGCGATCCGTAGATCGCCGCGGCCGCCTCCTGGATGATCTCCTGCGTCAGGACCCGCATGGTGTCGTAGTCGCCGTAGGTCGCGTAGACCTCCATCGAGGTGAACTCCGGGTTGTGCTTGAAGTCGACGCCTTCGTTGCGGAACTGTCGCCCCAGCTCGAAGACCCGTTCCATCCCACCGACGACGAGGCGCTTCAGGTGCAGCTCGGTGGCGATCCGGAGGTAGAGGTCCATGTCGTAGGCGTTGATGTGGGTCTCGAACGGCCGGGCGTTCGCACCCCCGTGGACCAGCTGCAGGATGGGGGTCTCGACCTCGGTGAAGCCGCGCGCGTGCAGGGAGTCACGCACGCTGCGCACGATCGTCGCCCGCTTGTAGGCGATGTCGCGAGCCCCAGGGCGCACGATCAGGTCCACATGTCGGTTGCGGACCCGCGCCTCTGGGTCAGTGAGGCCGAGGTGCTTGTCGGGCAGCGGCCGGAGCGACTTGCTGGTCAGCGCGAGGCTCTCGGCGCGCACCGACAGCTCACCCTTCCTCGTGGTGATCACCTCACCGGTCACGCCGAGGTGGTCACCGAGATCGATGTCGCGGCGCCAGAGCTCGTCCTGTGCGGCACCCACGTCCGCGATGTCGACCATGACCTGCAGGTCGCCGCTCCCGTCCCGCAGCTCAGCGAAGCCGAGCTTGCCGTGGTCACGCTTGAGGATGACGCGGCCGGCGATCGAGACGCGCCGCCCGGTGAAGGTGTCCGGCGGCAGGCCGGCGGACTCCGCGATCACCTCGGCCATGGTGTGGGTGCGGGGGAAGGTCACCGGATAGGGGTCGATCCCCGATCGCCTGATCCGGTCCAGCTTCTCCCGACGTACGCGCACCTGCTCCGGGAGCCCTTCGGTCGACAGGGCCTGCGCCACCGGGTCCGGCGCCGGCGGCACGAGGGCGAGCACGGCGGCAGCGTGCTGCGATCCCCCGGTCTCGAGCGCCTCGCCCGGCTTCCTGCCACGCAGTGAGGCGAGCGTGGGCCGGGACAGGAACCCCTCGGCGTTGCCCGCCGCGGTCCCGACCCGCGGCAGGTCGGAGGCGTACTCGAAGCACATGAAGCGCGGTTGCCAGCTCGGCAGGTACTTGGCGTTCGACCGGTAGAGGGACTCCAGCTGCCACGTCCGGCTGGCCAGCAGCAGTCCCTGCCGCCACAGCCGCGCCACCGGACCGGCCCCGATCTGTGCACCTCGCTCGAACGCCTCACGGAACATGGCGAAGTTGAGCGAGACGCGACCCACACCGAAGGTGGCTGCACTCCCGGCCAGTGCAACCACCATCAGCTCCACCAGCCCGTTGCCCGCCGTCGGATCACGTCGCATCAGGTCGAGGGACAGCCCGTTGCGACCCCACGGGACGAAGCTGAGGAAGCCACGCAACCTTCCCTCCTCGTCGTGGGCCTGCACCATCACGCAGTCACCGTCGAGGGGGTCCTCCAGTCGACCCAGCGCCATCGAGAAGCCCCGCTCGTCGCCACCGTCACCGCGCCACTGTCCGGCAGCTGCGATGAGCTCGGCGAAGTCCTCCTCGGTGAGAGTGGAGTGGCGCATCGTCCGGGTCGTGTAACCACGGCGTTGCACCCGCGCGACCGACTGCCGCACGGCCTTCATGCCGGGCCCGCCGAGCGAGAACTCGCTGAGGTCCACCACGGCTTCGTCGCCGATCTCATAGGCGACCAGGCCGGCTTCTGCGAGGGCGGTCGCTCCTTCCTCGCCGGCGCCCATGTTGGCCAGCGACCACCCGTTCGACCGCGCTTCCTGCCGCCACCGCTCGATCGCCGCCGCCCAGTGCTCGGGGTCGCCCACCGGGTTGCCACTGGACAGGCTGACCGAGCCGAACACCCGGTAGGAGACCCCTGCCCGCGCGGTCGCCGGATCACCGGTGTCCCACACGACCGCCTTGTCGCGGCGGGTCGCGAAGTAGCCCAACGAGTCCCGCTCACCGAAGTCGCGCAACAGCGTGCGCACGCAGGCCTCGTCCGCCACCGTCAGCGAGTGTGTGTCACGGGAGGGTCGGAACAGCAGGCTCGCGGAGACGACCACCACCGTCGCGCCGCCCAGTCCGACCACGGCCCGTACCCAGATCGGCGCCGTGACCGGAACGCCCTGCTCGGCCACCCGGCCGACGTCGGCGAGCATGAAGCCGTACACGTACTCCAGCGCCTTCACGTAGCTCGAGGCGCTGCCGAAGGCGAGGACCAGGCCGGCCCCACCGAACAGCACGACGGCGCCCCCCAGGACGAAGAAGGCGACGGCACGTCGCAGGCTTCCCGGCACCTGGGTGGCCACGAACTGGCGGCGCGCCCGGAAGGCCAGCACCAGCACGACGAGGCAGATCACCAGGCCGATGAGGTTGAGCACGACGTCGTCGCCTCGGGCGAGGGCAAGGACCCGGCCCAGCTCGGGCAGGACCAGCCACCAGAGCAGGAAGAGCCACCAGGCGGCTGCGAGCCGGCGGCGCAGGCCGACAGCGAGGACCGTCAGCAGGGCTGCGTAGACCACGCTGGGCACGATCGGGATGGTCAACAGCGAGAGCGCGTCGTCGGCGTCGCTGAAGTAGCGCCGCCACGGGGGGACCAGGGCCACGACGAGGACGAAGGCGGCGAAGGCGAACGTGGTCAGGGCGAAGTAGTCGGGCCAACGGTCATCCTGTGGCGTCGGACGTGTTCCTCGGTCCGACGTCGCCCCCGGCCCCGCGTCGGGGTCCGCCGGGTCCGGCTGCCGCTCGATCACGTCTGTCATGCGGCGTCCCCGTACCGCGCGAGGCTGACTGCTCCCCCGACCGCCAGCACGAAGCCCGCGACGGCAGCCCCGCCCCAGCCGGGTCGGGGTTCGTCGCCGAGCATCAGCAACCCCACGAGGGCGGGTGCGACCGTCTCGCCCACCACGAGCGGGGCCGTCGCCTGTGTCACCGTGCCGCGTTGCAGGGCCGTCGAGTACGCCAGCATGGCCAGCGCCCCGGCGATCACGAGGGCGTACGTCGCCGGGCTGCGCAGCAGTTCGCCGAGCTGGCCGCCGATGCGATCGGGAGCGAGCGACCCCGGGAGCATCCGCGCAGCCACCGAGGTGGCGCCGAACCCGAGACCCGCGATCGCACCCAGCGCGGCGGCTCCTGCCGCGCCGCTCAGCCGGCCCATCGGCACCGCGAGGACCGCGATCGCGACGGTCACCCCCAGGACCCACCACTCCTCGGCCCTGCTGGTCTCAACCGTCCTGTCCTCGGCCGCGGACAGGCCCACGAGAACGAGGCCCCCCATCACCACGGCAAGCCCGATCTTGTCGGCCCGTCGCAGTGGCATGTGCAGCACGACGGCGCCGACGACCGCCGTGATGGCCAGGAAGCTGGCCACGATCGACTGCACGACGAAGAGCGGCAGCGTGCGCACGGCCGCGACGGAGAGCACGAAGCCGAGCCCGTCGAGGCCCACGCCCACGACGTATCGCCAGTTCTTGACCAGCCGCAGCAGGAGCTGGGGGTCGAGACCCTCAGCCGTCTCGGTGCCCCGCGCAGCGACGGCCTGCAGGACCGACCCGATGCCGTAGCACAGCGCCGCTCCGACCGCGCCCAGCAGGCCAAGGACCATCGGTCGACGCTAGAGGTGGCCCCGCGCCCCTCACCTCACCCGGAATGGGTGGGGGCAGCGGGCCCGGAGATCGACGCACACTGGAGGCCATGCGGCAGGGTCGAGGAGTCGAGCGCCGGACCTCGGGGTCGGGCCGCTTGGACGCCCTCTTCTTCACGTTCTCGGCCCTCTCCGCGATCTGGCTGGCGTACCTGCTGCTGGACGCGGCGATCCGCCCGGGGTGGCCCTGGCTGCTCCTCATCGTCTTCTGGGTGTTCTTCTCCTACCTCGTGCTCCCGCGGGTCCACCGCATCCTGACCCGTCTCTACCTGCCGGGGTACTTCATCGGCCGCGCCCGCACCAGTGACGGTCTCCTCGCAGACCCCGTCAACCTGGCGCTGCTCGGCCGCGAGGAGCAGGTGCACCAGATGCTGCGCATCGCAGGATGGATCCGGGCCGACGACATCTCCGTGTCCTCGACGCGGCGCATCGTGCTCGCGACGCTGCGACGGCAGAGCTACCCGCGAGCACCGGTGAGCCCGCTGGTCCTCTTCGACCGCCAGCAGGACTTCGCCTACCAGCAGGAGGTGGCCGGCAGCCCGGCCCAACGGCACCACGTGCGGTTCTGGCGCTGTCCGACAGGATGGATGCTCCCCGGCGGACAGCCGGCCGACTGGGTCGCGGCAGCCACCTTCGACCGAAAGGTCGGGTTGTCCCTGTTCACCCTGCAGATCACCCACAAGATCGCGGAGGACACCGACGTCGAGCGCGACTTCCTCCTGCGGTCGGTGACGGCGAGCAACCCCACCGTGGAGGTGGAGGTCATCTCGAACTTCTCCACGGGCTACCACTCGCGCAACGGAGGCGGTGACCTCATCCAGACCGACGGTGACCTGCCGATCGTGGTGGCCACCGGCGTCCAGGCTCCTCCGTCGCTGCACCCGCAGTCGACCGACAGCCGCAACCGGAGGCCGGCCCAGACCGTCTTCGGCGCTGGCGTGAGCATGCTGCGGGCGGTCACCTACCTCGTCGCGGCCATCGTGATCCTCGCCCCGACGGAGTACCTCGTCGCGGCAGCGGACCGGGGCATCGCCCTCGCTTCCGACGGACGTCTCCAGCTGGGTCCGACTGCGGCTGCGGTCCTCGCTGTGGCCGCAATCGTTGATCTCGTCCTCGCGATCGCCGTGCTCTCAGGCACGAACTGGGCGAGGGTGTGGCTGATGAGCGTCTGCGTGTGCTCCACCACGGTCGCGTTCCTGGCCCACGTACGTGACCGCGACGCCGTGACGCTGGCGCACCTACCCGTCGTGGGGAGCAGCATCCTCGTGCTGCTGGCACTCTCCAGCCACCGCGCCCGCGAGTACGCCACCGGACAACGGGACTAGGTCACCTCGGGTGAAGGACTGGCGCGCGCCCGTGCTCGTCGCCGACGGCATCCTGGCCGCGGTCTTCTACTCCAACTTCCTGCTGGACGCGGTGCTCCCCAGCGACCACGACTGGTCCGCAGTGGTCAGCGAGCTCGAGGTCCCCGGCGCGCAGACTGCGACGTGGCTCCGCACGACCGACGTCCTGTGCGGTGTGCTCGTCCTCCTGCTGCTGCCCCGTGTGTGGGCCGGACTCCCGGTGGGCAGCTGGCGGCGCTGGGCGATCTGGGCCACTGCGATCTTCGCCGTCGCGGGAGCGGCCGCCGGCATCGTCCCGCTCCCCTGCGCCGGCCCCGAGGTGTGCACGAGCACCCGCGACGACCTCCAGCGCTGGGTCCATGACGGGCTGAGCAACGTCTCCCAGGCCGCGATCTTCGTCGGCGCGATGGCCGTCGCCCTCGCCTGTCGTCACCCAGGGCCCCGATGGATGCACCGGGCCGCCTTGATCACCTTCTGGGTCGGCGGGGTGATCGGGACGATCGTGTTCGCCTACTTCGGCGCCGCGGACCCACCGACCTGGCAGACCGGCATCGCGCAGCGCTTCCAGATCGCGATGACCAGCGGCTGGATCATCTGCCTGGCGGTGTTCGCTGCCGGGGCAGCAGGACCTACAGCACCTTGGTGCCGTACATCTCGCCCAGTGGATCCGCGATGAGCTCGAGCCTCGCGCCGTTGGGATCGCGGAAGTAGATCGACGTCCCGCTCTCCTCGAGGTACTCGACACCGGCCTCGTCGAGGTTGCCCTTCAGCCGCTCCCACGTCGCGGGCTCGATCGAGATGGCGATGTGGTGCAGCCCTCCGAGCACCTCGGCGTACGGACCGACGTCGAGACCGGGGAAGTCGAAGAACGCCAGCAGGTTGCCGTGGCCGATGTCGAAGAAGAAGTGGTTCGAGCCCCGGTAGTCACGGTTCTCGAAGATCTCCGTGAGCGGGAACTCCAGCACGTCCTGGTAGAAGGTGACGGTCTCCTCGACGTCGCGAGCCACCACGGCGAAGTGGTGGAGACCGCGGGCGCTCGACGGGCTGCGGGTCGCCTCGGGCCGGAGATACGTCTCGCGGATGCGCTCGCGCTCGGCGTCGATGGCGGCCAGGTCGATGTCGGTCATGGGGCTCAGATCCTGAAGAAGGTGTTCAAGAAGCGGGTGGCGACCGCGCGATCGCCGCGGATCGTGCCGGAGTTGCTGCGACCGAAGGCGGTGAGCACGAAGCTCCCGGGGTCGAACTCGAGCACGGTGACGTCGCTGACCTCGCCCGGCGCGTATGAGAAGCCGTCCTCGGTGAGCGAGATGCGGGTGTCCCCGGCGTTCGGCCCCGACGTGATCCGGATCCCGACCTCGTACGGCCCCTCGGAGGACAGGGCGTTGCTGGTGTACTGCCACAGCACGAACATGAAGGGAGTCAGCAGGTCTGCCGCTTCGCCGGACAGGCCGTGTGCCCGGCCGGTGCCCTGTCGGGCGTCCCAGGAGTGCACGCCGTAGTCCATCAGCTGGAAGGCGGGATAGAAGAACGCCGGCAACGGGCCCATGTAGAAGTGGGGCACCTGGAGGTCGGTCCAGTCCTCGTCGGTGAGTCCCTCGAAGGTGCTCATCATCTGGTCGAAGTCCGCCCGCGCCCGAGCGACCAGCTCGGGACGGGGCACGGACCGGAGGGCGAGCGCCATCTCGTCGCACCGCTGTCCCATCCCGGGCAGGCCGAAGGGGGCGTCGACCTCGGTGCCGTTGCGCGCCGCGTCGAAGGCGACGAAGTAGGCCTCGGTCGTGTCGACGAGGTGCCCGACCAGGTCGCGGACCTGCCAGTGCCCGGCGCCCGTGGGCGCCTCCCAGACCTCGTCGCTGTCGACCAGGTCGAAGAACTGCTCGGCTTCCTGGCGCACGACGCGGAGGATCGTGTCCTTGGCCTCGGGCGTCATGGCGTTCCAGGTGGCCATGCTCATCCCACGGACCCGCGGTAGACGTACGGAACCGGCTCACCCGGGAAGTCCTTGAAGTCGAGGCGGCCCGTCGCTCCGGCGAACCCACCCGTGCCGCTGCCGGCGATGATCGGGTGCTGGCAGCGTCCGTGCACCTCGACGCCGGTCGCCGCGTCCCATTTGGACTCGAACCGGTAGCCGGTCGTGAAGGTGCCCATCGGTCCGCCGTCGAGCCGGCCGACGAAGACCTCCTGGCCGGTCTCGAGGTAGACGCCCGACGGGGTCTCGTGGGTCCCGGTGACCTTGGTGTAGAGGCACCCGTCGAGGCTGCCCTCGAGCGCGAGCCCGGGATAGGTGTCGAAGTCCGCGTACGCGGGCGGAGGGCCGGGGCACTTCGTCGTGTCGTAGTCGGCACTCCCCGAGATGCGCGTCGCGGCCTGGCTCGCCGCGGGATGCACCAGCACGAGAGTCAGCACACAACCACAGAGCGCCCCGAGTCGTCGTCCCTTTCCTTGCATGGTCGTTCCCCGATCTGGACGGGTGGGCCGGGTTGCCCATCAACCTTCCATCCTGCTCCCGGACGAGCCGGCCGGCGGTTCTGTCTAGACCGAAATCCCGGTATCGAGAGCTACGGCCCGGCTCACCACTGACGCGTTCCGACCATTGCCTCCCCCGACGTGGCGCGGGATCCTGTGCTGGTGACCGACGCGGCACCCCCGGCCACCGTGCGGGTGGTCAAGCGCAAGTGGGACGGCACGGTGTCGGCCGTCGACACCGCGTCCCGGTTGGCCGTCGCGGACGGCCAGGTGGCCTGGGTCGTCCGCGCCGGAAGCAGCCGGTCCAAGCCCCGCTCCGGCACCGTCGAGGTGGTCGAGGGCGACGAGCTGTGGCTCTCGGTCACCGGCGCGTGGTGGGTCCTGTGCGGCTACCCCGACGCGGGAGGGTCGCTCACCACCTTCAAGGTGCACGCGTCGGCACCCTTCGAGACGCCAGGCGCGGACGAGATCCGGTGGGTCGACCTCGACCTGGACTTCGACATCACCAGCGGAGACGTCGCCCTGCGCGACGAGGCCGAGTTCCATGACCATGCCCGCACGATGGCGTACCCGAAGGACGTCGTCAGGGGCGCCTGGTCCGGGATCTCCGTCATGGCCGCGCGGTACACCACCGGCGACTGGCCGTTCGACGGAGCACTCCAGGACTGGATCGACGACGGCTGCTAGCCCGCACGGCAGGACCCTAGGACCCGCCCGCGTCGTCGGCGACGTCGGTCATCCGGACGACGACGTTGCCGACCTTGCGGCCGCTGTCGACGTACGCATATGCCTCGCGCAGGTCGTCGAAGGAGTACGTCCGGTCGACCACCGGTCGGTAGTCGCCGCGCTCCATCAGCCGGCGCAGGTGGGTGGCGAGCGTGGAATCGGCTCGCGGGAAGGGGAAGCGCACGTGCCGACGGCCACCGAGCCGGGCGAGCGGGCCGACGGCGGACAGGAGCACGTTCTGCCCTCCGCGTCCGAGCTCGGAGGAGACGTACGTCCCTCCCGGTCGCAGGAGCCGGCTCGCGGCGCCGAACGACAGGTGTCCGGTCGCGTCGACGACGACGTCGAAGCCCGCGCCGGCGTCGTCCGGGACATCGACGCCTTCCTGCACGACGACGTGCCCGGCGCCGAGCCGGGTGAGCAGATCGGGGCGTCCGGGTGGCAGCCGGTCGCAGACAGCCGTCACTTCGACGCCCGCGGCGTGCAGCAGCTGCACCAGGGCGGTGCCGATGCCCCCCGTGGCACCGTGCACCAGGGCTCGGTCGCCCGCGCCGACGCCGGTCACCCGGAGGCAGGCGTGCGCGTAGTGCGCGGCCTCCATGCCCGGGGCGGCGTCCGCGAGGTCCCAACCGCGCGGTACGCGGGCGACGAGGCCGCCGACGGGCACCGCGACGAGCTCGGCGTGGGCGCCGGGCCGGCCGTCGACGAAGCCGAACACCCGGTCCCCCACGTCGTAGGACGTCACCCCCGTGCCGGTCGCCGCCACGACGCCGGCGTACTCGGAACCCAGGACGTGGACGCGCGGCCGTGGCCACCCGCAGGCGAGCCGGTTGACCCACGGGAGGCCGGAGCGGTAGGCGCAGTCGGTGCGGTTGACGGTCGTGGCGTGCACCCGCACCAGCAGCTCCCCCGGACCGGCGACCGGCGCGGCGACGTCCTGGAGGGCGACGACCTCCGGGCCGCCGTAGCGGGTCCGGACCGCTGCTCGCACGCCGTCAGTATGGCGGTGCCGGCTCGCGAGCGGCAGGGGCGGATCAGCGCGGCCCCGGGACCGACCGGGCGTCCGCCCGGAGGACGTCGTGGTCGGTGTGGACGGCGGCCGAGCACGCCGGTCATCCGTTTGCTGGCCCGACTGACGTCCGCCGTTCATGCGGCCGACACCGCCGTCGGCTGGAATGCCGGCCATGACCAAGCTCGGGATCCTCGCCGCTGCCACCCTCACCGCTGCCACCCTCACCGCTGCCTCCCTCACCCCGCACGCCTTCGGCGCCGCCGTCCAGGCGAAACCGCACACCGAACCCGACCCGGCCCGCGCCACGCTGGTCGGCTGGTCAGCGCTGCCGACGCAGACCTATGTCCCGGGAAGCGCACCGAGCGGCCACTGGACGGCGGGCAACACCGCCGTCCCGGCCCCCTACCCGGGCCAGCCGGTGCAGGGCTTCTCGGCGACCCACGCGCTGGCCGACGGCAGCTTCCTCGTGATGAGCGACAACGGGTTCGGCGCCAAGGCCAACAGCGCCGACTTCGAGCTCGCCGTGCACCGCGTCCGCCCGGACGTCGAGACCGGCGCGACGGCCTACGACGGCCTCGCGTTCCGGCTGAGCGACCCCGAGCGACACATCCCGTGGACGACCTGGCGCGACGGCGGGTGCGGTGCGACCGCGACCCTTCCCGCCGGCTACACGTGCCCGGAGCCCGACCGCGTCCTGACCGGGTGGGACTTCGACCCGGAGTCGATGCAGGTCGCCAGGGACGGCACCTTCTGGTTCGGCGAGGAGTTCGGGCCCTACCTGCTCCACACCAAGGCTCGCGGCGAGCTGCTCGAAGCGCCGATCCCCACACCCGGCGTCATGTCGCCCTCGAACCCGACGCTGGGGAGCGCGACGCCGAACCTGGCCAACAGCAAGGGCTACGAAGGCATGGCGATCGCCCCGAACGGCCGCGTGCTGCACCCGATGCTCGAAGGCGCCACCGCAGAGGACCAGGCCGCCGTCCTGGTTGCCGACCTGCGGATCTACACGGTGGTCGACGGCGCGTTCGAGGAGGACTTCCTCCGCTACCGGATGGAGTCCCCGGCACACGCCCTCGGCGACTTCATCATGATCAACAGCCGTCAGGCGCTGGTGATCGAGCGGGACAACCTCCAGGGTGCGACCGCCGTGTTCAAGAGGATCTACCTCGTGGACCTCTCGGACGCCGACCGCGACGGGTACGTCGAGAAGACGCTGCTCGTCGACCTGATGGACGTGCGCAACCCCGACCGCCTCGGAGGCCTCGGCGAGACCTTCACCTTCCCCTTCTTCACCATCGAGGACGTCGAGATCATCGACGCCCGGACCATCGCGGTCATGAACGACAACAACTTCCCCGCAACGGGCGGCCGCGGTCCCGACGTGCCGGACGTCAACGAGTACCTCGAGATCCGACTCGACCAGCCGCTGAAGGTCCACCCGCGTCTGCTCCCCCGCGGCTGACTTGCACGCCTGCCGGGTCGTGAGGGCGCAGGTAAACTGACGCGATGGGCGCAATTCAAGAAGCCCTGCAGATCGCTTCTGCGTGGTGGTCTCGTCGGCAACCGTGGTGGCGGCCATCGTCGTGTGGCGGGACGACCACAGCAAGCGGGTCGACGGAGGCCGGGCCTAGTCCCTCCCGTCACGCCCACGGCGCGTGCAGATCAAGGCGATGTCGAGCGGGTTTCTCAGACGACGATGGCGACCTTTCCGCGAATAGCACCGTGCTCGAGCTGCCTCATCGCGTCTGCGGCCTGCTCGAGCGGGTAGGTGCGGTCGAGTGCTGGGTCCACCTGGCCCGCTTCGATGAGGCTGGCGAGCCGCTTGTAGTGGTCCGCGTGCTCGCGGGCGAGAAGTGGAACCAGCCGTTGCCCGATGAACGGGGACAGGAGGGCCCCGCGGATCTGGCGGGCCATTCCGAGGATGGCGCCGGCGTTCTCGCCGCCGACGAACACGGCGGTGCCCCGCGGGGTGAGGGCACGCCGGAGCTGACGCACGGTGGGGTTGCCGGCGATGTCGATGACGAGGTCCCAGCGGCGGGTGCCGTCGGTCCAGTCGTCGCGGTCGTAGCTCAGGACACGGTGGGCGCCGATGGCGCGGACGTAGTCGGCCTTGGCGGCGCTGCACACGCCGGTGACGTCGGCTCCGAGCGCGCGGGCGATCTGGACCGCGTAGCTGCCGACGCCGCCTGAGGCGCCTGTGACGAGGACGGACTGGCCGGCCTGGAGCCGACCGGTGTCGGTGAGTGCCTGGAGGGCGGTGCCGGCTGAGATGGGCACGACGGCGGCCTGGGCGAAGGACAGGTCGGCTGGTTTGCGGGAGAGCTTGTCGGGAGTCGTCACGGCGTACTCGGCGAACGAGCCGGGTGCGACTCCGTAGACCTCGTCGCCGGGGGCGAAGCCGCCCACACCGGTGCCGACTTCGGCGACGACGCCGGCCACGTCCCTGCCCGGCACGGGGTTCCTGGGTCGGCGCAGTCCCACGGCGAGGCGCACGGCGTACGGCTTGCCGGTGAGGAGATGTTCGGTGCCGCGGTCGAGTCCGGCGGCGCGGACGCGGACGAGGACCTGGCCGTCGCCGACGACCGGCCGCGGCACGTGGGCGGCACGCAGGACGTCGGAGGTGCCGTAGCGATACTGGGTGATCGCCCGCATCGCGTTGGCCCGGACGGTGGGGGTGTCGGTGGGGGGCTTGGTTCTCATGTCGTCGTCCTTGTCTGCGTGCAGGTGTGTCGTGGTCTGGTTCAGATCGGGGGCATGGGGTCGTACTGGATGTCGCGTCTGACCTCTCGTGCGCGGTCGGGGCCGGCGAGGCGGGCGACGAGGTGGAGTGCCATGTCGATGCCGGCGCTGACGCCGGCGCTGGTGATGAGGTCGCCGTCGTCGACGAAGCGGGAGCGGACGTCGGTGATGACGGTGGGGTCGAGCTCGGCGAGGTGGTTGAGAGAGGCCCAGTGGGTGGTCGCTCGCCTGCCGGTGAGGAGGCCCGCGGCGGCGTAGACGAGGCTGCCGGTGCACACCGATGCCAGCAGGGGGACGTCGCGGCGGGCGTTGCGTACCCATTCCAGGTGTTCGGGGTCGTCGAGCATCGGGCGGGTGCCGGGGCCTCCGGGGTGGATGAGCACGTCGAGCTGCGGGGCGGTCTCCGTCGAGTGGTGGGCTCCGGGCACGAGTGCCTTCGCGCCGACGACCGGCCCGCCGTGGACGGACATGCAGAAGACGTCCCAGCCGTCTTCGGGGTGCTCGCGCGTCCAGCTGGACAGCACCTCCCACGGGCCGATGGCGTCGAGCTCCTCGACCCCGTCGAAGACCAGCAAACCGATGTGCCGGCGACGCACAGCGCCTGCGTCGCTGCCCTTGGATGGCCGCGGGCTGGGCTCTGTGGTGGGTGGAGTGCTCGAGGTGGGGTACTCGTGCATGAGTAGGTCTCCTGGTTGTGGGACGTTCCGGGGCCCAGTGCCTCCGAAGCGTTACGACGAGCGTCCTTGGACCGCCTCCACATCGCCCCGGCAAAACCGCCGGGATTGGTCCGGTCCACATCTGCGGACGGGGCGGAGCGGTTGTACCTTCGTGCCGTGCTGGTCGGCCGGGAGCCCGAGCGGGCACTCCTGGGAGCGCTCGTCGACGACGCACGCAACGGCACGGCCGGAACCCTGGTGGTCCGCGGCGACCCAGGGGTCGGGAAGTCCGCGCTCCTCGACGTCGTCGCCGCCGAGGCTGCGGACGTCACCCTTCTCCGCACCCAAGGGCTGGAGGTCGAAGCGCCGCTGCCCTTCGCGGCCTTGCATCGACTTCTGCTTCCCCTCACGAGGTTGCGCGACCAGCTTCCCCCGCCGCAGGCGCGGGCGCTCCGGGTGGCGTTCGGGGAGGAGGACGGCCCGTCGGTGGAGCCGTTCCTGGTCGGCGTGGCGACGCTGTCGCTGCTCACGTCAGCCGGCGAGGAGGGGCCCGTGTTGTGCGTCGTCGACGACGCCCACTGGCTCGACCCGGCCTCGGCCGGCGCCCTGCTGTTCTGTGCACGACGCCTGGGCGCGGACCGGGTGGCGATGGCGTTTGCGGCCCGGGAGGACGCTGCCGCCCGGTTCGACGCACCAGGGGTTCGCGAGGTCACGCTGGGTGGGCTCGACGATGACGCGAGCCGGGCCCTTCTCGCCGGACAGCTCGGCGAGTCGGCGGCAGAGGGCGTTGTCACGCGCCTGGTGCAGGAGAGCCGCGGCAACCCGCTGGCGCTCCTCGAGCTCCCGCGCGAGCTCGACACGGCTCAGCTCGCCGGCGCGGCGTCGCTGCCCGCCAAGCTGCACCTCACGGACCGAGTCGAGCAGGCGTTCCTCGACCGGAGCCGCCGGCTCCCCGACCCTGTCCAGCAGCTCGTCCTCCTGGCAGCTGCCGACGACTCGGGCCAGGTCGACGTCGTCCGGGACGCCGCCCACCGGCTCGGCCTCGACGACCACGCGCTACGCGCCGCCGTGGACTCCGGACTGCTCGTGCAGACCGACCACACGGTCGCGGTGCGGCACCCCCTCGTCCGCTCGGCCATCTACCAGACCGCAGCCGACGACGACCGGCGCCGGGCCCACCGTGCCCTGGCCGACTCACTGAGCAGCTCCGGGGAGGCCGACCGTGCCGTCTGGCACCGCGCCTTTGCCGTGAACGACGACCACGACGACGACCACGACGACCTCGTCAACGCCCTGGCCGACGTCGGTGCGCGGTCCCAGAGACGCGGCGGATACGTCGCCGCGCTGGCGGCGTACGAGCGCGCCGCAGGTCTGTCGACCGACCCGGCCCGCCGGGCACCGCTGACGGTTGCGGCCGCTCGAAGCGCCTGGGCGTGCGGTCAGGCGGAACGGGCCCGCACACTGCTCACCACCGCACGGCAGGTGACGGACGACCCGGTCGTGCTGTGCGACATCGCGAGCCTGCGCGGGCACATCGAGGTCAACATCGGCTCCGCGCCCGAAGGGCACCGGATCTTCGTCGAAGCCGCGCACGCCGTGTGCGACGTCGATCCCGCCCGGGCGTTGCAGATGGGGGTCCTCGCGGCCGTCATGCGCACCTTCGGGGCCGACAGTGGCACGCCGCTGAGAGCCGAGCACCTGCTCGCCGCGACCGCGGGCGACGACTCGGTGCGGACACGGTGCTTGCGAGCGATGCTGACGTCGATGACCGAGTTCGCCGAGGGACGCTGGGGCGCGGCCGTCGACGCGCTGGACCTCGCCTTCGACCTCGGTGCGGACGTCGACGACCGGGACGTGCTCTGGAACCTCGGAAACGCCGCCCTGCAGGTCGGGAACGATCGAGGCCAGCGGCGGTTCTACTCGCACGCCCTGTCACGGGCCCGTGAGAGCGGAGCGGTCACCGCAGTCATCTACTGCCTGCAACGCCTCTGCTTCGTCCACGTCGCCACCGGCGACCACCTCGCGGTGCGCGTCAGCGCCGAAGAGGCGCTCGCCCTCGGCGAGAGCATCGGCCAGCCCGCCATGACAGCCCTGCCGGTCGCCTGGCTGACGTTGCTGGCCGCCCACCAGGGCAGCGACGACTACGACCACCTCGCCGGCCGGCTGGACACCCTGGTCGCGGCACACCCGCTCGGCATCACCGCCGACCCGGTGCACGACCTGACCCGCTGGGCTGCGGCCGTGCGAGCCACCGGACAGGGAGACACCGCGGGCGCACTCCACCACTTCACCCGGATACGGCTCGGCTTCCTCGCCCGGATGGTCGCAACCCAACGGCTCGAAGCGGCAGTCCGCGCCGGGGACGCCGCGCAGGCACGGGCGTGGACCGCAGAGCTCGAGGCGTTCGCGGCCCAGGCTGCGCGCCCGTGGGCGCGGTCTGTCGTCGCCTTCGGTCGCGCGCTGACCGAGGACGGTGACGTCGAGGAAAGCTTCCGCCTTGCGCTCGCCGAAGGCGTGAGAAGCGAACGTCCCCTCGACGTGGCGCGCATCGAGCTGACCTACGGGGAGTGGCTCCGCCGCCAACAGCGCCGCGTCGATGCGCGGCAGCATCTGCGGCACGCGCTCGACACCTTCGCTGACGTGCGCGCCAGCGCGTGGTCGTCGCGTGCCGAGCAGGAGCTCCGCGCCTCCGGCGAGACCGCCCGCAAGCGCGACCCGTCCACGCAGCTGCAGCTCACGCCGACGGAGCGCAAGATCGCCCAGCTCGTCAGCTCCGGGATGTCCAACAAGGACGTCGCGGCGCAGTGCTGGATCTCCCCCCGGACCGTCGCCTTCCACCTGCGCAACGTCTTCACCAAGGCAGGTGTCACCTCCCGAGGCGAACTGGCTCAGCTCGACCTCAGCTGACCCCGCTCTCCGCGCGCAGTGAGGGCATCCCGGCCATCTGGCCGGGGCGATGAGTGCCGCCTCCCGACCACTCTCAGCAGTACCCCGTCCCCCGCTGAGAGCGAGAAGCTGATGAGCACCCCCGACACGTCGCCGAACGCACGCTCCACGACCGCAGTCGTCGTCGTCGCCCTGGCCATCGGAATGGCTGCGACCGCTGTCCTGACGATGCTGGTCTTCCCGGGCGCCACCGAAGGTGTCACCACCGGCGCGGCCCTGCTCGGGTTCGGCGTCGGGTGGGCAGCGCTGCACGCGCTGTCGCGCAGGACGCCCCGGCCGCAGCGGTGGGCTGCCGTTCCGGCCGTCGCCATGGCGTCCACGGGCCTCGCTCTCATCGCCACCGCGCCGTCAGACCAGACCCTCGGCGTGCTCACCTGGATCTGGCCGCCACTCGCGCTCGCGCTCGCCGGATGGACGTACGTCCGGATGCGCCGCCACGTGGCCGGCGCCGGCCGCTGGCTCGTGACCGCGACGCTGCTGGCGTTCGCCGCCGCCGCCGTGGGTGCCGGTGCGCGGCAGGTCAGCACCGAACCGTTCGTCGACGCCAACCCTGTCCCGGGCACGACGTGGTCGGTGCACGGTCACGACCTCCACCTCGACTGCCGCGGCCAGGGCAGTCCCACGGTCGTGCTCTTCAACGGTCTCGGGGAGTTCTCCCGCTCGTGGGCCCGGATCGTCGACGGTGCAGCCCTCACGACGCGCGTCTGCGCCTACGACCGCGCCGGCCAGGGCTGGAGCGACGACCTCCGCGAACCGCAGGACGGAGTCGCAGCGGCCGAGGACGTCCACGCCCTGCTCGACGCCGCCGGTGAGACCGGTCCCTACGTCGTCGTCGGGCACTCGATCGGCGGCCCGTACGCCATGACCTACGCCGACCAGTACGCCGACGACGTGGCCGGGATGGTGCTGCTCGACGGCACCAGCCCGCACCAGTTCACCGCCATCCCCAGCTACCCCCGCGACTACGCCATGTTGCGTCGCGCCTACGGCGTCCTGCCCACCCTGGCCCGGCTGGGTCTCGGCTCCTTGCTCGCCGGGTCCCACCTGCCCGCTGACGAAGCACGCCCCGTCGACGACATGAACGCGTCCCCGCGAGCCGGCCGGAACAGCCGCGACGAGGTGTCGGTGCTGCCCGAGGTGTTCGAGGCTGCCCAGCAGCTCACCACCCTCGGCGACCGTCCCCTCGCCGTGTTGACCAGCACCGAGACGGCACACAACACCGGCGGCTGGACAGCAGCGCAGATCCGGCTCGCGGCCTTGTCCAGCGATGTCATCCACCGATACGTCAACGCCAGCCATCAGGGGATGGTCGAGGACCCCGCCGGCGCGGCCGCCTCCGTCCAGGCCATCACCTCCGTCCTTCAGGCCATCCGCACCCACACCCCGCTCGCGACGCCCTGACCCGACGCAGGGACCCATCGCCCAGCTCGCCCAGGCCATCCGAGCCTGCTCAGGCCGCCCACCACCACCACTCACCCACGCAGGAGCAACGCATGTCCGACACACACCACGGCGCAACCCACGCCGCAACCCACGCCGCACACCACGCCGCACACCACGCCCCGCACCATGGCTCACCGCACGGATCGCCGCACCCCGCGCCAGGTCCCGAGGAGGAGGACGGTCCGCGCCGCCCGTGGACGGTCCTCGCCGTCGCGCTCGCCGCCCAGATCCTCGTCGTTCTCGACATCTCGGTGGTCAACACCGCTCTCCCCACCATCGGGCGCTCCCTCGACATCGACGGAGGCAACCTGCAGTGGCTCGTCACGGCCTACGTGATGATGTCCGGCGGCGGTCTGCTCCTCGGAGGCCGACTCTCGGACCTGCTGTCCCGCCGCGGCGTGTTCCTCACCGGACTCACTCTCTTCACGGCCGCGTCCATCGTCAGCGGATTCGCCGGCTCGACCCAGGAGCTCATCGCCGCGCGAGCCGTCCAAGGCCTCAGCGCCGCGCTCCTCACCCCGTCCGCGCTCTCCCTGATCACGACCACGTACGCCGGCGCGCAGCGCAGGACCGCGCTCGCCCTGTGGGGCGTCGTCGGCAGCCTCGGTGTCGCGGCAGGCGTCCTGCTCGGCGGGGCCGTGACGACCTGGACGAGCTGGCAGTTCATCTTCTGGATCAACGGCCCCGTCGGCGTCGTCGCCCTGCTCGTCGGCACCCGCACCATCGCCAAGGAGCCCGTCGCACGTCCCCGTCTCGCCGATCTCGACCTCCCCGGAGCCACCGCGGTCATCGGCGGGCTCGTGGCGCTGACGTACGCGCTCGGTGCGACCGCCACGCACGGCTGGTGGTCGGCCCACACCGTCGTCGCGATGGCCGTCTCAGCCGTCCTGCTGGTGGCGTTCCTCACCGTCGAGCGAAGCGCCGCCAAGCCGCTGTTCCCACCGCACGTGTGGAAGCTCAAGGCCCTCGTGTCCGGCACCGCCGTGATGCTCGGCATCACCGGGCTCCTCGTCGGCGCCGTGTTCCTGATCTCGATCTTCGTGCAGACCGTCCTTGGCTACACCGCCCTGCAGACCGGCGTCGCGTTCCTGCCCTTCGCGCTCGCCATCACGGCCGGGACTGTCGCCGCCCGTCACCTGCTCGGCCACGTGGCACCGCGCGTCGTCGCCGCTGTCGGCCTCGTGGTGACCGGAACTGCGGCCGTGCTGCTGTCGGTCGCCGGCGCCGGTGCCGAGTACGCCGTCGACCTGCTCCCCGGGCTGGTCATCATGGGCGTCGGCGTCGGCATGGTCTTCGTGCCGGTGTCGGTGACGTCCATGGCCGGCATCCCCTCCTCCCACGCCGGTGTGGCCTCCGGCTTCCTGATGACCGGGCACGAGGTGGGCGCCGCGCTGGGCGTGGCCGTCCTGTCCGCGGTGGCCAGTACCGCCGGGTCACTCGCCACGGTCGAGGGAGCCGCCGACGCGTTCCGCCGAGGCTTCACCTGCGCCGCCGTCATTGCGGCAGTCGTCGCTGCGTACGCCCTGTGGCGGATGCCCGCACAGCGCGTCACCGGCGCCATCGGCCACATGCACCACTGAACGTGTCGCGGACCCGGCCCGAGCTCGGGAGAACCGGCAGAACCCGGCCATTCGACCGGTTCGAGCGCGCCGGGTCCGCGACACCGTGGACACACCAATCGACCCACGACACGAGGACACAGGCGGTGAGAACCATGGAGAGCAGCTCCCGGAGCGAGAGGGCCGCGACAGCCACGACCATCACAAGCATCTTGGGAAGGGCCGACCGACCGGCCGCCGATGCACGGCGCGACCTGTGCTGGTGCGGCCAGGACATGGACGTCGTTCGGGGTGACCACTGCCCCCGGTGCGGCACGATGCGCGTGGCGCGGGCCGGGGCAGCCCTGCCCCGCCTCGCGGCGTGAGGGCGGGGCACCCGTGAACATGACCATCGTCCCCCACCAGTCGCCCACCGGCGCCACCGCATCCACCGGGCGGCTCCCGGACCGGCAGCGGCAACGGCTGGCGCTGGCGCTGCTCGTGTCGGCCCAGTTCCTGGTCATGCTCGACACGTCGATCGTCAACGTCGCACTGCCGTCCATCCAGTCCGAGCTCGGGT
Organism: Nocardioides cavernae; assembly: GCF_016907475.1. Taxonomy (NCBI): domain Bacteria; kingdom Bacillati; phylum Actinomycetota; class Actinomycetes; order Propionibacteriales; family Nocardioidaceae; genus Nocardioides; species Nocardioides cavernae. The sequence continues at coordinate 1,779,623 of NZ_JAFBCA010000001.1, read as the reverse complement.
TCGGGTCGGCCGCGGTGACGTGGGTGGTGAACGCCTACGTGCTGTCCTTCGCGGGCCTGCTGCTTCTCTCCGGTCGCGCTGCCGACGTCTTCGGCCGCCGTCGCCTGTTCATCACCGGTGCCGGCCTCTTCACCCTCGGAACCCTCATCGCCGCCCTGGCGACCGGCCCCGTGATGCTGATCGGAGGTCGGGTCGTGCAAGGTGTCGGCGCAGCCGCCCTCAGCCCCGCCGCCATGTCCCTCCTGCTGGCCACGTTCCCCGCAGAGCAACGGGCTCGGGCGATGGGCTCCTGGGGGGCCGCGTCCACCTTGGGTGGAGCGACCGGCGTGGTCACCGGTGGTCTCCTTGCCGGCAGCGTCGGCTGGCGGTCGGTGTTCCTCGTGACCGTCCCGGTCTCCGTGGCCGCCGCCGCGCTCGCGCGACGCGTCCTCCACCCGGACGTGGCCACCGGGCGGCGTACTCTCGACTGGGTTGGCGCGGCCCTCGCTACCGCAGCCGTCATCACGCTCGTGCACGGCGCCGTCGACGCCGGCGACCACGCCTGGACCTCACCGCGCGTCCTCGGCCTGCTGGCCGCTTCGGTGGTCCTTGCGACGGCGTTCGTCCTCGTGGAGCGACGCGTGGCCGACCCGCTCGTCCCGCTCGAGCTGTTCGGCTCCCGCATGACACGCCGCGGCGTCGGCCTTGCCCTGCTCGGCGGGTCGACTCGAGGGTCCACCTTCGTGCTCGTCGCGCTGTACTTCCAGCAGGCCCTCGCCATGACGCCCCAGCAGGCAGGCATCGCCATGGTCCCCACCTCGCTGGCAGGTTTCGCAGTCTCCCTCGGCCTCCTTCCGCGCGCATTGAAGACGTTCGGGCCGCTGCGCACCCTCGTGCTCGGCCTCGTCCTCCTCGCCGGCGGACAGCTGTGGCTCGCGTACTCGCCCCAGGAGCTCGGCTACGTGCTCGAGGTCCTCCCCGGCCTGCTCCTCGTCGCGACCGGAGTGGCGCTCAGCTTCACCCCCACCACCATGGTGCTCGCTTCCGCCGTCCCCGCCTCCCACACCGGTCTGGCCTCCGGCCTCGCCTCCGCGTCCATGCAGGTCGGCGGCGCGCTCGGCACCGCCGCGTTCATCGTCGTCGGCGCATCAGCCGGCCGGCAAGCCACCGGCGTCCTTGACGGCTCAGGGTTCACCGCGGCGTTCACCGCAGCCGCCGTCGTCGCGCTCGCGACCGCCGCCCTCGGCTGGCACGCATGCGCCGGCCGGGCCGTTGATGGTCGCGAGTCCGAGGTCCGTGGACGGACGTGCCGGTGACGAGGATCACGCTCATGCGCAGTGTCGCGGACGCCCTTGTACCTCATTGCCCACTTTTGCCGAGTGGTGGACAAAACGTTGACCCCGGGCGGCACCCTTCCGTACGTTCACAAGCACACCCTGTGATCCAGGTCACATCGCTCTCCTGTCCCCCCAAGGTTCGACCACCCGAGGAGCCACCATGAACACCCCTGACATCAAGTCCACCGAGACACCCGCGCTGATGCGCCGGATCGGCCTCAGCCGGCGACAGCTCCTTGCGGCGTCGACCGGTCTTGCGGCCGCGTCCGTCGCCGGCCCGCTGACGTCGTCGGCTGCTGCGGCTGGCAACGGCGTCCTGATCCCGAGGGGAAAGCTCGGCATCATCCTCTACACCGTGCGCGACGCCATCGGTCGCGACCCGAACACCACCGACCTCGCCTCAGGCTTCAAGGAGGTCTTCGCCGAGCTGGCCCGGATCGGTTACAAGCAGATCGAGTTCGCCGGCTACACCCAGCATGCCAATGCCGAAGGTGGGCGCACGCCGGCTCCGGAGGTGCTCAAGCAGTGGCTCGACGACAACGGCCTGGAGGCTGAAGGCAACCACGGCAGCATCCCGAGCACCATCACCGACGCCACCCTGGCGAGCTTCGACGCGGCCTGCGAGGCGGCCAACATCCTCGGCATGGGCCACATCGGCACTGGCAGCGACCCCACCAGCTCGGCCTACCTGGCCGACTGGCAGGCCGCGGCCGAGCGATGGAACATCCTCGGCGAGCGGGCGATGAACATGCACGGGCTGAAGCTCTACACCCACAACCACTCGCCGGCGTACAGCTTCCTGCTCGACAGCGGGCCGCTCGACGCATCCGGGCGCCCGACGCGCTCGTCGGGCATCCGTCGCCTGGAGTGGTTCCTCGACAACACCGACTCCCGCTACGTCTTCCTGGAGATGGACATCTTCTGGGCCCACGTGGCGCAGTACCAGCACCACACCTACACCGCGCCCGACGGGTCGTCGGTGCAGGACATCTTCGACCCGCTGGCCACCGTCAACACCTACGGCCCGATGCGCTATCCGCTGTTCCACGCCAAGGACGGCGACTCGCGGCCGGGCACCGCCAACGGCTACGAGATCGTGCCCTTCGGCGCCGGTGACATTGACTACCGAGCCTTCCTGGGCGGCGTCGGCGCCAAGGGTTACCACAACCCGATGTGGGAGCAGGACAACGCCGGAGGCGGCGCCGCCAACCCCGGTCAGTCGCTGGCCTACGCCCAGTACAGCTACGACAACATGGCCCGCCTTCGCGGCTGACCCGCAGGCCTCCACCCACGTAGAAGAGCCCGGGGCGCACTCGGGCGGCTGTTGCACCAGCCGCCGCGCCCCGGGCTCGCACGCCCTCCCTCGGAAAGCAGGACGTACAGATGGAATCTACCCGCCCCACCACGCGTCGACTGGCATTCGCCGTCGCCACCGCTGCACTCGGGCTCAGCGCCCTCTCGGCCGTCCCAGCACCGGCTGCCGCCCACGACGGAGTCGACCACGGCACCGAACCCGGCGCCGCGGAGGCACTCGACTGGTCCAACTACGAAAAGGTCACGCTCACCAAGAACACCGGTGAGCCCGTCGACATGGCCGTGCTTCCCGATCGCCGGGTGCTGCACACCGCCCGCAACGGCGATGTCCGGCTGACCGACCCCGACGCCGGCACGACTCGCGTCGTCAACACAGTCCCGGTCTACAACAACTCCGAGGACGGCCTGCAGACCGTCACCCTGGACCCCGACTTCGCCACCAACCAGTGGGTCTACCTCTACTACGCGCCGCGGACGATGACCGCTCCGTACCCCACGACCACCCCGGCCGGATCGGCGCCCAACACATTGCCCGCCGGTGCGGACGTGTCCTACTGGGACCAGTGGAAGGGCTACAACCAGCTCACCCGGGTGAAGTGGGACGAGGCGACCGACTCCCTCGACCTGGGCACCGAGCAGGTGATCCTCAAGGTCGAGGTCCAGCGCGGCCAGTGCTGCCACGTGGCAGGCGACGTCGACTTCGACGACGCCGGCAACCTCTACCTCGCGACCGGCGACAACACGCCCGCGAGCGCACCCGGCGCGAACGGGTTCGCCCCGAACAACGATGCGCCGGGGATGAACCCCGGCTTCGACTCGCGCCGCGGGGCGGGCAACACCAACGACCTGCGCGGCAAGATCCTGCGGATCAGCGTCCAGGCGGACGGAAGCTACGAGATCCCCGACGGCAACCTCTTCGCCCCCGGAAGGGCCCAGACCCGTCCCGAGATCTTCGCGATGGGGCTGCGCAACCCGTTCCGCATCGACGTCGACCCGGAGACCGGCTCGGTGAGCTGGGGTGACTACGGCCCGGACGCCGGGGCCCCCAACCCCGATCGCGGCCCGCTGGGGTACGTCGAGTGGCAGACGACCGCGATCGACGCGCCGCTCAACGCCGGATGGCCCTACTGCACGGGCGACCAGTTCAACTACAACGAGTGGAACTTCGCCACGTCCACCCCTGGACCGTTCTTCGACTGCGCCGCGGGCGCGGAGAACAACTCGCGGTGGAACACCGGGCTGGACGTCGTACCCCCCGCGGTCCCGGCCACCCTCTACTACGGCGACAACAACACCCACCAACCGTGGCCCGAGCTGACCGACTTCTCCCCCGCAGGCGGGCAGGGCCCCATGGGCGGCCCCGTCTACCAGTTCGACGAGCTGAACCCGTCGGCCACGAAGTTCCCCGCCTACTGGGACGACAAGGCATTCTTCGGCGAGTTCTCGCAGGACTACCTGGCGGCGTTCACCCTCGACTGGCCAGCCGGTCCGGTCACGCACATCGAGCACTTCCTGCCCAACGCCGCCCTCGAGACCAACGGCATGCCGATCACCGACAGCCCGATGGACCTCGAGTTCGGCCCGGACGGGTCGCTCTACGTCCTCGACTACGGCGACGGCTTCTTCCGCGCCAATCCGGACGCCGGGCTCTACCGGATCGACTACAGCCCCGGCAACAAGGCTCCGCGGGCGGCGATCGAGGCTGATCCCGTCTCGAGCAGCTCGGCGCCACTCACCGTCGACTTCGACGGTGGCTCCTCGCTCGACCCGGAGGGCGGCCCGCTGACCTACGAGTGGGACTTCGACGGCGACGGCAGCTTCGACGCCACCGGAGTGACCGCTACCCACACCTACACCACGCTCGGGGCCTACACGGCCCGGCTGCGCGTGACCGACGCGGAGGGTCGCCGGGGCCTCACCTCGACGACGATCAGCGTCGGCAACGTGGCGCCCACCGTGTCCATCGACCAGCCGGCGGACGGGTCGTTCTTCGACTGGGGCCAGGCCGTCCCGTTCCGGGTGAGCACGTCGGACCCGGAGGACGGCAACCAGACCGTCTGCTCCCGGGTCACCTGGACCTTCGGGCTGGGCCACGACATGCACGCCCACCCGCTGAGCCAGGGCACGGGATGCCAGTTCGCCATCCCGACCCCGGCCGACGCCACGCAGCACGGCGAGACCGAGAACATCTTCGGGGTCGTGGTGATCACCTACACCGACGCCGGCGCCAACGGCGTGCCGGCGGCCACCACCACCGAGCAGCTGGTCCTGAACCCGAAGCCGCAGGAGGCGGAGTGGGCCGACTCGTCGTCCGGGGTGGCGATCGAGGGTGACGCGACGGCGAGCGGCCTCAGCAAGGTCACGTCGTTCGACGCCGGCGACTGGCTCGCGTGGGACCCGGTCAACTTCGAGGGCATCGACTCGGTCCGGATCCGCGCGAGCGGGACCGGCGCTCTGTCGCTGCGCTGGGGCGCCCCCGACGCACCTGCGTTCGCCCAGGTCACGGTCGACTCCGCCGGCTGGGCCGAGACCACCGGTTCGCTGGCCGACGCCCCCGAGGGCACCGGACAGCTCTACGTCACGTCCACGGGAGGAGTCGTGGTCGACCGGCTCACCTTCGTCGGAGCGGGGGTGGCCGACACGGTGCCTCCCACGGTCACGGCGACGCTCGACCCCGCGCAGCCCAACGGTGCGAACGGCTGGTGGACGTCGAACGTCGTCGCCACCATCACGGCCACCGACAACGGCACCGTGTCGTCGCGCCAGTCCTCCGTCGACGGCGGCCAGACCTGGACCAACGTCCCCAACAACGGCCGGGTCACCATCTCGGCCGAGGGGACGACCACCCTGCTCTACCGAGCCACCGACAACGGCGGCAACGTCTCGGCGATCGGTTCGACGACGATCAAGATCGACAAGTCCGACCCGGTCGTCTCGATCGCCGGCGTCACCGCGGGGCAGAGCGTCGCCAACACCGGGGACGTGACGTGGACGACGACGGACGCGGTCTCCGGCATCGGGTCGGTGGCGGTCACGGTCGACGGGGCCACCGTGCCGTCGGGTCAGCCGCTGGAGCTGTGGCGGCTCTCGCTGGGCAGCCACACGGTGGTGGTCACAGCGGCCGACGTGGCCGGGCGGTCGAGCAGCTCGGCGGTGACGTTCACGACCACCACGTCACTGCCGACGCTGACCACCCTGGTCGGCCAGCTGGCCGACGACGGGTTGGTGTCGAACGCCGGTGAGTCCCGGCTGGCGAAGCGTCTCGACCAGGCCAGCAAGCATCTGGCCGCCGGTCGTCGGACGCCCGCCATCGCACAGCTGCGCGAGTTCATCACACTGGCCTCCGACCCGGTCAACGTGCCGGACGCCGCTGCCCGAGCCGCGCTGGTCCGTGACGCCCGAGCGGTGATCGACCAGCTGGCCTGACCGGCCCTGCAGCTGGCACAAGCCTGCTGGCTCGCCCCACCTCGTGCGGACCACCGCCGGGGTGGGGCGTGTCAGCGGGGTGCGGCGAGACGTAGGGCTGTCCAGACCTACCTGCTCGTGGTCGCCGGCGGGACCACGGCGGCGTGGGCAGGCGTTGACCGCGCCGGCTCGAGGATGTGAGCCAACCGGCGTGCTACTCGTCGGTGCCTTCGCCGCTGGCGTCCTCGTTGCACTCGATCTGCGGCGGCTCCTCGCCCGGCACGACGAGCAGCTGCAGCTGCGCCATCTCGGGCCCGCGGATGGCGAAGGAAAGGGCGCCGGCGCGGATCCCCCGGCCGTTCCGGGTCTGGTAGCGGTAGCCGCCGGACTGGCGGACCCCGATGGTGTAGACGCACTCGTCGAACTGCGTGATCTCCGAGACCGGCTCTCGCAGGTCCTCGACGTCCTCGCTCAGGGACGCGATGCCCTTGCGCACGTCGTCCCTGGTCGTGGCGCGGGGCCGGTCCGGCCGGGTCCGATCGAGGGACTCAGCAGGGTCGGCGCCGCAGTCGCCGCGACCGTACGGCCGATCGGTCCCACGGAACGCCAACAATTGGTAATCGGGGTCGTCCCACTCGCTCGTGTCGCGGTCGATGGCGGCCCGGTAGTGGGGGCGGCGCTGCGGACGACCGGTGAGGTAGCCGAGTCGCTGCCACTCGGCGCCGGCCTCGGTGACGGGCACCGCGGTCAGGCACGACTCCCACTGATCGAACCGCTGCGTCTGCTGCTCGACGTCCCGGGCGACCAGCTCGAGGTCGTCCAACCAACGCAGGAGCCGGCGCGGCGAGGAGCCGCGGGACGAGCGGCCCCACGGGGCGGGCTGCGCCGCGGCACGCGCGTCCGCACCCGTGCCGTTGGGGTCTGCCGGCCGCGACAGGCAGCCGGGGGAGCTGGCGAGGTCGAGCAGGCGCCAGTCGGGCCGGCCGCGGCGGGCCAAGGCGAGTGCCGGCCGGAGGTCGCGTCCGGTGCCGTCGCGCTCGTCGTACTCGTAGCCCCACCGGTGCTGCGGGTCGCCGCGCCGGCTGACGCCGACCTCGGTCAGGCACGACTCGATCCCGGTGAAGCGCCGAGCGTGTGCCTGGAGAACCGACAGGGTCCGTTCCAGTCGGACCAGACGTCCGCGCAGCGATCGGGGACGGTGCGGAGCAGCCCGGGCAACGGCCCGATCCACGCCTGCAGGATCGGCGTACGGCCACGCGCGCGCCACCGCGACACGTGCCGGCGGCACCTCGGTTCGCGGTGTCGCGGCGTGGTCACGTCCTCCCTGCGCGGCGCCGATGTCGCACCTCTTCAGGCCGGCGCGTGGTCGGCCCAGTGCGTCGTGCGAGAGCACGTCCTTCCACGACACGTACCCGGTGAGCAGCTGGCCGGCGGGGAGAGGCCGCGGCAACCTGGAGGTGCGACCGACGCAGTGACGGCCCGGGAGCGCGCGTCGGACGGGGCTGTTGCGGCGGGGAACGAGCACGAACCCTCGAGGGTCGTCCTCCAACGCCCTGAGCTGCGGGTCCTCACCGAGGATGTCGTCGCGACGATCGAGCCGGCAGGTGTCGTCGTTGACGAAGTTGAAGCCGTGCGAGATCGCTGCGTAGACCCGGCAGCTGCGGCGGGTCGGGATGGTGTCGCCGGTGACCCCGTCCACGACGGGAGGGCCGATGATGGTGGCGTGGCTGGTGAAGGTGCCACCAGCACCAAGGTCACCGCCCACCGGCGCGATGTTGGCGACCACGGTCGAGTGGAGCAGGGTCATCGCTCCGGCCGAGAGCAATCCTCCGCCCTCCCCCTCGGCGTAGTTGTTGGCGACGGTCGCGTTGATGAGCACCATGTCTCCGCGTGCCCACAGGCCGCCGCCGGGGTGGGCGACGGCGAGGTTGCGGGCGATGGTGGAGTTGACGACCAGGACGTCGTCCTCGCCGGAGATCGCGCCGCCCCGGTCGTCGGCGCGGTTGCCGATGAGGGTCGAGTCGTAGACAGCCACGTCGCCGTCGAGCGTGAAGATGGCGCCGCCCGGCCCGTCGGCAGCGCTGCCGTCGATGTGGGAGCCGATCACGGTCACGTCGCCGTCCTCGTCGGCATACAAGGCGCCGCCGTCGCCGTCCGTGGTGTTGCCGTCGATCTCGGAGCGCACCACGAGGATGTCCCCGGTGGACCCGATCGCGCCACCAGAGCCGTCGACGAGGTTGTTGCCGAGGATCGAGTCGTAGACCTGCACCCCGCCGCGCCGTGCGTAGAGGCCGCCGCCGTCGTCGTTGGCCAGGTTGCCGGTGATCCGCGACCAGTGCGCGGTGATCCGCCGCATCGAGAACACGCCACCACCCGGCTCCTCGGCGAGGTTCTGGAAGACGACGACCTGTCGCAGCATGATCTCGCCGCGTGACGTCAACGCAGCGCCGGGCCCCTCTGACCCTCCCCGGGTGAGCGTGACGCGTCGGATGTCGAGGTAGCCCGAGCCGTCCTGACGCAGCACCCGCTTCTCGAAGCAGGTCTGTTGCAGCACGTGACCGTCACCATCGAGAACCAGCGGGTACGGCGACTCACGAATCGGGTCACCAAGACGGCAGTCGCGAAGCAGGATGTCTGCGCCGAGCTCGATCCGGCGGCGCAGCGGATCGGCCCAAGCAGCGCGAAACTCCTGCTCCGTGCTGACGGCATCGCGCCGTGCAGTCCTCTGGGGGGTCGTCGTCGCGCGTCCAGACAGTCTCGGTGGGGTCGCCGTCCGAGCGCCCACCGACATCGTCTGCACAAGCTCATCTCGGCGCGGTCCAGGCGACTCGGGTACTACCAATGCCCCGGCAGCCAGCGAGGCCGCACCCAGGATGACGGACGCCAAGGCAGTAGCGGATCGGCGGCGCGCCATCTCGCCCTCCCGTCCCAGGCAGCCGAATCCACAGTAGGAACGGCTGGAGCGGCGCCGGGGAAGGCGCGCTGCAAGGCGTCATCGAATCTGCCGTCCGGTTTGATCGCTCATCAGCATGAGTGCTCGAGTCGAGGCAGATCCGGGTGAGGACAAGCCCACAACGCGGCAGATCCGGATGACGTCGGCCCGGGCACCATCATCCAAGTCCGACGCGGTTGTCGGTCGGGGTCCTAGATCACGTGCCCACCGTTGACCGTGATGCGCTGGCCAGTGATGAAGCCGCCAGCGTCCGATGCCAGATGCCCAACCATCGCGGCAACGTCATCCGGCGTACCCATCCGTCGCAATGGGACCTCAGCGGCGTAGGACTCGGAGTCGACACCGGCGTGGCGCTCGACTGGGATCCATCCGGGTTGGACGAGGTTGACGGTGATGCCGGCCGGGCCGAGTTCCTTCGCCCACACCTTGGTGAGCCCGATCTGGGCGTTCTTTGCTGCCACATACGCCGACATGAGGGGCGCAGCTCGATCCGCGAGGTCGGAACCAATCAGGATGACCCGCCCGCCGCCGGTCGACCGCATGCTCGGAAGGGCTGCCTGAACGAGCAGAGTGGGACTCTTGACGAAGAACTCCAGCTGGTCGAGATGAGTGCGCCAGGTCAGGTCGACGACGCTCACTTCTGGCTGCGGACCTGTGGCATTGGCGACGACCGCCGTGACCGGACCGAGCGCTCTGGTGACATCCGCAAACAGGCCGGCTACCCCGTCCTCAGTGACGACGTCAGCGCCGAACGCCTCGGCCACACCACCGGCCTCCCTGATCCGTTCGGCAACGGACTCTGCCGCCTCGCGACCACGGAGGTAGTTGACCGCAACCGGCCTCCCATCGGCCGCAAGTCGCAGAGCGATCGCCGCGCCAAGACCTCGCGAAGCACCAGTCACGACCGCGACTCCAGAGGTAGCCATTCGCCCACATTACGAGCCGGAGCCGTCGGCGAAGTCCCGCGGCGCTCGCATCGGACATCGGTGCGGGCTCAGGCGGATCCGGATGCTTGGCTACGGGCCGTCAGCTGCGCAAGAACGCGCGTGTCGAGAGGATGGACCGGCACCCTAGGCGCAGTCGGCACAGAGGTCGACAGCAGGCGAGGATCGTCGGGAATCGTGCTGCACCAGGAAGCAGGACGTGCACGTGAACTCACCTGTCTGCTTCGGCACGACCTCGACGGAGAGCGTTTCGTGCGACAGATCAGCGCCAGGGAGCTCGTATGACTCAGCCAGCTCGGTCTCGTCCTCGTCTACCTTCCCCGAGGTCTTGTCCTGCTCACCCGAGGTGAGGCGGCGGGCCTCGAGACTCTCCTCCTTCTGCTCTTCTTCGGTCTTGCGGGATGCGTCGTAGTCGGTAGCCATGTACAGGTCCTCTCGGGGCGAAGCGCGAATCCTAGTTTGCGTGCCGTCGCGGCCCACCATGGGCGAGGCTGGAAGGAGGCGGGGCGCCGCCGTCGCGAGCGCTGGCTGGCAGCCCGTCAGGCGGCGGAGAGGCGCACGTTCGATGGCGTGGCGGTCAACCACGGTCGCCGGCGGGCACTTCGTTCGCGGGACGTCGTGCGCGCTTCGGTGCCCCGCGTTCCCGCCAGCCGATCGGCGGGCTTCCGTGCAGCTGGCCCGCCGGGCCAGGTCCGTACCGCGGACCGGACTCGGTCACCCACCGAGCACGCCAGCGGTCAGTCGTCGAGTGCGTCCCGGTCGTCGCGGGTTCGTACCCAGGGCGGTGGTCCGAGACCGCTGCCGCCGGGAACGGTCACGGAGACGACCGCGATGGCTCCGCCGTCGTCCTTGAAGAGGTCGATCGTGAGCTGGCACTCGAGCCCCGGTCCGTCGCCCTGTCCGTCTCCCGATCCGTCGCCGGGTCCTGCGCCGCTGGATGTGAGCACTACCCGGGTGGGAGCCCCAGCGACACCGGACGGGCTCGGCGTGGGGAGGCCGCACGTGGTGGGCGGTGGCGGTCCACTGGTGATCGAGACGACCGGCTGTCCGAGGTCGTTGGCCACGGGGCGCACCGCGTGGGCCACGACGGGGTCGCGCACGCGCCAACGCCAGTCGGGCGAGGTGGCCGAGTGGGTCCCGTCGGCCGTCCCGGCCGCGTTCCCGTCGACGTAGAGCCGCACCTCGGGCGCGAGGTGCGGGCGGGCCGAGCCGGAGACCAGGAAGCGCAGGAACGCCCACGCCTGGACGCGGCCTGCGGCGTCGGCAGGGCAGCTCCATGACGGGGTCGCCGTCGCGATGACGACCACGACCTCGTCGAGCCGGACCGTGTCGCCGGAAGGCGGCACGGACCCCAGCACCTGCCCGGCCGGATCACACTGGGGCGCCGGGTCGACCCGCGACAAGATGCCGGCGCGCCCCAGCGCGCTGACGGCCTCGGCGGAGGTGAGACCTACGAGGGCAGGCACCGTCGCGGCCCTCCGCTCGACCGTCTCGGGGTCGGGCGGACCGGTCAGGATCGTGACCGCGAACGCCGCCGCGACGGCGGCGACGAGCACGAAGATGGCGAGCGAGGGGAAGCGAGACCGCCCGCCGAGCACCTCCTCACGCAGTGCGGGAACGACGACCTGGTCGGGGTCGGCGGAGCGCACGATGCGGCGTCGCTGGTCCTCGATCACGCGATCGACCACCGCCGCTGCGCGGTCCGCCGGCACGCCGAGCTCGGTCGCCATCTCGACGAGTGTCCGGTGGCGCGCAGCTCGGTAGTCCTGGAGGTCCATCTACCGCTCCTGGTCCTTGCGTCCGGAGTCGTCGAGCGCGTCGAGCGCGGCGTCGTTCGCTGCGGTCCGTACGCCGCTGCGGCCGCGGCCGAGGTGTGAGTTCATGCGCGCGAGCGCGTCGCCCGGGAGTGCCGGGTCGGTGCGCCGCCAGCGCCGGCCGTCGACGACGAGCCACTTCTCGTCATCAGTGCGCGCCATCCGCTGAGTTTCGCAGAACTTGTCGGCGCTCCGGTCGTCAGCGCCAGCGCGCGAGCGACAGATCGCTGGCTGAGTCCCAGGTATCCGGACATCGGCTGCTTGTTTCATTGACGGCAGGACCGAGTCTGGCGAGGCTCGGTCCAGGCGCCCGGGTCGTCGCTCTCACATCGGCTGCCCACGCTGGTCGTGTGGCTCTCATCTGGCCTGCGCGGTCCCGGGCGTCGCCAGGGCCAGGAGAGGCTCAAGAGGGGTTTGTCCAGCTCGAAGCAGCGTTGCCCTCCCGGCTCGACAACCGAACAGGTTTCGAGGATCGGAGGAGCTGATGAAGGACGAAAGCGGTCGTGTGGTGATCGGGATGGACCCACACAAACGGTCGGTGACGATCGAGGTGATGACAGCCGACGACACCGTCCTCGGTGGCGGCCGATACGGCACTGACGAAGCCGGGTTCGCCGACATGGGGCGCTATGTCAGCCAGTTCCCTGATCGTGTCTGGGCGATCGAAGGCTGCTCCGGCATCGGGCATCACGTCGCAGTTCGGCTGCTCGCCGCGGGCGAGGACGTCGTCGACGTCCCGCCGAAGCTGTCCGCGCGCACGAGGGTGTTCGCGACCGGTCAGGGACGCAAGACCGACGCCACTGACGCCCACTCGGTCGCGCTGGTCGGGACCCGGATGGCCGGGTTGCGGCCGGTCGTGAATGACGAGCAGCTCGCGGTCCTACGTCTGCTGGTCGACCGCCGTCGTTCGCTGGGTGAGGAGCACAGCCGCAAGACCTCGCAGCTGCACCAGCTGCTGCTCGAGCTGATCCCGGGCGGTGCGAAGCGGGACCTGTCCGCGGCTCAGGCGAAGGCGCTGCTGGCCAAGGTCCGTCCACGCGATGTGGTCGGCAAGACCCGACGGCGCGTGGCCGCGGAGCTGGTTGCGGACCTGGAACGGATCTACGCGCGGAAGAAGGCCGCGAACAAGGAGCTCACCGAGCTGGTCGCGGCCACCGGCACCGGACTGCTGGACCTGCACGGCATCGGCCCTACTGGCGCCGCGCGCTTGTTGGTTGAGGTCGGTGACATCACTCGGTTCCCGAACAAGGCGCACTTCGCGTCCTGGAACGGCACGGCCCCAATCGACGCATCCTCCGGGGACCACACGCGCCACCGGTTGTCGCGTGCCGGGAACCGTCAGATCAACCGCGTGCTGCACACCATGGCCCGCGTCCAGCTCCGCAACCCGACGCCCGGGCGCGAGTACTACGACCGCAAGAAGGCCGACGGCAAGGCGCCGATGGAAGCGATGCGCTGCGTCAAACGCCGGCTGTCCGACATCGTCTTCAAGACCATGCTCGACGACGCCGTCCGATCTTCCCCACCACTCGAAGGGACGGGCCCGGGAGGACACCGGGGCAACGACTCTGACTCCAGCGCGACCGGCTCACAGCCCCACACCGGCTCTTCGGACAAGTCACTTCCCGGACCCGCCACCACCGATCCTAGAACCCCGCTTCCCGCAGCGTCTTGACACAGAGGGGAGCCAGATCTGCGCACCATCAGCGGCAGATCCGGGTGGTCGGGCGTGTCGGGACCCGATGCCAGACTTCTGGCCATGGCCGAACCTCGCCGGATCGTCATCCAGCCCTATAGCCACCAGTGGCCCTCTGAGTTCGAGAAGGTGAAAGTCACTCTGCAGGAAGGACTGGGTGACGTTGCAGCGCGCATCGACCACATCGGCTCAACCTCGGTGCCTGGGCTCGCTGCCAAGAACATCATCGACGTGCAGGTCAGCGTTCCAGATCTGGCAGACCGAAGGTTGGTCGCAGCTTTCGAGAGCCTCGGCGCAATGGCTACCGACATCACCAGGGACCACGTCCCGCCTGGCGATCAGAGGGAGCCTTCAGAGTGGGAGAAGAGGTACTTCCGAGCCCCCGCGTCGTGGCGGCCCACTCACATACATGTCCGCGAAACTGGTCGAGCCAACACCCGGTACGCGCTGTTGTTCCGCGACTACCTGCGCCATTCGCCGCCTGCTGCCGCCGCTTACGCCCAGATCAAGGTGACGCTGTCCCGACTACACCCAGAGGATGTGGACGCCTACTACGCGGTGCAGGACCCGGTCTGCGACCTGATCATGGACGCTGCGGAGCATTGGGCGGACGGTGCGGACTGGGCTCCCTAGTCTGAACGGACGTCGGCAGATCCGGTCGTCGCACCGGCGCCGACAGGCGGCGGATTGACGCACTCGTCGCGGCATGTCCGGACGTCGAGGCGCTGCCGTCCGCTCCCTTTGAGACTGCGAGCGGGCGTTATGAATGCGTCGACTTGGCAAGCGCGGACAGGAGTCGGACACCGAGTGCATCCACCGCCCGGTGTTGCTCAGGACGATCACTCCGAGGTGTGCCTCGGGGAGGAGGCCGGCGTTGCTGTAGCTGCCGGCCGTGGCCCCGTCGCGCCAGACGACCGTCTGGCTGGCGCCTCGGAGCGGGGAGAGGTGCCAGCCCAGGCTCAGCTGGATCCATCGGTCCGCGTTCACCGGTGGATGTTGCACGAGATGCAGCGCTGTCGGCGTTGAGCTCGACCCGGGGTGAGGAGGGCGTAGAGGTAGCGGTGGAGGTCGTCGCTGGTCGACCACAAGGATCGCAATCGTTGACATGTACGTCTTGCATGCGTCAGACTTTTCTGACACGGGTAAGGGGATGTTGATTGGACACGCGAACGACTGACGGCGAGGAGCTGCTGGCCCTTCTTGCGGCGTTGGCGAACCCGATTCGGCTCCGGATCTTGGCGAGGCTGGCAACGGGTCGCGACTACGTCAGCAACTTGGCTCGCGAGCTCGAAGTCAGCCGTCCCCTTCTCCACATGCACCTGCAGCGCCTTGAAGCCGCCGGACTGGTTGTTGGGACTTTGGAACTGTCAGACGACGGCAAAGCCCTGAAGTACTACGAAGTGGGCGATCTGGATCTGCACCTGACCCCCGCGACGATCGCGGCGGCCGCACGAACTCTCACCAGTCCGGGCCATTAGAGCCCCAGAATCCTGAAGGAGATCATGATGCGCTCATTGGCAGCAGTGCAGACGTTCAGTTGGCCGGACGCAGTCGCCGTGACAGCCCTCGCTCTTGCGGCCGCCGCCATCGTCGGTTTCGCAATTGCAGGGTTCGTTCAACTCCGCACCGCGAAGATCAAGGCCGCGCGGCAGGACGACCTGCACCAACTCGTGCACCGCTACGAGCATCTGGCAGAGAAGACCCTGGACACCCAGCAACGTGCTGCGGCCGACCTGTCCGAGATGAGGTCGCGCTCCGCGTCCATTGAACAGATCCTCCGCACCGTGGAGTGAGGTCATGCCGCACGCCGCCGTCGCGACGCCCCCGTTTCGTTTGGCCGGATGGTGCTACCTCACGGTCATCGCGTGCGGCGCGTTCACCGAGATCGTCGTTCGCCAGTCCGTGATCGTCGCCGACGACGTCATGGGCACCGCCTCGGCACTCGCCGAACACGACACGCTGTGGCGCTGGGGGATTGCAGTGCACGTCCTCTACCTCGTCGTGGCAGCACTGGTGAACCTGCTCCTGTTCGACATCTTCAAGGCCGGTACGGGCGCCCTCCCGCGATTCATGCTGATCCTTGGGCTATTGAGCGTCGCCATCGAAGCGAGCATGCTGACACTTCTAGCGACGCCGCTCGTGCTCGCTGACGAAGGCGCTGCCTTCGAAATCGTGAGCGCGCACGACAAGGCGGCCTGGTCCTACCTAGCCGTTCAACTGTATGGCGCAGGGTGGGCGCTCGGATTGATCTTCTTCGGCACGTTCTGCGCGTTATTGGGAGTGCTGATCTTGCGTACGCGGCGGGTACCGCGCGCCCTAGGAGTCCTCATGCTGATGGCAGGCGCCTGCTACGTCGCGAGCAGTTTGCTCGCCTTCCTGAGCCCTGACGTCCTAGCCCGCCTCATCCCTTGGATCTTGCTCCCTTCGCTCATTGGCGAACTGTCTCTCGCTGTCAATCTGGCCATCAGAGCTCCACGACCCGCCCATAGCGCGTGATACAGCGCCACCGCCTACGCGGTGAGCGAGCCCTAGAAAGCCTGGCTCCTTCCACGTCATGCCCGGGCTGCGGCCGAGATCGGAAGGACGCTGTCGTCCAAGGGGAACGCGTTCGGCAGCTTCGAGTCCACACCCGCCCGCCTTCGTCCCGGAATTCGGGCGGGCGGGCAGGGAGATCGGGGTGGAGAATGGGTTGGTGGCGACCAATGCGGAGACCGTCGCCGCTGACGGGGCGGCAGGTGCTCGTGTGGGTGCGGCTGTGGTCGCCTTGTTCTGGGCGGTGCTCTTCTTCGGGATCATTGACCTGATGGTCGCGATCACGCCGTCGGTGTTCCCGGAGTTCGCCAACTACATGGTCCTCGAGACCAGTTGGGGATTGCTCTACACATGCCTGATCCCGATGCCGTTGCTTGCATGGGCGGTCCGACCTGTCGGTTGGGTGGGACCCCAGGTGCTGGCGATCGCGGGGTGCGTGCTGGTTGCTGGCCTGGCCGGGTTCGCGCTGGGGCAGGTGTTCGTTGCCGTGTTCATGGTGGCCGGCTCAGTGTCGTTCCCGCGCATGTGGCGACCGCCGCCGACGTGGGCGGTGCCGCGGTCGGATCCGTCGTCGGCGTGGCGTGCGGCCACGACTCCGGTGTTCTGGCCGGTCGGCGCCGCGGTGTTCTTCGGGCTGGGCATGGCGGCAGTGCATGCGTGGGACGTGCTCGGTAGCGTCAGCGAGGCTGAGGATGACAACACGTGGGGGCTGATGCACGGGCCGATGCAGGCTGGGTTTGCGTTGGCAGTCCCAGTGGCGGCGGGGGTGGCCGTGCTCGCGATGGCGAACGCGATGGGTGGCTGGTCGTTCGCGGTCGTCCCGCCGGCGGTGTCGGCGATCTGGTTCGGCGTGGTGTCGGTGCGGTACCCGGACCTGGTCGGGAGCCCTGGCGAGGTCGGTGGGGTGCTCGCAATCTGCTGGGGTGGGTCAGTGGCCGCGCTGACATGGGGGACCGGATGGCTGCGCCGACGACGCGCATCCGTGCCCACGTCCTGACCGTGTCCTGGTCACCTCCCCGGACATGGGCCGCGATCGCCGGATCGAGAGTTCCGCCCGCGGCGAGAAGGCCCACCCGTCGCGACACCAGAAGCGGCCGCACGAATCGTGCGGTCTGACATCACCCTGTGTCATGTCCGGTCGGCGAGGAGGGTACGGCCGCGGGCATCGCTAGCGAGTCCGGCGACCCCGAGGTTGTGTGGATGTGCGATGGGTATTAACACTGGCGCACCACCCTTCAGCGGGCCAGGGTGACCGACGTCCGGATGCACGACCTGCGCCACCTCCACGCCTCCGGGCTGACCGCCTCCGGCCGCGACGTGGTCGCCGTCCAGCGCGCCCTCGGGCACGCCAAACCAACAACGACGCTCTCCACCTCCGCCCACCTGTCGCCGACGACCGAAGACCGCGTCAGGGATGCCGCGGCTCGCCTGGTCGCCCAAGTCGTTGCTCTGGTGAGGGCACAGTGAGGGCAGAACGGGTCTAGAAAGCGCCGAAATGCCGTCTGACCTGAGCAAACAGTGGTCCGTCAGACGTTGAAGCGGAACTCCACCACGTCGCCGTCGGCCATGACGTAGTCCTTGCCCTCCATGCGCACCTTGCCGGCCTCGCGGGCCTTGAGCATGGAGCCGGCATCCATCAGATCGCCGAAGGAGACGATCTCGGCCTTGATGAAGCCCTTCTGGAAGTCGGTGTGGATCACACCGGCGGCCTCGGGGGCGGTGGCGCCCTTCCTGATCGTCCAGGCCCGCGTCTCCTTGGGTCCGGCGGTCAGGTAGGTCTGCAGGCCGAGGGTGTCGAAGCCGACGCGGGCGAGCTGGTCGAGCCCGGACTCGGTGATGCCCATCTCGGCGAGCATCTCGTGCGCCATCTCGTCGTCGTCCATCTCGGCCAGGTCGGCCTCGAACTTCGCGTCGAGGAAGATCGCCTCGGCGGGCGCGATGATCTCGCGCATCTTGTCCTTGAGCGCCTCGTCGGCGAGCTCGTCGGCGTCGCAGTTGAAGACGTAGATGAACGGCTTGGCGGTCAGCAACGACAGCTCGCGCAGCAGGGAGCGGTCGATGTCGGTGGCGATGATCGGGGTGCCGGACTCGAGCGCCTCCTTGGCGGCCCTGGCGGCCTCGAGGTTGGCGACGAGGTCCTTGACCTTGCGCGACTCCTTCTCGAGCCGGGCGATCGCCTTCTCGACGGTCTCGAGGTCGGCGAAGATCAGCTCGGTCTGGATGGTGGAGATGTCGTTGGCGGGGTTGACCTCGCCGTCGACGTGGGTGACGTCCTCGTCGCGGAAGACGCGGGTGACCTGGCAGATCGCGGCCGACTCGCGGATGTGGGCGAGGAACTTGTTGCCCAGGCCCTCACCCTGCGAGGCGCCGCGCACGATGCCGGCGATGTCGACGAACTCCACCGTGGCAGGCAGCAGCTTGGCCGACTCGAAGACCTCGGCCAGACGGGGCAGCCGCTCGTCGGGGACGCCCACGACGCCGACGTTGGGCTCGATGGTGGCGAACGGGTAGTTCGCCGCGAGGACGTCGTTCTTGGTCAGTGCGTTGAAGAGCGTCGACTTGCCCGCGTTGGGGAGACCGACGATGCCGATGGTGAGAGCCACGGGCCGGGAGTCTACGGCTGCGCGCTGCGCGCGAGCGATTCGCGGCCGGCGGGAAAGGAGAGGACGGCAGAGGGCCCGGCCGCGTGGCCGGGCCCTCCCTCCTGCGCGCCTCGGCGGCCGTCAGGAGCCGTAGACCGACCGCACCCCCGCGCGATCCGTCTCGGTCATCGACAGGTCGCTCGAGGACCCGTTGCACTGCGGGTAGTGCATGATCGACGCCGCGTCGTACGGCGTCAGCGGCCGCCAGTTGTTGTCCTCGAAGCACGTGCCGGCCTCGGGACGGGTGTGCTCATGGCGGAAGCCGAGGGTGTGGCCGAGCTCGTGGGCCATGATGTTGCCCGGCGTCCAGGAGCCGCTGCTCATCAGCGAGCCGGCGTTGACGAGCACGTTGCGCTGGCTGTCGGGACTGCTCGGGAAGAAGGCCCGGGCGATGTACTGGGTGGTGCTGGTCGGCTCCACGGAGAAGAGCACCGAGCTGTTCGACACCGTGCAGCTCGCGTCGGCCGACGTGACGTGCACGAAGTCGACACCTCCCGATGCGGCCTCCCACTGGCCCACGCCGTCGTTCATCGCGGCCACGACGTTCGCCTTGTCGGCGCCGAAGCGGTCGCTCACGCAGTAGGTGAGTGCCCCCGCCTGGCTCGCCGACCACACGTCGTCGGCGCCGCCGACCGTGTTGACCACCAGCGAGGTCGAGCCCGAGTCCTGCTTCCTGACCATCGAGTCGTAGTAGTCGCGCAGCTTCTTCGTCGACGAGATCGTCTCGTCCCCGTTGACGACGTACTGGCCGCCGACGTCCTGGAAGGTCGCGGCGCGGAACTCCTGGAAGGTCGGTATGTCGTCCTGCGCAAGGACAGCGTTCGCACCTGGCTGCACCGAGAGGGCCAGGGCTGCTGCCCCGATCGTGGCGGTGGCGAGCCGGCTGGTCCTGCTGTTCAACATCGATTCACTTCTTCCGGTTGGGTACGGATTGGCCTGTCCAACCAACCCCGTCGGCACCGGGAGGGGGAAGGTTCGGGCAGGGTCAGGTGTCTGCACTGCATGAACCTGCAGAAGTCGCCCGGCTGCCGCGAGACGACGCGCGACTGCACAAGTCCGCGGACGTCCGGCGCCTCGGGGCGACCTGCAAGACTCCTGCCCATGACTGACGTGGGGGGTACGCCGGTGCTGCGCGAGCCGGCCAACCGGGTCTCGCCGCAGGCGATCCCGTTCTGGACCGTGTCGGCTCTGGTCGGCGACGCCGTGCTCGTGGTCGGCGCCGCGCTCGTCTGGTGGCTGGTCCCGGGCGTCCCGGGCTGGGCCGGTCTGCTGGTGCTCCTGCTCGCGCTCGTCGCGGTGGCACACGTGGTGCTGATGCCCCGGATCCGCTACCGGGTGCACCGGTGGGAGGTCACCGACACGGCGGTCCACACCCGTGAGGGGTGGATCGGCCGGCAGACCCGCATCGCCCCCATCAGCCGGGTGCAGACGGTCGACTCCCGCCAGGGCGCGGTGATGCGGCTGTTCGGGCTCGCCTCGATCACGGTCACGACCGCCTCGGCTGCCGGACCGATCACCGTCGACTGCCTCGACGCCGACACCGCCCGGCACGTGGTCGCACGGCTGACCGCCATCACCGCGGCCACCGAGGACGACGCCACGTGATCCCCGAGCCCGGCGAGGGCTTCGTCCGGCTCAGCCCGCTCAAGCTGCTGCTCGATCCCGTGAAGGCCGTCGCGCAGTTCGTCGTGCCCCTGGTCATCGCGCTGGTCGGGATCAGCCGGAGCGACACGAAGTTCTGGCCAATCATCTTCCCGCTCGTCGTGCTGGGCCCCCTCGTCCTCGGCGCGCTGCCGTGGCTGACCACCCACTACCGCCTGACCGGCACCCAGATCCAGGTGCGCAGCGGCATCCTCAACAAGAAGACCTCGACCGCGCCGCTGGACCGCGTGCGCAGCGTCGACCTCGAGGCGTCCCTGCTCCACCGCATCCTCGGCCTGCAGAAGGTGCAGATCGGCACGGGGGTCGACGACGACCGCATCACGCTCGACGCCCTCGCCGCTGCCGACGCCCAGGCACTGCGTACGACGCTGCTGACGCGGCGCGCCGTCGCGGAGCAGCAGGCCGCTCCGGCAGCCGTGGGCCAGAACGACGACCTGTCGTTCGACCAGCCCGACCAGCCCATTGCGCCGCCCCCTCCCCCGGCCGCACCGGCGGTGCCGCTCGCGAACATCGACTGGTCCTGGCTGCGCTTCGCACCCTTCAGCCTCGGCCGGCTGGTGCTGCTGTTCGGCGGGCTCGGGGTGCTGTCGCAGTTCGCCGACGACCTCCCGATCTGGAACGAGGAGACGGCCACCTCGGCGTGGCAGTGGCTCACCCAGTTCGCCGTCGCCGCCATCGTGCTCGTGCTCTCCGTCAGCGCGCTGGCCCTGTGGCTGGTGGTCTCCGTCGCCGGCTACGTCCTGCAGTGGTGGGGCTTCCGGCTCGTGCGCGAGCACGGTTCGCTCCACCTCACCTCCGGGCTGGTGACGACGCGGTCCATCTCGGTGGAGGAGGCCAAGGTCCGTGGCGTCGAGATGACCGAGCCGGTGCTCCTGCGACTCGTCGGTGGCGCCGAGCTCTCCACGCTGGCCACCGGCGTCGAGGACGGCGTCACGCAGGTGCTGCCGCCGTGCCCCCGCGGGGTCGCCGTCGCGGTCGGCGAGGCCGTCCTCGAACGTCCCGGCCCGCTGACCGGCCGCCTCGTGGAGCACGGCCCGAAGGCCCGGCGCCGCGCGTGGTTCCGCCAGCTCCGCAACGCGCTCGACGTCATCGTGCTGCTCGCGGTCGCCTGGTGGTGGTTCGACCTCACCTGGTGGTGGCTCGCCGTCATCGGTGCCGCGCTCCTCGCCCTCGGCGCGGCGGCGGGCGAGGCGTCGTACCGCCACCTCGGTCACGACCTCGCCGGCGACCACCTCGTCGCCGGGGGCGGCACCTTCGCCCGCATCCGCACCGTGCTCGAGACCGACGGCATCATCGGCTGG
The DNA here is from genome assembly GCF_016907475.1 of Nocardioides cavernae. Taxonomy (NCBI): domain Bacteria; kingdom Bacillati; phylum Actinomycetota; class Actinomycetes; order Propionibacteriales; family Nocardioidaceae; genus Nocardioides; species Nocardioides cavernae. The sequence continues at coordinate 1,758,044 of NZ_JAFBCA010000001.1, read as the reverse complement.
GTCGTCTCGCAGTCGTGGTGGCAGCGCCGCGTCGGGCTCGTCGACCTGACGGCCACGACGGCCGCGGGCACCGAGCGGGTGCTGGTGCGCGACGTACGCCTCGACGTGGCCGTGGCGCTGGCCGACCGGGCGACGCCCGGGCTGCTGACCGACTTCGTGGACCGGGTCTAGAACCAGGCGTCGCGCATCTCCAGCGTGGTGGTGTCGCCGGAGGCGAGCAGGTCGAGCATCGGGCCCACCTTGGGCAGCTCCCAGCGGAAGAAGTAGCGCGCCGCGGCCCGCTTGCCGTCGTAGAAGTCGCCCGTCCGGTCCCCGACCGCGACGAGCTGCTCGAGCCACATCCACGCGACCACGACGTGCCCCGCGGCCTCGAGGTAGACGGTGGCGTTGGCCATCGTCCGCTCCGGGTCGCCGAGCCCGGCCAGCGCGAGCGTCACCTCGCCCAGCCGGTCGACCGCCGACTGCAGCGCGTCGGCGTGGGCGGCGGGCTCCCCGCCGAGGTCGCGGGCCCGGGCGACGGTCTCGCCGATCCGGGCGGCCAGCGCCACGAGCGAGGCGCCACCGCCGCCGAGGACCTTGCGACCGAGGAGGTCGAGCGCCTGGATGCCGTGGGTGCCCTCGTGGATGGGGTTGAGCCGCTGGTCGCGCCAGTGGGCCTCGACGTCGTAGTCGCGGGTGTAGCCCGAGCCGCCGAGCACCTGGATCGCCAGGCTGTTGCTCTCCTGCCCCCACTGCGACGGCCAGGACTTCGCGATCGGCGTCAGAAGGTCGAGCAGCCGACCGGTCCCGGTGCGCTCCTCCTCGTCGCGCGCGGTCGCCTGGACGTCGAGCAGCCGCGAGCAGTAGAGGTTGAGCGCCAGCGCGCCCTCGACGTACGACTTCTGCGCCAGCAGCATGCGGCGCACGTCGGCGTGCTCGATGATCGGCACCTGCGGCGCGCTCGGGTCGGCCGCCCCGAGCCGGCGGCCCTGCGGGCGGGAGCGGGCGTACTCCAACGCCTTGAGGTAGGCGGTGTAGGCCGTGGTGGTCGCGGACATCCCGACCCCGAGGCGCGCCGCGTTCATCATGTGGAACATGTAGGACAGGCCCTTGCCGGGCTCGCCGACGAGGTGGCCGACGGCGCCCGCTGCGCCACCGGGGGTGAACGCCCCGCCGCCGAAGACGGGTGCGGTGTTGACCGTCCCCCGGCTGCCGAGCTTGTGGTTGATGCCGGCGAGGGCGACGTCGTTGCGCTCGCCGATGGAGCCGTCCTCGCCGACGAGGTGCTTGGGGACCACGAAGAGCGAGATGCCGCGCGTCCCCGGCGCCGCGTCGGGCAGCTTGGCCAGGACGAGGTGGACGATGTTGTCGCCCATCTCGTGGTCGCCGCCCGAGATCCACATCTTGCTGCCGAAGATCCGGTAGGTGCCGTCGTCGGCCGGGACGGCCCGCGTGACCACGTCGCCGAGGCTGGAGCCGGCGTGCGGCTCGGACAATGTCATCGTCCCGAAGAAGCGCCCCTCGAGCATCGGCGTCACGAAGCGCTCGACCTGCTCGGGAGTGCCGTGGGCGAGCAGCAGCCCGGCGTTCGCGACGGTGAGGAACGAGTACGCCGCGGTACCGATGTTGGCGGCGGTGAACCACGCCATGCACGCCGACGCCACCACGTGCGGGACCTGCTGCCCGCCGACCTCCTCGTCGAGGGTCAGCGTGAGCAGGTCGGCCTTGGCGAACGCCTCCAGCGCCGTGGCGATCTCCGGGATGAGCCGCACCTTCTCACCGTCGAAGACCGGTTCCTCGGTGTCGCTGCGGCGGTAGTGCGGGGCGAAGTGCTCGGTGGCCAGCTGCTCGCACAGCGCCAGCAGCGCGTCGTACGTCTCGCGGTCGTGCTCGGCGAACCGCGGCCTCTCGGCCAGCTGCTCCACGTCGAGCCACTCGAAGAGCATGAACTGCAGGTCGCGCGCGGAGAGGATCGTCGACGGCGAGGCGGTGGTGGACACGCGCCGACGCTACCCGGACGTGACCGGGGATCCGGGGCGGCGGTCCGCACAGGCCGAACGCCCCCTCCGCTCGGGACAGAAGGGGCGCTCGGGGCTGTTCCCAGACTAGGCGATCAGGAGCCGTAGAGGGTGACTGCGCCCTGGCGGTCGGTCGCCGTCATGCTGAGGTTGCTCGAGGTGCCGTTGCACTGGGGGTAGTGCATGATCGAGGACGAGTCGTACGGCGTCAGCGGGCGCCAGTTGTTGTCCTCGAAGCAGGTGCCGGCCTCGGGCCGCGTGTGCTCGTGCCGGAAGCCGAGCGTGTGGCCCAGCTCGTGGCCCAGGATGTTGGTCGGGGTCCACGATCCGGAGGTCCAGATCGAGTCGTCGACCAGCACGTTGCGCGAGCGCTTGGGCGAGCTGGGGAAGAACGCGCGGGCGATGTACTGCGAGGTCTGCACCGGCTCGACCGAGAAGAGCACGTTGTTGTTGCGCGTCGTGCAGCTGGCGTCCTGCGACGGCACGTGCACGAAGTTGATGCGCGAGGACGCGGCCTCCCACAGGCCCGCACCGCTGGTCATGGCGTTGACGACGTCGGTGTAGCGCGAGCCGAACTTGGTGCTCACGCAGTAGGTCAGGTTGCCGACCTGCGAGGTCGACCACTTGTCGTCGATGCCGCCGACGGTGTTGACGACGAGGCCGTTCTCCATGGCCTCCTCGGAGCCGTGGACCATCCGGTCGTAGTAGCCCTTGAGCTCGCCGGTGCCGGCGATGGGCTCGTCACCGTTGACGATGTACTGCTGGTCGGCGTCCTTGAAGGTGGATGCGTGGAACTCCTGGAACGTCGGGATCTCCGAGTCCGTGGCGGCCAGTGCCGGTGAGGCGAGGGCCGCGCCGAGGAGTGCTGCGGAGCTGAGGGCGATCACCCCGAGTCGACTGCGCTGCATGTGTGTTCTTCTCTCCTGATGGGGGGATTGGCACACGCCATCTCGGAGTCCTGAGCAGCGCCGGACGTGACCTGGAGCTGGTGTGGTCAGCGTCCGACAAGGGTGGAGCAGGGTTTGCACGAGTTCCCGAGACAGGTGCGTGCCGACGAACTTCGCGCACGAGGCCCCGATCTGTAAAGAGTTTCCTGTGCAAAGAGTTCCTCGCCCCACGGAATGCGTGGCGAACAGCCTTCCTTAGGGTGGACGGGTGCGCATCGCGACCTGGAACGTCAACTCCCTCCGCTCCCGCATCGACCGAGTCGAGGCGTTCGTGCAGCGGCACGACATCGACGTGCTCGCCCTCCAGGAGACCAAGGCCCGCGAGGACCAGCTGCCGCTGATGGGCCTGCAGGCCCTCGGCTACGACATCGCCGTCGCCGGGCTCAACCAGTGGAACGGCGTCGCGCTGCTGTCGCGCGTCGGCCTCGAGGACGTCGAGGTCGGCTTCTCCGACATGCCCGGGTGGGGCGACCCCGTGGCCGCCGAGTCCCGCGCGATCGGCGCCACCTGCGGCGGGGTGCGCATCTGGTCGCTCTACGTCCCCAACGGCCGCAAGCCCGACGACCCGCACTACACCTACAAGCTCGACTGGCTGGCCCGACTGCGCGCGACCGCGAGCGGCTGGCTCGACGGCGAGACCGCGCTCGTCGGCGACTGGAACATCTGCCCCACCGACGACGACGTCTTCGACGTCAAGCAGTTCGCGAAGTCGACGCACGTGACGCCGCCCGAGCGGGCCGCCTTCCAGGGGTTCCTCGACGACGGCTACGCCGAGGTGACCCGCGCCCACGACGCCGGCTACACCTACTGGGACTACTACCGCCAGCGCTTCGAGCGCGACCGCGGCCTCAAGATCGACTTCGTCCTCGCCTCCCCCACGCTCGCCTCGCGGGTCACCGGCGCCTTCATCGACCGCGACGAGCGCGACCCCGCGCAGGGCACGGGCTCGCCGTCGGACCACGCGCCGGTCGTCGTCGACCTCGGCTGAGGGCTCACATCACGGCGGCGGTCGGCGGTGCCACGGCGGGCTGCGGCGTGCGCCGGATGGCGTACGACATCACGGCGGCGAGGGCGCACAGACCGGCCGCGGCGTAGAAGGCGGGGTCGTAGCCGCCGGTGACGTCGCGGACCACCCCGGCGCCCGTGGCGGCCACGGCCGCACCCACCTGGTGGCTGGCGAAGACCCAGCCGAAGACGATCGGGCCGGCCGCCGCGCCGAACCACTCCCGGCACAGCGCGACGGTGGGCGGCACGGTCGCGACCCAGTCGAGGCCGTAGACGATGATGAAGACCCACATGCTGGGCGCGACGTGAGGCGACATCAGCGCCGGGAGCGTCATGAGGCCCACGCCGCGCAGCACGTAGTAGCCCACCAGCAGCAGCCGCGGGTCGACCTTGTCCGTGAGCCAGCCCGAGGCGATCGTGCCGACGACGTCGAAGATGCCGACGACCGCGAGCAGGGAGGCGGCGGTGGTGGCCGGCATGCCGTGGTCGTGGGCCGCCGGGACGAAGTGGGTGGCGATGAGGCCGTTGGTCGTCATCCCGCAGATGGCGAACCCGCCGGAGAGGAGCCAGAAGGTCCGGCTGCGGGCGGCGTCGCGCAGCACGGCGAGGGCACGCCCTGCGCTGGAGCCGACGTGCTGGTGAGGTGGCGGGCCGGGGTCGGCGGCGGTGGCGCCGAACGCCTGCAGCCCGAGGTCGGCCGGGTGGTTGCGCAGGAGCAGGAGCACCAGCGGTACGACGGCGAGGGCGGCCGCGGCGGCCAGCAGTGCCGCCGTACGCCAGCCGTGGTGGGTCGCGAGCCAGGCCACGACGGGCAGGAAGATCAGCTGGCCGGTCGCGTTGCCGGCGGTCAGGATGCCGCTGACCAGGCCGCGGCGTGCCACGAACCAGCGGCTGGTGATCGTGGCGACGAACGCCATCGACATCGAGCCGGTGCCGATGCCGACGAGCAGGCCCCAGCACAGGATCAGCTGCCACGGCTCGGTCATGAAGACCGTCAGGCCGCTACCGACGGCGACCATCAGCAGGGCGAACGTGACGACCGGCCGGACGCCGAAGCGATCCATCAGGGCCGCCGCGAACGGCGAGATCAGTCCGAAGAGCATGAGGTTGAGCGAGACCGCGGAGCCGATCAGTCCGTGCGACCAGCCGAACTCCTCGTGCAGCGGCTCGATCAGCACGCCCGGCACGGAACGGAAGGCGGCCGCGCCGACGAGCGTCACGAAGGACACCGCGGCCACCACCCACGCCCAGTGCAGCCGCTGCGGCCGCCCGAGGGTCGGCTCGGAAGGAGTCGTCATCGTCACCGGCACAGTCTCCCGTCGACCGGCGCCGTCCGACGAGTGGCCGAAACGCCAACATGTGCAAGAATTCGGCCATGTCGTCGTCGCCCTCCTCCCCGTCGGCCGAGCCGCACCGCGTGGTGGTCCTCGCCGTCGCGCCGGTCATCGGCTACGACCTGACCATCCCGCCGCAGGTGCTCGGCGAGGCCCGCGACGCCGACGGCGGCCCGCTCTACGACGTGGCGGTGGTGACCCTCGACGGGCAGCCCGTTGAGGCGACCCGCGGCTATGCCATCGCCCCGTCGGCCGGCCCCGAGGCGCTCGCCCGGGCGCAGACCGTGATCGTCCCCGGCACCCAGGTCGCCGGCCCGCGGCGTGACGGGACGATCGACGACGACCTCCGTGCCGCCCTGGCCTCCGTCCCCGCCGACGCCCGCTGGGTCTCGATCTGCACCGGCGCCTTCGTGCTCGCGGCGGCCGGGATCCTCGACGGCCACCGCGCGACGACCCACTGGAAGTACGCCGACGACTTCCGCCGCCTCTACCCCGACATCGCCGTCGACGAGGACGTCCTCTTCACCGACGACGGCCGGGTGCTCACCTCGGCCGGTCTCAGCGCCGGAATCGACCTGAGCCTCCACCTCGTGCGCAGCGACCACGGCACAGCGGTCGCCAACGCGGTCGCCCGCCACATGGTGGTGCCACCGTGGCGCGACGGCGGGCAGGCGCAGTTCATCGAGCGACACGTCCCGCGTCGCACCGACGAGACCACCAGCGACGTACGCGCGTGGGCGCAGGCCCACCTCGACCGGCCCCTCGACGTCGCGACCCTCGCCCGGCAGGCCTCGATGAGCGTGCGCACCTTCACCCGGCGCTTCCGTGAGGAGACCGGCCAGTCCCCCGGCGCGTGGGTCACCCAGCAGCGGGTCCGGCACGCCCAGCACCTCCTCGAGGCGACCGACCTGACCGTCGACGACGTCGCGACCCGCGCCGGGATGGGCACCGCCGCCTCGCTGCGCCAGCACCTGCATGCATCCCTCGGCGTCTCGCCCTCGGCCTACCGGCGCACGTTCCGCGGCACCGGCGCCGACCCGGGTCGAGTGCGCTCGCGGTAGCAGTCGCCACGGGGCTGCGCACTCGACCGGCTCCGAGGCGCTGTCGGTGGCCGCCGCCATGCTGGATCCATGGACACCTTCCCCCTCGTGCTGACCCTGGCGGCCGTCCTCGCCGTCGGGCTGGCCCTCGGTGCCGTGATCGGCGCGCTGTGGGCACGCAGCCGCCCGGCCGACGACACCGCGATCGCCGCGCTGCAGCAGCGGGTCGCCGACCACGCGGTCGTCCAGGACGGGCTCGAGCGGCTGCAGGACCAGCTGAGCGACCTGGCCCACGACCGCACGGCCTGGCAGGCCCAGCTCCACCAGCAGGTGGCCGACGTACGCCAGTCGACCGACGTGCTGCGCCACGAGACCCACACGCTCGCGACCGCCCTGCGCAAGCCGCAGGTGCGCGGGCAGTGGGGCGAGCTCCACCTGCGCCGGACCGTCGAGCTCGCGGGGCTGGTCGACCACTGCGACTTCGCCGAGCAGACGCGCCTCGACGACGGCCGGCTGCGCCCCGACCTCGTCGTCACCCTCGCCGGCGGACGCACCATCGCTGTCGACGCGAAGGCTCCGCTCGCCGCCTTCCTCGACCTGACCGGCGCCGACGACCCCGCCGAGCACGAGCGGGCGCTGACCCGGCTCGGCGAGCACGTGCGCAAGCACGTCGCCGACCTGGGCTCCCGGCGCTACTGGGAGGCGTTGGCCGGCACCCCCGAGTTCGTGGTGCTGTTCCTCCCCGGCGAGGCGATCCTCCAGGCCGCGCTCCAGGCGGTGCCCGACCTCGTCGAGCAGGCCGCGGCCCGCAACGTCGTCCTGGCCACCCCCTCCACGCTGATCGCGCTGCTGCGCACGGTCGCCCAGGGGTGGCAGCACGAGGTGCTCAACGCCCAGGCGCAGGAGGTGCAGCGGCTCGGGCAGGAGCTGCACGCCCGGCTGGGCTCGATGGCCGGCCACCTCGACAAGGTGGGTCGCTCGCTCAACGCCAGCGTCGTCGCCTACAACCAGGCGATGGGCTCGCTCGAGGGACGCGTGCTGGTGTCCGCGCGCCGCTTCGTCGACCTCGGCGTCACCAACGACCAGCTCGAGGGACCTCGGCAGGTCGAGACGGTGCCCCGCTCGGCTGCCGCGTCCGAGCTGGATGTCCTCGACGACGTCCCGGGCGCGACGGGCGACCCGACGCTCGACGACCTGCTCGACCAGCACCCCGGCTCGGCGCCCGCAGCGGCGCGCCGCGCGCGGGGCGCCTGAGTTCGGTCCTAGGTTGAGCCTCGTGACACGGGCCGACACGTGGTGGCAGGTCGGGCAGGAGCCGGCCCGTCAGGTCGTGTCCCTGGGCGTCGCCCTCACGCTGACCGCCGTCGCCCTCGACGTGCTGCTGGTCGGCAGCCTCACGCTGTTCTTCGACCTCTGCTTCGTGGCGTTGTGCCTGGGTCTGGCGGCGCTGGTGCGGCGCCAGGACTTCTACCTCGTCGCGCTGCTGCCACCGGTCCTGATGGTCGTGGTCTTCGGCTTCGTCGCCGTCGTCGCGCGCGACGCGATCGCCGACCCGCGTGACAGCCTGCTCCAGGCCGTCGTCTCCGGGGTCGCCACCCACGGCGTCGCCCTCTTCGTCGGCTACGCGCTGTGCCTGGGCTGGCTCGGCTGGCGCCTGCGCCGCAAGGGCGACCTCGCGTCCGAGCTCGGGCGCGAGCTGGGTCAGCCGGCCGACTGACCCCGGTCGGTCACTCCTCGAAGCGAGACACGTCGCCCGCCCCACGGCGTACGACGACCGGCTCGGCGTCGGACCAGTCGATCACCGACGTGGGCTCGGCGGTGACCTCGCCCGACTCGACCACGATGTCGACGACGTGGTCGAGGTCCTCCTTGATCTCCCAGCCCATCGTCCGCGCCTCGGTCTCGCCGGGGAGGATCAGGGTGCTGGTGAGGATCGGCTCGCCGAGCTCCTCGAGCAGCGCGCACACCAGCAGGTGGTCGGGGATCCGGACGCCGACGGTGCGCTTCTTCGGGTGCATCAGCCGCTTCGGCACCTCGCCGGTCGCGGGGAGGATGAACGTGTAGGGGCCGGGCGTGGTGGCCTTGATGGCGCGGAACGCGTTGTTGTCGACGTGGACGAACTGCCCGAGCTGGGAGAAGTCCTTGCACATCAGCGTGAAGTGGTGGCGGTCGTCGAGCTCGCGGATCTTGAGGATCCGGTCGCGGCCCTCCCGGTTGCCGAGCTGGGCGCCGAGCGCATAGCCGGAGTCGGTCGGGTAGGCGATGAGCTGGTCGTCACGCAGCGCCTCGACGACCTGGGAGACGAGCCGCGGCTGCGGGTTGTCCGGGTGGATGTCGAGGTAGCGGGCCACTGCTCAGGCCTTCTGTGCGGCGCGGAGGTCGCGGCGCAGCTCCGGCGGCAGCGCGAAGATCAGCGACTCCTCGGCCGAGTGCACGGCACGGGCGTCGGGGTAGCCACGCTCGGAGAGGAAGGCGAGCACGCCCTCGACGAGGTCCTCGGGCACCGACGCGCCGGAGGTGACCGACACGGTCTCGACGCCGTCGAGCCAGGCCTCGTCGATCTCGGTGTGGTCGTCGACGAGGTACGACGCCTTGGCGCCGGCCTCGAGGGCCACCTCGACCAGCCGCACGGAGTTGGAGGAGTTGCGCGAGCCGACCACGATCACCAGGTCGGCGGCCGAGGAGATCTCCTTGACCGCGAGCTGGCGGTTCTGGGTGGCGTAGCAGATGTCGTCGCTCGGCGGGTCGAGGAGCAGCGGGAACTTCTCCCGGATCGCCGCGACCGTCTCGAGGGTCTCGTCGACGCTGAGCGTGGTCTGCGAGAGCCAGGCCACCTTGGCGGGGTCGCGGACCTCGATGCGCGCGACGTCGGCCGGGCTCTCGACGAGCTGGATGTGGTCGGGCGCCTCACCCGCCGTGCCCTCGACCTCCTCGTGGCCGGCGTGGCCGATGAGGAGGATGTCGTAGTCGTCGGAGGCGAAGCGCTTCGCCTCGTGGTGGACCTTCGTCACCAGCGGGCAGGTGGCGTCGATGGTCTTGAGACCGCGCTCGGACGCCTGCGCGTGGACCGCCGGCGAGACGCCGTGGGCGGAGAAGACCACCGTCCGCCCCTCGGGCACCTCGTCGAGCTCCTCGACGAAGATCGCCCCGCGCGACTCGAGGTTGGCCACCACGTGCTTGTTGTGCACGATCTGCTTGCGGACGTAGACCGGGGCGCCGTAGAGGTCGAGTGCCTTCTCGACCGTGATCACGGCGCGGTCCACGCCGGCGCAGTAGCCGCGGGGGGCCGCGAGCAGGACGTTCTTGGCGGTCTCGGGGTCGAGGACCTGAGGAAGGCCGAGGTCGGTGCTCATGGGCCCGAGTCTACGGGCGTGTCCGCGCCCTCCCCTATCCTCGCCGCGTGCCCTCACTCCGCGATGCCACGGCCGAGTCGCCGGCCCCGGTGCGGGCCGTCGCCAACGCCGTCTCGCAGTGGATCGACAAGCTCGGCGGCGTCTGGGTCGAGGGACAGATCGCGCAGGTCAACCGGCGCCCCGGGATGCAGACCGTCTTCATGACGCTCCGCGACACGGTCGCCGACATCTCGGTCACCCTGACGTGCTCCCGCTCGCTCGTCGACTCGATGAACCCGCCCCTCGTCGAGGGGGCCAGTGTCGTCGTGCACGCCCGGCCCAGCTTCTACGCCAACCGCGGGTCGTTCTCGCTGGCTGCCCGCGAGATCCGCATGGTCGGGCTCGGCGAGCTGCTCGCACGGCTCGAGCGCCGCCGCCAGCTGCTCGCCGCGGAGGGCCTGTTCGCCCCCGAGCTCAAGCGCGACCTGCCGTTCCTCCCCGGCCGGGTCGGCCTGGTGACCGCGCCCAACAGCGCCGCCGAGCGCGATGTCCTCGACAACGCGCGCCGCCGGTGGCCTGCCGTGCAGTTCGAGGTGGCCTACGCCGCCATGCAGGGCACCCGCTCGGCGAGCGAGGTGATGGAGGCCCTCGACCGGCTCGAGCGCAACGCCGACGTCGACGTCGTCGTGGTCGCGCGTGGCGGCGGCTCGATCGAGGACCTGCTGCCGTTCTCCGACGAGGCGCTCATCAGGGCGGTGCACCAGATGCGTACGCCGGTCGTGTCCGCGATCGGCCACGAGCCCGACCAGCCGCTGCTCGACCTCGTCGCCGACGTCCGCGCCTCCACCCCCACCGACGCCGCCAAGCTCGTCGTGCCCGACATGGCCGAGGAGGTCCAGGGCGTGACGTGGGCGCGCGACCGGCTCCGCCAGGTCATCACGCAGCGCATCGCGCGCGAGCAGGAGTGGCTGGCCCAGGTGCGCTCACGCCCGGCCATGGCCGACCCCCGCAACCTGCTCGGCGCCCGCTCCGACGAGCTCGACGACCTGCTCGCGCGCGCCCGTCGTACGCTCTCGCACCGCCTCGACCGGGCCGCCGACGACATCGGCCACCAGCGCGCCCGGGCGCAGGCGCTCTCGCCGCTCGCCACGCTGCAGCGTGGCTACGCCGTGCTCCAGGACGCCGACGGCCACGTCGTCACGTCCGTCGCCCAGGCTGCGGCGGGCGCCGCCGTCTCCGTCCGGGTCGCCGACGGACGCATCCACGCCACGACAGACCGCATCGAAGAAGCCACCCTGGTCGAGGAGGACCCCGATGAGTGACGCCACAACGGAGCAGCCCAGCTACGAAGAGGCCCGCGAGGAGCTCATCGAGGTCGTCCGCACCCTCGAGGCCGGCGGCACCACCCTCGAGGAGTCGCTCGCGCTCTGGGAGCGGGGCGAGGCGCTCGCCAAGGTCTGCCAGCAGTGGCTCGACGGTGCCCGCAAGCGCCTCGACGACGCGATGGGCGCCGACGCCGACGCCGACGACTGACCGGCCCTCGCTCCCCGAGCGGTGGCCCACCCACATTCCGTCGACGACGAATGTGGGTCACGCACCGCTCGCGCCCGCGCCACGCCGTACGAGCCGGGCAGCGGTGACCCACCCACATTCCGAATCCTTGGAATGTGGCTCCGCCACCGCTCGAGTCGGTGCAGCTATCGCGTCAGCAGCCCGAGGTACGTCTCGATGTCCTCGGCCGGGGCCGAGCCGTAGACGAGGAGCGCCTCGTCGCCGAGCTCGGTGGAGTAGCCCACGTCGCCACCGTCGTCGGACCAGGTCTGCCAGGTGTCGGTGATGTCGGACGCCACGGTGGCGTCGGGGCCGGCCTCGGCGTCCTCGTCGACGTAGAGCTCGACCAGGTCGGTGACCGACGTGTCCTGCTGCCGGATCCCGACGAAGCGACCGTCGTCGGTGAGCACGCCGAGGCTCCACCGCGGGTCGTCGCCGGCAGCGAGCTCGGTGCTGGTGGCCGTCCACCCGGCCGGCAGCTCGCGGGGGTGGACGACCCGGAGGTCTGCCTGCTGCGCGAGCTCGACGCGCGCCTGCCAGTCCACGGCCTCCGGCTCGTTGTCCACGTCGCTGCGCCACAGCCCGCGCCACGCGACGAACGCCAGCACCGCCAGCACCGTGACGATCAGGGCGCCGGTCATCCCGTTGAACGAGCGCGTGTAACGGCTCGGCTGTCCCTGCCCACTCACGCGGGCCATCCTCCCAGCCGTCCCGAAGCGCTGTAACGCCGGGTTAGGGGCACTACCCACGGTGGTGCACCCCAGTGGGTAGTCGCACTAACCCGGCGTTACAACCGGCTCGAATCCGCGACAAGCAACCGCAGGTGCGGGACAATCGGGCGCAACCAGCCGCAGGTGCGGCATACTCCAGGCGTGATCACCTACCGAATCGCGGAGGCGGCTGAGATCCTGGCCGTCAGCGACGACACCGTACGCCGCTGGGTGGACGCCGGCCGGCTGCCCGCGACCCACGACGGGGGGCGTACGACGGTGGCGGGACGCGACCTGGCCGAGCTGGCCGAGCACCTCGTGGAGTCGGGCGAGATCGCCGAGCGGGACCGCACCCGAGCCGGGACGGTCAGCGCGCGCAACCGGATGAGCGGCATCGTCACCCGCGTCAAGCGCGACCCCGTGATGGCCCAGGTGGAGATGATCTGCGGCCCCTACCGGGTGGTGTCGCTGATGAGCACCGACGCCGCCGACGAGCTCGGCCTCGAGCCGGGCGTGCGTGCCATCGCGAGCGTGAAGTCCACCAACGTCGTCGTGGAGGTACCGAAGTGAAGAAGCTCGCCGTCCTGGTGCTGCTGCTCCCCCTCGCCGCATGCGGGGGTGGTGACGACGGGGAGGCCGCGGAAGGTGGCGGTGGAGGTGGCGAGCTCACCGTGCTCGCCGCCGCCTCGTTGACCGACGTCTTCGACGAGCTCGCCACGCCGTTCGAGGAGGAGCACGACACCGACGTCGTCTTCTCCTTCGGCTCGAGCACCGATCTCGCCGAGCAGGTCGCCGACGGCGCACCCGGTGACGTCCTGGCCACCGCCGACGAAGCCTCGATGCAGCTGGCCGAGGACGCGGGCGTCACCGGTGACGTGGAGACCTTCGCGACCAACGTCCTGACGATCGTGGTGCCGAAGGGCAACCCCGCCGGCATCGAGTCGCTCGATGACCTCGCCGACACCACGTGGGTGCGGTGCTCGGACGAGGTGCCGTGCGGCAAGGTCGCCCTCGCCGTGCTCGACGCCAACGGCGTCACCGCCGAGCCGGTCAGCCTCGAGGAGGACGTCCGCGCCACCCTCGACAAGGTCGTCTCCGGCGAGGCCGACGCCGGCCTGGTCTATGCGACCGACGCAGTCGCCGCGGCCGACGAGGTCGACGCCGTGGAGATCCCCGGTGCCGAGGACGAGCTGACCTCCTACTTCGTCACGACGCTCGAGCAGTCCGAGGACGCCGATCTCGCCGCCGACTGGGTCGCGTGGGTCACGTCGGAGGAGGGGCAGGCGATCCTCGGGGACGCCGGCTTCGGCAGCCCGTGACCGACCGCCTCGGGCGACCACCGGCACTCCTGATGGTGCCGGCGGTCCTCGCCACGCTCCTCCTGCTCGTACCGCTGGTCGCCATGGTGGCGGCCGCCGACTGGCAGGCGCTGCCGGGCCACCTGTCCTCCCCGGCCGCGCGCGACGCGCTCAGGTTGTCGCTGGTCACCTCGACGGTGGCCATCGCGTTCTGCCTGCTCCTGGGGCTGCCACTCGCCTGGCTGCTGGCCCGGGTCGACTTCCGCGGCCGCGGCGCCGTCCGCGCCCTCGTCACCGTGCCGCTGGTGCTGCCACCGGTCGTCGCCGGCGTCGCCCTGCGCAGCGCCTTCGGACGCACCGGGGTCATCGGTGAGCCGCTCCTCGAGTGGACGGGCTTCGCCTTCCCCTTCACGACGTACGGCGTCGTGCTGGCGCACGTCTTCGTGTCGATGCCCTTCGTGGTGATCGCCATCGAGGGCGCGCTGCGCTCCGCCGACCCGAGGTACGACGAGGCTGCCGCGACGCTCGGCGCGACCCGCTGGACGACGTTCCGCCGGGTCACGGTCCCGCTGGCCATGCCGGGCGTCATCGCCGGGACGGTCCTCGGGTGGGCGCGGTCGCTCGGCGAGTTCGGCGCGACCATCACCTTCAACGGCAACTACCCCGGCACCACCCAGACGATGCCGACGCTGATCTACGTGACGCGCCAGTCCGACCAGGCTGCCGCCATCTCGCTGAGCCTTCTCATGCTGCTCGTCTCGGTCGGCATCCTCGTCGCCCTGCGCGACCACTGGCTGGGCACGCCATGAGCACGGCTCCGGGACGACAGCTCGTGGCCGACCTGCGGGTCGCCGACCGCGTCGACGCCACGTTCACCGCCGAGCCGGGCGAGGTCCTGGCCATCATCGGGCCCAACGGCGCGGGCAAGAGCTCCCTGCTCCACGCCGTCGCCGGCCTCGTCGACGTCGAGGGCAGCGCGCACCTCGGCGACACCGACCTGCTCGCCCTGCCGGTCCGCGAGCGCCGGGTCGGGCTGGTGTTCCAGGGACAGCTGCTCTTCCCGCACCTCTCCGCCCTGGACAACGTCGCCTTCGGACTGCGAGCCCGCGGCGAGGGCCGGGCAGCGGCGGAGTCCGTCGCGAGCGACTGGCTCGAGCGCTTCGGCATCGCCGACCTCGCGGGGCGCAAGCCGCGCGAGCTCTCAGGCGGTCAAGCACAGCGCGTCGCCATCGCCCGGGCCCTGGCGACCGGGCCCGACGTGCTGCTGCTCGACGAGCCCTTCACCGGTCTCGACGTGTCGGTGCAGATGGCCTTGCGGATCGAGCTGGGACGGCACCTGCGCGACTTCCCGGGTATCACCCTCCTCGTCACCCACGACGCGATCGACGCCCTGACGCTGGCCGACAAGGTCCTCGTCCTCGACGACGGACAGGTGGCGCAGGTCGGTCCACCCGCCGAGGTCGCGGCCGAGCCGCGGACTCCCCACGTCGCCCGTCTCGTGGGGCTCAACCTCGTGCCCGACGGCGACGACCTGATCTCCTTCACCCCCGACTCGGTCGTGGTGTCGCTGCACGAGCCGGAGGGGTCCACGCGCCTGCGCTGGCACGGACCGATCGCGACGCTCGCACCCCACGGCGACGCCGTACGCCTGCTGGTGCACGCCTCCCCCGACCTGCTCGCCGACCTGACGCCCGCCGCCGCGACCGAGCTCGAGCTCGTGCCGGGCCGCGAGGTGTGGTTGTCGGCCAAGGCGACCGCGGTGAGCCGCTACGCCGCCCGCCGATAACATGCGCGACATGAGCTCCAGCGCCCCGCAGCCCGAACGCAACCTCGCCCTCGAGCTGGTGCGCGTCACCGAGGCGGCCGCCATGGCGGCCGGGCGCTGGGTCGGCCGCGGCGACAAGAACGACGCCGACGGCGTCGCGGTCGAGGCGATGCGCTACATGATCTCCACCGTCGAGATGCGCGGCACCGTGGTGATCGGCGAGGGCGAGAAGGACAACGCCCCGATGCTCTTCAACGGCGAGGAGGTGGGCGACGGCTCCGGCCCTGAGTGCGACGTCGCCGTGGACCCGATCGACGGCACGACGCTGACCGCCAAGGGCATGAGCAACGCCGTCTCGGTGCTGGCGGTCTCACCGCGCGGCTCGATGTACGACCCGAGCGCGGTCTTCTACATGGACAAGCTCGCCACCGGCCCCGAGGCCGCCGACCACGTCGACATCCGGCTGCCGGTCAAGGAGAACATCGCCCGCGTCGCCAAGGCGAAGGGCATCTCCATCCACGACGTCACCGTGGTGCTGCTCGACCGGCCGCGCCACGCCCAGCTGGTCGAGGACATCCGCGCGACCGGCGCTCGCATCAAGTACATCACCGACGGCGACGTCGCCGGCGCGATCATGGCGGCCCGCCCCGACACCGGCGTCGACCTGATGCTCGGCGTCGGCGGCACCCCTGAGGGGATCATCGCGGCCTGCGCGATGAAGTGCATCGGCGGCAAGATCCAGGGCCAGCTCTGGCCGCAGGACGACGACGAGCGGCAGCGCGCCCTCGACGCCGGTCACGACCTCGACCGCGACTTCGTGCTCGGCACCGACGACCTGGTCACCGGTGACGACGCGTTCTTCGTCGCCACCGGCATCACCGACGGCGAGCTCATGCGGGGCGTGCGCTACCGCGGCGACGGCGTGACCACGCACTCGCTGGTGATGCGCTCGCGCAGCGGCACCGTCCGCTCGATCACCGCCGAGCACCGGCTCTCGAAGCTACGCAATCTCTCCACGATCGACTTCGACAACTGACGGCGGCACCGGCGGCCGCAGCGCCGCCGAGACCGCGGTGATGACGAGGGGGTCGAACGCCATCCCCACGTGCGACGAGCGCACCTCCACCGGCCGCGCGGCCGGGTCGACGCACGCGCGCCAGTCCACGATGCCGTCGCGCCGCGAGAAGATCGCAGTGAAGTCGACGCCCTCGGGGAGCGGCGCGCGGGCCTGGTCGAAGCTCTCCTGGGCGCAGCGGCCGGCGACGCAGTCCTCGGCCATCAGGCCGCGCATCCCGGCGCGGTTGAGCCGGACGAGCAGGTCGACGCTGCGGGTCAGCGAGACGTGGTGGGCTCCCGGCGCGAGCATCGGGCTGCCCATCGTGACGATGCCCGCGACGAGGTCGGGACGTCGGGCGGCGACGCCGCGGGCCAGCATCCCGCCGAGGCTGTGGCCCACGATGCGCACGCGCGACCCGCGTCGCTGCGAGATCTCCTCCAGCCGCTCCTCGAGCTGGGCGGCGGCCGACAGCGTGCAGCCGACGTTGGCGCGGATGTCGGCGCGGTAGGTCCGGAAGCCCTGGTGGCGCAGCGTCCGGCTCATCGGCCCCAGCGACGAGTCACCGGCGAGGAATCCGGGCACCAGCAGCACCGGCTCGCCCACCCGCATCGGGCGCGCGCCCAGCGGCGTACGACGTCGCGCGCCACGCGAGCCGAGGGCCGAGACGGCGTATCGGCCGGCCTCGGTGAGGACCGAACCTTCGCGCAGCACCGCCACCACGGAGGGCTGTGAAAAGCCCTCCGGAGTCAGGAATGCGGCCATTGTGCGCTGCGTCACAATCATCGAACCTAGCCCAGAACCCGCTTCCCACCGGGGATGTGGGCCACTTTGCGTTTATTTGGGGACGACTGTCGTGTTCACTGGCGACATGCCCGCGTCCCACCGAGACAGCACCCAGCCGCCCGTCGCGTCCGACGAGCTCCGCGCCCCGGTCGGCAACCACGTCGAGCTCTGCTACCAGACGTTCGGCGACCCCGACGACGAGCCGCTGCTCCTCGTGATGGGGCTGAGCGGCCCGATGACCTGGTGGGACCAGGCGTTCTGCGAGCAGCTCGCAGGCGCCGGCTTCCACGTCGTGCGCTACGACAACCGCGACACCGGCCGGTCGTCCCGGGTGGCGGCACCGGTCCGGCGCGACCAGCTGGTGCGCGCCTTCGCGACCGGTCGCGCGCGGACGCCGTACACCATGTCCGACCTGGCCGGCGACGCCGTCGCGCTGCTCGACCACCTCGGCCTGGAGTCCGCGCACCTCGTCGGCGTGTCGATGGGAGGCATGATCGCGCAGACGATCGCCGTCGAGCACCCGACGCGGGTGCGGTCGCTGACCAGCATCAGCTCGACGACCGGACGCCGCACCGTCGGCTGGCAGCACCCCTCCCTCCTGCCGCGGCTGATCGGGCCGCGCAAGGCCGGACGGGACGCCTACATCGACAGCAGCGTTGCCATGTGGGCGTTGATCGGCTCCGCCGCCTACCCCTCCGCCCCCGAGGCCCTGCGCACCCGCGCCGGCGAGACGTTCGACCGCGGCGTCAGCGCCAGCGGCGTGGTGCGCCAGATGCTCGCCATCCTCACGCAGGGCGACCGCACCCCGCGGCTGCGCAGCCTCCGCATCCCCGCGCTCGTCATCCACGGCAACGCCGACAAGATGGTCCACGTCAGCGGCGGGCGCTCGACCGCCGCCGCCATCCCCGGCGCCGAGCTGGTCACCATCGACGGCATGGGCCACGACCTGCCGCCCGAGCTCTTCGACACCTTCGTCGACGCGATCCGGCGCACGGCCGACCGCGCCTCCTAGCCGCTGGACGGACCTGTCAGCCGCTGCCGCTCGCGTCGAAGTCCCCGCACGTGCGGGGACTTCGTCACCGGTAGGCGGTTGCAACGGCCTACGGCCGACAGACTCGCCCTCCAAGTCGGAGCTGAGTCTGTCGGAGACTCAAGCGCCAGTGACGGAGTGGGCGCCCTGCGACGGCGCGGCCGTGAAGAGGTCGGGCTCGCCGAAGCCGGCGTCAGCGAAGGCACGGCGTACGGCGTCACCCGCCGCGTCCAGGGTCCGCTCGGGCACCAGCCCGATGACGCAGCCGCCGAAGCCGCCGCCGGTCATCCGGGCACCCAGCGCCCCCGCCTCGAGCAGCGCGTCGACGGCGGTGTCGACCTCCGGCACGGTGATCCGGAAGTCGTCGCGCATCGAGCGGTGCGACGCGGTCAGCAGCGGTCCGATGTCGGCGAGACCGCCCCCGTCGAGCAGCCGCACCACCGTGAGCACGCGGTCGTCCTCGGTGACGACGTGTCGCACGTAGCGGGTCAGCTCCTCGTCGTCGAGACGCTCGAGCGCGGCGTCGAGGTCGTCGGCGGTCACGTCGCGCAGTGCGGGAACGCCCAGGCGGCGAGCCGCCTCCTCGCAGCCGCGGCGCCTGGCGCCGTACTCGCCGTCTGAGTGACGGTGGGGGGCGCGGGTGTCGGCCACCAGCACCGCCAGCCCGCTGCCACCCAGATCGAGCGGGACCGACCGGGTCTCGTGGCTGCGCATGTCGCAGAACAGCGCGTGGCCGGCCTCGCCGCGCAGGCTGACCAGCTGGTCCATACCACCGGTCGGAGCGCCCACGGCGTCGTTCTCGACGTCGCGGGTCAGCGCGAAGAGGGCGTCGTCGTCGAGCCCGAGACCGAGGTGGGCGTCGACGGCCCGCGCGACCGAGCAGACCAGCGCGGCCGACGACGACAACCCGGCGCCCGACGGCACGTCGGAGTCGACCTCGATCTCGAGGGGCGGGACGACGATGCCGCGGTCGGTGAGCAGCCACAGGGCACCCAGCACGTAGCGCGACCACTCGGGCACGTCCGGCAGGTCGGTGGCCCGCAGCCCCGAGCGTCGTACGACGACCGGGTCCGGCTGCTGGACGGATCGCACCGTCCAGGCGTCGGAGCCCTCGGCGCTGCCGGCCGAGCCCGCCCCCGCGGCCGAGACCGTCGTCGTGCACCCGACAGCCAGGGCGAAGGGAAGGACGAAACCGTCGTTGTAGTCCGTGTGCTCGCCGATCAGGTTGATGCGACCGGGCGCGAACCAGCTCGTCACAGGGGCCTCTCTCGTCACGGTCTTCCTCTGGGTGAGGCGCTGTTGCCAAACATAGCCGCAGCCGATAGACCAGTGATCCGAGTCATACTTAGGAGGGCGCATGGCACCACGTTCATCGACCCGACCACGCGGTCGTCCGCGGTCTCGTCGCATCGCCGGCTCGGTGGCCTCGCTGGCGCTCGCCAGCAGCCTGCTCGCCGCGTGCAGCGGGGACAGCGGCAAGCCCGAGCTGGTCTGGTACATCAACCCCGACGCCGGCGGCCAGGCCGCGGTGGCGGAGAAGTGCTCGACCGACGAGTACACGGTCACCACCCAGGTGCTCCCCCAGGACGCGAGCCAGCAGCGCATCCAGCTGTCGCGACGCCTCGCGGCGGAAGACCCCTCGATCGACCTCATGTCCCTCGACCCACCGTT
Organism: Nocardioides cavernae; assembly: GCF_016907475.1. Lineage (NCBI taxonomy): Bacteria > Bacillati > Actinomycetota > Actinomycetes > Propionibacteriales > Nocardioidaceae > Nocardioides > Nocardioides cavernae. The sequence goes on along the minus strand of NZ_JAFBCA010000001.1, from coordinate 1,738,524 downwards.
CACCGCCGAGTTCGCCGACGCCGGCTTCCTCGCCGACGTCCCGCAGGACGCCAGGGCGCAGCTCGAGGAGCAGGGCACCTTCCAGGGTGCGATGGACGCAGCCACGTGGGAGGACAAGCTGGTCGTCTTCCCGTTCTGGTCCAACACGCAGGTGCTCTGGTACCGCAAGTCCTTCGTCGACAAGACCGACCTGGACATGTCCCAGCCGGTCACGTGGGACCAGATCATCCAGACCGCCGCGGACAACGGTGGAAAGCTCGGCGTGCAGGCCAACAAGTACGAGGGCTACAGCGTCTGGATCAACGCGCTCGTCTCGGGCGCGGGCGGGCAGCTGGTGGAGAACGCCGACAAGGGCGTGGACCTCGACCTGACCATCGACAGCGCTCAGGGCGAGGACGCGGCCAAGGTCATCGAGGACCTCGCGAGCTCCGAGGCGGCTCCCGCCGACCTCAGCGTCTCCAACGAGGGCACCGCGGGCTCGACCTTCGGCGGGGACGCCGGCTCGTTCATGGTCAACTGGACCTACATCTTCCACAACTACGACGAGACCGACCCCGACGTCGCCGACGACATCGGCTACACCCGTTACCCGCAGACGGTCGAGGGCGAGGAGTCGCGGCCGCCCTACGGAGGCATCGGCATCGGCGTCAGCGCGTTCTCCGACAACAAGGACCTCGCGCTGGAGGCCGCGGCCTGTCTGGTGGAGCCGGAGAACCAGGGCATCAACGCCGAGATGACCGGCAACATGCCGGCCAGCACAGCCGGCTACGACTATCCCGCGCTGGCCGAGCTCTACCCCGACGACCTCAGGCAGCTCTTCCAGGAGAGCGTCGACGCGGCGGCTCCGCGCTCGGTGACGCCCTACTGGAGCGACATCTCGAGCTCGCTGCAGAGCACCTGGCACCCGCCGGCGAGCGTCAACCAGGACACGCCCCCGGAGTCGCAGGACTTCACTCAGCAGGTACTGGAAGGAGGGAGATTGCTGTGAGCACCACTCTGCAACGCCCACCCGCCGACGTGTCTGCCAAGCCTGCGGTGAGCGACCGGTCCAAGGCCGAGAACAAGCTCGGCCTCACACTGGTGGCACCCGCCGTGGTGATGATGCTGCTGGTCACCGCCTGGCCGATGGGCCAGGCGCTCTACCTGTCGCTCTTTCGCTACCGGCTGACGGCACCGGACGACCGCGAGTTCATCGGCATCGACAACTACGTCACCGTCCTCACCGACAGCCTCTTCTGGCGGGACACGTGGAACACCGTCCTGATCATGGTCGTGACGGTCGCGGTCGAGCTGGTCATCGGCTTCGCGTTCGCGATGGTCATGCACCGCATCATCTTCGCCCGAGGCCTGATGCGGACCTCCATCCTGATCCCGTACGGCATCATCACCGTCGTCTCGGCATTCGCGTGGCAGTTCGCGTTCTCCCTCAACAACGGCTTCGTCAACGCGTGGTTCAGCTGGCTGCCGTGGATCGCCGAGGACACCAACTGGTTCGGCGACCACTGGCACGCCATGTTCGCGATCATGGTCTCCGAGATCTGGAAGACCACGCCCTTCATGGCGCTCCTGCTGCTCGCCGGTCTGTCCCAGGTGAGCGAGGACATGCTCGAGGCGGCCCAGGTCGACGGAGCCACGTGGTGGCAGCGGCTGTGGAAGGTGATCCTGCCCAACATGCGGGCCGCGATCATGGTCGCGGTCCTCTTCCGTGCGCTCGACGCCTACCGCATCTTCGACAACATCTACATCATGACCAGAGGGGCCCAGGACACCGAGTCGATCTCGTTCCTGACCTACCGGCAGGTCATCGAGCAGATGCAGCTCGGCCTCGGGTCGGCGCTCTCGGTGCTGCTGTTCCTGTCGGTGCTGCTGCTCGCGTGGCTGATCGTGAAGCTGTTCCGGGTCGACCTGGCGTCTGCGAGAGGTGAGGGCTGATGAAGGGCAAGAACGCGATCGGCACCTGGGTCGGCTTCCTGCTGATCCTGCTGTGGTGCCTGTTCCCGGTGGCGTGGATCATCTCGCTGTCGTTCAAGTCCGTGGGCGAGACGTCGGTCGGCAGTCCGCAGTTCCTGCCCGAGGACGCCACGTTCGACAACTACAAGGCGCTCTGGGACTGGCCGTTCATCGGCGCTGACCCGACCGGTGTGGAGGAGGACTTCCAGAAGGCCCTGCTCAACTCGTTCGGCATCTCGATCATCGCCACCGTGCTCTCGGTGATCCTCGCGACCCTCGCGGCCTACGCCATCGCCCGGCTGGAGTTCAAGGGGAAGCGGCTGGTCCTCTCGCTCGCGCTGGCGATCGCGATGTTCCCGGTCGTAGCGCTGGTGGGCCCGCTGTTCGACCTGTGGACCAGGTTCGGCCTCTTCAACACCTGGCCCGGCCTGATCATCCCCTACATGTCCTTCACGCTCCCGCTGGCGATCTGGACCCTGTCGGCCTTCTTCCGCGAGATCCCGTGGGAGATGGAGCAGGCGGCCCAGGTCGACGGCGCGACGTCGTGGCAGGCCTTCCGCAAGGTGATCGTCCCGCTCGCCGCACCCGGTGTCTTCACCGCGGCGATCCTGACCTTCTTCTTCGCGTGGAACGAGTTCGTGCTCGCGATCTCGCTGACCTCGACCACCGCCTCGAGGACGGTCCCGGCGCAGATGTCGTTCTTCGTCGGACCTGACCCGTTCAACCCACCGTACGCACAGCTGGCGACCGCCTCGGTCATCGTCACGCTGCCGGTGATCATCATCGTCCTGTTGTTCCAGCGCAAGATCGTCGCCGGCCTGACCTCCGGCGCAGTGAAGGGGTGAGGCCGCCATGGCTGCCATCGAGATGAAGAACATCGTCAAGCAGTACGGCGACGGCTTCCCTGCCGTCAACGACATCAGCATCGACGTCGCAGACGGGGAGTTCCTGATCCTGGTCGGGCCCTCCGGCTGCGGGAAGTCGACGCTGCTACGGATGATCGTGGGGCTGGAGGACATCACCAGCGGCGACATGGTGATCGGCGGGAAGAAGGTCAACGACCTCGCCCCGCGCGACCGCAACCTGGCCATGGTCTTCCAGAACTACGCGCTCTACCCCCACCTCACCGTCTACGAGAACATCGCCTTCCCGCTGCGGCTGGCCGGCGCGTCGGACTCCGAGGTCGACGAGAAGGTGCGCGACGCGTCGAAGACCCTCGAGCTCGACGAGCACCTCGAGCGCAAGCCGGGCAACCTCTCGGGAGGCCAGCGGCAGCGGGTCGCCATGGGGCGTGCGATCGTCCGCCAGGCCGAGGCGTTCCTCTTCGACGAGCCGCTGTCCAACCTCGACGCCAAGCTGCGCGGACAGATGCGCACGGAGATCTCCCGCCTGCAGAAGCGCCTCGGCATCACCACGGTCTACGTCACCCACGACCAGACAGAGGCGATGACGCTCGGCGACCGGGTCGCGGTGCTGAAGCGGGGCATCCTGCAGCAGCTCGCCAGCCCCCGCGAGCTCTACGAGAACCCGGCCAACCTCTTCGTCGCCGGCTTCATCGGCTCCCCGCCGATGAACTTCCTGCCGGCAGAGGTGAAGGGCAACCAGGTGGAGCTGCCGTTCGGGACCGTCACGATCCCGGAGGACAAGGCGGCCAAGGCACAGGGCAAGGGCCTGCTGATCGCGGGCATCCGGCCCGAGCACTTCGAGGACGCAAGCGTCGTCGACGAGGACAAGGTGAGCGACGAGGCCACCTTCCACGCCACGGTCGACGTCGTGGAGTGGCTGGGCAACGAGGCCTACGCCTACATCCCCTTCGAGGCGCCGCCCGAGGTCGAGAAGCAGCTCCAGCAGCTCGAGCGGGACCTCGACGGCGAGTCGCTGCGCACGCAGCTGGTGGTCTCGCTCGACGGTGCCAGCCGGATCAGCGAGGGCGACGACGCCACCATCTGGGTCGACGCCCGCAAGATCCACCTCTTCGACCCCGCGACGGGCGACAACCTCACGATGGACGCCGAGCGCGCGGGCGTCGTGCCGGACGGCAACGCCATGGCGAAGGCCGAGGAGGTCGGGCGCGAGCAGGACGAGGTGCAGCCGGGCTCGGACACCGCCACCACCTGACCGACGGTCGTCCGGCCCCTCAGGTCGGCGTGGAACGAGGCCCCGGGAGCGTTGCTCCCGGGGCCTCGCCGCGTCCTGGGCACCCTCGCGACGGCCTCAGGCGGGCGTCGGGGGCGACGCGTGCAGCCACACCGACGCGTACGGCTCGAGCCGCACCGCGCCGTCGTGGAGGTCCGGCGCGACGCCGGTGAGGGCATCGACCAGGTCGTCGGAGTGCAGGCCCAGCCAGTGCAGGACGTCGGCGGCCACCCACGCCTCCCGGTCGGTGACGTTGGCGGCGGCGAGGAGCGGGCCGTCGGGGTGCCGCCTGACCACGAGCAGCACGCCGGGGTCGCGCGGGTCCCAGACCTCGGTGGGCGAGGCCGCGTGCAGGTGCGGCAGCGAGCGTCGTACGTCGAGCAGGTGCCGCAGGCCTGACGTGATGCCGTGCGGGTCGGGGTCGGCCTCGACGTCGGCCCACGGCATCCGCGGCCGGTGCACCCACCGGTTGTCGGCGGCATGCTCGGGGTCGTCGGCCCACCCGTGGTCGTTGAGCAGCCCGACCTCGTCGCCCATCCAGATCACCGGCAGGCCGCCGAAGGACAGGATGATCGCGTGCGCGAGCAGGATGCGCGAGACGGCGTGCCGGTCGCCCACCTCGAGCCCCGCGAGCGAGGCGAGCGAGCCGGAGATCCGCCGGTCCCCCGTCTGCTCGTTGTGCTGGAAGACCAGCCCCCGCGCCCACGACCCGGGGAAGGACCCGGCGTAGAAGTCGGACAGGAAGCGTCGGTGCGCGACCGCGTCGAGGCCCACCGCGCGGGCGTCCTCGTCGGAGATGGCCCACCCGATGTCGTCGTGGCAGCGGACGTAGGTGATCCAGGCCGTCGTCGACGGCGGCTGCGGCAGCTGCTGGAGGGCGTACGTCGCCAGGCGGGCGTCGCGCGAGGCGAGCATCGACCAGACCTGCACCATCAGGCCGTTGTGGTAGGCGAGGTCGCTGACCCGGCCCGCGTGCTCACCCACGCCGAGGTAGGCCGGCAGGTCCGCGGGGCCGACGATCGCCTCGGCCTTGAACAGCACCGCGGGGGCCGCGATGCGGGCGACCGTGCGGAGCGCGCGGGTGAGGTCGTGCACCTCGGGCTGGTTCTGGCAGTTGGTGCCGAGACGCTTCCAGATGAACGCGATCGCGTCGAGGCGGAACACCTCCACGCCCACGTTGGCCAGCGACAGGATGATGTCGGCGAACTCGCGGAGGACGGCGGGGTTCGACCAGTCGAGGTCCCACTGGTAGTCGTTGAACGTCGTCCAGACCCAGCCCGACAGCTCCTCGTCCCAGGTGAAGCTGCCCGGTGCGAAGTCGGGGAACACCTCCGGCAGCGTCGCCTCGTAGGCGTCGGGCACCTCGCGGTCGGGGTGCACGTGGAAGAAGGCCCGCCTGTCCGGGTCGCCTGCCCGCGCCGCGAGGGCCCACTCGTGCTCGCGCGCGACGTGGTTGAGCACGAGGTCGAGGCACAGGCTGATGCCCTCGCCGCGCAGACTGGTCGCGAGGTCGCGCAGGTCGTCGACCGTGCCGAGGTCGGGCCGCACGGAGCGGTAGTCCATGACCGCGTAGCCGCCGTCGTTGGGAGCCGGCCGCGGCGTCAGGAGCGGCATCAGGTGGAGGTAGCCGACACCCAGTCCGCGCAGGTGCGCCGCGCGCTCCCCCACCCCGCGCAGCGTCCCGGCGAAGCGGTCCGCGTAGGCGGCGTAGCCCACCATCGAGGACCGCTGGAACCAGTCGGGCTCGCGCAGCCTCCGTTCGTCGAGCGCGCGCAGCTCGGGCGGACGGGCCGCGTGCGCGGCCCGGGCGACCTCGACCAGGGACCGGGTGACCTCGGGCGCGGCGTCGGCGCCGTAGACCCGGGACAGGGTGGCGCGCAGGTCGGGCTCCAGGACGGCCAGCCGCTGCTCGAGACCGGTGTCGGACGCCGGGGAGGACTCCGGGGAGGACTCCGGGGAGGACTCCGTCTCGGTGCGGCTCACGCGCCCAGTATGGCGAAGTGTCGCCGTGGACGGCTGAACCCCCGGGAGCAGGGCTCCCGGGGGCTCAGGCCGTGCTGGGCGGTGCGGCTGGAGGACGTCAGTCGGAGAGGCGCTCGCCCGTCTCGGTGTCGAAGACGTGGACGTTCTCGGGGTCGGTGGTGACGTAGAGCGTCTCGCCCTTCTGCGGGTGGTTGCGGCCGGCGACGCGCACGATCACGTTGGAGGGCGTGCCCTCCACGTCGCAGGTGCCGTAGACGAAGCTGTCGGCGCCGAGCTCCTCGACGACGGTGACCTTGACGGGCAGGCCACCCTCCTCGGCGGTGACCATCCGCCAGTTCTCCGGACGGACGCCGACGGTGACCTTGCCCGACATCTTGCGCTCGGCGGTCGGGTCGACCGGCACCGTGAACGTGCCGAGCTTGACGTCGCCGTCGACCGCCGTGCCCTCCATGAGGTTCATCTGCGGCGAACCGATGAAGCCGGCGACGAAGAGGTTGGCGGGCTTGTCGTAGAGCTTGAGCGGGGTGTCGACCTGCTGCAGCACGCCGAGCTTCATCACCGCGACCCGGTCGCCCATCGTCATCGCCTCGACCTGGTCGTGCGTGACGTAGACGGTCGTGACGCCGAGGTCCTGCTGGAGGCGCGCGATGTCCGTGCGGGTCTGGACGCGCATCTTGGCGTCGAGGTTGGACAGCGGCTCGTCCATGCAGAAGACCTGCGGTGCGCGGACGATCGCTCGACCCATCGCCACGCGCTGACGCTGACCGCCCGAGAGTGCCTTGGGCTTGCGCTCGAGGTACTCGGTGAGGCCCAGGATCTCCGCGGCCTTGGCCACCCGTTCCTTGCGCTCGGCCGCGGGCACCTTGGCCATCTTGAGCGAGAACGCCATGTTCTCCTCGACCGACATGTGCGGGTAGAGCGCGTAGTTCTGGAAGACCATCGCGATGTCGCGGTCCTTGGGCGGCACGTTGGTGACCTCCCGGTCACCGATGTAGATGCGCCCGCCGTTGACCTCCTCGAGCCCCGCGAGCATCCGCAGGGTCGTGGACTTGCCGCAGCCGGAGGGCCCGACGAGCACCATGAACTCGCCGTCCTTGATCTCCAGGTCGATGCCGGGCACTGCCGGCTCGTCGGTGCCGGGATACCACCGCTGCGCCTTCTCGAAAGTGACTGATGCCATGTTCTGCTCCTTCACCGGCAGGTACGTGCCGGACGATCCGTAGTGAAGTGACCCGGGTCACAGTAGGGCCCCGGGGTGGGCGCAGCAATCACGGCTCGACCCGTGGTCGTGCGTCGACGGTGCGGGCTCGACCGACCTGCCGGTGGCGCGTACGTCAGTAGGTGCCGAGGTACTTCTTCGGCGTGCCCGGCGCGGGCTGGCGCTGCACCGTGACCGAACCCATCAGGGCCATCCCGCGGATGCGGACGACCGGGGAGCCGGGGCCGACCTCGGCCGGCACCTTGTCCTTGGCCTGGCTGAACTCGCCCATGATCGGGGTGCCGTCCATGACGACGTGCATGTCAGCCGGGACGATCACCTTGACCTCGCCCATGATCGCGCTGGCGTTGAGGAGCGTCTCGTGGGCCGAGAGCTGTGCCTGGCGGAGGTCGATGACCACTCCGCCCATCATCGCGAAGGCGCTGTGGTGCTCAGGCACCGACCAGACGCCCTGGCGCTTGCACTCGCTCATGATCGCGACGGACGAGTTGTGCCCGACCGCGGGCACCGCTGACGGCGTACGACGCACCGGTGGGCTGGCATGGGGGGCAGCAGGGCCCGGCGCCTGCAGGTCGAGCGTGATCGGCACCAGCTCGCCGTAGGTCTTGGCCTGCCAGGTCAGCTCCAGCCGCTCCTCGAGCTCGTCGAGGTCGATGCGGCCCTCCCCAGCAGCGTCTCGCAGCACGTCGGCGACGCGCTGGCGGTCGGCGTCGGAGATGCGCATCTGCGACGGGTCGTGCGGGCGGTTCTCGATCTCCCCCATGGCTCCAGCCTAGCGAGCGGCGGGAGTCCCCGCCCGTGACGGGCGTCAGGACCCGGACACCTTGGACGCTCCTTGACCACATGACGGGAAATGCGTGGACACGGCGCCACGCTCACCGGATTCTGGAGTAGGTCTCGGGCACTGCACCAGCGGCTGTCGGAGGTGACATGGGCGCACTCCCGAGCCCGGTCCTGCCGCCGGGCGCCCACCAGGACCTGGTCCGGGCCCTGCACGAGCTGCACCACGAGGCTGGCTGGCCAAGCCTCCGTTTCCTCGCGCGCCACACCGGGGTCTCGCACACGACGGTCTCCAAGGTCTTCTCCAGCAGCGTCCTCCCGCCCTGGGGGACCGTGGAGCTCCTCGTGGAGGCGATGGGCGGGAGCCGCGCGGAGTTCCACGCCCTCTGGCTCGCCGCGTCGTCGGCCGACCGCGACGCGGCTCCCCCGCCGTCTCCCGGGATCGCCGGCCGCCGCGCCGAGCTCGCCGTCCTGCGAGACCACCTGGCCGGGCGCGGCGGCCTCCTGGTGGTCACCGGCGAGGCGGGCATCGGCAAGTCGACGCTCGTCGACGCGGCTGCGGCGCTCACCGAGACCCGCGTGGCTGTCGGGCGCTGCCTGCCCTTCTCCACCGAGGTCCCGCTCATGCCTGTGGTGGAGCTGCTCCGGTCGATCCACGACGCGGACGACGGTCGGTGGATCGGCGAGGCGTTGTCCGACTGCCCGGCCTACGCGCGTGAGGCGCTCGCCCGGCTCCTGCCCGAGCTGAGTGCGGCCGCGGCGTCGACCGACGACGTCGACTTCGCCCAGCAGCACCTCTACGCCGCCGTCGCGGCGGTGCTCGCCCGGCTCGCTGCCACCCGCCCCCTCGCCGTGGTGGTCGAGGACCTGCACGTGTCGGACGCGACCACCCTCGACCTGCTGGAGTACGTCCTGTCCCGCGACGTGGACGTGCCCATCACGGTGACGTGGCGCCTGGACGACCAGAGGGTGCAGCGGTGGCGCAGCGAGTGGCTCGCACGTGTGCAGGCGCTGCCCCGGGTCCGGACGATGACCCTGGGGCCGCTCACGCTCGCGGAGACGCGCGACCAGCTCCGGCTGGCCGGGTGGCTCGACGGCACCACGGACCGCGCCCGGCGAATCCACGAGAGGTCGCGCGGGCACCCCCTCTTCACCGCGCACCTCGCCATCCAGGGGGACGACCCGACGCTCCCACCGCTGCTGGCCGACCTCCTGGACCGGCGCCTCGGCGACCTCTCACCGGACCAGGACCGGGTGGCCATCGCGCTCGGCGTGGCCGACGGCCCGGTCGACGTCGGCCTGGTGGCGGCCGCCACCGGCCTCGACGACGACGCCGTGCTCGACGCGTTGCGACACCTCGCCGCGCGGCACCTGGTGAGCGTGGGCGCCACGGACACGGTGCGGCTGGCGCACCCCCTCCTCGCCGACGCTGCTCGTCGACGGTTGCTCCCCGGTGAGGTACGCCGGCTGCACCGCACGTACGCCGAGCTGCTCGGCCGTGGCGGCGGCGCTGACCCGGCCGTGGTCGCCGAGCACTGGCGGCTCTCGGGTGAGACCGCGGAGGAGGCCCGGTGGCGAGCCGCCGCCGCCCGCCAGGCACGCCGTCGCACCGACCCGCGCTCGGAGGCCGAGCACTGGTTGCGGATTCTCGACCTGGGCCGCGAGCACGTCGTCGCGCCCGAGGGCCTGGTCACCGCATGGCTGTCCGCGTTCGATGCCCTGCAGCTGTCGGGCCGGCTCGAGGCATGCGCGGCGCTGGTCGACGAGGCGCAACCCGACGTCGACGCGCTCCCCGACGAGCAGGCAGCCAAGGTGATCCGCCGCGCGGCGCAGGTCGCCTGGCTGGTCGGGGACGACCCGGAAGCCGCCGTCGTGCTGGCCGACCGCGCGCTCGACCGCCTTTCCGGCCACCCCGTCGGCGCCGGCCTCGTCCACGTCCTCGACCAGCGCGCCAACGCCCTGATGGACCTGGCCCGCTACGACGAGGCGACGCGCGACCTGCAAGGGGCTCTCGACGCGTGCGCGGAGCTGGACGACGACGCCTTGTACTTCCAGACCGCCGCCACCCTGGCCTGGCACGTGGGCCACCTCGGCGACCTCGCCGCGGCGCTCGACCTGTTCCGCCGGGCGCGCAGCCGGGTGGCCGGCACGGCCGGACCGTGGCGGGAGGCCAACCTGGCGATGATGCACACCGACGTGCTCCTGCGTCACCACCGCCCGCCCCACGAGGTCGAGGAGGCCGCCCAGCGGGTGCTCGACCTCGGGCGCGAGTGGCAGCTCGACTTCCACCTCCTCACGCTGGTGAAGGCCAACGTGGTCGAGGCCTACCTCGACGCAGGCCGGACCGGCGACGCTGCTGCCCGCCTGGTCGACGTGCCCCGGTCGCACAGCTACGACGACTGGCCGGGGCAGTGGGTCTCGGCGCGCCTTGACATCGTCCAGGGCCGCACGGACGACGCGATCAGGACCATGCGCGGACTGGTGAAGGTCGGCGGCAGCACGCGCAACAGGCTGAACCGTGCGGTGTGGGAGGCCACGGCGCTGTTGTGGCAGGAGGAGCCGGAGCAGGCGTGGGCCGCCCTGCGCGACCCGCTCGAGGCGTTCCTCGACTCCCCCGGGATCGTCGACTACTGGATGGCTTTCCTGGTGCTCGCCCGTGCCGCGGCCGACATGCGGACGCCTGCGGCAGCCCGCCCGTCCGACGCGGACACAGCGGCGCTCGAGGATCTGGAGGACCTGCGCCGGCGGGCCCGGCTGGACCCGCTGGACCCGCAGCGGTCCTCGGCCGGGGTCGCGGCCGGCGTGACCTGGGAGGCCGAGCTCGTCCGGGCACGCGGCACCGACACGGTGGACCAGTGGTCACGCGCCGCGGTCGCCTGGGGTCACCTCGGCCGACCGCACGCGGCGGCGTACTGCCGGTGGCGCGCAGCGCAGGTCGCGCTCCGGGAGGGCCGGGGAGCCGTCGCCGAGCGGCTGCTGCGGCGGGCCGCCGCCGACGCCCGTGAGCACGTCCCCCTGTCCCGGGTGATCGCGGAGTCGTCAGGCCGACGGACGGCAGCAGGCGGCCGACGATGAGGAAGGACTGACACGTGGATGGATCCCTGCTCCGGGAGGGGCAGGGATCCATCGGGCGGGCGCGGCCAAGGGACGAGGACCGGACGCCCCCCGACGGCGCCCGGTCTGCCTCGCTCACAGGGCGTTGTCCCGGAAGTCCAGCCGGTTGAGGCTGCGCCCTTCGTCCTGGTTGGGCGTGGGCTTGGGCTTCGCGCGCTTGCCGTACTCGTCACCGAAGTCCTTGCGGTTGCCCGAGTTGTGGTCGGGCGCGGGGGCCTTGGTGTCCTTGTCGACCTTGCCGCGGTTGATGTTCTGGGCGGGCGGGTCGAGGTCGGCCCCGCAGGCGGCGAAGCCCGGCAGGACGAGGGCCGCGACCGCACAGGCGGCGATGCGCCGACGGACGGCATGGGTGTTGGTGTTCATGGTGTGTCCCTTCGTGGTGCCGGACCCGGATGGACCGGCCGTTCCTCCACGGTGGGACCGCCGCCACGACGGTTGACAAGGGTTGACGAAGGCTGACAAGGCGCCCGGGAGCGGTCTGGACCAGGTGCTGTCCAAGGTTGCGATCGGCGATCCTTGTCCGATGGGCGCGCTACCGCGACCGGAGGTGCCCCCCGGACCCCACCGGGAGCTCGTCGACATGCTCCGCGACCTGCACCACCGAGCGGGTTGGCCCAGCCTGCGACGGCTCGCCGAGCAGACAGGGGTCTCGCACACCACGGTCTCGAAGGCGCTGTCGTCGACGGCGCTGCCCAGCTGGGGGACGGTCGAGCTGTTGGTCGAGGCGTTGGGCGGCGACGTCTCGCGGGCGCGCGAGCTGTGGGTGGCCGCCTCGACGCCGTCGGCCGATCCCGAGACCAAAAGCGGCGCCGCCCGGATCGCGGGGCGCGTCGCCGAGCTGAGGGTCGTACGACACCACCTCACGTCGGGCACCGGGCTGCTGCTGGTCACCGGCGAGGCAGGCATCGGCAAGTCGGCCCTCGTGGGAGCGGCCGTGGCCTCGACAGACGTGTTCGTCGCCGTCGGCCGCTGCCTGCACCTCTCCCGCGAGATGCCCCTCATGCCGGTGGCCGATGCCCTCCGCGCCGTGCTCGAGCACGACGGTCGGTGGATGGCGGCGGCCCTGACGGCGTGCCCCAGCTTCGTGGCCGCCTCCCTGGCCAGGCTCCTGCCCGAGCTCGACGACGGCTCGGGCACTCGAGCACCTGACGACCTCTGGGGCCACGAGCGGCTCTTCGCGGCGGTGGGCAGCACCCTGCGCGCACTGGCGGACGAGCGTCCGCTCGCCGTGCACCTCGAGGACTGCCACTGGGCCGACCGGAGCACCCTCGACCTGCTCACGCACGTCATCAGCAAGCCGTCACGACCACCCATCGTGGCGACGTGGCGCTTGGACGACCCCGACGTGTCGGACGTCCACGAGGACTGGCTCGCCCGCACGCGCCGGACCGACGGGGTCGCTGCCGTGGACGTGCCACCGCTCACCCCTGCCGAGACGGCGGAGCAGCTGCGGCTGCTCCTGGGAAGCGGCGCCGACGACCTCGCCCGACGCATCCACCCGCGGAGCCAGGGCCTGCCGCTGTACACCGCCGAGCTCGCCGCGGGTCCGGACGCGGTCGCGCTGCCCCGCGCCCTCGCCGACCTCCTCGACCGGCGCATCGGAGACCTCGACGACGTGCCGTGGCGGGTGGCGCGGACCTTGGGCGTCGCCCAACGCAGGATGCCGCCCGGCGTGCTCCGTGCCGCCACGGGACTCCCGCCGGAGGCGATGGACCGGGCTTTGCACCAGCTCGCGCGGCGTCGCCTGCTCCGATCGGGCACCGGGGACGACGCCGAGCTCGCCCATCCACTCTTCGTGGAGGCCGTCGCGCGACGGCTGGTGCCGGGGGAGGCCGCGGAGGTGCACGCCCGCCTCGCCGAGACCCTGGGCGGGGCGCCCGGCGTCGAGCCGGCCGAGGTCGCGGACCACTGGCTGGCCGCCGGACGTCCCGACCAGGAGGTCTCCGCACGCATCGATGCGGCCATCGTGGCGGGCGCCCGCTTCGCCTTCCCGAAGGAGCTCGCGACGTGGTTGCGGGTGCTGGCCCTGTGGGACGCGGGCCACACGACGGAGGACGTCGACCTGTGGGAGGTGCTCGTGCGGGCGATCGACGCCGCCGTCGAGACGGGCGAGATCGAGACAGGCCACGCCCTGGCCGACCGCGCGGCCCGGCTACCGCTCGACCAGCTCAGCGACAGCGCGCGCGCCCAGGTCCTGCACCGGTTGGGGTCCCAGCTCTACGAGGAGGGCGACGGCGTCGGCGCGGAGGAGCTGCTGGACCAGGCGCTGCGGCTGCTCGAACCGCTGCCGCCCTCGCCGGAGCTCTTCCGGCTGCTCGAGGACCGCACCGGGCTCCTCCTCCAGATGGGCCGGCACAGGGAGGCACTCGACGCGCTCAACCGGTCCGCCGAGCTCCTCGAGGTCGCCGATGCCCGGTTCCGCGGTCGTCATCGGGCATCGGTGCTCTGGAGGGCGATCCTGGCCACCGGGGACGCCGAGGCGGCGGTCGAGGAGGCCCTGCGGGAACTCGAGGACGACGCCGACCCCGACCCGGTCGCCCAGCTGATGATCGCCGCCAACGCGACGGACGCCCTGCTCAGCACCTCGGCACCAGCGGCCCGCGTCGAGGAGCTCGCCCGCGCCCCGCTCGCGACGGCGGAAGCCTGGGAGCTCGAGCTGTCCTACCCGGGAGCCCTCATCCGCACGAACGTGTGCTGGGCGCACCTCCTCGAGGGCAACACCCACGCGGCAAGGGCGTGGATCGAGCCGATCACACGCTCGAGCCCCGCCACCAACACCGCGTTCGCCCATCTCATGCTCGCAGCCGTCGAGCTGCGTGAGGGGCACGCGGCTGCCGCACTCCGGCGCAGTCGCGAGGCGGACGAGCACATCCGCATCCACGACCAGAACTGGACGCTGTGCCTGCCGTGGGCGGCGGAGATCGAGCTCTGGGCGGGACGGGCGTCCGACACGTGCCCGCGGCTCGCGGACGTGCTGGCGCGGGACCTGGCCGGGGAGCCGGCCGCCGCGGCCGCTCCTCTGCTCGTCGCGCTGGCCCGGGCACACGCAGAGGTCATGGACGAGACGGCGGCGTCGTCGAGCCTGCGACGATCGGCGTCCACCTCCCTCCGTGCGCAGGTCGCCGGCGCCTCGACCGACCCGTTCGGACCGGGCGTCCCGGACGTCGCCACGGCGGCCAACGCGCTGCTGTGGGAGGCCGAGCTGGGCCGGCTGGAGGACCGCGCCACCGTCGAGGTCTGGGTCCGTGCCGCGTCCCAGTGGGACCTCCTGGGACGCCCGCACGAGTCCGCCTACTGCCGGTGGCGTGCCGCGCAGGTGGCCCTCCGCGATGGCCGGGGCGCCGTGGCGACCCGGTTGGCCGTCCGGGCCCGTGCGGACGCCCGTCAGCACGTGCCCCTTGCCGATGCGGCGACGGCGACGATCGAGCGCGCCGGGACCGCCTGACGGGATCTGGACAACCCCCCACCGCGGGTCGATCCTGAGGAGGAACCCCTGGGAGGGCCGATGGGCCTGCTGCACCAGCCCGAGCTCGAGCCCGGACCGCACTTCGACCTCGTCGATGCGCTGCACCGTCTGCACGACCAAGCCGGGCAGCCCAGCCTCCGCGCCATCGCCCGCCGGGCGGGGTGCTCGCACACCACCGTGCACCACCTCTTCACACACCCACGACTGCCCGCGTGGTCGCTCCTCGAGGCGGTCGTGACGGCGATCGGCGGCGACCCGTCCGACTTCCGGGACCTCTGGCTCGCCGCGACGGCGGACGGCGCCCGGCACCTGCCCCCTCCCGCGCGGACCATCGCCGGTCGCCGCGCCGAGCTCCTCGTCGTACGCCGCCACCTCGAGGCCGGCGGCGGGCTGCTGGTCGTCACCGGCGAGCCCGGCATCGGCAAGACGACGCTGCTGGCCGCAGCGTCGCAGCAGGTGTCGACGTTCGTGGCCCGGGCAGGCGGGCTGCCGATCCTGGCCGACGCGCCCTTCGCGCTCGTGTCCGACGTGCTGCGCCGGGTCTGGCTCGACGACGGGGGTCGGTGGTTCGGCGAGGCGCTGGGCCGCTGCCCGGGCTTCGTGGCACCGGCGCTGTCCCGGATCCTGCCGGAGATCGGGCTGTCGGGTCGCGACCTCGAGGACCGCTTCGCGTCCGCTCGCCTCTTCGCTGCCATCGAGTCCACCCTCGCCGCGCTGTCCTCGCTCCGTCCGCTGGCGCTCGTGCTCGAGGACCTGCACTGGTCCGATCCCAGCTCGCGCGGCTTCATCGAGCGACACGTCGTCGGTGGCCGGGGCGTCCCGATCGTCGGCAGCCTGTGCAGCGGCGGGTCCGCGGAGGCCGACGCGTGGCTCACGCGCGTGCGTCGCGAGGCGGCGCTGGTGCTCAACCTGGCGCCGCTCACCCACAAGGAGACACGGGAGCAGCTGCGGCTGCTCATCGGGCCCCGGTTGCGACGCGGCGACGTCGAGCGCGTCCACGCGCAGAGCCGAGGGGTGCCGCTGTTCACCGAGGAGCTGGCCCGCTCGATGACCGCGAACGCGGAGCCGGAGCCGCTGGCCGACCTGCTGGCCCGGCAGCTAGACCACCTGAGCCCGAGTGCCAGGTCGGTGCTCCTCGTCGCAGCACTCGCGGACCGCCCCCTCCCCCCGCCGGTCGTCGCCGACGCGACGTCGATGGGCCGGGCCGAGCTCGCCGACGCCCGCCGTGAGCTGGTGTCCCGGCACCTGCTCGCCGACCCGTACGCCGCGACCGACGTCACCGTCCGCCACCCACTGACGGCCACCGCGGTGCGGGCCGGGCTCGTGCCGCGAGAGGCCGTACCGACCCACCGGAGGTTGGCCGCCGTCCTGGCCGCGACGTCGCACCCGTCGCCGGCCGAGGTCGCGGAGCACTGGCGCGGCGCCGGAGATCCTCGTGAGGAGCTGCGGTGGCGGGTTGCTGCCGGGCGGGCGGCCTGCGATGGGCTGTCCCGCGACGAGGAGGCGGTCCACTGGGAGCGCGCCCTGGCCCTCTGGCCCGCCGACGGCCCGGCCCCGGCCGACGCCGGGATCACCCGGTGCGAGCTGCTGCTGGAGCTCGTGCACTCCGCGATCGGCCCGGGGCGCGCCGAACAGGCGAGGTCGTGGGTGGAGGAGGCCCTGGCCCTCGCCCCGGCGCCGCCCGACCACGACCACGCCCGCGCGCTGCGCAGGGCCAGCCAGGTGCTCGCGCAGGTCGACCCGGAGACGTCCGTGCGCCTCGCTGACGAGGCGATCGCGGTGCTCGACGCGCTCGACGACCGCGACTCACTGGTCCGGGCCATGGGCGACAAGTCGGGAGCGCTGCGCGGAGCCGGTCGCAACGACGAGGCCGACCTCGTGATCGACCGGATGCTCGCGATCAGCGCCCGGCTCGACGATCCGGCGCTGCACCGCGATGCCTTGGTCGAGCGCGCCTGGCACGACATCGTCCTGGGGCGCACGGCCCACGGGCTGCGCGCAGCCCGGGAGGCGAGGACCATCCTCGTCGAGGGCAACCCCTTCAGCGACGTCTGGCTCGGGACCTACCACACCGATCTGTTGCTGATGCTGTGCGCGCCGGCCGACGACGTGGCCGACGCTGCGGACCCCGGGCTGGCTGCCGTGCGCGCCGCCGGGATCGACTCGTTCCTCCTCAGCACGATGCTCCTCTGCAACGTCGCCGAGGCCCGCCTGCACGCCGGAGCCACCGGAGCCGCGTCCCGGCTGGTCCGTCCGCGCACCAAGGACGAGCCCCGGCAGGCGACCCGCTTCCTGCACCTCACCCGGGCGTGGGTCGAGGTGGCGCACGGCGACCTGGAGGCGGCTGACCGCCGCCTGGAGGCGATCGCGGCCCTCGACTTCGACGTCAGCGCGCACCGGCAGGCGGTGGTGACCGTCCAGGCGCTGTGCGACCTGTGGCGCGGCCTGCCGGCGCAGGCCCTCGACCGGATCGGTGACGGCATCGCCGGCGAGACGGCCACCTCGTGGTCGCCCTACACCGGGTCGCTGCTGTGCCTCGCCGCCCGCGCAGGGGCCGACGTCACCGAGGCCGACCCCGCCCGCCGTGCCGTCCTCGCCGCTCGTCTCTCGGCCTGGCAGCGCCAGTGGGCCATCGACCCGCTCGCCCCGGAGGCAGCACACGCCGCCGCCCCTGCGACCCGCAGCACGTGGCGCGCCGAGCTCGCCCGGCTCCACGGCGTCGCGCAGCTGCAGCACTGGATCGGTGCGGCCGAGCAGTGGGACCTCGTCGGTCGCCCGCACGAGGCGGCGTACTCCCGCTGGCGGGCGGGCGAGCTCGCGCTGCACGAAGGCCGCGACACGCTCGCCCGCCGGCTGCTGCGTCGTGCCCATGCGCAGGCACGCGGGCACGTGCCGCTCCTCGCAGTGATCGACCGGTCCCGGGCGGCGGTGCCGGACACGGTCTCCTCGGCCACGCTGGGAGGGCCGAGGGTCCCGAAGCCGCGGGCGGCCGTCCGGGAGCGCGGCTGACCCGGGTCCGCTCAGCGTCCCCGCGGCGCCGCGACGTGCTGGTAGTCCTTCGTCGACACCCAGGCGCCGCCCCACTCCCAGCCGATGCGGGCGAACGCCGCGACCGGGATGTCGCCGGCGCGGACGACACCGGGCCGCGCGGGTGCCGACCGGTCCCGGGCGATCCCGACGAACGGCCGACCGGCCGGAGGGTCGACGCCTCCCCGCGTGACGTAGGGATTCTGCACGGGGTTGATGTCGATCGCCGCGCCGTATGCGTGCTGCGACCAGCTGCGCTGCCCCGCGACCCGTCGACAGTTGAAGCCGGAGGTGTTGTTGGCTGCCATGGAGCGGTCGTCGTCGGCCCCGTAGTCGTCCACGAGCCGCATCCGGGCGATCGGGAAGCCGGCGTCGTACAGGCGTCCGAACGCGTCCGCCACCTGCCGCGCCCACCGCCGGTGCACGACCAGCTCGCCGGTCCGCGCCCGGCCGTCGAAGTCGCGGTGCGTCATTCGCAGGTGGCGCAGGTCACGGAGCGCGACGGGACAGCCGGGTCGGTGGCTGCGGCGCATCCGGTCGGCGAGGCTCGCGTCGATGCGGCTCACCGACGAGCCGTACGCCGGATCGTCGGCCTGCGCGCCGCCGCGGTCGGCGGCCAGTCCGGTGCATCGCTGCCGGGCACGCCAGTCGGCCACGGCGCCGTTGCGCGCGGCTCCCGTGACGGGGACGGGCCGCCCGTCGGTCGGCGAGATCCTGGCCGGCGTCCACGACTTCCGCACGGCACCCCCGGCGTCGAGCGTGACCGACAGGACCCCCGTCCGGGCCTGGCGGGCGTGGTACCAGACGAAGTTGCCCAGCCCGTAGGCCACCACCGCGTCGCCGGCCCATCCCCCGCCGCCGAGGACGTGGGAGTGGCTCCCCACCACGACGTCGGCCCCGGCGTCGGCGAGGTCACGGGCGAGCAGTCGCTGCGACTGCGTCGGGCAGGACTGGTACTCGCGGCCCCAGTGCACGTAGACCACGACGAGCTGGTCGCGCGCCGACGCCGCCTCGACCGCGGCGACCAGGCCCGCGGCGTTGCTCCCCCGCGCCGACGCCGTACCGACGCGCCCGGTGCTCGCCGACCACACGTCGCTCGCGCCCTCCCGCTGGACGCCGTCGGCCGCGAGGAAGGCGACCTCGAGGTCGCCGACCTCGACCACGTGGGGGTCGTAGGCCGCCTCGCCCCGGCCTGCGCCGACCATCGCGACGCCACGCTCCCGACCGGCGGCCAGCGTGTCCTGCAGGCCGACGGCGCCGTAGTCGCCCGCGTGGTTGTTGGCCACGCTCACCACGTCGACGCCGGCGTCGGCCAGCACGCCGACGGCGGCAGGTCGGGTGCGGAACCAGTAGCGGTCGCCGGCGTTCTCGAGCTCCTTGGGGTCACGTCGTCCGCTCCGCGTCACCGGCGTCTCGAGGTTGACCATGGCGACGTCGGCGGCGCGCAGCGTGCGGGCGATGCTCCCCAGCCCGCCGGGACGGTCCAGCAGCCGAGCCGCGTGGCCCTCGAAGTGCACGTCGCCGCCGAAGGCCAGGGTCACCTGCCCGTCCCGGGCCGGCGGCGTCGTCGAGGTGCTGCCGACACCCGGGCCGGCGGGCGGCTCCTCGGAGGGCGACGGCGAGGTGCAGGCGGACACGACCAGCGCGCAGGCGACGAGTGCCGCGAGGTGCCGAGCCCGTCCCTCCATCCCTCGATTGTGCCGGGGCGGGAGAAGCGGGTGTCCGGACCGTCGACGGACGGCCGCGAGATTCCGCGCAACTCCGTGGACATGACGGCCGAGCGGGTCGATGCTGAGGACCAGGACCACGGCCGAGGGAGGGATCCCACGTGAGCCCACTCCCCCGCCCGGACCTGCCGCCTGGTCCCCACCGGGACCTCGTCACCGCCTTGCACGACTTGCACCACCGCGACGGGTGGCGGAGCCTGCGCGCGCTCGCTCGCGAGACGGGCGTCTCCCACACCACCGTGTCCAAGGCCTTCTCCTCGCCGACGCTGCCGTCCTGGGGTGTCCTCGAGCTCCTCGTCGAGGCCATGGGCGGCGACCCCGCCACGTTCCACGCGTCGTGGCTGGCTGCCTCGGCGCCCGTCGCCGACACAGACGCCCCGGCCACTGCGATCGCGGGTAGGCGGGCGGAGCTCGACGTCGTACGACGACACCTCGAGGCCGGCCGGGGGCTGCTCCTGGTCACGGGAGAGGCCGGGATGGGAAAGACCACGGTGGTCGACGCCGGGTGCGCCGCCGTGCGTGGAAGTGTCCTTGTCGCCGTGGGTCGGTGCCTCCCGCTCTCGACCGAGGTCCCCCTCCTCCCGGTGGCCGAGGCCCTGCGCCACGTGGTCCGCGTCGATGACGGGCAGGTGGTCGCGGCCGCTCTTCAGCGGTGCCCGACCTACGTCCGCGAGGCGCTGGCGACGGTGCTCCCCGAGTGGTCGACCGACGCGCCGCCTGCGGACCCGGACGACAGGTGGCTGCGCCAGCGGCTGTTCTCGGGTGTCGCGGAGCTGTGCCGAGCCCTGTCGACGGAGCAGCCCTTCGCGCTCGTGCTCGAGGACCTGCACTGGGCGGACGAGCTGACCCTGGACGTCGTCGAGCACCTGGTCCGCCACGCGGGCTCGAGCGTCGTCGGCTCCTGGCGCACCGAGGACCCTGCGGTCTCCGCGGAACACCGGGAGTGGTTCAGCCGGGTGCGGCGGGATGCCGCGGTCCTGCCCCTCGGACCTCTGACCGAGGAGGAGACAGTGGAGCAGGTCCGGCTGATCCGACCCGGCACGACGACAGCGGACGCCGCCCGCATCCACGCGCGCAGCCTGGGACAGCCTCTCTTCACCGAGCAGCTCGCCCACGCTGACGCGGGTGACCCGACCTTCCTGGGCGACCTGCTCGACGGCCGGGTGGCTCGACTCGACGGACTGGACTGGGCTGTCGTCTCCGTGCTGGGCATCGCCGACCGACCCTTGACGGAGGGCGAGATCGCACGCGCCGCTGGTCTGGAGGCCGACGGGCTCTCCGACACCCTGCGCACGCTGCTGGCCCAGCGGATCCTCGACGTCGACGGCGGTGGCGTCCAGCTCCGCCACCCGCTCCTCGCGGAGGCCGTACGGCGCCGGATGATGCCCGCTGAGGCCGCCGCGATGCACCGGTCGGTGGCCGGCGTGCTGGCGGCCAGCGACGACGCCGAGCCCGCCGAGGTCGCCCGGCACTGGGAGGACGCCGGTGACGCTGACGAGGAGCGCGGCTGGCAGGTGCGGGCCGCGCGTGCGGCTTCCGAGCGGTACGCGGGACTGCAGGCGGCCGAGCACTGGCGACGCGCGCTGGCGCTGTGGCCGCCTGACGTGGCGGAGGTCGACGATCCACCCACCCGCAGGCACGAGGTCGTCGCCGGCATCGCCGGCCAGTGCGACCTCGCCGGCCGGCCGCGTGACGCGGTGCCCGTGCTCGAGTCCGAGCTGGCGCTGCCCGACCCGCCCCACCTGTACGACACCGCCGAACGCGCGGACCTGTTGCGCTACCTGGCCCGCTTCAACTCGTCGCAGTTCGTCTCCGGCGACCTCGGCCTGCAGCTGGTCGAGCAGGCCATCGCGCTCTACCGGACGCTGCCGCCCTCTCCAGGCCTTGCTGCGGCGCTGACGTGGCGGGGATCCGAGCTCGAGTGGCACGGCCGGCGCATCGACGCGACCCTCGTCCTGGCCGAGGCCGCCCAGGTGGCGGCGGAGGCGGGGGACCGCCAGCTCGAACGCACGGTCCGTGCCCAGTGGGCCTGGCAGCTCGGCACGCTGGGTCACCTCGGGAGCGTCGACGAGATCGAGCGCGTGGTCCGCGAGTTCGGCCCTGACAGCAGCCTGCCGCGCAACCTGACCGTCGCAGTCCGCCACACGGACATCCTCCTGATGGCGTGCCGGCCTGCGGAGGACGTGCTGCGGGCGGCGGGGCCGGCGCTCGAGCAGGCAGCCAGGTGGCAGATCACCACCAGCCACGCCAACGTGCTCATGACCAACGTGGCGCAGGCGCTCCGCCGGGCCGGACGGATCGCTGACGCCTTGCAGGGCCTCCGGGTCGAGACCCAGGGCGAGGAGCCGGCGGACCTGCCGCTCCTCCACCTCGAGCGCGCCATCCTGGAGGTGCTGCTCGGCCACGTCGATGCCGCCGGCCGGCGCCTCGCAGGCTTCGAGCCGGGCGCGCACGAGGTGATCGACACCTTCATCCTCGAGGCGCGGCTGCACCACGCCGTCTGGACGGGTTGCCCCGTGGAGGGAGTCGAGCTCGCGAAGAGGGTGCTGGTGTCGCGCCACGACGAGGTCGCCCCGGGCACCGCGGGCGAGCTCCTCGCGCTGACGGCCAGGGCGGCTGTCGATGCGACGATCGTCGACCCCACGCTCGACCGGCAGGACGTCGGCCGCAGCCTCGACGAGCTGTGGGTGGGGCTGCACCACGACCCGTTCGAGGGACAAGCAGTCCTCGCCGACCGGTCGTACCGGCCCCAGTGGAGGGCGGAGAAGCGGCGCCTGTTCGGCCGGGACACCGTTGAGGCGTGGGCCGAAGCAGCCACCACCTGGCGCGACCTCGACCGACCGCACGACGAGGCGTACTGCCGGTGGCGGGCCGCCCAGGTCGCGCTCCGTGACGGGCACGGCACGGTGGCCGCGCGACTGCTCAGGCAGGCCGCGACACGTGCTCGGGAGCACGTGCCGCTCGCGCAGGCGATCGCTGCGACCGCCGCGTCCGCCTGAGCCGGGAGCCGCGTCAGGCGGCCAGGGCAGCGAGGTGCCGCGACACCGCGAGGGCGGCCTGTCGACCCGCGCGTGATGCGCCGACCGTGCTGGCCGAGGGGCCGTAGCCCACGAGCTGCACGCGCGGGTCGCCCACGGCCGTGGTCGCGCCCTGCACGTTGCCCGGCACCGGGACGAGGGCGATGCCGCCCTGCGGGGAGCGCAGGCCGAGGGGCGCGAGGTGCTCGACGGCGGGGCGGAAGCCGGTGGCCCAGAGGATCACGTCGACCGGTTCGAAGCGGCCGTCGGCCCACCGCACGCCGTCGGGCTCGATCCGCTCGAACATCGGGAGGCGCCGCTCGTAGGCGCCCTGCCGGGCCGCCTCCTGCTCCTGGGGCCGCAGCGCCAGGCCGGTGACGCTGACGACGCTCGCCGGCGGCAGTCCCTGTCGTACGCGCTCCTCGACGGCCGTGACCGCGGCGAGGCCGGCGGCGGAGTCGAAGTCGTCGTCGCGCCACACCGGCGGGCGGCGGGTCACCCAGAGCGTGTCGGTGACGGGCGCGAGCTCGCCGATGAACTGCACCGCGGAGGCGCCGCCGCCGACCACGAGCACGCGCTTGCCGCGGAAGTGCTCGGCCCCCGGGTAGCCGGCCGTGTGCAGCTGCTCGCCGACGAAGGACGCGATGCCCGGGTAGTGCGGCACGAAGGGGCGCGTCCAGGTGCCGGTCGCGTTCACCAACGTCCGGGTGCGCCAGACGCGGTCGCCCGCGCGCACGACGAGGAGGTCGCCCTCGCTCTCGACGCGGTCCACCTGCACCGGACGCACGATCGGCAGGCCGTGCCACCGCTCGTAGCCGTCGAAGTAGTCGGGCACGACCAGGTTGGCCGCCCGGTCGCTGCCGTCGGGGGCGGTGGACGCCGGCAGGTCGGCGACCCCGTGGACGTCGCCCATGCTGAGTGACGCCCACCGGTGCTGCCACGCCCCGCCTGGGCCCGGGTTGGCGTCGAGGACGAGGTGGTCGATGCCGCGCTGGCGGAGGAAGTACGACGCCGCGAGACCGGCCTGCCCGGCGCCGATCACGACCGAGTCGAGAACGGAGTCGAGGACGGACTCCAGCCCGGGGCCGGGCGCTGCCTCGTGGACCTGCATGCCGGTGCAACGCACGTCCGCGCGGTCCTATGCCCCGCGGCCCTGTGCTCCGGGCCTCGCGCGTGGCAGCCTCGACGCATGACCACCTCCGTCGCCGCCCTCGCCACCCGGCTCCTCGACCTCCACCACACCGGCTCCACGCTGGTCCTGCCGAACGTGTGGGACGCCTGGTCCGCGAAGGTCGTCGCCGAGGCCGGCTTCGGCGCGCTCAGCATCGGCAGCCACCCGCTGGCCGACTCCCGCGGCCAGGGCGACAACGAGGACATGTCGCTCGACGACGCCCTCGACGGCGTACGACGCATCTGCTCGGCCGTGCCGGAGGTCCCGGTGACCGCCGACATGGAGGCCGGCTACGGCGCCACGCCCCAGGAGCTCGTCGAGCGGCTGCTCGAGGCCGGCGCCGCCGGCCTCAACATCGAGGACACCGTGCACTCCGAGGGAGGGCGGATGCGCTCGGCGGCAGAGCACGCCGACTACATCGGCGCGATCCGCCAGGCGGCGGACGCGGCCGGCGTCGACCTGGTGGTCAACGCGCGCACCGACGTGTTCCTCAAGAAGGACCAGTTCGCGGACCCGGTCGGTGAGGCCGCCACCCGCCTGCGCGCATGCGAGGAGGCGGGCGCGCGGTGCGTCTACCCCGTCGGCGTACCGGACGCGGCTGCCTTGCAGGCCCTCCTCGACGCGCTGTCCGGTCCGGTCAACGTGATCGCCAACCCGCGCACCGGCAGCGCCGCGGGGTCGCTGGAGGACCTGCAGGTGATGGGCGTGCACCGCGTGACCTTCGGCCCCAAGCTGATGCAGGAACTCGCGCCCGACCTCACGGCCCTGGTCACACCCTGGCGCTGACGCCTCAGGCCACGACGAGGACCGGCGAGGGCGCGACCTCGAGGCGCACGGCGTCGCCGGGCACCAGTCGCAACGCGTCCGAGCTCGCCAGCTGGGCGACGACGTCCGTGCCGTCGGCGAGGGTGCAGGTCACCCGCGAGAGCGGTCCGAGGAACATCACCGTCGTGACGGTCGCAGCGCCCTCGGCGTCCTTGACGACCGAGACCGACTCGGGACGCACGAGCGCCCGACCCGGTCCCGTGGTCGAGCCGGGGAGGACGGGCACCTCGCGGCCGAGGACGGCGGCCACCCCGTCGCGGACGTCGGCCGGCAGCCGGTTGCTGAGGCCGACGAACTCGCCGACGAACCGGGTGGCCGGGGCCGAGTAGAGCTCGGCGGGCGGCGCGAGCTGCTCGAGGCGACCGGCGTTCATCACACCGACCCGGTCGGCGACGGCGAGCGCCTCCTCCTGGTCGTGGGTGACGAACAACGTCGTCGTGCCGACCTCGAGCTGCACCCGGCGGATCTCGTCGCGCAGCTGCACGCGCACCTTGGCGTCGAGCGCCGAGAGCGGCTCGTCGAGCAGCAGCACCGACGGCTCGACGGCCAGGGCCCGCGCCAGCGCGACGCGCTGCTGCTGGCCACCGGACAGCTGGTGGGCGTAGCGGTCGGCGTGCTCGCTGAGGCCGACCAGGTCCAGCATGTCGCCGGCCCGCTTGCGGCGCGCCGCGCTGTCGCTCCCCCGCAGCTTGAGGCCGAAGGCGACGTTGTCGATCACCGTCATGTGCGGGAACAGGCTGTAGGCCTGGAACACCATGCCCATGTCGCGCTTGTTGGCCGGCACCCTGGTCAGGTCCTTGCCCCCGACCGACACCGAGCCGGAGGTCGCCTGGTCGAGACCGGCCAGGATGCGCAGCGCCGTCGTCTTCCCACACCCCGACGGGCCGAGCAGCGCTACCAGCTCGCCGGGCTCGATGTGCAGGGTCAGTCCGTCGAGGGCGCGGACCTCTCCGTAGACGCGGGTGAGGTCGGAGAGCTCGACGGCCAGCCCACGCTCGGTCGAGAGGTCGGTCATGAAGACGCTCCTTGCTTGTGCCGGTCACGGCTGAGGAAGGTGAGGCCGACGAGCAGGACGGCCACGAGGATCATCGAGGCGAGGGCAGCGGCCATGGCGGCGGGACCGTTGCTCTTGTAGAGCGCCGCCATCGCCACCGGCAGGGTGTCGAAGTGCAGCAGCGAGGCGACGACGTACTCGCCCAGCACGAGCGCCACTGCGATGAACGCGGCTCCGAGGATGCCGCTGGTGATGTTCGGCATGATGATGCGCACGATCACGGTGAACCACCCGGCGCCCAGCGAGCGAGCGGCCTCTGCCAGCGTGGCGGCATCGATCGCGGACAGCGCGGCGTCGATCGCCCGGTAGGAGTACGGCAGCACGATCACGACGTAGACGAACGTCAGAACCAGGGCGCTGTCCCCCAGCAGGTAGGTCACCCACGAGTAGACGTTGCTGATCCCCACGACGATGACCAGCACGGGGATCGTCAGCGGCAGCAGGCACAGGAACTCGATCAGCCCGCGTGCCCGGGGGACCCGCAGCCGCACCCACACCATCGTGGGCACGAGCAGGGCCACCATCAGCACGACGGTGAAGAGCGCCAGCAGCAGCGACGCGATGATCGAGGAGCGGAGGTCCTCGTCGGTGACCATGAAGGACCAGTTGGCCCCGGTGCGGCCGGGCGCGCTCCCCCGGGCCTGGGTGGAGAAGTCGAGCATCGCCAGCAGCGGCACGAAGAAGTACGTCGCGAACAGCAGGAGGCCGACCGCGCGGAAGACCTTGAAGCCCCGGGACTGGGTCATCGCATCCACCTCGCCGCACGCCGGAGGAGGAGGCTGTAGCCCACCATCACGACCGTCACCACGACGATCATCTCGAACGCGAGCGCATAGCCCACGTTGGCCTGGCCGAGCAGGACCTCGCTGGTGATGGCCTGGCGGATCAGGAGCGGGACGATGGGCTGTCCCTGGCTGACCAGCACGGCCGCAGTGGCGTACGCCGCGAACGCGTTGGCGAACAGCAGCAGCAGCGCGCCGAGGAAGGGCGGTGTGAGCAGCGGCAGGGCTACGTAGCGCCAGTAGGTCCAGGTGCTCGCGCCGAGGTTGACCGCGGCCTCCCGCCACTGCGGTCGCAGGCCGTCGAAGGCTGGGGTGAAGACGATCACCATCAAGGGGATCTGGAAGTAGGAGTAGACGACGACCAGACCGGGCAGGCCGAACAGCCAGCCGTCGCCGTAGAGGTCGGCGCCAAGGAGGTCGGCCACCGCCTGGGTGACGACACCGACCGGGCCGATGGTCGCGATCCACGCGAACGCCAGCACGACCCCGCCGAACTGGGCCAGCACTCCGCTCACCGCGAGCGTCGCCCGGCGCAGCAGGCTCTGGGCCGGCATCGAGACGATGAGGTACGCCAGCACGGCGCCCAGCACGGCGCCGATCACCGCCGTCGACGCGGACAGGACGAGCGAGCCACGAAGGGCGGTCAACGCGGCCTCGCTGGTCAGCGCGTCGAGGTTGCCCAGCGTCGGGCGACCGTCCTCGTCCTGGAAGGCGCCCAGCACCACGGTCAGGGTGGGGACGACCAGGAAGACGAGGACGAAGAGCAGGAACGGCAGGAGCGGGAGGGCCGGGCCGACGGCGAACCGCCGGCCCGGACCCCCGCTCACGCGGGTCGGCGTGCTCAGCGGATGGCCTTGGACCAGTTCGCTGCGAGGTACTCCCCGGCCGTCACCGTCTGCTCGTCGGTCGGGATGACCGGCTCGCCGGTGACCTCGGGCAGGGCTCCCCAGAGCTCCTCGTCGATGGTGCCGGCCTCGGCCATCGCGTCGCCGCGGACCGGACGGGCACCGCCCTTGAGCCAGAGGTTCTGGCCCTCGTCGCTGTAGAGGAACTCCTGCCACAGCCGCGCGGCGGCCGGGTGCGGCGCGTCGGCGTTGATCGCCTGGAAGTAGTAGCCCGCGACGACGGCCTCCTCGGGGACGACCGTCTTCCACGTGTCGACGTTGGCCGCCGCGGCCGCGCCGAGGTAGTCCCAGTCGATGACGACCGGCGTGGTGCCCTGCTCGATCGTCGTGGAGTCGGGATCGACGGTGAGGAAGTTGCCGGCCTTCTTCAGGTCGGCGAAGAAGTCGACGCCGGGCGCGATGTCGTCGGCCGACCCGCCATTGGCGATCGCCGCCATCATGACGCCGCTGAACGCCGCACCGGCCTGCGTCGGGTCACCGTTGAGCGCCACCTTGCCCTTGAACTCCGGCTTCATCAGGTCGGCCACCGAGGTGACGTCGGGCACGACGGACGAGTCGTAGCCGATCGACATGTAGCCGCCGTAGTCGTTGACCCAGGTGCCGTCCGGGTCCTTGAACTCGTCGGGGATGTCGTCCCACGTCTCGACCTGGTAGGGCGCGAACAGGTCGGTGTTGGCCAGCGCCACGGACTGACCGAGGTCGAAGACGTCGGGCGCGCGGTCGGTGCCCTTGAGGTCGTTGGCCGCGTTGATCTCGTCCTGGGAGGCAGCATCGGGCTGGTCGGAGCTGACCTCGATGTCGTACTTGTCCTCGAACGTGGAGATGACCTCGCCGTAGTTGGCCCAGTCCGGCGGCAGGGCGATGACGTTGAGCGTGCCCTCGTCCTGGGCGGCCTTCACGAGCTCGTCCATCCCGCCGAAGTCCTCCGCGGACGTGGCGGATGCGGCGTCGACGCCGCTCTCGGTGGTGGTGTCGGACTCCTTCTCGGGAGCCGCGCAGCCGGCAGCGGCTGCCAGGGTCGCCATCGCGGCGAGGGACACGAGTGATGTGCGGACCTTCAACTTCGACCTCCAGGGGTGCTGGCCGGCCGCAGCCGGTGGAATGTGCCGCGCGGAGCCTCGTCGGGCCCGTCTGCTCGGAGGTTACTCCCGCGTGACGCTTATGGGTACGACCGACGAACTCGCCGCTCCGGCCTCTAGGTCGGCGGCCCACGACACCGGAGGGCGAGTCCGGCGCGGAGCCCGGCCCGGCGTAGCATCGGCAGCCGTGACGACCGCTGCCGCTGGCCCTGAGTTCCACTACTCCGACCTCCTCCCGACCGCCGGTTCCAACGGCGCTCCGGAGACGCCCTACCGCCTCGTCACGACCGAGGGCGTGTCGACCGTGGAGGTCGGCGGTCGCACGTTCCTGCAGGTCGAGCCCGAGGCCATCCGGCGGCTCACCGAGGAGGCAATGCACGACATCAGCCACTACCTCCGCCCCGGTCACCTCGCGCAGCTGCGCCGGATCATCGACGACCCCGAGGCCTCGGGCAACGACCGCTTCGTCGCGCTCGACCTGCTCAAGAACGTCAACATCTCCGCCGGTGGCGTGCTGCCGATGTGCCAGGACACCGGCACCGCGATCGTCATGGGCAAGAAGTCCGAGGGTGTCCTGACCGGCACCGACGACGGCGAGGCGATCAGCCGTGGCGTGTACGACGCCTACACCCGGCTCAACCTCCGCTACTCGCAGCTCGCGCCGCTGACGACGTTCGAGGAGAAGAACACCGGCACCAACCTGCCCGCGCAGATCGAGCTCTACTCGACGCCCGCGAAGGACGTCCCCGAGTACAAGTTCCTGTTCATGGCCAAGGGCGGCGGCTCGGCCAACAAGTCGTTCCTCTTCCAGGAGACCAAGGCCGTCCTGAACCCGACGCGGCTGATGGAGTTCCTCGACGAGAAGATCCGCTCCCTCGGCACCGCCGCCTGCCCGCCGTACCACCTCGCCGTCGTCATCGGCGGCACGAGCGCGGAGTTCGCCCTCAAGACCGCCAAGTACGCCTCCGCGCACTACCTCGACGACCTGCCGACGGAGGGCTCGATGGCCGCCCACGGCATCCGCGACGTCGAGCTGGAGGAGCAGGTCTTCGAGCTCACGCAGTCCTTCGGGATCGGTGCGCAGTTCGGCGGCAAGTACTTCTGCCACGACGTGCGCGTCGTCCGCCTCCCCCGCCACGGCGCCTCGTGCCCCGTCGCGATCGCCGTCTCCTGCTCGGCGGACCGGCAGGCGCTCGGCAAGATCACGCCGGAGGGCGTCTTCCTCGAGCAGCTCGAGACCGATCCGGCCCACTACATGCCCGACGCCGGCATGGCCCACGACATCGAGGGCGGCGCGGTCGTCCCGATCGACCTCAACCAGCCGATGGCCGACATCCTCGCCGAGCTCTCGAGGCACCCGGTCAAGACGCGGCTCTCGCTCACCGGACCGCTCGTCGTCGCCCGCGACATCGCGCACGCCAAGATCAAGGAGCGCCTCGACGCCGGCGAGGAGATGCCCGACTACCTGCGCAACCACCCGGTCTACTACGCCGGTCCGGCCAAGACCCCGGAGGGCATGCCGTCCGGGTCGTTCGGCCCGACCACGGCCGGTCGCATGGACTCCTACGTCGAGCAGTTCCAGGCCGCGGGCGGATCGATGGTCATGCTCGCCAAGGGCAACCGCTCGAAGGCCGTGACCGAGGCGTGCGACTCCCACGGTGGGTTCTACCTCGGCTCGATCGGCGGCCCGGCCGCCCGCCTCGCGCAGGACTGCATCAGGTCCGTCGAGGTCGTCGAGTACGAGGAGCTCGGCATGGAGGCCGTGTGGAAGATCGAGGTAGAAGACTTCCCGGCCTTCATCGTCGTCGACGACAAGGGCAACGACTTCTTCACCGACCCGTCGGGCGCGGTGACGGTACCGATCTCGGGCATCCGGGTCCGCTCGGCGCAGTAGCCGACGTAGCCGCAGCAGCCGCTGTCAGGCCGCGGTGAGGCGCGCGGCGAGGTCGGCCGCCGCCTCGCCGATCTGGTGGCCGAGGGCCTCGGCCCCCTCGACCCGACCCTGGTGGGCGCCGCCGAGGAGGACGGTGGTGATCGGCGTGATCGCCTGCACGGCCTCGCGCACCGCCGGGAGGTCCTCGACGGTCGGGACCGCGAGCACCACGGCCTCGGGCAGCAGCGCGCGGACGGTGTCGACCCAGCTCTCCACGGGCAGGTCGGCGCCGAGGTAGGTGACGTTGATACCGCGGCTGCGCAGCACCATCGCGAAGGCCATGACGCCCAGCTCGTGGCGCGAGCCACGGGCCAGCCCGACCATCACCTGGGGTGCCCCGGGCAGGGCGTGCGGGAGCTGGTGGAACGCCTGCGCGAGCCGGCGCAGGACGGCGGCGCTGACGAAGTGCTCGCCCGCGACGCTCACCGTCCCCTGCTGCCAGGCCTCGCCGAGGCGTACGAGGGACGGCATCAGCCACTCGTCGACCGCGATCGCCAGGTCGGCCTCGGCGAACGCCTTGTCGAGCATGCTCTCCAGCCGTACGACGTCGAAGTCCTCGCCGCACCCGGCGAGGTCGTCGAGCCGCGCCAGCGGCGACCCCGGCCGGGGCAGGTCCGCGGATCGCGTCGGCTCGTCCAGCACCTTCCGCGCCGCCTCGCGCGGCGCCCATCCCGAGTCGACGAGGTCGCGCATCACCGACAGGCGTCTGACCGCCTCGTCGTCGTAGAGGCGGTAGTTGCCCTCGGTGCGGGCCGGCGACACCACGCCGTACCTCTGCTCCCACTTGCGCAGGGTCTCGCGCGGCACTCCGGTGAGCTGTGCGGTGCGTCCGACGGTGTACACACCCGCAAGGGTAGCGAACTTTGGACAAAGCGTGGACAACAGTCCTACTGTCCCGGTTGTCCACCAACGGTGGACAAACTGTGGACAAGCCACAGGAATGCTTCCCGAGGAGGACCCATGTCGATCACGGCGCAGCCGTTCATGGCGGTCACGGCACGGCCGGTGGCGGACCTCGAGGAGCGCACCAACCGCCGGCTCCGGGTGGCCGGCGTCGCCGTGCTCGCCGCAGCCGCGCTGGGCTCCGTGCTCGGCACGTCGCCCGCGACGACCGACCTGCCGTCGACCGACAGCCACTGCCGCGTGGACATCGTGGGCGGCCACTGGTCCAGCAGCGGTTGCACCGAGGGGCCGACCGCACCGACGGCCCGCTGAGCACCTGCGGGCGGGCGCCCGGCGTCAGCTGACGGCGCCGAGGCGGGTGGCGAGGGCGTCTGCCGCCGCACCGGCGTGGTGCCCGAGGTGCACGGGACCCTCGACGCGGTCCTGGTGGGCGCCGCCGAGCAGCACCTCGGTGAGCGGCATGAGCGCCTCGGTCACCTCGCGCACCGCCGGCAGGTCCTCGATCGTCGGAGCGGCGAGCACCACGGCCCGGGGCTCGATGAGACGCACGGCTCCGACCCAGGCCTCGAGCGGCAGGTCGCCGCCGAGGTAGGTCACCGCGACCCCGCGCGACCTCAGCACCAGCGCGAACGCCAGCACGCCTATCTCGTGGCGGGAGCCGCGCGCGAGTCCCACGACGACGCGCGGGCCGCCACTCGGGGCGGGCGGAAGCGACTGGAACGTCAGGGCCAGCCTGCGGTGCACCGCGCCGGTCACGAAGTGCTCGCCCGCGACCGAGACGAGCCCGCGCTGCCAGGCCTTGCCGAGGTGGACCATGGACGGCAGGAGCCAGTCGTCGATCACGGACACCACGTCGATGTCGCCGAACCCCTCGCCCAGCAGCCGCTCGAGCTGGGGGACGTCGAAGTCCTGGGCACACGCGACGAGGGTCTCGAAGCGTGCCTCGTAGGCGGGCTCCTCCGGTCGCGCGACCTGGGCCTCCGCGGCCGCGACGTCCTCGGTGACGTGGCGAGCCGCCTCCTGCGCCGTCCAGCCCGCCTCGACCAGGCTGCGCATCACGACGAGCCGGCGCACCGCCTCGTCGTCGTACAGCCGGTAGTTGCCCGACGAGCGCTGCGGGACGACCACGCCGTAGCGCTGCTCCCACTTGCGGAGGGTCCCGGAGGGCACGCCGGTGAGCTCAGCTGTGCGGCCGACGGTGTACACGAGTTCACGGTAGTCGGACGCGCCGGGTCTGGGCAGCCATTTGGCGCCACCATCCGTCGCGCGGCGACCTTGGACGAAGGCTGCCCACCGGCGACGGCGTGGGCAGCGTCGGGTCCGACAGCGGTGGTTGGCAGGATGGCGACATGGTGAGCCCCGAGAGCGTCCAGAGCGTGGAGATCGCCCGGGCCGAGAGCACCCGCGGCGAGGTGGTGCTGCGGCGGCGTACGAACGGCACCGGCGCCGACGTGCTCGAGCTCCGCGTCAACGGGGTGTTCGTGATGGACACCCTCGAGACCACGAGCGAGATCGAGCTGGCCGCGCAGGCGCTCGAGCTGGTCGAGGATCCGTCCACCGTGCTCGTCGGCGGGCTCGGGCTGGGCTTCACCCTGCAGCGGGTGCTCGCCGATCCCCGCGTCGAGCGGGCGGTCGTGGTCGAGATCGAGGAGACCCTGGTGCAGTGGATGCGCGACGGGACGGTGCCGCACGGGCCCGCCCTGCTGGCCGACACGCGCGCCACCGTCGTCAACGCCGACATCGCCATGGCGATCGCCGAGGCCCGCTCGACCTACGACCTGGTGCTCCTCGACGTCGACAACGGTCCTGGCTACCTGGTGCACCAGCGCAACGAGGCGGTCTACCAGGAGGAGTTCCTCCGCCGGTGCCGCGACGTCCTCGGTCCGGGTGGCGTGCTCGTGGTGTGGTCGGCCAACGCCGCGCCGGACCTGCTCGCGGCGCTCCGCACTGTGTTCGGCGCCGCGGAGGAGCAGGCCCACGACGTGCTGCTGCAGGACCGGCCGGAGGAGTACTTCCTCTACCTCGCCCGCCGCTGAGGACCTGCCGCCCTCAGCGCAGGAACGCCTCGAGCACCGGGCCCGCGGTCTGCGACCCCGAGACGCCGGTCTCGACGAACACCGCGACGGCGAGGTCGCCCCGCGTCGCGATCATCCACGTGTGCGTCGGGAGCGCCCCTGAGGCGTCGGGCTGGCCGAACTCCGCGGTGCCGGTCTTCGCGCCCACCTCGCCCGGCACGTCCTGGAGGAAGCGGCCCGACCCGGTGGTGACCACGGCGCGCATCAGCCCGCGGAGGGTGCCCGACTCGGGACCCGTGAGCGGCATGCCCGGAACCACCTGCTCGACCTGGTGGTCCGGCAGCAGCACCGGCAGCACGGCCCGGCCGGCCCGTACCGACGCGGCGACCGTGGCCATCGCGAAGGGGCTGGCGAGCACGGTGCCCTGGCCGATCATGTCGGCCGCCGCGCCCGTCGCGGTCTCCGGCGGCGGGACCTGGCCGAAGTAGACCGGGAAGCCGAGGTCGTGGTCGGTGCCGAGCCCGAGGGCCTGGGCGGCCGCCGCCAGGTCGCCGTCGGCGAGGCGGTCGGCGTTGCCGATCAGGGCGGTGTTGCAGGACTGGGCGATGGCCTGGGTCAGGGTGATGTCGCCGAGCGCGGAGGCCGGGTAGTCGTCGTAGTTCTTGAACGACCGGCCGTCGACGACCGTCGTTGCGGGGCACGACACGACGTCGTCCACCCCCATCCCACTGCGCAGCAGCGCGAGCGACGTGACCACCTTGAACGTCGAGCCGGGGGCGTACTGCCCCGTCATGGCGAGGTCGGCGCCCTCCGCACCGGCACCGTTGGCGCTCGCCAGGACCGCGCCGTCGGAGGGCCGGATCGCCACGAGGGCCGCCGCCGGCGCACCCTCGCCGAGGGTGGCCAGCACGTCCTCGCCCTTCTGCTGAAGCGCCGGGTCGAGGGTGGTCACGAGGTCGGCCCCGTCGGTGGCCGGGACCTCGGCAAGGGTGCGCAGCTGGTCGTCGGCGTCGCGGGCGACGACGGACGCACCGGGCACGCCCCGCAGCTGCTCGTCGTAGCGGGCCTGCAGGCCGGAGAGTCCGACCTCGTCGCCGGCGACGATGCGACCCTCCGAGGCCTCGACGACCTCAGCCGTCGCAGGGCCGACGCGGCCGAGCAGCGCCGCGGCGAACTCGCGCGTCGAGGCGAGCGGCATGGTGTCGCGCACGGCCAGTGCGCCGCGGATCTTCGCGAAGCCGGGCAGCACGTCGAGCGCGTCGTCCTCGCGCAGCACGAGCGCCTCGACGAAGGCCTCGGCGCCCATCACCTCCGCGCGCTCGACGTACGACGCCACGTCGACGTCGAGGACCCGCGCGATCCGTCGGGCGCTCCGGGCGACCTGCGGCCCCTGGACCTTGGTCTTGTCGAGCCCGTAGCGCAGCACCGGCCGCTCGGTCACCAGCACCGCGCCGTCGGCCCCGGTGATGTCACCGCGCACCGGCGGGAGCGTGCGCAGGCCGAGGGTGTCGCCGTCGGCGAGGTCGGGCGCCAGCGCGTCGGGCGCCCAGTCGACCTTCCAGCCGTCCTCGTCCTGCGACAGCCGGACTGTCGTCTCGTACTCCCACGGGGTGGTGTCGGTGACGTCCCACCTCCAGGCGAGCGTGGCGTCCGCCCGGCCCTCCTCCTCGACCTGCTGGACGTCGGTGACCTCGACGGCGACGGGCACCTCCTCGAGGGGCTCGACCAGGTCGGCGAAGGCGGCGCGGGCGTCCTCGCTCGTCAGCGGGACCTCGCCGAGGGAGTGCCCCGAGAGCGCGACGGCGAGTTCGTCGGCGGTGTCGGCGGCCTGCGGTCCCTCGTCGCCACCCAGCAGCGAGCACGCCGAGGTGGTCACCATGACCACCGACAGACCGACACCGACCCCGAGACGCAGCAACCCCATGCGTCCCATGCTCCCCAATGGGCCATGACGGGACCAAGTGGCCACGCCGCTGCGGTCAGGCGAGCTCGGCCCGGTAGTGGTCCTTGAACGCCGGGTAGTAGTCGTCGAAGTCGATCGCGGCGAGGTCCTGGCCGGCCTCCGCGGCGACCATGCGGTCGAGGTAGTAGTCCCAGCCCGGCCCGACGCTCTCGGCGAGCTCCACGTCGGTGACGCCCTGGGCGAAGGAGAGGGTCGTGGTGCCGTCGGCCTCGACGAGGTCGATCTCCCAGGCCCACAGCAGGTCGGGCTCCACGGGCTGCGCGGACCGCATCACGAGACGTCGAGGTGGGACGCACTCGTCGATCCAGATCGTCTCGTCGGCCACGTCGTCGCCCTCGGCCGTCATCCTGAAGGTGACCGACCCGCTCGCCGGGTCGCCGCTCCACTCCCCGATCCAGCGGACGAGACGGTCGGACTCGGTCACGGCCGCCCACACGTCCTCGATCGGGGCGCGGAACGTCCGGTCGAAGACGAGGAACGTCTCGCCGTGCCGCTCCTCGCGGCGACCGGTGGGGCGGGGGCTGGTGGTGGTCATGCGGTCTCCTCCTGGGGATCGGGTCGGGCATCGGCGGCCGCGCGGATGTCCCGCGCACGGTCGCGGGTCGTACGGCGGACCTCGAGGTCGAGCCCGTCGAGCACGGACTCGTCGAAGCGGAGGTGCGGATCCAGGGCAGCGAGCCAGTCGGCGAGCACCGACAGCCCGGTGCGCTCGAGCCGGTAGTGCCGCTCCCGACCGCGGTCCTCCGCCGTCACCAGGCCGGCCTCGGCGAGCAGGCGCAGGTGCCGGCTGATGGCCGGGCGGCTGATCGCGTGCTCGGCGGTGAGGTCCACGACCCGGGCCGGTCCGCGCGCGAGCCGGGCGACGAGGTCACGTCGTACGGGGTCGGCGAGGGCAGCGAACGGGTCCACCCCCTATTGGTAACCAATACGTTACCTATCTGTCAAGGACTAACGTCGACCGCATGAGCGATGGGAGCCCGACCCGCACCGAGCACGACTCCATGGGCGAGGTCGAGGTACCTCGCGACGCCCTCTGGCGGGCCCAGACCCAGCGCGCGATCGAGAACTTCCCGATCAGCGGCCTCACGCTGCAGCCCCGGCACGTCCAGGCGCTGGCCCACGTCAAGGCGGCCGCCGCGACCGCCAACGCCGCACTGGGCGTCGTACGCCACGAGCAGGCGCAGGCCATCGTCTCCGCCGCCGACGCCATCGTCGACGGGGCGCACGACGGGGAGTTCCCCATCGACGTCTTCCAGACGGGGTCCGGCACCAGCTCCAACATGAACGCCAACGAGGTCATCGCGACCCTGGCCGCGCAGGCCGGCGTCGAGGTCCACCCCAACGACCACGTCAACGCCTCGCAGAGCAGCAACGACACCTTCCCGACCAGCATCCACGTCGCGGCGACGCTCGCGGTCGTCGACGACCTCCTGCCCGCGCTCGACCGGCTGGCCACGTCGTTCGAGGGCAAGGCCGAGGAGTTCGCCGACACGGTGAAGTCGGGGCGCACCCACCTGATGGACGCCACGCCCGTGACGCTCGGGCAGGAGATGGGGGCTTACGCCGCCACGCTGCGCCTCGGCGTCGAGCGGCTCGAGGCGGTGCTGCCGCGCGTGCGCGAGCTCCCCCTTGGCGGCACCGCCGTCGGCACCGGCATCAACACCCCGGCCGCCTTCGCGGAGCGGGCGATCGCCGCGCTCTCCGAGCGGACCGGGCAGCCCTTCACCGAGGCGCGCAACCACTTCGAGGCGCAGGGCACCCGCGACTCGCTGGTCGAGCTGTCCGGCGTCCTGCGCACCATCGCCGTCGGGCTCACCAAGGCGTGCAACGACCTGCGCTGGATGTCGTCGGGACCCACGACGGGGCTCGCCGAGATCCGCCTGCCCGACCTCCAGCCGGGGTCGAGCATCATGCCCGGCAAGGTCAACCCGGTGCTGCCCGAGGCGACCCTGATGGTGTGCGCCCGGGTCGTCGGCAACGACGCGACGATCGCCTGGGCCGGCGCGTCCGGCAGCTTCGAGCTCAACGTGATGATGCCGGTCATGGCGCACGCCCTGCTCGAGTCGATCCACGTGCTGTCCACCTCCTCGGTCCTGCTCGCCGAGAGGTGCGTGGACGGGATCACCGCCGACGCCGATCGGATGCGGCGCTACGCCGAGTCCTCCCCCTCGGTGGTCACCCCGCTCAACGCCCACATCGGCTACGAGCAGGCCGCCAAGGTCGCCAAGAAGGCCCTCGCCGACGGGGCCACGATCCGCGAGACCGTGATCGGCATGGGCTACGTCGAGCGCGGAGACCTGACCGAGGAACAGCTCGACGCCGCCCTCGACGTCGACTCGATGACGGGTCGTCTGACCTCGGGGTAACCGGTAGCCGCTCGTCCGGTTCCGGTCGTACGGTCGCCGCATGAGCGAGACGTCGTACGACATCAAGCCCCTCACGCCCGAGACCTGGCCGGCCTTCGACGACCTCGTCATCCGGCACAACGGGATCTTCGGCGGCTGCTACTGCATCTGGTTCCACCCCGACAGCCCCGAGCGGGGCCAGGGCAGGGAGGGCAACCGCGCACTCAAGAAGTCGTACGTCGAGAGGGGCGAGGCGCACGCCGCGCTGGTCCTCGACGGCGACGAGGCGATCGCGTGGGCGGAGTACGGCACGCCCGTGGAGCTCCCCACGCTCCACCACCGCAAGCAGTACGACGCCGAGAAGGACGCCGACCCCGACTGGCGGATCACCTGCGTCTTCGTCGACAAGCGATACCGCCGCAGCGGGGTCACCGAGCTCGCGATCCGCGGCGCGCTCGACCTGATCGCGGAGTCGGGTGGCGGGGTGGTCGAGTCCTACCCGCACGACCTGACCGACCAGACCAAGAAGGTGTCGTCGTCGTTCCTCTACAACGGCACCCGCCGCCTCTACGAACGTCTCGGCTTCACCTACGTGCGCCCCAAGGGACTGAAGAACTGCGTGATGACGACGACCGTCCCCGGCCGTTGACGTTAATACCCCCCGGGGGTATGTTCGAGCCATGGACCAAGGCACTCTCCCCGGAGCCGGGCACGGCTCCCACCACGACACGGGCAGCAGCAACGCCATGGCGGTGTCCGCCACCCTCCACTGCCTGACCGGCTGCGCCATCGGCGAGATCCTCGGCCTGATGATCGGCACCGCACTGGGACTGGGCAACCTCGCGACCATCGCCGTCGCGATCGGGCTGGCGTTCCTCTTCGGCTACGCCCTGTCGACCCTGCCGCTGCTGCGGGCGGGTCTCGGGCTCGGGGCCGCCCTGACCGTCGTCCTCGCGGCCGACACGCTCTCGATCGCCACCATGGAGCTCGTCGACAACCTGGTCATGGCCGTCATCCCGGGCGCCATGGAGGCGGGCCTCGTCAACCCGGTGTTCTGGCTCTCGATGATGCTCGCGCTGACGGTGGCCTTCTTCGCAGCCTGGCCGGTCAACCGCCACCTCCTCGCGCGCGGCAAGGGCCACGCCCTGACCCACCACTTCCACGGCGCCGAGCCGGAGGGCGCGCGGCGCTACATCCCGGACCTCGCCACCTCGACGCTCGTCGCCGCCATCGTCGCCTTCATGCTCGGCGGGCTGGTCGTCTCCGTCGCCGACGAGCTCGAGGGGCCCCCCTCCGACACCGCGCACGCCGTCCCCCGCGACGGATCGGGGACTCGCGAGTTCAGCGCGCCGCCGCGATAGCGGCGCAACCTCTGGCGTCGCTGGCGCGTACCCTCCTGCCTGTTCCGCCCACCCCTTCTGGAGTTCTCGTGGCCCGTGTCTCGTCCTTGTCCGCCTCGATCGTGCTGCTGGCGTCGTCCGCCGTGATGGCGCTGCAGGGTGTTGCGGCCGCCGACGTCCCGACGTGTCAGGGCA
Source organism: Nocardioides cavernae (assembly GCF_016907475.1). Taxonomy (NCBI): domain Bacteria; kingdom Bacillati; phylum Actinomycetota; class Actinomycetes; order Propionibacteriales; family Nocardioidaceae; genus Nocardioides; species Nocardioides cavernae. The sequence continues at coordinate 1,699,595 of NZ_JAFBCA010000001.1, read as the reverse complement.
GGCCGGCCACGATCGTGGGACCGACCTCGGGGAACAGCACCGTGGGGACGCCCGGTGACGACGTCATCGTCACGACGGCGGAGGGCGCGTCCGGCCGGGGCACCATCGACGCAGGCGACGGGAACGACGTCCTCTGCGTCGTCCCGGGCGCCGGCACCATCCCGCACCCCAACGTGGACTCGACGTTCGACGTCATGATGGGCGCCGGGAACGACACGGTCGTCGTGGAGGAGACCCGTCACACCAGCTACCTGCGCGTCACCCTCGGCGGCGGCGACGACACGTTCCTCGGCTCGAGCCGACCTGAGACCGTCTTCGCGGGGGACGCCCAGCTGGCGTACCCCCACCTCGGCGGAGACTCCGGCCGCGACCACATCGACGCCGGCCTCGGCTCGGACACCGTCTACAGCGGCTCGCCGTCCCCGGACATCCCGAACGACGACACCGTGATCTCGGGCGCCGGCGGTGACTCGCTCTACATCGGCGGAAGAGGCGCGGTGCTCGACAACGGCGGCACGGCCGGCGACGGGACGGGCGACAACCTCGCCATCATCCACCGGGGCTGGCTGCAGCGACGGGTCACGGTCGACAACGCATCCCGTGTCGCCACGTCGGACGCGGGCGAGCTCATGCGGTGGAGCAACGTGCAGTTCTTCCACGTGTACGTCGACTCGCCGCTCACCTTCACGGGGTCGGATGCTGCCGAGGTCCTGACCGTGTCGACGAGCCTGGCGCCGGAGCACCGGTATGCCACGACCGTCGACGCCGCCATGGGTACCGGTGACGACGCGGTCCGGTACGCCACCGGCCCGATGAGCGGAACGCTCGACGGAGGTGAGGGCGACGACTCGATCGAGATGCCTCACTGCTCCACGATCGAGTACCGGCTCGGGAGGCAGTTCCGGTGCAGCGACACGACCGACGACGGGGGCCGCTTCTCGTTCGTGACCGAGGCCCGTCGGTTCGAGGGCAGGACGCTGGTGACTGCCGGCCGCCGGGCGGACATCGTCGGCACGCGGAGCAGGGACGCGATCGTGGTCCGCGCCCCGCGCATCTTCGTGGACGCTCGCGGCGGTGACGACCGCGTGACGGTCGCTCCCTACGCGAAGACGAAGACCTCGACGCTGGTCGGCGGGACCGGTGACGACGTCCTGCTCGGCGGGAAGCGCAACGACCGGCTCGTGGGTGGGGCGGGGCGTGACCTCCTGGTCGGTCGCGCCGACGACGACGTCCTCACCGGCGGCACGGGGCGCGACACGGCCCGCGGCGGGGCCGGGAAGGACCGCTGCTACGCGGAGACCGCCCGGCGGTGCGAGGTCCCGCGCACCTGACCGACCAGATCAGATCGCGCCGGGGCTCAGTACCAGCCGTTGCCCTGCTTGAAGCTCCACGCGCTGCACGGGGTGCCGTAGGTGTCCTGGATGTACTCCAGGCCCCACCGGATCTGCGACTCGGCGGAGGTCATGTAGTCCGCCGGCAGCTCGTGGAGCTCGGTGAGGGCCTGCGGGATGCCGTACGCCGACGAGGTCGGGTTGTCGGCGTCGATGCGCCAGTCGGACTCGCTGACGTAGAGCGAGTCGAGGCAGGAGAACTGGTCGGAGGAGAAGCCGTACGCCGGCAGCAGCGCGCGGGCGATGTCGCGCGGGTCGCCCTCGGACAGCTTCTCCGAGCGCGTCACGGCGGAGCCGCCGGACATCGCGAGCGTCGTGGCCTTGGCCTTGTCGGTGCGCCGCGCGGAGCGCGAGGCGACCTGCCGCGACGACCCCTCGAGCGTGGTCGCTTCGTCGGTCGAGCCAGCAGCTTCCGGCGTGGCATCGGCGGACGGGCTCGGGGTGGCGGTCGCCACGTCGGCGGCGGCGGGGGTCAGCCCGTCGGGGTCGCTCGCGGCGAGGCCGCCGGTGACGCTCACGCCGGTCGCGGCGGCTGCCAGTCCGGTCAGGACGACGCCGGTGCGCAGGGCTCGACGGGGCGCGCGGACGGCCTTGTGCTTGCCGGGGACGCGGTGTTTCGGGACGTACTTGTCTGGCTTCGGCACAGGGGCTCACGGGGGTTGACGACAGGGGGTGTCACGCCGGGTCGTGCACGGAGGCGCGGGGGCGACCACGAAGACCTGGTCCGGCGGGACGGGGCGGTGGTGCGGGGGATCCCGGCGCCCTGCCGACGACCGAGGTCACGGAACGGCCACGAGCCACCATGCATGAGGGTTCAACCACGTGCAAACCGAACGGCACAATTGGAGCCGTCCCTTGCGTCACAACAGGCTGCCTGCGTCTCGTACGCCACACGCGTCACGCCCGCGTGACGACCGCCACCGCCGTCCGCCGCCCCGATCGCCGCTGTAACGCCGGGTTAGGTGCGGTACCCCATGTGGTGCTCGGGGGTGGGTAGTCGCACCAACCCGGCGTTACAGCGCGACGGGCGGCAGGTCGCGCCCCCTCGTCAGAGGGTGACGTCCTCCAGCATCTCGGTCACGAGCGCGGCGATCGGCGAGCGCTCGGAGCGGGTGAGTGTGACGTGCGAGAAGAGCGGGTGGCCCTTGAGCTTGTCCACCACCGCGACGATGCCGTCGTGTCGGCCCACGCGGAGGTTGTCGCGCTGGGCGACGTCGTGGGTGAGGACCACCTTGGAGTTCGCGCCGATGCGCGACAGCACCGTCAGCAGCACGTTGCGCTCCAGCGACTGGGCCTCGTCCACGATGACGAAGGCGTCGTGGAGGGAACGGCCGCGGATGTGCGTGAGCGGCAGCACCTCGAGCATCCCGCGGTCCATCACCTCGTCGACGACGTCGCGCGAGACCAGGGCACCGAGGGTGTCGAAGACCGCCTGGGCCCAGGGAGACATCTTCTCGTTCTCCGAGCCGGGCAGGTAGCCGAGCTCCTGGCCACCGACGGCGAACAGCGGCCGGAAGACCACCACCTTCTTGTGGTGGCGGCGCTCCATCACGGCCTCGAGGCCCGCGCAGAGCGCCATCGCCGACTTGCCGGTGCCGGCGCGGCCGCCCAGGGAGACGATGCCGACCTCGGGGTCGAGGAGCATCTCGAGCGCCACCCGCTGCTCGGCCGACCGGCCGTGGATGCCGAAGGCATCGCGGTCGCCGCGGACGAGGTGCACGCGCTTGTCCGCCCCCACGCGGCCCAGCGCCGTACCCCGGTCCGAGAGCAGCACGAGCCCGTTGTGGCACGGGAGGTCGCGAGCCTCGGCGAGGTCGATGACACCGTCCTCGTAGAGCTCGTCGAGGTCGCTGGCGAGCACCTCGAGCTCGGCCATCCCGGTGTAGCCGGTGTCGGAGCTGCTGATGGCCTCGGCGCGGTACTCCTCGGCGTCCAGCCCGACGGCCGAGGCCTTGATCCGGAGCGGGAGGTCCTTGCTGACCAGGGTGACCCGGTGGCCCTCGTTGGCCAGGTTGCGGGCCACGGCGAGGATCCGCGTGTCGTTGTCGCCCAGCCGGAAGCCCGACGGCAGCGACTCCGGGTCGGTGTGGTTGAGCTCGACGCGGACCGTGCCGCCCTCGCTCCCCACAGGGACGGGCTGGTCGAGGCGCCCGTTGACCATGCGCAGCTCGTCGAGGGCCCGCAGGGCGGAGCGCGCGAAGAACCCGAGCTCCGGGTGGTTGCGCTTGCCCTCGAGCTCGGTGATCACCACCACCGGGAGCACGACCTCGTGCTCGGCGAAGCGTTTGGTCGCGGCCGGGTCGGCGAGCAGGACGCTGGTGTCGAGGACGTACGTGCGGCGGGTGCTGCTGGGCGGAACGGAGCTGTGCGATGCGGAGCTGGGTGAGGTCTTGCTGCTGGCCACGACTAACCCCTTGCTGCGGGTCGGCGCGCGCACTCCTCGCCCGGCCCGATGTCATTCAACGGACCGGAGAGCTCCCATCTGAGTGCCCAAGGTGTGCCTCCCGGTTCAGCCGGCTTCCCCACCTGCTGATGTCGCCGAAAGTACGCCCGTGGATCGCCCGATCCGGGGCGACACGCCCGAACGCGAGGTGACGGTCGGGTGACGTCTGCGAGCCGCGGGTCAGCCGCCGAAGCGGCGCTCGCGCTCGGCGTACGCGCGGATGGCGCGCAGGAAGTCGACGCGCCGGAAGTCGGGCCACAGGGCCTCGCAGAAGTAGAACTCCGAGTTGGCCGACTGCCACAGCAGGAAGCCGCCAAGGCGCTGCTCGCCGGACGTGCGGATCACCAGGTCGGGGTCGGGCTGGCCCTTGGTGTAGAGGTGCTCGGCGATGTGCTCGACGTCGATGATGTCGGCGAGCTCCTCCAGCGAGGTGCCCTTGGAGGCGTGGTCGGCGAGCAGGGCACGCACGGCGTCGGCGATCTCGCGGCGGCCGCCGTAGCCCACCGCGACGTTGACGAGCACGCCGTCGATGTCGCGGGTGCTCTCCTCGGCGGCCTTGAGCCGCTCGGCGGTCTCGGTCGGCAGCAGGTCGAGCGCCCCCACGGGGTGGATCCGCCAGCGGCCCGCCTCGGCGAGCGACTCCACGGCGCCCTCGATGATCTTCAGCAGGCCGGTGAGCTGCTCGGGCGGGCGGTTGGTGAGGTTGTCGCTGGAGAGGAGCCACAGCGTGACCACCTCGACGCCGACCTCCTCGCACCAGCCCAGCAGCGGACGGATGTTGTCGGCGCCGGCCTGGTAGCCCTCAGCGGTGTTGAGCCCGACCGCCTTGGCCCACCGGCGGTTGCCGTCGAGCATCACGCCCACGTGCTTCGGGATCTGGTCGTGGGGAAGGAACTTCACCACCCGGGACTCGTAGGCCGGGTAGAGCACCCGACGCACGGCGTCCTTCACGTTGACCACCAGCCGATGGTAACGCCGTCACGCCGTGTGACCGGGCACTCGGTGCACTCGGCTGCGCTTCTCACACCACTCCGAGTAGTTTCGTGCACATGGAGAACGCCGCATGACCCCTCGCGACCGCGTCGAGCACGCCGTGGAGCGTGCCGGCGAAGTGATGGCCGACAAGATGGCCGAGATCAAGCCGCACCTGCGCGGCTGGCTGCACGCCGGCACCGCGCCGATCGCGCTCGCCGCCGGCATCGTGCTCGTCGCGCTCTCCCCGACGGCGTCCACGCGGGTCGGCTCGGCCGCCTTCGCGCTGTCCGCGCTCCTCGTCTTCACGGTCTCGGCGATCTACCACCGCGGCACCTGGTCGCCGCGCACGTGGGCGTTCCTGCGCCGTTTCGACCACGCCAACATCTTCGTGCTCATCGCAGGCACCTACACGCCCTACGCCCTGCTCTTCCTCGACGGCACCGCGCGTACGACGCTGCTGCTCGTCGTCTGGCTCGCGGCGATCGCCGGCGTGTTCTTCCGCGTGTTCTGGACCGACGCGCCGCGCTGGCTCTACACCCCGATGTACATCGCCCTCGGCTGGGCGGCGGTGTTCTTCATCCCCCAGTTCATGGAGGGCGCCAACCGCTTCAGCAGCGGCATCGCGGCTGCCACGCTGGTGCTCGTGGCGGTCGGCGGCGTGCTCTACACGCTCGGCGGCGTGGTCTACGGCCTCAAGCGCCCCAACCCCTCGCCCCGCTGGTTCGGCTTCCACGAGGTGTTCCACTCGTTCACCATCCTGGCCTTCGCCGCGCACTACGTCGGCGTCTCGCTGGCGACGTACTCGCTGCGCTGACCGGGCACGCGGTGCCGGTCCCACCGTGAGGGTGCTCACGTCGGGCAACGATCGGCCGCGCCCGGTCGTCGTACAGGGGAAGCCCTGTCCCCGAACCCCCCTCGCGAGATGCCTGACTCCCCCATCGACACGACCGACCGGACCGACCGGACCGACCGCCAGCCCTTCCTCGACCTCAGCCTCCCGCAGCTCGTCGCCGGCGCCACCGCCGCCGCGACGTCGGCGATCCTCATCAGCCACCTGAACCTCCTCGGCACGGTGCTCGGGGCCGCCTTCGCCAGCATCGTCTCCGCCGTCGTCACCGCCGGTCTCGTCGGCGGTTGGCACCGCGTACGCACGGTGCCGAGCCGCTTCCCACGCAACGTCCACGGCATGGTGGTGACCGCCGTGGCGCTCGGACTGGTCGTCCTGGCGGCGCGAGAGGGCCTCTCCCTCGTCACCCAGGACCTGCCGCGCGACACGTTCGCCGCGCGCTGGCTCGCCGAGGTCGGCCTCAGCCGAGGCTGAGCACCGCGAAGACGACCAGCGAGGCGGCGACGACGACGCCTGCCAGCGCCCAGGCCGCGAGGGGCGCGCGTCGGGCCAGCCGCTCGAGGGCGAGGTAGCTCGCCCCGATGACGGCGAGGCCGACGGTGACGTGCAGCAGCACGGCGAGCATCACCCCGGCGATCGCGCCCGCCATCCGCAGCCGGCCCCAGAGCAGGCTCAGCGCCAGCGGCAGCACGACCGCCCCCGCGAACCCGCCCGCCAGCTCCGCCCACCACGGCCGGTCGCCCATCCACGGCACGTCGACGGCACCGACCCACGAGACGTCGAACAGGTCGGCGGTGGCGCTGTAGCCGAGGTAGACGATGGCGGCGATCGTGACGCCCGCCGCCACCCGGTAGGACCAGTGCTTGAGCGGCGACCACGGCACGGCCCGGCCGACGAAGATCGTCGCCACGGTGACGGCCGACCAGACGATCCAGCGCCGGATCACTCCGGTGCCGGTGTCGGCCATCGCGTCGCGGAAGACCCGGTCGGCCTCGACCCGGTCGACCTCGTGCCCCTCGGTGGAGACGTAGGACGCGGGGTCGCCGCGACCGGCCACGAGGGCGTCGTGCAGCAGCGCGGCGGGCAGGTGGGCCCCGGTCTTGGGCACCAGCCACGTGAACAGGGCGGGAACCGAGGTCAGGTCGGTGCGGAAGTCGGCGTCCGCCGGGACCAGCAGCTCACCGAGGTGGCGGTCGCGGTAGGCCAGTCGACGCTCCAGGGCGAACGTCTCGACGCCCTCCTCGGAGTGCCGCTCGAGCACGATGCGCGGATCGGACCCGGGGTCGGGCGGCTGCCCCGGACCCGCCGCGGTCGGCAGCGTGCCGCCGTCGTAGAACCGGCGCGGCTCCACCGCCACCTGTCTCCCGATCGATCCGACGCGCTCCCGAGCCTTCATGGCTCCAGTCTGGCGCTGCGGACCGACAGCCTCCACCCTCCGCGCGAGCGTCAGGCGGGCATCTGGTCGAGCGCGGAGCGGATCGCCTTGAGCGCGTCGTTCGAGGAATTCACCCGCCAGTCGCGCTCCTTGTTGCCCTGGAACCAGCACACGGCCCGGACCCGCGGGAAGGTGGTCGCGGCGAACATGTCGGTGATCCAGCGTCCCTTGGAGGCGGACTTGATGCGGGGTGCACCGTCGTCGTACGACGGCTCCTTGCAGCCGACCTCGCAGATCCACACCGGAGCGGTGGGGTGCAGGGCGGCGAGCCGGTCGTACTGCTCGCGGTAGATGTCCTCGAAGGTGCGCCACGGTCCCCAGTCGAGGCCGGTGTTGCCCCAGTTGTAGCCGTCGAGGCCGAGGACGTCGACGTAGTCGTCACCGGGGTAGATGGTGCGGATGTCGGTCGTGCCCTCGTAGGTGTCGGTCGTCGGGTTGAACACCCAGCGCAGGTTGGTGGCGCCCCGGTCGCGCAGGTAGGTCACGAGGTAGCGCCAGGCTGCGATGAACTCCTCCGGCGTGCCGCCGTGCTCCTTCTCGCCGGCGGGGGTCGGCTGGAACGACGTCCAGTCGCCGTTCATCTCCGGCCAGGGGCGCACGTACATGACGTACGGGAAGGCGCGCGCCGCCGCGGCGATCTGGTCGAGGTAGGCGTCGTGCACGCCGGCCGGCCACTCGCTGTAGCGGAACTTCCCGATCTCCCACGCGACCAGCAGGTCGCGCACGCCACCTCGAGCGGTGTCGAGGTCCTGCTGGGCGGGGAAGACGACGTCGGGTCCGTAGAAGTAGGACGCGATCGAGACCGGCGCCTGGACGGTCCGCTGGAGGTCGTCGAGGACGCCGGGGGTCCACGGCACGTCCCACGCGTAGGCGCCGAACCGGACCTGCCGCCCCAGCGGGGTGCCCGACGCGGCATACGCCCTGCCGGGCGCGAGGGACAGCGTTGCGGCGACGGGGCCGAGGAGGGAGGTGACCACGAGGGCGCGACGAGACGGGGTGGGGCCGAGGAACGACACGGAGACTCCGAGGGTCGAGAACGTCTGCCAGCGGCCGCGACGACCGGTGGGACTCACAGAGTAAAGGCGGGCGGGGCACCCGTCCGGCGAATCCGGGCACTCCTGCGCCGCGGCCGCCGCCTAGGGTGCGCCCATGACCACCGCGCGGACCGTGCCCGTCACCACCGAGATGGACGGTGACGAGCTGGACGCGCTCGATGCCTGGCACCTCGCACGCCACCACGGGCTGGGGAAGATCGCAGTCGAGTCCTTCGTGCGCTTCCGCTACGGCGACGGGTTCACCAACTCGCGCGCGCTCGCCCTGCAGGCCTGCCTCGCCGTCGTCCCCTTCCTCCTCGCCCTGACCGGCCTCGCCTCCGACATCGACCACGAGCGGCCCGCCGCGGTCGTGGCGCACGTCGTCGACTCGCTCTCCCCCGGCTCGGGCGACGGTGACGCGCTCGCCTCGGCGGTCGACGGGTCGGACGCGTCCGAGCGGGCCGGCGAGATCGCCCTCGTGCTCGGCCTCGGCTTCGCGCTCCTGTCGATGACCACGGCGATGGCGCAGGTCGAGCGCGGCGCCAACCGCATCTACGGCATCCGGCGCGACCGCAAGGCGCTCCAGAAGTACGGCCGGGCGGCGGTGCTGACCGCCGTGCTCGCCGCGCCGGTCGGCGTCGGGTTCGTGATGATCGTCGGCGGCGGGGCGCTCGGCGAGGCGATGGCGGACAACTACGGGTGGTCCGACACGGCCGTCGACTGGTGGAACGGGCTGCGGTGGCCGGTCGGCCTCGCCCTGCTCGTCTTCGCGATCGCCGTGCTCCTCGACCACGCGCCGCGCCGCCGGCAGCCGGCCCTGTCGTGGCTCGCCCTCGGATCGGGGATCGCCGTGGTGCTCAGTGCCGTCGCCACAGCCGGTCTCGCGGCGTACGTCTCGCTCAGCGGGTCGTTCGGCAGCGTGTACGGGCCCCTCGCCGGCGTGTTCGCCCTGCTGCTGTGGGCGCTGCTGTCGTCCGTGGCGTTCTTCTACGGCACGGCCGTGTGCGCCCAGCTCGAGGCGCTCCGGGCGGGCCAGGTCGCGCCGGCGCTCGACGACCCGGGCCGCCCGCACGCCACGACCGTCGGGGACCAGGTAGCCGGCTGAGCCCTGTGTCCCGGCGTCGGGTCACGCCCGCAGGAGCGGGAGCAGCGGCCGGAGGTCACCGTGGACCTCGACCGCGCCGGCGTCGAGGAGCACCTCGCGCGGGTGGGACGTGCCGATGCCGTGCACCTGGCGCACGCCGGCACCGAGCGCCGCGCGGACACCCGCCGGCGAGTCCTCCGCCGCCAGCGCGGCCGCGGGGTCGGCGTCCAGCCTCCGGCAGGCGAGCGCGAAGCCGGCCGGGTGCGGCTTGCCGTCCTCGACGTCACGGGCGGTGACGACGAGGTCGACGCTGTCGACCTCGAGGGTGAGCGACTCGACCAGCGACCGCTGGACCCAGTCCGGCCCGGCCGAGGTGACGATCGCGACCGGTGTGCCGCCCGCGCGGGCCGCCTCGATCAGCTCCCGGGCGCCCGGCACGGCGCGCGCCGCCTCGTCCGGCACGTGCTCGAGCACCTCCGCGAGCACGGCCTCGGGGTCGAGCCCGTCCCAGGGGCCGTGCTCGGTCGCGAAGACGTCGACCGCCCGGCGTCCGGTGAAGACGGAGAGGTCGGGGACCTCCCAGCCCTTGTGGGCGAAGAACGACTCGTAGCCGCGCCGGTGCAGCGGCTCGGAGTCGACCAGCGTCCCGTCGAGGTCGAGCAGGAGCGCGGAGACCGCTGTCGTCGCCCCCGTCATGCGGTCGCGAAGAGCACGTCGCCGGCAGCCACGGACCCGCCGATGGCGTCGCTCGCGACCGACCCCTTCGGTGCGTCCATCAGCACGACCGGGACGATCGGCGAGACGTCCTGGCCGCCGGCCCTGGGCGGCAGCGAGGACGGGTCCCACGTGATCATCGGGTCGCCCGCGGCGACCTCGCTCCCCTGGGTGGCGAGGATCTCGAAGCCCTCCCCTTCCAGACGGACGGTGTTGATGCCGAGGTGCACCAGGACGCCGACGCCGTCGCCGAGGACGACGAAGGCGTGCGGCAGGACCTTGACGACCTTGCCGGCGATCGGCGACACCACGGTGGTGCGGCCGGGTTCGGGCTCGATGGCCACCCCGGGGCCGACCATCTCCTCGGCGAAGACGGGGTCGGGCACGTCCGACATCGCGACGACCCGTCCCGGGCAGGGGGCGAGGACCTGGACGGCACCGCTCACATCAGGTCCTCGATGTCGTCGGCGAGGTTGTCCGCCTCGGGCCCGACGACGACCTGGACGACGGTGCCGCTCGCCATCACGCCGTGGGCCCCGGCGGCCTTGAGGGCGGCCTGGTCGACGAGCGAGCCGTCCTTGACCTCGGTGCGGAGGCGGGTGATGCACGCCTCGATCTCGACGACGTTGTCGGCGCCGCCGAGGCCGGCCAGGATCTGCTCTGCCTTGCTGCTCATCTCAGGTTCCTTTCGTGGGTGGATCCACTGTCGCGTACGCCGACGGGGTGCGGCGCAACGGTCGTAGGGGTCAGCGGTCGGTCTGGGTGACCTTCTTGAGGCCGCGCGGGTTGTCGGGGTCGAGGGCCAGCCGACGGGCCATCTGCTCGATCATCAGCTGCGCAGGCACGATCGACGCGATGGGCTCGACCGTCTCGGGCAGGTCCGGACCCGCCAGGTGGAGGTCGCACTCGTCCGCGAAGTCGGACGTGCCACCGAGCCCGAGGACGCGCGCCCCGCGATCGTGCAGGTCACGCACCAGGTCGACCATCGGCTCGGCGAGCGGGCCCTCGGCCGCGCCGACCAGCACGGCCAGCAGCCCCTCGCTCACCACGGAGATCGGGCCGTGGCGCAGGTCGGCGTACGAGTAGCCGCGCACCGGGCGCAGGCACGTCTCCTCCATCTTCAGCGCCGTCTCCAGCGCGGTGCCGAGGAGCAGCCCGCGCCCCGACACCACCACGCGGTCGGTGGTGGCCAGCGCCTCGGCAGCCGCGCCGACGTCGGTGTGCAGGAGCTCCTCGACGGCAGCGGGCACGCGGTCGAGCGCGTCTCCCCGCGGCGCCTCCCCCAGCGCGTCGGCGAGGACGGCGAGGGCCACCAGCTGGGTGAGGTAGGACTTGGTCGCCGGCACCGCGAGCTCCGGACCGGCCCGGGTCACGAGCGCGACGTCGGCGGCATCGGCGAGCGGCGACCCCTCGACGTTGGTCACGCCCACGGTGGCGGCCCCGCAGGCTCGCGCCCACTCCTGGGTCTCGACGATCTCGGCGGTCGCACCGGACTGCGACACCGAGATCACCATGGTGTCCGAGAGGTCGAGGCGAGCGCCGTAGTGGGTGGCGACGCTGGGCGCTGCCAGCCCCGCGGGGACGCCGGCGGCCACCTCGAGCAGGTAGCGGCCGTAGATGGCGGCGTTGTCGCTCGACCCACGCGCCACGAGCAGCACGCGGCGGCGCCCGGCGGCGAGCTCGCGCAGTCGCGGCTGCTCGGGCAGCAGCGCGTCGAGGGTGCGGCGGGCGGCCGCGGGCTGCTCGGCGATCTCGGACGCCATCTGCGTCGTGAGTGCGGCTGGGGGTGAGGTGTCCATCGGTGGTCCTTGACAACGTCGACGTGTCGGAGCCATGCTCTCCAACTGGTACGTACCAGACCGTACCAATGGATCCATCAGGCGTCGAGAGGACGACATGTCCCCCAGGATCGAGGACGGCCCGCGGCCCAAGCACGTGCAGCTGAGCGACGTGCTGGCCGAGCTGGCGACCCGCGACCTCGGGCCCGGCGCCTCGATCCCCTCGGAGCGCGAGCTCATGACGACGTACGACGTCTCCCGCGCCACGGTGCGCAAGGCCATCGACAGCCTGGTGGTCGGTGGCCTGCTGGAGAAGATCCACGGCAAGGGCACCTTCGTCGCGCGACCCCGCGTGCAGACGAGCCTGCACCTGGCGTCGTTCTCCGAGGACATGCGCCGCCGCGGCCTGGTCCCGGCGACCCGCCTCATGCGCGTCGACGAGGAGCGGCCGCCGCCGGAGGTCGTCAAGGCGCTGCGGCTGGGCGCGCGCGGCACTGCCTGGCGGATCGACCGCGTGCGGCTCGCCGACGGCCAGCCGATGGCGATCGAGCAGGGGTGGTACCCGTGCTCCCTCCTCCCCGGCCTCGACACCGCGGACCTCACCGGCTCGCTCTACACGCTCTTCGCGAGCAGCTACGACCTCGTCATCGACGGGGCCGAGCAGACCCTGTGGGGCGAGGCGGCGGAGGGTGCGACCGCGCGCCGCCTCGAGGCACCCGTACACACGCCACTCCTGGTCTTCCGCCGCGTCTCGACCGCGGCGGGGCGACCGGTCGAGTACGTCGTCTCCCGCTACCGGGGCGACCGCTACCAGGTCCACATGAGCCTCGGCGCCGAGCAGCGCGCCGCCAGGAAGAAGAGCACCAGAAGGGATCCATCGTGACCACACAGGACGCCGTCTCGGGCGGCACCACGGAGAAGCGCAGGCTCAACCTCGCGCCGGTCCAGAAGTTCGGGCGCAGCCTCATGCTGCCGATCGCGGCACTCCCGGTGGCAGCCCTGCTGCTCCGTCTCGGGCAGCCCGACCTCCTCGGCGCCGACGGCCTCGGCTGGGACAACGTCGCGGCCGTCGTCGGCGCGGCCGGCAACGCGCTGTTCGCCAACCTGCCGCTGCTCTTCGCCGTCGGCATCGCGATCGGCATGGCCAGGAAGTCGGACGGTTCGACGGCGCTCGCAGCGGTCGTGGGCTACCTGGTCTTCAAGGGCGTCGGTGACGCGATGTCCCCGGTCGTGCTCGGCCTGCCTGAGGGTGACGCTGAGCAGGAGCTCATCAACTACGGCGTCCTCGGCGGCATCGTGACGGGCCTGGTGAGCGCCTGGCTGTGGCAGAGGTACCACCGGATCTCGCTGCCGCCCTACCTCGCCTTCTTCGGCGGGCGCCGCTTCGTCCCGATCATCACCTCGTTCGCGATGCTGGTGATCGCGGTGCTGATGAGCTTCGTCTACCCGGCCTTCGACACCGGCATCAACTCCCTCGGCGAGTGGGTCACCGACAACTCCGTGCTCGGCGCCTTCGTCTACGGCACCCTCAACCGGTTGCTGATCCCGCTCGGCCTGCACCACATCCTCAACAACCCGCCGTGGTTCGTCTTCGGGTCCTACACCGATGCCAACGGCGAAGTCTGGACCGGCGACATCGCGCGCTTCCTCCACGGCGACCCGACCGCGGGCGCCTTCATGACCGGCTTCTTCCCGATCATGATGTTCGCCCTCCCGGCCGCGGCCCTCGCCATCTGGCACGAGGCCAAGCCGCAGAACAAGAAGCTCGTCGGCGGCATCATGCTGTCCGCGGCGCTCACCGCCTTCCTCACCGGCGTCACCGAGCCGCTCGAGTTCGCGTTCATGTTCGTCGCGTTCCCGCTCTACGTCATCCACGCGCTGCTCACCGGCTCGTCGATGGCGCTGACCAACGCACTCGGCATCAAGGACGGCTTCGGCTTCTCCGCCGGGCTGTTCGACTACGTGCTCAACTTCAACATCGCCACCAAGCCGCTGCTGATCATCCCGATCGGCCTGGCCTACGCGGCGCTCTACTACTTCCTGTTCCGGTTCGTGATCCGTAGGTGGAACCTCAGGACGCCCGGTCGCGAGGACGACGACGAGACCGGCGCCGCCAACCCGATGCTCGAGCAGGACAACAAGGCCTGACGTGATCCTCGTTGCACGACAGGTGGTCACCCCGGCGCGGATCCTCGCGCCGGGGTGGCTGCACCTCGACGGTGACCGCATCGTCGAGGTCGGCGAGGGGGCGCCACCACGCGAGCCCGACGCGGACCTCGGCGAGGCGACCGTCGTCCCGGGGTTCGTCGACCTCCACGTGCACGGCGGCGGGGGCGCGTCCTTCGACCTCGGTACGGCGGACGCGGCTGCGGTCGTCGCCGACACCCACCTCGCCCACGGGACGACGTCGATGGCGGCCAGCCTGGTCACCGACACCCCGCAGCGGATGGCCGACGCCGTCCGCGAGCTCGCCCTGCTCGTGCAGGACGGCCGCCTCGCCGGCATCCACCTCGAGGGACCCTGGCTGAGCCCTCAGCGCTCCGGCGCCCACCGGCCGGGTTCGCTCACGCACCCGGACCCGGCCGCGGTCCGGGCCCTCCTCGCCGCGGGGGACGGCGCCGTACGCATGGTCACCCTCGCACCCGAGCTGCCCGGAGGCATCGAGGCCGTCCGCCAGCTCACCGACGCCGGCGTCGTCGCCGCGATCGGCCACACCGACGCGACGTACGACGAGTCGCGGGCCGCCCTCGACGCGGGTGCCCGCCTCGGCACGCACCTCTTCAACGCGATGCGCCCGCTCCACCACCGTGACCCCGGCCCCGTCGGTGCCCTGCTGGACTCCCCCGTCGACGTCGAGCTGATCGCCGACGGCGTGCACCTGCACCCGGCCGTGCTCCGCATGGTGTTCGCTGCCGCGCCCGGCCGCTGCGTCCTCGTCACCGACGCGATGGCCGCCGCGGGCGCTCCGGACGGCGACTACCGGCTCGGCCCGATGGCGATCGAGGTGCGCGACGGCGTGGCACGCCTGGCCGACGGAACCGGGACCGGCGCGATCGCCGGCTCCACCCTCACCATGGACGCGGCAGTCCGCTTCGCCGTGCGCACCGCAGGGCTGCCCCTGCTCGACGTGGCCCACGCGGCGAGCACCGCGCCGGCCCGGGCGTGGGGCCTGGCCGACGTGGGCGCGCTCGAAGCAGACCGCCGCGCCGACCTCGTCGTCCTCGACGAGGACCTGTGCGTGGTCCGGACGATGCGCGCCGGCGCCTGGGTCAGCCCTTCGTCGTTGGCCGTGGGCTGAGCCTGCCGGACGGGCCTACCCTGCTGGGCATGGACGCACACGCCTGGGACGAGAGGTACGCCGCCACCGACCTGGTCTGGTCGCGTGAGCCCAACCAGTTCGTGGCCGCCGAGCTCGCCGACCTGCCTCCGGGCACGGCGGTGGACCTCGCGGCCGGCGAGGGACGCAACGCCATCTGGCTCGCCTCGCGCGGGTGGTCTGCCGTCGCCGTCGACTTCTCGCAGGTCGCCCTCGACAAGGGCGCCCGCCTGGCCGCGGACGACCCCCGCGGCCTCGACGTGACGTGGGTCCGCGCGGACGCGACCGCCTGGCAGCCCGCGGAGCCCGTCGACCTCGTCGTGGTGGCCTACCTGCAGGTGCCCGCGGGCGATCGGCGGCGTGCGGTGCGCAACGCCGTCGGGATGCTGCGCACCGGCGGGACGTTCCTGCTGGTCGCCCACGACTCGACCAACCTCACCGACGGGACCGGCGGGCCGCAGGACCCGGCGGTGCTGATGACCGCCCAGGACGTCGTCGGCGACCTGACGAGCACGGCCGACCTCGACGTCGAGGTGCTGCGCGCCGAGCGCGTCGCCCGCGAGGTCACCGCGGCCGACGGCCACGGCGGTGAGGAACGACGTACGGCGTGGGACTGCCTGGTCCGGATGGTCAGGCGCTGACCCGGCTTCGGGTGCCGGGGCAGCGTCATGCGGATCTGCACCCACAGGTGCCGGTTCGTATGACGTTGCGGTAGCCACCGCCGACAGCGTCATACCGATTCGGACCGATAGGTGCCGGTTCGTATGACGCGGCGGCGGGCGATCCGTCGGACCGGACGAACGACGACGGCCCGCCCTCCGGTGGGAGGACGGGCCGTCGGGGGGTGTCCGGGGGTCAGACGTTGATGCGCGCCTGACCACCCGGGAACCGGGTCAGCGCTTGAGGCGGACCTTCACGCGCTGCGTGGTGCCGTCCTCGTGGCGGACGACCAGCACCGCCTTGAGCGACGCCTTCTTGCCGAGGAGGGCGCGCGCCTTCCTGTTGAGCTTGAGCACCACGGCACCGTTGTCCCGCGCGTCCATGTCGAACGCGCCGGCGCCGAGCCGCTTGCCCTTCGCGCCGCGGGTCCGCAGCACGACCTTGCCCTCACAGGCGACCGAGCCGCAGCTCAGGACCAGCTTGGCCTTGCGCCGGTTCTTCGTCGCGTCGACCTTCCCGCCCTTGACGACCGTCACCGCAGGCGTCGACGGGGTCGTCGGCGGCGTGGTGGGAGGCGTGGTGGGAGGGGTCGTCGGCGGGGTCGTCGGCGGCGTGGTGGGCGGCGTCGTCGGCGGGGTCGTCGGCGGGGTCGTCGACGGCTCCACCACCTTCAGCTGCGCACTCCCCTGACCCGGGTCGGTCGCCACGTCGCCGGCGTAGTCAGCCACCAGCTCCACGGTCCCCGCCTCGGCGAACGGACCGACCTCGAAGGTCGCCTTGCCGTCCTCGAGCTCCACCGCCGGCAGGTCGGTGCCGTCCACGGACAGCACCACCTCACCGGTCGGTGCCGCCTCGGCAGCCGAGCCGACCTCGACGACGACGTCGCCCTTCGCACCCGTCTCGAGCTCCTCCGGCGCGGTGACCGTCACGTCGGACGCGACGTTCTCCGGGTCGGCGAGGTCCATGACCTGCACGTCGCGGTAGAAGACGTTCTCACCACCGCCGTGGTTCTGCAGGCCGATGTGTGACGGCCACCGGATCCGCTTGGGGTCGGCACTGGTGAAGTCGTTCACCAGCACGTCGTTGAGGTAGACCCGGATGCGCATGCCCTCCACGCGAATCTCGTAGTGGTTCCACTGGCCCTGGGGGTTCAAGGCGCCGTCACGAGCCGGCAGGTCGGCGGACTGCGAGTTGTAGATCGCTCCCGTCGTGCTGTCCGGATCGTCCGACGCGTCGATCTGGATCTCGTAGCCCTGCTCGACCGCCACCCACGGGTCACCGGCCGGGTTGGGGGTGCCGCCTTCCTGGCGCGGAGTCGTCTCCGGGTTCGGGAACCCGACGAAGACACCGCCGTTGTGGTCGGCGACCAGCTTCCAGTCCAGCTGCAGCGAGTAGTCGCCCTCGAGCGGCTCGGAGTGCCACAGCAGGCCCAGGCCGCCGTTGGTCTTCAGCGTGCAGTCGGCCTCACGGGTGAACACGCCGGGACCGGCCATGTTCCAGTCCTCGAGGCTCTCCGCGGTGCCGTCGAACAGCGTCCGGTAGCCGGGGTCGGCCTCGATCGCCTCGCAGGTGTCCGGCGCGACGACCGGGTCACCGCTCACCTTGAACCAGTCGAACGCGCCGACCTGGCTGCCGGTGCCGTTGTAGGCGGCGACGCCGATCTTGGGTGCGACCAGCCCCGTGGAGGGGTAGCCCGCGCCCATCGAGGTCCACGTCGCGCCCTGGTCGACCGACCAGAGGCCCTGGACGGCGGTGCCGGTCGAGACCATCTGCAGCTGCAGGTCGTCAGGAGCGGCGCCCTCGGGCAGGTCCGTGTTCGTGTAGACCATGTCGCCGTTGATCCGACGACCCAGCTCGAGCACCCAGTCGCCGTTCGGCTTCTCCATCGCGACGAACTTGGCGTAGTTGCTCGCGTCGGTCCAGGCGACCAGACCACCCTGGAGGTAGTCGTCGGCGCCCGTCATCGTGAGCTGCGTGGTGGCCGCCCAGGTGCCGTCGGCGGGCGCGTCCTGCAGGACCATGTTCTTCGCGTCGACCGCACCGCCGGACAGGTCACCGGCCTGGGCGTTGATGCGCAGCTGCCCATCGGCCACCGTGACGCCGGTCGGCGTCTTGTTGAGGATGGTGCTCCACCGGCAGGTGTCGAGCGTGGTGCCCTCGAACTCGTCGTCGGCACCCGGCGTCTCGCCCGGCGCGCAGGCCGAGCGGGCACCGAGGTCGAGGTAGTCGAGGTTGACGTTGCCGTTGTCGCCGGCGTCGCGCTGGATCTTGACGACGTTGAG
Organism: Nocardioides cavernae; assembly: GCF_016907475.1. Taxonomy (NCBI): domain Bacteria; kingdom Bacillati; phylum Actinomycetota; class Actinomycetes; order Propionibacteriales; family Nocardioidaceae; genus Nocardioides; species Nocardioides cavernae. The sequence continues at coordinate 1,681,636 of NZ_JAFBCA010000001.1, read as the reverse complement.
GCCGGCCTGCAGCTCGAGCTGGTCGGTGACCGAGCCCCACTCCTTCCAGGTGGCGAACGGCGGCAGCGAGAGGTGCTTGACGAAGACGTCGTTGACGTAGACCGACATGCGCTTGGTCTGGTTCGCCTGCGGGTTGGGTCCGTTGGCGTAGCCGAGCTTGACCTCGTGGAAGCCGGCCTGCGTCGCGGTCACGTCGAACGTCACCGCGGTGCCGTCGTTCTCGAAGCCACCGACGTAGCCGGTGCCGCTGTAGCCAGCGTGCTCGGTCTGGACGCGGTTGCCCTCACCCGTGACGGTGCCGTCCTCGGCCTCGGTGCGACCGGCGGTCGGGTCGACGACCTTCACGTGGTCGAGGTTGACGTTGCCGTCGTCGCCCTGCTCGTAGACGATCCCGACGCGGGTGACCCCGGCCGGCAGGGTGACCCGGGCGGTGTAGGTGCCCCACGTCTTCCAGTCCGCGAACGGCGGCATCAGGATCTCCTGACGCTCGTCACCGATGTAGAGGCTCATCTTCTTGGTCTGGTTCGGCTGCGGGTTCGGGCCGTTGGCGTAGCGGATCTGCAGGTCGTAGGTGCCTGCCTTGGGCGCCACCACCTCGACCGTGGTGCCCGAGCCGACGGACTGGATGCCGTCGACGAAGCCCGACCCGGTGTAGCCGGCGTGCTCGGTGTCGATGCCGGCGGTGCCGGTCAGCTCGCCGTCCTCGAGCTCGTAGATGCCGTCCGGAGCGGGCTCCGGGTCGGTCTCGACGTAGCCGGGGTAGCTGTTGAGCGTGTACCAGACCTCGGTGCTCCAGAGCGTCTCGTTCGAGGCGGACTCGAACGGGCGCGGGGAGCGCAGGTGCACGACGCGGTCGGGCTTCATGCCGTCGACCTGCAGGGTGACCGTACGGCCGTCCTCGCTGGCGGTCGCACTCGTGACCTGGAGGTCTTCCTCGTCGAGCTTGGGGCCGCCGTACTGGGCGGTGGCCCGGTAGCGCCACTGGTCGACCTGGTACTTGGACGCGAGGTCCTCGAGGGTCGTGGCCGAGAGCGGCTGGGTGTACTCGATCTCGAAGCCACCCTCGACGACGTCCATGGACGCCATGTCGAAGGGAACGGTCTCGTTGAGGTCGAGCTTCTGCAGGCCGTAGCGGAGCTTTCCGTTCTGGCCCCAGTTGCCGCCGGCGCCGAGGCCACCGACGATCAGCGAGCCGTCGGGACCAGTGAGCACGCGGCTGACACCGGCCTCGAGGCCCTGGGTCATCCGGAAGAGCGCGCCCTGCTTCTTGCCGTCGACGACCTCGAGGTCGGCGCGCTGCAGGCCGCCGTAGGTCACGTCACCGATGAACAGCTGTCCGGCGTACGGGCCCTCCTCGACGACGACGGGGGTGCTCGGGGAGTTGGCGATCTCGTTCTGCGGCATCCACAGGACCGGCTTGGTCACCGGCTGGTCGTCGAAGCGACCGGGGGTGTTGTCCTTCTCGGTCGTGTAGTGGTTGTAGAACTCGCCCGGCTTGATCTCGAGGAGCTTGGAGGCCGGGAGCCAGCCGCCCTGGTTGTCGGTCACGAAGATCTCGCCCTCGGGACCCCAGCCCATGCCGTGCGGGGTGCGCAGGCCGCCGGCGACGTAGTCGATGACGCCGGTGTCCTTGTCGATGGTGATGTGCGTGCCGCGGTCCTGCGAGCCCTGCGGCACGGTGGTCGCGCCGCCGAGGTTGATGGAGACGGACAGGTTCACGTGGAACTTGCCGTCCTTGTAGAGCATGCCGAAGCCGAACTCGTGGAAGTTGCCGTCGAACGGGTAGGTGGCGATGTCCTCCCTGCCCGCGTAGACACCGTCAGCGCCCTCGCCCGTCAGCTTGATCAGGCCGGTCTTCTCGGAGATGTAGATCTCGCCGTCGACGACCGAGATGCCCTGCGGCTCCTTGAGCCCGCCGGCGATCTTGGTGCTGGTGACGTCGTCGGGCGAGGCGGCGGCCTTCACGCCGCTGAGGCGGTAGAGCTCGCCGAGCTCGACGTTGCCCTGGTCGTTGCCGTTGCCGCCCCAGGTCAGGACGAGGAGGTCGTCGCCGTCCCACTCGAGCCCGGTGACCTGCGGCTCGAAGCCGTCAGGGCGCAGGTCGACGAGGTCGTACGCCGGGTTGACCCCGTCGAGCTGGAGGCCGTCGCCGGCGGAGTCGTCCTGGCCCTCGCACTGCTTGAAGCCGGGGGCGGTGACGCGGGTGACGTTGGCCTCGGTGCTGAGTGCGGACGTCGGCACCACCGCGAACGTGCTCGTGCCGGGCGGCATCCACTCAAGGGTCAGGCGCTCGCCGCCGCCGGCCTCGAAGTAGTCGACGCGCAGCTGGTGCACCGTGTCGGCGGTCAGCGTGACGCTGCCCTCCATGGCGGTGTCGCCGTGCAGCCCGTCGTGGTCGACGACGACCTGGTCGTTGATGGTCAGCCGGGACCCGTCGTCGCTGGTGAGGCGGAACCGGTAGGTGCCGGCTGTCTCGACGCTGAGGTTGGCCAGCGCCTCGACGACGAAGTTGTCCGCGAGTCCACCGAAGTCGGAGGGCGCCCGGTAGTCGATCGTCTGCTTGAGCAGGTCGACGTTGGGCGTCTGGCCGCCCTTGAGGGTGCACAGCTCCGAGATCGACTGGCCGAGCTGGAAGGCACGCATGGTGACGCCGGGCTCGTCGCCCGCGGGGACCGCGGACGCGCTGGGCGTGATGGCGGCCAGGCTGGCCGCCACGGCGGTGGCCAGTGCCGCGGCGGTCCAGCGTGACCGGCGGCGAGACCGGGCGCCGGTGGCGCGCGGTCGGGGTTGGACAGGGGACAACGACACCGGAACCTCCTGGGACCCCGGACGGCACGACGCACGCCGGGACGGTTGTGACGTCGCTCACCCTAGGACCGATCCGACAGTTTGTGAACAACTTTTGACTGGCAATCGCCATAAGGGGTGCTGCCCGTTACAGTCACGCTCGTGCTGGAGGACCTCGGACGGCTGCTGCACCGCTGGCGACGCCCGGTCCTCGCGACCTGGGCGGTGGTCGTCGTGCTCGGCGCCGTGCTCGGCGGCTCGGTCTTCGACCTGGCCGAGGCACCCGACCCGCTGCGCGACGACAGCGACTCGGCCCAGGTGAAGGAGCGGCTGGAGGCCGCCGACCCCGAGGGCGAGCTGGTGGTCGCCGTCCTGTCCGGGGCGGACATCTACGGCATCGACCTGATCGACCAGGCCACGCGCACGCTGCACGACGTACGCGCCCTGCCGGACGTCGTCGAGGTGCGCGACCCGTGGACCACCGGCGCGCAGGACCTCGTCCGGCCCGACCGGTTCGGCACGGTCGTCACCGTCGAGATCGATCACACCGTCGACCGCGACCGAGCCCTCGCCGCCGCCGTGGAGGTCGAGAAGACCCTGCAGCAGGTCGGCATGCCCGAGGTGCTGGTGGGCGGCCCGCTGCTCGCCGAGGAGGCCTTCGGCGAGCAGGCGGTGCAGGACGCCGCGCGCGGCGAGGGCGTCGCGATCCTCGTGCTGGTCGCCGTCCTCGCGCTCGCCCTGGGCGGGCTCGTCGTCGGCCTGCTGCCCGTGGCGACCGCGCTCGGCTCGGTCTGTGTGGCCCTCCTGGCGCTGGCGGGTCTGGCCCGCCTGACCCCGGTGAGCGACTACGCCGTCAACGTCGTCACGCTGCTGGGCCTCGGACTGGCGGTGGACTACGCACTGCTGGTCCTCGGACGCTTCCGGGAGGAACGGGCGGCGGGCACCGACGTCGCGGCAGCGCTCGGGCGCACCCTGGCCACCTCCGGGCGCACGGTCCTCGTCTCGGGCCTCACTGTCGCGACGGCGCTGGCCGGCTTGCTCGTGCTGCGCGACCCGGTGCTCTCCCCGATGGCTGTCGGAGGCCTCGTCGCGGTGGCCGGCGCCACTCTCACCGGCCTCACCCTCACCCCCGCGCTGGTCGCCGTGTCACACGACCGGATCCCCGCACCTGCGTCGGGCGGCCGCTTCCTGGGCGGCACCCCCAGCGCCCACGCGCTGCTGCCGCGCCTCGCGCGGTTCGCGCAGCGCCGCCCGTGGCCGGTGATGCTCGGGGGCACCGCGCTGCTGCTCCTGCTCAGCACTCCCCTGCTGTCCCTCGACCTCCGCAACTCCGACGCCCGCTCCCTCCCCCGCGACAGCGAGCCGCGGCTGACGCAGGCCGCGATCGAGGACGGCTACCCCGACCAGGTCGCCACCCCGATCACCGTGCTGGTCGAGGCGGAGTTCACCTCGCAGGAGACCGCGGACGCCATGGCCGGGCTGGCCGGCATCCCCGGAGTGGTCGACGTGCTGCTGTTCGACCCCGTGCCCGGCGACGTCAGCCAGCTCCTCGTGGAGCCCGAGCCGGACGCTGCCGGCGACTACGACGGCCCGAAGGTGCAGGACCTCGTACGCCGACTGCGGGCCGCCGACCTCGGGGCCGACGTCCTGGTCGGCGGGCCCACGGCCGAGCTGGTCGACACCCGCGACGCCCTCGCCGACCGGGCGCCCATCGCGGTGCTGGTCGTCGCGCTGCTCACCGCCGTGCTGCTGGGCCGGCTGACCCGGTCCGTCGTCGTACCCATCAAGGCCGTGGCGCTCAACCTGCTCTCCCTCGGCGCGACGCTCGGCGTGGTGGTGGCGATCTTCCAGCGCGGCTGGGGGTCGTCCCTGCTCGGCTTCGACTCGTGGGGCGCCCTCGACGTCACCACTCCCCTGCTGCTGTTCATGTTCGCGTTCGGGTTGTCGATGGACTACCACGTCTTCCTGGTCGCCCGGATCCGCGAGGCGTGGGACGAGGCCCTGGCCCGGCCGATACGCAAGCGGGATCGGGGCAGGGACCTCCGGGCGCTCAACGACGAGGCCGTCCTCACCGGCATCACCGCCTCGGGACCGGTGGTGACGCTCGCTGCGGTCGCGATCGGGATCGTGTTCCTCGGCTTCGCGCTCGGCGAGCTGATCGCGGTCAAGGAGATCGGCGTCGGGATGACCGTGGCCGTGCTGCTCGACGTGACCGTCGTGCGCGGCCTGCTGCTGCCGGCGTCGATGACGCTGCTGGGTCGGTGGAACTGGTGGCTGCCCGGGCAGGGGCGGCAGGGCTGAGGGAGCCTCAGCGCTCGTCGGTCGTGGCGGTGGTGCCCGGGGTGCCCGAGCCGCCTTGGGCGTCCGGCTCCTCGGAGTGCTGCACCGGCTCGTCGCCGTAGACGCCTGCGTCCTTGGCCGCCTGCGCCTTGCGCAGCTGCTTGACCAGGCTGAACGCGATGATGACGACCGCGATGATCATGAAGATCCACACGGCGAAGCCCAGCGGGCCCGCCTTCACCTCGGTGTCCTTCGGCGTCGGGTCGTCCACGAGCGCGATGATCAGCAGGTCGAGCATGCCTCTAGTGTCCCACTTCCCGCTCAGGGAGCGGGGGTCGGGATCCCTGCGAAGAGATCGTCCTCGGGCAGCGTGGTCTCGACCGTCGACTCGACCAGCTCGTAGTCCTCGGTGGGCCAGGTCTTCTGCTGGATCTCACGCGGGATCGCGAACCACATGCCGTCAGGGTCGATCTGCGTGGCATGGGCGAGAAGTGCCTGGTCGCGGACGCCGAAGTAGTCGCCGCACGGCACCCGCGTGGTGATCCGGTCGTCCCACTCCGGCTCGCGCTCCCACTTCTCGAGCCGCTCGGCGTAGGGCGACTCGAGGTCGTGGGCGAGCATCGCCTCGTGGAGGGCGTTGGTCTTCGCCCAGCTCCAGCCGTGGTGGTAGTAGAGCTTCATCGGCTGCCACGGCTCACCCGCGTCGGGGAAGCGCTCCGGGTCGCCGGCCGCGTGGTAGGCGGCGACGGAGACCTCGTGGCAGCGGATGTGGTCGGGGTGCGGGTAGCCGCCGCGCTCGTCGTACGTCGTCAGCACGTGGGGCCGGAACCCGCGGATCAGCCGTACGAGGCGCTCGGTGGCCTCCTCGAGCGGCACGAGTGCGAAGCAGCCCTCCGGGAGCGGCGGCAGCGGGTCACCCTCGGGCCAGCCGGAGTCAACGAAGCCGAGCCAGTCCTGCCGGATGCCGAGGATGTCGCGGGCGCGGTGCATCTCTTCACGGCGGATCTCGGTGATGTTCTCCCAGACCTCCGGGCGGTCCATCTTGGCGTTGAGCACGGAGCCGCGCTCGCCGCCGGTGCAGGTGACGACGTGGACGTCGACGCCCTCGGTGACGTACTTCGCCGTCGACGCGGCCCCCTTGCTCGACTCGTCGTCGGGGTGGGCGTGGACGTGCATGAGTCGGAGCCCGGTGCGCGACCGGTCCGCGGGGGGCTGGGCCATGGTCTGGAGTCTAGGAGGAGGGACTTACGCTTCTGTGCGTGACCACCGACCTCGCCGACCGCTACGGCGCCCCCGCCCGGTGGCGGCGTCCCGCAGTCGTCGGGCTCGCGGTCGTCCTCGCCGTCGTCGGACTGACCTGGCTGGGCTGGACGGCGTGGTTCCACGGCAGCCCCGACGTCCGCTCCGAGGTCGTCACCTTCGACGTCACGAGCGACCACCAGGTCGAGGCGCGCGTCGACGTCCAGCTGGAGGACGGCGTGGCGGCAAGCTGCCGCGTACGCGCCCTGGCCGAGGACAAGACGGCCGTCGGCGAGCTCGCCTTCACCCCGGTCGACGGGGTCAACGAGGTCGTCATCCGCACCGAGCGCCGCGCCACCTCCGTGGAGAAGCTCGGGTGCACCTCGCCCGACCAGCCGCGTCCGCGCTGAGCCGTCGGCCTGCACTTTTCAGCCCGGCTTGGTAACCTGATGTCCTGCCCGTCCGGCAGCGCTGGCCCACGTCTGCTGCCGCGCTGACTCTGACCGGACGGAAGAAGAGATCCACCGACCAGATGCGGTCGCGCTGAGGCACACCCGCATCCAGTACCACGCGAAGCAGGAGTACCGACATGACCGACCAGGGCACCGTCTGGCTGACCCAGGAGGCCTACGACAAGCTGCAGGCCGAGCTCGACGACCTCAAGGGCCCCAGGCGCCAGGAGATCATCGAGAAGATCGCCGCCGCGCGCGACGAGGGCGACCTCAAGGAGAACAGCGGCTACCACGCCGCCAAGGACGACCAGGGCAAGCAGGAGGCCCGGATCCGTCAGCTCGAGGACATGCTGCGCAAGGCCGAGGTCGGCGAGACGCCGCCCAACGACGGCGTCGTCGAGCCCGGGATGGTCGTGACCGCCCGCATCGACGGCGGCGACGAGGAGAAGTTCCTCCTCGGCGCCCGCGAGAACCTCTCCGAGGGCGACGTCCTCGACGTCTACTCGCCGCAGACCGCCCTCGGGTCCGCGATCAACGGCAAGAGCAAGGGCGACACGGTCACCTACACCGCGCCCACCGGCAAGGAGTTCTCGGTCGAGATCGTCGACGCGGAGCCCTACAAGGCCTGAGCGCCACCCTGATCACCGCCGGAGCGGTGAGTGAGACAGCTCTTCTGCCCGCAGAACCTGTCTCACTCACCGCTCCGCGGCGTTTGACGGCGTACGAGCTCAGCTGTCGATGCGGTAGCCGCGCTCGCGCAGCCGGGCCATCAGGTGCTCGGCGTGCGCCTCGCCGCGGGTCTCGAGCTGGATGCGCACCTCGACCTCGTTGAGGGTCAGCGACGGCGAGATCCGCTCGTGGGCGACCTCGAGCACGTTGGCGCCCTCCGCACCGACCTCGGCGAGCAGGGAGGCCAGGCCGCCGGGCAGGTCGGGGATGCACACGCGGAGGTAGAGGTAGCGACCGGCCGCGGCGAGGCCGTGGCGGATGACCTTGCTGAGCAGGAGCGGGTCGATGTTGCCGCCGGACAGCACCGCGACGGCCGGGGTCTCGAAGCCCGTCGGGTTGTCGAGCAGCGCCGCCACGGCGGCCGCGCCGGCGGGCTCCACGACCTGCTTGGCCCGCTCGATCAGGGCGAGCAGCGCGCGGGACAGCGACTCCTCCGAGACGGTCACGATCTCGTCGACGTGGTCGCGCACCGCCGCGAAGGTGATGTCACCGGGCCGGCCGACCGCGATGCCGTCGGCCATCGTGCTCATCGACTCCAGCGGCACCGGCTCGCCGGCCGCCAGCGAGCCCGGGTAGGCCGCGGCACCCTCCGCCTGCACCCCCACCACGCGTACGTCGGGGCGCAGCGCCTTGACCGCGATCGCCACCCCGGCGAGCAGGCCGCCACCGCCGGTGGGCACCAGCACCGTGCGTACGTCCGGTGCCTGCTCGAGGACCTCGAGCCCGAGCGTGCCCTGCCCCGCGACGATGTCGACGTGGTCGAAGGGGTGGATCAGCACCGCGCCGGTCTCGTCCGCGAACTCGCGGGCCCGGGCGAGCGAGTCCTCGAGGTAGCGGCCGTGGAAGACGACGTGGGCGCCGTAGCCGCGCGTCGCCTTCTCCTTGGGGATCGGCGCCCCCTCGGGCATGAAGACGGTCGAGCTGATGCCGAGCGTCGAGGCGGCGAGCGCAACGCCCTGGGCGTGGTTGCCGGCGGACGCCGCGACGACGCCCCTGGCTCGCTCCTCGGCGGACAGGCGCGCGATGCGGACGAAGGCGCCCCGGGACTTGAAGGAGCCGGTGCGCTGGAGGTTCTCGCACTTCAGCGACACCGGTCCACCGACGAGCGCGGAGAGCCAGCGCGACTCCTCCATCGGCGTGGTCACCGTCACGCCCTCGAGCATCTCGCGCGCGGCGACGATGTCGGCCAGGGAGCATTCGTCGGTCATGCCCGGTCCTCGTCCTTGTTGTCGTCGTCGGGGGCGTCCGGACCCGCGAGCGGGCCGTCGTCGTGGACCTCGTCGCCCTCGTTGGGAGGTGGCCCGATGTCGTCCTCGAGCGCGTCGTCGGGATCGTCCTCACCGACGTCGGTGTAGGAGGAGAGGTGCTGGGCGACGGCGTTGCCGGCCGCGGCGAGCGGTACGGCGACCAGCGCGCCCGCGATGCCGGCCACGAGCACCCCGCAGCCGATCGCCACGATCACGCCGAGCGGGTGCAGCGAGACGAAGCGGCCCATGAGGAACGGCTGCAGCACGTGCCCCTCGATCTGCTGGACCAGGATCACCCCGCCCAGCATCAGCAGCGCCGTCCACGGCCCCTGGTCGACCAGGGCGACCAGGATCGCGACGACGCCGGCCACGGTCGCACCGATCATGGGGACGAACGCGCCGAGGAAGACCAGCACGCCGATGGCCACCACGAACGGCACGCCGAGGAACCAGGCCACCAGCATGATCCCGATCGCGTCGACGATCGCCACGAGGACCGTGGCCCGCACGAACTGGGTGAGCGACACCCACGCGACGCGGCCCGAGGCGTCGACGCGCTCGCGCGCGGCCCGGGGGGCGATGCGCACCAGCCACGACCAGATGCGCTCGCCGTCGGCGAGGAAGAAGTAGGTGGAGAACAGCACGATGAAGAAGCCGGCGACCACGTGGCCGACGGCGGTGCCGACCTCGGTGGCGCGGGTGAAGATGCCGTCGGCGCCCGTGCTCCCGGAGACGGCGGCCTGCACCTGCTTGATGTAGCCGTCGAGCTGGGAGTCCGAGACGTGGAACGGCCCGGTGCGCAGCCACTCCCGCACCTGCTCGAGGCCGGTGACCACCGAGTCGGAGAGGTCGCTCGCCCCCTGGGCGACCTGCTGGCCGACGAAGGTGAGCAGCAGCGCGACCGTGCCGAGGCCGAGGAGCAACACGACGCCGGCCGCGAGGCCGCGCGGCACCCCGACCCGGCGCAACCAGATGACCACGGGCGAGGCCAGTGCGGTGATCAGCAGCGAGATGGCGATCGGCAGGGTGATGACGGCGAAGAAGCGCAGGGTCCACAGCAGGCCGAGCATCGCGATCGCGATGGCGATGAGCCGCCACGACCAGGCGGCGGCGAGGTCGAGGCCCCACGGCACCTGGGCGCGGCTGAAGTTGGAGGGCCCGGTGGTGAACGCCGGCTCGGTCCGCCGCTCGGCACGACTCTGCGCCCACTGGGCAGCGATGCGTTCGGCAAGCCCCTCCTCCTCGCGGGCGAGGGCGGCGAACAGCCGCCGCCGCCCCGACTCCACCTCAGGGTCGCCCGGGGGGTCGGCCGAGGGGCTGCTCTGCTCGCTCACGTCGCTCACGCTACCGATCCCCCACAGCCCTGAGGCCACCTAGCAGACGGTGTGCCGCCACCGGGTGCTCCTCGGCGAGCAGCCCGGCGGCGGCGAGCACGTAGTCGTGGTCGACGACCACGCGCGGGTCGCGCGGCAGCTGCCAACCTCCCTCGAAGGCGTCACCCGTGGCCGGCGCCAGCACCCGGCGTACGGCGTCGGGGCCGCCGTGGCGCAGCACGCCACCCGAGCCGACCAGGAGGTCGACCTCGCGGAGGTCCTTGCCGCTGCGCTCGACCACGCGGCCCTCGGGGCTCACCACGACCTTGCTCCGACCGGCGTGACGCTCGAGGGCGATCCGTACGGCGGCTGCGGCGATGTCGAGGTCGGCGTCCTGCTCGGCAGCCGGGTCGGGGCAGCTGTCCGGGAGGAGGTCGGGCCGCTCACGGCGGCGTACGGCGGCGGCGTGCAGGTCGTCGCGGCCCGCGGCCTCGACCGTCGAGACGGCCGACCAGCGCATGCCGAGGTCGCCCTCGACCGTGCGGGTGACCGGCGTGGTGGCGACGACCTCACGGGCCAGACCGCTGTCCTCGGGGTCGAGCTCGACGACGCTGTGCACGTCGGTGGTCGCACCGCCGACGTCGACGACCACGACGTCACCGGCCCCGCGGTGCTGGTCGTCGAGGCCCCGCGCGAGCAGCTCGACGCCGGTCAGCACGACGTCAGGCGTCGCCCCGCGCACCATCGAGGTGAACGTGCGGCCGCGGGCGTCGGTGCGGCTGCTGAGGTGCTTGCCGCCGATGACGTGGCTCAGGAAGATCTCGCGGATCGCCCGGCGCGCGCTGCCTGGCGCGAGCACGCCGATGCGCGGCACCACGTTGTCGGCGAGCACGTGCGGCGTCCCCGAGCCGGCGAGCAGCTCCGCGACCAGGGGCTGCGTCTCGACGTTGCCGGCCACCACGACGGGCCCCGGCCACGGCTGGTCGGCCAGGAACCGGGCGTCACCCTCGAGCACCTCGGCGTTGCCCCCATCGGTGCCGCCGACGAGCAGCACCACGTCGGGGTCGGCCGCCCGGAGCCCGGCCAGCTTGGTGTCGTCGAGCCCGCCGTGCAGCACCAGCACGACCTTGCCGCCGCTGGAGAGCGCAACCCGGCGGCCGGCCTCGGCGGTGACCAGCTCCTCGTTGCCGACGACCGCGATGCGCAGCCCGCCACCGGCACTGGAGCAGGCGAGCACGTCGGCGTCGACCGCGTGCGGGTCCTGCTCGGCGAGCGCGGCCACGCAGGCGTCGTACCCGTCGAGGACGTCACCGGTGCCGGTCGCGTCCGGAAGCGTGGTCGGGTGGCTCGCGGTGGCGAGGAGCTCGCCGGTCGTGCGGTCCACCAGCACGGCCTTGGTGAACGTCGAGCCGAAGTCGACGCAGACGACCGCGCTCACACCAGCACCGTCAGGGCGACCACCACGATGATCGCGATCACGGCGAGGACGACGACCTGCACGCCGAACCCTGGGGGGATGTCTGTGCCCGCCCGGATCGCCCGCTCGGCCTGGCGGTAGCGGTGCCAGCCGACGCCGGCGGTCATCGCCGACGCGGCCAGGAGGGCGATGCCCAGGGCGACGTTGGGCCAGGTCCCGTCCAGCAGGTTGAGGGCGCCGACGGCCGCCACGACGAGACCGATCGCGGTCCGTTCGTAGGCGAGGAGGGTCCGCTCGTTCGCGAGGAGGTAGCGGGGGTCGGGTGCCTCGTCCACGTCTCAGCCCAGGGAGCGGTCGAGGTCGGCGACGAGGTCGTCGACGGTCTCGATGCCGACGCTGAGCCGGATGAGGTCGTCCGGCACCTCGAGGTCGGTGCCCGCGACGCTCGCGTGGGTCATCTTCCCGGGGTGCTCGATGAGCGACTCGACACCGCCGAGCGACTCCCCGAGGGTGAACACCTCGGCGCGCTCGCAGACGGCGAGGGCCTGCTCGAGCCCGCCCGCGACGCGGAACGAGATCATCCCGCCGAAGCGCTTCATCTGGCGGGCCGCGACCTCGTGGCCGGGGTGGGCCGCGAGACCGGGATAGATCACCTCGGTGACCCGCGGGTCGACGTCGAGGAACTCCACGATCCGCTCCGCGTTGTCGCAGTGGCGGTCCATGCGTACGCCGAGCGTCTTGAGGCCGCGGTGCGTCAGGAAGGCGTCGAACGGTCCCGCCACCGCGCCCATGGCGTTCTGGTGGTATCCGACCTTCTCGGCGAGCTCGAGGTCGCGCACCACGACCGCTCCCCCGACGACGTCGCTGTGCCCGCCGACGTACTTGGTCGTCGAGTGCACCACCACGTCCGCACCGAGCGTGAGCGGCTGCTGGAGGTAGGGCGAGGCGAAGGTGTTGTCGACGACGAGCAGGGCGCCGGCGTCGTGCGCGACGGTGGCCAGCGCCTCGATGTCGCCGATGGTGAGCATCGGGTTGGTGGGCGTCTCGACCCACACCAGCTTGGTCCGGCCGGGCTCGATCGCCGCGGCGACGGCGTCGGTGTCGGCGACCGACGCCGAGCTGTGGTCGGTGCCCCAGACCTTCGCGACCTTGTCGAAGAGGCGGTGCGTGCCGCCGTAGGCGTCGTCGGGGATCACCACGTGGTCGCCCGGCCGTGTCAGCGCCCGGATGATGGTGTCCTCGGCGGCGAGGCCGGAGGCGAAGGCGAACCCCTTCTCGCCGTCCTCGACGGCCGCGAGCGCGCCCTCCAGCGCCGTACGCGTCGGGTTGGCGGAGCGGCTGTACTCGTAGCCGCCGCGCAGCCCGCCGACACCGTCCTGCTTGTAGGTGCTGCTGGCGTAGATGGGCGGGTTGACCGCCCCGGTCATCGCGTCGGGCTCGTAGCCGGCGTGGATCGCACGCGTGTCGAAACCGGACTTGTTGCGGTGCTCCTGGGTCACATGGCGAGGGTAGACCCCGCGGCTCTCGGCCCGGACAGGGGAACGGCCGCCGCACCCCCAGTGCGGCGGCCGTTCGCGGCTTGATCTTTCGAGCGGCGACCCGCTCCTCACGGCGCGCTGACGATGGCAGCCGGGCGAAGGGCCCACGTGCCGAAGACGACCGTCTCCCCCGCGGCGGTGCCGGTCACGTGCACGATCGCTCCGAAGACGCTCGCTCCAGCGGCACCGGTGCCCGCGTTGACGATGGTGCGCACTGCTGCGTTGGTGTTCGACACCTCGTAGAGGCACAGCTGGCCCGCGGCGGCGTTCGGGGCGGCGGCGGTCCCGGGGCAGTTGGCGGTCGGCGCAGCCCCGGCGTTGAGGTAGTTGACCCCTGGGGCTGCCGACAGCGTCACGCCGAAGGTGATGTTGTCGCCAACCCGGGCACCCATTGCCCCCGTGCCGATGGCGGCGTACTGGCCCCGGATGAGTGCCTGCTTCGGGAGGTACTTCCCGTCGGACTCGGCCTTCGTGTACGACGAACCCTTGAGCGCGTACTTCGCGTCGGAGTCCCACTTGGCGTAGTACCTCTCGTTGCTCTTGCTCTTGGTGTAGTACCTCTTGTCGCTCTTCTTCTTGGTGTAGTACCGCTTGTCTGCCTGCGGCTGGAGCTCTTGCTTCCAGATCTTTTTCCAGTTGGTGGCCACGGCGCTGCTGACCTCGGCCCCGGCCGGGGTGAGGACCATGAGGCCACCCCCCACCAGGACCCCCACGAGGGTGGCTATGAGGAGCTGCCGACCCGTTCGACGTGAAGACATGATGATTCCTTTCGACGGTGTTGCTGATCGCTTCACCGTCCTCCCGCCGTGGCGGTCCCACATCAGCCAGAGCGCGAACGTCTAGACCGCGAAGTTCCACCGGTGCCGCGCACCCCCGGCGAGACGCGGGCGCGTCCCTTGCCCGGCGCGCGACAATGGAGGCATGTTCGGATTCGGCAAGCCCACCACCCTGCCCACCCCCGACCAGGCGCTCCCGGGGCGCGAGCAGCAGATGTGGACCCTGGGCGAGCACCTGGTCCTGCACACCCCCGTCGTCAGCGACGACGTGCCGGACGGCCTCGAGGTCGCCGTCCTCGGCCTCGGCTGCTTCTGGGGCGCGGAGGAGGTCTACTGGCAGCTCCCCGGCGTCTGGTCGACGTCGGTCGGCTACGCCGGCGGCAGCACCCCCAACCCGACGTACGACGAGGTGTGCAGCGGGCACACCGGCCACACCGAGGCCATCCGCGTCGTCTTCGACCCCGCGAAGGTGTCGTACGCCGACCTGCTGAAGAGGTTCTTCGAGATCCACGACCCGACCCAGGGCATGCGCCAGGGCAACGACGTCGGCACCCAGTACCGCTCGGCGATCTACTGGACCACGCCCGAGCAGGAGCAGACCGCCCGCGAGCTGACCAAGGTGTACGGGGAGGAGCTCGCCCGCCGCGGCCTCGGCGAGATCACCACCGAGATCCGCCCCGCCGGCGAGACGCCGTACTACTACGCCGAGGACGCCCACCAGCAGTACCTCGCGAAGAACCCCTTCGGCTACCGCTGCCACGCCAACACCGGCGTGAAGTTCCCCGAGACGTCCTGACCGGTCCGCTTCAGTGGGTCGGGAGGTCTCGGGACCTGCCCAGCGTGCGATGCACGGAGGCCACCGCGCTGGCTCCCTCGCCCACGGCGGAGGCCACACGTTTCATCGAGCCCGCCCGGACGTCGCCGGCGGCGAACACCCCAGGCAGGCTCGTCTGGTAGGGCAGGAGGGCCATGCCGGGGTCCGCGGCATCGGCCGCGGCCAGGGCGACGTCCGTCATGACGAAGCCGTCTCCGTCACGGGTCACCCCGTTCATCCAGGCGGTGTCGGGTTCGGCACCGATGAAGCAGAAGAGCGCCCGGGAGTCGCGCACCAACAAGGCGCCGCCGTCGGCCCTGATGACCACCCCGTCGAGGTCCTCCTCGCCGCACAGCTCCAGGAGATGGGCGTTCGTCCAGACAGTCACCATGGAGTGGGCCTCCAGACGGTCGACCAGATAGCTGGACATCGACTTCGCGATGCGGTCCCCGCGCACGAGGACATCGACGCGGCATCCCCGTGAGGCCAGGAACAGCGCTGCCTGGCCCGCTGAGTTGGCACCACCGACGACCGTGACGGGACTGGACTCGCAGCCCGCCACGTCGAGCTCGGTCGCTGAGTACCGGATGGCCCCTCGCCGCTCGAACTCGTCCCAGCGCGCCACGGCGAGGCGCCGGTAGCGCGCGCCGGTGGCGACGATGACGGCGCGAGCGCGCACCTCGCTGCCGTCCGCGAGGCTCAGGACCGGGCCCCTCGGCTCGCCGCGCAGGCCCACGACATGGCAAGGCGCGTAGACCTGCGCGCCGAACTTCAACGCCTGCACCAACGCCAGCCGCGTCAGGTCGTCGCCGCTGATCCCGCCGGGGAACCCCAGGTAGTTCTCGATGCGCGACGTGGTCGCGGCCTGGCCACCGGGACCCTGGGCATCCAGCAGCACGGTGACCAGACCCTCCGACGCGCCGTACACGGCCGCGGCGAGCCCAGCCGGCCCCGCGCCGACCACGACGAGGTCGACGTCGCGGTCCGACGGCTCGAAGGTGAGCCCGACGGCCCGGGCCACGTCCTGGGGCGTCGCCCTGACCAGGACGCGGTCGAACAGGACAGCGGCGGGCAGGTCCTCATCGACAAGGCCGTAGGCGGCCATGAGGGACTGACCGGCCACCGAGTCCGCGTCGAAGGGTGAGTGCGGGAGCTGCAGGCGCGCCGCGTAGGTCCGCAACGCACGATTGCTGGCCGTGTCCGGCCGACCGACGATCTCGAGCGCGCTGCCCGCCGAGTCGAGCATGATGCGACGCCTCAGCCTGAACGCCTCGATCAGCACGTCCGCGATGTCGACCTGCTCAGCGAGTGAGGTGCGGAACGCACGAGCCCCGATCTGCACGACCAGGCCCGGCTCCCGAACCCTGGCCGTGACATAGACCGTCTGCCCGGTGAGGATGCTGAGCTCACCCATGAAGTCGCCCGCGGTCCGCGTGTAGACGACGTGCTCATGTTCGCTGACGCTCGCCTCACGCACCACGTCGACCGCGGCGGACTCGATCAGGAACAGGTCGTACGAGCTGTCCCCCGTGGCGTACAGGACCTGGCCCGCCTGCACCGTCCTGCGCACTCCGTAGGAAGCCAGACGTTGGAACTGCTCAGCTGTGAGCCTCGGCTCCCCACCACTCGCACCTGGAGCGCCGTCGACGTTGGTGGTCACCTCGCGCGCCGCTTCGGGACCGGGCGACCGAGGATCGAGCGCGTCGCCCGGTGGCTCAGGATCGAGCTGCTGCTCACCCGGCAGAGGATGGAGCAGTTGCTGCGATGGCTGAGCACCGAGCAGTTGCTCTGGCTCGAGAGCATGGACATCACCGACAGGACCGAGCCGATCGAGCCGATCGAGAACGCCGACCCGATCGAGCCGACCGAGCACACCGACCCGATCGACCCGACGGAGAGGATCGACCCGTCGGAGCAGATGGACAGGAAGGATCCGCGGGAGCGCAACGACAACATCGCCGCCACCTCGTCAGGCCACGGCCGGCGTGGGCTCGGTCATCGCAGGAGGCGCCGCTCGCGGGACGGTGACGGCGAAGAGGAGCAGGCCCGCGGCTGTCAACGCGAGTCCCGCCCACGCCGTCGAGAGCGTGCCCCATCCGGCGCCCAGCGCCAGGGCGCCCCCCACTGCGCCGAGCGCGTTGGCCAGGTTGAGGGCGGCGAGGTTGACGGCACCCATCAGCGTCGGAGCCTCGGGCGCGTACCTCGTCAGGAGCACCTGGATGGTGGGGATGGCCATCATGGTGGTCGCCCCCACCCCGAACAGACACGGAAGCAGGACCGCCAGCTGGTCGCCGCGCAGCCCGATGACGACGAGGAACACCAGCACCCCGGCGTACCCCGTCACCAGGCCCCGGTGCTCGTACTGGTCGGCCAGCCGTCCGCCGACCCAGTTTCCGACCGCCATCCCGAGGCCGAACACGGCGAGTGCGACCGGGATCCACGACTCGTCAGCCCCCACCGCATCGGTGATGTACGGCCCGATGAAGGTGTAGACGGCGAAGATGCTCGAGATCCCGAGGGCGGCGATGGCCGTGGTCACCCACACCATCGGCCGGCGCAGCGCACCGAGCTCGGTCGTCACCGAGCCTCCGTCGAGGGCGGGGGTACGGGGGACGAAGAACCAGATCGCGACACCGGCCACGAGGCCCGTGGCGGCGACCACGAGGTAGAGGGCCTGCCACCCGACCCGCTGGCCGATGAAGGTCCCGAGGGGCGAACCGAAGATCGTCGCCACGGTGAGACCGGCCATCACCGTCGCGAACGCCTTGCCACCCTTGCCCGGACCGTAGGCGTACGCCGCGACCACTGCCCCGGCACCGAAGTACGCACCCTGCACGGTGCCGGTGACGAACCGGGCGATCGCCAGCAGGCCGAGGTCGGAGGCCAGCGCCGAGAGGATGTTGCCGACGAGGAACAGGCCGACGAGGAACAGCAGCAGTGTGCGGCGGTTGAGGCGCGCGGCGACGATCGTCAGGACCGGAGAACCGACGACGACACCCAGTGCGTACGCCGTCACCGCGTTGGTGGCCGTCGGCACCGACACGTCCAGGTCGGTCGCGATCAGCTGGACGACCCCGTTGCTGCCGAACTCACCGGTCCCGATGGCGAAGGTGCCGAGCGCGAGCGCGAACAGCGTCAGCGCGACCCTCCGCTCGGCTGCCTGCGCCTGGTGCCGCCTCTCCTCCAGGTCACACTGGGCCTTGTAGGCGTGCTCGTGCATCCGGGCCTCCTCCCGACTCGCCCCGCCTCACCGGACGGTCCGCGCGGCGGCCAGGACGAGGGCCGCCGTCGACTCCGGGTGGGACTGCATCGCCACGTGGGACGACCGCACCCTGACGATCGTCGACCCCGCGCGCGCCGCCATGAACTGCTGGGTGGCGGGCGGGATGGTCCGGTCCTGCGTGGCCAGGAGGTACCACGACGGGATGGTCCGCCACGCCGGCGTGCCCGACGGCTCACCCAGCGCCGCCGCCGACAGGGGACGTTGGGTCATCTGCATGAGGCGGGCCGTGCGTGCCGGGAGGTCGGCCGCGAACGCCTCGCGGAAGATCTCGGGACGGATGTACAGGTCGGCCCCTCCCCCCGTGCCGGTCGAGAACGGTCGGACGATGAGTGCCTGCTCGTTGATCAGGCTGCCCGGGTTCAGCTCGTTGAGGGCACCGACCGGCTCACCCTCGTCCGGCACGAAGGCGGCGACGTACACCAGTGCCTTGACGTTGGGCAGGCCCGTGGCCGCGCCGGTGACGACCGCACCGCCGTAGGAGTGGGCCACGACGACGACAGGGCCCTCGATGGTCTCCAGTGCGCTGCGGACGTACGCCGTGTCGGAGGCCAGTCCGCGCAGCGGGTTGGCCAGTGCGATGACGTCGAGCCCGCGCGAGCGCAGGATCTCGGCGGACTCGTACCAGCCCGACGAGTCAGCCCAGGCGCCGTGGACCATCACCACAGTCGGCCGTCCGGATCCCGGATCCGGGTGGGCCACCCGGGGTGGCCAGGCCGACGGTGCCCCAGCCTGCGAGGTGGACGTGAGGAGCGTGGCGGCGAGGACGGCCACCAGGATGGTGCCGAGCGCAGCGAGGAGCCGGCGGCTGGAGCGGAACATGGGTGTCTCCTTGGGTGGGATGGTGGGGGCAGTCCCGGCGGGCTCCACTGCACTGTGGAACCGCGCCCTGGGCCCGCGTCACTCGGTGACGGAGGTGACGGCCTTCCTGATCAGGTCGCTGACCACCGTCGGCTGGGCGAACATGACGAGGTGCGAGCTGTCGACCTCGATCGCCGAGACACCCGCTCGCTGGTAGCCGTAGCGCTGGACATCGGGGTTGATCGCGTGGTCCTGCGCGGCCACGACGCCCCACGCCGGCTTGGTCCTCCACGCCGCGGCGCCAGCAGGGTCGCCGAACGCCGCTCCGGACAGCGGCCGCTGGGTCACGGCCAGGACCGCAGCGGTCGAGGCGTCGACGTCGGCGGCGAACACCGCGGGGAACTTCTCGACGTCGACCGTGAGGTCGACGCCGCCGGCGATCGGCGTCGGGACCAGTGCCGTCGCCAGGTCCGACGGTGCGAAGCGGTCCTGCAGCTCACCCAGGGCCTCCCCCGCGTCGGGCACGAAGCCTGCGAGGTAGACGAGGCTCTTCACGTTGTCCGCGATGCCGGCGACGGTCGCCACGGCGCACCCGTAGGAGTGGCCGACGAGCACGACCGGGCTCTCGACGGTCGCGAGGACCGCCGAGACCGCTGCCGCGTCGTCGTTGAGGCCACGGTTCGGCACCGCGGGCGCGAGCACCCTGATCCCCTCGCCCAGCAGCTGGCGGATGACGGGACCGTAGCTCGAGGCGTCGGCGAAGGCGCCGTGGACCAGGACGACAGTGGGTTGCGACATGGGTGGCCTTCCGGGTCGGGACTGCGGGAAGCCCACCTCACCAACGAGTTGTGGACGATCCGTGCACGGCGAAGGGGACGGCGTTCAGCCGAAATCCAGTCGCGCGAGCGTTCGTCGGCCGGCCCGCGACCGTGGTCGGGCGGGGTGCGCCTCGCCTACGATTCCCGCATCACCCTTCGGTCAGCGCTCGAGGACGGGATGCTCGTGTTCAGCACGCACGCAGACGAGCCCGGCCAGGTCCGCCTTCAGGTCCTCGGCCCGCTGCGAGTCTGGCGTGACGACACGGAGCTGGCCCTCGGGCCGCGCCAGCAGGAGTACCTGCTCGCGCTGTTGCTCGCGCGGGTCGGCAGGCCAACGAGCGTGTCGGAGCTCATCGACCTGCTGTGGGACGACGACGTCCCGAGGTCGGCCATCAACATCCTGCAGAAGTATGTCGGCGCCATCCGGCGCGTGCTGGAGCCGGCGCTCGCGGTACGCGAGTCCGGGGCCTTCGTCCAGCGCCGCGGTGGCGGTTACATCCTGTCCGCGGTCCCCGGCGCCGTGGACCTGGTCGACTTCCGACTCCACGTGGAGGGCGCGCGCCGTCACGTGGCGTCCGGCCGCCCGGACGACGCCTCGGACGACTACGCCCGTGCGCTCGCGCTGTGGCACGGACCCGCCGGGGACGGACTCACCCACAGCAGGACCGCGGTGCCGCTGTTCGCCGGCCTCGACAACGAGTTCTTCGACGCGTGCGTCTCGGCGGCTGCACTCGCCCGGACGCAGGGGCACTCCGAACGGGTGGTGCAGCCACTTCGGCTTGCTGCCTGGATGGCACCGCTGCACGAACCCGTGCAAGCCAGCCTCGTCGACGCACTCGCCGCGTCGGGCCGACAGGCAGAGGCGCTCTCGGTCCTGGACGGCGTCCGCACCCGGCTCGTCGAGGAGCTGGGCGTCTCCCCGGGTCACGACCTGCGTGCCGCGCACGCCCGTGCCCTCGGAGAGGCTGCCGACTCGGCGGGGACGGCGAGTCGCTCGTCCTCGACGTCGACGGCGGTCGGCCCGACTCCTCCACACCCGCGGTCGCCGTCCGACGCCGACGGAGCGGGCCCAAGCAGCCTCGTGGGCCGCGCCGAGGAGCTCGGGACGCTGATGCAGTCCCTCGATCGGGCGATCGATGCGCACGCGTCTCTGGTCCTCGTGGAGGGAGAGCCGGGCGCAGGCAAGACCTCGCTGCTCGAGGAGCTCGGCAAGGCGGCGTCCCAGCACGGCGCCACCGTGGCGTGGGGGCGCTGCCTGAGCCATGAAGGCATCCCCGCACTGTGGCCGTGGACGCAGGTCCTGACCGAGCTGCGCCGCGACCAGCCCCCCGACGTGCAGGCCGCGGCGGGCGTGGGCGAGCTGGGGCGCCTGCTCGAACCCGGCGACGACAGCGTGCTGGGCGGCGCGGTCCTGCCGGACAGCGGAGCACAGTTCCGGCTGTTCGAGCAGGCCGTCTCCCTCGTGGCACGCGCGTCTGCCGGGCGTCCCCTCGTGCTCGTCCTCGACGACATGCAGTGGGCCGACCTCGCGTCCTTGCAGATGTTCAAGCACGTCGCCTCGCAGCAACCTTCGCGCGTGCTGCTCGTGGGCATCCTGCGTGATCGAGCACCCCGCCCCGGAGTCGACCTGAGCCGCACGCTGGCAGCCGTGGGCCGGCTCGCCCACCACCAGCGGATCCACCTCGGCCCGCTGCAGCCGGCGGAGGTGGCAGAGCTCGTCCGACGGGAGACGGGCCGCGCACCCACTGCGGCGATCGCCCGCAGCATCCAGGCACGCACGGAGGGCAACCCGTTCTTCGTACGCGAGCTCGCCCGTCTGATGGCCGACGGCAACCGCGCACACGCCGGTGAGGCCGATCGCGGCGTCCCGTCGACCGTGCGGGACATCGTGCGTGACCGGATGAGCACCCTCGATGAGGTCACGCAAGTGGTGATCCAGCGCGCCGCCCTGATGGGCCGGGAGGTCGACCTGCGCCTCCTGGCCCGGGCGTCGGGACTGGACGTCGAGGCGTGCATCGCGTTGCTCGATCCCGCGGACGCCCTGGCGCTGCTCACGACCAACGGCACGCCGTTCAACCTGGCCTTCGCCCACGACCTGGTGCGCGAGTCGGTCATCCAGTCCACCTCACCGGTCGAGCTGGGGCGCTTCCACCTGCAGATCGCAGGTGCGCTGGAGACCGCGCCCTCGCGGGACGAGTCCGACGACGAGCGGCTGGCCCATCACCTCAGGTTGGCCGGACCGCTCGCGGACGCCGAGCGCACCACCACCGCGCTGCTCCGCGCCGGCCGCCGGGCCATCTCGCGATCGGCGTTCGACTCCGCCGCCACTCACCTCCAGGGCGCCGCAGCCATCAGCCGGGAGGCCGGGCTGCTCGAGCTCGAGCTGTCGGCACTGTCGCAGCTCGTCGCGGTGATCGGCATGCAGTCCGGGTACATGGGAGACGCGGACTCGACCTCGGCCCTCCTCGAGCGCGCCGAGACGGTCGCCCGCGCGCTCGGTCGTGAGCGCGCGGCCGCCGACTTCCTCTTCACCCACTGGGCTGCCCACTCCCAGGCGATCCAGCTCGACCGCAGCGGCGACCTGGCGCGGCGGCTCCTCGTCGAGGGCGAGCGGTCCGAGGACCCCGTGGTCCAGGCGTACGGACGGCACGCATGGGGCATCCACCAGTGGGACGTGGGCAACGTGGGTGACGCGTACCGCTTCCTGAGCGAGTCCAACGCGGTCGTGCGCACGCGATCGCGCTCGTGGGACGACGACGAGCCGCTGCGGCACGACCTCCAGCTCCTGTCCCCGGCCATGCTGGCGCTCAACACCGTGCTGCACGGGAAGGTCACGGAGGGACGCGCGCTCTTCGGGTCGATCGAGGCGGATGCCGGAGACCACTCCTACGACGTCACGGTGTGGTCGTCGTTCGCCGTCACCGCCGCGGCCCTGGTGTCCGACACGCACTGGGCCGCGCGGGCGGCCGACCGGGGCATCGCCGCAGACCCGGAGCACGCCTACGTCTTCCTCGGCGCCTACCAGCGGCTCGGCAGGTGCTGGAGCCGCGCCCTGACGGGCCAGGATGCCGAGCAGGCGACGGCCGAGGCCGAGGCCCTCATCGACGCCCACCTGCGCGAACCCACGCGGTCCGGACTCACCACCTGGTTGGCCCTGCTTGCCGAGATGTACCTGGTGTGCGGTCGCCCCGCCGTCGCGGAGGACGCCCTCGACCGGGCCTTCGACTCCATCGACACCTACGGCCAGCGCTACGCCGAGGGCTTCGTCCGGCTCATGCAGGCTCGGTTGATGCATGCCACCGGCACGTCGACGTCCCGCGTGCGGATGGCGGCCGAGGAAGCGCGATCGCTCGCACGTGCGCGCGAGGTCCACCTGTTCGAGAGCCAGGCCGCAGACTTCATCGCGCGTCTGCAGGACTCTCACAGGATCAACGTGTGAGCGTGGTCGGCACGTTCGCGATCACCGCTGCGGGGGTGTCGATCCGGACCCTGCTCGTCCGTCAGAGTGGTGACGGGCCGCACGGGGCGGCCGCACAGGAGGAGTGACATGACGATGTACGCCATCTACTTCAACCAGCAGTGGGTGGGCGACCACCCCGCCGAGTGGTACCAGACCCGTGTGGAGCCGAGCAGCGCGGTGGTGAGGGAGATCGACGCCGCCGGCGCCCTCGTGTTCGCCGGCGGGCTCGTGGAGGACCGCTCCGAGGCCTTCAGCGCCGACGCCACGAGCGGCACGATCACGATCACCGACGGCCCCTACGTCGAGACCACGGAGTACCTCGGCGGGATCACGATCGTCGACGTCCCCGACCTCGAGACGGCGAAGATGTGGGCGGGCAAGATCGCCGAGGGGTGCGGATGGCCGCAGGAGGTCCGTGAGATCAAGTAGGTCGCCGTCCACGTCGCCCGCCGCAACGGGCTCCGGACGGCCTACTGCGCGACCCAGTCGGTGAAGCTGCGCGGCTTGCCCAGCCAGTCGGTGGGGGTGTTGGTGCCGTCCGGACGCGTGCCGGCGACGCGCACGGCGACCCGGACCTCCTCGGGCGACCCGAGTGCCTCGCGGGAGATCCGGAACCGGACCTGCTCGGCGTCGTAGTCGACCCGCATCCGGTAGGAGCCCTCGACGGGCTCGGGCGAGGAGTCCGAGAAGCCGTCGACCTTGAGCAGGTTGTAGTCGGTGCCGAGGAAGAAGCCGCCGGCGAAGAGGTACTCCGGGCCGCGGTCGTCGGGGTCGGTGTCGAGGAAGACCGAGCCCGACGAGCCCGTCTTGTACGACGGCCTCAGGTCGGTGTGGGTCGTGGTGACGACGATGTTGGCGTTCTTGTGCTCGACCTCCACCGACCGGAGGTCGACCCCGTGGCCGAGGTCCTTCGGGTCGGAGACCCCGATGCCGTCGGCGTTGGCCGGAAGGGCCTGGGTCAGGGCGAGGGCAGAGACCGCCAGGGTCGCGGCGCTCAGGAAGGTCCTACGCATGGTGTTGGTCCATTCTGTCGTCGGGCCCCGGGACGGGGACATACATGGAGACGCGGCAACGCGCGCCGAGGTTGTCCCTGATCGCACCTGGGACTGGCATGATCCGCTTCTCATGCACGATTCGCCCTACCCGAGGAGTCGCGTGGCTGCCCTGACGCAGCGTCGACACACCGTCGCCGCCTGGCTGGTGCACGCCTACACCGCCTCCGGTGTCGTGCTGGCGTTCCTGATGTTCGTCGCCGTCATGGAGGGCGACACCGTCCGGGCGCTGTGGCTCTTCCTGGTCGCCATGGTCGTCGACGGCACGGACGGGATGCTCGCGCGGTACGTCCAGGTGAAGCGGCACGCCCCGTCGTTCGACGGCGCGCTCCTGGACAACATCGTCGACTACATCACCTACGCCTTCATGCCGATGCTGCTGCTGTGGAGCGCGGGGTACCTGGGCGAGGGCCCCTCGGCGACGGTCCTCGCGGTGATCCCGCTGCTCGCTTCGGCCTACCAGTTCTGCCGGGTCGACGCCAAGACTGACGACCACCTGTTCCTCGGCTTCCCGAGCTACTGGAACATCGCCGCGTTCTACGTCGTGGTCCTCGACCTGCAGACCACCGCGGTCGCCGCCGTCCTGCTGGTCTGCGCGGTCCTCGTCTTCGTCCCGGTCGGCTACGTCTACCCGTCCCGCACCTCCACGCTGCAGTCGACCACGCTCGTCCTCACCTGCATCTGGCTGATCGGGTACGCCGTCCTGGTCGCCCAGCTCCCCGACCCCAGCCCGGTCTGGCTGGCGATCTCGGTGGCCTACGTCGCCTACTACGTCGCCCTCAGCCTCCACCTGACCCTCCGACGCGGTCGCCCCGTGCCGGCCACCGGGTGACTACCGACCGACCTGCATCCGGACGTCGACGACCTGGCCGAGGTCGACGTCCTCGGCGCGACGAACGGCGACCTTGAGCGGCAGGAACCACGTGTCCTCCCGGGGGAACATCGCGGTGGTGAACTCCGTGTCGCCGATCCACGCACGGACCGGAACCACGCCCCAGTAGACGACGTCGGCCTTCACATCGTCGACGAGGTCGGCCGCGTCCGGCGGGAGGGCGACGAAGAAGAACGGCGCCGGCCCGCGCCACTCGACCACCTCGCCGGCGAACTCGATCTCCATGGCCCCACCTTCCCAGCAAACCGATCGCGGGCGGGCAGACACCGAGGCGGGCGGAAGACCCCACGGCCTCCGCCCGCCTCGCACCGCCGCACCCCTGTCGCGCGACGGCCATCCCTGGAGGGGTCTGGTTTCAGCCCCGAGCCGGGCCCGTGCTCAGCCCAGGGCCGCGACTGCCGCCACGACGTCGACGAGGCCGTGGCCCTTGTCGTACGACGTCGTGCCGACCGGACCGGACTGGTAGGCCGCTCCGTCGGTGAACTTGTGCGCCGAGACCTTCAGCGCCCGCTCGATCTCGGCGGGCGTCGCGGTCGGGTCGGCCTGGAACAGCTGGGCGACGATCCCGGCGATGTGCGGTGCCGCCATCGACGTACCGCTGATGGTGTTGAAGGTGCCGATGTCGAGCGCGCCGGGACCGTTGCGGAAGTCCAGGCCCGTCGAGCAGATCGCCAGGTACAGGCGGCACGACGAGGTGATGTTCTCACCGGGCGCCGAGACGTCGGGCCACGTCGAGGAGTCGGTGGCGAGGCCGCGCGAGCTGAACTCGGAGACGACGCCGTCGCGGGTGCCGGTGTCCTGGTCGTAGTAGGAGGCCACCGAGAGGATGCCGCCGGTGGGATCCTGCCCGGGCGGGTTGGTCAGGCTCGTCGAGCCGTCGCCGCCGTCGTTGCCCGCAGCCCAGACCGTGACGACGCCCTCGGCCGCAAGCGCGCGCTGGAGCTTGACCGTGGCCGACTCGGGGTCGAACTCGCCGCCGCCGCTCGGGCCGTAGGAGTTGTTGGTGACCTTGATCGGGGGGCAGGTCGACGCAGGTACGCCGGCGCCGCACGGCGCCTCGTGGTTCTCGAGCACCCAGTTGAGCGCGGAGTCGGCACCGAGGATCACGATGCCCGCGCCGGTCGAGATCGACACCAGCTTGGCGCCGGGGGCAGCGCCCTGCAGCTTGCCGCCGTCGGTCAGCGTGGTCGGGCGGCCGGCGACGATGCCGCTGACGTGGGTGCCGTGGCCGCCGACGGAGAGGGTGTCGGTGTCGACGAAGGCGGGCACGCGCTGCACCGAGCAGGTCTCGGTCAGCGGCTCGCACAGCGCCTTGAGGTTGGCGACGACGGCGCTCGAGCCGTCGGCCTCCTTGAAGTAGGGGTGGGTCGGGTCAACGCCGGAGTCGATGACCGCGACGCTCACGCCCCTGCCGGTCAGCGGCGTGCCGTCGGCGCCGGTGAGGGTGGCGGCTGCCTCCGCACCGCGGGTCGCGGTGTTGGAGGTCTCTTGAAAGAAGTCGATCGGCTGGGCTCCGCCCTCGACGTACGTCACTCCGCCCTGGCTGCGGACGGCGTCGACCTGGCTGCGGGTGGCGTCGGCGATGACGACGCCGATCCTGGTGAACTCGCCGGTCTTCCGCATCCCGGTGGCCGCGACGGCCTCGCGGGCAGCTGTGATCGAGGTGCCGTGCACCATCACCGTCGTCCGCCCGGTCAGCCCGCTCAGCTGCCCGGCGAGGAAGTCGGAGACGTTGGCCCGGTCGGCGGCCGGGGCGGTGGCCTGTCCAGCGGCCGGCGCGGTCGCGCCGACGCCGAAGGTGGCGGTGGCGGCGAGCACGCTCGCTGCACAGGCGAGCAGGGTCTTGGGTCGCACGTTGTCCTCCCGAGGGGTCGAGGTCGTCCAGTCCTCCAACGAGCGGACCTGCCCCGGGTCACGCCCCACTTTCCAGGGAATCACCGCGGGTGGCGCGCCGCGTCGGAACGGGTGTGGCAACCCGATTGCGTCGACCGGGACAATGGAGGCATGACCGAGCTCCCCCGCAAGGCTGCCGCGCGCACGGCCCGACTCGCTGCGCTCCCGCTCGGCTATGCCGGCCGTCAGGCGATGGGGCTGGGCAAGCGGCTCGGGGGCAAGCCCGCCGACGCGGTGCTCACCGAGGTGCAGCAGCGCACCGCCGAGCAGCTCTTCCGCACCCTGGGTGAGCTCAAGGGCGGTGCGATGAAGTTCGGCCAGGCCCTCAGCGTGCTGGAGTCAGCCCTGCCCGAGGAGGTCAGCGCGCCCTACCGGGAGCACCTCACCGCTCTGCAGGACTCCGCTCCCCCGATGCCGACGGCGACCGTGCGCGAGCAGCTGACCGCGCACCTCGGCGACGACTGGTCCGAACGGCTCGTCTGGCTCGACGGCGCCCCGACGGCGGCCGCGTCGATCGGGCAGGTCCACCGCGGCCGCTGGCGCGACCACGCGGGCGGCTCGGAGTCGACGGAGGACCGTGAGGTCGCCGTGAAGGTGCAGTACCCCGGCGCCGGCGAGGCGCTGATGTCCGACCTCCGCCAGATCGCCCGCGTCGCGCGCGGGGTCGCGCCGGTCTTCCCCGGCATCGACCTGAAGCCGCTCGTCGCGGAGCTGCAGGACCGCGCGGCCGACGAGCTCGACTACCACCTCGAGGCGGAGGCGCAGGCGGCGTACGCCGAGGCCTTCGCCGACCACCCCGACATCGTCGTTCCCGCGGTCGTCACCGTCGGCACCGAGGTGCTCGTGACCGAGTGGCTCGACTCCGCCTACTCCCTCGCGCAGGTCATCCGCGACGGCACCCAGGAGGAGCGCGACCACTACGGCGAGCTCTTCGTCCGGTTCCTCTTCGAGGGGCCGCGACGCACCGGCATGCTCCACGCCGACCCGCACCCGGGCAACTACCGCGTCATCCCGGGGCCCGACGGCGGCCTCGGCCGGCTCGGCGTCCTGGACTTCGGTGCCGTCGCCCGGTTGCCGCAGGGGCAGCTCCCCGAGGCGATGGGCCGGCTGATCCGCATCGCGCTGGAGTCCGACGAGGAGTCGCTGGTCGCCGGTCTCCGCGAGGAGGGGTTCATCAAGGACCGCATCGAGGTCGATCCCGCGATGCTGCTCGCCTACCTCGCGCCGTTCGTCGAGCCGGCCGACCAGGAACGCTTCACCTTCACCCGCGAGTGGATGCGCACGCAGTTCGAGCGCATCAACGACCCCCGCGCCGAGACCTTCACCCTCGCCACCAAGCTCAACCTGCCGACGTCCTACCTCCTCATCCACCGCACCTGGCTCGGCGCTCTCGGCCTGCTCAGCCAGCTCGGGGCCGCTGTGCCGTTCCGGGAGATCCTCGAGGAGTCGCTCCCGGGCTTCGCCGACTGAGGCTCTCGACGCGCCGGGCGAGCAGCACGAAGGCCGCTGCGGCCATCGCGACCGTAGCCATCAGCGGCCACAGCAGCGCGGGCGCGGCGGCGTACACCGCTGTCCCGACGGGGGCTGCGAGCAGCGTGCCGCTGGTCGCGGCGCCCGTGTAGAGGCCCTGGTACTGCCCGACGAGGTGGTCGGGCGCCTGGTCGAGGACGTGGGCGGTCGCGGTGGTCTTGTAGAGGATCTCGCCGACGGTGAGCACCACCATCGCGAGCAGCACCGACGTGAGCGTGACTGGCAGGGCGAACATCGCGGTGCCGACCCCGACCAGGGCGTAGCCCGTCGCCACGATTCCGAGTGCGCCGCGACCGCTGAGCCACTGGGTCACCGGGATCTCGAGCACGAGGATCAGGGCCGAGCCGGCCGCGATGACCGTGGCGTACAGCCACACCGGCTGACCCTGGTCGCGCAGGTGCAGCGGGAGCGTCGAGTAGAGCTGGCGGTAGACCAGGTCGACGAGCACCACGCCGACCAGCAGCACCAGCAGCGCGCGGTCGGCACGCACCGACCGCCACAGCCCACCGTCCGTCGGCGCGGCCGCGGGGGTCGACGTGTCGGGCGGGAGAACCCGACTGAGAACGAGCCGGATCAGCACCACCACGAGGCCGTCGACGACGAACATGGCCTCGTAGCTCCACGACACCAGGAGTGCACCGAGCGGCGGCCCAACGACGAAGCCGGCGTTGGACGACGCGCGCGCCACCGCGACCGCCGTACGACGTTCACCGCGCGGCACGGCCGTTGCCGAGAGGGCTCCCGCCGAGAGGGACCCGGTCGCGAGGAGGTACGCGCACACGGGCAGCACGACGGGGAGCAGCCAGACCGGCAGAAGCGGGACCGCCATCAGCAGCAGGCCGCCCGAGCTCGACGCAGCGAGCAGCACCCGCCGGTGCCCGAGCCGGTCGCCCCACCGCCCTCCGGTGAAGTTGCCGGCGAGCGCCCCGACCCCGACGCAGCCGGCTAGGAGCCCCGCCGTTGCCGTCCCGACGTCGCGGGGTCCGGTGAGGTAGAGGGTGAGGAACAGCATCGTGAAGGACGCCGCCGAGGAGACGAAGCGCGCCGCTGCGAGCGCCCACACGATGCGGGGCAGGTCACGGAGGTGCACGGGGTGACCCTGTCAGACCGCGGGTGCCCGGTGGCACGATGACGCGCATGTCCCGACCCACCGAGGCCACCCCCATGTCAGAGGCGGCGCTCGCGCGCTGGCACGCCGTCGTCGAGAGCCGCGACCCCGCCGGGCTGCGCGACCTCATCGCCGAGGAAGCGGTCTTCCGCAGCCCGGCCGTGCACACCCCCCAGGAGGGCCGCGAGACCGTCGTCGGCTACCTCACCGCCGCCTTCACCGTCCTGGGGCCGGGGCTGGCCTACGAGCGGGAGTGGCTCGGCGCGGACTCGGCGGTGCTGCAGTTCCGCACCGAGGTCGGCGGCCTGCAGGTGTCGGGCGTCGACATGATCACCTGGGACACCGAGGGCCGGATCGTCGACTTCACCGTGATGGTGCGTCCGGCCAAGGCGCTCCAGGCGGTCATCGAGCACATGGGGGCCGAGCTGCTGAGGATGCTGGAGGCGGCCGACCCCCGCTGACGCATCAGCGCCGGCGCTGCTCGACGAGACCGACGGTGCTGCCCTCGGGGTCGGTGAAGAACGCCATCCACTCGTCGGTGCCGGCGGGGCCGAGCGTGTCGTCGTCGTGGCGGAAGATCACGTGCGGCTCACCCGTGATCTCGACGCCCTTCTCCCGCAGGCCCGCGACGGCCGCGTCGATGTCGTCGACGGGCAGGTAGATCAGCGCCGACGGCGCGCCCCGGTCCATCAGCAGGCGGACGCCGTCGAGGTCGAAGAAGGCGAGCCCCGGCGGGTCGAACGTGGCGACCGGCGCCACGCCGAGCAGGTCGGCGTAGAAGGCGGTCGTGGCGGCGAAGTCCGTGGCGCGCTGCGCCACCTGCACGAGTCGGGGCATCTCGCCAGTCTCCGGCGACCGAGTCGGGGACGCCAGCCTCCCGCCCGGACTGCCGTGGTGGCGGCACATTGCTCCGAAAGCCACTCGTCAGTTGCGATCTGCCGCCACCTCGACCCCCGCGAGCCCAGAGGTGGCGGCACATTGCTCCGCAAGCCGCTCATCGCGTGCAACCTGCCGCCACCTTCAACGACGCGGACCGACCCACACCAGACCTCAGACCCAGAACCCCCGGCCGCCGCCGTACCAGTCGCCGAAGTGCTCGCGGTACGACGACGCCGGCCCACGCGAGCCGAGGTAGGACCCGACGACCGCGGCACCGAGGTCGTCGAGCTCGGGACTGACCATGCGTCCGTCGACCCGGCGCGCCATCGAGTCGATGAAGCGCGCCAGTCCGGGGTCCTCGCCGAGCCGGAAGAACGTGGTCTGCGCTCCCAGCCGCGCGGCGGCGTCGAGCTCGCGCACCGAGTGGGCGATCGTCAGGGGGTGCGGGGGGTAGGAGAACCACACCTCACCGTCGGGCTCGAGGTGCGCCGTCGGCTCGCCGTCCGTGACCACCAGCAGCACGGGCTGGGCGTTGGGGTGCTTGCGGAAGAACCGGTTGGCGAGCAGCAGGCCGTGGTGGAGGTTGGTGCCCTTGTCCCACCGCGCGTCGAGGGCGGTCAGCTCCTCGATCTCCATCACCTGCGCGTGGCGGCCGAAGGCGATCAGCTGGATGTCGTCGCCACGGAAGCGGGACCGGACCAGCTGGTGCAGCGCCAGCGCCGTGCGCTTCATCGGCACCCACCGGCCGTCCATCGCCATCGAGAAGGACGTGTCGACCAGCAGCGCGACCGCGGCCTGCGTGCGGGCCTCGGTCTCGACCACCTCGATGTCGTCGACCTGGATGCGCACCGGTGAGGCGCCGCCGTCCCGGAGCACGGCGTTGGTGATCGTGCGCGGCACGTCCCAGGGCTCGGTGGAGCCGAACTCCCAGCGCCGGGTCGCCCCGGACCGCTCGCCCGCGAGTCCCGTCGTACGCGTCTCCCGTGCTCCGGACCGGCCACTCATCCGCTCCGCGACGTCGCGCAGCAGCGCCTTGCCGAGCTGGCGCATCGCCTTGGGCGAGAGCCGCAGCTCGCCGTCGGAGCCACGCTTGAGGTAGCCGCTGTCGCGCAGCGCCCGCTCGAGCTCCTGCAGGGTCTTTGCCGCCACGGCAGCGTCCGGGCCGAGCTGCCCGGCGAGCGCGTCGAGGTCGACGTCGTCCATCCGCGCGCCGTGGTGCGACTGCGCGAGCTGGTCGGCGAGGGCGTCGAGCTGGGCGAGGTCCTGCAGCGCGCCGGTGCCGTCGCCGAGGCCCATCCCCTGATCGCCCTCGAAGCCCTCCGAGCCCGACCAGTCCTCCCCGGGACGCAGGGCCTGGAGCTTGGCGTCCATCCGCGAGAGCTGCTCCATCAGCTGCGGCGACCCGAAGGCCTGCTGCGAGAGCTCCATCAGCTCCTGGCGCTGCTCGGGCGTCATCGAGTTGAGCATCCGCTGGGCAGCGGCCGCGCGCTGGGCGAGCGAGTCGAGCAGCTCGTCCATGTCCTGCGGGTCGTCGGGGAAGAAGTCGCCGTGCTTGTCCATGAAGTCACGGAACTCCTCGTCCGTGACGCCGCCTTCGGCGTGCTTCTCCAGCAGGTCGTTGAGGTCGGAGAGCATCTCCTGGACGGCCTGCCGGTCCTCCTCGGTGGCGCCCTCGAGCGCCTCCTTCATGCCGGCGAAGCGCTGGTCGAGGAGCTCGCGGCCGAGCAGGTCCTTGATCTCCTCGTAGGCCTCGCGCGCCTCCGAGGACTTCCAGTCGTACGACGACAGCTCGCCCACCGCGGCCGGGGTGGAGGACGGCAGGTTGTCGAGCATGAGCTCCCGGAACGCGCGGTCGCCGTCGTCCAGCGTGATGTCGCGGGCCAGCTGCCCGCGCTCGGCCAGGACGGCCTTGTCGAGGAGCTCCCTGACCTCGCGCATCGTGCCGTCGAGGTCGTTGCGCTCCAGGATCTCGCGCCGCCGCTCGGCGACGCGGCGGGCGAGCTCGTCGAGGCCGGCCTGGTCGGTGCCCCCGCGCCGCAGGAACTCGCGCATCGCGCGCTCCGGCGAGTAGCCGGCCATGACGTCCTGGCCGATGGCGTCGAGCGCCTCGGCGAGGTCGACGGGCGGGGCGAGCGGGTCGCCGCCGTCGTACTTGCGGAACCGGCTCACCGCGGCCTCGTCCCCGACTGCTCGCGCATCCACACCGGGTCAGCCATAGACGGTCTCCCCGGCGTCGGTGTCCTTGCCGATGCGGCGGGCGAGGTAGAGCCCCTCGAGGGCGAGCTCGATCGCGGCCGCCCGCTCGCCGTCGTTGGTGGCGCCGAGCCGGTCGCAGACCTCGTCGTAGAGGTCGGACTCCCCCAGCACCGGCAGCCCGGCGAGGAAGTCGCGGGCGCCGACGCGGGCGCCGGTGCTGACCATGGCGCCCTCCTCGATGGCCTCCACGAGCAGGCGCAGGTCGATGCCGGCGAGGTGCGCGCGCACGGTCTCGGCGACCGCGGTGCGGAGCAGGTGGGTGAGGATCTCGGTCTCGCGACCCTCCTCGCCGGTCTCGAACTCGATCTTGCCGCCGAGGACGTCGACGGCGGTCTCCAGGTCGACGACCCGCGCCACCGGCTCGACCTCGCCCTGCGTGGTGGCGCGGTGCAGCGCGGCCGCGGCGATGGTCTCGGCGCCGGCGATCGCGAAGCGGGCGCTGACGCCCGAGCGCTGGTCGACCGACTGGGAGTCGCGCAGGTGACGCGTGAACCGCGCCAGCACCTCCAGCAGGTAGTCGGGCACCTCGGCGACGAGGTGGGCCTCCTGCTCGATGACCGCGATCTCCTGCTCGACCTCGCGCGGGTAGTGGGTGCGGATCTCGGCCCCGAAGCGGTCCTTGAGCGGGGTGATGATGCGTCCGCGGTTGGTGTAGTCCTCGGGGTTGGCGCTGGCCACGACGAGGACGTCGAGCGGGAGCCGCAGCACGTAGCCGCGGATCTGGATGTCGCGCTCCTCCATCACGTTGAGCATCGCGACCTGAATGCGCTCGGCGAGGTCGGGCAGCTCGTTGATCGCCACGATTCCCCGGTGGCTGCGCGGGATCAGGCCGAAGTGGATCGTCTCCGGGTCGCCGAGGTGTCGCCCCTCAGCCACCTTCATCGGGTCCACGTCGCCGATCAGGTCGGCGACCGACGTGTCCGGCGTCGCGAGCTTCTCGGCGTACCGCTCGTCGCGGTGCCGCCACGAGATCCGCAGGTCGTCGCCGTACGTCGCCGCCGCCTGCTGGGAGGTGACGGTGACGGGCTCGTAGGGGTGCTCGCCGAGCTCGGAGCCGGAGATGACCGGGGTCCACTCGTCGAGCAGCGCGACCAGCGAGCGCAGGAGCCGGGTCTTGCCCTGGCCGCGCTCGCCGAGCAGCACGATGTCGTGGCCCGCGAGCAGCGCCCGCTCGACCTGCGGGATGACGGTGTCGGCGAAGCCGTGCAGTCCCGGCCACGGATCCACCCCGTCGCGCAGCCGCGCGAGCAGGTTGTCGCGGAGCTCCTGGCGCAGGGGCTTGAGCTGGTGACCGCTCTCGCGGAGCTGGCCGAGGGTGCTGGGGGCGGGGTGCCCGCCCTGCTGGATCGCTTCAGTCACGTCCTCCACGCTAGACCCGTCCGACAACGTCGAGTGCGCTCGAAGTCCATGCCGATCGCCGACTCCGGACCCGGGTGGCGCGGGACCTTCGGCCCTGCTGACGGGCCTGCGCGCGAGCGAGGCTGGGAGTCCAGCTGAAGGAGGCTCCCATGCACACCACCCACGACCTGTCCCGCGAGGACTGCGCGCGCCTGCTCAAGGCCGGCGTCGCGGGCCGGGTGGCGGTCGGCACGCCGACCGGGCCCCACATCGTGCCGGTGAACTACGCCGTGGACGGGGAGTCGATCCTCATCCGCACGACCGCCTACAGCCTGCTCGGGACCTACGGCCGCGGCGCGCAGCTGTGCTTCGAGGTCGACCAGTTCGACTACGAGCTCAAGCGCGGCTGGAGCGTCGTGGTGCGCGGCCGCGGCAGCTTCGTCGACGACCAGGACGAGCTCGCGGAGATCGCCCGGTCCTGGGAACCGCACCCGTGGGCGACCGGGCAGCGCAACCTCGTCGTCCGCATCCCGTGGACCGAGGTGACCGGCCGCCAGCTCGGCGGCGGCTGGGACCCGTGGCAGCACCTCCCCGTGCGCCGGCTCGCCTGACGGGGTCTCGGTACGGACCTCGTTCCTCGGCCCGCTCGACCACCGACAGTGGACGAACACGTCAAGATGGTGCGCGTGCCCCACACTCCCGCCTCCGACCTCGGCGCCGACGCCCGCTCGCTGCTCGAGGCCGTCACGGCGATCTCCAGCGACCTCGACCTCACCAGCGTGCTGACGCGGATCGTGGAGGCGGCGACCGCGCTGACCGGTGCGAGGTACGGCGCGCTGGGCGTGCTGGGCAGCGACGGTGAGCTGGTCGAGTTCGTCACGACCGGCATCGACGAGCGCACCCGCGCGCTCATCGGCGACCTGCCCCGAGGTCGCGGCATCCTGGGCGTGATCATCGAGGACCCGTCGGGCCTGCGGCTCACCGACCTCAGCGCCCACCCGTCGTCGGTGGGCTTCCCGCCCAACCACCCGCCGATGACGTCGTTCCTCGGCATGCCGGTGCGCATCCGCGGGACCGTCTTCGGCAACCTCTACCTCACCGAGAAGGCCGGCGGCGGGCCGTTCAGCGAGGCCGATGAGGGTCTCGTCGAGGAGCTCGCCCGCACGGCCGGCTACGTCATCAGCAACGCGCGTTCATTCGCGCTCAGCGAGCGCCGACGGCAGTGGCTCGAGGCGTCAGCCGAGCTCGCCGAGATGCTCCAGCCGCCGGTCGACCTCGACGCCGTGCTGCCCCAGATCGTGTCCGCCGCCCGGCAGGTCGCCCGGGCACGCGCCGTGGCGCTGTGGTCCTCGCTCGGACCCGAGCACGACACGGTCAGCGTCGCCCCCGACGTCGCGGCGGACGACGGCCGGGTGGCCGCCCTGCTGGCCGAGGCCCGGGCCGACGTCGAGCCCGGCGGCAGCGTCGCGGTGACGACGACCGCGGGCGGCGCGGACGGCGTACCCACTGTCGTCGTCGTGCCGCTGCGGTCCCACCTCGCGCCCGTCACGACCCTCGTCGCGATCGTGCAACCCGGGTCGGGGCTGCTCGACGTCGAGGAGCGGGAGCTGTTCGCCGGTTTCGCCGACCAGCTCGCGCTGTCCCTCGACCGCACGCAGGCGCTGGCCGAGCGCCAGGAGCTGGCGCTGATCTCCGACCGCGAGCGCATCGCCCGCGACCTCCACGACATCGTCATCCAGCGGCTCTTCGCGACCGGCCTGCAGCTGCAGGGCGTCGCGGCGATGACCGGTGGGAGCGCGATCGCGGAGCGGCTCGACAAGTCCGTGGCCGACCTCGACGACACGATCAAGGCGATCCGCGGCACGATCTTCGAGCTCCAGGACCGCCGCGGCGACTCCCTGCGCGCCGCCGTCCGCCAGCTCGTCAAGGAGTACGTGCCGGTGCTGGGGTTCACGCCGGTCGTACGCACCTCCGGCCCCGTCGACACCGCCGTGTCGCACGTGCTCGGCGCCCAGCTGCTGGCCGTGCTGCGGGAGGCGGTGTCCAACGTCGCCCGCCACGCGCTCGCCGACGCCGCCGAGATCGACGTCGTCGTGGCTGGTGACCGGCTCGAGCTCCGGGTCGCCGACGACGGCGTCGGCCTGCCCGACGAGGTCTCCGAGAGCGGCCTGCGCAACGCCCGACGCCGCGCCGACGACCTCGGCGGGACCCTTGAGGTCTCCCGGGTCGGCGAGCGCGGCACGGTGCTCGTGTGGCGGGTCCCGCTGCGCTGACGTCGACGCGGGCGCGTCAGGCCGGGTCGCGCCGGCGCACGAGCCTGCCCACCAGCCCGCACACCAGAGGACCCGACGCCGGGGGAAGGCGCCGGGTCCGGTGAGGGACTGGTGTCATCGCAGGACGGGGTACTTCCGTACCAGGCCGGTGCGGTTCCACCAGCGACCCAGCCCCCACGTGGTGCCGGCCGCGCCGAAGGCGAGGACGGCCATCACGATCACGCCGATGAGGTGGTCGTCGACGACGGGGTTGTTCTCCAGGGGGAGGACGGCGGCGTACATGAAGGCGTACATGAGGGCGCCGGCGGCCGTGCCGATCCGCATCCCGACCCCCAGCAGGAGGGTCACGCCGACGCCGAGGAGGCCGGCCATGAAGAGCCAGTCGACCCACGTCTGCCCGGCGAGGGAGGTGAAGAACCCGTGGAAGGGGTTGTCCGGGGGTACGCCGAAGGTGAGGAACCCCTCGGTGGGGCTGCCGCCGTTGAGCCAGGCGGCGTCCTGGGCCATGAAGTCGATCCCCGCGCGGGAACCGTCCTCGGCGTACTGCGCGCCGGTGCCGAAGCCCAGGGCGAAGGTCTTGTCGAGGAAGGCCCACAGGAAGGTCACTCCGAAGGCGATACGCAGGGCGGCGAGGGCGCGGGACAGGCCCACCCGGGAAACCTCTTCGGTCTCGGAGGTGGTGACGCCCTCGGCGGTGATGTGGTGCTGGCGGTGGATGACGTTCATCGTCATCTCCTCCTCGGGTGGTGGGTTGCTGGGTCACCACCAGAGTCCCGCCGCCACGCTCGCGGCATCAGGGCCGCGGGTCACCGCCGCCCGGGACCAAGGTCCCGACCGCGACGGGGACCTCAGCGCGGCGCGTCGCCGAGGAGCTTGGAGGCCAGCACGGCCGCCTGCGTACGACGCTCGAGGCCCAGCTTGGCGAGGATGCTGGAGACGTAGTTCTTCACCGTCTTCTCGGCGAGGAACATCTGCTCGGCGATCTGCCGGTTGGTCAGCCCCTCGGCGATGTGGCCGAGCAGGATCCGCTCCTGGTCGGTGAGCGAGGCCAGCTCGTCGGGCGTCTCCGGGCCGTTGCGGATCCGCTCCAGCACGGTCGCCGTCATCGCCGGGTCGATGAGCGACTTGCCGGCCGCGACGTGGCGCACCGCGGTGACCAGGTCGGAGCTGCGGATCTCCTTGAGCACGTAGCCCGAGGCGCCGGCCATGATCGCCGCGAACAGCGCCTCGTCGTCGTCGTACGACGTCAGGATGAGCGCGTTGATCGTCGGGTCAATGGCCCGCACGGCACGGCACACCTCGATGCCCGAGCCGTCCGGCAGGCGCGCGTCGAGCACGGCGACGTCTGGCCGCAGGGCCGGGATGCGTGCGGTCGCCTCGGTCGCGGACGCGGACTGGCCCACGACGACGATGTCCCCCTGCTGCTCGAGCAGGAAGGTGAGTCCCTCGCGCACGACGTCGTGGTCGTCGAGGAGGTACACGCGGATCGGGTCGCCCATGGGGACATTCCACCAGACGCGAGGCCTTCCGCGTGCGTGGTTCAGCCCAGGTCGAGGTACATCACGTGCAGGCCGACCCGGCCGTGCCGGGTGCTCTCGAACGCGCCGGGCACCGTGCCGACGATCGTGAAGCCGAGGTCCTGCCACAGGCGGACCGCGCCCGTGTTGGTCTCGACCACGGCGTTGAACTGGATGCCGGCGAAGCCCTGCTCGCGGTGCCACGCCACCATGTCCTCGGCGAGGCGCCGGCCGACGCCGCGCCCGCGTGCGGTGGCGGCGACCATGAACGACGCCGTGCCGACGTGGGCGCCGCGGCCCGGGCGGTTGGGGCCCATCTTGGCGGAGCCGAGGACGCTGCCGTCCTCCTCGAGGACCGTCACCCGGCTGCCGTCGAACCACCAGCCCCGGGCCTGGTCGGACGTGGCGCCGAGCGGGTAGGCGTAGGTCTCGCCGGCCTCGACGATGTCGCGCCAGAACGGCCAGATCGCCGGCCAGTCCGCCTCCGTCGCCGCCCTGATGCCCATCGTGTGCTCCTCTTCGTCCGACCGGTCTGGAGCAGTCTCCCGACGGCGCCCGGGCGAGCGCACACTGGGGGTGACCAGCAGAGAAGGAGGCGCTCCATGGCGCTCACGCACCGCACGGTCGCGATGATGATGCCGGTCACCGACGTCGACCGCGCCCGCACGTTCTACTCCGAGTCCCTGGGACTCGACTACACCGGCACCAACGACGAGGGCAGCGCGACGTACGCCCTGGACGGCGGCTCCACGCTCGTCCTGCTCCCCCGCCCCGACAGCCGTCCGTCGGAGAGCACCGCGATGAGCTTCGAGGTCGACGACATCACCACCGAGATCGGCGACCTCGAGCAGCGCGGCGTCGTCTTCGAGGACTACGACCTGCCGGACCTCAAGACCGTCGACCACGTGTGCGTGATGGGCGCCGAGAAGGCAGCGTGGTTCAAGGACCCCGACGGCAACGTGCTCTGCCTGCACCAGGAGAACTGACCCGAGGACTGTCCCGGCTCGACGTGGGCGGACGCCGGCTCAGACGTCGGTCGCACCGTCGACGCACTGGCGGATGAGGTCGGCGTGACCGGCGTGTCGGGCGTACTCCTCGACCATGTGGACCAGCACCCAGCGAAGCGTCGCCGTCTCGCCCTTGGCCGGGTCACGCGGACGCGCGACGAGCCGGCCGAGGTCCGGGTCGGCGGCGAGGGCCGTGTCCAGGCAGGCGTCCGATCGGACGATGGCGGCGACGAGCAGCGCGTCGAGCTCGGCGTGCGACGCACCGGCCGCGCTGTGCCAGTCCCAGTCAGGGTCCTCGCCCCACGGAGCGGTGTCCCACGGCGGGGACGGCTCGCGGCCGGCCAGGTTGTAGGAGAACCAGTAGTCCTCCACGAAGGCGAGGTGCTTGAGCATCCCGCCCAGCGTCAGGTCGCTGGGCGGGAGGCTCTGGTCGAGCTGCTCGTCCGTCAGTCCGCTCGCCTGCAGCCGGATCGTGGCGCGGAAGTGGTCGAGGTAGGACCGCAGCATCCCGACCTCGTCGTTGCTGAAGGACGGCTCGGGCCGCTCGATCGTCATGGCGGGGAACCTAGTGCGTCCACCGAGGAGGCGTCAGAGCGACGGGCCCTCGCCGCGGAGCTTGTCGACCTCCCCCATCGCGTCACGCAGCTGGCCGAGCCACTCGTCGGCGTGCTGGCCGACCAGCCGCACCGACCACGCGAGGGCGTCGGAGCGCGACCGGGCGACCCCGGCGTCGACGAGCGTGTCGAGCACCCGGCGCTCGGGCTGGCGCAACCGGGTCATCACCGGCGCGGCGACGTGGGTGAACAGCGCCTCGGTGTCGCCGAGCCGCACCCCCCACGACACCTTGCGCTGGTAGCGGGCCTGGGCCTCGAGGGCGATCTCGATGCGCTCGGCCTTGGTCTCGGACCGGAAGCGGCCGATGCGGCCCTCCGCCTCGGCCCCGTTGACGTCGTCGGTGCCGGCGAGGGTGCCGACGACCAGGATCTCCTCGCGGTCGACGGTGACGTCGACCTCGCTGAACCATGCCTCGGGCAGCCGCCCGTGGAACCACTCGGACGCGTCGGAAGCGTCCGGCAGGTCGGCGACCTGCCACCCGCCGCGGCGACCGCGACGGCTCTCATCTGTCTTCATGCATTACATGATTACACCGCAACACAAACGGGGCCAGTATCGTCACCGTCGTGCTGACCATCCCCTGTCCGTGCGGGAGCGAGTCGTACGACGCCTGCTGCGGCCCGTTGCTCGCCAACGTGGCGCAGGCGTCGACGCCGGAGCAGCTGATGCGCTCGCGCTACACCGCCTTCGTCACCGGGGACGCCGACCACCTCTTCCGCACCTGGCACCCGCGCACCCGGCCCGACGACGTGCGTCCCGACCCGAGCACCCGGTGGACCGGGCTGCGGATCCTGGCCGCCGAGGCCGACACCGTCGAGTTCGTCGCCAGCTGGGAGGGCGGCGCGATGCACGAGGTGAGCCGGTTCGAGCAGCGGGCCGGCCGGTGGGTCTACGTCGACGGCGAGGTCGACGGCGACGTGAGTTCGTGACGTCAGTCGGTGACGTCGACCCAGCGCTCCCCCACCGGGGTGGTCCGGGACCGCCCGCCGGTGGCGGCGGCCACGAGCTCGTCGAGCCGCTCCACCCCGTCCGGCGCGGCGGCGAGCAGCAGCCGCACGCGGGCGTCGTACGCCACGTCGAGGACCAGGACGCCGCGCGATCGAAGCTCCCCCTCGACCCGGCCCGCGTCGGCGTGGTCGAGGTCCAGGGCCAGCTCGGTGAGCAGCGAGCGGCGCAACGCCCCGGCCTCCGCCACTGCCCCGCGCACGGCGTCGCCGTAGGCCCGCACCAGGCCACCGGCCCCGAGCAGCGTGCCGCCGAACCAGCGCGTGACCACGGCGGCGACGTCGCTCAACCCGGCACCGCGCAGCACGTCGAGCATCGGCGCCCCGGCGGTGCCCGCCGGCTCGCCGTCGTCGGACGAGCGCTCGATCGCACCGTCCGGGCCCAGCACGAAGGCCGAGCAGTGGTGTCGGGCGTCCCCGTGCTCGCGCCGCAGTCCGGCGAGGAGAGCGCGGGCGTCGTCCTCGGTCGCGACCCGGCGCAGGGTGCAGAGGAACCGCGACCCGCGGTCCTCGACCTCGGCGGTCGCGTCGCGGGCGATGGTGAGGTACGACGTCACGCCGGGCGCTGCGGCGACGGCTCGTCCGCAGACTCGCTCGCGGGCCCTGCACGTTCGGTCTCGCCCTCGTCCGGGGGCGCGCTCCCGCGCTCCTCCGGGGGTTCGTTCGCGCGCTCCGCCGGGCCGGGGTCCCAGCTCACCAGCACCTTCTCGAAGCCCTTGTGCCGCTGCATGCGGGCGTAGAGGGCGTAGGCCTTGCGGTCGGCCTCGGTGAGCTGCACGTTGTCGGTGAACGGGGTGAGCAGCGCGCGCGGCCACAACCGGCGCGACAGCACCACGTTGACCTCGGTGGCCAGCACGGCCATGACGGCGCCGATGTAGAGGAAGCCGACGAGGCCGAGGACGAGCCCGAAGGTCTTGGTCATCGAGGACGTGTTCACCAGCACCCGGTCGACGTAGGCCGCACCGCCGATCTGGAGCAGCTGCCACAGGACGGCCAGGGTGTAGCCGCCCGGCGCTGCCCGCAGGAAGGAGTGCTGGCCGGTGGCAGCGAAGCGGAAGAGGTAGGTCAGCCCGGTCCCGACCACCAGCACGGTCAGCACCGGGAGCAGCGTCTTGACACCGCCGCCGATCACCTCGGTGAAGGCGTCGGTGGTGCTGGCGACGGTGGAGACGACCGTGACGGCGAGCAGCGACACACCTGCGGTGACGAGCAGTCCCAGCGTCTTGACGCGGGCGTAGAACGGGTTCGGGCGGCTGTTGCGCGGCACCGACCACGCCACGTGCTGGGTGTTCTGCAGGGCCTGGCCGAGCCCCATCGCGCCGTAGAGGGCAGCGAGCGCACCGATCACGACACCGGTCACCGAGCCCTGCAGGCCCTCGGGGCGGCCGAGCTCGTCGCCGATGATCGGGAACTGCGACAGCGCGGAGTTGAGGATGGACTCCTGCCACTGCGGCTCGCCCCGAAGGATCAGGCCCAGGATCGAGGTGCCGAGCAGCATCAGCGGGAAGATCGCGATGAACGCGTAGTAGGTCAGCGCCGCCGCGAGGTAGGGGCCCTGGTCGTCGAAGTACTTGTAGACGACCGCGATGGGGAAGCCGAGCACCCGGTGGCGCCTCTGGAACCCGTCGACTGCCGAGACCGCTCCCACGAGGTGGAGGCTACCGTCACCACCAGCCGAGCAGACCGCCGCCGAGCCGGACGACGAAGCCGGAGACGACGACGAGGAAGAACACCCGGACGAAGCGGGCGCCGCGCGCCACGGCCAGCCGGGCGCCGAGGTAGCCGCCCGTCACGTTGGCCGCGGCCATCACCAGCCCGAGGTCCCAGATGACCGCGCCCTGGGGGATGAAGACGGCGAGCGCAGCCAGGTTGGTCGCCCAGTTGGCGAGCTTGGCCTTGGCAGATGCCTCGAGGAAGTTGTAGCCGAGCAGGCCGACCAGCGCGAACACCAGGAACGACCCGGTCCCCGGCCCGATCGCGCCGTCGTAGAAGCCGATCGTCAGGCCGGTCAGCACCACGACGGTGAGGTGCTTGCCACCCTGGAAGCGGAGGTTGGTGAGCTCACCCACGCTCGGCTTGAACCACACGTAGCTGCCGACGAGCACCAGCACGACCAGGATGATCGGGTCGAAGGCGCTGCGCGGCAGCATCGACGCGACGAGGGCTCCGCCCGCCGACCCGAGGCCGGCGGCGAGCATCAGCGGCAGGAACGTGCGCGGGTCGGGGCGAACGCGCCGGACGTACGTCGCCGCGCTGATCGAGGTGCCGCAGAACGACGCCAGCTTGTTGGTGGCCGCGATCTGCACCACCGATGCGCCCGGCAGCCCCAGCAGCAGCGCGGGCAGCTGGATCAGCCCGCCCCCGCCGACCACGGCGTCCACGAAGCCCGCGGCCACCGCCGCCAGCACGAGGAAGAGGATGACCTCGCCGGAGAGGTCACCCATGTCGGTGCCCCACGTCAGCTGGACGTGTCTCGGCGGAACTCCTGGACGACGACTGCGTCGTAGTCCTCAGGCATCGTCGTGCTGAGACCCGGGCAGATGAACTGCTGGGACTGGTCGGCGACCATGGTCGCGGCCGAGCAGCTGAGCGTCGCCACCGGCGAGCCGTCGGTGGAGAACACCATCTCGAAGAGCGCAGCCCGCTCCTCGTCGGAGGTGTTGGTGATCGTGCCCTTCACCTCGGGCGTCGTCACCTCCTCGAGGCCGGCCGAGCGCTCGATGCCGTTGAGCTCCCACCCGTCCTCGACGTCGAAGCCGTTCCAGGAGAAGGCCTTGCCGACCTCCACCTCGACCGGGTCGGTGCTGGTGCTGGCGTCGTTGCTGGTGCTGGCGTCGTCGCTGCTGCAGGCCCCGAGGGCGCCGAGGCAGGCGAGGGCCACCAGGCCCGTGGCCAGCCGCGTCGTGGGGCGCCTCACGAGGCGGCCACGAAGGTGAGCAGGTCCTGCCGGGTCAGCACGCCGATGGGCTTGCCGTCCTCCTGGACCAGCACCGCGTCGGCGTGCTCGAGCAGCGACACCGCGTCGGCAGCGGCCTCGGTCGAGCCGATGGTCGGCAGCGCCTCGGACATGTGGTCCTCAACCTGGTCGGTCAGCTTGGCGTGGCCGGCGAAGAGCGCGTCGAGGAGCGTGCGCTCGGACACCGAGCCCGCGACCTCGGCGGCCACGATCGGCGGCTCGGCACGGACGACCGGCATCTGGCTGACGCCGTACTCCTGGAGGATGTGGACGGCCTCGGCGATCGTCTCGCCGGGGTGGGTGTGCACGAGGTCGGGCAGCTGGCCGGACTTGCCGCGGAGCACCTCGCCGACGGTGCGGTGGTCGGCCTGCGCGCCGGTGGCGAAGCCGTACTGGCCGAGCCACTCGTCGTTGAAGACCTTGGTGAGGTAGCCGCGTCCGGAGTCGGGCAGCAGGACGACGACGACGGCGTCGGAGCGTCCCTCGGCCGCGAGCTCGTGGGCGACCTGGCGGGCGGCGTAGGCCGCCATGCCGGCGGAGCCGCCGACCAGCATGGCCTCCTCGCGCGCCAGGCGACGGGTGAAGGAGAAGGAGTCGGCGTCGGAGACCTCGATGACGCGGTCGGCCACCGACCGGTCGTAGGTCTCGGGCCAGAAGTCCTCACCGACGCCCTCGACGAGGTAGGGCCGACCGGACCCGCCGGAGTAGACCGAACCGGCAGGGTCGGCACCGATGACCTGGACGTCGGTCCCGGCAAGGGCGGCCTGCTCCTTGAGGTAGCGACCGACGCCGCTGATCGTGCCGCCGGTGCCCATGCCCGTGACGAAGTGGGTGATCTTCCCCTCGGTCTGCTCCCAGATCTCCGGACCGGTGGTCTCGTAGTGGGAACGGGGGTTGTGCGGGTTGGAGTACTGGTCGGGCTTCCACGCGCCGGGCTCCTTGGAGAGCCGGTCGCTGACGTTGTAGTAGGAGTCCGGGTGCTCCGGCGCGACGGCGGTCGGGCAGACCACGACCTCGGCGCCGTAGGCCTTCAGCACGTTGCGCTTGTCCTCGCTGACCTTGTCGGGGCAGACGAAGACGCACTTGTAGCCCTTCTGCTGGGCCACCATCGCCAGGCCGACACCGGTGTTGCCGGAGGTCGGCTCCACGATCGTGCCGCCGGGCTGGAGCTCGCCCGACGCCTCCGCGGCCTCGATCATCCGGCTGGCGATGCGGTCCTTCACCGACCCGCCGGGGTTCAGGTACTCCACCTTCGCCAGGACCAGCGGGGCGTCTGCGCCGCCGTCCGGGAGGTCGAGGGTCCGGCTGAGCCGGACGAGCGGGGTGTTGCCGATCAGGTCAAGGAGCGAGTTCACGTACTGCACCGGGCCAATCTAGCCTTCTACTCGTCCGTAGCCGTCACTGCCGGTTGCGTAGCATCGGGGCGTGGGGGCAACAGGAGCAGCACGCAAGCTGGCATCGGCCGCGGCCCTGGGCGGCGGTGGACTCTCCGTGCTCGGCGCCGGGCTCTACGGGGTCCTGGTCGCCGAGGCGAAGATCGCGCGGCGGCTGATCGGCAACGCCAACGACGTACCTCCGCAGGCGACGGGCTGGTACGGCCGCGGCCGACCGGGTCCCGCGATCCGCATCGCCC
The DNA here is from genome assembly GCF_016907475.1 of Nocardioides cavernae. Lineage (NCBI taxonomy): Bacteria > Bacillati > Actinomycetota > Actinomycetes > Propionibacteriales > Nocardioidaceae > Nocardioides > Nocardioides cavernae. Next base: position 1,636,732 of record NZ_JAFBCA010000001.1, on the reverse strand, counting down.
TGCTCGGGGACTCCAGCGCGGCCGGCTACGGCGTGGACCGCGTCGAGGAGACGACCGGCGCCCACCTCGCCACGGGGGTCGCCGCGCAGGCCGACCGCCGGGTGCACCTGCGGTCGTTCGCCGTGGTCGGGGCGCAGTCGAGCGCGCTGGCCGAGCAGGTCGACGCCGCCCTCGGCACCCACCCCGACCTCGCCGTCGTGCTGATCGGCGCCAACGACGTCACCCACAGCGTGCTGCCGTCCGCGTCGGTGCGCCACCTCGCCGAGGGTGTACGACGCCTGCGCGAGCAGGGCGTGGCCGTCGTGGTCGGCACCTGCCCCGACCTCGGCACCATCCGGCCGATCCCGCAGCCGCTCAAGCAGGTGGCGCGCGAGTGGTCGCGCCGGCTGGCGGCCGCGCAGACCATCACCGTCGTCGAGAACGGCGGCCGGTCGATCTCCCTCGGCGACATCCTCGGCCCGGAGTTCGACGCCGCACCGGCCCTGCTGTTCGGGCCGGACCGCTTCCACCCCTCCGCCGACGGCTACAAGCAGCTCGCGTCGGTGCTCATCCCCTCCTGCCTCGCGGCCCTCGACCTGCTTCCCGCGGACGAGGCGCTGCCCGAGCCGCGCCGCCGCGAGGGCATCCTCCCGGTCGCGGCCGCAGCGGTCCGCGCCGCTCGTACGCCCGGCACCGAGGTCGACGGCACCGAGGTCGGCGGCACCCAGCGCGGCCTCCGCGGCCGCTGGGTCGAGCTCCGCCACCGCCGTCGCCGGCCCTCCACCGACGCCGAGTCGCCGGGCGAGCACGAGGACGCCGCCGAGGAAACCTCGACCGACTCGGCTGCTGCTGGCGGTGCCTGAGCCACATTCCCGGCCCGCGGAACGTGGGTGGGGCACCGCTCACCCAAGAATGCCGACGGCCCGCCCGAGCTGAGCTCGAGCGGGCCGGCGGAGTGGATCAGTGGATCGGCTGGATCAGTCGCCACGCATGATCGCGAGGATCCGGAGCAGGTTGGTGTAGATCCAGACCAGGCTGACGGTCAGGCCGAAGGCCGCACGCCACGACTCGCGCTCGGGAAGGCCGGCGGCGACGCCGTTCTCCACGAAGTCGAAGTCGAGGATCAGCATGAAGACACCGAGCACGAGGCCGGCGATCGCCATCACGAGGCCGAGGGCGCCGAAGCCGAAGAGGCCGGTGCTGATGCCGAAGAAGCTCAGCACCAGCGACAGCAGGCCGAGGCCCACCATGCCGAACATGCCCGCGATCACGAAGGTGCGGAACTTGTTGCCGACCTTGATGTCGAAGAACTTGTAGGCGGCGAGCGTGCCGGCGAACGCGGCGAAGGTGCCGAGCACGGCCTGGGTCACGATGCCGTCACCGAACTGGGCGTCGAACACCTTGCTGACCGCGCCGAGCGCCACGCCCTCCACGGCCGCGAAGGCCAGGACCAGGGCGGGGCTGATGACGCGCTTGAACGAGTTCGCCAGCGACAGCAGGAACGCGGCACCGGCACCCAGCATCGACAGCGTCAGCGCACGGCTGTAGGCGTCCTGGCTGACACCGTTCACGTCGACGATGTCGCCGATGAACCACCAGGTGGCGAAGGCGGTGGCGAAGACGAGGGCGATCGAGATGGCTGTCTTCTGGACCACCGAGTCGACCGTCATCCGGCCCTGGTCCACCTGGCCGGGCGTGCCGGTGCCCCAGGTCGAGGGGTCGGTGCCGGCGTCGCCGTAGCCGGGGTAGGACGAGCCGCCGGCGGCGTAGGTCTGGTTGCCGTAGGAGTTGGAGGAGGCTCGGTTGAACTCCTCGGAACGGGCGAAGACAGGGTTGTTGCTTTTCATGGTCTCTCCTTGGAGGCCGCCTCCGGAGGTTCCGGAGGGTCGACGTCGTCGCGGTGACGACGCCTGTCGTGTCACCTCACTCTAGCCGGGGTGACATGTGTTCAAACGTGGACCGAGGGCGCGCTGTTCCCGTCTAAGGAACTTCTCAGGATGCGCCCCGCAGCTCGCAGCCGACCAGGTCCTCGCCGCGGCAGCGGTCCTCACCGCGACCGCCGACGACCCGGTCCCGCCCCTTGCCGCCCAGCAGCACGTCGTCGGCGTACGACCCGATGAGGACGTCGTCACCGCCCCTGCCCTTCCCGGTGTACGACCTCGCGCCGACGACGCGGTCGTCCCCCGGGGTGCCGAGGTATGTCCAGGTGCCGGGGTTGACGGGCATCACGACGCGCTCGACGTCGAGGATCGCGGCGCGCACGGGTCGTCGCTGCGAGAGGCGGACCACGAAGCGCTCGCGGGCGTGGTCCATCACCCCGCGCGCCCGGGCGCCGCTGCGGAGCACGTCCAGGGACACCTCGTCGCGGCCCGGGCCGCCGACGAGGCGGTGGCGGCCCGAGCTCAGGTAGACCTCGAGCTCGTCGCGACCCGCGCCACCGTCGAGCGTGCCGGAGCCGCCCTCCTTGCGGACGTGGTCCTTGCCGTCACCGCCGAGCAGCACGTCGGTGCCGCCGGTCGAGTCGAGGAAGTCGTCGCCGGCTCCCCCGTCGAAGTGGTCGTCGTAGGACTCGCCGCGCGTGCCGTCGTACTTGTAGGCGTCCCAGGCGTTCATCAGGAGGTCGTCGCCCCCGCGGCCCTCGATCCGGTCGCCGCCGCCGTTGCCGACGAGCTGGTCGGGGCCTTCGGTGCCGAGCAGGTGGTCGGGGTGGCCGGAGCCGAGGAGCTCGACGACCGCGCCGGACACGGGAGGGAGCTGAGCGACGACCACGGTGTCGTTGCCCTCGCCGGTCGCGACGCCGCTGACCAGGTCGACGGTCACGCCGCCCGCCGACGCGGAGTAGTCGATCGTGTCGGGGCTGTTGTAGCCGTCGTCGCGCAGCACGGTGTTGACGCCGACGTCGACAAGGTCGTTGCCGGGCCCCGGGACCAGCGTGTCCCGGCCCGGCTCGGGCTCACTCTCGAAGAGCGGGACGAGGCCGTTGTCACCGCCGTACAACCGGTCGTCTCCAGGACCGCCGGTGAGCAGGTCGGCGCCCGCGTCGCCGCACAGGACGTCGTTCCCGCCGCCACCGTCGATGGCGTCCTGGCCGCCGAGACCGGCGATCACGTCGTCCCCGGGCGTCCCGGTGAGCTCGTCGTCGCGGTCGGTCCCCACGATCGTGGCCGCGCGACCGTCACAGGTGGCGACGGCCGCGTGGCCGGTCGCCGGTCCGGGTGCGAGGACGGTCACCGCCAGGCAGGTGGCCGCGGCCAGTCGTCGTACGCGCATCGTCGTCCCCCTTGCTCGAGAGTGCCCCGGCTGGGGTTCGAACCCAGACTGTGCGGTTTTTAAGACCGCTTCCTCTACCGGTTGGGATACCGGGGCGGCGACCTGGGAGCCAGGTCAGAGGTACGTCTTGCGAGCGTAGACGGCGTGCGCGCCGGCCGCGCGGTCGAGGAAGAGCAGCCCGTCGCAGTGGTCGATCTCGTGCTGCAGCGCCCGCGCCTCGAAGGCCTCGGCCTCGAGCTCGACCTCCTCGCCGGTGCCGGGCAGCTGGCCGCGTACGACGACGCGGCTGGGGCGCTTCACGTCGCCGGTGAAGTCGGGGACCGACATGCAGCCCTCGCGCGCCTTCTCGTTGCGGCTGCCGGCGACGACCTCGGCGTTGCACAGCACGAAGGTGCCGTGGTGGTCGCGGGTCTTGGGGTGCTCGGACACGTCGACGCAGAACACCCTGGCGCCCACCCCGACCTGGGGCGCGGCGAGCCCGACGCAGCCCGGCGAGACGCGCATGGTGGCGACGAGGTCGGCGGCGAGTCGTACGACGTCGGGCGAGGTCGGATCGACCGTCTCGCCGAGGGTCGACAGGACGGCCGCAGGGGCGCGGACGACCTCGCGCAGCTCCCCGGCCACGCCGAGGTCGGTCTCGGTCCACTCCAGGACCCGGGGGTTCAGGCTCATGCGGGCGCGCTCAGAGCTCGTCGGTCTCGGCGGCGCGCAGCGTGACCCCGACACCGAGGTCGGCGGCGACGCGGGACAGCTCGCCCTCGACTGCGGCCACGTCGGCCCCGGCCGGCAGGTCGACCTCGGCGACGAGCAGGTAGAGGTCACCGGCCAGGCGGGTGGTGAGGTCGGTGATGTTGCCGCCGACGCCCGCGATCACCGCGACGACGGCGGACACGATGCCGGGGCGGTCGCCGCCGTGCACCGACAGCACCCACGCCGTCGCGTCGCTGGTCTCCGTGCGCCCGGCAGGCACCTCGCGGACGGTCACGGTGAGGCTGCCGTCGTCGGTGAGCGGCGCCAGGGCCTGCTCGATCTCAGCGTCGGCGGCCGAGCCCTCGCACACCAGCATCATCGCGAAGTGACCGCGCAGCAGGGTCATCGTCGAGTCCTCGAGGTTGAGGCCCAGCCCGGCGAGCTTGTCGGTGGTCTCGGCGATGATGCCGGGACGGTCGTGGCCGAGGACGGTGATGGCGTGGAGGGTCACCCAGTCATTCTGTCAGCGCCCTCGCGCGCACGAAGACGTCGTCCGTCATCTCCCGCGTCAGCCGTCGGGTGTAGGTGTTGTGCGGCGAGGGGTGGTAGCAGCCGACCAGCGTGACGTCGCCCAGGGCGACCTCCGCGCCGTGGCCGAACTTCGGCCGCGTCGACGGCGCGGGCGCCCCCGCAGCGACCAGCGAGCGCACGGCGCCGTCCCAGCCGAACGACCCGAGCGCGACGACGACCCGCACCGTCGGCAGCAGCGCCAGCTCCGCGGCGATCCACGGGGCACACGTGTCGCGCTCGACCGCGGTGGGCTTGTTCTCGGGCGGTGCGCATCGAACGGTCGCGACCATCCGCGCGTCGACGAGGCGCTGGCCGTCGCCGGCGTGCTGGCTGGTCTCCTGCACGGCCCAGCCGGTGCGGTGCAGGCTGGCGAAGAGCCAGTCCGCGCTCGGGTCGCCGGTGAAGATCCGCCCGGTGCGGTTGCCGCCGTTGGCGGCCGGCGCCAGACCGACGATCAGCAGCGAGGGCTCGGGATCACCCCAGCCGGAGATCGGGCGACCCCAGTAGGGCTGGTCGGCGAACGACGCCCGCTTCTCGACGGCGACGCCCTCGCGCCAGGCCACCAGCCGGGGGCACGCCGCGCACACGCTCACCCGGGCGTCGAGCTCGGCCAGCGGCACACCGTGCGCGAGTCGTCGTACGTCGTCGGCGTCGCGCGCGACCGGGGTGTCCGCGGCCGCCGGGTCGTCGGGCCAGCCGGCCCCGGGCGCGACCGGGCTGGTGAAGGCGCCTCCCACGACCGGGTGCGGGAGGAGGACCGGTTCGCTCATCGGGCGATCGCGGCGGCCATGCCGTGCAGGATATCGGCCTCGGAGACGACGTGCTCGATCACCGGCACGCGGTCGAGGACACGGCACCAGATGAGGGCGCCTGCGCCGATGACGTCGGCGCGCCCGGGGTGCATGTAGGGCAGCGCGCGCCGCTCCTCGACCGTCAGCGCGAGCAGGTCGTCGACGAAGGAGGCGGTGGCGGCGTTGGGCAGCACGGCCTGGTCGAAGGCCTCGCGATCGTAGGAGGCCAGGCCCAGCACGCCGCACGCGATCGTCTTGATCGTGCCGGAGGTGCCGATGACGGTGCGGGCGCGGTCGAGCGGGATCCCGGAGCCGTCGAGGTGCCGGTCGATGTCGGCCACGCACGCCGCGACCTCCTCGGCGGTCGGCGGGTCGGTGTGGAGATGGCGCTCGTGGAGGCGCACGGACCCGATGTCCATCGAGACTGCCTGCCGGGCCTCGCCCTGCCCGAGCACCAGCTCGGTCGACCCGCCGCCGATGTCGACGACGAGCACCGGCTCGGGCGGCATCGGGACCTGCGCGGCGATCGCGCCGGCGTAGACCAGCGCGGCCTCCTCGTCGCCGGACAGCACCTCCGGCTCGATGCCCAGGCGACGGCGTACGCCCTCGGCGAAGACGGCCGCGTTGCTCGCGTCGCGGGTCGCCGACGTCGCGCAGAAGCGGACCCGCCCGGGCGGGACGCCGTGGTCGTGGAGCATCCCGGCGAGCTCGTCGATCGCCGCGAACGTGCGCTCCAGCGCCTCGTCGGCCAGCACGCCCGTGCGGTCGACGCCCTGCCCGAGGCGTACGACGCGGGAGTCGCGCAGCGCCACGTCGAGCTGCCCGTCGTCGCGCACGGTGCCGATGAGGAGCTTGATCGAGTTGGTCCCGCAGTCGACGGCCGCGACGGTCTGGCTCATTCCAGGCATGCCCACATCATGCCGACCGGGCACTTCCTCGCGCTGAGAGGTGCCGACCGGGCACTTCCTCGCACGGCACCACCCGTCATGCGCGAGGAAGTGCCCGGTCACCGGCCTGTAGCGCGAGGAGGTGCCCGGTCAGCGCTCGACGCACGGTCCCGACGCCCACCAGTCGCCGAGCCGGTCGAGGACCTCGTCGCCGAGCGGGTTGACCCCGCGCCCCATGGCGAGCGACTGGCCGGCGAGGACGTGGAGGCACTTGACCCGGTCGGGCATGCCACCCGCGCTGATGCCGTCGATCTCGGGGACGTCGAGCCCCGCCCGCTCCCCCACCTCGGCGCGGAACTCCAGGTAGCGCTCGTGCGCCGCGCGGTAGGCCGCCGCGAGCTCCTCGTCGGTTCCGAGCCGCTCCTGCATCTCCTTCATCACGTGGGTGCCCTCGAGGGTGCCGATGCGAGAGGCCGCCCGGGGGCAGGTGAGGTAGAAGGTCGTCGGGAACGGCGTGCCGTTGGGGAGCCGCGGCTCGGTGGTCACGACGTCGGGGTTGCCGCAGGGGCACCGGTGGCCGATCGAGTCGATGCCGCGGGGCCGGCGCTTGAGCTGGGCGCGGATCACGGCCTCGTCGGCTGCGTCGATGCGTGGGTTGTCGCGGGGGGTCTCGTCGTCGCTCACTGCTTGGTCCCGTCGACGAGGTCGACCGGCTCCTCTTCGGGCGGCGGCGGGTTTCCGGCCAGCTCCATCGACTCCCACGCCGATGTCCACCAGGCCGTGGGCACGGTCTTGATCACGTCGTCGGGGTCGTTGAGCGAGGCCTGCGCCTCGAGCGGCGCACCGTCGGGTCCGATCACCTCTAAGCCGGCCTCGCCGGGCATCAGGTAGCCGAACCGTGCGCGGGCCTGCGCCTTGACGTAGGCAGGGTCGTCCCAGCGCTTCTTCTCCCGCTCGAGGTCGTTGATGCTGGCCTCGCGCTCGGCGATCTGCACCTTGAGGTCGCCGATGTGGGACCGCTGCTGCAGGTAGGCCCGCAGCGACGACGCGTAGGACACGGTCAGCACCGCGAGCACGAGCACCAGCACCGCGGCGCGGCCCGTGAAGCGCGGACGACGCGCGGCGCTGCGCGGAGCGGCCGGACGCGACGCCTCGGCGACCGGGTCAGCGGTCCGTGAGGACGTCGTGCGCGTCCCGGCTGCCCGCGGCCGTGAGCCGCGGGCGCCGGGGTGCGTGCTGGAGCCCTGCCGCGGGCCGCGCGATCCGCCGGGCCCGGCCCGAGGAGTGCGGCGCTGGGAAGGCATGCAGGCAAGTGTGCCTGCTCAGCCGCCGAATCGCGGGAAGGCACCCCGGCCGGCGTAGCGAGCCGCGTCACCCAGCTCGTCCTCGATGCGGAGGAGCTGGTTGTACTTCGCGACGCGGTCCGAACGAGCGGGTGCACCGGTCTTGATCTGGCCGCAGTTGGTCGCCACGGCGAGGTCGGCGATCGTGGTGTCCTCGGTCTCGCCGGAGCGGTGGCTCATCATGTTGCGGAAGCCGGCGCGGTGGGCGAGCTCGACGGCGTCGAGGGTCTCGGTGAGGGAGCCGATCTGGTTGACCTTGACCAGCATCGCGTTGGCCTGGCCGCCGTCGATGCCGCGCTGCAGGCGCTCGACATTGGTGACGAAGAGGTCGTCGCCCACCAGCTGGGCCCGCGAGCCGAGGGCGTCGGTGATCGCCTTCCAGCCGTCCCAGTCGTCCTCGTCGAGCGGGTCCTCGATGGAGACGATCGGGTAGTTGGCGACGAGGTCGGCGTAGTAGTCGACCATCGCGTCGGTCTTCACCTTCTTGCCCTCGAAGGTGTAGGAGCCCTTCTCGAAGAACTCGCTCGCGGCGACGTCCATGGCCAGCGCGATGTCCTTGCCGAGGGTGAAGCCGGCGGCCTTGACGGCCTCGGCGATCAGGTCGAGCGCGGCGCGGTTGCTCTCGAGGTCCGGGGCGAAGCCGCCCTCGTCGCCCAGGCCGGTCGACAGGCCCTTCTTCTTCAGCACCGACTTGAGCGCGTGGTAGACCTCGGCTCCGTGCTGGAGGGCCTCGCGGAAGGTCGCGGCGCCGATCGGCGCGATCATGAACTCCTGGACGTCGACGTTGGAGTCGGCGTGCGCGCCACCGTTGACGATGTTCATCATCGGCACGGGCAGCAGGTGGGCGTTGGGTCCGCCGACGTAGCGGAAGAGCGGCAGGCCGGCCGACTCGGCGGCAGCCTTGGCGGTGGCGAGGGAGACGCCGAGGATCGCGTTGGCGCCCAGCTTGGCCTTGTTGGCCGTGCCGTCGAGGTCGAGCATCGTCTGGTCGACGAGGCGCTGGTCGTCGGCGTCGAGGCCGACGACCGCGCCGGCGATCGAGTCGATGACGCCGTCGACGGCCTTCTGCACGCCCTTGCCGAGGTAGCGCTTGCCGCCGTCGCGCAGCTCCACCGCCTCGAAGGCGCCGGTCGAGGCGCCGCTGGGCACGGCCGCACGGCCGAACGCGCCGTCCTCGAGCAACACCTCCACCTCGACGGTGGGGTTGCCGCGCGAATCGAGGATTTCGCGGGCACCGACTGCAGCGATGATCGACATGTCTGAGCTCCTGAAGGGGGACGTCTCGGGGTCGGCAGCCAGCCTAGCCACGTCGCCCGCCGACGTCGCCGGGGTGTCCGCGCGGGTGTGGTCTCGTGCGGGGGTGGTGCCTGTCGGTGACCATCCCTACTCTCGGCCCGAGGACCCGCACCGGGTCCGAGGACGGGGGTCCCCATGCTCGCTCGACCAGTCGTCCGCCTGCTCGTGGCAGCGCTGCTCGTCCTCGTCACGACCACGGTCTCGCCCACGTCGGTCGCCCGGCCCGCGGATGGCTGGTCCCGACCGAAGGTGCTCGACCCGCGCGAGGACACCACCTCGACCGCTCCGACGTACGCCGTCAACGGGGCGGGCCGCACGGTCGTGGCGTGGCTGTCGCGGACCGTCGTGGCACCGCCGCCCGAGCCCTGGGAGGACCCGGTCGTGCGCACCGACGTCCGTGTCCGGCAGGTCCGTCGCGACGGGCGGCTGGGGCCGCCACGGACGGCCTACTCGTCGACCCACTCCGTCGACACTCTCCGGGTGGCGATGGACGACGCCGGCGACCTGGTGATCGGCTGGACGGAGTACCGCGAGGAGACCGCCGGCTACCGACCGTGGGTGCTCCGGGTCCCGCGCCGCGGGGCTCCGACGCCCGCGCAGCTCGTCTGGGGCGAGGGCTCCGAGACAGGCATCTCTGACGTGGCGATGACCCCCGACGGCACGGCCGTCGTCACGTGGCTGCAGCCGCGGCTCGACGCGTCCGGCGGGACAGCCCCGCCGCTGATGCTGCTGCGCCGGGTGCGACCGGACGGGTCCCTCTCCCCTGTCACCGACCTCGGCATGACCGGCGGCACCGCGACCGTGGCGACCGGTGACCGCGCCTTCTGGGTCGCAGGCGTGCCGATCGGTGGCATCGGCTCGTCCGTCGGGATCGAGGTGGTCCGGGTGACCACGAGCGGTCGCATCGCCGCACGACGCACGATCGACCGGGGACCGACGGCCGAGCGGCCCGGCCTCGAGAGTTCCGGCCCGGTCCTGACGCTCGACGCGCGCCAGGACGCCCGCGTCCTGTGGACCCGCTACGACAGCATCAACGGCGGCAACGAGCTCGTGGGCCGCGTGTGGCGGGCCGGTGGCTCGCTCAGCCGCGAGACGGTCGTCCGCTCCGGCCCCTACGGGCTCGCATCGATCGCCACCGACGCCCGCGGCGACTCCTACGTCACCTGGACCTCCATCGACACGAATCAGTTCGAGGGCTTTGGCAGGCCGTGGGACCGGCGCGGCCGACTCGGCCCGGTAAAGGGTTTCGGGCGCGTCGCGTGGGAGGACCTCTACGTCACCGTCGTGCACGGACCGACCGCCTTGGTGGACGACCGCGGTCGCGGTGTCGTCGTCTGGGGCGTGCGCGCCTCTGGCGATCCGTCCGCGGGCGACAGCGAGGCACCCATCGTGACGCGGGTGCGCAGGCTGCACCCCGACGGCCGGACCGCGCGTCTGCCGGGTCTCGACCTCGGCCGCCCGGCGGGCGCGTTCGTGACGCCGGGAGGCCTCGTCCTGCTTGGCTTCGACTTCCCCGAGCCGCGGGCCCGGCTCGTCACGCGACGGTGACCGACCCGCCCACCGCCGCCGACCACTTCAGGGCCTGGGTCGACGGCGCCGCTGACGCCGACGAGTCGGGCCGGGTCGCGGGCGAGTCGGCGCCCCGGTTCCGCGGCCGGGTGCTTCTCGAGCGGGCTGCGCACCTCATGATCGCGACCGACCGGACCCTTCAGGACATCGCCGCCGACTGCGGCTTCACCGGCTACGACGTCTTCGCCCGCGCCTTCCGCCGCGAGTTCGGCGTGCTGCCGTCGCAGTGGCGCGCCGACCCGACGTCGTACGTCATCGACTCCCCGAGCGACGTCCACTTCCACCCGCCCGACGGCCTGCGCCTCCCGGCACGGGGGTCCGACCCCGGCGACCTCGTGGTGGCGATGGCGGAGACACACGTGAGCCTCGTCGGCCACCTGGTCGACCGTGGTGCGGACGTCGGCGTCCTCGTCGGCCGCATGGAGGCCTTCGTCGCGCTCGCCACCGACGTCCCTCCCGACACCGAGCGCTCGCTGCGGAACAGGTTCGACGACGTGCGCACGGCCTACGTCGACGCGGTGGCGCTGGTCGCCGCGACCGGTCGCCTCGACGAGACCTACGTCGGCGCCTTCGTCCCGGAGCCCACTCGGCTGTCCCTGGGGGCGATGGTGGCGCGCGACGTGATGGACACCGACCGCCTCCGGGCCGGAGCCGAGGACGTCATGGCCGATGGTCGTCAGGACGACCCGTCCTCATGACGTTCGGGCTCCGATCGGGGCCAGGTCAGCCCTTCTCGGCCTTCTCGGCAGCCTTCGCGGCGTTCCACAGCCGCATCACCTCGGCGGTGTCGGTCGCCACGGCGTCACCGAAGACGTGGGGGTTGCGCCGCTCCATCTTGGCGATGACCCCGCGGGCCACGTCGTCGAGGGTGAAGTCGCCCGCCTCCTCCGCGATGACCGCGTGGATGACGACCTGCAGCAGCAGGTCGCCCAGCTCGTCGCACAGCGCGGCAGGGTCGCCCGACTCGATCGCCTCGACGACCTCCTCGGCCTCCTCGCGCACGTAGGGGATCAGCGAGGTGTGGGTCTGCTCCCGCTTCCACGCGCACTCGCGCTGGAGGACCCGCATCTGGTCGGCGAACTCCTCCATGGCCGAGGTCCTGGGCGCAGGGGCGGTCATGGGATCAGCCGCAGCGGTGGTTGACCGGCAGCGTCTCGGCGAAGGCCGGGTCGGGCTCGGTCGACATGCCCGCCTTGGCGGTGTCGCCGACCGCGACCGAGGTGCTGGTGTCGACCGGGGACAGCACGCCGTCGACGGTGCGCAGGCCGAAGCGCGGGTCGATCTCGAGGTCGTGCGTGTTGGGCCACTGGCTGAAGACGTCGACGCCGGCCTGGGTGGTCTGCTCCGCCGTCGGGTCCGTGACGCCCTGGTCCTCCAGGACGATCCGCCCGACCTGGTCGACGATGTCCTGGGCGTAGGCCGAGGTCGAGGCCAGCTCGACGTAGTCGTCCTGGACCTCCTCGGGCTGGGTGCTCGCGGTGGCCTCTCGCTGGGCGACGTCGGTGAAGTAGGCCGTGCCCGGCTCGACGCCGTAGTCGTCGGCGATCTGCGAGGCCTGCGAGCGCAGCGTCAGGAGCTGGACGACGTACTGGCGCACGAAGCCCATCGGCACCGCGGACTCGAGCTCACCGACCGCCGTGCAGTAGTTGGCCGTCACCGCGTCGACGTGGCGCGTCGAGATCTCCTCGTCGCCGACCTTGACCGCGACACCGGGGTTGGCGCTGCCGCATCCGGTCAACAGCAGTCCTGCGATGGCTGTCGTCGCAGCCGTCATCAGGCGGGTCTTGCTCACGGGGTCACTCCTTGGTCGACGCTGGCCGGGCTGGGCGCGGGCGCGGGCGGGTCGACCACATCGTCGATCACGGCGCGGGCCCATTCAAGCAGGGCCACGCCTGCCACCGGGCGCACGGGGAACCCGGTCCCCTGCGGCCGCGGCACGAGGATGGTGCTGACCGGCGCCTTGACGACGCTCTTCGGGTGCAGCCGCTGGAGGCGTACGACGCGCGACTCGGGCAGGTCGACCGGCGCGAACCGGACGTACTTGCCGGCCACCGTCACCTCGCGGACCCCTGCCTGGCGGCACCGGGCCCGGAAGCGCGCCACGACGAGCAGGGACTCCACGACCTCGGGCGGGTTGCCGTAACGGTCGAGCAACTCGGCGCGGACCTCGTCGACGTCGGCGTCGGTGCGCACCTCGGCCAGCCGCTTGTAGATCTCGAGGCGCAGCCGCTCGCTGGGGATGTAGTCGTGCGGGAGGTGGGCGTCGACCGGGAGCTCGATGCGGACCTCGGCGAGCTCCTCCTCGGCGCCGCCCTTGAAGTCGGCGACCGCCTCGCCGACCAGGCGGACGTAGAGGTCGAAGCCGACGTCGGCGATGTGGCCGGACTGCTCGCCGCCGAGCAGGTTGCCCGCGCCGCGGATCTCGAGGTCCTTCATCGCGATGGCCATGCCCCCGCCGAGGTCGGAGTGCTGGGCCAGCGTCGCGAGCCGCTCGTGGGCGGTCTCGGTCAGCGGCTTCTCCGCCGGGTAGAGGAAGTAGGCATAGGCCCGTTCCCGCGAGCGACCGACGCGACCGCGCAGCTGGTGCAGCTGCGAGAGGCCGAGGGTGTCGGAGCGCTCGATGATCATCGTGTTGGCGTTGGAGACGTCGAGGCCCGACTCCACCAGCGTCGTGCAGACGAGCACGTCGAAGCGCTTCTCCCAGAAGTCGAGCATCACCTGCTCGAGCTGGCGCTCGTTCATCTGGCCGTGGGCGGTCGCGACGCGGGCCTCCGGCACGAGCTCGCGGATCCGGGCGGCGGCCTTCTCGATCGACTGCACCCGGTTGTGGATGTAGAAGACCTGGCCCTCGCGCAGCAGCTCGCGGCGCACCGCCGCCACGACCTGCCGGTCCTCGTAGGCGCCGACGTAGGTGAGGACCGGGTGCCGCTCCTCGGGCGGGGTGGTGATCGTGGACATCTCACGGATGCCGGTGACCGCCATCTCGAGCGTGCGGGGGATCGGCGTCGCGCTCATCGACAGCACGTCGACCGACGTGCGCATCCGCTTCATCTGCTCCTTGTGCTCGACGCCGAAGCGCTGCTCCTCGTCGACGATGATCAGGCCGAGGTCCTTGACCCTGATGTCGGGGTTGAGCAGGCGGTGGGTGCCGACGACGATGTCGATCGACCCGTCGCCCAGGCCGGCGACGACCTCCTTGGCCTCCTTGTCGGTCTGGAAGCGCGAGAGGCCCTTGATGACCACCGGGAAGCCGCTCATCCGCTCGGAGAACGTCGACAGGTGCTGGGTGACGAGCAGCGTCGTGGGCACCAGCACCGCGACCTGCTTGCCGTCCTGCACCGCCTTGAACGCCGCCCGCACCGCGATCTCCGTCTTGCCGTAGCCGACGTCGCCGCAGACGAGCCGGTCCATCGGCACGACCCTGCGCATGTCGGCCTTGACCTCGTCGACCGTGGTCAGCTGGTCGACCGTCTCGGTGAACGGGAACGCATCCTCGAGCTCGCGCTGCCACGGGGTGTCAGGGCCGTAGGCGTGGCCCTTGGTCGCCTGCCGGGCGGCGTAGAGCTTGATCAGCTCAGCCGCGATCTCGCGGACCGCGCGGCGCGCCTTGTTCTTGCGCTTGGTCCAGTCGCCGCCACCGAGGCGGTCGAGGCTGGGGTTCTCGCCGCCGACGTAGCGGGTGACCTGGTCGAGCGTGTCGGCCGGGACGTAGAGCATGTCGTTGGGCCCGCCGCGCTTGCTGGGGCCGTACTCCAGGACGAGGTACTCGCGCACCGCGCCACCGATCTCGCGCTGCTTCATCTCCACGAAGCGGCCGACGCCGTGCTGCTCGTGCACGACGTAGTCGCCGGCCTTCAGCTCGAGCGGGTCGATCTGCTTCTTGCGCCGCGCGGGCATCTTGCGCATGTCGCGGGTGGACGTCTTCTGCCCCGACAGGTCGTCGCCGGTGACGACAGCGACCTGCGCCTCGTCGTCGACGATGCCGTGCACGAGGTGGCCGCACGTCACGGTCACGACGTTGGGCCCGGCGGTGTCGCCCTCCTCGACGAGGCGGGCGGCGATGTCGTTCTCCCCCAGCAGCTCGACGAACCGCTCGGCAGGTCCGTGCCCGGCGTGCACGACCACGACGTCGAGCCCGTCGGTGATCCAGCCGCGGATGTCGTCGACGGCCTGCTGCAGGTCGCCGCGGTAGGCCTCGGCGGGATGGGTGGGCAGGGTCCGGCTCGGCACGCCGGCTGACTCAAGACCGGCGTCGGGCACGTCGTCGGTGTCGATGCCGAAGGGGCTGACCGTCCACCACGCGTGACCGAGGCCGAGGGCGTGCAGCCGGACGTCTGCGATCTCGCGGTAGGACGCGGCGCCGAGGTCGATCGGGGCCGTGCCGCCACCGGCGGCCGCGGCCCACGAGGCGCCCAGGAACTCCTCGCTCGTCGCGACCAGGTCGTGCGCGCGGGTGCGGGCGCGCTCGGGGTCGAGGACCAGCACGGTGGTGTCGGCCGGCATCAGGTCGACGAGCAGCTCCATCGAGTCGACCAGCGCGACCGCGAGCGACTCCATGCCCTCCACGGCGATGCCAGCGGCCATCTTGTCGGTGAGCTCGAGCAGCTGCGGGTGCGCCTGGCCCAGCCCGGCGGCGCGGCGTCGTACGTCGTCGGTGAGCAGCAGCTCGCGGCACGGCGGCGCCCACAGCCGGGCGACCGTCTCGACGGTGCGCTGGTCGGCGACGGAGAACGAGCGGATGTCCTCGACGTCGTCGCCCCAGAACTCCACCCGCAGGGGGTGCTCCTCGGTGGGCGGGAAGACGTCGACGATCCCGCCGCGGACCGCGAACTCGCCGCGGCGCTCGACCATGTCGACCCGGCTGTACGCCGCGCCGGCCAGGCCGCGCACGACCTCGTCGAGCGGCCGGGTGTCACCTGAGGCCAGCTCGACCGGCTCGATGTCGGCGAGACCGGCCACCTGGGGCTGCAGCAGGCTGCGGATGGGAGCGACGACCACCTTGAGCGGACCGTTGGCGGCGTCGGTCCCGGGGTGGCGCAGGCGCCGCAGGACGGCCAGTCGGCGGCCGACCGTGTCGCTGCGGGGGCTGAGGCGCTCGTGGGGCAGCGTCTCCCAGCTTGGGTAGTAGGCGACGGAATCGGGGTCGACGAGGTCGGCGAGCTCCTCGACGAGGTCCTCCGCCTCGCGCGAGGTCGCCGTGACGGCCAGGACCGTGCGCCCGCGCTCGACCAGCCCGTGCACCACGAAGGGCCGCACGGCGCCGGGGCCGGTGAGGTCGAGGGAGGACTGCACCGCGGCGTCAGCGAGGGCACCACCCAGCGTAGGGGTGGCGACGACACGCTTGGCGACGGCGGCGAGGGGCGTGGACGGCACCGGGGATCCCTTCGAGAGCACGCGGAAGAGCCCCCACATGGGCAGGAGGTGGGGGAGGATGAAAGTCTACGGGGGCTGCCGGACACGGGCGCGCGGGGGACGAGGGGTTTGTCCCGTGCGGCTCAGGGGTAGCACCACCTCAACGCCCGGCGTTGCCGGGCGGCCAGATCTTTCTCCTGAGAGGAACAACGGGGACATGCGCACCACTCGTCTCATCGCCGGCACCGTCAGTGCTGGACTGCTCGGCCTGGCGCCGATCGCCATCGCCGCGCCCAGCCAGGCGGCCGACACCTGGACCACCACCACCACCGCGACGCCGAGCGCCGCCCAGGTCGAGTACGGCGACGACTTCTACGTCTCGGTCGACCTGTCCAGCTCCGACGGCTACTCCCCCGGCAGCGCCGACGGCACCGTCACGCTGATGGCGCAGGAGGCCGGCTCGGCCGCGTGGGTCCCGGTCGCCACCGCGGAGAACACCTACGCGTCGTTCTACGACGTCAAGCCGCAGATGAACACCAGCTACAAGGTCGTCTACAGCGGCTACACCGACCCCGTGCAGGACGCCTACGCCGACAACTACACGCCCAGCGAGTCCGCGCCCTTCACGATCGGCGTCGCGCGCAAGATCACCCGCCCCAGCTCGGGCTTCGTGATCAAGGGCAAGGTCACGCCGGACTACGCCAAGAAGAAGATCGTCATCCAGGTCTCCAAGAAGGAGAAGAAGGGCTACAAGAAGTTCAAGACGATCAAGACCGACAACAAGGGCAAGTACAAGGTCCGGCTGCCCCGCCGCGGCGGCACCTGGTACTGGTCGTTCACGGTCAAGGCTGACGCCAAGTACCTGGCCAACGGCTTCGGTTGGCGCACCTGGGTCTCCTGACCCACGCACCTCCACGCACCTCACGCACGGCCCGGCAGAGCACCCGCTCCGCCGGGCCGCCGTACGTGCAGGGTCCGACTTTCGACCCTTTACCGTCCGCGAGGCGGACACATAGGTTCGGATGTCATGGATCACATCTCGGGACCCGACCACGCCACCCTGCCCACCCACCAGACCCCCACCCATACCCCCACCCTCAGCCGCCGCAAGCTTCTCGCCGGCGCCGCAGGCGGTGTCGCGGTCGTCGCGGCCGGCCAGCCCGCCTGGGCTGCCGACGCGACCCGCCCGGGCGCCCTCCGCGGCCCCGCTCTCGCCGTCCGCGACCGCCAGGTCGTCTCGGGCATCCGCCCCTCACGCGCGCTGGCCGACCTGCGGGTCCTCTCCGAGCGCATCGGGCCGCGCATCGGCGGCACCGCCTCGGAGAGGGCGGCCGCGGAGTACGCCGTCACCTCGCTGCGCAGCGCCGGCTGCAGCGACGTCCGGCTCGAGCCCTTCGCCGTCGCGGACAAGTTCCTCGCCGACATCGGCGACCCCGACGGCCAGCTGCCCGACGACATCTGCTGGCAGGCCGGGGCATCGCCGGACGCCGGTCTCGACGCCGCCCCGGTCACCGGCCGCGTGGTCGACGTCAAGGCTGCGACCGCACCGGCGTGGCCCGCCGACCCGGCCGCGGTGACCGGAGCCGTCGTCCTCGCCGACGACGCGCAGGACGCCGACCCCGCGACCCGCGTCAACCTGCGGGCGGCGTTCGTCCTCGAGGCGCAGCGGCGCGGGGCCGCGGCCGTCGTCCTGCTGCCGGCCGACCTGGCCTACCCCCGCCGCGCGTCCGCAACGTCGCCCCGGCTGGTGCCGACCACGGGCACGACCCCGCCGCCCTGGACGCCCGTCGCGACCATCCCCGTCCTCGGCGTGGCGCAGGTGCAGAAGCGGCTGCTGCGCGAGGACCTCTCGGTGCGTCCGCTGCGCCTGACGATCGGCACGACCTCGCATCGCGGCCTCACCAGCAACAACGTCCTGGCCGAGATCCCCGGCCGAGCGGGCGCCACGGGCCCCCTGGTCTACATCTCCGGCCACTACGACTCGGTCATCGGCGCGCCCGGGGCCAACGACGACGGCTCCGGCACCGTGCTGACGCTCGAGCTCGCCCGGGTCCTCCGCCGGATGCCGAAGGCCGACGCCACCGTCCGGCTGGCGCTGTGGGGTTCGGAGGAGCAGGGCCTGATCGGGTCGCGCCACCACGTCGCCCAGCTCCCGCAGGCCGAGCGCGACCGGATCCGCGGCGTCTTCCAGAACGACATGGTGGGCACCAGCTGGAGCCCGGCGACCCGCTACTGGCAGCTGTCGTTCTCGGGCACCGGGAACCCCACGACCGACCAGGTCACGGCGGCCGCCCAGCGGCTCGGCTACGACCCGCAGCTCTCACCGGTGACCCAGCGCGGCGCCAGCGACCACCAGTCCTTCCAGGAGGTCGGCATCGCCTCGGCCAACTTCTCCTGGCGAGGCGAGGAGACGCCGGCGCTGCTCGAGCCGCCCTACCACTCGCCCGAGGACACCATCGAGAAGAACATCAGCATGGACCGGCTGACCGTCAGCATGGAGCTGATCGGCTGCGCGGCCTACGCGCTGGCGCAGTGACGCGCTGACCCGGCGTCGTACGCCGTCACGCTCACGCGGGCGGGGGTGGACCCGCGTCCACCTCCGCCTGCGAGCGCAGGATGCAGAACTGGTTGCCCTCCGGGTCGGCGAACACGACCCACCCGGTGCCGGGGCCGTACTGGCCGCGCTGGTCGGCGACCTCCCTCGCGCCGAGGCCGCGGACCCGCTCCACCTCGTCGTCGCGGCTGCCCTCCCGCGGGCGCAGGTCGAAGTGGATCCGCTTCGCCGGCAGGTCGGCGTCGGGCACCTCGATGAACAGGATGCTGTGCCCGGTGTCCGGGTCGAGGACCATGCACTCCTCGTGCCCCGGCTCGTTGGGGTCGCCCTCGACGTCGACGTAGCCGAGGAGGGCTTTCCACCACTCCGACAGCGTGTAGGCATCGCGGCAGTCGACGGTCGTGTGCGAGACGAAGGAGGTCATGGCCCCACGCTGGCAAGTCGCGGCCCCGTGCCGCAAGCCGATATCGTCGACACTGCCCCGCGACGTGGGCACCCGGACGAGGGAGCCGTACCCGGACAGCGACAAGACGGCCGTCGAGGAGATGGCCATGGCTTGGTTCGTGCTCGTCCTGTCCGGAGTGCTGGAGGCCGTCTGGGCCACCGCCCTCGGCCGTTCCGACGGCCTCACCCGTCCCGTGCCGACCGCCACCTTCCTGGTGGCGCTCGCCCTCAGCATGGGTGGGCTCGGCTATGCCATGCGCACGCTGCCCGTCGGCACGTCGTACGCCGTGTGGGTCGGCATCGGCGCCGTGCTGACAGTCGTCGTCGCGATGGTCACCGGCACCGAGGCGTTCTCGGTGGTCAAGGCCGTGCTGCTGACCGGGCTGGTCGGCTGCATCATCGGGCTCAAGCTCGTCCACTGAGCAGTTCCCGAGTGCCGGACGTTCAGGCGGTGCCGTGGCGGCGGACGAAGTCGACGATCTGCTCGGCGAGCTCGGGACGGCAGACGATGAGGTCCGGCAGCGAGGTGTCGTCCTCGTTGTAGACCAGCGGCGAGCCGTCGACGCGGCTGCAGTACAGGCCGGCGGCGCGGGCGACGACCACCGGGGCGGCGTTGTCCCACTGGTACTGCCCGCCGGCGTGGACGTAGGCGTCGGCGATGTCGCGCACCACGCTCATCACCTTCACGCCTGCGCTGCCCATCGGCACCAGCTCGGCGTCGAGGTCGGCGGCGAGGGCCTCGACGAAGGCCGGCGGACGGCTCCGCGAGACGGCGATGCGGGGGCGCTCCGAGGTGCGCGGCGGCACCACGCTGGGGCGGCCGGTGCTGAACGTCTCCCCCAGCGCGGGCTGGGCGACCGCGCCCGCCACGAGCTCGCCGTCCTCCCACAGGGCGACGTGCACGGCCCAGTCGTCGCGCGGCGGCTCGGAGAACTCGCGGGTGCCGTCGAGGGGGTCGATGATCCACACGCGTCGGGCGGTCAGCCGTGACTTGTCGTCGGACGCCTCCTCGGACAGCACGCTGTCGTCGGGACGGTGCTGGGTGAGGATCCGGTCGAGCTCAGCCTGCGCGGCGGCGTCGCCCGCGTCCTTGAGCGCCTTGCCCTCCAGACCGTCGGCCGCGGCCCCGGCGCGTACGTCGAGCAGCACCGAGCCGGCCCGTTCGGCCGCCCAGACGGCGAAGGCGTGGTCGTCGAGCGTCGTGGGATCGATCATCTCGGGGTCCCTGCGGCGAGGGGAGCGCAGCGAGGCTCGTCGTGGGGTGAGGTCATGGCGCCAGCCTATCGACGGGTGGCGCCCACCTTCTCCCCGCTCCGGTCCCGGCCGGCGTGATGACCCGGGTCGTCGCCCGGATCGTCACCCGCCCCTCGGGGCCTGGGCACGAGGTCGCCGCCTCCTGTGGCGTCGTAGGCCTGGTGGAACATCGCCACCGCCTTGAGCTGCGTGGATGCGCCGAGCTTGGCGCGGAGCGCCTTGACGTGGCTGCGGACGGTGCCCTCCGCGACACCCATCTCGACGCCGACCTCCGCGACCCGCCGCCCGGAGGCGAGGAGCTCGAGCACCCGCCGCTGCTGCGGCGACAGCGACTCGAGCTGGTCGCGCACGTGGAGGCGCCGGTCGCGGTCCATGGCCCACGAGGTGCGCAGGGCCGCTCGCTCCTCCGGGTCCATCGAGGAGGTGCCTGCGGTGAGGCGCTGGACGACGTCGGCGAGCTGCGACACCGAGGTCGTCACGGTCACCACGTCGACGGCGTCGTTGGACAGCAGTCCGCCCCACCGGGTCGAGGTGTCGGGGGAGCTCACGACCACCACGCGCGCGTCGCCCGGCTGGGCGAGCGCCTCGACATGACCGACGACGGCAGAGTTGTCAACCCCGTCGACGATGGCGACGACCACTGCTGGTCGTGACGCCACGGGCACGGGCGAGCCCTCGTCGTCGACCACCGACTCCCACCTCCGGGTCTCGGCCGGTACCCCGACCGAGCGCAGCGCGGCCGTGACCGCCTGCGCGACCAAGAGGTGCGGCGACAGCACCCAGACCGGACCTGGCACGCTCATGAGGCCTCCTCCCGCTTGCCGGCCGCTCCAGCCTGTCCGTCGCACGCCTCCACACGTCCAGCCCTTGGCGAACGTGCACATATTTGGGGACGCGACCTGTCCGCGTCTTCCGCACCCGCAGCGAGGCTCTCGCGGGCGGCTACCCCCTTGAGGGGAAATCGCCGCCTGCTCGGGCCCCGCTGGGGGCGACCTGAAGGGGTCCTTGACGAAGCCTGTACGAGTCCTGCGAACGGCGGACCAGACCGCCTTTGCCCTATTTGCGGTACGACCACAGAATCATTGGACCCCCCGCACCGTGAGTTGCACTCTCAGCCGAGAGCCTGACTCACACGTCAGACGCACGTCGCGCTCGGCAGCTTTGGGAAGCAGCCGACGCGTCTCGACAACAACTTGGGCTGTACCGCAGGGGGGTAGCACGAAATGCTGGGGTTCTGCAGGGGGGACACGCGCCACAGGTGCCGGACGGGGATCATGGGGCTCGCCTCGTTCCTCGTCCTGGTGTGGATCGGGTCGGGGACAGATCACGCATGGTGGTCGCCGCCGTCGGCGTCGACGGTGCCGTCGTTGGGCGAGGGGGTCGTCAGCGGCGTCTTCGTCGCCGCCGCCGGCTGCACCGCGCTCGTCACGTGGCGCAGACACGCCGGTGCGGTGGCAGGCTGGATCGTGGCGACGGGCGCGCTCGTGGCTGCGCAGGCCCTCGTCGTCACGCTCATCGCGCTGCACAGCACGCCACCTCGAGGGGCGACCGTTCAGCTGCTCATGCTGGCGGTCGGCACGGCCGGGATGCTCGGGGTGGTCGTCCCGCTCCTGGCCCCCGAGCGCGTCCGACGCGTCGCCGACGAGACCTTCGTCATCGGCCTCGGGCTGGGACTCGTGGCAGCGGGCCACCTGCTGCTCCAGTTCCCGCGGGTCCAGCCGCCGTCGACGCAGATGCAGCTGCTCATCGGGGTCCTGCTCTGCACCCAGCTGCTGTCCGCGGTCCTCGTGCTGCAGCAACGCGCGGCGTCACGAGCGATGAGCGCACTGCTCCTCGCCACGGTGGGCGTGGTCGTCCTCGGCCAGCTGGTCCCCCCGTCCGGGCTCGCCGGCGGCAGCGTCGACGCCGCCCTGTGGCTCGCCCGCACGGCGGCCGGTGCCGCCTGGCTCGGGATCGCGTGGGCCACGCTGCGCCGGAACCTCGAGGACGAACGGCGACGCATCAACTCCTTCGAGCACGTGCTCGTCGACGCCAGCCGCGAGCAGCGCGCGCAGCTGCACGAGCTGCGGAGCACGATCGCCGGGCTGGTCACCGGATCGGCCCTGCTCGACCGTGAGGACCTCACCAGCGAGACGCGCGAACGACTGTGGGCGTCGCTCCGGCGTGAGCTCGACCGGATGGAGCGGATGCTCGCCGGCACCGGCCCGCAGACCGCCGACCTGCGCCTCGACGACGCGCTGACCCAGATCCTCGACCTGCAGCGGCTCAAGGGCCGCCACGTCGAGCTGCACTCCACCGGCGACGTCGTCCGGGCTCCCTTCGACGCTCTCGCCGAGGTGCTCAACATCCTGGTGGACAACGCCGCCAAGCACGGTGGCACCGACGAGAGTGTCGTGGAGGTCATGCGGCGCGACGAGGAGACGGTCGACATCACGGTGACCGACTTCGGTCGCGGGATCCCTCGGGACCAGCGGCCGCAGATCTTCGACTGGGGCAAGCGTGGCACCACCTCCAAGGGCGAGGGCATCGGGCTCAACGTGGCCCAGCGCCTGATGACCGAGGCGGGTGGCTCGCTGCGCCTGGCCGACCGGGACGGCGCCGGATCGTCGTTCGTCATCTCGCTGCCCTCGGCCCGGCGCTCGCCGGAGAACGACCTGGGCACGACCCGTCTGACCGCACCGAAGCTGACGATGGAGGACGGCCGTGCCTGGCGCGTCTCGGGGTGAGCACCGGGTCCTGATCATCGACGACCACGTGCTCTTCGCGGAGTCGCTCGAGCTCGCCCTCTCCCTGGAGGGCTACGACGTACGACGCTTGGAGCCGCCGGACGAGGGCGGGTCGATGGCCACGCTGAGGTCGCTCGCGCTGCGGGCCAACCCCCGCACGGTCCTGCTCGACCTCGACCTCGGCCGGTTCGGCGACGGGATGAACCTCGTCGCGCCGCTCGCCCGGGCCAACGCCAACGTCGTGGTGCTGACGGCGTCGGACGACGTCGGGCGCTGGGGAGCGTGCATGCGGCTCGGGGCACGCAAGGTGCTGTCGAAGACCGGTGCCCTCCAGCAGGCGCTCGCCACCGTGCGGCGGCTGCACCAGGGGCTGCCGGTGGTCACGCGCGAGGAGCTCGAGTCGTTGCTCGAGGCCTGGGCCCGCGACCGCCAGGCCCACGACGACGTACGCCGCCGCCTCGACCTGCTCACGCCGCGCGAGCGGCAGGTGCTCGGCGCCCTCATCGAGGGTCGCACCGTGCGGGCGATCGCCCAGGACAGCGTGGTGTC
The DNA here is from genome assembly GCF_016907475.1 of Nocardioides cavernae. Classification (NCBI taxonomy): domain Bacteria; kingdom Bacillati; phylum Actinomycetota; class Actinomycetes; order Propionibacteriales; family Nocardioidaceae; genus Nocardioides; species Nocardioides cavernae. The sequence goes on along the minus strand of NZ_JAFBCA010000001.1, from coordinate 1,613,458 downwards.
GGAGGCGACGGTCCGCACCCAGGTGAAGTCGATCCTGGGCAAGCTCGAGGTCTCCTCGCAGCTCGCCGCCGTCGGGATGGCCAACCAGGTCGGCTGGAAGGTCGGCGCCTGAGCCCACCGGCTCGACGGACGGGTGCCGAGCCACGCGCCGGCTGGGGAGCCACGGCGTGCACGCGGAAGCGGCGGTCGAGGAGGGGGACCTCGACCGCCGCCACTGGTTCGCATCGGTTCCGGGTGACGAAGCGTGGGGTTCCGCGTCACGCCAGCGGCCACCAGGAGGCGGCCAGTGCGGGGCTGGCCCGAGAAGAGCGAACCAGTGCTTGGTGCACCTCTTCGAGAGTAGGTCCGGCCGGCCGGAACTGCCCATCCCTCTGAATGGGTATCTCCCGGGTGTGCACGGCTTTCGCTCATTTGCGGCATGCCCCACCCGGTGGGCGTTCCTAGGCTCGCTGCAAGGTCAGCAACGGGGCGCCTTGGGCGGTGTCCCGGAGGGGGGTTGATGGGAATGACGCAGGTCGTGACCGACATGGTGTCCGGGGTGGTGCCTGTCGTGGCACCGAACCCGGTGACCGACGTGGCGGACAGGGTGGCCGACATGGTGGCCGACGTCGTCACTGCGGACGGTGGCCTGCTGGACAGGCAGATCCCCCGCCCGCGAGGGGTCACCACCCTGCCGCTCGTCGACGCGGCCGTGCTCGTGCCGACGGCCGTCCCGGAGCCGGTCGTCGCGACCGTCGTCCCGGAGCTGCCGCAGCGGAGGGCCACCCGGCCGGCCCCGATGTGGCCGGCGCTCGTCCTCGACCTCGTGCTCGCGCTGGGACTCGCCGCCGTGTCGGTGTCCCAGGGCCGGCTCGAGCTTCCCGCCGCGATCGCGACGGCCCTGGCGTGGCCGCCGCTGCTCGCCGTGTCGGGTCGCTACCGGCGCCAGGCGCTCGGGCAGTCCCGTGGCGCCCGGCTGGGCGTGGTCCTCGCCGCCGGCGCCCGCACGGCCGTGCTCACCCTGGCGGTCTCGCCGCTGGTGTGGCACGCCGACCCGCTGGCCCTCGCCGCGCTGGTGGCCGGCTTCACCGTCGCCAGCGCCCTGCCGTTCGTCGCCGGCGTACGCCGTCCCCTCCCGCGCGTCGTGCTGGCCGGCCGCCCGCGCGACGTCCGGGAGGCTGTGGCACACCTCCGGGCGAGCGGCACCCACGAGGTGGTCGCGGCCTGCCTCACCCGTGCGTCCAAGACCCCGGTGGAGGGCGACGTGCCGGTCTACGTGGGCCTCCAGGCCTCCTCGACGGCGGCCCACGACCACGGCGCCGACGCCCTGGTGGTGCTGCCCGGCGCGAAGCTGTCGCCCGCCGAGGTGCGCCGGCTCCACTGGTCCCTGTCCGGCCTGGGCACCGAGCTCTTCCTCGGCACGGGCCTGCTCGACGTGGAGCCCCAGCGGACCCGGGTGATGTCGACCGCCGGCCTCGGCGTGCTGCACGTCGGCAAGCCGACCCTCAGGGGACCGCGCCGGCTGCTGAAGGACCTGGTCGAGCGGACCCTCGCGCTCGTCGCGCTGGTCCTCTCCCTCCCGGTGCTGGCCGCCCTCGCCGTGGCCATCCGGATGGAGACCCCCGGCCCCGCGTTCTTCCGCCAGGAGCGCATCGGGCGCGACGGCATCCCCTTCACCATGCTGAAGCTGCGCTCGATGGGCATCGACGCCGAGACGGCACGACTCGGGATGGGCGAGGACAACGAGAAGGACGGCGTCCTGTTCAAGATCGCGCAGGACCCGCGGATCACGCCGCTGGGCAGCAAGCTGCGCCGCTACTCGCTCGACGAGCTGCCGCAGCTGTGGAACGTCGTCCGCGGCGACATGTCCCTCGTGGGACCCCGCCCGGCCCTGCCGTGCGAGGTGGCCCGCTACGACGTCGACCCGCGGCGCCGGCTCGTGGTCAAGCCGGGCGTGACCGGCCTGTGGCAGGTGTCGGGCCGCTCCGACCTCACCTGGGCCGAGTCGGTGCGGCTCGACCTGAAGTACGTCGAGAACTGGTCGCTGCGCCACGACCTCTCGATCCTCGTCCGCACAGTGCGAGCGGTGCTCGGTCACCGCGGCGCATACTGACCGCGCGGGCACCGTCTCGTCAACGACCGTGGGGGTCGACCATCAGATGAACACCAGACCTGTACGGGTCGCCGTGATCGGCGTCGTGGCCTGCTTGCTCCTCGGCGGCTGCGGCGCCGACGGGGCGTCCCCGGACGCCGTGCCACCGACCGTGTCCTCGACCGCTTCCCCGGATGCCACCGGGTCCCCGTCGGCCGGAGCCGGCTCGAAGGAGCCGGGCCGGAAGAAGGACCGGGCCAAGGACCAGTCGACCGGCGAGGGGACGGACGGGGCGACGGACGGGGTCGACGGCAGCGGCCAGTCACCGGAGCCCAGCCCGAGCGCCTCGCCCGACACCAGCAGTGACGACTCCGACGGGGACGGCACGGACACCACCGCACCGGGCTCCGCGCCCGCGCTCGAGATGCCCGAAGCACCCGAGTCCCCCGTCTCCAGCCTCTCGGAGCTGCTGGCGCCGACGAACCCCGCGCCGCTCGTCACGACGCCTCTCCCCCGCAGCGCCAACGCGCAGGGCCGGCTGCTGCGGCAGTTCCCCGACGCCCTGCGCCCGCCCCGGGGCGCCCGCGTCGAGAGCAGCAGCCTCTCGCCGATGGGCGACCGCCTGCAGGTCGGGCTGGTGGCGACGACGTCCCTCTCACCGGCGCAGGTCCTGATCGCCTACCGCACCCGCCTCGCTCGTCGCGGCATGGACGAGACGGCGCCGCCGCCGAGCGTCGCCGGGTCCCAAGCGGCCTCGTTCCGGCGGGGTGACAGCGTCGTCACCGTCACGGTCAGCCCCCGAGGATCCGGGTCGAGCTACGCCGTACACGCCTCGCTTCGCGCCACGGGCGGGTGAGCCGATGTACATCTCCGTCCGCGACCGGCCCGCCGGCGGCACCACCCGCGGCTCGTCCTCGACCCGGCCCCCCGTGGGTCGGGTCGTCATCACGCTCGGGATCGTGTCGTTGCTGACCGACGTGTCGTCGGAGTCGGTCTCCGCGATCCTCCCGCTCTACCTCACCGCGGTCGTCGGCCTCACGCCAGTGGCGTACGGCCTCATCGACGGCCTCTACCAGGGTGTCAGCGCGCTGGTCCGCCTCGGCGGCGGCTGGCTCGCCGACGCCTCGGACCGCCCGAAGTGGGTCGCCTTCCTGGGCTACGGGCTCTCCGCCGTCGCCCGCGTGTTCCTGCTGTTCGCCTCGGGCGCGGCCGGGATCGCCGCCGTGGTCACCGCCGACCGGATCGGCAAGGGCATCAGGACGGCGCCCCGCGACGCCATGATCAGCACCGCCACGCCCACCGAGCACCTCGGCCGTGCCTTCGGCGTGCACCGGATGCTCGACACCATCGGCGCGGCGCTCGGACCGCTCATCGCCTTCGGCCTGCTGGTGGTCGTGCCCGACGGCTACTCGGTCGTGCTCGTGGTCTCGCTGGCCTTCGCCCTCGCCGGCGTGGCCCTCCTCGGCCTGCTCGGTCCCGACGTCCGCGCCCGGCGCGACCGGGACGCCAGCAGCGGGCCGACCCCGCCGCCGTTCCGGTGGCGCGACCTGACCGACCGACGGCTTCGACCGCTGCTCGCGGTGGCGGGCGTGCTGGGCCTGCTGACGATCAGTGACGGGTTCATCTACCTCGCGCTGCTCGACCACGGCGGCGTCAACGTGGCCTGGTTCCCCCTCTTCTACGTCGGCACCAACGTCGCCTACCTGCTGCTGGCCGTGCCGATCGGCCGCCTGGCCGACCGCGTGGGGCGCGCCCGCACCCTGGTCGTGGGCCACCTCGCCCTCGTCGGCGCCTACCTGTGCGCGGTCCTCCCGACCTCGACCGCCGCCGCGACCGTCGGCACGCTGCTCCTCCTGGGCACCTTCTACGCCGCGACCGACGGTGTCATCGCCGCCATCGCAGGCCGCCTGGTCCCCGTGCAAGCGCGGTCCAGCGGCATCGCCGCCGCCCAGACGGTGGTGGCGCTCGCCCGGATGCTCGCCTCGGCAGGCTTCGGCGTGCTGTGGCTGCTGCTCGGCCCGACCGCCGCCATGGCGACCGTCGCCGCGCTGCTCGCGCTCGCGGTCCTCGCCGCCGCCACCCGGATCCCGCGCCTCGACGGCGCCGCGGTCACCACGTGAGCACCCGGGCCCGGGTACTGGTCTTCATCGCGGTCGTGGTGGCGATCGCCGTCGCGGCGACCGTCTACGTCGTCGACCAGGGGCGCGAGGTGCGCGCCGAGCGGGCCGCGGAGCCCGAGGCCGAGCAGACGCCCATCGCGGAGGTCACCGACGGCCCGCGGATCGTCTTCCGCCACACCGGCCTCGACAGCCAGTACGGCGTCGTGGCCGTGGTGCCGCTCGACGACCCGGGCGGGCCGCGCGCGTTCACCGGTGTCTCCTGCAACCGGGTCGCGGCCCGTCCCGACGGCGCCTCGTGCCTGATCAGCAACGACGGCGTCGCGGCGTCGTACGAGGGGGTGGAGCTCGACGCCGACTGGCAACAGGTCGCCAGCAACGACCTGCCCGGCATCCCGAGCCGCACCCGGCTCAGCCCGGACGGCACGCTCGTGGCGACGACTGTCTTCGTGGCCGGCCACTCCTACATGTCGACCGGCTTCTCCACCGCCACCGAGGTGCACGAGTTCGGTGACGGCGAGCGGTGGGGCAACCTCGAGAAGTTCCAGCTGGTCGTCGACGGCCGCGAGGTCAACCCCGTCGACCGCAACGTCTGGGGCGTGACCTTCGTCGACGACAACACGTTCTACGCGACGGTCGCCACCGGTGGCCGCACGTGGCTGGTCGAGGGTGACCTCGCCGAGCGCACGCTGACCTCCGTGTCCCAGGACGCCGAGTGCCCGTCGCTGTCACCGGACGGCACCCGCGTCGCCTTCAAGGTCGACGTCGACCCGGGTCGTCGTGTCGAGTGGCAGATCGCCGTCCAGGACCTCGCCACGGGCGAGCGCACGCTCCTCGAGGCCGGACCACGTGGGCTCGACGACCAGGTCGAGTGGCTCGACGACGACACGCTGATCTACGGGATGCCGCGCGCCGACGAGCCCGGGGTCACCGACACCTGGGCGGTCGACACGACCCCCGACGCCGCACCGCAGCTGCTCATCGAGCAGGCGTGGTCGGCCACCGTGGTGCGCTAGCCCGCAGCGGCACATTTTGGGGAAGTTCCTCCGCTGGCTTGTCGGCCCGCGGGTCCCTGTGGAGGATGCCGGGGACCGCGCGACCCCCCTGTTCCGACCCCCACCCCCCTTCGCGCGGTCTCGTCCCCTGCCCCCGTGCCATCGAGGTTCTTTCATGTCGTCCCCCGTGCGCCCCACCGCACCGGCCGCTCCGTCCGGCCATGTCCTGTCCCGAGGCCGTCGTCGTCTCGTGCCCGTCTTCGTCCTGGCCGCCGTCCTCGGCGCCCTCGCGCTCGTCGAGCAGCCGACCCTGTCCGCCCACGGCGAGTCAACGCGTCAGGCGAAGGCCTCCGAGGTCGGGCTGCTGACCCGCAAGACCCCTGACGCAGAGGTCCGCACCGGCCCCGAGCGCGAGGTCGGGATGCGGTTCAAGGCCAAGGTCGCCGGTACGGCGGTGGGCGTGCGCTACTACAAGCCGCGCAAGTCGAAGGCCTCCACCCCCGCGTCCGCCACCCTCTGGTCGAAGAGCGGCAAGGTCCTGGCCCGGACGAAGCTGGGCCCGGTCAAGGGCAAGGGCTGGAAGAAGGTCGGCTTCGACTCCGGCGTGAAGCTCGCCGCCGGCAAGGGCTACGTCGTCTCGGTGCACACCGGGGCCAAGGGGATCCACGCCGCCACGCCGGGCGGGTGGAGCAAGGCCAAGAGCAACGCCCAGCTGCGCGCCCCGGGTGACAGCAACGGCGTGACGCGGCCCGGCAGCAAGGCGCGGTTCCCGAGCCACGAGGCCCGGGGCGACGCCAACTACTGGGTCGACGTGAGGTTCGTCCCGGCGGACGCCGGGACCACCCCGGCCCCGACCCCGACCGCGACGCCCACCACGCCGCCGCCCGGCGGGTGGCCCGGTCCCGACAACACCGGCGTACCGGCAGGCACGACGCTCGCTCCCTACACCGGTCCGTGCACGATCACCTCGGCCCGCACCATCTCGGGCGCGGACGTCCTCTCCAAGTGCAGCGACGCGCTGGTGATCCAGACCACGGGCGTCGTCATCGAGAAGTCCCTGGTCCCGGGCGTGTGGTCGATCTACGGCGACGGCGACAGCTCGGTGAGCATCACCGACTCGGACGTGCGTGCCGGCTCGGTCTCCACCGCAGGGATCTGGGGCTACAACATCACCGCGCGACGCGTCGACGTGACCGGCGGTCAGCACAGCTTCCAGTGCAACAACAACTGCGAGGTCACCGACTCATGGCTGCACGACCAGTACAACCCCGACGGTGGCAGCTTCCACAACAACGCGTTCATCTCCAACGGCGGTCACACGATGGTGATCCGCCACAACACGCTGCACTGCACGGCGATCCTCAACAGCAACGACGGAGGCTGCAGCGGCGACCTGTCGCTGTTCGGGGACTTCGACCCGATCGACGACGTCACCATCGACAACAACTACCTGAGGGCCAACAACTCCTCGATCTCGTACTGCCTCTACGGCGGCGCATCGAGCTCGAAGCCCTACGAGGCGTCGAACGTCAGGGTCACCAACAACGTGTTCGAGCGCGGCGCCAACCGCAAGTGTGGCGTCTACGGACCGGTGACGTCGTTCGACCGCAACGCCGCGGGCAACCAGTGGTCCGGCAACGTCTGGGACAGCGGTGAGGCCGTCAACCCGTAGGCAGGATCCGGATCGGGCCTAGCGGGCTCCTCCGCCCACCGCCACGAGCGACTTGGTCAGACCGGCCACGCGCTCGTGGTGGATGGCGGAGCCCGGGAAGTACGCCTTCAGCTCGGCGATCCCGACGAGCTCGGTCCACTGCACCTCGGACATGGCGGCCTCGGGCGTCTCCGGACGGCTGTGGGCCAACGGCCAGCGGGCAGCCAGTCGCGCGCGGGCGGCCATCGGCATGAACTGCAGCCCGGGGAACAGCCAGTGCGGCTCGAGCGGGAAGTAGCGGTAGGGCGTCTGCACCCAGTGGCGCGGCGCGAGCGCGTGGACCTCACGGGCGAGCGCCGCCCGCTGGGCGTGCCCGCCGACGTGCTCGAGCAACGAGTTGGAGACCACGAGGTCGTACGACGTCTGGGCGCCGGCCGCCGCCAACGCCTCGCGGGCGCGGCAGGCGTCGCCGGTCACCGGGAGCAGGGACGGGTCCGCGGAGTCGCCGGGCTCGAACAGGTTCAGGACGGTCACGTCCTTGGGGCTGACGGGTGCCCGCCGCCACCACTCCACCGTGCCGCCGAGGTCCAGGACGGACATCGTCGCCAGGTCGGGGAAGGCCTGCTCCAGCAGCTCCCAGCGGCGGGCCCGCATGCGCGCTCCCGCCGATCCGGGTGCGTCCACCAGGGTGTGCCGCAGCCGTCCTGCGACACCGCCGTTCGCCGCCATGAAAGGTCCCTTCGTCGTCGGCGTGCCGCTCACCACGGCACGCACGTCAGCTCGCTGTACAGGTAGTCGACCGAGCGCGGCTCGAGGGCGGCGCTGCGGAACATCCGCGGCCGCGGCGCGGCCTGGGTCCGGGACAGCCGCGGCGGCCGGCCCGCCACGCGTCGCTCGGCGAGGGTGACGAGCGCGTGGTGGCGCAGCAGCAGGTGGCGGTAGGGCGCGTGCCCGGCCCGGGCCAGGACGGCGGGGTCGGACACGTGGACCAGAGAGGCGAAGAGCGGCAGGCCCTTGCGCCGGTCGCGACGGGCGATGACGTAGCAGGAGTCCTGGCCGACCCGCACCACGAAGTGCAGGGCGGCCGCTGCACCACGGTGGTCGCGGTAGACCTGCAGGTCGGTCCCGGTCAGCGCCGCGTCGATCTCCTCGGGCGTGGTGAGCACCCGGACGCCCCGGCGCGACGGCAGCGGGAGGTTGGGGACCAGTGCCGTGGCGGTGTCGAGCCTCGTGAAGCCGAGGCGCTCGTTGATGCCGACCACGTTGCCGCTGGGCGAGAGGTCGACGAAGTCGTAGTCACGCTGGCGCAGCATCGCCCGTGCGAGGCGTACGCCGTGCGCGCGGTGCTCCTCGAGCACGCACCAGGCAGCGAGGTTGCACCGCCGGCGCAGCTCGCCGTCCACCAGGCGTTCGGAGTAGAAGGCGAGGTAGACCCCGACCACGTCGTCGCCCTGGCGCAGCAGGAAGCCATGGTTGGGAGCGTCCACGCTCCACGGCGGCACGGCGCACCGCGCCCACTCGGCGGCACTCAACCTCGCATTGAGGTGGCGGTGCAGGAACGCGGCGACCGCACCGATGTCGTCGTCGGTGATCGGTGCCAGGTCCACCCCCACGGACTCCCCTGACATACGCCCACCGTAGGAAGGCTGGTCGGCGCCGGACGGGCGCTCCGAGCCACATACCCATATTTTGTGAGCCTCTGCCGGACGGCCGAGGTCGCGGAACGGGCCGCCCCTACGGTTCGACCCATGCGCGTGGTGAATGTCTGCTTCCATGGCATCGGCGCGCCGCAGCGCCGACGCGAGCCCGGCGAGGACTCCTACTGGATCAGCCGGGACGTCTTCCTCGGCGTGCTCGACACGGTCGTCGGGCGGACCGACGTGCGCCTCAGCTTCGACGACGGCAACTCCTCGGACGTGGAGATCGCGCTGCCGGCACTCCGCGAGCGCGGCCTGCTCGCGAGCTTCTTCGTCGTCGCCGGGCGCCTGGACCGTCCGGGCAGCCTCAGCCGCGACGACGTACGCGAGCTGCACGACGCCGGCATGACGATCGGCAACCACGGCATGTCGCACCGGCCCTGGCGCGGGCTCGACCCGGCCCGCCGCCGGGAGGAGTTCGTCACCGCGCGCACCGTGCTGCAGGACGTTACCGGCAGCCGGGTCCAGGACGCCGCGCTGCCGCTCGGCCGTTACGACCGTGCCGTCCTGCACGAGCTGCGACCGCTCGGCTACCGCACCGTGCAGACCAGCGACCGCCGCTGGGCCCACACCGACCGCTGGCTCCAGCCCCGCTTCAGCATCCGCTGCGGCGACACCGTCGACTCCGTGGAGCGCGACGTCCTCCGCCGGCCCCCGGTCACCTCACGCGCCCGCGGCGCGCTCGTCGGCACGGTCAAGCGCCTGCGCTGACCCCTGCTCGCGCGCTGCGTGGTCGGCCCGACGTTCCGGGGAAACCGTCGGGTCGGCCCCGGGCCCCGCCGAGGACCCGACCGTTCCCCACGCCCGAAGCGCGTCCGTCACTCAGGCACGAGCTCGGTCCCGTCGTCCCAGGTGTTGTCCCGCCACTCGTTCCCCGAGGCCGCCGGGTCGAAGGACGTGATCGGCCCGTAGACGCCGCACATCCCGTTGGCACCGCGCTCGAAGACGTTGCCGGCGAAGACGACGTCGGTGGCGTCGGGGTAGGGCTTGCCCGGAGCGTGTCCACCGTAGGCGCAGTAGGAGACCGACGAGTCGTTGGCCTTGAGGAGGTTGCCCTCGACCAGCACGTCGCTGATCGGCTCGAAGTCGCCGAACAGCGAGAGGTCGGCGGTGCAGCCACCGCCCGTCGGGTTGAGCTCGGCGGTGCAGTGGAGCGTGTTGTGCCGCAGGACCATGTCGGTGCCGCCGTTGGAGATGAAGGCGTTGTTGTGCGCCGCTTCTCCCGGTGGGTTGAACTGGTCGTGCAGCCACGAGTCCTCGACCACGCACCTGGTGCCGCAGTGCACACTGTGCTGTCCACCGGTGACGTCGGTCCGGAGCACCGTGAGGTTGCTGCCCCAAACCGCGCCGCCGATCCACTTTCCTGCAACGACCTCGGAGTCGACCACCTCGACCGAGTACGTCGGGTCGTCCTGGGTGGCGGTGGACTCGACGCGCGGGACCCGTGAGGACTCGATCCGCACGCCCGCCGCCTGCACCACGATCGCCGGACAGACACCGGTCGCGTCCACCGCCGAGATCATGACCGTCTCGGTGATGGTGCAGGGCCCCGCGTAGGGAGCGAGCTCGGTGCCGGGCGGAACGCCGGCGCTGTCGGCGTCCGGGTAGGGGTCGGGCGTGGGCGAGCCGGACCCGGCGGACGGCGCATCGCTGGCGGCGGAGTCCTGGGGGCTGGCGGCAGTGGGCTCGTCGTCGAGCATCCGGACCGCCAGGAGCGCGATGCCGGCCACGAGCAGGATCACCGCAGCAGCCAGCGCCGCGCGCGACCAGGTGCGTGACATCCGCCCCTCCCCCGTGGTCTCCCCCGCGACGTCCATCGCGACCTCCATCATCGTTCCGACCGGGGAGGGCTCGCGTACCCCAACCGGGGGATGTCGCGGCGCACGCTCCGGAGGGCGCCGGCGGCCCGTGGTCGACTCGCGCCGTGGGGATGACGATCGCATGTGTGTACAACGACGCTGCCGTGAGACGGCACTGCCTCGACCGCTCGATCGAGGCGTACGACGGTCCGGTGGAGGTGGAGTACCTGCCGGTGGACAACACCGAGCACGCCCACACCTCGGCCGGCGCGGCGCTCAACCACGCCGTGCGGCAGGCCAGCCACGACGTCGTGGTGCTGGTGCACCAGGACGTCTACCTGCACGACCTGGACCGGCTGGCCGCCTGCGCGGCAGCGCTGGAGGACGAGCGCTGGGGCATCCTCGGCGCCAACGGGTTCACCGCCGACCGCGCGTCCGTGGGCCGGCTGCGGGACCGCGTCATCCTGATCGGGGACTCGGCGCCCGACCCGGTGCCCGTCGACACGCTCGACGAAGTGCTGCTCATCGCCCGCCGCGACGACCTGCTCCGCGAACCGCTCAGCGAGGAGCCGGAGCTGGCGTGGCACGCCTACGCCGTGGAGTACTCGCTGCGGGTGCGGGCCGCGGGCCGGCTCGCCGGAGCCGTGGACACGGCGATCACCCACAACAGCATGTCCACGAACCTGGCGCGCCTCGACGAGGCGCACCGCCACGTCGGTGACCTGTACCCGGCGCTCGTCCCGATCCACACGACGTGCGGCACGGTGGACCCCGGCGCCCGGGACTGGGGCCGGCTGCCGCTCATCCGCGACCACGGCTGGCGACGTCGCTGGCTGCAGCAGTCCCGGATCGCGGCCCGCGTGCGCTCGGAGATCGGCGTCCAGGTCGTGCTCGCCGACATCGCGCACGAGGTGGACCTCCTCGGCTACTCCCGTGAGCAACCACTCCACCTGCTCAACGCCGACCGCCGCGGGGGCTTCGCCGCCGAGGCCGGTGCGTCCGTCGTCCTCGAGCGCGACGGCCGTCCAGTCGTGATGTCCGCCGTCGCGCCGCGACACGTGCGCGAGGCGCTGAGGTCACTCGGCCGGGCCGAGCACGTCCTGGTCACAGGGCTGGCGGTGTCCGACCTCGCCGACCTCGGTCCAGAGGTCAGTGGCCGCGACTGGCTCGCAGGCGTGCAGTGGGACGAGGTCTGGCTGGTGCGCGGGCAGGTCGCGCGGCAACGGCCGGCCGAATGGTCCCGGCGGTCGGCCGTCCCGCTCGGAGCGAGCCTGCCCCGCAGCTGAGACGCCGCGCCGGCGGGCGGTCAGCCCGCGGCGGCGTCCGCGACCGCCACTGCGACGGCGTACTCGTCGCAGTGGGACAGCGACACGTGGATCGACCCGGCTCCCCGTCTCGCGGCGAGCACGCGGACGTCTCCGCCGAGGCGCACGCTGGGCGCGCCATCGGCGTCGCGGCCGATCTCGATCGAGCGCCAGGCCAGGGGGGCGTCGCCGGCGGGGCGCAACGCCTTCAGGACCGCTTCCTTGGCCGCCATCCGGGCCGCGAGGTGCAGCTCCGGACGTGCCCGCGAGGTGCAGTAGTCGATCTCGTCGTCGGTGAACCAGCGCCGCAGGAACCGGTCGCCGGCGCTCCGGTAGAGCGCGGCGATGCGGGCCACCGACACGATGTCGGTGCCCGTGCCGACCGTGCCCCCCACCTGGGTGCTGCCGCCCATGTCACGACTCCTCGGTCCGGCCGTCCCCCGCGGCGGCCACGGCTCCGACACTAGGCACGTCACCCGGGCGGGCGAGGCGTCGCCACCACCCTCACCACTATTGGGGAGTGTGCCCGCCACTCGCCTCCGCCCCTCCCCGCCCCTGCTCCACTGGGTGACGGGCCGACTGGGGTGGAGGCCCGGACACTGCCAGGGGAGGCGAACGTGCACGACCAGATCAGGAACGAGCTCCGAGAGTTCATCGGCGACAACTACCTCTTCGGCGACCACGACAGGTTGCCCGACGACGAGGCGTCCCTGCTCGAGGAGGGCATCGTGGACTCCACGGGCGTCCTCGAGCTGATCGAGTTCCTCGAGGACCACTTCGGGATCGTCGTCGGCGAGTCCGAGACGGTCTTCGAGAACCTCGGGAGCGTGGGCGGCCTCACGAGGTTCGTCGCGTCCAAGACCCTCGCCGAACAGACCGTGGGCTGAGGCCTACAGCTTCGGAGAGCACTCATGGGGGAAGTCCACGACCGGGTCGACGAGGACCCGGACGTCCGTCCGTTCCGCACGGACGTCGACAAGTACTACACGATCGTTTCGGAGGGCCGCCGCGGCCCGTCGCAGCGTCTGCGGCTGTGGATGTGGAACGCCGACTTCCGGGTGGTCGCGAGCTACCGCTTCGACCGTGCCACCCGGCAGTACCACGCCGAGCACCGGATCAAGGGTCTGCCGGCGCGGGTCTTCGCCGCTTTCTGGCACCGGCGGGTGATGAACATCCACCACGCCGACATCGACCCCCGTGCGCAGATCGGCCCCGGCCTGCTCCTGATGCACCACACCGGCGTGTTCATCGGGCCGGCGGTCATCGGTGACAACTGCGTGCTGCACCACAACGTGACGATCGGTCAGCGGGTCGCCTCGGGCAACCAGGGTGTCCCCCGTCTGGGCAACGACGTGTGGATCGGTCCCGGCGCGACGATCACCGGCGACGTGACGATCGGCGACGGGGCCACGATCTCCGCCGGCAGCGTCGTCTCGCGCGACGTACCCGCACGGGCGCTGGTCGCCGGCAACCCGGGTCGCGTCATCGCCTCCGACTACGACAACTCCGCGATGCTCAACTACCGCGTACGCCGGGCGCCGGCCCCGACGGCCGCAGCTCCCGAGCCGGAGCCCGCGCCCGCGCCCGCGGCGGAGCAGGCTCAGGCCCAGGGGCCAGATCCCGCTCACGTGGACCGTGCGCTGGCCGAGTACGCGCGCCTGCGCGACCCGTCCGGGGACCGGCACCTCGAGGCGGTGAAGGCGGCGATCTTCCTGGAGGACGTCTTCCACGTCGTGCTCCGCGAGGAGCAGATCGACCCCGACCTCCTCGGCACCGCCGAGGGCATGCGCGCGGTGCTCGCCCGGGCCGGCGGGTCGGCCTGATGTGCGGCATCTGCGGCGTCGTCGCCCTCGACGGCCCACCGCCGGACCGGGAGCTCGTGACCCGGATGATCGGGCGGCTGCGCCACCGAGGTCCGGACGGAAGCGGCCTCTACCGCGACGAGCACGCCGCGCTCGGGCACACGCGGCTGGCGATCATCGACACCGAGGGCGGTGCGCAGCCGCTGTGCAACGAGGACGAGACCCTGTGGATCTCGTTCAACGGCGAGATCTTCAACTACGTCGAGCTGGGTGAGGAGCTGCGCCGCTGCGGCCACCGCTTCCGCACCGCGAGCGACACCGAGGTCGTCGTGCACGCCTGGGAGGAGTGGGGCGAGCAGTGCTTCACCCGCTTCAACGGGCAGTGGGCCCTGGCCCTGTGGGACTCGCGCGAGCACCGGCTCGTGCTCTCGCGCGACCGCCTCGGCGTGCGCCCGCTCTTCTTCACCCGTGACCGGCAGAGGATCGCCTTCGCCTCCGAGGTCAAGGCGCTGATGGCCGATCCGGCCCTGCCGCGTGCCTTCGACCCCATCGGGCTCGACGAGGTGCTGACCTACTGGTCGACGGTGGCCCCCCGCACGGTGTTCGCCGGCATCGAGCAGCTCGAGCCCGGCCACGTCGCGGTGCTGGACCGCGACGGCTTCCGGCGCCACCCCTACTGGAGCATCGACTTCCCCGACCGGGACGCCGAGCCGGGGCAGGACATCGAGGCCAATGCCGCCGAGCTGCGCGAGCGCCTCGTCGAGGCGGCACGGCTCCGCTTCGTGCGCAGCGACGTACCCGTCGGCGCCTACCTCTCCGGAGGCATCGACTCCTCGATCACGGCCGCGGTGATCGCGAGGTACACCGAGGCGCCGCTGCACACCTTCTCGTTGAGGTTCACCGACGCGGAGTACGACGAAGGGGTCCACCAGCAGAAGATGGTGGCCGAGCTCGGCGCCCAGCACGAGGAGATCACCGTCTCCCCCGCCGACGTCGCCGACGTCTTCCCCGACGTGGTGCGGCACACCGAGACTCCCGTGCTTCGCACCGCGCCCGCGCCGCTGTTCCTGCTGTCGCGGCTGGTGCGGGACAACGGCTACAAGGTCGTGGTGACGGGTGAGGGCGCCGACGAGGTGCTCGGTGGCTACGACATCTTCCGGGAGGGCCGGGTGCGCGCCTTCTGGGCCCGCGACCCCGGCTCGGCCACCCGCGACCGCGCGGTCGAGCTGCTCTACCCGTGGATGGCGCGCAGTCCCGGCACCGCCCCGGCCTTCGCGCGCAGCTTCTTCGGCCAGGACCTCGACGCCGACGACCCCGCCATCTCCCATCGTCCGCGGTGGGCCTCCACCAGTGCGGTCAAGGCGCTGCTGACCCCCGACCTCCGGGCCGAGCTCGACCGCGGCCCCGACGTGGTGTCGCGGATGCCGGCCGGCAGCGACGGCTGGGACCCGCTCTCACGCGCCCAGTGGTTGGAGATGACCACGCTCCTGCCGGGCTACATCCTGTCCAGCCAGGGCGACCGGATGCTGATGGCCAACTCGGTGGAGGGACGCTTCCCGTTCCTCGACAAGGAGGTCGTCGAGCTCGCCAACCGGCTCCCGGCGCGCCACAAGCTGTGCGGGCTCGACGAGAAGCACCTGCTCAAGATCGCCTTCGAGGACCTCGTCCCCGAGCAGATCCGCCGCAGGCCCAAGCAGCCCTACCGCTCCCCCGACACCGCCAGCTTCTTCAGCGGCCCGCCGCCGGAGTGGCTGACCGAGGTCACCTCGCCCGCGGCCCTCGCCGCGGCGGGGGTCTTCGCCCCGCGGCCGGTTGCCGGCCTGATCGCCAAGGCCGCCCGCACCGGCGGCGTACGGGCGGGGAACACCGACAACATGCGCCTGCTCGCGGTCGTCTCGACCCAGCTGCTCCACCAGCAGCTCGTCGTCGACGCGGGGTCGGCGAGCGACGACGCACCACCCGAGCCGATGACCGTCATCGACCGGGTCCAGCACGTGAGGAGCAGCGCATGACCACCGTCCGGAGCGACAGCCAGATCGACAGCCAGGGCGACACCGACGTGCTCGCGATCGACGTCGAGGCGGAGGTCGCACGGATCAGCGCCTCGCTGCGCGGCTACCTCACCCGCGCCCGCCGCAAGGGGGCGATCGTCGCCCTGTCCGGTGGCATCGACTCCAGCGTGGTCGCCGCACTGTGCGTCGCCGCGATCGGCAAGGACCGGGTCTTCGGCCTGCACATGCCCGAGCGGGACTCCTCCGAGGACACGCTCGCATTCAGCACGCTCGTCTCCGACTCGCTCGGCATCGACTCGGTCGTGGAGGACATCACCCCCGTGCTCGAGGCGGTCCGCTGCTACGAACGCCGCGACGACGCGATCCGGATGGTGTGCCCCGACTACGGTCCTGACCACAAGTCCAAGATCGTGCTGCCGAGCGTCGTGGAGTCCGAGAGCCTGCGCCTCTACTCCGTGGTCGTGCAGGCGCCCGACGGCACCACGACCCGCCACCGGCTGACGACCGAGTCCTACCTCGGCATCGTGGCGGCGACGAACTTCAAGCAGCGGGCCCGCCGGATGACGGAGTACTACCACGCCGACCGGCTCAACTACGTCGTCACCGGCACGCCCAACCGCCTGGAGTACGACCAGGGCTTCTTCGTGAAGCTCGGCGACGGGGCGGCCGACGTGAAGCCGATCGCCCACCTCTACAAGACCCAGGTCTACGCGCTCGCGGACTTCCTCGGCGTCCCCGAGCAGGTCCGGACGCGGCCGTCGACCACCGACACCTACTCGCTGCCGCAGTCGCAGGAGGAGTTCTACTTCTCCCTGCCGTGGAACCTGATGGACCTCTGCCTGCACGGCAAGAACACGGGCCGCCCGATCGAGCAGGTCGCCGAGTCCACCGGCCTCACGACCGCCCAGGTCGAGCGCGTCTACGGCGACATCGACCAGAAGCGCAAGACGACCGCGTACCTGCACCTGCCGCCGCAGCTGGTCGAGCCCGTGCAGGAGATCGGATGATCCACCCGATGGACGACCGCACCACCAGCCGGGCGACATGACCGCACGCGACTTCCTCGCTGCCGCCCTGCGACGCTGGTACGTCGTGGTGCTCGGCGCCGTGCTCACGGTCGGGGCATTCGCGGTGGTGCAGCGCCAGGCGCCGGTGTTCTTCACGCAGTACAACATCGTGCTCGTCGGGCCTCAGGGGGTGCGGAACGGGAACCTGCTGGACAATCCGCTGTACGGACTGCAGCCAATGGCCGGTGTGGTGGCCAACGACATCAACGCCGGTCACGGCCCCCTCCTGACGGGTGACGTCGTCGCCACGATCGTCGGGATGGGGCAGCGTGACGGGGTCCAGGTGCGGGTGCCCAACCTCGGCACGCAGTGGCGGCCGGCCTTCCCCGCACACCACCTCGACGTGCAGGTGGCCGGTCCCGACGCGCAGACGGTGCAGGACGCTGCCCGCGAGACGGTGCAGCTGGTGGAGCAGGTGCTGGCCGAACGTCAGGACGAGAGAGCGGTGCACCCGCGGCTCCGGGTCCACGCGGTCCCCTCCTCGGCGGACCCGGTCGTCTACCCCATGGCGGGCAGCAGGTCCCGCGCGCTCGGCGCGACCGGCCTCACGGGCATCGCGCTCACCGCGGTCGTGGTGTTCTGGCTGGAGCGCTGGCGCCCGCGCCGCCGCCCCGCTGGCGCCACGGCGGCTGCGCCCGCGAGGCGGCCCCTGGTGCGTCGGCGTGCCCGGTCGGCGGAGGCGATGGCATGAGCACCCCCACGAGCACCCCGGAGAACCCGGTGACGATCGCGGTGGTGACCTTCAACAGCGCCGACGTGCTTCCCGGCCTGGTGGAGTCACTGCCCGAGGGCGCCGGTGACGTGCCCTGGCGCCTCGTCGTGGTGGACAACGACTCGACGGACGACACCGTCGCGGTGGTGCAGCGCCTGTGCCCCGAGGCCACGGTCGTGCAGACGGGACGCAACGCCGGCTACGCGGCAGGCGTCAACGCCGCTGTCGCCGTCGCCCCGGACTCACCGGCGGTGCTCGTCCTCAACCCCGACGTGCGCCTCCAGCCGGGTTGCCTGCCCACGCTGGTGGCGGCGCTCGACCTGCCCGGCATCGGGATCGTGGTGCCGCGGCTCACCGACGGCGACGGGGCGCTCATCCACTCGATGCGCCGGCGGCCGACGCTGCTGCGGGCCTTCGCCGACGCCTTCGTCGGCGCCACCCTCGCCGGCCGGTGGCCGCTCACGGGCGAGGTGGTGAGTGATCCGGAGCGCTACACGAGTGACGCGTCGCCCGACTGGGCCGAGGGGTCCACGCAGCTGGTCAGCCGCGCCTGCCTGGACGCATGCGGGCCCTGGGACGAGTCCTACTTCCTCTACTCCGAGGAGACCGAGTTCCACCTCCGGTCCGGGACACACGGCTTCGGCGTGCGCTACGTGGCCGGCGCTGGCGCCGTCCACCTCGAGGGCGACTCCGGCACGTCGCCACGGTTGTGGGCGCTCCTCACCGCCAACCGCCTGCGGCTCTTCTCGCGGCTGGCGTCCCGGCCGCGGACGGCGCTCTACTGGCTTGCGCTGGTCCTGCGCGAGTCGAGCCGCGCCGCCCGGGGCGACGCGATCGCCCGGGCCGCCGTACGGGTGCTCGTCCGACCCGGCCTGCTGCGCGCCCCTCGCGGTCCCGCGTGGCTCGACCTCGCTACCCCAAATCCGGTACTCCGCCCCGGAGCGGTCCGCGCCGAGGCCGCGCGTCCGTAGCGTGGTCCGTGGGACGACGAGTGGGTATTCGTCGCCCCGCAGCCGGTCGCCGGGGGGCGGCTCCGGCCACAGAACGAGGGGGCACTGACCTGATGCGGACGCAGCTTCACCACCTGCTCGAGGAGGGCGCCGTCCGGTTCGGCGACCGTCCGGCCCTGAGCCACCAGGAGGTCACGCTCGACTACACCTCCGCCTGGGACCTGGCGTCCCGCACGGGCGCCGTCCTGTCGGACCTCGGCGTCGCGCGTGGGGAACGCGTGGCGATCTACCTCGACAAGCGACCCGAGACCGTCGGGGGGATCTTCGGCGCCTCCGTCGCAGGTGGCGTGTTCGTGCCGGTCAACCCGGCACTCAAGGGCTCCCAGGTGGCCTACATCCTCGGCGACTGCGACGTGCGGGTGCTCATCACGACGCACCAGCGCTGGGAGTCGGTGCGCGAGGACGCCAAGGGCTGCCGCGAGCTCGCACACGTGCTGCTCGTCGACGCCGATCCGGGCGCCGTCCCCGACGAGGACGAGGTGCGCGTGCACGCCCTGTCCGCCCTCCTGGACGACGTGGTCGACCCGCCGTCCGCGAGCCGGGCGATCGACGCCGACACCGCCGCGATCCTCTACACGTCCGGCAGCACCGGCCGCCCCAAGGGCGTCGTGCTGTCGCACCGCAACCTGCTGGTGGGCGCCGAGAGCGTCTCGACCTACCTCGGCAACGACGGCGACGACGTCATCCTGGCCGCGCTCCCGTTGAGCTTCGACGCCGGGCTGAGCCAGGTCACGACTGCGTTCGCCGCGGGCGCCCACGTCGTGCTCGTCAACTACCTCCTGGCTCGCGACGTCGTACGCCTCTGCGCGCGCCACGGCGTCACCGGCCTCACCTGCGTCCCTCCGCTGTGGATCCAGCTCGCCTCCGCCGACTGGCCTGCGGAGGCCACCGCCTCGCTGCGCTACTTCGCCAACACGGGCGGCCGGATGCCCCGGTCGACCCTCACCCGGCTGCGCGAGATCTTCCCGCAGGCCAGCCCGTTCCTGATGTACGGCCTCACCGAGGCGTTCCGCTCGACCTACCTCGACCCGTCCGAGGTCGACCGCCGCCCCGACTCCATCGGCAAGGCCATCCCGGACGCCGAGATCCTCGTCCTGCAGCCCGACGGCACGCCGTGCGGGCCCGGCGAGGAGGGCGAGCTGGTCCACCGCGGAGCGCTCGTTGCCCAGGGCTACTGGGGCGACGCCGCCCGCACCGCCGAGCGGTTCCGCCCCATCCCGGGTGGCCCCGACTGGCGCGCGCCCGAGCTGGCCGTGTGGTCCGGCGATCGCGTCGTCACCGACGAGGACGGCTTCCTCTACTTCGTCGGCCGCACCGACGACATGATCAAGACCTCCGGCTACCGGGTGAGCCCGACCGAGATCGAGGAGGTCGCCTACGACAGCGGCCTGGTCCGCGACGCGGCCGCGCTCGGCCTCCCGGACGAGGCCCTCGGGCACCGGGTCGTGGTCGTCGTCAGCCCCGCGGTCGAGGGGTTCGAGCCTGACGCGCTGCTCGCGGTCTTCCGCCGGCAGCTGCCCCGCTACATGGTGCCGGCGGAGATCGTCGTACGCACCGAGCTCCCTCGCTCGCCCAACGGGAAGTTCGACCGGGTGCTGCTGCGCGAGGAGCTGACCGCATGAGGACTTCCGACCACGTGACGGCGCACGGCACCGTCGACGGCACGCTCCTGGTCGGCGGGATGCCGGTCGACCGCCTGGCCGAACGGGTCGGATCGACGCCGTTCTTCGCCTACGACCGCGCGATGATCACCGAGCGCGTCGCCGCCGTGAAGGCCGCGCTCCCCGAGCGGGTGTCGCTCGGCTACGCGGTCAAGGCGAACCCGATGCCGGCCGTCGTCCAGCACCTCGCGGGCCTGGTCGACCACCTCGACGTCGCCTCCGCCGGCGAGCTCGCCGTGGCGCTCGACACCGGACAGGCCCCGAGCGCGATCAGCTTCGCCGGGCCCGGCAAGACCGACGCCGAGCTGCGACGGGCCGTGGCCTCGGGCGTCACGATCGAGGTCGAGTCGCGCACCGAGCTGCAGCGCCTCGTGCGCACCGGCAAGGAGCTCGCCCTGCGCCCGCGCGCCGCCGTACGCGTCAACCCGCCGTTCGCCGTCAAGGGCTCGGGCATGCGGATGGGCGGTGGCCCCCAGCAGTTCGGGGTCGACGCCGAGGCCGTCCCCTCCCTGCTCGGCGAGGTGAGCGACCACGACGTCGACGTCGTCGGCTACCACGTCTTCGCGGGGTCGCAAAACCTCAGCGCTGCGATCCTCGGCGAGGCGCAGGAGCGCACCGTCGAGCTCGTCCTCGAGCTCGCGGAGCACGTGCCCGGCACCGTGGAGTACGTCAACCTTGGCGGCGGCTTCGGCATCCCCTACTTCGAGAAGGACGAGCGCCTCGACCTCGACGCCGTCGGTCGACGGCTGTCCGAGCTCGTCGACGGGCGGCTCGCGCCGGCGCTGCCGGACGCCACCGTCGTCATGGAGCTCGGCCGGTTCCTCGTGGGCGAGGCGGGCGTCTACGTGACCCGCGTCGTCGACGTGAAGGAGTCGCGCGGGCGCAGCTACGCCGTCGTCGACGGCGGAATGCACCACCAGCTGGCCGCCTCCGGCAACTTCGGCCAGGTCATCCGGCGCAACTACCCGCTGGCCCTCGCCACCCGAGCCCTCGACGAGCCCACCGGACCCGTCACGGTGGTCGGCTGCCTGTGCACGCCGCTCGACCTGCTCGGCGACGAGGTCGACCTGCCCGGCACGGAGGTCGGCGACCTCGTCGTCGTCTTCCAGGCCGGCGCCTACGGCCTCACGGCCAGCCCCACCGCGTTCCTCGGCCACCCCTCACCTTCGGAGGTCCTCGTATGACCCAGCCTGCACACACGCTCGCCGACACGCTCCCCGGAGTGGTCGAGGTGCTCACCCGCACCCTCGGCATCGAGGACCGCGCGGAGTCGATCAACCGTGGCACGCGGCTCTTCGGCGAGCTCCCGGAGCTCGACTCGCTCGGGGTGGTCGAGCTGGCGGCCGCCCTCGAGGACCGCTTCGACATCGTCATCGAGGACGAGGACTTCACCGGCGAGGTGTTCGAGAGCGTGGGCACCCTGACCGACTTCATCGACGACCGCCGCACCGGCGGCTGAGCCAGGGGCGGGAGAGCAGCCATGGAGATGCGGGTCGTGTGGCGATCGTTGCGCCGCCGCTGGTACCTCGTCCTCGCCCTGGCGGTGCTGACCCTCGGGGCGACGCTCCTCGTCGCGCAGCGCACAGGAGAGACCTACGAGGCGACGGCCACCGTCCTGGTCTTCCCGCCCGCCCAGGCCCAGGACCCGACGGGAGCGATGACGCAGGCGAACCCCTACCTCGTCCTGGGTGGGGTCAGCCAGGCCCGCGACGTGGTGGTGCGGGCGTTGACGTCCAAGAAGATCGCGGACACCTTCGGCGAGACCTACCCCACCGGTACGACGTTCGAGATCACGCCCGACTTCACCAACAGCGCGCCGATCATCGTGTTCACGGTGGAGGCACCCGCACCCGACGTGGCCATCGAAGCCCTGAAGACGCTCACCGACCGCGTCCCGGTGGAGCTGGAGAAGATGCAGAGCGAGCTGGACCTCCCGGCCGGCGAGCAGGTGACGTCGGTGGTGCTCACCCGTGACGAGGTGCCCGCGACCACGAAAAAGGCGATGATCCGGTCGGCGCTGATGACCATGGCGGGCCTTGGCGGGCTGGGCCTGCTCCTGATCGCCCTCGTCGACGGATGGCTCACCGGCCGACGCAGTCCCAGCCCGGAGGACACGGTCGCCGATGACGACGCCGGGGCGTCGGCCCCTGTCTCGCTGCACCCCGTCCACGTGGACGCGCCAGCCCCTGACGGACGCGACCCCGACCGCGCCGCCCAGGTCGAGGTGACAGCACGCCTGCTCAAGCGGCGCGGGAGGCGTGACCAGCGCGGCGAGGCATCGTGACGCTCGCGGCCCCGGAGCGCATCGGCGTCGCCCGCAGCGGCGGGATCGACGCCGCCGCGCTCGTGACCGTCTACGTCTGCCTGCTGTGGTTCATCCCCTCCCCGATGGTCGTCAGCGCCCTGGGGAGCGCCGGCAGCCCCGCCACCCTGTTCGGCATCGGCGTCTTCCTCTACTGGGCGTGGCACACGGTCCGTCGCTCGGAGCCATCCGACGGACGCGCCCGGACCGTCCGGGCGGCGATGCTCGGCATGGTCCTGGTGTTGCTGGTGGCCTACGCCCACGCCATGGCCGGACCGCTGCCCGGCGACGAGATCAGCACGGCCGACTCGGGCCTGCTGCGGCTGATCAGCCTGGCCGGGGTCGTGCTGCTCGCCTGTGACGGGATCAGCGACTTCGACCGACTCGTGGTCGTCCTCCGCAGGCTGGCGTTCGCCGCGGGACTGGTCGCCCTGCTCGGCCTGGCGCAGTACGTCACGGGTGAGCTCTTCGTCGACCGCATCCGGATCCCCGGTCTCACCGCAGGGACCGAGGGGTGGACGCTCGGCACGCGCTCCGGTCGCATCCGGCCGAGCGGGACGTCGATGAGCCCGATCGAGTACGGCGTCGTGCTCGGGATGGCCCTCCCCCTCGTCACGGTGTGCGCCTCCGTGCAGTCACGCTTCCGGTGGCTGTTCCGCGCGATGCTGGTCGCGATGATCGCCTCGATCTTCTTCTCCATGTCACGCTCGGCCTACATCTGCGCGCTGGCGGGTGCGATCGTGCTCGCCCTGTCCTGGAACCTGCAGCAGCGGCTCCGTGCGCTGGGTTTCCTGGCTGTCGTCAGCACGGTCCTGTACGTCACCGTCCCGGGATTGCTCGGTGCGATCCAGGGTTTGTTCTCCAACGCCGACCAGGACCCGAGCATTTCCTCGCGGACCGGCAGCTACGACATCGCCGGCGCGTTCATCGCCGAGTCCCCCCTCGTCGGGAAGGGATTCGGCACGTTCCTGCCGAAGTACTGGATCCTCGACAATGCCTACCTCGGCATGACGATCGAGGCCGGTCTCCTCGGCCTCGTGTCGCTCCTCGCGCTCATCGTGTGCGGCCTGGTCAGCGCCCGGACGGCCCGCAGGACCCTCCAGCTCGAGGGCGGCCGCGAGGAGCACGCGCAGTACGCCCAGGCCGTGCTCGCCTCCGTCGCGGCCGGCGGGTTCGGGTTGGCGTTCTTCGACGCGTTCGCCTTCCCCCAGACGGCGGGGTGCCTCTTCCTCTTCATCGGCCTCGCCGGCGCGATGCAACGCATCACTCAGGAGTCGGTCCGCTCGCGTTGACCGGCCGGGGTGGCGCGTCCTCGAGCATGACAGTGACTCCTGCCTCGAACTTCTCCCAGGAGAAGAGCGATCGCGCACGGGCCGCGGCCAGCTCCCCGAGCCGTACCCGTAGCGCCTCGTCGTCGACGAGTCGCCGCAGCTGCTGGGCGAACGAAGAGACATCGCCCGCCTCGACCACGAGTCCCGTGTCACCGAGCTGGTGCGCCACCCCTCCGACGTCGAACGCAACGACCGGCTTGCCGAGGAGCATCGCCTCCATCACCACCAGCGGGAACGGGTCGTCCCGCGAGGGCAACGTCATGATGTCGAAGTCGGCCATCGCGCTCGATGGATCGTCCATCGGCCCGGTGAACGTCACCCAGGGCCAGGTCGCTGCCTCTCGGGGAGGTTCTCCAGCGCCCACCCAGACGAAGCGCACTCGTCCCGGAGGTAGCGCCCGGACCAGCTCCTCTGCCGCAGCCAGCCAGAGATCAACCCCTTTTCGGCGTTCGACGGCACCACAGCAGCCGACGACGATGGCCTTCGATGCGTCCGACGTGCTGGCTCTCGCACCCGCCAACACGCGATCAGCGTCAGGAATGGACGGGATGAGCACGATGTCATCGGGTGGCGTCCCCCGCAGTGCGAGATCGTCCGCCACGCTCGGCGAGCACGCGACGAGTCGAACGCCCATCTGTGTCAGGTCCTCGATGCCGACTCGCGCGAGGAAGTGGCTCAGCACAGGCCCGGACTCGTGGACATGCAGCACCGAGCGGCGGCCGAGGAGCCGCGCGGCACGCACGAAAGCAGCTGCCGAGCTCGAGTTCACGTAGACCAGGTCGGGACGTCGCAGCGCGACGATGACCACAGCAGTCAGGAGCTCGAAAAGGGCGGCAGCGCGGGACCGGAGGACACCGGGGTGGGCCCACAACCACCGCAAGACGCGCCAGAACGGCATGACCCGGGTGGGTGCGACCTCGGCGAACGCGCCGCTCAGGGGACCAGGTCTTTGTAGAAGGATGTGAACCTGGCACCCTCGGCCGACGAGGACTCGACCGACGAGTGCCGCGATACGCGGGGCACCTGTGAGTGAGGCCTCGTGCGAGACCAGCAGCACCCTGGTCACGACCGCGCCCGCAGCCTCTGCGCGAGCCGCCGCTTGAGGCTGCCGAGGAGGCTCCGCCCGGCGAGATGTCCCATGTCACCGAGACGCTCGAACCACGAGTCGTCGTGGGCCAGGCTGTCGCGATAGATCGTCTCCAGGCGATCGGCCCCGGCCTCCAGCCCGTACCTCTCGGTCACGAAGTCGAGGCCCCAGTCTCCCAACCGGCACCGAGCGACCGGGTCGGCCAGGGCGTCGAGATGGCCGAGGAGCTCGGCCACCGGCCGACCCGGGGCCCGCGTGCCGTAGTAGCCGTCGCCGAGGAACTGGTCCACGGTAGCGGGCGAGCAGAGCTGGCTGAAGCCGGCGGCACCCAGCACCACCAGAGGCTTGGCGTGCGCCATCATGCGCAGAGCCGACCCGCCCATCCCCAGGCCGATGTCGGCGGCCGCGTAGGCCGGGTGGGGGTCGGCCAGCGCACCGGTGAGGACCACGGCCGACCGGCCCAGCGAGGCGTTGACCTGCTCAGCACGCTCGCGCACCTGCGCCATCCCGCTGCCGTCGCCGACCACGACGAGGCGCAGCGACGGGTCGTCGCGCTCGAGGAGCGCATCCATCGCGAGCAGGATCCCGGGCAGCTTCGCGACTCCGTGATCCTGTTGGGCGGCCGTCAGCACGTCGACTCGTCCGACGAGCACCAGGAGGATGTCGTCGGTAGCGAGGTCGTGGACACGGCGGAACACCCTCGCCGCCTCTTGGTCGGGCCGGTCACGGGCCAGGTCGACCGGCGGTTCGAGGAGGTACGAGCGAGGGCCGTGCCGGTCGAGCGCGTCCGCGTACAAGCTGCCGGTCCCCACCACCAGGGACGTACGACCCGTGGTGGTGAACTCGCTGTCCATCAACCAGTTGAGCACGACGACCGCGCGGCGGCGACTCGGGCCGCAGGCGAGGACCGCGCTGCGACCCAACCAGGCCGCGAACACGTGGAGGACGTCGAGGTCGTGACGGCGTGCCTCACGACGCAGGTGGCGCGCGCGCCGGAACAGGCCGCCGCCGACCGGAATGCGTACGACGTCGAACCCGGCCGCCTCGGCGTAGGGCAACACCGAGACCTGCACCACCTCATCCACCGCGATGACGACCACGTGGTGACCGCGCGCGCGGAGCGTGCGTGCAAGGTCGATGGCGTTGATCGGACACCCGCCCAGCGCGAGCCCTTCCAGGACGATCCCCACGCGGAGCGGGCGCTCCGACGCGTCAAGAGGCGCGAACCACCGTCGGCGAGGGAGCACCTTGCGCACCAACCTCCCCACCTCCGGTAGGTCCTGCTCGATCATCGACCAGGCCGCGACGAGGTAGACCACCACCGCCACGACGCCTCCAGCGAGGAAGCCGAGCACGACGCCGCCGATCCACCGGTCCACGATCCAGGCGGACCCGCCCGCCAGTGCGGCCGCGCCAGCTGGCCGCAACAGCGTCGTCCCGAGCGCGGCCGGCAGCGGACCCAGCTGGGAACGCAGGGCCCACAGGTAGCCGGGGAGCGAGACCACGAGCACGACGGCCACGTGTGCCCATGCAGCCCCGACCAGACCCCCGATCTGGATGCCCCAGACCATGGCTGGCACCAGGGCGCTCACCCAGGCGACCTGCACCACGAGGAGCTTGGTCGTCGCACCGATGGCGACCAGCAGGTTGACGTAGAGGAGGGTGAAGGCGAAGGCGACGCCGTAGACGGCCAGGACCGCCAGCACGGGCGCTGCTCCGGCCCACGTCTCGCCGAAGACCGTGCGGACCAGTCCTGGGGCGAGGGCCACGGTGGTCGCTAACATCGGGAGGGCGACGAGTCCCACCAGCCGCGTGGCGGACACGAGCGACTCCACCAATCGCTCCGTGTCGTGGCTGACCCGGCCGAAGGCGGGCAGCACGACCCCGTTGAGGACCGAGCCCAGCACGGCGGTGGACCAGTTGGCCACGGTGAAGGCGATCATGTAGACGCCGATCTGCTCGGCGCTCAGCATGCGGCCCATGACGAGGTAGTCGGCGTTCAGCAAGGTCCAGTTGATGAGGTTCGCCAGCGACAGCGGCAGGCCGAAGCGGAGAAGCGGACCGACCAGCTCGCGCCGCCACTGGGGCCGGTAGCGCCGGTTGACGCAGGCCACGAAGACGAGTCCGGTGACGACCTGGCCGACGACGCGCGACCACGAGAACGCCATCGCCTCCTGTCCGGCCAGGGCCATCACGATGAGCACCACGTTGGCCGGAACGAATCCGGCGACGGTGCCCAGGAGGATCCGGTCCTGCCGGAAGTTGCGCACGAGCTGGGCTCCCGGGACGGCGAAGATGCCGGTCAGCACCAGGCAGATCGACATCACGCGGATCGGACCGGCCGCCTCCGGCATGCCGAGCACCGTCGCGAGGGGGCCGGCCGAGAGGGCCATCAGGATCGCCAGACCCGTGCTGACGATCAGCGAGATGGACGTGACGGTGCCGGCGATGTCGTCGGGCTCCAGGACCGAGCGGGCCACCGCTGACGCCATCCCGAGCTCGGCCAGGCTGGTCACCACGACGAAGACGGCGAGGGCGATGGCGAAGACGCCGAACTCCTCGGGTGACAGGATCCTCGCCACCACGGCGGTGACGCTGATGCCGCCGATCCGCATCAGGATGTTGCCGGCCGCTGCCCAGACCACACCGCGGCCGATGTCGCGGCGCAGTGCCTGTGCGTCGGTCCGCTGCTCCGGCCCCCCGGCGTGCGGTTCTGCTCCGACAGCCGTCGGCGGCGCCCCCTGCACCGTCATGTGCTTCCGTCCTCCTAGGGCGATGCCGCGAACACGACGTCGACGAAGTAGTTGGTGGAGTTCCACGACCCGTTCGGCAACCCGCCGCCCGCCCCGTAGCGGTACCGGCCGTTGTCCCCGGCTGGTGCCGTCAGCGGGCCGACGGTCCGAGGAGTGGCGAAGTAGGCCGGTGTGGCGGAGTAGTGCCCATTCGGTGCGTAGTAGGACACTACGTACGGCGTCCCGGCCGTGACCGGCACGGGCGTCGCGAAGGCGGCGGTCTGCCATCCGCTCGCGCTCTCGCCGGTGAAGGTCACCTGACCCAGTCGCGTGCCATCGGTGCTCCACACCGAACCGGTGTGGGTGCCGGTGTTGCCGGCGCCCTTGTAGAACTTCACGGCCGTGACGGTGCCGTTCTGCGACGGCGTGAACACGGTGCCGAGCTCGACCGGGTCGGGGTCGTTCACTGACGGCACGGTCGGCACGACTCCTTCGAGGAGCGAGGTCGACACGACGGCGGCCGTGCGGAAGGTCCACGTCTGCGTCGGGAGCACCGCACCCTCAGTGGAGGTCGCGCCCGAGAGGGTGACCGTGTAGTCCGTGTCGGGCAGTAGTGAGCTGGTCGGGGTGAAGGTGAGCGTCGACCCGTCGCCGTCGAGGGCCGCGTCACCGGCCACGGCAGTCCCGGCGCGCTCAACGCCCATCGTCCAGCCGGATGCCAGGGGCGCCGAGAGCATGATCGAGGGTTTCGTCGTGACCGTCACTCCGGTCGCCCCCGGTTCGGGCGTGCGCGTCTGGACGGCGATGGTGGGCGGCGTGCGCTGGAAGACGACGTCGACGAAGTAGTTCGCGCTGCCCCACGAGTACGTCGGGAAGCCGCCTGCCGCGCCGTACAGGTAGCGCCCGTTTCCGGCAGCCGGGGCCGTGAGATCACCGGTGGTCCACGGTCCGGTGAAGAAGTCCGGCGTGTAGGAGTAGTGGCCGGCCGGCGCGAGATAGGAGGCGACGTACCGCTGTCCTGCCTGGACGGCGACAGGCGTCGACAGCACGGCCGTCTGCCAGCCGGAGGACGTCTCGTCCGTGAACGTCACCTCGGCCAGGCGGGTACCGGTGGCGCTCCACAGCGAGCCGGTGTGGGTGCCACCGTTGCCGGGCCCCTTGTAGAAGCGGATCGCGGTGACGAAGCCGTTGCGGCTGGGCTCCAGGACGACCCCGAGCTCCACCGGTGCACCGTCATCCGCCGACTCGATCCGGGGCACGGTGTCCCCGAAGAGGGTCTGCTGGTCCACGGTCTCCGGCCCCCTGGTCCGGAACGTCCATGTCTGGGTGGGGAGCGTGGCGCCATCCTGGGAGACCGCGCTGGACAAGGTCACGGTGACATCGGTGTCGGGCGGCAGCAGCGTTGACGGCGTCCACACCAGCGACGTGCCGTCACCGCTGAGCGAGGCCGTGCCCGTGACGGCGGAGCCGTTGGCGGTGATCCCGAGTGACCAGCCAGGTGCGACCGGGGCGGTGAGGCCGACGCGGACCGTGGTGCCGCGTGGCACGCCGATGGCTCCCGGCGCCGGCATGCGGCTCGCAACGGCGATCGTCGGGGGCACCTTCTCGAACACCACGTCCACGAGGTAGCTGGTCGACGTCGAGTTGATCGGGAAGCCGGTGCCGTAGGTGTACGCGCCTGCCGTCGAGGTCACCCGCAGCGGGGGCCGCGACACGTCGGCGGCCGCGAAGGCGCCCGGAGTGGCGGAGTAGCGACCCACGGTCGTGCGGTAGGACGCGACGTACGCGGTGTCCTTGCGCACAGTCACCGGCGTCGCGAAGGTCAGCGTCTGCCAGCCCGTCGTCGACTCGTCGGTGAAGGTACCGGTGGCCAGCACCGTGCCGTCCGCGGCCCACAGGGTGCCCGTGTGGCTTCCGGTGTTGTTGACGCCCTTGTAGAACCGGATGCCGGTCACCTGACCGTTGGTGTCCGGGGTGACGCGGACGCCCAGCGTCACCGCATCCCGGTCCGCCGCCTCGTAGACGGCGGGAACGAGCGAGTCGTCGAACAACGTGCACGGGCACACGCCCGGCGGGTTCGGCGGCTTCACCGTCGTGAACGACCACGTGTCACCGGAGGAGACCGGGTTGCCCGACGTGTCGGTGCCGGTGATCTTCGCGGTGTACTTCACGAAGCCCGCCAGCGGCGAGCTGGGCGTGAACGTCACTGTCCGCGTGGCGGCGTCGTAGGCCGTGCTCCCGGCCACCGTCGCGCCGTTGGAGTCCTTCAGCGTCAGGGCGGCGGTCCCGGCCGCGAGCGGCTTGGAGTAGCGCGCACTCACCGTCGAGCCCGTCGGCACGCTCGAGGCGCCCGGGAGAGGTGCCTGGTTGAGCCCGATCAGCGCAGAGGAATCGGTAGTGGTGAAGAGAACGTCGACGTAGTAGTTGGCGTTCTGGTGCGACTGGGAGGGGAACTGTCCCGGGTTGGCGAAGACACCACCGGCAGGGGCGCCGTAGCCACCCTGCACCATCAGCGCGCCCGTCTCTCGCGAACCAGCCGAGAAGCCCCACGACTCGAGGGCGTAGTTGCCCTGAGGTGCCGTGTAGGAGGCGACGTAGGGCTGACCGGCGGCGACGGCGACCGGGGTCGGGAACGTCACGGTCTGCCACCCTGTGGCCGACTCGTTGGTGAAGGTCGCCTGGCTCAGCCGCTCGCCCGCGCTCGACCAGAGCGAACCGACGTGCGTACCGCCGTTGCCGGCGCCCTTGTAGAAACGGACGCCGGTGACGAAGCCGTCGGCCAGGGGGACGAAACGCACCCCGAGCTCCACGGCGTACGGGTCGTCGGCCGCACCGATCTTCGGCACCTCAGCGCCGAAGATGCTGCAGGGGCATTGCGCGTTGAACGAACGGGTCGCGACGGCGCCGATGTTGGCCGAGTCGTCCATCGCACGCACGCGGATCGGTGTGCTGCCCAGCCCGCGCTGAAGGAAGGTGTAGGACCAGGACGTGGTGCCGGTGGCGGCGCTCCACGACTCGCCGCCGTCGGTGGAGACCTCCACGCCGGCGACCCGGCCACCACCGGCGTCAGCGGCGCTGCCCGAGACGGTGACCGACTGCCCGTTGGCCTGGTTGACGCCCGCGGCCGGACCGGTGATCGTGACCGTGGGACCGGCGGTGTCGGTCGACTTCGCGGACGTCACGAGACCGGCCATCAACGTGCTCGGCTGGACCCCCATGTCGGCGAACAGGTTGACCTGAGCCTGCTGCATGCGTGCGTCGGCCGGAGCAGGCGCGTAGGCGGAGTCGTGCACCGCATCGAGACCCCAGGTCCACTGGACCGAGCCGGCGCTGAACACCAGCGCCCCGCTCGGGGCCTTGTACATCGTCAGGTTGTGCCGGGTCGTGCCGGCGGTGACGGTGTTGCCGAAGTCGCGGAGATATTCGGGCACGGCGCCGGTGGTCGTCGACAGCCGGACCAGCCCGTCGGGCCTGTGCCCGTTGTCGACGTCCTCGTTGGACTCGTAGCCGACCGTGTGCGGCGCCAGCGTGGCGGTGCCGCTGGACATCGTGGCCAGTGGCGTGTTGCGCCAGAGCCGCAGCTTGCCCTCGGCAGCACTCACCTGGACGGCAAGGTCACTGAAGTTGACCTGGTACTGGGTGCCGATCAGCGCGTTCTCCGGTACGCCGGCGCCACGGCTGGGCGGGGCGAAGCGCGGGTCGCGGAACGTGCCCGTCCACTCGGCATCGGGGTCGATCTTGGCGTTGCTCCACGTCTCCTTGTAGGAGGTGAGCGTGCGGTAGGCGGTGTTCGAGCCGTCGATGGAGGGCTGGTAGCGGGTCTTCCAGTAGCCCTCGTTCCCGGCCAAGAACTGAAGGTGGACGCCGGCGTCGCGGGCGGCCTCCATGTTGGCCCGCTGGGCCTTGCTCCAGTACTCGTCGTGGCCGACGGACAGGAACACCTTGTGGTTCCGGATTAGGTTGCCGTGACGGTCCGAGTCGACGCCAGCGATGTAGGAGACGTCGTAGCCGTTGCGCTCCATGAAGCGGACCATGGCGTACTCGGCGGACATGAAGAAGTCTCGCCCGTTCTCGCGGCCGCGGGTGAGGACCGGACGGTTGTAGCTGATCTTGTAGGCACGGCCGTGGGCGCCGCCGCCGTAGAAGTAGGCACCGCCGTAGGTGTTGTAGGCCTGCCACGTCGGATCGGCGGTCTGGAAGACCACGTCGGAGGTGCTGGCGTCGTCGCGCACGATGAAGGTGATGTGGCTGCCGTCGCCGGTGGAGCGCTTGATGTGGGCGATGTAGACGCCCGAGACCGCGGTGGAGGGCACGTTCCATGACGCCGAGACGCCCCAGTTGCCGCAGTCGTAGAGGTCGGTCTGGAGGTCGGTGATGCACGTCGGCTGGTTCTGCGGAAGTCGTGCGCTCGGCGTCACCGAGGTGATCTTGCGGGCGCCGAGGCCCTGGTAGTAACCCATCCGGTAGATGTCGATGGTGTACGCCGACGCGTCGGTGTCGATCTTGAAGTCGATGCGCTGACCGACGTTGACCGAGATGTCGGTCGCGAAGCCTTGGATCTCGGGGTCGCCGGCGCCGCTGATCTCCCACACGTCGGAGTCGGTGCCCGGCTTGGAGTTCTCGCACGCGATCTTGTTGCCGCCGGGGGCGCAGAGATCAGCCGCGTTCGCCGGCGCAGGTCCCCCCAGCAGGAGCGGGCCTGCGAGTGCGCTGAGTGCAGCCACCAGCGCGAGCACCACGACCTTCACCGTCCACGAACGCTCGAGACCTCGCCTTCGGTTCCCAGCTGCGCTGGTCATCTCCACCCCACCCTTCACGGTGCGCCACGGGGCGCCACGGTCATGATCCTGTTGTCGCCGCGCCGATTGCGGGGGGCGAGGGGGCCGATATCCCCCATTTGGAATACGACGTCAGAGCTCGGCTGCCACGGCACCAGGTCCCACGGTCGTCCGGCGGCGCTGGCGCGGGATCCGCACCCCGCTGATGTGCAGCGGCGGGGGGTCGCTCACCTTGGTGACGGTCCGGCTCGCGGCAGCCACGAGGTCGCGTGCCTTGAGGCTGTCGGCGTCGCGCGAGACACACAGGTCCCGCAGGGCGAGCTCGAGGGCGATCGTGAGCTGGTGGTCGTCGACGTGCTCACCGTGCATCGCGCGCCGGGGCACCAGGATGGGGCACTTGCCGTTCTCCAGGGCCATCAGCGCGATGCCGGTCCCGGCGTGCGCCACCACGACGTCGGCAGCCCGGATCGCGGCCGCCATCTCCTCGGACGGCACGCGCTCGCGGCCGTCGATCCCGAGGCCGGTGACGTCGGTGCCGCCGGTCTGCCACAGCACCTCTGCGTCCTCCGGCACGAGGGGCACCAGTCGGTCGAGGAGCCGGCGGAAGCCGTAGCCGTCCTGCGTGCCGAGGCTCACCACCATCGACCGCACCGGGCGCTCGGCGGTCGGGGCCGTCTCGTACAGCTCCCACGGCGAGGCGAGGAACTGCCAGTGGCCCCGCGCCAGGGCGCTGGACTGGCTGAAGGTCGTGATGCCCGGCACCATCGCGAGGGCGCGGCCCGACAGCGACGGGGCGTCCAACCGGGTGGCGCTCTCGATGTAGACCGTCTCGATGCCGCGCAACCGCGCCTGCGGCAGCACCGCGAGGGCGAGGGCCGCGCCGGTGCTGACGACCAGTGACACGTCGTGGACGGCGAAGAGCTTGCGACACGCGAGGGCGTTGCGGGCCAGCGCCCGGGTGTCCCGGGGCGGGCACGGCAGCGCCCAGTGGACCCGCTGCCCCGCGAGCAGCGACTCGGTCTGCGGCGTGCGGGGCGTCACCCACACCACGTCGTCGCCCACGCCGAGCCGAGGCCGCAGGGTGTGCAGCTGCATCAGGTGGCCGCCGTCGTTGGCGACGAGCAGGGTGGTCACGAGCGGCCACCCGCGACCGCATCGGCGAGCACCTCGACCACCCGGTCCTGCTGGGCCTCGGTCAGGTGCGGGTGCATCGGCAGCGACAGGATCTCGCCGGCCGCGGTCTCCGCGACGGGCGCGGTCCCGCGCCCCAGACCCAGGTGGGCGTAGGCGCCGGTCAGGTGCACCGGGTAGGGGTAGTGGATGCCCGCACCCACCCCGGCCCGGCCCAGCTCCGCCAGGACCCGGTCCCGCTCGGCGACCCGGACCACGTAGAGGTGCCACACGTGCTGCCCGTCCGCGCCGAGCAGCGGGCGGCGTACGCCGGGCACGTCGGCCAGCAGTCGGTCGTAGCGGACGGCCGCGCGGACCCGCAGCTCGTTCCACTTCTCGAGCCGGTCGAGCTTGGCCCGCAGGTAGACCGCCTGCACGGTGTCGAGCCGGGAGTTCATGCCGATGACGTCGTGCACGTAGCGGGTCGACGACCCGTGGTTGCGCAGGCGGCGCACCTCGGCGGCGATGGTCGCGTCGTCGGTGGTGACGGCGCCGGCGTCGCCTGCGGCGCCGAGGTTCTTGCCGGGATAGAAGCTGGTCGCCGCGACGGTGCCGAGCGCGCCCGCGCCACGGCCGCCGAGCCGGGCGCCCTGGGACTGCGCGGCGTCCTCGACGAGGGGCACGCCCGCGTCACCGCAGACCTGCGCGAGCCGCTCCATGGGCGCCAGCTGGCCGAAGAGGTGGACGGCCACGACGGCCTGGGTGCGGTCGGTGATCGCGCCCTCCACCAGGTCGGGGTCGATGAGGAGGCGCTCGTCGTCGCAGTCCACGAGCACCGGCACGGCGCCGATCCGCGAGACCGCCTCGGCGGTGGCGATGAAGGTGTTGGCCGGGATGACGACCTCGCCCTCCGGCCCGACCCCCGCCGCCCGCAGCGCGAGCTCCAGCGCGTCGGTGCCGTTGGCGACCCCGACGCAGTGGTCGACGTCGACGAACGAGGCGTACTGGTGCTCGAAGTCCGCGACGGGCGGGCCGTCGACGAACGACGTGGCCGCGAAGACCGCGGCGATCCCCGCCTCCACCTCGGCCGCGATCTCGGCGTGCTGCGAGGCGAGGTCGACGAAGGGGACGGTGGTGCTCTTCGGGGTACTCATGCGGGGTCCCCGGCGAATCGCTGAGTGGAGGAGCGAAGCGGGGGAAGGAAGGGATTTGCTGGGGTGCTCATGCGTGGACTCCTGTCCGGATCGGTCGGGCGGGCACTCCCACCCAGGTCTCTCCTGCGGGGACGTCGTCGAGGACCACCGAGCCCATCCCGACGGTGGCGTCGGCACCGATGCGCACGCCCTCGCGCACGGAGGCGTTCATGCCGATGTAGGCGGCCTCGCCGATCTCGACGTCACCGCCGAGGGAGACCCCTGCGCAGAGGGTGGCGAAGTCGGCGACGGTGCACCCGTGCGTGAGGGTCACGTGGGGCATCAGGACCACGTGCTCACCGACCTCGACGTCGGCGGTCAGCACCACGCCGTCCAGGGCGATCGAGCCCCGACCGATGTGGCAGCTGCCCGGCAGCACCAGCCGCGGGTGCAGCAGGTTGGCGTAGCGCGAGGCGTCGAGGCCGACCATGGCGAGGCGCGTCGCGACCCGCCGGCGGAGCCGGCCCTTGCCGAGGGTGAGGACCACCTCGTGGTCGACCAGCCCGGTGACCAGGTCGACGCCGCCGAGCACCGGCGCGAGGCCGTGCAGGGTGCCCCACCGGGCGGGGTCGTCGTCGACGACCTGGACCGGGCCGTCGTGCTGGACCAGGACGGCGACCGCGGTCGCCTCCCGGGCCAGCCCGCTGGCGCCGACGAGGACCAGCCCGCTCACGGTCGCCACGCCGATCCGAGCGCGTCGCACACGCGCTGGTGCTCGGCGTCGGTCATCTGGTGGAACAGCGGCAGCACCAGCGTCGCGTCGGTCAGTCGCTCGGTGACCGGGAGGGGCCCGTGGGCGAGCCCGGCGTGCGCCGGCTGGCGGTGGGCGGACATGATCCCGCGGCGCGCCGAGATGCCGGCGGCGGCGAGGTGCTCCATCATCTGCTCGCGGCCCATCGGGTGCTCGGGCAGGACCTCGAGCCAGCAGGACTGGTAGTTGGTGGTGCCCCAGCTGGGGTCCCCCACGAGGCGCAGACCGGGAAGACCCGCCACCGCGTCGGCGTACCTCGCAGCGAGCTCGCGGCGACGCGCCACCATCTCGGGGAGCCGGCCGAGCTGGATCAGCCCGACCGCCGCCTGCAGGTCGGTCATCCGGAAGTTGAAGCCGACCTCGTCGAAGCTCTCCGGCGGCGCCAGGACGCTCGCGTGCCGATCGGCGGCGGAGACGCTCATCGCGTGCTCGCGCAGCCGACGGGCGCGAGCGGCCCAGTCGGCGCGCGACGTGGTGAGCATGCCGCCCTCGCCGGTGGTGAGCAGCTTGCGGGGGTGGAAGGACCAGGTGGCGATCTCCGCCTCCGACCCGACCGGGCGGCCGTGCGCGGTGGACCCGGCGGCACAGGCCGCGTCCTCCACCACCGTGATGCCGAGGGGGTCGCACCAGGCGCGGATCGCCCGCAGGTCGAGCGGGACGCCGCCCTGGTCCACGGCGATCACCGCGCGCGTCCGCGGGGTGACCACCGTGGCGATCGTGGCTGGCGTGAGGTTGCCGGTGACGGGGTCGACGTCGGCGAAGACCGGCGTGGCCCCGACGTAGGTCGGCGCGTTGGTGGTGGCGACGAAGGAGAACGACGGCACGACGACCTCGTCCCCGGGGCCGATGCCGGCGACGACCAGAGCGAGGTGCAGCGCGGTCGTGCAGCTGCTCAGCGCCACCGCGTGCGCGACCTGCTGGGACTCGGCGAAGGCGGCCTCGAACTGCGCCACCCGCGGCCCCTGGGCCACCCAGCCGGAGCGCAGCACCTCGGAGACGGCGGCCACCTCCTCCTCGCCGAGCCACGGCTGCATCACGTTGATGCGGGTGAGCTGCTGCTCAGCCAGGTGGTCGAGGCTCATCGCGACACCGCCACGGAGCGTCCCGCGGCGATCTGCTCGCGCTGGGGGCGCCACCACTCCACGAGCTGGCGCAGGCCGTCCTCGAGTCCCGTGGTCGCGACGAAGCCGAGGTCGCGCTCGGCCGCGCACGTGTCGGCGAGGCGTCGTACGACGCCGTTGACGCCGCGCTCGGGGCCGTGCTCGACGGGCAGGTCGGAGCCCATCACCCGCAGCAGGGCCTCGGCGAGACCCAGCAGGCTGGTCTCCTCGCCGCGGGCGACGTTGTAGACGCCCTCGACCACGCCGGAGGACGCCGCGAGCACGTTGGCGCGCGCGATGTCGGTGGTGAAGACGAAGTCCATGGTCTGGCGCCCGTCGCCGAAGATCAGCGGCGGCAGGCCGTCGTCGATGCGCTCCATCCACCGGACCAGGACCTCGGTGTAGAGGCCGTGCACGTCCATCCGCGGGCCGTAGACGTTGAAGTAGCGCAGGGCGACGTAGTCCAGGCCGTTCATCGCCCGGAAGCTGCGCAGCATCCCCTCGTTGAAGGTCTTGGCGGCGCCGTAGAACGTGTCGTTGTCGTAGGGGTGCTGGTGCTCCGGGGTCGGGAACTCCTCGGCGAGGCCGTAGACCGACGCCGACGACGCGGCGACCAGCTTGTCGACGCCCGGTGCCGACGCGGCTGCCTCGACGACGTTGAAGGTCCCGTCGACGAGCACCTCCAGGGCCAGCCGGGGCTCCTCGGCGCACTGGGTGATCCGGATCGCGGCCTGGTGGAAGACGACGTCGCAACCGCTGGTCAGGTCGTGCACCAGGTCGCGATCGCGGATGTCGCCGCGCACCAGGACGAGGTCGGCCCCGTCGCGCCCGAGGGCGTCGCCGAGGTTGGCCTCGCGTCCGCGGACGAAGTTGTCGAGGACCCGCACCTGGGCGGCCCCGGCGTCGAAGAGCTGGTCGACGAGCGTCGACCCGATCGTGCCGGCACCGCCGGTCACCAGCGCGGTCGCGCCGGCCAGGGCGGTCATCGGACGCCCTCCATCACGGGCTCGCTCGTGGCGGCGCCACCCTGGCGGGGCACTGGCGGCGGCCCCGCCGGCACCGCGGCGTCGTACGACGTCTCCGGACGCGCGACCAGCCGCTGCGAGGCGGCCTCGAGCACCTCGAGGACGCGCAGCCCGGACCGGCCGTCGGTCAGCGCCGGGCGGCCCTCGTGGATGGCTGCGGCGAACTCGCCGACCATCGACCCGAGGGCCTCGCGCTCGGGCAGCGCCGGGGACCAGGTGTCGCCCAGCCGGTAGGAGACAGAGGAGGCGGCGCGGTCGGCGCCGGCGACCGAGGTGCGGGCGAGGTCGACCCCGCGGTCGTAGATGCTGAGCCGCTGCTGCGGGTTGAGGTCGTCCCACACGAGCGTGCGGCGCGACCCGCCGATCACCATCTGGCGGATCTTGGTCGGGCTCAGCCAGTTGACGTGCACGTGCGCGAGGCCGTCGTCCGGCAGCGGCAGGGTCAGGTGGCCGACGCAGGCGCGGCCGGCGCCGATGGGGTCGGCGCCGGTCGCGCCGATGCCCGTGGTCGGAAGACCCCCCGGCAGCACGAAGTCGAGGATCGCGAGGTCGTGCGGCGCCAGGTCCCAGAGCACGTCGATGTCGGGCTGCACCAGCCCGAGGTTGATCCGGACCGAGTCCACGAAGTGCACCTGGCCCAGCTCGCCGCTGCCCACCAGCTCGCGCATCTTCTGCACGGCCGGCGTGTAGCAGTAGGTGTGGTCGGTCATCAGGACCAGGCCCTGCGCGTCCGCCAGGTCCACCATCGTGCGTCCGCGGGAGACGCTGTCCGCCAGCGGCTTCTCGACGAGCACGTGCTTGCCCGCGCTCAGCGCCTGCAGCGCCAGACCGTGGTGCGTACGGGCCGGGGTGGCGATGGCGACCGCGTCGATCCGCGGGTCGTCGAGCACCCGCTCCACGCTGTCGGTGACCTCGACGTGCGGACCGGCGACGCGGCGCGCCCGCTCGAGGTCGAGGTCGCAGACCAGCTCGAGGTTCCAGTCGGGGGACGCCCCGAAGTTGCGGACCAGGTTGGGGCCCCAGTAGCCGGCGCCGATGACGGCGATGCCCAGCGGGCCGGTGGTGCGGGTGCTCATCGTGCTTCCTCCAGTCGGCCAGCGGCCTCCACGTAGACCTCTCCGGTGACCGGGCAGATCCACCGGTCACGGTTGTCAGAGACGAGCGGGACGCCGCTGCGGCCCACCCAGCCGATCCGCCTCGCGGGCGAGCCGACGACGAGCGCGTGGTCCGGCACGTCGCGCGTCACGACCGAGCCCGCCCCCACACTGGCCCACCGGCCGATCCGCACCGGGGCGACGCACACCGCACGCGCCCCGACGGACGCTCCCTCCTCGATGGTCACCCCGACGGGCTCCCAGTCCTCGGCGCCCTTGCGCCGGCCGTCGGTCGTCACCGCCCGCGGGTAGGTGTCGTTGGTCAGCACGACCGCCGGGCCGATGAAGACGCCGTTGCCCAGGACGGCCGGCTCGTAGACCAGCGCCTGGTTCTGCACCTTGCACCGCTCCCCGATGCGTACTCCCGGGCCGACGTAGACCCCGCGCCCGAGGATCGTGCCGTCGCCGACCTGCGCCCCCGAGCGCACGACGGTCTGGTCCCACACCTGTGCGCCGGGACCGACGCGGGCGCCGTCCTCGACGGTCGCAGTGGGAGCGACGAGGGCGCGGTCCCGGGACCCGGGACGCGCGTTGGACAGTGAGGTCATGTGCGTGAGCTTTCGTCTCGTTGCCAGGTGGTGAAGTCCCCGGACCTCAGCGCCCCCCGGGCGCCGAGCCGGGCGGCGACGTGGACTGCCACGAACACCGGGAGTCGGAGGGCCAGGCCGGGCCGGGTGACGGCCAGGCCGGCCAGCGTGCGCGCGCTGGTGCGCGAGCCGGGGCGTCGTACGCCGAGCTGGCCGGCCTGGGCGTTGCCCGTCGCGATGCGGATGCGGCGGCGTACGAGGTCGCGGACGGTGCGCGGCGGGTGCACGACGGCGACAGCGCTGGGCACCACCCGGCGCTCCTCGCTGCTGAACGAGTCGGACATGCCGAGGTCGTCGCTCATCATCCGTGGGAGCGCGGTGACCCGCGCCTGCCCCTGCTCGGACAGGACGACGACCCCGCGGCCGAACAGGCCGGACTCCACCTGGGGCAGCGCCTCCCAGACGTCGTAGTACCACCGCACCCAGCGCGAGCACCCCGTGCGCGGGACGTCGCGTCGCGGGGCGGTGGCGAGGACCTCGTCGCGGGTGATCGGCTCGATGAGCCGGAGAGCGGCCGCGCCGTCGAGCTCGATGTCGGCGTCGAGGTGGATGCGCGGGAACACGTCGGTGGCGGCGTTGCCGACCCGTACGGCCTCGATCTTCGAGGGTTGCGGGATCTCGATGACGCGGGCGCTCGGGTCGGCGGCACGGGCAACGTCGGCGGTGCGGTCGGTGCAGCCGTTGCACACGACGACCACGTCGAGGTCGGCTCCGGTGCCTTCGCGCAACGCCCGCAGGTTTCGACCGATGGTGGCCGCCTCGTTGTGGGCGGGTATGACGACGCTGGCGACAGCCATCTCACTCCCCCGACTCGCGTGCCGGGCCCCACGCCCGTCACGCTCCGATCTTGTGGACTGCGACCGCTCGGTCGGACCGCCCACGGGGGCTTTCGCCCATTTTGGGGAGCCCTACCCGGCGGCGGCGAAGCTGATGTCGGCCGAGCGGAGGTCGCGCAGGTGGAGCACCAGGAGGTCGAGCTCCGCGACGGTCCAGGTGTCGTCGATCGCGACGCCGGAGGCGGTCGTGCGCAGGGCGCGGTAGAGGGCGAGGGGCTGCTTGCGCAGCTCGGCGTGGAGCGTGCCCTCGAGCACGAGGCGCAGGTAGTCGTGCTGGACGACGGGGGCCGAGCCGTAGCGGTAGGCGGCGTCCACGTCGTTCTCGGCGGCGAGCGTGGCGAAGGTCTGCCAGTCGATCGCCATCACGTGGTCGACCCGGCGGCCGACCGTCGACTCGACCGCTGCCACCGACGCGCTCGCCGGCCGGGGGCCCAGCCCGACGCGGTCGTCGTACGGCATCGGCACCGACTCCACCCGTGCGCTGCGTCCGTCGGGGTGGACCTCGACGAGCATGACCGCCTCGACGGACTGGTCACCGTGCAGCCAGGACACGTCCTCACCACCGCCGGGTCGCGTGCCGACCATCAGGATCGTCTCGCCGGGCGCCGGTGGTGGGCGGTCGCCCAGGCCGTCGAAGGCGCCGTCGATGCGGCCCATCCGGCCGGTCAGGCTGAGGTTGAGGACCAGTGCGGCGGCGAGCCCGAGCACGCCCAGCAGCGTGGCGACCGCCAGCAGGCGGCGCAGCCGCGGGCGCCGGCTCGTGGCCCGTGCCATCGAAGTCCCCCGTCCGTCCGTGCTGCCGACGCTAGGCGTTGGCGGGCCGGACCTCATGCCCCAAACGGGGGACGGTTCAGGAGTTGAAGCGCTGCTGGGTCTGCTCGAGGCCGTCGGTGATGAGCGACTCGACGGCGTCGGCGGCGTCGGAGACCTGGAACGGCAGCTCCTTGCGCTCGACGGTCGAGTAGCCGGACAGCACGAAGTCGGCGACGTCCTGACGGCCCGGCGGTCGGCCGATGCCGGCGCGGACGCGGTGGAAGTCGCCGGTGCCGAGCGAGGACCGCATGGACTTGAGCCCGTTGTGGCCGTTGTCGCCGCCGCCGAGCTTGACCCGCAGCGTGCCGAAGGGGATGTCGAGCTCGTCGTGGATGGCGATGATGTGCGCCGGGTCGATCTTGTAGAACGTGGCGAGCGCCTTGACCGGGCCGCCGGACTCGTTCATGTAGCCGCGGCCGCGGGCGAGCACCACGCGGGGCCCGCCCAGGGACAGCCGGCCCTCGACGACGTCGGCGCGACCCGACTTGTGGGAGCGGAAGGGCGATCCCATCCGGGAGGCCAGCTCGTCGGTGACGAGGTAGCCGACGTTGTGCCGGTGCCCGGCGTAGGTCGGACCGGGGTTGCCGAGACCGACGACCAGCCACACGTCGGAGGTCGGTGCGTCGCTCACGGTCGTCATCCAATCAGTCGGGTCGGCGCGTGCTGACGCCGAAATGGCGACGAGTCGGCGCATCCTGCACGCGAGGTGCGTCAGGATGCGCCGACTCGACGGTGTCACGGCGCGAGGACGCGCCGCGTCGTCACTCGGAGTCGGTGCCCTCGGCAGCGGCGTCCTCGGCGATGGCCTCTACCTGGGCATCGGCGATCTCGGCGTCGGAGACCTCGTGCTCGATGCCGGCCTCGGCCTCGGCCTCCTCCAGCTCGGCCTCAAGGGCCTCGGCGGAGATCTGCTCGGTCACGTTGACGATGAGGAGCTCCTCGTCGGCCAGCAGGGTCGTGCCGGACGGGAGGTTGAGGTCCTTGGCCAGGATCTGGGTGCCGGCAGCGGCGCCCTCGACGGAGACCTCGAAGAACTCGGGGATGTGGGTGGCCTCGGCCTCGACGGACACGACGGCGTTCTCGGTGACGACCAGCGTCTCCGAGGCGGCGTCGCCCACGACGTGCACGGGTACGTCGACGGTGACCTTCTCGCCGCGCTTCACCGCGACGAAGTCGATGTGCTCGATCAGGCGGCGGATCGGGTCGATCTGCACATCCTTGGTGAGGGCGAGCTGCTCGGAGCCCGCGACGTCGAGCGCGAGGAGCGCGTTGGCGCCGCCGTGCTTGAGGGCCATCATCGTCTGGTGGCCGGGCAGGATGACGTGGACCGGGTCGTTGCCGTGGCCGTAGATGACGGCGGGGATCTTGTCCTCGCGGCGGATCCGGCGGGCAGCGCCCTTGCCGAACTCGGTGCGGCTCTCGGCGGCGATCTTCTCGGGGGCAGACATCATGTTCTCCGTACGTCGGTTGGGGGTCGTGGGGGCCTCGGGCCGGAGACGACGAACGCCGCGCTCCGGATCGGGGGCGCGGCGCAGTGATGCGGTCCGGCCCAGTCGATCACGGAGTCCTGACGTGCGGGCTCCCTCGCCGAGGCAACCCGAGAACCCTAGTCCCGGGGTGGGTGCGAGGTCGAATCGCGGCGAGCGTCGCGGGAACCGAAGTCGGAGGCGCCGCCCATGGGCCGCTCACTAGGGTGTCCCGGTGCCCCTGATGCTCCCCGAGGCGCGCGAGCGCGCCGTCCTGCTGACCGACGTCCACACCCAGCTCCACCTCGACCTGACCTCGACCGAGGA
The DNA here is from genome assembly GCF_016907475.1 of Nocardioides cavernae. NCBI lineage: Bacteria > Bacillati > Actinomycetota > Actinomycetes > Propionibacteriales > Nocardioidaceae > Nocardioides > Nocardioides cavernae. The sequence goes on along the minus strand of NZ_JAFBCA010000001.1, from coordinate 1,570,968 downwards.
CTTCGGCGTCGAGGCGACGATCTCCTTCGGCTGCACGCAGCCGGGGGCCTCGACGTTCCTCGAGCTCAACGGCGGCACCGACGTCACCCTCGACGGCGGGCCGGCGTCGTACTCCGACGGGCGGATCGCGCTGACCGACCTGGCCGCCTCCAACACCGTGCGCGTCACCGCACGGATGCCCTACGTCACCGACGGCGACGGCATGACCGTGACGATCGACCCGGCCGACGGCGAGCGCTACGTCTGCGCCCACACGTCGATGGACATCGCGCAGAAGGTCGTCCCCTGCTTCGACCAGCCCGACATCAAGTCGACGTTCACCCTGACCGTCACCGCGCCGTCGCACTGGACGGTGCTCGGCAACGGCCCGCTCGAGGGGCGCACGGCCGGCGAGAGCAGCGACACCTGGACCTTCGGCACCACCCCGCCGTTCTCGTCGTACCTCTTCACCCTCGTCGGCGGCCCGTGGGTCTCGGTGACGTGGGACGAGCCGTACGCCCCCGCGCCCGGTGGGACGCTGCCGTTCGGCTGGCACGCGCGGGCGTCGCAGGGCCGCGAGCTGCAGCGCGACGCCGACGAGCTCAAGCGCATCACCAGCGCCTGCTTCCAGCACTACACGACGATCTTCGAGCCGGAGTACCCCTACGCCGACTACCAGCAGGTCTTCGCGCCCGGCCTCAACTGGGGCGCGATGGAGTTCCCCGGGTGCGTGGTCTTCCGCGACCAGGCGCTCACGCAGGGCACGCCCACCGAGCTCGAGCGCGAGTGGCTCGCCTCGACGATCGCCCACGAGATGGCCCACATGTGGTTCGGCGACCTGGTCACGATGAAGTGGTGGGAGGACTCGTGGCTCAACGAGTCCTTCGCCGACTTCATGGGCTACGACGTGGCGGGCGTCGCAGCCGGCTACACCGACGCCTGGACCTCGGCCGCCATCACCCGCAAGCCGGCGGGCTACCGCGCCGACCGGCGACGCTCGACGCACCCGATCGCCGAGGACACCGACAAGATCGTCGACGTCGACACGGCGTTCGCCAACTTCGACATGATCACCTATGCCAAGGGCAACGCCGCCCTGTCGCAGCTCGGTCACTGGCTCGGTGACGAGGACTTCCTCGCCGGGGTCAACAAGCACCTCACCGCGCATGCGTTCGGCAACGCCGACCTGGCCGCGTTCCTCGACTCGCTCGACTCCGCCACCGACAAGGACGTGCGCGGCTGGGCCGAGGCGTGGCTGCGCTCGACCGGCTTCGACACCCTGCAGGTCACCCGCGACGACGGCGTGCCCGTCCTCACCCGCGAGGGCTCGCGGTCGCACCGCATCACCGTGTCGGCGTACGACGACGCGATGCGGCTCGTGGACTCCCGCGACGTGCACCTCGGCGACGAGCCGGTGCGGCTGGAGGACTTCGCCGGCCGGGTCGTCGTGCCCAACTCCGGCGACGAGACCTTCGCGGTGATCCGCCCCGACGAGCAGTCGTGGGCCGCGATCACCGGCGGACTCTCCTCGATCGAGTCGCAGCTCACCCGCGCGATGCTGTGGTGGACCGCGGTCGACCTCTGCGAGTCGCAGGTCGTCCCGGTCGGCGACGTCGTCGCGCTGGCCGACACCCACCTGCGCCCGGAGACCCACCCGCTCGTCTTCGAGGGCGTGATGCGGGCGCTGCAGTCGATCACCCGGCGCTACGCCTCGCCCGAGGAGGCCGCCGGCCACCTCGCCGTCATCGCCGACATCGCCCGCGGCGCCGTCGAGGGCGGCGACCCGGCGCTCGCCGCCGGTGCGTCGCGCGTGCTCGCCCGGATCAGCGCGGACCGCGACTTCCTCGTCGACTGGCTCGGCCGCGACGACGTCGACCAGAACGTCCGCTGGGCAGCCGTGCAGCGGCTCGCCGAGCTGGGCGACGACTCGTGGATCGGCCCTGAGGAGCAGCGCGACAAGTCGGTCTCCGGCCACCACGCCGCGCTCGCCGCGCGCGCCGTCGTACCCACTCCGGACGCCAAGGCAGCCGCCTGGGCGCAGCTCATGGGCGGCGAGCTGGGCAGCCACGAGTTCGACGCCGTCGGCAGCGGCTTCTGGGGCTGGGACCAGGCCGACCTCGTCCGCCCCTACCTCGAGCGCTACGTCACCGACGGCCTCGCCCTCGCCCGGCGATCCGGCCAGGCGATGGGCGACGTGATCGGCGACGCGTTCCCCCTGCTGCCGCTCCCGGTCGACGTACGCCGTGAGCTGCGCACCGCGGTCGCGGCCGCCCTCGAGGGCGACGTGCCGACCGTCCTCGCCCGCTCGTGGAACGACTCCCTCGACGACCTCGACCGGACGCTGTAGCCGCTTCTGAAGTCCCCGGATATCCGGTGACTTTCACACTTGTCTGCCGAGATCCGAGCCGACAAGTGTGAAACCCGGGTGCGAAGTCGCGCCCGCTCGCTCTCCCAGGGTCCCTACGCGTGGCCGTCGAACATCGAGGTCACGGACCCGTCCTCGAAGACCTCGCGGATCGCCCGGGCGATGAGCGGGGCGATCGAGAGGGTGGTGAGTTTGTCGAACTGCTTCTCCGGCGGCACGGGGAGCGTGTTGGTGACCACGACCTCCATGGCGGAGGAGTTCTTGAGCTGGTCGACGGCGGGTTCGGACAGGATCGGGTGGGTCGCGGCGATGATCACGCCGGCGGCACCAGCCGCCACGCACGCCTCGGCGGCCTTCACGATCGTGCCGCCAGTGTCGATCATGTCGTCGGTCAGGATGCAGATCTTGCCCTCGACATCACCGACGACCCGGTTGGCGACGACCTCGTTGGCGACGTCGATCCTGCGGGTCTTGTGGATGAAGGCCAGGGGTACGCCGCCGAGGCGGGCCGACCACCGCTCAGCGACCTTGATCCGGCCGGCGTCCGGCGAGACGACGGCGAGCTGCTGGTCGCCGTACTTCTGCTTGACGTAGTCGGTGAGGATCGGCAGCGCCATCAGGTGGTCGACGGGACCGTCGAAGAAGCCCTGGATCTGGTCGGCGTGCAGGTCGACGGTGATCAGCCGGTCGGCGCCGGCGGTCTTGAACAGGTCAGCGACCAGGCGGGCCGAGATCGGCTCGCGGCCGCGGTGCTTCTTGTCCTGGCGGGCGTAGCCGTAGAACGGCATGACCACCGTGATCCGCTTGGCCGACGCCCGCTTGAGCGCGTCGACCATGATCAGGTGCTCCATGATCCACTCGTTGATCGGAGCGGTGTGGCTCTGGAGCACGAAGGCGTCGCAGCCGCGCACGGACTCCTCGTAGCGCACGTAGAGCTCGCCGTTGGCGAACGCCCGCGCGTCCTGGGGCACCAGCCCGCACTCGAGGAGGTCGACGACCTCCGTGGCGAGGTCGGGGTGCGCCCGGCCGCTGAAGACCATCAGGTTCTTCTCGGTGGTCCGCTTCATTCCGGTCACGCGACGCGACTCCTCGCTGTCCTGGTCAGCCTCGGGGGAAGGCTCGTTCGGAGGTGCTGGACAGAAGTCTGACCCACATCCCGGCCACCACCAACCCCGGGGTCACTGGTCGGGCGTCTCCTGCTGTTCACGCGCCGTTCGCGCGGCCTCGGCCTGCGCGGTCCCGGGCCGCTTCGACTCCGACCAGCCCTCGAGGTTGCGCTGCGGGGCGCTGCTGACCGCCAGCGCGCCGGCCGGGACGTTGCGGCGTACGACGGTGCCGCCGGCGGTGCCCGCGCCGTCGCCGATCTCGACCGGCGCGACGAAGGTGTTGTTGGAGCCGGTCCTGGCGTGGCGCCCGACGACCGTGCGGTGCTTGGCCACCCCGTCGTAGTTGGCGAAGATCGTGCCGGCCCCGATGTTGGTGCCCTCGCCGATCTCGGCGTCGCCGACGTAGGACAGGTGCGGCACCTTGGCGCCGTCGCCGATGGTGGAGTTCTTGGTCTCGACGAAGGTGCCGATCTTGCCCTTGACCCCGAGCTGCGTGCCGGGCCGGAGGTAGGCGAACGGGCCGACCGAGGCCTGGTCGCCGATGACGGCGAGCTCGCCGTGGGTGCGTACGACGCGCGCGCCGGCGCCGACCTCGCAGTCCTTCAGCGTCGTGTCGGGCCCGACCACGGCGTCCTCGCGCACGACGGTCGCACCGAGCAGCTGCGTGCCGGGGAGGATCGTGGCGTCGGGCTCCAGCACCACGTCGGCCTCGATCCACGTGGTCGCCGGGTCCATGACCGTCACGCCGTCCTTCATCCAGCGGGTGACGATGCGGCGGTTGAGCTCGCGGCCGAGCTCGGCCAGCTGGGCGCGGTCGTTGGCGCCCGCGGTCTGGGCGACGTCGTCGATGAGGTGGGCGCCGACGGTCAGCCCGTCCTCGCGCGCCAGGCCGACGGCGTCGGTGAGGTAGTACTCGCCCTTGGCGTTGTCGTTGGTGATGCGGGCCAGCGCCGAGACCAGGAACTCCGCGTCGAAGGCGAGGATGCCGGAGCTGATCTCGTCGATCTCGCGCTGCTCGGGCGTCGCGTCCTTCTCCTCGACGATCGCCTCGACGTCACCCTCGTGGTTGCGCACGATCCGGCCGTAGCCGAACGGGTCGGCCAGCCGGCCGCTCAGGATGCTCACCGCCCGCTGCGCGGCGTGGTGCTCCTCAGCGAACGCGCGGAGCGACTCCCCCTCGAGCAGCGGGGTGTCGCCGGCCGCCACGATCACGGTGCCGGTCGTCGTGCCGGACGCCTCCATCGCGACGCGTACGGCGTGCCCCGTGCCGTCCTGGGTCTCCTGGACCGCGAGCACCGCCGACGGCACCAGCTCCGTGATGTGCGGGCCCACCTGCTCGCGCTGGTGGCCGACCACCGCGACGACGCTGGTCGGCTCCACGGCCTGCACGGCGTGGAGCACGTGGCCGATCATGGAGCGCCCGCCGATCGGGTGCAGCACCTTCATGGTCTTCGACTTCATGCGGGTGCCGCCGCCGGCGGCAAGGACGATGACGGTGAGGTTGTCCATGGCCGCAGTGTGTCACCGGTCGCTCCGGCCACGGGAAGCGCGGGACGTTGGGCCCTACCGGGGCGTTGCCGGTGCGCGGTCGACTGGCGCCGAGGAGGAAGCCATGACCGGCAGCACGCCCCTGCGCGGCGGTGACGACGTGTCGTGGGTGGACCTGTACTGGCTCCCACTGGGCGCGGGCGGGAGGTGCGTGCGGCTGAACGGACGGGTCTTCGAGGCGCTGGTCGCTCGCCGCGAGCACCGGCGCGCCGCCGACCTCTACCACTCCGCGCTGGAGGTCCGCCTCGGCCCCGACCGGTGGGTCATCGAGATGGCGCCGGTCTGGAACACGCCGGAGCCGGAGCGGGGCGTGGTCGCCGAGGGGCCGGTCGGCCTGAGGTGGCTCGGCCGGTCCCGCTGGTTCCGCTACGAGGTGCGGTGCTGGCCGGGCGGCCGGATCCCCGATGTCGACGAGGCGGTGGACAGCCCCGTGCGGATGAGCCAGGACGCCGGGCACGCGGAACGGGTGCTGGCCCTGGCGCCGCACTTCCGCACCGCCACCTGGGCGCTGGACGAGCAGCACACCGGCGACATGTGGAACTCCAACTCGCTCACGTCGTGGCTCCTCGTCCGCAGTGGCCACGACCTGTCCCGGGTGGGCCCGCCCGCCGGCGGTCGGGCGCCGGGGTGGGACGCCGGCCTGGTGGCCGGGTCGCGATGAGCGCGACGACCTGGCGGGAGGGCCTGCGGCCACCCGGGCGGCGTGCGCTGCAGCGCGACGTCGTCGCGGGCATCACCGTGGCGGCCTACCTGGTGCCCCAGGTGCTGGCGTACGCCGGACTGGCGCGGGTGCCGCCGGCCGCGGGCCTGTGGGCCGCCTTCGTGGCGCTGGCGGTCTACTTCCTCCTCGGGTCGTCCCCCCAGCTGTCCGTGGGTCCGGAGTCGACGACCGCCCTGATGACCGGCGCCGCCCTGGCGGCCATCACCGTGCCGGGCGAGTCCGCGCAGGACACCGCCGCGCTGCTCGCGCTCGCGGTCGGCGCCGTGTGCCTGCTCGCCTGGGCCGGCGGGCTCGGCTTCCTCGCCGACCTGCTCTCCAAGCCGGTCCTGGTGGGCTACATGGCCGGGATCGCCGGTCTGATGATCCTGTCGCAGGTGGGTCGTGCGACGGGCGCCGACATCCCCGACGGCGACCCCCTGGCGGAGGCCTGGTGGCTCGTGCAGCACCCGTCGGCGATCCACGCACCGACCCTCGCGGTGTGCCTCGGCACGCTCGCCGTGCTGCTGCTGGGCGCCCGGCTGTGGCCGACCGGACCGGTGCCGCTGGTCGGGATGCTCCTCGCGACCCTCGTGGTCAGCCTCGCCGGGCTGCCCGACGACGGCGTCGGGGTCGTCGGGGGGCTGCCGTTCGCGCTGCCGACCCTCGGCCTGCCGTCCGTCACGTCGCTGGGGTCGTGGGCGCTGCTGACCACGGCCCTGGCCATCGCCGTGGTCGGCTTCACCGACAACGTGCTGACGGCTCGCGCGTTCGCCACCCGGCACGGCGACCGGGTCGACGCCCGGCGCGAGCTGCTCGCCCTGGGCACCGCCAACCTCGCGGCCGGCGTGGTGCACGGCTTCCCGGTCAGCAGCTCTGGCAGCCGTACGGCGATCGTCGACGCCGTCGGCGGCAGGTCCCGCTGGGCCGGGCTGTCCACGCTGGGAGCCGCGCTGGTGCTGGTCGTCGCGCTGCGCCCCGTGCTCGCGCGCTTCCCCGACGCGGCCCTGGCCGCGGTGGTCGTCTACGCCGGCCTGCGGCTCATCGACGTCGGGGAGTTCGCGCGGATCGCGCGCTACCGGCGGACCGAGCTGCTGATCGCGCTGGCCACGACCTTCGGCGTGCTCGTGCTCGGCGTGCTCGAGGGCGTGCTGGTCGCCGTCAGCCTGTCGCTCGTCGACGTGCTCCGCCGGGTGGCGCGCCCCCACGACGCGGTCGAGGGACTCGTCCCCGACGTCGCCGGCATGCACGACGTCGACGACTACGCCGACGCCGCACCCGTGCCCGGGCTGCTCGTCTACCGCTACGACGCGCCGCTGTTCTTCGCCAACGCCGAGAACTTCCTCTCCCGGGTGCGCGAGTCGGTGGCGGCGTACGACCCCCAGTGGGTGCTGCTCAACTTCGAGGCGATGGGCGAGGTCGACCTCACCGGCGCCGACGCCCTCGAGACGCTGCGCGCCGAGCTCGAGGCGGAGGGTGTCGTGCTGGCGCTGGCCCGGCTCAAGCAGGACCCGCGCACCGTCCTGCAGCCGAGCGGGGTGCTGGAGCGGATCGGGGACGAGCACATCTTCCCGACCCTGCCGACCGCGCTCGAGGCGTTCCGAGCGGCCACCGGCCGGGAGTGATCACGTCTCCCCCACCAGCTGCGCGAAGAGCTCGGCGTACTGGATGAGGTGTCGGTCGGCGAGGTAGTGGTCGCGGACGCGGAGGTGGGCGGCACGGCCCATCTCGCGGCGCCGGTCGGCATCGCCCAGCAGGCCCGACAGCGCAGCCACCAGCGCGGCGCCGTCGCGCGGGTCGTCGAGGAGGACGCCACTCACGCCGTCCTCCACCTGGTCGCGGATCCCGCCCACCGCCGAGGCCACCACGGGCCTGCCCTTCCACATCGGCTCGGTGACGGTGAGGCCGAACCCCTCGGCGAGGCTCTTCTGGACCACGACTGTCGACCAGCGCTGCAGCGCGTTGACGACCCGCGCGTTGTCGTCGAGGTCGTCCATCGGCACGCACACGAGGTGGCTCCGGTCGCGGACCTGCGCGGGGAGCGAGTGCCACTGCTCCCGGCACTCCGCCAGCACGGCGGCGGCCTCGGGGTCGTCGGCGACGCCGTCGGTCGCGGGGCCTGCCAGCACCAGGTGCACGTCGGGCGGCAGCTCATCGAGGTGCTCGGCGAAGGCGTCGAGGACCCCTGCCATGTCCTTGAGCCGGTCCCAGCGGCTGACCTGGAGCACGGCCCGGCGGTCCGTGGGCAGCGGTGCTCCCTCGACCACCAGTCCCTCCCGGTGCACGAGGGCCTCGACCTCTCCAGGGTCGAGGTCCGTGTTCTTGGGGCTGAACGGGTCGAGGGAGGGCGGGATCACCCGCAGCCACCGCCGGTCGACCCAGTCGGGCGCGAACGACTCCCGCGAGAAGATGCAGGCCTGCGCCGGCTCGACCAGCTCCCGCAGGAAGCCCCACGCCTCCCGCGTCCACTCGTTGTGCTCGTCCAGGCCGACGTGGCAGCGCCACACCACGAGTGCGCCGCGCTCACGCAGGGCACGGGCGAGCCCGGCCGTCTGCGGGTCGTGGAGGAGGACCACGTCACGGGGCTGGACCCGGGCGACCACCTCCTCGCGCTGCCGCGCCAGCGTGGCGTCGTACGTCGCCCGCGCGGTGGCGTCGAGCCTGCCGGCGTCGCCGGGGACGCCGTGCAACCTGTTGTGGATCCGCTTCGTGACGGCGAAGAACTCGGGCTCACCGCCCACCACCAGCCAGCGGATGTCGACCCCGGTGCCGGCCGCGTAGGCCACGAGCGTGTGCAGCATCTCCGCGACCCCGCCACCGCGCGCGGTCGAGTTGACGTTCCACACGACGCGTCCCTCGAGCAGCCGCCGAGCCGCGGCGACGTACGCCTCGAGCCGATCGATGCGGTCAGGCGTGAGGAGGGTGTCGAGCCGCTGCAGGGGCACCGGCTGGACGATGACCTCCGCGACCCCGCTCACCGGGAGTGGCGTGGCAGGGGCAGCTCGATCGGGACGCCCACGCGGACCGGGACGCCGGGCGCGGCGCGGCGCGCCACCTCCAGCGCCTCGTCCATGCACCGGATCACCCGCGCCCGGGCGGCGTGGTCGCGCAGGGGGACGGCCGCCTCGACGAGCTCGAGCGCACGGTCGGACTCCAACGCGCGGTGCGCGGCCTCCCGCACCAGGTCGTCGAGCTCGGGGACGTCCTCGACCACCACCCGGACGGAGTCGAGCGGGCGTGGGGCTGGCGCACTGGTCATCACTGGGGGGCCTCCTGGGTCCTGGGGGTTCGAGTCTCACTCCCCTGCCCGGCACCCAACAGGGTCGTAGGTCCCGGGCAGGTGCCGGGAACAGGTGCCGTTCGGCCCTCCCCGCATCCTCCCCACGGCGGGACGATCGAAGGGAGGAAAGCGGCTCCCCGGGCCTCGTCACGCACTGGCCCGGGCGCCGCGGAGGAAGGATTCGTCATGACCACCTCGATCGCTCCCCCGACGTACCCGGTGCACGTCGACGCCGACCTCGACCCCGGCCTGAGCCGGGGACTGTGGCTGGTGAAATGGCTGCTCGCCATCCCCCACTACGTGGTGCTCGCCTTCCTGTGGCTGGGCTTCGCGGTGCTGAGCGTGATGGCGTTCTTCGCGATCCTGTTCACGGGCCGCTATCCCCGCGCGATGTTCGACTTCAACGTAGGCGTGATGCGCTGGAGCTGGCGCGTCTCCTACTACTGCTACACGCTCGGCACCGACCGCTACCCGCCGTTCACGCTCGCGGAGGTGCCGGACTACCCCGCGCACCTGTCCGTCGACTACCCCGAGCGGCTCTCGCGCGGACTGGTGCTGGTGAAGTGGTGGCTGCTGGCCATCCCCCACTTCCTGATCATCGCGCTCTTCGTCGGCGGGGTGGCGTACGGCGTGGGCGGCGCCGGCGACAAGACCTGGATCAGCATCAGCCTGCTCGGCGTGCTCGTCCTGGTCGCGGGGGTCGTGCTGCTGTTCACCGGCCGCTACCCCCAGCAGGTCTTCGACCTGGTCCTGGGGATCAACCGCTGGGTGCTGCGCGTCGCCGGCTACGTCTCGCTGATGACCGACCAGTACCCGCCCTTCCGCCTCGACATGGGGGGCCACGAACCACACGCCGCTGTGCTCCCACCGGTCGACCCGGCGGCCGGGACGCCTCCCCCGACACCTCCCCCAACGGCGTCCCCGGCGATGTCCCAGTACGCGCGTCCCGGCGGCCCCGGCACCCCCGGCGGCCGCAGCGGCTGGACGGCCGGCCGGGTCGTCTCCGCGGTGGTCGGCTCCCTGCTCGTGCTGATGGGCCTCGCGTTCGCAGGGGCCGGCGGCACCCTGGCCCTGATCGGCGCGACCGAGCGTGACGACGGCTTCCTGATGACCCCCACGACGGCGCTCGACAGCGACACGTTCGCCATCACGTCCGAGGACGCGAAGGTCGACACGGAGGGAGCACCCTCCTGGGTGCCGTCGATGTGGCTGGGCGAGGTCCGGATCCGCGCCCGGGCCGACACCGGCGAACCGCTCTTCGTCGGCGTCGCCGCGACGTCCGACGTCGAGGGCTACCTCGGCGACGTCTCCCGCGACACCCTGAGCGAGTTCCGGGCCGGCCATGCCGTCCTGGACACCACCGACGGGGGCGCGCCCGCGACCGGTCCCACCGACCAGACCTTCTGGGTGGCGCAGGCGACCGGCACCGACGCCACGCTCACCTGGGACCTCCGGGACGGCGACTGGACCGTCGTGCTGATGCGCGAGGACGGCACCAGCGGCGTCTCGGCCGACGTCTCCACCGGGGCCGAGCTCCCGGTGGTCAACGCCGTGATCGCGGTCCTCTTCGTCCTCGCCGGCCTGACCCTGCTGGCCGGCGCCCTGCTCATCGCCGTACCCGTCCGCAACGCATCGAGGAGAGAATGATGAAGGCAGCCGTCGTCCCCACGCTCGGAGCTCCGCTGGAGATCCGTGACGTCCCGGTCCCGGAACCCGGTCCCGGCCAGGTGCTGGTGAAGATCCAGACCTGCGGGTTGTGCCACACCGACATCCACGCCGCGCGCGGGGAGTGGCCGGTCAAGCCCAAGGACCAGCTCATCCCGGGCCACGAAGGTGTCGGTGTCGTCGAGGCCGTGGGCGAGGGTGACCTCCCGGTCACGATCGGTCAGCGCGTCGCGCTCCCCTGGCTGGGGCACGCCTGCGGCCACTGCCGCTACTGCGTCGCAGGCTGGGAGACCTACTGCACCAGCCCCGCCTACATGGGCTACACGATGGACGGCGGCTACGCCGAGTACGCCGTCGCCTGGGCCAGCCACGTCGTGCCCGTGCCCGACGCGGTGACCTCGCGCGACGCCGCGCCGCTGACCTGCGCCGGCGTGACGACGTACAAGGGGCTGAAGGTCGCTGCGCCGCAGCCGGGCGAGACCGCGATGGTCGTCGGCATCGGCGGCCTCGGGCACCTGGGCCTGCAGTACGCCCGCGTCTTCGGCTCCCGGACGGTCGCGGTCGACGTGCACGACGAGAAGCTGCAGCTGGCCAAGGACCTCGGCGCCGACCACGTGGTCGACGCCCGCGGTGACCAGCAGGCCGAGCTCGAGGCGATCGGCGGCGTCGACGTCGCCCTCGTGACGGTGCCCTCGCCGGCCGCGATGCGCGCCGCCCACGCCGCCCTCAACCCCAACGGCCGCCTGGTGCTCGTCGGCCTCCCGGCCGACGACCGGCTCGAGCTACCGGTCTTCGAGACCGTGCTCAAGGGCATCTCGGTGATCGGCTCGCTCGTCGGCACCCGCAACGACCTCGCCGAGTGCTTCGACCTCCACGCCCGCGGCCTGACGCGGGTCGTGACCGAGAGCCGTCGCCTCGAGGACGTCAACGCCTGCTTCGAGGAGGTGCTCGCCGGCGAGGTGCCTGCCCGCCTGGTGTTCGAGATGTAGCTCCCCGGGTAGGAGTCGAACCTACGTCGCTAGTCCTGATTCAAAGTCAGGCGGGCCCTGCCGGCAGACCAACCGGGGATAGGTGCCCAAGCCTAGGGCCCGCCTCGGGCGGGGCTGCCAATGCCCGGCAGGCCAACCGGGGATAGGTGCCCAAGCCTAGGGCCCGCCTCGGGCGGGGCTGCCAATGCCCGGCAGGCCAACCGGGGATAGGTGCCCAAGCCTAGGGCCCGCCTCGGGCGGGGCTGCCAATGCCCGGCAGGCCAACCGGGGATAGGTGCCCAAGCCTAGGGCCCGCCTCGGGCGGGGCTGCCAATGCCCGGCAGGCCAACCGGGGATATGTGCCGCCAAGCCTAGAGCCGAGTCAGGACGTCATGCCCACCGGTCGCCCCGACGACCGCGCGCCATGACGTCCCGCCCCAGGTGTGAGGCTGAGCGTCATACGGACCCGCACCCATGCGTACGGCATCGCATGACGCAGGCGACCCGACCAGCCGATCTTCACGACACCTCCACACGGATCGGGGCCATCCCTGATGCCGGATGGCCCCGCCCCCGCTAGCGTGGCGGTCGTGACGGGGGAACTCATGGGGCACCCGCCGGTCATCTCGACCGCCGGCCTCACCAAGCACTACGGAACGGTCCACGCGCTGACCGACCTCACGGTCGACGTCGGCGAGGGTGTGACGGGACTCGTCGGCGCCAACGGCGCAGGCAAGTCGACGCTCATCAAGATCCTGCTCGGGCTGCTCGAGCCCACGGGCGGGCACGCACGCGTGCTCGGCCACGACATCGAGCAGGAGAGCCAGGAGATCCGGCGGCTCGTCGGCTACATGCCCGAGCACGACTGCCTGCCACCCGACGTCAGCGCCAGCGACTTCGTCGTCCACATGGCGCGGATGTCGGGCCTGGGGGCATCAGCGGCCCGCGAGCGCGCCGCCGACGTGCTGCGCCACGTCGGCCTCGACGAGGAGCGCTACCGGCCGATGGGCGGCTACTCCACCGGCATGAAGCAGCGCGCCAAGCTCGCCCAGGCGCTGGCCCACGACCCGCGGCTGGTCTTCCTCGACGAGCCGACCAACGGCCTCGACCCCGCCGCCCGCACCGACATGCTGCGGCTCGTGCAGCGCATTGGCAGCGACTTCGGCATCGCCGTCCTCGTCACCTCCCACCTGCTCGGCGAGCTCGAGCAGGTCAGCGACCACGTCATCGTCCTCGACGGCGGCCACCTGCTGCGGAGCAGCGCCACCGGCGACTTCCTGCAGCGGACCGGCAGCCTGCTGGTCGAGGTGGTCGGCACCGAGGCCGAGCGCGACCGGCTCGGCGAGGCGCTCGCCCAGCGCGGGCTCACGTGTCGTCCCCGCGGGGCGATGGTCGCGATCGACCCGCCTCCGCCGGAGCTCGCCGAGGGCGGGGCCGTCCACGACCTGATCCGCGACGTCGCCGCCGACCTCGGCCTGGGCCTGATGCGCCTGCAGCCCGACCGGCGCCACCTCGAGGACGTCTTCCTCGAAGGAGGCACCCGTGTCTGACCTCTCACCCGACGCCGGTCGTCCCGGCGTCATCCACGACCTCGGCTACCGCCACTTCGACGGCGTCCGTGAGGGCACCCCGGCGATCGCCCGCACCCTCTTCGTCACCGGCCTGCGCCACGCCTACGGCCTGGGCCGGTCGGGCAAGTCGAAGGTGATGCCGTTCCTCCTGCTCGCCATGTCGCTCCTGCCGGCCACGATCGTCGTCGGCGTCGTCGTGCTCACCGGCCTCGGCGAGCTCCCGGTGTCCTACGCCGACTACACGAACCAGACCCAGCTGCTCGTGAGCCTCTTCGCCGCCTCGCAGGCGCCGGTGCTGTTCTCCCGCGACCTGCGCCACCGCTCGATCGTGCTCTACCTCGCCCGCCCTCTGGCGGCACCGGTCTTCGCGCTCGTCCGGTGGATGTCCCTGACGCTCGCGATCTTCCTCTTCACCGCCATCCCGACCGTGGTGCTCTTCGCGGGCGCGATGTTGTCGGGGCTCGACAAGAGCGACCAGACGACCTCCGTGCTCAAGGCGATCGCGCTGCAGGTCCTGCTCGCCCTGATGGTCGCCGGCGTCAGCGGGCTCATCTCGTCGGTGTCCCTGCGGCGTGGCTTCGCCGTCGTCGGTTCGGTGATGGCGCTCATCGTCCTCACCGGCATCGTCACCGTGATGCAGAACATCGCCTACTACGAGGGCGACAGCGAGTCGGTGTCGGTCGGCGTCGGCCTGCTCTCACCGTGGTCCCTCTACAACGGCCTCGCCAACGCCTGGGACGCCGGTGTCGACACCCCGGTGCCGGTCGACGGCGCGTGGGTGCCGGCGTACGCCATCGTGGCGGTGCTGCTCGCTGCCGCCTGCCTGCTCGGCCTGGTCGCCCGCTTCCGGAAGGTGGGTTCGCGATGAGCACCCTCGTCCTCGACTCCGCGTCGCGCTGGTTCGGCAACGTCGTCGCGGTCAACGACGTCTCGCTGTCCATCGGCCCCGGCGTGACCGGCCTGCTGGGCCCCAACGGCGCGGGCAAGACCACGCTGATGGCGATGATGTCGGGCTTCCTCGCCCCGTCCGCCGGCCACGTGACGCTCGATGGCCAGCCGGTCTGGCGCAACACCGAGACCTACCGCCAGATCGGCCTCGTGCCCGAGCGCGAGCTGAGCTTCGGCTACCTCACCGGTCGCCAGTTCGTCCGCGCCAACGCCGACCTGCACCGACTGCGCGAAGCAGCCGCCGCCACTGAGCGGATCCTCGAGGTGGTCGACATGGTCGAGCCGGCAGGCCGACGCCTCGACACCTACTCCAAGGGCATGCGGCAGCGCATCAAGATCGCGGCGGCGCTGGTCCACGACCCGACCGTCCTGCTGCTCGACGAGCCGTTCAACGGCGTCGACCCGCGCCAGCGGATGCACCTGATGGACCTCCTGCGGCGGCTCGGTGACGAAGGGCGCACGGTGCTCTTCAGCTCCCACATCCTCGAGGAGGTCGAGCGGCTCGCCCGCCACATCGAGGTCGTCGTCTCCGGCCGGCACGCCGCCTCCGGCGACTTCGGCGCGATCCGCCGCCTGATGACCGACCGGCCGGTGCAGTACGCCGTCCAGTCGAGCGACAACCGCAGCCTCGCCTCCGTGCTGATGGCGCAGGAGTCGGTGCGCGCGGTCAGCCTGCGAGGCGACCAGCTCGACGTCCAGGTCGGTGACCTCGGCAGCTTCGCGGTGGACCTCCCCCGGCTGGCCCGGCAGCACGACGTGACCCTGTTCGAGCTCTCCCCCAGCGACGAGTCGCTGGAGAGCGTCTTCGCCTACCTGGTGGCCCGATGATCAACACGACCATTGCCAAGCTCGCTCTGCAGGCACTGCTGGGCCGACGCCGCTTCTTCCTGCTGCTCGCCTTCCCGGTGCTGCTCATCGGCCTGGTCGCGCTCGTCACGGCGCTCGTCGACGGCGACGCGGCCTACGAGGTGCTGCCCAACCTCGGCTACCCGCTCGTGCTCCCGCTCGTCGCGATCCTCGCGGCGTCCTCGGTCCTCGGCCCCGAGGTCGACGACGGCTCGATCGTCTACCTGCTCTCCAAGCCGGTGAATCGCTACGGCATCGCGATCAGCAAGTGGCTGGTGGCGCTCGGCGCCACCCTGGCCGCCGGGGCCCTGCCGATCCTCGTCGCCGCCCTCATCACCGGCGACAGCACCCGGGCGATGGCGTTGTTCGTCGGTGCCGTCGTCGCGGGGACGGCGTACTCCGCGCTCTTCCTCGCGATCTCCGCGGTCACCCGGCACGCCGTCATCGCGTCGCTGATGTTCGTGCTGATCTGGGAGAGCCTGCTCGGCAACCTGTTCAGCGGCATCGCCTGGCTGAGCATCGGCCAGTGGGGCCTGCGCATCGGCCACGAGATCTCCAGCGCCCTGCCGGACCCCGCCAACCTGGGCTACGCGATCATCGCCAGCCTCGTCGTGACGGTCGTCGGGGCGTGGTTCGCCGGCGACCGGCTGCGCTCGTTCTCCCTCACCGGCGACGAGTAGCGGCGCCCAGCGGGCCGCGCCACACCGCGCGTCGTGGGCCGCGGGAGAAGCGCGGCGCGCCCCACTAGGCTCGCGGTGTGGACCTTCCCGTGATGCCGCCGGTGCAGCCGATGCTCGCCAAGAGCGTGAGCGGCGTCCCCGACCCGGCGAAGCACGGCGGCCTGAGCTTCGAGCCCAAGTGGGACGGCTTCCGCTGCCTGGTCTTCAAGGACGGCGACGAGGTCGAGCTCGCCAGCCGCAACACCAAGCCGCTCACCCGCTACTTCCCCGAGGTCGTCGAGGCCGTACGCCGCCAGCTGCCCGAGCGCATCGTGCTCGACGGAGAGATCTTCGTCGGTCTGCAGGGCCCGGACGGGTGGCGGCTGGAGTTCGAGACCCTCCAGGAGCGGATCCACCCCGCCGCGAGCCGGGTCGACAAGCTCTCGGTCGAGACACCCGCAGGCTTCGTCGCCTTCGACCTGCTGGCGCTCGGCGACGAGTCCTTCATGGACCGCCGGCTCTCCGAGCGCCGCGCCGCGCTGGTCGAGGCGCTCGGCCACCTCGACGGCAGCGGACCGTGCTTCCTCACCCGCACCACCGAGGACCCCGCCGAGGCGGAGCGGTGGTTCGAGGAGTTCGAGGGCGCGGGGCTCGACGGCGTCGTCGCCAAGCCACTCGGGTCGGCGTACGAGCCCAACAAGCGCACCATGCTCAAGATCAAGCACGAGCGCACGGCCGACGTCGTCCTCGCCGGCTACCGCGAGCACAAGACCTCGACCCCCGAGGAGCCACTGATCGGCTCGCTCCTCCTCGGCCTGTACGACGACGACGGCGAGCTGCAGCACATCGGCGTCTCGGCCAGCTTCACCGCCACGCGGCGCGCCGAGCTCTGGCACGAGCTGCAGCCGCTGGTCTGCGACATCGCCGACCACCCGTGGGGCCGGTGGAACGAGTTCCTCACCGCCAACCCCGACCGCGTCCCCGGCACCCAGAGCCGGTGGAGCGCCGGCAAGGACCTCGGGTTCACCGCCCTGCGCCCCGAGCGGGTGCTGGAGGTGAAGTACGACCACATGGAGGGTCGGCGGTTCCGGCACACCGCCCACTTCAAGAGGTGGCGCCCCGACCGCGACCCGGAGGGCTGCGGCTACGGCCAGCTCGACGAGCCGGCGGGCTACGACCTCACTAGAATTCTCAGTACCGACCCCGGAGGCGAGTCATGACCGACCACACCGACATCCCCGACGACTCGATCCACGACGGGCAGGGCACCTACGACGTCGTGCTCCTCGTCGAGCAGGCCCTCACGCCCGCGGACGCGAAGCAGGTGCGCTCGCTGCACTCCGAGATCGAGGACCCCGTCGTCTACCACGTCCTGCTGCCGCTCGAGGACGCCGCGGCCCGCATCGAGGCCTCGCTCGGCACGCTCGGCGCGGGTGACCTGATGGCCGCGCCGGCCCTGGCGATGAACGACGTCGACATCGAGGCGCTGCGCCGCGAGTGCGAGGAGAACTCCTCCTCCGACCTGAAGAAGACGCTCCTCGCGATCCACGACGCGGGCGGGAAGGCGACCGGCAAGGTCACGTCCGAGCCGCCGGTCGACGCGCTCGCCGCGCTCGTCACCTCGGTCGACGCGCGCGAGGCGATCATCCTGACCCGCTCCCACGTGGTGGCGGAGTTCTTCCACGTCGACTGGACCTCCCGCGCCCGCCGCAAGCTCGGCGTACCGGTCCTCCACCTGATCGAGCACGAGAACTTCGACGAGCAGGCCTCCGGCTCAGGCGAGGGCGTCACCGGCGTCTGAGCGCCGGACCCTCCAGGGGGTTGTCAGGTCAGCGGCGCGTGACGCGGCGTACGACGGCGCGGCGGAGGATGGCAGCCGCCTCGCGGCCCCCGACGGTGGGCTCGGGAGCACGTCGGGCCTTCTCGAGGTCGCGGCGCAGCTGCTGGACTGTCGCCCGCTGCGCGTCGCGCGCCTGGCGCCCGGCGAGGGTGGACTCGGCCTTGGTGTGGTCGAAGGTGAGCGCGACGGCGTCCGCGTAGCGCGTGCGGTAGTCCTCGTGGATGTCGTCGAGCCGCGCGAGCGTGTCGACGTCGTGCGGCGTGGTGGTGAGCACGCCGAGCAGCTGCCAGACCTCCTCCGCCATGTCGCGCAGCCAGTCGGGGGTGCGGACGTCGTCCCAGGTGAGCTGCGACTTGCGCATCGACGGCTCGATGAAGTCGTCGACCGGGTGGTGGTCAGTCGCGGCGAGGTCGGCGTTGAACTCGAGAGCGAGCTGCTGCTGCACGGGCGTGAGCGCCGCGCGCCAGTCGGCCAGGAGGTCGGCGTACCTCACGAACGAGCGCTTGGAGCCGCGGCCGGCCTGCTCGGTGAGGAGTGCAGCGTGCACCCAGCCGGCGACGTTGGACGTCTCCTTGGTGAGCCGCAGCTCCTCGGACTGGCTGGACAGGTAGGCGATGTCGCGGGAGCCGACGACCTCGGCGGGGTGGCGCAGCGCGGTGAGCCAGCGCAGGTCGGCGCCCAGCTCGGCGCTGACGACCTCCCACACCTGGGCGAACCAGAACGCGTGCGGATCCTTGACCACGATCTGGTCGGCCACCTGGTCGTACTCGGCCAGCTGGCCGGACAGCCACTCGTGCAGCTCACCGGTCGGGACGCCGGTGCCGACGTGGCGCGCGACGATGTCGACGGCGGCCGGGCGGCTGTCGATGTTGAAGAGCGCGAGCTCCTTGAGGTGGCGCTTGTGGAAGTCGATGACCCACTGCGGCTCGTAGAAGCCGCGCGGGTTGGTCTCCGACGCCTTGACCTCGGGCTGCGGCACGTGGAGGCCGAGCCGCTTCAGGGTGCCGGCGAGGGAGCTCGTGCCGCTACGCCCGGAACCGGACACCAGGACGAGCGGGGTGGAGGACGTCGGCATGCGGGTCACCCTATCGGCCGGTGTTGCTCCCCCTAGGATCGTGGCAACCCGCTCCCGGACAGGACTGAGGACCACGTGGCACTGACCGACAGGCTCGGTGGGAAGGTGCGCTCCGCCATGCGCCGAGCGCGCCGCGACGGGCCGCTCGACGTCGTCTACGTCCTCTTCAACGCCGACGGGATGGGCGGCACCGCCCGCTCCGGGATCGAGCAGGCCAACGCCCTCCTCGGCCTCGGCGAGGGTCACCGCGTCCGCATCCTCAGCGTCACGCGCAGCGGCGACGCGACCCACTACCCGCTGGCCGACGGCCTCGAGGTCACCTACCTCGTCGACGTACGCCCCGAGCGTTCCGTCGCGGTCTCCGGCGACCACCCGGCCGAGCTCGCCGAGCGCGAGTCCACGATCGTGCCGCGCAGCTGGGACGCCCTCTACAACGCCCTCACCGACGCCGCCCTGCGCGAGGCGCTCGGCAGCATCGAGGCCGACGTCCTCGTCACCACCACACCGGAGCTGCTGGCGGTGGTCGCCCAGCTCGCCCCCGCCGACGTCGCGCTGGTGCACCAGGAGCACCGGGCCTCCTCGAGCCGGGTCAACGACCTCGGCGCGCTGCTGCAGTTCGCCCCGCGGGCCGACGTCGTCGTCTCGCTGACGGAGTCGATGTCGCGCTGGCTGGCCGGACGCCTCGGCGGCGCCGCCCCCGAGCTGCAGGTCATCCCCAACCCGCTGCCCTCGCACCCGCAGCCGCGCTCCCTGCTCGACCAGAAGACGTTCGTCACGGCCGGCCGGCTGGCGCCGGAGAAGCAGTTCGAGCACGTCGTCGGCGCCTTCTGGCGCATCCACGAGCAGCTGCCGGGCTGGACGCTCACGATCTGGGGCGACGGGCCCCGCGCCGACAACCTCGCCGCGCAGGTGCGCAAGCTCGGGCTCGAGGACCGCGTCCGCCTCCCCGGCTCGACCGATGACCTCGCCGTCGAGTGGGCGCGCACGAGCGTGGCCGTCCTCGCCTCCCGCGGCGAGGGCTACCCGCTCGTCCTGCAGGAGGCGATGTCGGCGGGCGTGCCCCCGGTGTCGTACGACTGCCCGTCCGGCCCACGCGAGATGATCACCCACGACGTCGACGGGCTCCTCGTGCCGCCGGCGTCCAAGGCGGCCCTCGCCGCCGCGATGCTCCGGATCGCCACCGACGACGACCTGCGCAGCAGCATCGGCGCCGCCGCGCTGGAGCGCTCGCACCGCTGGGACGGCGAGGTGCTGGCCCGGCAGTGGGTCGCGACCTTCCGCACCGCGGTCGCGCGCCGCGCCGACCCGCTCGCCCCGCGCCGGGTGCTGCACGGCCTCCGCCCCGGTCCGCTCGGCGACCTGCCCGAGACCACCGGGGCCGCGGGCGTCACCCCGGCCCAGGCGCGTACGACGTCCCTGCGGGCGCTCACGTCCGCGGCCGCCACGACCGGCGAGGGCTGGTTCGTGGTGCCGGCCCGCGGGCTCGACCCGCACCCCGTGGTGGTCGTCCCGTCGTCACGCCGCAGCGCATTCCTGTCCGCGCTGGCCACCGGGTCGGTGCCCGACTGGCTGTCGGTGCGCGACCCGGCCGAGCGCGGCTGGCCAGAGCGCCGCGGCACCGTCGCGGTGATGACCGAGGAGCTCGCCCGCACCCGCACGGCGACGCTCTTCCTCGAGCCGTGGCCGATGCGCGGCGGGCACGACGGCGTGCTCGGGGAGGGCGTCGAGGTCGGCGTGCAGTTCTGGGAGGAGTCGCCTGACGGCGACCTGCTCGCGCCCGGCCCGAACCGCTACGGCGACCGGGTGCCCGCCGGCACGCCCCGCACCACCATCACGGTCGAGGACGTCGAGGTGCCGACCCTCGAGGTGATGGCGCTGCCGACGATCGACGACTGCCGCTTCGACGTCGACGTCGTCTACACGTGGGTCGACGGCGACGACGAGGCCTGGCTCGCCGCCCGCGACGAACGGATCCGCGAGCTCGGCGGCACCCCGAGCGCCCGCGCCGGTGGCGCCTCGCGCTACCGCAGCCGCGACGAGCTGCGCTACTCGATGCGCAGCATCCACCTCTTCGCGCCGTGGGTGCGACGGATCCACCTGGTCACCGCCGGCCAGGTCCCGTCGTGGCTCGACACCACGCACGACCGGGTGCGGGTCGTCGACCACCGCGAGATCCTGCCGGAGTCGGCGCTGCCGACCTTCAGCTCGCACGCGATCGAGACCCGTCTGCACGCGGTGCCCGACCTCGCCGAGCACTTCGTCTACGTCAACGACGACGTCTTCCTCGGGCGCCCGCGACGTCCCGAGCACTTCTTCCGTCCCGGTGGCCAGTACGCCGCCTTCGTCGCCGACCACCGCGCGATCGGCCTCCCCGGCACCGACGACCGCCCCTACCTGACCGCGGCGCAGAACAACCGCCGCGTGCTCGCCGACGCGTTCGGGGTCGCGCTGACCCACACGATGATGCACAGCCCGCACCCGCAGCGGCGTACGACGCTGGAGGAGATCGCCGCCCGCTTCCCGGCCGAGGTCGAGCGCACCACGCACGCGCCGTTCCGCTCCGAGACCGACCTGTCGATGCTGTCGTCGTTCGCGCAGACCTACGGGCTGATCACCGGCCAGGCCTTCCGCGCCGGCGCCCACCACGGCTACGTCGACCTCGGCCACCAGCAGCTGCCCGTCCAGCTGCGGCAGATGCACCGCCGCGACCGCGACTTCTTCTGCATCGCCGACAACCTCCTCGCCGCCTTCGACGAGGAACGCGCCGACGGCCTGCTCCACGAGTTCCTCGAGCAGTACTTCCCGATCCCCGCCCCCTGGGAGCAGTGACCGCTGGGCGAGGAGGTCGCGCAGCGACCGTCACGGGACCCCACCTGTCGAGCGGTGCGTGAGCCACATTCCCTGGGCCCGGAATGTGGCTGGGGCACCGCTGGCCCGCGTGTCGGCGTACGTCGTGGCGAGCGCTCAGGTGCCTTCGACCCGGTTGCCGTCGGCGTCCCAGTGGGACTCGACCTTCTTCGACGGCTGCACACGGGGCGGCTCGCCGGGCATCTTGGGGTGGTCGGGCGGGAAGTTCAGCTCGACGGGGTGCTCGTCCCAGAGGTCGAGGAGCGGCTGGAGCGAGTGGTGCACGTCGTCGATCGCCGCCCAGGGGTCGCCGTCGGAGGCGAGCCGGTCGGGGACGGTGAACAGGTTGAAGTCGGCGGGCGAGGTGAGGCCGGCGAGCTCGTCCCACGTCACCGGCGTCGACACAGGAGCTCCGGCGATGGGACGCAGGGAGTACGCCGACGCGATCGTCCGGTCGCGGGTGTTCTGGTTGAAGTCGACGAAGATCCGCTCGCCGCGTTCCTCCTTCCACCACGCGGTCGTCACCCCGTCGTCACGCTTCTCCAGCTCGCGGCCGAAGGCGATGGCGGCGTGGCGGACTGCTGCGAAGTCCCACTTCGGCTCGATCCGGACGTAGACGTGGATGCCGCGGTTGCCCGAGGTCTTCGCAAAGCCCGTCATGCCGAGGTCGTCGAGCAGCTCGCGAGCGACCCCGGCGACGCGTACGGCGTCAGCGAACGTCGTGCCCGGCTGCGGGTCGAGGTCGATCCGCAGCTCGTCCGGGTGGTCCACGTCAGCACGGCGCACCGGCCACGGGTGGAAGGTCAGCGTGCCCATGTGGGCGCACCAGACCGGCACGGCGATCTCGGTCGGGCAGATCTCGTCGGCCGTGCGCCCGGAGGGGAAGGTGATGGTCGCGGTCTCGAGGTAGTCGGGCGCCCCCTTGGGCACCCGCTTCTGGTAGAACGCGTCGGCGTTGCGGTCCTGCGGGCCGGTCGCGAGCTTCATCCCGGGACGGACGCCGGACGTCCACCGCTCGAGCGCCGTGGGCCGGTCGCGCAACGCGCGCATCAGGCCGTCCTCGACGCTCGCGAAGTACTCCGCGACCATCAGCTTGGTGACCTCGGCGGTCGAGTCGGTCGCCTCGTAGACGACCCGGTCGGGCGAGGAGACGCGAACCTCCCGATCGCCGGCCTGGACCATCACCGGCTTCGCTGCTGCCATGACCTGACCCTAGCCGGGAGCCGCGCTGGAACGCCTCCGTAAACTGGCCCCATGGCCTACGACGTTCAGAAGACCGACGAGCAGTGGCGTGAGCAGCTCGACCCGGAGGAGTACGCCGTCCTCCGCCAGGCCGGCACGGAGCGCGCGTTCACCGGGGAGTACACCGACACCGAGACCGAGGGCACCTACTCGTGCAAGGCCTGCGGGTCGGAGCTGTTCACCAGCGACACCAAGTTCCACTCCGGCTGCGGCTGGCCGAGCTTCTACCAGCCGATGACCGACACGGTGGAGTACATCGAGGACAACGCCCACGGCATGAAGCGCGTGGAGGTCCGCTGCGCGACGTGCGGCTCGCACCTCGGCCACGTCTTCCCCGACGGCTTCGGCACGCCGACCGGCGACCGCTACTGCATCAACTCGATCAGCATCACGCTCAACGAGAAGAAGTAGTCACTCCACGGGGACCAGCGACGAGCTGATCCGCACCAGCCCGTCGCCGTACGTCGCGTCGGCCCACTCCTGGATCGACCCGTCGTCGAACACGACCTGCGCGTCGAGCGAGTCGGGCGACGTCGAGCCGCTGGTCAGCAGCTGGTCACCGAGCGCGGCCTGAAGCTCCTGGTTGACCTCGTTGAGGTCGGCATCGGTGCGCTCGACGGTGGTCACGCAGAGCATCCCGCCCCACGTCTTGCGCAGCTCGGCCTCGGCGCCCTCGGCATCCTCGGTGACGGCGACGTTGATCGTGTTGCCCGTGAGCCACGCGGAGGCGTACGTCGGCAGCGCGGAGGCCGCGGCGAGCGTGGCGTCCATGTCCTCCGGGGTCGCCTTCGCGGTGTCGGTCGTGGTCGGGTCGTCGCACGCGGCGGCGAGCGGCTCCTCCTCGGGCTGGGCCATGGTGTCGTAGAGGGCCGCGGGGATCGCGTCGGTGACGGTGAAAGTGGAGCCGTCGAAGGTGCCGGTCAGCGCGTAGGAGCCCCACCGCACTCCGGAGGCCTCCTCGGAGCCCACGTCGCCCCAGTCGAAGTCGGCGAGCGCGGGGCCGCCGCACTGGGGCGGGTAGGACTCCGCCACGGCACCCAGGCACAGCTCCGGGCCGTCGCCGTCGTCGATCACCATGACCAGGCCGCTCGTGCGCACCTCACCGTCGGGCACCGGCTGCGGCGCCTCGCCCGACGACGCAGCGGCGGCACCGGAATCGGAGCCGGAGGCGGGGTCGACGGCCCTCATCTCGGCCTCGGTGGAGCAGGCGGTGGCGCCCAGGACGGTCAGCACGGCAGCAGCGGCGAGGATCCTCATGATGCTCCGACGCTACTGCGGTCGGGGCCGTTCCGGGGTCAGCCGTCGCCGCGGCACGCGACCGGCAGGTGCGCCTCGCGCCACGCCTTGAAGCCGCCCACCACGTCGGTGGCGTCGAGGCCGAGGCTGCGCAGCGCGTCGGCGGCCAGGCTGGAGGTGTAGCCCTCCTGGCACAGCACCAGGATGCGGGTGTCGTACGACGCCTCTTCCAGGCGCGCGTCCGAGCGCGGGTCGAACCGCCACTCGAGCACGTTGCGCTCGACCACCAGCGGACCCACCGCGGGGTGCACCTCCCCCTCGGCCGCCCGCTGTGCCGCGGGGCGGATGTCGACGAGCACCGCGCCCCCGAGCGCCTCCCGGTAGGCGGTCTCGACGTCGACCCGCTCCAGCCGGCTGCGCGCGTCGGCGAGCAGGGCGTCGATGCCGTCGTACCGGACGCTCGAGACGGTGCTCACCAGGACTCGCTGCGCTGCTCGACGCTGGTGACCTGCAGCCGTCCGCGGACCAGCTCGTAGCGCGTCATCGCGGCCAGGCCCGGGGCGTAGGAGTGCAAGGAGACGGCGGTCTCGGTGCCGTGGTTGACGACGTCGTGGATGTGGCTGCCGTCGAACTCGCGCACCGACGACGCACCGAGGGTCCCGGCCGTGGCAACTCCGGTCCAGACGTACTCGGTCAGCGACCCCGTGAGGACGACGAAGGCACCGCTCGCCGAGCCGTGGTCGTGCCAGCCGGTGCTCGAGCCGGCGGGCCAGGTGATCAGCCAGATGTCGGCACCGACACCGGTCCCGACGCGGGCCCAGGTGCGCTCCGGGACGGTCAGGTCGACGTGCGCGAGGGGGTCATGGGTGGCGAGGTGCTCGGCCAGCGCGGTGCGGGCAGCCTGTCGTCGGTCGGTCGTGCGGCTCGACGCACGACCCGTCGAGCGGACGGCGGGGGCCTGGGAGGCGGGGAAGGTGGCGGTCATGGGTCCTCCTGAGAACAATGTTGAGTGACTTACTCTACATTGCGAGAGCGACGACTGCAGCCATGTCCAGCACCCGGCGCGCCGCGTCAGGGCAGGCGGTCGAGCAGCTCCTGCGGCGTGACCCGGGCGCCGGTGTAGAACGGCACCTCCTCGCGCACGTGGCGACGAGCGTCCGACGCGCGCAGGTCGCGCATCAGGTCGACGATCCGGTGCAGCTCGTCGGCCTCGAAGGCGAGCATCCACTCGTAGTCGCCGAGCGCGAAGGAGGCGACGGTGTTGGCGCGCACGTCGGCATAGCCGCGAGCCTGTTGGCCGTGCTGGGCGAGCATCCGGCGACGCTCGCCGTCGTCGAGGAGGTACCACTCGTAGGACCGCACGAACGGGTAGACGCACACGTGGGCGCGGGGCTCCTCGTCGGCCAGGAACGCCGGGATGTGCGACTTGTTGAACTCCGCCGGGCGGTGCAGCGCCATCTGCGACCACACCGGGTCGAGGCGGCGGCCGAAGGCCGTGCGCCGGAAGGCGTTGTAGGCGCCCTGCAGCTGCTGGGAGTCGGCGGCGTGCCACCACACCATGACGTCGGCATCGGCACGCAGGCCGCTGACGTCGTAGATGCCGCGCACGACGACGTCCTGCTCGGCCAGCACCTCGAGGAGCGCCTCGACGTCGGTCGCCTCGGCGGCGCGGTCGGCGGCGTCGCCCAGGACGTCGCGGAGCCGGAAGACCGACCACATCGTGTAGCGGATGGTGTCGTTGAGCTCCCGCGTGCGGGCTGCGTTGGACTGCGTCTCGGTGGACTCGCTCATGCCGTCATTCTGCCCGTGTGACCGAGGCCACGGCCTGCCGGGCCGAGCCGATCACCGCCGGGATGCCGACACCGTCGTACGCCGCCCCGCAGACCGCGAGCCCCGGCTGTCCGCTGACGGCGGCGCGGATCCGCGCGACCCGGTCGAGGTGGCCGACGGCGTACTGCGGCAGGGCGCCGCCCCACCGCTGGACGTGGGTGTCGACGGGCCGGGCGGTGATGCCCGCCATGGCAGCGAGGTCGGCGAGGGACACCCGCACCAGCCCCTCGTCACCGGCCTGGAGGGTGGCCTCCTCACGGTGACGTCCGAGCGAGGTGCGGAGCACCACGACGTCACGGTCGAGGTCGCGCACCCACGCCCACTTGGCGAAGGAGAAGGTCGAGGCCTTGATGGTGCGCCGCTCGACGGGCGGCACGAGGAACCCGGACCGGTCGAACAGCGCGTCGGGGACGTCCTGGGCCCGGAAGGCCAGCGTGACGACGGCGACGCTGGCGGCGTCGACCGCGGCGAGCTCCGCCGCGGCGTCCGGGAGCACCTCGCCGAGGAGGCGGGCGGTGGCTGCTGCGGGGGTTGCGAGCACGACCACGTCGGCCTCGATCGTCTCGGCGCTGGTGGTCGGGCCGACGGTCAGCGCCCAGCCCGACGGCGTACGACGCAGCGCGCGGACGGTCGCCGAGGTGCGCACCTCGAAGCCACCGCCGTCGGCGACCAGGCCGGGCATTCGGCCCATCCCGCCGGGCAGGGCGGCGAAGACCGGGGCGACCGAGGCCGGCACGCCTGAGGCCTGCTCGAGCAGGCTGCCGCGGCGGGCCATGGCGAGCAACTGCGGCACGGCCGCGGCCGCCGAGATGTGGTGGGCGTGGCCGGCGTACACGCCTCCGAGCAGCGGCTCGACGAGGCGGTCGACGAGCTCGTCGCCGAGCCGTGCCGCGACCAGGTCGCCGACGGAGACGTCGTCGTCGACGGTGGTGGCGGCCTCGGCGCTCGCGCGCGCCAGGCCCTCGGGGCTGAGCACACCGCTGGCGGCGAGCTGGTCGAGGTCGAAGGGGACGCCCATCAGCGAGCGCGGCATCGCGCGCAGGGACCCGCGCGACCACACCGCCGACGTCGCGGGCGTCGGGTGGACCACCTCGGCGCCGAGCTCGGCGGCGAGCGACAGGCCCTCGGGTCGACGGGCGAGCATCGCCTCGGCGCCGACGTCGACGGTCAGTCCGGCGACCTCCGCGCTGCGGAGCTTGCCGCCGACCTGGGGCGAACCCTCGAGCAGCAGGACGTCGCAGCCGGTGGCGGCGATGCCCCGGGCCGCGACCAGACCGGCGATCCCGCCACCCACGACCACCGCGTCACGCCTCACGCCACCACCCTGCCAGAGGAGGTGGCGACGCTCGGGCGCGCCCTAGGCTGCACGCATGGAGTCCCACGCAGCCGCCGACCGGATCGCGGTGATGATCGACGCCGACAACACGCGGCCGGCCTATGCAGACGAGGTGCTGGGCGAGGTCGCGAAGTACGGCGACCCGACGATCCGGCGCGTGTACGGCGACTGGACCAACCCGCACCTCACCCAGTGGGCGCGCAAGCTCAACCGCCTCGGCCTGCGCGCGATGCACCAGAACGCCTACACGTCCGGCAAGAACTCCACCGACCTCGCGCTCGTGATCGACGCGATGGACCTGCTGTACGACGGCAACGTCGAGGCGTTCGCGCTGGTCACCAGCGACAGCGACTTCACCAGCCTCGCCCACCGCCTGCGCGAGTCGGGCAAGAAGGTCTACGTGCTCGGGGAGAACAAGGCGCCGGAGTCGCTGCGCAACGCCTGCGACAAGTTCATCGACCTCGCGGTGGTCGCCGACCGGCCCGGCGACGGCGAGGACGCCGACGACGACGCCGACGACGCGGGCGAGGCGGACACCCCCTCGATCAACCTGCAGAGCGCGCTCACCCGCGCGGTCAACGCGGTCTCCGACGACGAGGGTTGGGCGCTCCTCCCCGCCCTGGGCAACCAGCTGGTCCGCACCCACCCGTCCTTCGACGCGCGAAACTTCGCCGGTCCGGGCGCGCGGCTGAGCACCCTCATCACCGCCCAGCCCTACCTGGAGACCTCCGGCAACGGCAACGCGCTGCGGGTGCGGCTCAAGGGCCACAAGCCGACCGGCCGGAAGGCGCCTGACAAGAACGTGCCCGACAAGGAGGCGCCCACCCAGGCACCGCCCAAGGCGGCGCCGCCGAAGGTCACCACCACCAAGCGCACCGCCAAGCGGGCGTCGAGCAAGAAGGCCTGACGCGTCACAGTTCAGTCACGGCCGGAACCGGCCCGCGCGGCGGCGGCGTCGGACGGCCATGACCCTCACCGCGACCCGCTCCCGCACCGCGGGACTCCTCACCGCCCTCACCATGACGGCCCTGCTGGCCGCCTGCTCCGCCGACGACAGCGGCAGCGACGCCGTCTCCGGGGACGTCTCGAGCGAGACGTCCAGCGACACGGCCGGGAGCTCGTCCGGGAGCTCATCGGAGAGTGGCGCCGGACGGTCCGCTACGCAGTCGGACGCCGGCGGCTCGTCGGACGACTCCACGGGTGGGTCGTCCGAAGCCTCGAGCGGGCAGGACGGCCCGACCACCCCCGAGCTGCAGCGCTCGGTCATCTCGAGCGGCACCGTCTCGCTCGCCGGCGAGGACGTCCGGGCGACTCGCCAGGACGTGCAGCGCGTCGTCGACGCGCAGGGCGGCGAGATCACCGACGAGACCACCGAGACCGACGCCGAGGGTGACACCTCCTACGTGCGGATGGTGGTGCGGGTGCCGAGCCGGAAGTTCGGCGAGACGATGTCCGCGCTGGAGCAGGTCGGAGTGCTGCGCTCGTCCGACCGCGGCTCCGACGACGTCACCACCCAGGTCATCGACAACGGCGCCCGCGTCCGCGCACAGGAGGCCAGCCTGCGACGCGTCGAGCTGTTGCTCGCCGACGCCCGCGACCTCAAGGACGTCATCTGGATCGAGTCGCAGCTCACCGGCCGGCAGGCCGAGCTGGACTCGCTGAAGTCCCAGCAGTCGTGGCTGGCCGACCAGACCTCGCTGTCGACCATCACGGTCGACATCACCACCCACCAGGTCGTCGAGGACGAGCCCGAGGAGGAGCGGCCGACGGGATTCCTCGCCGGGCTCGACGGCGGCTCGAAGGCCATGGGGACGCTGTTCACCATCGTGACCACGATGGTCGGCGCGCTGCTGCCCTTCGCCGCGGTGGCCGCAGTGTTCGGGCTGCCGGTCTGGCTCGTCGTACGCCGTCGCCGGACCGCCGCGTCGCGAACGCCCGCCGCGTAGACGCGCGGACACGACCCGTCCCACGCCTGCGGCGCCAGGCGTGGGACGGGAGTCCGGCCGAGGGTTCTGTCCGCGTGTCTACGCGTCAGTCAGTGTGCACCCTCAGGCCGGGACGCCCTCGGGGACGGGCTCCAGCGTCGGATCGGCGCTGTCGAGTCCACGGCCGCGGGTCTCGGGCAGGAACCGCGCGCAGGTCAGCGAGATCACGGCGACCGCCACGTTGTAGGTCGCGACCCACCACAGGGTCCCGTCACCGCGGGTGACCAACCACGCCGCGATGAGCGGCGTCAGCCCGGACGCGAGGATGCCGGAGACCTGGTAGAGCGTGCTGAGGGCGGTGTAGCGGTACCGGGTGTCGAACAGCTCGGACCAGAAGGCAGCGAGCGGCCCGTAGACCGTCCCGTAGATGACGCCGAGGCCGACGACGAAGACGAGCGAGATGGCCCAGCGGTTCTCGGTCTGCACGAGGAAGGCCGCCGGGAAGGCGAACAGCAGGCCGATCCAGGCCCCCACCCGGTAGACCGGCTTGCGCCCCACCCGGTCGCTCAGCGCTCCGGCGATCGGCACCAGCACGACCCCGAGCGCCGCCCCGACCAGGATCGCGTCCAGGGCCCAGCTGCGCGGCAGCTCGAGGTTGGTCGCCACGTAGGCGAGCAGGTAGACCGAGAAGAGGTTGAAGGTGAAGCCCTCGATGTAGCGCGTGCCCATGCCGAGCAGCAGCGGCCGGGGCTGCTCACGCAGCAGGTCGCGCAGCGGGAGTCGCGAGATCTCCTTGCGCTCCTGGACCTTGGCGAACTCCGGGGTCTCCATGACGGAAAGTCGGATGTAGGCGCCGATGCCGAGCAGCGCGATGCTCACCAGGAAGCAGGCGCGCCAGCCCCAGGCGAGGAAGGCCTCCTCGGGCAGCATCCCGGCCAGGGAGAAGGCGCCGGCGGCCAGGACGAGCCCGCCGGGCACGCCGATGTGGGCGAAGCTGCCGTAGAAGCCTCGGCGCTCGGCAGGGGCGTACTCCACGGCGAGCAGCACCGCGCCGCCGTACTCACCGCCCACGCCGATGCCCTGCAGCACCCGCAGCAGCACCAGGGCGATCGGCGCCCAGACGCCGATCTGGTCGTAGGTCGGCAGCATGCCGATCAGCGCGGTGCCGACGCCCATGATGACCAGGGTCAGCAGGAGCATCTGCTTGCGCCCGATGCGGTCGCCGTAGTGGCCGAAGATCAGGCCGCCGATCGGTCGGGCGAAGAACCCGACGGCGAAGGTCGCGAAGGCCGCGAACTGCGCGGCCGGTCCGTCCAGGCCGTTGAAGTAGAGCTTGTCGAAGACCACTGCGGCGGCGGTGCCGTAGAGGAAGAAGTCGTACCACTCGATCGTGGCGCCGACGGCCGAGGCCAGTGCGACGCGGCGCGGGGACGGGGGTACGTCGGCGGCCACGCCGGTGTGCTTGCCCTTGTTCTTGGGGTCCCCGCGGCGTTGTTCGGCGGAGGAGCGGAGCGGGGGAGGCGAAGAAGGTCGTGGGGTGTTCATCATGCGGCGTCCTCCGCGTCGTCGCGTGACGCGGTGGCGGAGTCGGACTCGCGGGTGCCCCGGTCGACCTCGGCGCCGTTGATCCGGCCGTCGAGGCGGGCGGGGTCGAGGTCGTCGCGGTGCAGCTTGGCGAAGGCCGAGCGGTGGAACACGAGAGGGTGCTCGCCGTCTCCCCCGCCGACGTCGTGCACCTCGAGCAGCACGATGACGTGGTCGCCGGCGACGACCTCCTCGTGCAGGGAGCAGTCGTAGGTCGCGACGGCCTCGTCGAGCAGCACCGCCCCGTTGCCGGTGACCTTGAACGGCAGGCCGTCGAAGCGCTCCTCGCGCGGGCCGGCCAGCTGCCGGCACACCGCGTCGTGGTGGTCGGCCAGCACGCTGATGCCGAGGTGCTCGGCCTCACGCAGCAGCGGCCAGGTGGAGCTCGAGGTGGCGATGGAGAACGACACGAGCGGCGGGTCGATGCTCACGGAGGTGAACGACGACGCGGCGATCCCGGTCAGCTGTCCCTTCACCGACGCCGCGACGGCGACGACCCCGGAGGGGAAGGCGCCGAAGGCGTCGCGCAGGGCGCGCTGGTCGATGGCCGGGACGGACGCGTGGTGCGGGTGGGCGTGTGCGGTCATGCGGACGACACCTCCAGGGAGGGGGCGGGAGCGGGCAGGGTCGGCAGGAGCTGCTGAGCGGTGGCGAACCACGCGTCGTACGTCTCGGGCCGGTCGTGCTCGGAGTCGAGGACGTAGAGCCCGCGGGTCGGCACGGACGCGCCCAGCTCGACGAGGAGCGGGCGGAGCCCGTGCTCGGTGGCGAGCGAGTGCACCGGCGACGCGCCGAGCATCAGCGGGATCGCGGTCACGCCGCCGAGCCCCTGGTGGGGGAAGCGGTCGAGGAACGCCTTGAGCAGCCCGGTGTAGGTCGCCTTGTAGGTCGGGCTGGCGACGACCACGACCAGGCTGGAGGCGACCTCCTCGACCAGCTCGGTGACGCGTGGCGCAGCCCAGTCGAAGAGCTCCGAGGCATGGTCGGCGAGGTCGACCACGAGGTCGGCACCACCGAGCCGGTCGGCGAGGATCAGTGCGGACTCGTACGTGCGGGAGCGTGGCTTGGGGTTGCCGACCACGACGGCGACTCTGTTGTTCACGAGGCGGCCCGCTGGCCGCCGAAGGGCACGGACGCGCTGGCGGCGACCGGGGCCGGGTTGGTCCACAGGCCGCGCTTCGCCAGGATCGGGAGCACGCCCTCGCCGAAGTGGTAGGCGCCCTCGAGGTGCGGGTAGGCCGAGAGCACGAACTCCTCGATGCCGAGCGCGGCGTACTCCTCGACCCGGTCAGCCACCTCCTCGTGGCTGCCGACGAGCGCGGTGCCGGCCCCGCCGCGGACCAGGCCGACGCCGGCCCAGACGTTGGGGTGGATCTCCAGGCCGTCGCGCGAGCCGTTGTTGAGGGCGAGCATGTTCTGCTGGCCGACGGACTCCGACCTCTTCAGGCCCTCCTGCACACGGCGGATCTCGGCGTCGTCGATGCCCTCGAGCAGGCGGTCGGCCTCGGCCCACGCCTCCTCGGAGGTGTCTCGGTTGATGGTGTGCATGCGGATGCCGAAGCGCACCTCGCGGCCCTGCTTCTCGGCGAGCTCGCGGATCCACGCGATCTTCTTCGCCACGGCGGCCGGCGGCTCGCCCCAGGTGAGGTAGACGTCGGCGTGCTTGGCGGACACGAGGCCGGCGGCGGGCGACGAGCCGCCGAAGTAGATCTCCGGGACAGGGTCGGGCAGCTGCTGCAGGCGCGCCTGCTCCACCCGCAGGTGGCGGCCGGCGAAGGTGACCTCGTCGCCGGTCCAGAGCCGCCGGACGATCTCGAGGAACTCGTCGCAGCGCTCGTAGCGCTCGTCCTTGTCGAGGAAGTCGCCGTAGGCGCGCTGCTCGTGGGACTCGCCCCCGGTCACCACGTTGAGCAGCAGCCGGCCGCCGGAGAGGTTCTGGAAGGTGGCGGCCATCTGGGCGGCGAGCGTCGGCGAAGTCATCCCCGGCCGGAAGGCGACGAGGAACTTCAGCCGCTCGGACAGCGGCGCCAGCATCGCGGTGGTCAGCCACGCGTCCTCGCACCAGGCGCCGGTCGGCGTCAGCGCGGCCTCGAAGCCGAGCTGCTCGGCGCTGCGGGCGATCTGCCCGAGGTAGGGGACGCTCGCGGGGCGTCCGCCGGCGCCGTGGGAGACGCCGTGGCCGCCGCTGACGACCTGCCGGCCGTCGCCGCCGTTGGTGGGCAGGAACCAGTGGAACTTCATCGATGATCCTTTCGCGGGGTCAGAGCTGGCCGTGGTTGGGCGGCGGCGTGCCGTCGGCGACGTACCTGCCGAGGTGCTGCACCTTCCAGGCGGCCGGGTCGTGCAGGGTGTGGGTGCGGGCGTTGCGCCAGTGGCGGTCGAGGTTGAGCGAGTCGAGGGCAGAGCGCGTGCCGGACACCTCGAAGAGCCGGCTCGACACCTCGACGGACACCCGCGCCGAGTGGGCTCGTACGGCGGCCACCGCCAGGCTCGCGGTCGCCGCGCTGTCGGCGGTGAGGTCGGCGTCGGCCGCGTCGACGGCCCGGGCGGCTTCGCGCAGCAGCGCCTCCGAGGCGCGAACGTCGAGCTCCATCTCGCCGAGCGCCTGCACGACGAGCGGGTCGTCGGCCGCCCGGTCCACGCCGGCGTCGGGGTAGGGACGCGACCTGGTGCGGACGAACTCGGCGGCCTCGGTGAGCGCGGCGCGGGCGATGCCGACGTCGAGGGCGGCGTGCAGCACCTGCGCGAAGGCGCCGTAGGTCTGCGGACCCTCGAAGGTCAGGTGGTAGGGCGTGATCCGGTCGGCGGTCACCTCGACCTGGTCCAGCTGCACGGTGCCGCTGGCCGTCGTGCGCTGGCCCATCCCGTTCCAGTCGTCGGTGACGCTGACGCCGGGGGCCTGGCGCTCGACCCAGGCCACGTGGAGCGGACCGGTGCCGGGGGCGGCCAGCGTGTCCTGTCGGGCGAGCACCGGGATCCAGTCGGCGAAGAGAGCGCCGGTGCTGTAGCCCTTGGTGCCGCTGAGCGTCCAGCGCCCGTTGCCGGCCGGCGTGAGCGCGGTGCGGATGTCGCGCACGTGCTTGGTGCCGACCTCGGACTGCGCGTTGCCGAAACGCTTGCCGGTCAGCACCTCACGGAAGAAGAACCACCGCTGCTCGGGCGTGCCCTGGTGGCGCAGTGCGTTGACGTACACGAAGTGGCTGTTCGGCACCTGGGCCACGCTCGGGTCGCCGCTCGCGAGGATGCGGAACACCTCGGCCAGCGTCTCGACCGGGAGCCCGGCGCCACCGTGCTCGGTCGGCACCGTGACCGCGAGCAGGCCGGAGGCCGAGAGGCGGTCCAGCTCGCGCCCGGGGAGCAGGCGGTCGCGGTCGCGCTCGAGCGACGTGGCTGCGAGCTCGGCGGCGATCTCCGTGGCGACCGCGATCGCCGCGTCGTGGGACAGCACCGGCACGGTCTCTTGCGCAGGGCCGTCGTAGGACGTCGGGGTTCCCGCGGCGTTGTTCGGAGGAACGGAGCGGGGAAGAAGGACGTCGTGGGGTGTCGTCATGCCACGCGCTCCTGCTCGGCAGCCTCGAGCTCACGCACGATCGGCAGCACGTGCTCGCCGAAGTGCTCGACCTCCTCCTGGAAGTGCAGGAACCCGAGGAGGAAGAGGTCGACGCCGCGGCGCTTGAACTCCATCATCCGGTGGGCGACCTGCTCGGGGGTGCCGACCAGGCCGGTGCGGAAGCCGTCGTTGTACTGCACGAGGTCGCGGAAGTCGGAGTCCTGCCACATCCCCTTCTTGTCGCCGGCCGACTGGCCGGCCTGCTTGACCGCGTTGCCGAAGCCCTCGACGGCCTCGGGGTTGGCCTTGGCGATGATCTCCTCGAGCGTCGCGTGGGCCTCCGCCTCGGTGTCGCGGGCCACCATGAAGCCGTTGACGCCGATCTTCACGGTGCGTCCCGCGGTGGCGGCCGAGGCCCCGACGCCGGCGATCTGCTCGGCGATCCCGTCGGGAGTGTTGCCGTTGGCGAAGTACCAGTCGGAGACACGGCCGGCGACGCCCTGGGCGACCGTGGAGTTGCCGCCCTGGAAGACCTCCGGGAGCGGGCGGCCGGGCAGGTCCAGCGGCTTCGGCTTCATGTCGAAGTCGCGCAGCTGGAAGAAGTCGCCGTGGAACTCGGCGTGGTCGTCGGTCCAGATCTCGCGTACGTAGGAGATGAACTCCTCGGCCATCCGGTAGCGCTCGCCGTGCTCGAGCCAGCGCACGCCCATGCTGGTGGCCTCGTCCTTGAACCACCCAGAGACCACGTTGATGGCCGCGCGACCGTTGCTGAGGTGGTCGGCGGTGGCGATGAACTTCGCCAGCACGCCGGGGTGCCACATGTAGGGGTGCACCGCCGAGATGACCTTGAGCCGTTCGGTGGCGAGGAGGAGCGCGAGGCTGAAGCTGGTCGCCTCGTGCTGGTGCGCGGCGCCGTACGACGCGGTGTAGCGCACCTGCGTCAGGGCGTATTCGAAGCCATTGTTCTCAGCGGTCTGCGCCAGGCGCTTGTTGTACTCGTAGTCCCAGCCGGTGCGCTGCTCGATGTCCGAGATCACCAGGCCCCCGGAGACGTTGGGGACCCAGTAGGCGAACTGGAGCGGCTCGGTGGTCGCGACGGGTGACGTGCTCATGGCTCTCCTCTGTGCGCACAAACTCTATCGATCTTGTAGACAAACGTAGCAGCGTCAGTCCCCCACCCGGGGACCGACGTCGCGCGGGGATGTCGAGGGGGTGGAAGGTGATGCCTTGCAGGCAATGCAAGGCACCGCCCTCCACCCCCTCCGGAGCCGGTGCGTGACCGGTCGGTCCCAGGTGGCCTCAGCCGGTGGCGTCGCCGGAGCGGGGCCGCGTGTCCTCCCAGTCCTGGCGACGGCGGGTCCCGCCGATCGACCAGGCGTACGGCGGCGGCGTGCCGTTGACGACGTGGGCGCCGACGACCCGGGCCTTGAGGATGCGCGGGTTGTGCGAGGCGACCGTGCGGGCGTTGCGCCAGTGGCGGTCGAGCGCGAGGGGCCGGGCGGTCGCAGAGGCCCCCAGGGCGTCGAAGAGGTCGGAGGTGGCCCGCAGGACCAGCTCGGAGACCGCGACCTGGGCGGTGGAGGACTCGATCTCGCTCGTCTCGACGAGGGCCGCGATCTCCTCGGCGCTCGCGAGGGGCGCGTCCGCGACGGCCTGGATGCTGCCCGCGACCCGCAGGGTGGCGGCCTCGGCGGCGTAGACCGCCGCGGCGATCCCGCCGACCAGCGCCAGCACCTGGGCGTCGTCGCGCACGCGCGGCGCGTTGGCGTGCGAGAAGTTGCGGGTGCGCTTCTGCACGGCCTCGACCACGTCGCGGAGCGCCGCCTTGGCGATGCCGGTGAGCGTGGCGAGGAGGTTCAGCTGGTAGAACGCGGTCTGGTAGGGGAACCGGTCCTCGAACGGCAGCACGTGGTCGGCCGGGACGCCGACGTTGTCGAACGTGGTCGTGCCGCTGCCGGTGCCCTTCTGACCGAAGCCGTTCCAGTCGTCGACGGTGCGCACGCCCGGGTCGCGGGTGTCGACCAGGGCGATCGCGGTGGGGTCCTCCACCTCGTCGGGGTGCCCGGGCCGCGCGACGCGCGCGTGCACGTCGGTCCACTCCGCGAAGATCGTGCCGGTCGTGTAGTACTTCGTGCCGTCGAGCCTGTAGGACCCGTCCGCCCGCGGGCGGAGGACCGTGCGCGGCAGGTCGATGTCGGAGCCGACCTCCGACCAGGCGTTGCCGGCCATCTCGCCGGCGACGAACCGGTCGAACCACACCCGCTGGTCGCTCGTGCGGGCGTGGTGCCACAGCCGGTCCTCGACCAGGGCGAAGTGCCCGCGGAAGGCCTGCGGCAGGTTGGCGTCGACGGCTGCGAGCTCGATCCACAACCGGGTGAGGTCGACGAGGTCGAGCCCGCCGCCGCCGGACGCGGCCGGGACGCGCAGCGCGCCGAATCCCTCGGACTTGAGCAGGCGCACGGCCTCGACGGGCAGCTCGCCGTCCACCTCGCGCTGGAGGGCGCCCTCGGCGACGGCGTCGAGGACGGGCGCCCACTCGGCGAGCAGGTCGTCGGAGGCACCGCCGGTCCGGCCCCCGGGGTGGCCGGATCGGTCGGACCGGGCGGTGTGGTCGGCGTTCGCGGTGCGGTCGGAGCGGTCGGTCCGGCGTTGGGTGGGCCGGACACGCAGGGTGGTCATGGGTGAGTTCCTCCCGTTTTGTATAGTTACTTAGTAGACTTTAGGGAATCGACGTCGCGGACACGAACTCCCGGTAGCAGGTTTTGCCGTCCACCCGCGACGCGACCGACCCGACAGCCCCACCCAGACAGCCAGACCAGACCCCCCGGCAGGAGCAGAGCGTGCGGATCGAACAGCTGGAGTACCTCGCGGCGGTGACCGAGCACGGCTCGCTGCGCCGCGCGAGCGAGGCGATGCACATCTCCCAGCCGGCGCTGAGCGAGGCGGTGACCAAGCTGGAGAAGGAGCTGGGCACGACGCTGCTCGACCGACGGCGCACCGGGTCGCGGATCAGCCGGCAGGGACTCGACCTGCTCCAGAACATGACCGAGGTCCTCGAGGCGGTCGACCGGCTGCGGCAGGCCGCGGGCCAGCAGTCCGCACGACGACGCGACCTGCGCATCGGCACGGTCGTCACCGCGTCCGCCAGCCTCCTCGCCCCCGCCCTGCGGGACCTGCACGCCCGCCACGGCTCCGGCGGGGTCGAGGTCGTCAACGGTCGGCAGGTCGACATCCAGCAGGGTCTCGCCGAGGGATCGCTCGACCTGGGCCTGGTCAACGTCCTGCCCGGCGACGAGGTGCCGCCGACGCTCGTCGCGGACCGGCTCATCGAGGGCACGCCGGTCGCCTGCCTCCCCGTCGGGCACCCGCTGACCGCCAAGGAGCGGGTCACCGTGGACGACCTCCGCGCCGAGCCGCACGTCCTCATGCGGCCCGGCTTCGTGATGCACCGCTACGCGCACCGTCTCTTCGCCGGCAGCCTGCCGGGCACGACGTACGCCACCGACGGCGCCGAGATGGGGAAGGCCATGGTGGCCGCCGGGCTCGGCATCTCGGTGCTGCCCGACTTCTCGATCGTCGCCGACCCGCTCGTCGAGGCGGGCGTGCTCACCACCCGTCCCATCCAGACCGACCAGACGACGGTGACGCTGCTGATGCTGCGCCGTCGGGCCGAGCGGGTGCCCGAGCCGCTGCGCGACCTGCAGCGGGCCCTGGTGCGCCAGGCCCGGATCTACCTGTCCTCGATCGAGCTGCCGGCGACTGCGTCAGACCCGGCCACCGACGCCCCGGCGGAGCGGGTCGCGGACCTGACGCCGGTGACGCCGATCAGCCGCGGCGCATAGCAGGCGAGAGATCGGCCGATCAGGGCTGGTAGCCGTGCACGAACTCGGTCAGCGCCGCGAGCTGACCCGGGTCGGTCGACGGGATGACGCCGTGCCCGAGGTTGAAGATGTGGCCCTTGGCGCGACGTCCGGCCTCGATGATCTCGGCCGCCCGCGCGGTCATCACCTCGGTGGGCGCGAAGACCAGGGTCGGGTCGAGGTTGCCCTGCACCGCCCGGTCGCCCACCAGCGGGATCGCGTGCTCCAGCGGCGTACGCCAGTCGACACCGACCACGTCGGCGCCGGCCTCGCCCATCAGGCCGAGCAGGTTGCTGGTGCCGACGCCGAAGTGGATCCGCGGCACGCCGAGCTCACCCGCCGCAGCGAGCACCCGGTCGGAGTGCGGCATGACGGAGGCGCGGTAGTCGGCCGCGGTGAGGGCGCCGGCCCACGAGTCGAAGAGCTGCACGGCCGAGGCCCCGGCCTCGACCTGGATGCGGAGGTAGGCCGCGGCGATGCCGGCGATCTTGCGCATCAGCGCGTCCCACACGTCGGGGGCGCCGAACATCATCGCCTTGGTCTTCGCGTGCTCCTTCGACGGCCCGCCCTCGACGAGGTACGACGCCACGGTGAAGGGCGCGCCGGCGAAGCCGATCAGCGGCGTGGCACCGAGCTCGGCCACGAGCTGGCGCACGGCCTGCGAGATGTAGGGGACGTGCTCGGGCGTCAGGTCGGGGATGGCCTCGACGTCGGCGAGGGTGCGCACCGGTGAAGCCACGACCGGGCCGACGCCCGGCTTGATGTCGAGGTCGACGCCGACCGCCTTGAGCGGCAGCACGATGTCGGAGAAGAAGATGGCCGCGTCCACGCCGTAGCGACGTACGGGCTGCAGGGTGATCTCGGTGACCAGGTCGGCGTCCATGCAGGACTCCAGCATCCCGATGCCCTCGCGCACCTTGAGGTACTCCGGCAGGGAGCGACCGGCCTGACGCATGAACCAGACCGGGGTGTGGGACGGCGTCTCGCCGCGCGCCGCCGCGAGGAAGGGGCTCCGGGCCAGTCCGGGATGGGGCGTGCGCACAGCGTCGGTCACCCGCGAATCTTCGCAGGTCAGGCGGCGTGGCGGCACATCGGCGAAGCCGGGCGCTGGCCTACTCTGACCTCATGGTGGCCCGTCACGAGACCCACCCGGGCAACGCTGCCGCGGCTGGGCCCGCGGAGTTCCGCGCGGCTGTGGAGTCGATGCGTCGGGCCTCGCTGCGCCCTGAGGTCTTCTGCGAGGAGATGCCCGCGCCCCAGCGGATCGCGCCGTGGTCGTCGGCGCTGAGCGGCGACGTCACGGTCGACGAGGAGGACCTCGGCACCGGGCGGCTGATCCTGCTGCACGACCCCGCCGGCAACGACGCGTGGGACGGCACCTTCCGCTGCGTGGCCTACGCCCGCGCCGACATCGACCCCGAGCTCGGCTCCGACCCGATGCTGGCCGCCGTCGGTTGGTCGTGGCTGGTCGAGGCGCTCGACGCCCACGGGGCCGGCCACCACGCCGCGTCCGGGACGGTCACGTGCGTCACCACCGAGAGCTTCGGCGGGATGGCCGACGAGGCCGGCACCGCCCAGGTCGAGATCCGCGCCTCGTGGACCCCCGACGTCGACGAGGACGGAGGGCTCGACATGAGCGCGCACGTCGAGGCGTGGGGCGAGCTGATGTGCACCGCGGTCGGGCTGCCGCCGGTGCCCGAGGGCGTGACGGCCATCCCCAGCCGGCGCGGGCAGCGCGGCACCTGACCTGATGCCCGACAACGCGGACCACTCCCCCGCCGGAGCCCGACTCGAGGGCGAGCCGGACGACCCCGTCGACACCGGCACCGGACCCGATACCGGGCTGGACGGGACGCCCGTCGAGGACGACACCCCGCCCCCGCCGCCTGCTCCGCTGCTCGAGCTGCGCGACGGCCTCCCCGACGTGGTCGACACCGACGAGGGCCTGCTGGAGGCGTGCGCCGCGCTGGCCGCGGCGACCGGTCCGGTCGCCATCGACGCCGAACGGGCGTCCGGCTACCGCTACTCCAACCGCGCCTACCTCATCCAGCTGCGCCGCGAGGGGGCCAGCACGTGGCTCGTCGACCCGATCGGGATGACGACCCTGGCCCCGCTCCAGGAGGCCCTCGAGGGCACCGAGTGGATCCTGCACGCCGCGACGCAGGACCTGCCGTGCCTGCGTGAGGTGGGCCTCACCCCGACCAGCCTCTTCGACACCGAGCTCGCCGGCCGCCTCCTCGGCTACCCCCGCGTCGGTCTCGCCACCCTGGTGGAGACGGTGCTGGGGCAGCGGATGCGCAAGGAGCACTCCGCGGCCGACTGGTCGACGCGCCCGCTGCCCACGCCGTGGCTCGAGTACGCCGCTCTCGACGTCGAGGTCCTCGTCGAGCTCCGCGACCACATGGCCACCGAGCTCGAGCGGGCCGGCAAGGCGGAGTGGGCGCGCCAGGAGTTCGACCACCTGCTGGGCTTCGAGCCGGCCGTCCGGGTCGACGCGTGGCGTCGTACGTCCGGGGTGCACCGGCTGCGCGGGCGGCGCGCCCTCGGTGCGGCGCGGGCGCTGTGGGAGGCCCGCGACTCCATCGCCGCTGAGCGCGACGTGACCCCCGGGCGGATCCTGCCCGACTCGGCCATCGTGGTCGCGGCGACGGCGATGCCGACCGACCGTCGGGAACTGCTGGCGACGCAGGGCTTCCACGGCCGAGGGGCGAGCCGCTACGCGCCCGCCTGGGTCGAGGCGCTGCGCCAGGTCCGCGAGATGGAGGAGGACGACCTCCCCACCCGCGCACCGCGCGGCGACGGCCCGCCGCACCCGCGCACCTGGGCCGAGCGCGAGCCGGTCGCCGACCGCCGCTTCAAGGCCGCGCGCGAGGCGATGCTCAACCTCGCCGAGGTGCACCACCTGCCGGTGGAGAACCTCCTCACCCCCGACTACCTCCGCCGGCTCATGTGGGCGCCTCCGGCGACCCGGGAGCCGGCCGAGCTGGCCGAGGCCGTCCGCGCCCAGCTGGCGTCGTACGGCGCCCGGCCCTGGCAGGCCGGGCTGGTCACCGGCGCGCTGGTCGGCGCGATCCTCGGCGCCGAGCGCGACTAGGGACACGCCCTAGCGCCGTCTACTCCGACGGGGACTCGCTCGGGTCCTCCGTGGGCTCGGGCGTCTCGGTCTCCTCGGGCGAGAGGATCTCCTGGGAGGCCAGGTCGATCTCCTCGGTCGTCGCCTCGAGGTCCAGCGGGCCGGGGGCCGTGACGAGCTGCTCGAGCAACGGCGTGACCGCCTCGATGAGCTCCTCGCGCTGGTCGATGAACGGCGGCACCACCATGTAGCGGATGCTCTGGTTGTAGACCTCGGCGCTGGCCGGCTCGTCGTCGGGCGCGAGGAACTCCGGCGAGGCGGCGACCGAGGTGTTGGCCGGGACGATGTAGCCGGTCGAGGCGACGGTCGCGATCGCCGCGTCGGAGACGGCGTAGGCGATGAAGTCGGCGGCGTCGCCGGTCACCTCGGAGTCCGCCGAGATGCACAGCCCGCTGATGTCGCCGACGGTGGCGCGCGTGTCGATGGTCGGCATCGGCAGCACGTCGAAGTCGAGGTCGTCGGCCTCGCGCATCTCCGGGACGAGGTTGCGGAAGCCGGCGACCATTGCGAGCTCGCCGCGCTTGAAGAGCTGGACGGGCGTCGCCCGGGCGAGCTGGGCGTTGGTCGGCGTCAGCGACGAGTCGCGGAGGATGAAGAGCGTCTGGCTCAGCGCTTCGCGCGTGTTGTCGTCGGAGAAGGCCAGGGACGTCGGCTCCTGGTCGTCGTCGAAGACCTGGCCGTCGCCGGAGTAGATGAACGGCGCCAGCCCCTGCAGCGTCGGGTCGATCCAGACGCCGCGCGGGTCGCCGCGCCGCGACGCGAAGCGGGCGGCCGCCTCGAACTCGGCCAGCGTCCAGCGCTCGCGCTTGCCCTCGTCGGTGACGCTCGGGACGTCGAGCCCCCGCCGCTCCATCTTGTCGAAGTCGACGAGGTCGGTGTTGTAGTAGACGACCATCGGGGAGACCGAGTAGGCCATGCACTGGAGCTCGTCGTCCATCGCGAAGGCGTCGACGGCGTCGCGGGAGAACCGGTCGCCGAAGTCGACGCCGCGCTCGTCGAGCAGCAGGCTCACCGGCTGCAGCGCCTCGCCGTCGACGAGCTCGTCGAGGTCGATGCGCGAGGTGAGGAAGGCGTCGGGCGCGTTGCCGGCGAGCACGTCGGCGAGCGCGGACTCGTGGTCCGGCCACGACTGCAGGGTGACCTTGCGGGTCGTGGAGGAGGCATTGAACGAGTCCACGACGCTCTGGAAGGCCGCGACCTCCTCGTCGGTGCCGTAGGCGCCGAAGGTGACCTCGCGCGGCTTCTCCGTCGGCTTGCCGGACTGCCCGTTGCTCGGCGACCGGGTCGGCTCGGGGTCGGGCTCGGCGTCACCGGAGCACGCAGCCGTCGTCAGGGCGACCGTGAGGGCCGTCGCGAGCAGGGCACTGCGGCGGAAGGAGGGGCGAGACACGCGCAGACCCTATCCGGACAGACCACGCCTGGCCTCGACGACGGCAGTGAAGATCGTCTCGTCCAGCGCGGCTCCCTCCCGTCGTACGCCGTCGCGCTCGAGGCGGATCAGCCGGTCGAGGCGC
The DNA here is from genome assembly GCF_016907475.1 of Nocardioides cavernae. Classification (NCBI taxonomy): domain Bacteria; kingdom Bacillati; phylum Actinomycetota; class Actinomycetes; order Propionibacteriales; family Nocardioidaceae; genus Nocardioides; species Nocardioides cavernae. The sequence continues at coordinate 1,528,364 of NZ_JAFBCA010000001.1, read as the reverse complement.
ACCTCGCTGGGCCGGCCCTGGGAGTCCCACCCGCCGGTGCCGACGTCCATCCAGTGCCGACCCCAGCGGGCCTCGTCCTCGGCGTCGCGGTCGTGGTCCTGGCTGCTGAGCATCAGCCCGACCCAGCCGTCCCCGTCGGTGTCGAGGACCAGGACGGGCCGGTCCTTGCCCTGGCTCGGGTCGTCCTCGTAGGGCACCCAGGCCCACACCACCTCGCCGGGGTCGGGCTCGCCGTCGCGCTCGGGGGCGTACGTCGCGCCGGGACCGGACGCCGGGGCGGGCGTGGTGCCGGTGGCGGTCGTGCCAGTCCGGGAGATGCCCGAGAGGAAGGCGCCGATGCGCTTGCCGATGCTCACCCCGGGAGCCTAGACCGGACGCCGACATCACCTGGGGTGAGTGAGTGCGCCGGACCGGGAGCGCCTCACGGCGCGTGGCCGCTCGTAGCGGCTAATTTTGGGACCCGGGGCTGCCACAGCCCGACGCACTCAGGGGATATTTTAACGCCTCAGGCGAGCTTGTCCCTGATTTCCACGTGTCCGGCGGCCTCGAGCTGCTCCGACAGGGCCAGCATCCGGGTGATCTCCCCGTGCGAGGCGGAGCCGAGGGCGGCACGGCCGGCGGCGACGATGCGGGCGAAGGCGGCGGCGCGGAAGAGGGTGACCGCGAAGTCGCCGCGGGTGATCCCGCGCAGCACCTCGTCGACCATCCGGCGCAGCTCGTCGGGGCCGGGCGGGTCGGCGACCCCCGCGACGACGCGAGCGACGTCGACGCGACGCTGCCCGGCCTCGTAGTCCCGGACCACCCGGTCGGGGTCGGCGTGCACCCACGAGCGGAGCAGGAACAGCCGCCAGAGGCTCCCCGCGAGCGTGTCGGCGGGAGCACCCGACCACACCTCCGCGAGCGTCTCGAGTCCCTCGGTGTCGGCGAGGTGGACCACGCGCTCGGCCAGCTCGGGGTCGTCGGACTCACGGGCGCCCCGCACGAGGACGGTCGCGGCCAGGTCTCCGGCCTCGCGCACCTGCGCGGGGTCGGCTCCTCCCACGATGTCGGCGAAGAACCCGTCGCCGGGCGTCATCGGGCGGTGGTGCGTGCGGCCGGTCACCGGTCCAGCCTAGGTCGAGTGCGCAGTCTCGGTGCGACTACTACCTCGAGCGCACTCAACCGGTGCGCGCCATCACCTTGCGGATGCGCTGGTCGCTGACCTTCTCGCGGGTGCCGAGCTGCTGGGCGAAGAGGGAGACGCGGTACTCCTCGAGCATCCACCGCGCGTCGCGCAGGTGCTGCGGCACCGGCTGGCCGTCGGGCAGGGCCGCGACGGCGTGCAGCCACGCCTCCTGGAGGCCCGCGAGCTGGTCCATCAGCTGGCGGTCGCGCGCGACCTGCCCGTCGAGGCGCTCGCGGCGGTGGGTCACGGCACCGAGATAGCGCGGGTAGTCGCGCAGCCGGCGGACGCCCGCGTCCCCCACGAAGCCGGTCGCCATCAGCCGGGAGACCTGCGCGCGCATGTCGGTGAGGGCTGGGAGCGTCATCAGGTCGGCGCGCCCGGAGATCGCCTTGTCGGTGGTGCGCCACGCCTCCAGCACCCGCATCACGTCGTGCACGGCCGGGCCGAGCCCCGACGCGACGGCCTCACGGGAGGCGGCCACCACGGCGTCGTACGCCGTCTCGTCACGCACGGTGGGGTGCTGGTCGACGACCTCGCCGACGATGCCGGCGCGCACGTCGGCGAGGAGGTCGGCCACCGACGGGTAGGGCGACCCGACGAGGGCGAGCTTGGCGCGCTGGTCGAGGCCGGCCCCGGCGAGCACCTCGTCGACGGGGTCGGCCGGGCCGAGCGCGAGGAGCACGAGGCGTCGTACGCCGAGTCGGTGGTGCGCCGCGGCCTCGTCGGCCGTGGCGAGCACCTGCAGGCCGACGGTCGCCCCCTCGTCGACGAGGGCCGGGAAGCCCCGGACCTCGTGGCCCGCGCGGCGCTGGACGAACGACTCCTCGACCGTGCCGAAGGTCCATGCCGTCTGGCCGGTGGCGGTCACGCCGGAGTCGGACGCGACGTCGGCCATCGCCTGCTCGAAGGTGGGCCGCAGCGGCTCCTTGAGCGCGTCGAGGTCCTTGCCGCGACCGGCCTCGGCGCCCTTCTCGGTCATCACCCGGTAGGTCGGTCGCAGGTGGGCCGGGACCTTGGACCAGTCCCACGCCTCGCGCGGGATGACGAGGCTCCGGGTGCTCCGCGCGAACCGCTCGAGTGCGTCGAGCAGCGGCTCGGCCCCCGGTGGCGTCGCGTCGAGGAACTCGCGGGCGGTGTTGGGTGCGGGCACCATCGCGACGCGGAGGTTCTTGGGCAGCGAGCGGATCAGCTCGGTGACCAGCTCCTCACGGAGCCCCGGCACCAGCCACGAGAAGTCGTCGGCCTCGATGCGGTTGAGGGTGGCGACCGGGACGTCGATGGTGAGCCCGTCGTCGGCGGCGCCGGGCTCGAAGTGGTAGCTGATCGGGAACGTCAGCCCGGCCTCGTCGCTGTCGTGCCACTGGGTCGGGAAGTCGTGGGCGCGCACCTCGCCGGCCGTGTCGTGGGTGAGCATCTCGGGGTCGAAGGTGAGCAGGTCGGGCTTCTTCTGCCGCGCGCGCTTCCACCACTGGTCGAAGTGCTGCCCGCTGACGACGTCGGCGCCGACGCGGGCGTCGTAGAACTCGAAGAGGGTCTCCTCGTCGACGACGATGTCGCGGCGTCGGGCCCGGTGCTCGAGCTCCTCGGCCTCCTCGAGGAGGCGGGTGTTCTCGGCGAGGAACCGGTGCCGGGAGTCCCACTCCCGCTGGACGAGGGCGTGCCGGATGAAGAGCTCGCGGGCCAGCGGCGCGTCGATCCGGCCGTACTGCACGAGGCGGTCGGCGACCAGCGGGACGCCGTACAGCGTGACTCGCTCGCGGGCCATCACCGCCGCGCGCTTGCGGGACCAGTGCGGCTCCGAGTAGGTCCGCTTGACCAGGTGGGCGCCGAGACGCTCGGCCCACTCGGCCTTGATGGCGGCGTTCTGCCGGGCCCAGAGGCGCGAGGTCTCGACCAGCTCGGCGCTCATCAGGAAGTCGGGGTTGCGGCCCTTCAGCACGCTGCCGGGGAAGACCGCGAAGCGGGCGTTGCGGGCACCGAGGTACTCCCGCATCGGGCGCCGCTCCCCCGGCTTGCCCTTCTCACGCTCCTCGAGCGCGCCGATGTGGCTGAGCAGGCCGGACAGCAGCGCCTGGTGGATGCCGTCCTCGTCGGGGGTGTCCGACGGGTGGCCCACGTCGAGCTTCATTTCTTTCGCCACCTGGCGCAGCTGGGACTCGTAGTCCTGCCACTCGCGGATGCGCATGTAGTTGAGGTGCTCGCGCTTGCACATCCGGCGGAACGCGCTCGAGGACAGCTCGCGCTGCTGCTGCTTGATGTGGCGCCAGAGGTTGAGCCAGGTGAGGAAGTCGCTGGACTCGTGCTTGAAGCGGGCGTGCTGCTGGTCGGCCTGCGCCCGCTGCTCCTCCGGGCGCTCGCGCGGGTCCTGGATGGACAGCGCGGCGGCGATGACGAGGACGTCGCGCAGGCAGCCGAGGCGCTCGGCCTCGAGGATCATCCGGCCGAGGCGCGGGTCGATCGGAAGCCGGGCAAGCCGACGACCGACGTCGGTCAGGCGGACGCCCTTCCCGCGGTCGTCGGGCTGGGCGGTCACCGCGCCGAGCTCCTCGAGGAGGTCGGTGCCGGCCTTGACGTTGCGGCGGTCGGGCGGCTCGACGAACGGGAAGCGGGCGATGTCACCGAGCCGGAGGGAGGCCATCTGGAGGATGACGCTGGCGAGGTTGGTCCGCAGGATCTCGGGGTCGGTGAACTCCGGGCGCGCCTCGAAGTCCTCCTCGGAGTACAGCCGGATCGCGATGCCCTCCGAGACGCGGCCGCAGCGCCCGGACCGCTGGTTGGCCGAGGCCTGGCTGATCGGCTCGATCGGCAACCGCTGCACCTTGGTACGCACCGAGTAGCGGCTGATCCGCGCGACGCCGGTGTCGACGACGTACCGGATGCCGGGAACGGTCAGCGACGTCTCGGCGACGTTGGTGGCGAGCACGACGCGGCGCACGATCGAGGAGTGGCTGGAGAAGACCTTGTGCTGGTCGGCGGCGCTGAGGCGGGAGTAGAGCGGCACGATCTCGAGGCGGTCGCTCTTGAGCGCGTCGAACGCGTCGGCGGTGTCCCGGATCTCCCGCTCACCCGGCAGGAAGACGAGCACGTCGCCCGGTCCCTCGGCGGACAGCTCGCGGACCGCGTCGAGGATCGCCTCGGTCTGGTCGCGCTGGACCGGGTCGCCCTCCTCGTCCTCCTCCGGCAGCTCGAGGAGCGGGCGGTAGCGGACCTCGACGGGGTACGTACGACCCGAGACCTCGACCACCGGGGCCTTGAAGTGAGCGGCGAAGCGGTCGACGTCGATCGTGGCGCTGGTGATGATCACCTTGAGGTCGGGCCGGCGCGGCAGCAGGCGCCTGAGGTAGCCGAGCAGGAAGTCGATGTTGAGGCTGCGCTCGTGGGCCTCGTCGATGATGATCGTGTCGTACCTGCGCAGGTCGCGGTCGCGCTGCAGCTCCGCCAGCAGGATGCCGTCCGTCATCAGCTTGACCCGGCTCGCGCGGCTGGTGCGGTCAGTGAAGCGCACCTGGTAGCCGACGACGTCGCCGAGCTCGGTGCCGAGCTCCTCGGCGATCCGCTCCGCCACCGACCGGGCGGCGATGCGGCGCGGCTGGGTGTGGCCGATCAGCTGGCCGCCCTCGGCCGACCCGAGGCCGCGACCCAGCTCGAGGCAGATCTTGGGCAGCTGGGTGGTCTTCCCCGAGCCGGTCTCGCCGGCGACGATGACGACCTGGTGGTCGCGGATGGCAGCGGCGATGTCGTCGCGGCGCGCGGAGACCGGGAGCTCGGCCGGGTAGGTGATCTTCACAACGGGCGCCATTCTCGCCCACGGGTGGAAGCGGTTTTCCGACTGCCCATGCTGACGCCTCGAAGGTGGCGGCAGATTGCACCAACCGGACGCCCTCACCTGCGAGGTGCCGCCACCCCCAGGTGACGCGACGCGGAGGTGGCGGCAGATGGCGCCGACCGGGGCCTTTCACCAGCGATGTGCCGCCACCTCGGGCTCAGGAGGCGGAGCCGTCCTCGTCCTCCGGCGCAGTGGTGGGCGGCAGCTGACCCGGTACGCCGCGGGGCCCGCCGTGCATGCCGCCACGGCCGCCCGGGCCGCGGTCGTCGTCGCGCTGGACCCAGCCGTCGCGCCCCGGTCCGTGGTCGTCACCGGTGGCCGCGTCGACAGCGGCGAAGCCGAGACCGCCGACGATGACGCCGGCGAGGGCCGACGCGATCAGCGCCGCGAGCCCGAACGTGCGTCCGCCCTCCCCTCGCGAGCCCCGCCAGGTGCGGAACCGCTCGCGGAGGCCGCGCCTCGCGACCGGCGCCTCCGCTGGGGCGGCCGCGGCCGCTTCCGCCACGGGTGGGGCGGTGGGGATGGCCCCGGCTGCGGGCGGCGTCGCGGCGCTGTCCGGACGGACCGGCTGGGTCTCGTCCTGCTTGTCGTTCTCGCTCATGTCAGGAGCGTCCGCCCCGAACCTGTGACGGGGCTGTGCCTCGGCCGTGAGAAATCTGCCGGAGCATGTCGAGAAGCCCCGCACGGCTCCGTCCCCGGGGTGGACGCAGCCACAATGGGCCGCACCTGACAAGGAGCACCGACATGCCGAAGTACCTGATCCTCAAGCACTACCGCGGCGCGCCCGCCACCGTGAACGACGTCTCGATGGACCAGTGGGCACCCGAGGAGGTCGACGCGCACATGCAGTTCATGGCCGACTTCGGCAAGCGGCTGGAGGAGAGCGGCGAGTACGTCGACGCGCAGGCCCTCTCGCCCGAGGGCGCCTGGGTGCGGGCCGACGAGCAGCGCCAGCCGGCCACCGACGGCCCGTTCGCCGAGACCAAGGACCTCATCGCCGGGTGGTACGTCGTCGACGTCGACGGCTGGGACCGTGCCGTCACGCTGGCCGGCGAGCTGTCGCTGGCCCCGGGCAAGGACGGCAAGCCGATCCACGAGTGGCTCGAGGTGCGTCCCTTCTACGGCGCCCCCTCCGCGACCGACGCCTGAGCCGGTGACCCCCGCCGACGCGCCCGATGCCCCCGGGGCCCTCGACGGGGCTTTCGACACGGCCACGCTGCGACCGCTCGTGCCGGCGGTCATCGGCGTCCTCGTCCGCCGCGGAGCCGACTTCGCGACGGCCGAGGACGCCGTGCAGGAGGCGCTCGTCGAGGCCTGGCGCACCTTCGGCGCCGGGTCCGCGGAGCCGCCGCGCGACCTCAAGGGCTGGCTGGTCACCGTCGCCTGGCGGCGCTTCCTCGACGTCGTACGGTCCGAGACCGCGCGGCAGCGGCGTGAGGTCGCGGTGGACCTCGAGCCGGAGCGGGGTCCGGCGGAGACGGCCGACGAGACGTTGCGCATCTTCTTCCTCTGCGCGCACCCGGCGCTGACGCCGGCCTCGGCCGTCGCGCTGACCCTGCGCGCCGTCGCCGGACTGACCACCCGGCAGGTCGCCGAGGCCTACCTGGTGCCCGAGGCGACGATGGCGCAACGCATCAGCCGGGCGAAGCGGACCGTCTCGGGCGAGGCGTTCGACCGGCCGGGGGACCTCGCCACGGTGCGGCGCGTGCTCTACCTCGTCTTCAACGAGGGCTACTCCGGCGACGTCGACCTGGCCGCCGAGGCGATCCGGCTCACCCGCCAGCTGGCCGCGCTGGCCGGCCCCGACGGACAGGACCCGGAGACCGACGGGCTGCTCGCGCTGATGCTGCTCCACCACGCGCGACGCCCGGCGCGCCGGCGCGACGACGGGACGCTCGTCCCCCTCGCCGACCAGGACCGCTCCCGGTGGGACACCGGGCTAATCGAGGAGGGCGTCACCGTCCTGCAGGCCGCGCTCGCCCAGCAGCGACGCGGCGAGTACCAGCTCCAGGCGGCCATCGCCGCCCTGCACGCCGACGCCCCCAGCGCCGCGGAGACCGACTGGGTGCAGGTGGTGCAGTGGTACGACGAGCTGCTGGCGCTCACCGGCAGCCCGGTCGTGCGGCTCAACCGGGCCGTGGCGGTGGGCGAGGCCGACGGCGCCCGGGCCGGACTCGCGGCGCTCGCCGAGGTCGACCCCGCCCTGCCCCGCCACCGAGCCGCATCGGCGTACCTCCACGAGAAGGACGGCGACCTCGTCACGGCGGCGCGGCTCTACGCCGAGGCCGCCGGGCTCGCGACCAACCTCGCCGAGCGGACCCACCTGACCCGGGAGGCCGCCCGGCTCAACCGGGCAGCCCGCTGACAGGCGCCGCACAGCAACCTCACAGGTTGTCCCGGCAGGATGCTGCCCGTGCAGCAGCTCACCCGCCCCGACGGCTCCCCCGTGCGTGTCCTTGTCGTCGACGACGAGGTCAACATCGCCGAGCTCCTCGCGATGGCCCTGCGCTACGAGGGCTGGGACCTCCGGATGGCGCACAGCGGGGGCGACGCGGTCGCCACGGCGCGCGACTTCCGGCCCGACGCCGTGGTGCTCGACATCATGCTCCCGGACTTCGACGGCCTCGAGGTGCTGCGCCGGATGCGCGCCGACGGCAGCGACGTCCCCGTCCTCTTCCTGACCGCGAAGGACGCCGTCGAGGACCGCATCGCCGGTCTCACGGCGGGCGGCGACGACTACGTCACCAAGCCGTTCTCGCTGGAGGAGGTCGTGGCCCGGCTGCGCGGGCTGATCCGGCGCGGCGGCACGGCGGCGCAGGCCGAGGCCGGCAACGTGCTGGTCGTCGGCGACCTCACCCTCGACGAGGACAGCCACGAGGTGCACCGCGCCGGCGACGAGATCGCCCTGACCGCCACCGAGTTCGAGCTGCTGCGCTTCCTCATGCGCAACCCACGACGGGTGCTGAGCAAGGCGCAGATCCTCGACCGCGTCTGGCAGTACGACTTCGGCGGCCAGGCCAACGTCGTCGAGCTCTACATCTCCTACCTGCGCAAGAAGGTCGACGCCGGCCGCGAGCCGATGATCCACACGATGCGCGGCGCCGGGTACGTCCTGAAGCCGGCGGCATGACCCTCCGACCGCGGCGGCCGCTCACCCTCACCGCCCGGCTGGTGGCGGTGGTCGTGCTGCTGGTCGCGGTGTCCGCGCTCCTCATCGGCACCGCGACGACGCTGGCCATGCAGCAGAACCTGGACCGGCGCCTCGATGCGGACGTGCGCGACGCGGCCCGCTTCGCTGCCGGCCCCCGTCACCCGGACCGCGACGGCGACGACTTCGGCCCCGGGCAGCAGTTCGGCTCGTTGCAGGCCTACTACCCCGATGCGGGCGCGTCCCGGGGGCTCGTGCTCTCCGAGCAGGAGGGCGACGGATGGTCGGCGTCCACCGCGCTCGACGAGGCCGAGCTCGCCGCCATGGAGGCCCTCGGCGCCGCCCGCGACCCCCAGACCGTCGACCTGCCCGACCTCGGCAGCTACCGGGTGTTGGTGACCGACGTGCCCGGGGGGACGTTCGTCGCCGGTCTCCCACGCAGCGAGGTGGAGGAGACGGTCGAACGACTCGTCCAGCTGGAGCTGCTGACCGGGCTGCTCGGCGTGCTCGCCGCGGCGGGCGTGGGCATGGTCGTCGTACGCCGTCAGCTCTCGCCGCTGCGCGAGGTCGCCGCCACGGCGCACCGGGTCGCCGAGCTGCCGCTGGCGTCCGGGGAGATCGAGATGGCCGACCGCGTGCCGGAACGGCTGACCGACGAGCGCACCGAGGTCGGCCAGGTCGGCTCGGCGCTCAACGCCATGCTCGACCACGTCGAGCACTCGCTCGGCCAGCGCCACCGGAGCGAGCAGCAGGTGCGGCAGTTCGTCGCCGACGCGTCCCACGAGCTGCGGACGCCGCTCGCGACGATCGCCGGCTACACCGAGCTGGCCCGGCACCGTCCCGAGACCGGCGGCACCGCCCTCGCCAAGGTCGAGACGGAGTCGGCGCGGATGACCGCCCTCGTCGAGGACCTGCTCCTCCTGGCACGCCTCGACTCGGGCCGCCCGCTGGAGCGGCGGGCCGTCGACCTCTCCCGGCTGCTGCTCGAGGCGGTCGACGACGCCCGCGTGGTCGACCCCGACCGGTCCTGGCGCCTCTCGCTGCCCGACGAGCCCATCACGGTCACCGGCGACGAGGCCCGTCTGCACCAGGTCGTGAGCAACCTGCTCGCCAACGCCCGCAAGCACACGCCGCCGGGCAGCACGGTGACGATCACCGGCACGGCTGGTGCCGCCGGAGCCGGATTCACCGTGCACGACGACGGCCCGGGCTTCGCGCCCGACCTCGCCCCCCGCGCGTTCGAGCGCTTCACCCGCGGCGACGCGGCCCGCACCCGGGGCGGCGCCGGTCTGGGGTTGTCCCTCGTGGAGGCGATCGTCGGCGCCCACGGTGGTGCCGTGACGCTCGACAGCCGGCCCGGCGACACCACGATCACCGTCGTCCTGCCCTCCCCGTCGGCGTAGACGCCAATTACGGTGGCGACATGAGCCTGACCACCCTCACGGACAAGGTCGTCGTCATCACCGGTGCCGGATCGGGGATCGGCCGGGCGCTCGCGCTCCGCAGCGCACGGGCGGGCGCCCTGCTCGCCCTGTCCGACTGGGACCGCGACGGCCTCGCCGAGACGGTCGCGCTCGCCGAGCAGGCCGGCGCGGCGAAGGTCCGCCAGGACGTCGTCGACGTGTCGGACCGGGCAGCGGTCGCGACGTGGGCGGCCGGCGTGGTCGAGGAGCTCGGTCGCGTCAACCTCGTCGTCAACAACGCCGGCGTGAGCGCCACCGGCGACTTCTCCGACCTCACCTACGACGACCTCGACTGGATCGTCGGCATCAACTTCTGGGGCGTGGTCCACGGCTCCAAGGAGTTCCTGCCCCACCTCGTCGCGAGCGGCGACGGCGCCCTGGTCAACATCTCCTCGCTCTTCGGGCTGGTGTCCGTGCCCGGCCAGTCGGCGTACAACGCCACGAAGTACGCCGTTCGCGGGCTGACCGAGGCGATCCGCGAGGAGATGCTCGTCAACCGCCACCCGGTGACGGTCACCTGCGTCCACCCCGGCGGCATCCGCACCGGCATCAGCCGCCACGGCCGCAAGGCGGCCGGCCTCGACGCCGCCCGCATCGACGCGCTCTTCGAGAAGAAGCTCGCCAGGATGTCGCCCGACCGTGCCGCCGAGATCATCCTCGACGGCGCCCTCGCCGGGAAGCCGCGCGTCCTCGTCGGCCTCGACGCGCACCTGATCCACCAGTTCGGCCGGATCGCGGGTGCCCGCTACCAGGACGTCGTCGCCCGCCTCGCCGCTCGCACCCGCTGACCGGGCACTTCCTCGCGCATCACACCGCCGACCGGGCACTTCCTCGCGCTGATCTGTCCCTGTTCCGCGAGGAACTGCCCGGTGGACGCCTGCTGGCGCGAGGAAGTGCCCGATCACCTAGGTTGAGGCCCATGGAGCCCGGGACCGCCATCCGCTGCGAGACGAGCAAGTGGGGCGACCGGCCGCACTGGCAGTTCGAGGGGGTCTTCCTCGGCTCCGACGAGCACGGCGACTGGATCGGTGTCCCGCAGGGCACCCACCACCACCGCCCCGGGTTCGAGTTCCACTCGGACGTCGACGCGGTGACGCTCGTGCCGACCGACGGGTGGTACGCCGCCACCTTCCACCGGCCGGGGATCTGGTGCCACCTCTACATCGACGTCGCCACGCCGGGCCGCTGGGACGGCACCGTGCTGCGGATGGTCGACCTCGACCTCGACGTGGTGCAGATGTCCGACCCACTGCCGGCGGCACTCCACGCCGCGGCGGAGGAGGCGGGGCGCGCCGCCGGTGAGATCTTCGTGGACGACGAGGACGAGTTCGTAGAGCACCAGGTGCTCTACGGCTACCCCGCCGAGGTCGTCTCCGGCGCGCAGGCCAGCTGCGACGCCCTGGTCCCCGCCGTCCACGCAGGCCTGCCGCCGTACGACGGCACCCACCAGCGCTGGTTGGCGGAGCTCACTCGTCTGACGTCCGTCTGAGGGCACGCCGCTCGGCGCGGGTCATCGCCCGGAACGGTCCGACCAGGCGGGGGCCGGCCAGCCGGCTCTCCAGCTTGCGCGCCTCGCGCTTGAGCGGCTGGGCGACGTACTCACCCAGGATCACGCCCGAGGCCAGCGCGATGGCGACCGAGATCGCCGTCATCAGCGCGAGGATGCCCTGGGAGACGAAGAAGCCGCCCTCGGCGAGGAACGTGAGGCCGCGGTAGATCGATAGGCCGGGCAGGAACGGCACGATCGCCGGCACCGCCACGACCAGCGGCGGCACCCGCACCCGGCCGGCGACGGCGTACGCCACGAGACCGATGAAGAAGGCCGCCGCGCCCGCCGACATCACCCGGCCGAAGCCCAGCAGCGCCACCCCTTGCGAGATCGACGCCGCGACAGCGGTGGTGAGGGCGATCGGAACGACCGCGCGCCGCGGGGCGTACGACGCGATGCTGAACGCGGCCGCCGACACCGCTGCACCGCCGAGGACCGCCGGGAGCTCCGAGACACCGAGCGCGCCCGGGACGAGCTGGCCCAGCTCGAGGCCGATCCCGTCGGCCACCGCGATGCCGATCGCGACGCCGGCAATGATGCCGGCGGTCGCCATCATCGCCTCGATGAGGCGGGCGCTGGAGGTCAGGTAGAAGCCGGTGAGCGCGTCCTGCACGGCTCCCATCAGGCCGATCCCGGCGAGCAGCAGGATGATGTTGGCGGTCACGACCAGCGACGGGTCGACCTCGATCGGTGTCGCGGCCACCGCGCCGGCCAGCAGCGTCGCGATCGCACCTCCGGCGACCTGCAGGTAGAAGTACGGCAGCCGCCGTCGGGCCAGCACGATCTGCACGCGGTCGATGAGGCCGGCCGCCACCGCGGCGGTGACCGACACCACCGGCCCACCGCCGAGGAAGACGCCGACGGCCGCGGCCATCACCATCCACGCGAGGGTCACGGCCCAGCGCGGGAAGGCGTGGCCGAGCGAGACGATGGTGGCCATCCGCGACCGGGCGAGGTAGAGGTCGGCCTCGTCGGTGAGGACGTCGCGGACGAGGTGGTCGACCGCGGTGAGGTCCTCGTAGTCGATGTCGCGCTGCTGCACGTGGCGCAGCATGAGCGTCGGTACGTCGTCCAGCGAGCGCTGGTGGCTCATCGACAGGGCCGTGAACGTCACGTCGATCTCGGCTGCGCGCAGGCCGAGGTGGTCGGCCACCGAGCGCATCGTCGCGGTCACGTCCGCGGCGCCTGCGCCCGACGACAGGAGCATCTCCCCGATGCGCAGGCAGAGGTCCATCGTCAGGTGGACCTCGCGGGCCCGTTCGGCCTCGAGGCGGGCCTCCAGATCGACCTGGGGATCGTCCTCGTCGGGCGTGCGCGCTCGTCCGTCCTGCTGGTCCACCCGGCCATGGTGACAAAGGCCGAATCCCACCCGGCACAGGGGTGAGCCTTGGACGCTGGGTCGTCCTTAGACTCGTGGCATGCGCATCGACTTCCACGCGTCGCCGGAGCCGACGCTCGGCGTGGAGTGGGAGCTGGCGCTCGTCGACCGGGCCAGCCGCGACCTCGTCAGCATCGCCTCGGAGGTGCACGAGCTCGCTGGCGGTCGGCTCGAGCGACCCGAGCGGCTGCACAAGGAGCTGCTGCGCAACACCGTCGAGGTCGTCACCGGCATCTGCGACACCGTCGGGGAGGCCGTCACCGACCTGCGGGACACCCTCGCCGTCGTCGCCCCCGCTGCGGCCGAGCTCGGGGTGGACCTCCTCGGCGCCGGGTCACACCCCTTCGCCGACTGGTCGCACCAGCAGCTCACCGAGGGCCACCGCTACGCCGAGCTGATCAACCGCACGCAGTGGTGGGGCCGCCAGATGCTGATCTGGGGCGTCCACGTCCACGTGGGGATGCCCGAGCGCGACCGGGTGATGCCGGTCCTGGCGTCGATGCTGACGACGTACCCCCACCTCCTCGCGCTCTCGGCGAGCTCCCCGATCTGGGCCGGCCAGGACACCGGCTACGCGTCCAACCGGGCCCTGATGTTCCAGCAGCTGCCGACCGCGGGACTGCCCTTCGCCTTCGACACGTGGTCCGAGTTCGAGAAGTGCATCGCCGACCAGACCACGACCGGGATCATCGACTCGATGTCCGACGTCCGCTGGGACCTGCGCCCCGCGCCGCACCTCGGCACCCTCGAGCACCGGGTCTGCGACGGCATGTCCGACCTGGGCGAGCTCGCCGCCCTCACCGCGCTCGTCCACTGCCTCGTCGTCGACCTCGACACGCGGCTCGCGGCCGGCGAGGACCTGCCGACGCTGCCGCCGTGGCAGGTGCAGGAGAACAAGTGGCGCGCCGCGCGCTACGGCCTCGACGCGATCATCATCCTCGACGACCACAACCGCGAGCGGCTCGTCACCGAGGACCTCGACGACCTGCTCGAGCGGCTCACCCCCGTGGCCAAGCGGCTCGACTGCGAGGCCGAGCTGCGCAGCGTCGCCGACATCCCCGTCCGCGGGGCGTCCTACCAGCGCCAGCGGGCCGTCGCCCGCGAGTCGGGTGGCGACCTCGTCGCGGTCGTCGACGCGCTCGTCGCGGAGCTCGCCCACTCGCTGGAGTCCTGACGCCGCTTCGGCCGCCCGCCCTTGTGGCGGGTCACCGCGGGGCGAGAGGATGCCCGGACCTCCCCGCCTCGCTCGGCGTCGAGGCCGACGGAGGATCCGAACCGAGGAGCAGCCAGTGGTGGACCCGATCGATCCGACCGCGACCGGCTTCCTCCTCGCCGAGAACCGCAACATGCCGATGCACGTCGGCGGCCTCCAGCTCTTCGAGAAGCCCGCCGGCGCCGGCCGCGGCTACGTCCGCGAGATGTACGAGCAGATGCGCGACGTCGAGCAGGTCGCACCGCTCTTCCTGAAGCACCCGCACCGCTCGACGCGTACGGCGGGCCAGCTGGTGTGGGTGCCCGACGAGCAGTTCGACATCGAGCACCACGTCCGGCACAGCGCGCTGCCCAAGCCGGGCCGCGTGCGCGAGCTGCTCGAGCTCTGCTCGCGGCTGCACAGCACCCGCCTGGCGTGGGAGCGACCGCTCTGGGAGGCCACGGTCATCGAGGGCCTGCGCGACGGGCGCGTGGCGATGTACACCAAGACCCACCACGCCCTCGTCGACGGCGTCTCCGCGATGCGCCTGCTGGCGAGCGTGCTGTCGACCGATCCCGACGAGCGCGGCATGCCCGCCCCCTGGGCGATGCGTCCGCGCCCGCCGCGCGAGGAGCCCGCGAGCACGGGTGGCGCGTCGCTGTCCGGCGTCACCACCGCCACGGTGCGTACGGCGCTCGCGATCGCGTCGGAGGCCGCCGGCATGCCCGGCGCGCTGGTCCGCACCCTCAACAAGAGCGTGCGCAACGAGACGTCCGCGTTGTCGCTCTACGCCCCGCGCACCATGCTCAACCAGAACATCACCGGCTCGCGGCGCTTCGCCGCCCAGGACTGGCCTGTCGAGCGGCTGCGGGCTGTGGGTCGTGCGAGCGGCACCACCATCAACGACGTGGTGCTCGCGATGGTCAGCGGCGCGATGCGGACCTACCTGCTCGACCTCGACGCGCTGCCCGACACCTCCCTGATCTCGATGGTGCCGGTCGGCCTCAACGCCAAGCAGTCCCAGCTCGCCTCGGGCGACGGGGGCAACGCGGTCGGCTCGGTGATGGTGCAGCTCGGCACCCACCTGCCCGACCCCGCCGACCGCCTCGCGGCGATCCACCGCTCGATGGTGGACGGCAAGGACAGCCTGTCGGCGATGACGCCGACGCAGATCCTGGCGATGAGCGCGCTCGGGCAGGCTCCCGCCATCCTGGGTCCGATCTTCCGGATGCAGGGCATCGTGCGCCCGCCCTACAACCTCGTCGTCAGCAACGTCCCGGGCCCGCGCACCACCCACTACTGGAACGGCGCCAGGCTCACCGGCACCTACCCGCTGTCGATCCCGATCAACGGGATGGCGCTCAACATCACGTGCACGTCCTACGACGGCAAGATGTGCTTCGGCCTCACCGGCTGCCGCCGCACCGTCCCCCACCTCCAGGTCCTGCTCCAGTACCTCGACGAGGAGCTGACCGCCCTCGAACGGGCCGCCGGCGTCTGACCGCGAAAGTCCCCGGATATCCGGGGAGTTTCACACTGTGCACCCGAGATCTGGTGTGACAAGTGTGAGAGTCACCGGATATCCGGGGACTTCACGACGACCTCGAGGCCGCCGCCGACGAGCTCGGCGACGGCGGCGAGGCGGGCGCGGGTGATGTCGGCGACCGTGGCGAGGCCGGCGAGCTGCGCGTTGGAGCCCGCGCGGGTGGGCTCGGCGGAGTTGATGCTGATGCAACGGCGGGCGCCGCCGTCGGCGGCGTTGGCGAGCGCGACGGCGTGACCGGTGGTGCCGCTGCCGGCGAAGGGGTCGAGCACGACGACGTCGGCGGGCAGCGTGGACAGGATCCGGCGGACCAGGCCGGTGGGCTTGGGCGACTCGAACACGTGGCCGACCACCGCCTTGAGCTCGGCGACCGCGGTGTCGGTCGAGCCGATCTCCTCAGCCAGCCAGATGGTGCGCAGCTTCTTGCGGCGCCCGCCCTCGCGGTGCAGCCAGTCGCGCTGGAAGATGTCGGCGCGCTCACCGCTGCGGCCGCGGATCACTCGGCACTCGAGGTCGTCGGGGCGCTCCTCCACGCGCGGCCGCGACCACCGCCACACCGCGGGGCGGCCGTCGCCGAAGACGGGGGTCAGCGCCGTGCTGCCGTCGAACTCGCTGACCGAGACCCGACCGGTCGCCGGGTCGCCGTGCAGCGGGTAGTGGAGCGTCGGCGTGCTGACCGGGTTGAACTTCTTGTTGGTGTTGCGCAGGGGCAGGTAGCGGAACCGGCGCCCGTCGGGAGTGGTCAGCGGGAAGTCGGCCTCGTCGACGGCCTCGGTCGACGCCCCGTCCACCGCGCAGGACGGCAGGTGGCGGGCGTACGCCAGGACGTACTCGTGGCTGGTCGCGAACCCGCGGCCGAGCTGACGGCCCTTCGGGTTGAGGTTGACCACGACCTGGGCGAGGAAGTTGGCCTCCCCGAAGACCTCGTCCATCAGCAGTCGCAGGTGGGCGGCCTCGTTGTCGTCGATGCTGACGAACACCGCTCCGTGCGGCGCCAGCACCTCGCGGACGGCCTCGAGGCGCGGACGCATCATCGCCGTCCACGCGGCGTGCCGACCGGCGTACGGGTCGGCGTGGGAGCCGTCGCGGAAGCGGTCGGCGTACGCGAAGTCGTTGCCCGTGTTGTAGGGCGGGTCGGTGTAGACGACGTCGACCGATGCCGCCGGGAGCAGCGGCAGCACGTCGAGGTTGTCCCCGACGTGGAGCGTGTTCCACACCGGGCCTCGCGCACCACCGGCAGCGGACGCGGGCTCGTCGGGCACGCGCGCCAGCCTAGGCGCTGGCCGGGCGTCGGCACCGGGTCACGTCGCAAACTGCTGATCCCAATATTCCCACCAGCCCCACTACGTCCTTTACTGTGGACGGCGTGTCTTCCTCCACGCGCCGCTCACGCCTCTCCCCACGCCGCTCCGCCCCCGCTCGCGGGCGGGCGCTGACGGTCGCCACCGCCGGCGTCCTGATCGCGGGCCTCGCCCTCAACGCAGGCGTCAGTCCCTCGGTGGCCGACGACGGCGACCGGACGGACAAGGCGCAGAGCCGCGGACTGTCCTACGGCGGCGACAGCGGCTACCGGGGCCGCAACCAGACCTCCGACGGCAAGCCCGGCCTTGTCGTCGGTCCGCCGATCAACGCCCGCGGACGCGCGGTCACCGTGTTGAACGACGTCAGCTACGAGATCGCGCCCGGAGTTGTGCTCCGGGAGTGGGACCAGGTCGACGGTCGCCAGCCGATCGGGCAGGTCCGGATGAACCTGCTCTCCGTCAGCCTCGACGCCCCCAACATCTCCTTCGAGGAGTTCTCCCCCACCTACGTCACCAGCCGCAAGAAGGTCAGCCAGCTCGGCGGGTGGAACGACGCCCTCGGCGCGGTCAACGGCGACTTCTTCGACATCGGCAGCACCGACGCCCCGCTCGGCGTGACGATCAACCGCGAGAAGGGCGTCCTCGGCGGGTCGCGCGAGGGCTGGATCCCCGGCGTCAACTCGTCCCTCTGGTTCGACGACTCCGGCCCGCACGTCAGCCCGCTGGCCCTCGAGTGGACGATCCGCCAGCGCAGGGCGTGGACCGTCAGCGGGGTCAACCACCCGCGCGTCCCGTCGGGCCAGATCGGCGTCTTCACCTCCGACTGGCACCGCACGTCGGGCTACAAGGTGACGGCGGGCAAGAAGCGCGCCCGCGAGGTCGTGCTCCGCAAGAACCGCGTCATCTCCAACAAGCCGAAGCTCTCCACCGGCCGCAAGATCAAGCAGAAGGAGCGGGTGCTGATCGGCACCGGTCCCGCCGCCGCCAAGCTGAAGAACCTCAAGCGGGGCAAGAGGATCACGCTGTCGCAGCGCATAGCAGGCGGCAAGCCGACGGTCGCGATCAGCGGCGACCGCCCGCTGCTCACGAACGGCGTCCGCACCGTCGTCAACAACACCATCGCCCACCCGCGTACGGCGGTCGGCATCGACGCCGACGGCCGCAAGCTGCTCATCCTCGTGGTCGACGGACGCTCCGCGGTCAGCCGCGGCTACACGATGGTCGAGCTCGCCGACATCATGACCGCCCTCGGCGCGGAGAACGCGATCAACCTCGACGGCGGCGGCTCCTCGGCGATGTACACCCGCACCGGCACCGGCGCCTTCGGCATCGTGAACGAGCCGTCCGACGGCAACGAACGACTGGTGCCGAACTCGTTCGGCCTCGTCTACCACGGCGAGCTGCCGCCGGTGGTGCCGATCCTGCCGCCCACCCCGACGCCCACCCCGACGCCCACTCCGACGGTGCCGCCGACCACGCCCCCGACCACTCCGCCGACGACGCCGGCTCCCTGACCGGAGAGGCGGCTCAGGCGTCGGGCGCGGCGAAGACCACGACGTACGTCACCGGCGCGAGGCACTGCACGGTGCTCTTCGGCAGGGCGGGAACGACCTGGAAGCCGGCCTCGCCGGCGTCGATCGCGACGCTGCGCGGGGGCTCGCACCCGGTCGCGACGACGGCACCGTAGGGGGTCGTGCCCGGCGCGCGGAGGTCCTCCACCGCGGCGGCGACCTCGTCCGGGAGACCGCTCTGGAGCCCCACGACGAAGTCGGCGACGGCCTGGTCGGTGTCGAGCGCGAAGGCCATCTCCGACGGCGAGCCGCCGCCCTCGGTGGCGTCGACCAGCACGGCGTCGGTGACACCGGCGGACCCTTCGACGCGGATCGGCGCGGCGTCGCCGCCCGGGGACGGGTCCTCCGACGGGCTCTCGGACGGAGACGGGGTCTCGCTCGGGGTGTCGGACGGGCTCGGTGTGCTCGTCGTCGCTGCCGGGTCGGTCGCCGTCCCGCCGTCGTCGTCCCCGCACGCCGAGAACCCTCCTGCCAGGGCGAGGGCGGCGAGGAGGGCGGAGGCGGACCGGGTGCGGGCGCCCGAGCGGCGCGGTGAGGGGCTCATGGTGCTTCGACGATATCGACGGGCGCCCGGCTCCGCCGGAAGGCTCGCACGCGGGACGTCGCGTCGACGCCGTGCGGTCCGCACTGGCAGGCTGGCGCCATGAGTGACCCCGAGAACCAGGCCGAGCCGGTCCGCCAGGCCGTCCGCGCCTACGCGGCGCTCCAGCCGCAGCTGGCCTCGGCCACCCAGGCTTATGTCGCCCTCATCCAGGTGCTCCTCGACGACGCCGGCATCGACTACCTCAGCGTCACCGGGCGTACGAAGAGCGTCGCGTCGTTCGCCGCGAAGGCCAACCGCACCGAGGGTGACGGTCCGCTCTACCCCGACCCGTTGGAGCAGATCACCGACCAGATCGGCGTCCGCGTCATCACCTACGTCCACAGCGACGTCGCGGCGGTCGCGGAGGTCCTCGACGACGAGCTGTCGATGCTCGACGACCGCGACCTGGGCGAGGAGACCGCCAGGTCGGGTCGCTTCGGCTACGCCAGCCGGCACCTACTGGTCCAGACCCACCCGGGCGCCGAGCTCCCGACGCTGGAGGGGCACCGGGCCAGCGTGCAGGTGCGCACCGTGCTGCAGCACGCCTGGGCGGAGTTCGAGCACGACATCCGCTACAAGGGCAACGTCCCGGAGGACGCCGCCGCCGACCTCGACCGCCGCTTCACCCTCGCCGCCGGGCTCATCGAGCTGGCCGACCGCGAGTTCGCCACCATCCGTGAGCGCATCCAGGCGGCCGCACCCGGCAGCCTGGCGGAGCTCGACGCCGACCACATCGTCGGGCAGGAGCTGGCCACCTTCCTGGCCGGCCACTACAGCGACGCCGGCTGGTCGCACACCGACCACTACGACTGGATCGCCGGCCTGCTCACCCAGCTCGGCATCGACTCGGTCGACGACCTCGCCGACCTGCTCACCTCGGTCGACGCCGACGCGGTGATCCGGCGGATGGGCTACCGCTACCCCGCCGGTGCCGTACGACGCCTCGACGACGCGCTGCTGGCGATCTTCGGCGAGCAGTACGTCACCCTCGAGGGCAACAGCCACCGGGTCCCGCTGCTGCGCGCCCGGCTGGAGAAGCTCAGCACGCCCGAGGGCTGACGGGCAGGCGTCGGTCGGCTGCCGGGGGCGCCCCTAGGGTTGTGCCATGCCCCGGCTGTCGTGGACCACCGTCACTCCTCTGCTGGCCGCTGTGGCGCTGGCCGTCGCCTGGCCCCTGCACCCGGACAGCGCACCCGTGCTCGGCGTCCTCTCGATCCTGCTGGTCGGCGTCGTGCTCGCCGCCGTGCACCACGCGGAGGTCGTCGCCCACCGGGTCGGCGAGCCCTACGGCTCGCTGGTGCTGGCGGTCGCGGTGACGATCATCGAGGTCGGGCTCATCGTCACGCTGATGGTCACCACCGACAAGGACACCGCCGGGCTGGCGCGCGACACCGTCTTCGCGGCGGTGATGATCACCCTCAACGGCATCGTGGGCATCTCGCTGCTCGTCGGCGCCCTCAAGCACCACCTCGCGGTCTTCAACCCCGAGGGCACCGGCGCCGCGCTGGCCACCGTCATCGCCCTCGCCGTGCTCTGCCTCGTCGTGCCGTCGGTGACCACGTCCCAGCCCGGGCCGGAGTTCACCGGCGCGCAGCTGGCCTTCGCGGCGATCGCGTCGCTCGCGCTCTACGGGATGTTCGTCTTCACCCAGGCCATCCGGCACCGTGACTTCTTCCTCCCGGTGACCCAGGACGCCCACTCTCCGCTCGTCACCTCCCAGGCCGCGACGGACGCCGCCGCCGCCCGCGCGGCCGCCGACGCCGGCTCCTTCGAGCACGAGCCGGTCGACCTCGACCAGGACGGGCACGCCGACCCGCCCACCGACCGGGCCGCCCTCACCAGCCTCGGCCTGCTCGTCGTCTCGCTGGTGGCCGTCGTCGGCCTGGCCAAGATCGAGTCGCCGGCCATCGAGTCCGGCGTGGCAGCGCTCGGCTTCCCGCCGGCGGTCGTCGGCGTCGTGATCGCGCTCCTCGTCCTCGCACCCGAGACGATCGCGGCCGTCCGGGCCGCGACCCTCAACCGGGTCCAGGTCAGCCTCAACCTCGCGCTCGGCTCGGCGATGGCGTCCATCGGCCTCACCATCCCCGCAATCGCGATCGCCAGCATCTGGCTGGACGGGCCGCTCGAGCTCGGCCTCAACCAGCTCCAGGTCGTGCTGCTGACCCTCACCGCGGCGGTCGCGATCCTCACCGTCGTACCGGGTCGCGCCAAGCCGCTCCAGGGCGGCGTGCACCTCGTCCTGCTCGCGGCGTTCCTGTTCCTCACCGTCGCGCCGTAGTACGGAAATGCGCCGCGGCCCGGCAGGAGTCCTGCCGGGCCGCGTGCGCGTGTGGATCAGCCGAAGTACGTGGCGTAGATCTTGTCGTAGGTGCCGTCCTCGCGGAGGTCGGCAAGCGTGCTGTTGATGGCGCGCAGGAGCGGGATGTTGCCGTCCTTCTTCACCGCCATGCCGTACTGCTCACCGGTGTCGAACTCCCGGGCCAGCTTGAGCTTGCGGTTCTCGGAGACGAACTGGCCGGACACGGTGTTGTCGAGCATCGCCGCGTCGAGCTGGCCCGCCGCGAGCGCGGCCTGCAGACCCGCCGCGTCCTCGTACGCCGTCACCTGCGTGGTCTCCGGGGCGAAGTCGCTCAGGTAGGTCTCGCCGGTGGTCTCCTTCTGGACGCCGACCCGCTTGCCGGCGAGCTCGGGGAGCTGGTCCAGGCCCGAGCCGCGCGGCGTGATGAGCGCCTGCTTGGCGTCGAAGTAGGGGCTCGAGAAGTCGAGGACGCGGGCCCGCTCGCCGGTGATGGTCATCGCCGAGATGGCGAGGTCGCACACGTCGTTGTTGAGCGAGTTGCCCGAGGTGATGTCGTCGAACGACACGTCGATCACGTCGAGGTCGGCGTCGAGGCTGTCCGCGACCTTGCGCACCAGGTCGATGTCGAAGCCGGTGGGCTTGCCACCCTCCTCGTACTCGAACGGTGCATAGGGCATGTCGGTGCAGACGGTGAGAGCGCCGCTGAAGACCAGCGACACCTCGCTCAGGGCGTCGGCCTCGTCGGCGCTGGCGCTGCCGCCGCAGGCGCTCAGCGTGGCCATCAGGGCCACGGAGGACAGGGCGGCGAGGGCCGTGCGGGCAGGGCCGGGCCGTCGGACGGTGCGGGTCATGGCGTCAGTTCGCATTCACGGTGAGCGACTCACGCAGTCGCGTGAGGGCGTATTCGGTGATCTTCACGAGCGCACCCTTGGCCTGCTCGCGGTCGCGGGCGTCGAGGCTGATGATCGGTACGTCGGCGGGCAGGGCCAGCGCGGCGGCGATCTCCTCGGCGGGGTAGCGCGGGACGCCGTCGAACTCGTTGACGGCGACGATGAAGGGGATGCCCTTGGACTCGAAGTAGTCCAGCGGCGAGAACGACTCGTCGAGGCGCGCCACGTCGACCAGCACGATGGCGCCGATGGCGCCGCGGCACAGGTCGTCCCACATGAACCAGAAACGACGCTGCCCGGGCGTGCCGAAGAGGTAGAGCACGAGGTCCTCGGCCAGTGTCAGGCGGCCGAAGTCCATCGCCACGGTCGTGGTGGCCTTGGTGGGCACGGCGGCGAGATCGTCGACGCCCTCGGACTCGTTGGTGACGAGTGCCTCGGTGCGCAGCGGGTCGATCTCCGACACGGCGCCGACGAGCGTCGACTTGCCGACGCCGAAGCCGCCTGCGATGACGATCTTCGTCGACGCGGCCGCGCGCTGTGCCTTAGTAGTTTCGAAGTCCACGGAGGGTCCTTTCGATGAGCTCGAGCCGCTCATCTGTCGACGTGCTGTCGGTGATGGTGGCCTGGATGCGTACCAGGCCCTGCTCGATCAGGTCACCCAGCAGCACCCGGGTGACGCCGATCGGCATCTTGGTGAGGGCCGACACCTCGGCCACGGAACGCCGATCGCAGACCTCGAGAACCTGCGCAGCAGACGGAGAGAGCACGGGGGCTTCCGCACCCGCCTGCAGGCGGAGCGTGGCCTCCAGGGCCAGCTCGACCTTCGCGGCCGTCCGACCTGCGGTGAGGGTGTAGGACCGGATCAGTCGAGGGCGGTAGCCCTCGTCCTCCGGCTCGGGTGGCGGCGTCATGGCGCGAAGTCCGGTCAGCCGCCCGTACCGACGCGGGCCTGAGCCTCGACGGTACGTCCCACGCGGTCCACCAGCAGGGCCATCTCGTAGCCCACCTGGCCGATGTCGGCCTCCTCGGTCGTGAGCACGGTGAGGTTGGAGCCGTCACCGACGCTCATGAGCATCAGGAAGCCCATCTCCATCTCGACGATGGTCTGCATCACCGAGCCGCCCTCGAAGAGGCGGGCGGCGCCGACCGCGAGGCTGGCCAGACCGGAGGAGACGGCCGCGACCTGCTCGGCGCGCTCTCCCGGGATGCTGGTGCTCGAGGCCATGAGGAGACCGTCCGCGGACACGAGGATCGCGTGCGCCGCGTCGGGTACGTCGTCGACGAATCGCGACATCACCCAGTCGAGGTCTCGGTCGTCACCAGCCGTGCTGGCGACGGGGGCGGCGGAGGTGTCGTGAATCATGAGGGGCCTGCTTCCGTGTGCTGGGTGGAACTCTGGGCTGCTCGGCGACCGCGGGAGACTCCTGCGGTGTGAGCCTGGAGACGGCGTCGGATTGCTTCGGGGTCACGCGTCTTGGCGGCCGTGGGCGGGGTCACGCTACCGGGCACGAGACGCTCACCGGGGGCACGTCGCGGAAGTCCGACCGGCGTGGACTCGACGACCGGCGCCGGCTCCGAGACGTGCTCGGCGATCTCCCAGCCACGGTCGACCTCGGTCTCGTGCCACTCGCCCTTGCCCTCGCCGTCGAGCCAGCCGGAGCGCATCGACTTGAAGATCGGGGACTCGCCACCGGCGCGGGCCGGTTCGGCAGCGTGCGACAGGCCGTTCGAGCCGTGACCGTTCGAGCCGTGGCCGTTCGAGCCGTGGCCGTTCGTGCCGTTGGTACCGTGGCCGTTGAGGCCGTGGCCGTCGGTGAGCAGCGCGGCGGCGTCGTACGACGGCACCGGCTCGAGCTCGGGCTCGGCGTGCTCCTCGAGCTGGGGCTCGGGCTCGGCCACGGGCTCGGCCGCGACCTCGCTGACGGGCTCCGGCTCGGGCTGGTCGACCGTCTGGTCGGCCGGCTGGTCGGCCGGCTGGTCGACGGGCTCCGCCGGACGGGCAGGGGCTCCGAGACCCAGCGGGTCGTCGGCGTCGACCTCGACCTCGTCCTGCACCTCGACCTCGTCGGCCTGGGCCGCGGGCTCGGGCTGGACGTCGGCCTCGGGCTGGACGTCGACCTCGGCGATGGGCTCGGACTGCACGGCGGCAGCGGGCTCGTCGAAGGCGTCGGCGGGCAGCGGGTCGGACAACGGGTCGGACAGCGGGTCGTGGGCCCGGGCGGGCTGCTCGACGGACTGCTCGACCGGCTGCTCGGGCTGCTCGACGGACTGCTCGACCGGCGGCTCGGACGGCTCCTCGGCGGGAGTCTCGGCGGAGGCCTCGGCGCTCCGCGCCTCCTGCTCGGCCTGCGCTCGCTGGCGCGAGGCCAGGGCGGTGATCGGGACGACGCGGGCGACCTTCTCGGCGCGCTCGGTCGGCGCGGCCTCGTCACCGGCGGCGTCCGCCTCGGCGGCGGGTGCGGCGGTGTCGGCACGCTTGCCGAAGAGCGGGCCCGTGGCGCCGGAGGTCTCCGGCGGCAGGAATGCGTCGGCACCCGTGCGGGGCATGTTGGCGCCGGGGTCGCGGCGCGGCAGGAGGCTGCCGAGCGGCGGACGGTCCGGGGTCGGCTCCGACGAGGACGCGGCAGCGGCCGGCGCGCTCGACGCGTCGTCCGCGGCGGTCGTCGTACCGGTCGCGGCCGGCAGCGGCTCCAGGTCGGCCTCCGCCTTGGCGGACTTGGCCTTGGCCTTGGCCTCGGAGGCGGCGGCGCGCTCGGCGGCCTTCGCCTCGGCCTTCTCGGCGCGGGCCCGGTTGCGCGCCTCCCGCTTGGAGACGACCGGGCCGGCTGCCGCGGCACCGACGAGCTCGGCCGAGCCCGTCGACGTGGTGGCCGGGGCCGATGGAGCAGCCGTGGTGGTCGCGACCGGGGCGGCGGGCGCACCGGACTGCGACACGTCGGGGAGCACGGACAGCGGGAGCAGGACGCTGGCCGTCATGCCGCCACCCGGGTTGCGGGCCAGGTGGGCGGTGATGTCGTGGCGCTCGGCGAGGCGCGACACCACGAACAGGCCCATGCGGCGGGCGGTGTCGGGCGTGGCCTCGGCACCGTGCTGGAGGTCGCCGTTGAGCTGCTCGAGCTCGGCCGGGGGCACGCCCAGGCCGGAGTCGGTGATCGTGATGGTGACGCCCTCGGGGCCCTGCTTGGCGGCCAGGCGCACCGGCTCGGCCGGCGGCGAGAAGCTGAGCGCGTTGTCGACCAGCTCGGTGAGCAGGTGGACGACGTCGGGCGCGGCCTCGTCACCGACGCGGGTGTTGAGGTTGGAGAGGATCTGCACGCGCTGGTAGTCCTGCACACCGGACGTCGCGGCCTGCAGCGCCTCGCCGACGGTGAGGCTGAACTGGCCGGCGGCACGGTTCGGGGCGTCGGCCAGGATCAGCAGGGAGTCGGCCGTACGACGCATGCGCGAGGCGAGGTGGTCGAGGCGGAACAGCGACTCGAGGCGCTTGGGGTCCTCTTCGTCGTGCTCGAGGCGCTCGATCTGCGCGAGCTGCTGGTTGACCAGCGAGGTCGAGCGGCGCGACAGCGTCACGAACATCGCGTTGACGGTCTGGCGGAGCTGGGCCTCGCCCGAGGCGAGGTGGATGGCCTGGCGGTGGAGGTCGTCGACCGCTCGCGCGACCTGGCCGATCTCCTCGTTGGTGTGGACGTCGATCGTCTTGATCGGCTCCGGCTCCTGGCCGGCGCGGATCCGGGCGACCGCGTCGGGCAGGCGGTGGCGGGCCACCGCGAGGGCGCCGTCGCGGACCTTGCCGATCGGGCCGAGGAGGCTGCGGGCGATGAAGAACGCGAGGGCGATCGCCGCGGCGAGCGCGAGGAGCGTGAGCACGGCGCCGATGAGGGCGTTGCGCTGGGCGACACCGGCCGCGTCGTCGAGGGTCTTGGTCACACCGCTGACGAGCGTCTCGGTGATCTCGTCGTACGGCGCGTAGGCGTCGCGTCCGTCGAGGTCGGTGGCGGCGTCGTCGCGGATCTGCCCGGCGTGGCGGGTGTTCTGCTGGCGCAGGAGGGCGGTCTGGTCGTCCGCGCCCTCGACGGATCCGGCGAGACGGTCGATGGCCGCGGCCTCGACGCCGATCTCGGAGAAGAGCTCCTGCGAGCTGGACTGCGACAGCGTGGTCGCGAGCAGGCCCTGCTGGAGGGCGAGGGACAGGCGACCGCTCATGGCCTGGGAGAGCTGCTCGAGACGGGGCTCGGGCGTCTCCTGGGCGGCGTTCACGGTGGTGATGAGCTGGGAGACGCTGGACTCGAGCTGACGCACGAGGGCGATCCAGGTGGCCGGGCCGAGCGTCTCGGCACCCTCGCCGCGCATGGCCTGGCTGAGGTCGAGCAGCGCGTTGACGTGGGCGGTCTGCAGCTCGTCGAGCTCGGCCCCGTCGCGGGCCTGGACCAGCGCCTCGGCGTTCGTGGAGATGTCGCTGATCGCGTCGATCAGGTCGCCCTGGCTGGCGGCGCTGTCGGACTGCGCGGCCACCATCGCGGTCTCGGACGCGGTCAGGTAGTCCACCGCGGGCTGGATGATCGTGACCTGCTGGGCGCTCCGCGCAGCCTGGCGCGAGTCGCCGTAGTCGCCGGCCACGCGCAGGCCACCGAGGACGGCAGCGAGCAGCAGCGGGATCGCCAGTGCCAGGGCCATCTTCCGGCCCAGTGGCCAACCGGCGACCGAGAGTCCCGCGCCCTTCCGGGCCTGGGCTGCATCCTGAGTCATGTGTGCCTCGCGTGAGTGTGAGCGACTACGTCGTAAGTGCAGAACACCGATCGGGGACCGGCGCAGGCTCAACCTAAGGAGTTCGGCGACATTCCGTGGCGTTTTCCGAGAACTCGGGTCACGGCGGTGTAAGGAGCAATTCGGGGCCTCTGCCCTTCCGCCCCGGCGCGCTCAGGCCCGCTCGGACCAGACCCGGCGCGTCGGACGACCAGAAGTCGGGTACGCCGCCATCTGTCCCGCTCAGATCACGGCCGCTCGCTGACTTGTGGTCGTCCGACGCGCCGCGCGTACGTCGTTGGCGTACCCCGGGCCCACCCCTCAGGAGCGGACATGCATCCGTTCGCCCTGGGGGCCGAAGATCGCCAGCACCTCGGCGGGCGTCGGCCCCGGGTTGCCGATCCAGTGGGGCGTGCGGGTGTCGAACTCGGCCACCTCGCCGGGCTCGAGCACCAGGTCGCGGGTCCCGAGCACCAGCCGGACCTTGCCGCTGAGGACGTAGAGCCACTCGTAGCCCTCGTGGGTCTGCAACGTCGGGCGCGGGTCCTTCTCGACCGGCATCACCATCTTGAAGGACTGCAGCCCCCCGGGCCGGCGGGTCAGCGAGATGAAGGTGCGTCCGTGCCGCACCACCGGCTTGGAGCGGATCCGCGGGTCACCGGTCTCGGGCGCGTCGACCAGCTCGTCGAGGGCGACGCGGTGGGCCCGGGCCAGCGGCAGCAGCAGCTCGAGGGTGGGCTTGCGCTGGCCGGACTCCAGCCGCGACAGGGTGCTCACCGAGATGCCGGTCTCCTCGGCGAGGTCGGTCAGGGTCGCCTCCCGCTCGAGCCGCAGCTGGCGCAGCCGCGGACCGACGGCGCGCAGCACTCCTTCGTCGTCCATGCCCCCAGTTTGCCACTCCAGCAAGATTGTTTGTCAATCGCGCACGGCCCCTGCATGCTCGGTGACATGAGTGAGAACGAGACGTACGACGTGGTGGTCATCGGTGGTGGCGCGGCCGGGCTGAGCGGTGCGATGGCGCTGGGCAGGTCGAGGCGTTCGGTGCTGGTCATCGACGCCGGCGAGCCCCGCAACGCCCCCGCCGCCCACGCCCACAACTACCTGGGCCGCGAGGGCGTCCCCCCGCTGCAGCTGCTCGAGGACGGCCGCGCCGAGGTGGCGGCGTACGGCGTCGAGGTGCTGACCGACCGGGTGGTCGGTCTGTCCGGCGCTGCCGACTCCTTCCTGGTCACCACGGAGGGTGGTCGGAGGTACGGCGCCCGGCGGGTGCTGGTCACCGGCGGCGTCGTCGACGAGCTGCCCGACGTGCCGGGGCTGGCCGAGCGGTGGGGCGTCGACGTGCTGCACTGCCCCTACTGCCACGGCTGGGAGGTGCGCGACCAGGCGATCGCCGTCCTCGCGACGACCCCGATGGCCGCACACCAGGCGCTGCTGTTCCGTCAGCTGTCAGACGACGTCGTGGTGGTCGTCCACGACGGCGTCGAGCTGCCCCCGGAGGAGACGGAGAAGCTCGGCGCGATCGGCGTGCGCTTCGCCCACGGCACCCCGCAGGAGGTCGTCACCGACGGCGACGACCTCGTCGGGCTGCGACTGGCGGACGGAACGGTCCTCGAGCGGGACGCGATCGTCGTCGCGTCGAAGCCCCACGTGCGTGCCGACTTCCTCGGCCCGGTGGGCATCGAGCCCAAGCCCTTCGAGATGAACGGCATCGCCTTCGGGTCGGTGATCGAGGTCGAGCCGAGCACGGGAGCGACCACGGTCCCCGGCATCTTCGCTGCCGGCAACGCCACGGACATCGCGATGATCCTGGTCGCCTCCGCGGCCCACGGAACCCGTGTCGGCGCGTGGATCAACGCCGAGCTCGCCAACGCGGACGCGACGACGGCGGTGCAGACGCTCCGCGACGACTTCTTCGAGCAGCCCGCCTGGGAGGGCCGCTACTCGGGTGACCGCGTCTGGAGCGGCCGGGTCAACGTCCAGCTCGAGGCCGAGGCCGCCGACCTCGAGCCGGGACGCGCGCTCGACGTCGGGTGCGGTGAGGGCGGCGACGCCCTGTGGCTGGCGCAGCACGGCTGGCAGGTGACGGCGTCCGACTTCGCCGACGCGGCGCTGGAACGGGTCGCCGAGCACGCCGTGGATGCCGGCGTCGGCGACCGGGTCGAGACCAGGCGCATCGACGTCCGCACCTTCGAGCCCGGCGGCGAGACGTGGGACCTCGTCACCTCACACTTCGTGCACCTGCCCGACGGCGGCATGGTCGATGTCGTACGCCGCCTGGCCTCGGCGGTGGCGCCCGGCGGGACGCTCCTCGTGGTCGGCCACGCGCCGAGCGACGTCCACACCGGCCTGCGGCACGGCCACCACTCGTTCATGCACACCGCCGACCAGCTGATCCCGGCCCTCGACGACTCGTGGGAGGTCGAGGTGTGCGAGTCGCGACCGAGGTCGCAGGCCCATCCGGAGACCGGTGAGGAGATCGACATCGAGGACGCGGTGCTGCGCGCACGACGCGTGCGCTGACCCGACGAGCGGTCAGGCCAGGCCGAGCCGGGCGAGCACCATCGCGGCGAGGCGGTCGACCGGCAGCGCCGGGTCGACGTCCATCCCGTGCTCGTCCGGCTCGAGCGCCTCGAGGGTGTCGAGCTGCGACTCCAGCAGGCTCGGCGGCATGAAGTGGTCGCGGGCGCTCATCCGCTCCAGCAGCAGGTGCTTGTCGCCGGTGGAGTGCACGAAGAACGTGCCCTCGCCCCCGCGCCTCAGCACGTCACGGTAGGCCTTGCGAAGGGCGCTGCAGGCGATGAGCGTCGGCTCGCCGCGGGCGTCGCGCTCGGCGGTCCACTCCGCGAGCGACTCCAGCCACCCCCAGCGGTCGGCGTCCTTGAGCGGGATGCCCTCCCGCATCTTCGCGACGTTCTCCGGCGGGTGGAAGTCGTCGCCCTCGGCGAGCTCCCAGCCCAGCCGCTCCTGGACCGCCCGCGCCACGGTGGACTTCCCCGAGCCGGAGACTCCCATGAAGACGAGGTGGAGCGGCGCGTCGGGTGTTGTCATTTCGGGGTCCCCGCGGCGTTGTTCGCAGGAGGAGCGAAGCGGGGGAGGCGAAGAACGTCGTGGGGTGTTCTCATCCGACGGCCCAGATGCCGAGGGAGAGCACGAAGATCGTGACGCCGAGCGTGGTCTCCATGACGGTCCAGGTCCGCAGGGTCGTCTTGACGTCCATCCCGAAGAACCGGCTGACCAGCCAGAAGCCGGAGTCGTTGACGTGCGAGAGCACGGTCGCGCCGGCCGCGATCGCCAGCACGAGGGCGACGAGCTGGAGGCTGGACGGGTCGGCGGCAGCGACGCCGGCGGAGATCAGGCCGGCCGTGGTGGTCAGCGCGACGGTCGCCGAGCCCTGCGCGACCCGCAGGATCGTGGCGATGACGAACGCGCTCACGATGAGCGGCAGGCCGAGGTCGGCGAGGGAGTCGGAGAGCGCGTCGCCGATGCCGCTGTAGCGGAGCACGCCGCCGAACATGCCGCCGGCGCCGGTGATGAGGATGATCGCGCAGATCGGGCCCAGCGCGTCGTTGAGCAGCGTCTCGACCTCCTCGCGCGAGTAGCGGCGGATCGCGAGGGTGTAGGTCGCGACGAGCAGCGCGATCAGCAGCGCGACCGGGGTCTGGCCGACGAAGATCACGATGTCGGCCAGCGTGCCCTCCGCGGGGATGCTGCCGTTGGTCCGCAGCGTCGTGAGGACGGTGTTCGCACCGATCAGCACCAGGGGCAGCAGCAGGATCGAGAGGACGTGGGCGAACGCCGGCGGGTTGCTCGTGTCGGGCTCGCGCCCGCCGGTCAGGACCGAGTCGTCGATCGGGACGTAGATCTTGCCGAGCCACCCGACCGTGACGGCGTACACGCCGATGAACCACGCGACGACGGCGACCACCACGCCCACGACCAGGGTGAGGCCGATGCTGGCGCCGATCTCGGTGGCCGCGGTGACGGGCCCCGGGTGCGGAGGCACGATGGCGTGCATGCTGGCGAACGCGCCGGCGGCAGGGAGCGCGTACATCAGGACGGAGCCGCCGAACCGCTTGGCGACCGAGAAGATGATCGGGAGGAAGACGACCAGGCCGGCGTCGAAGAAGATCGGCAGGCCGAAGAGCAGGGCGGCGATGCCCAGCGCCATCGGCGCGCGCTTCTCGCCGAAGCGGCTCACCAGGGTGTCGGCGAGCACCTGCGCGCCGCCCGTCACCTCCAGCAGGCGACCGATCATCACGCCGAGCCCCACGAGCAGGGCCACGGTGCCGAGCGTGGTGCTGAAGGCGGCGATCGCGATGACCGGTACTTCCGGGAGGGGCACGCCGGCAGCGATCGCGGTGCCGAAGCTGACGAGCACGAGCGCCACGAAGGCGTGCATGCGCAGCACGATGATCAGGACGAGCAGGGCGGCGACGGCGGCTGCGGCGATCAGCAGCAGGGTGGCCGAGCCGTAGACGGGGGTCATGGTGTCCACGTAGGAGCCTCCGAGATAGGCGGGGGTGGTCGCACCACCCTAGGTCCCCCACCGGGCCGACCTCCGCGGCGCTCCGCAGGTGCAAGGAGCACTCTCGATCGTCTCCAGATCTCGTCAAGCGCGTGTAGGCCCACCCGGGGCGTGGGTAGTGGACATCCATGATCATCTCCGGCCACCTCCAGCACGATCTTTCGGGCCGCGCAGTGGTCTCCTCCTTCGCGGCCGCCCGCGTCGCCGAGGTCGACGTCCGCCGGCGCGCCGCCGAGGCGAGCATCGACGCCCTCGTCGTGGCCTGGCAGGGCGGCACCGCACGGCACCAGGGCTCGGGCTGGCAGGAGTGGGACAACGCTGCCCACGACGCCATCGACGCGCTGGCGGCGCTCCTCGGGTCGCTGGACCTCGCGCGCCAGGAGCTCGCGGAGCTCGAACAGCGGCCGATGGTCCCGCGCCAGGTCGACAGACGCGAGCTCGACCGCTGACGAGCGGCGTCAGCTACTCACGGCGACCCGCCCGGGTCGGGTGCACGTCGCGTAGACCCCCAGCACCGGCTCACCGGCCCGGTTGGTCGGGCGCTCGCGCACCAGGGCCCTCAGCAGTCGGAGGTCCTTCGCGCCGGTCTCCGGGTGGTGGTCGAGGACGGCGCACCGCGGGACCGGTCCGCCGATCCGCACCGTGGCCTCCCCCACCACCACGTCGCGTCCCGCCCACGAGTCCTCGACGTAGGGCGTGTCGGTCTCGACGACCAGCGTCGACCGGAAGCGCGCAGCCTGGTCGGCGAGCGCCTCGTGGCCCGTACGCCGGGCCAGCTCGTGCAGCGACGCCGTGCCGACGACGGTGAGCGGGTCGCCGAACACCACCCCGCCGCGAGGCGCGACCGCGAGCTGCACGCGCCGACCCAGCCAGGCGGAGAGGAGCGCGGCGTGCGGACCGTCGGTGAGCTCGAGGTCGACGCGACGGCCCCAGTAGTCACAGGTGATCGTCCGGCCGATCCTGTCGGCTCGCGCGACCACGGACGCTCCGGTCGGGAGCGTCAGTCCGAGGACGTCCCCGTCCGCCCGCGCCACCACGCCGATCAGCACCGGGTGCTGCACCGTCCTCAGGACGCGCGCGGCGTCGACGTCGACCAGGCAGTAGGACCGGTCGCCGATGGCGCCCCGCTCGTCGAGGTCGACCGCGTCGAGGGCGAGGTGCCGCATGCCCTTGACCGGTGCGAACCCGGCCTGGCGTACGACGAGCTCGGCCGGCATACGGCCATGGTTCCACGCACCGTCGGTCAGGACGGTTCGCGCTCCCCGATCCGCTCCTTGATCTCGGTCTTGAGGACCTTGCCGACCTTCGAGCGCGGCAGGTCGGGCCAGACGTGCACCTCCTTGGGCGCCTTCACCGACCCGATCCGCTGCTTGACGAAGGCCGTCAGGTCGTCGGGGTCGACCGTCGCGCCCGCGTAGGGCTGCACGACGACCACGACGCGCTCGCCCCACTTGTCGTCCGGTCGTCCGACCACCGCGCAGTCCTGCACGGACTCGTGCGCCAGCACCGCCTGCTCGACCTCGGTGGAGTACACGTTGAAGCCGCCCGTGATGATCATGTCCTTGGCCCTGTCGACGATGTGGAGGAAGCCCTCCTCGTCCAGGAACCCGATGTCGCCGGTGTGCAGCCAGCCGTTGCGCAGGGTGCGTGCGGTCTCGTCGGCGTTCTCCCAGTAGCCCGTCATCACCAGCGACGACCGGGCACAGATCTCGCCCCGCTCCCCCGCAGGCACCGGCCGGTCGTCCTTGTCGAGGATCGCGACGATGACCAGGGGCGCCGGGCGGCCGGCGCTGGCGAGACGCTCGGTGGCCACCGACCCGTCCGCACGGAAGTGGTCGGCCGGCGGCATCATCGAGATCATCATCGGCGCCTCGGTCTGCCCGAACAGCTGGGCCATCACCGGCCCGATGCGGGTCAACGCCTCCTCGAGGCGGGACGCCGACATGGGGGCGGCGCCGTACCAGAAGCACTGGAGGCTGCTCAGGTCCGTCGCGTCGAGGTCGGGGCTGCCGAGCACCATGTAGATCAGCGTCGGTGGCAGGAACGTGTGCGTGACGCGGTGCTCGTGCACCAGCCGCAGGAAGCCGGTGACGTCGGGCGCACGCATGATCACCACCTCGCCACCGAGCGAGAGCACCGGGAAGCACAGCACGCCCGCGGCATGGGTGAGCGGAGCGAGCGCGAGATAGACCGGCGGGCCGTCGAAGGGATAGCCCATCAGCGTCAGCGCCGTCATGGTCTCGAGGTTGCCCGGGGTGAGCATCACGCCCTTCGGCCGACCGGTCGTGCCGCCGGTGCCGACGAGCATCGCGAGCTCGTCGGCACCGGGGCGTCCGGGGCGCTCGGGCACCGGCGCGGTGGCACCCGAGGTGAGGAGCTCGGCGAACGACAGCGAGCCGTCGTCCGCCGAGTCCGGGTCGGAGTCGAGGCAGACCCACGTGTGGACCGCCGGCAGCTGGTCGCGGATCGCCGCCACCAGCGGCGCGAAGCCCGACTGGTAGAGCACGACCTCCGCGCCGAAGAGCTCGAGGAGCTCCTGGTTCTCCGCGGCCTCGTTGCGCGGGTTGATCGGGCACCACACGCCTCCCGCCCGGCTGATCCCGAAGACGCAGGTGAACGCGACCGGGTCGTTGGCCGAGAGGATCGCGACGCGCGCCCCCACCCTGAGGCCGCGTCCGACCAGGGCCGCGGCGACCTGGTGCGACAGCCCCACCACGTCGGCGTACGACATCGTGGTGCCGTCGGTGGTCAGGCACGGTCGGTCCGGGCCCAGGCTCGCGCCCTTGTCGAGGTAGTCGTGCAGCCGCATGTCGGTCCCGGCCTAGTCCTGGGTCGTGAGCACCGGCGGGGAGACCAGGCCGAAGGTCCGCAGCACCCCGAGCAGCTCGTGGTGGCCGAACGCCTGGCACCCGGACGCGAAGCCGACGCGGCGCGGAGGCTGCTGCAGGAGCGAGTACGCGGCGTACGCCTGCATGAGTCCGGTCTGCTTGTAGTTGGAGTTGCCGTGGATCACGCAGTGCGCGCGCCCGAGGGGCCCGGAGGCGTGCACGGAGTCGAGGGACTTGTTGACGCGCGGGTTCTCGCGCGGCGGCATCTGGTCCATCACCTGGCGCGCGGTGGCGGTGAGAGCGGCCGCCTTGTCCTCCGCGCTCATCTCCTTGGTGGCCTCGAGCGCGCCGGCGACGATCTGGGGCACGCCGTTCATCAGGGCTGCGTTGAACACGCCGCCCTGCGCCTTGCAGTTGGCCACCCGCGGGTCGCGCTTGAACCACACGGGGTGCGACGTGCCGCCCCACGGCAGCGACAGCGCGAGGTCGTGCTGGCCGGGCACCACGAGCGACACGAGGCCCTGACCGGGGTCCCAGGGGACGTACGCGTTCTGGTCGAGGAAGTGCGCGGCCGAGTTCGCGGCGTTGACGAGGATCGTCTCGGTCGACGCGATGGTCGGCGAGCCGCCCCAGAAGACCGCGATGTCGAGGGTGTCGAGGCCGGGCTTCTCCAGGCAGAGCTGCGCGGCGATCTCGCCGGTGGTGTACATCTGAGCGATGCCCGGCGAGAGCAGCAGGCCCGCCTCGGCGTACTTGTCACCCCACTGGTCGTCGCAGTCCATCAACCAGTCCTGCTCGCCGGTGGTGTCGGTGTAGTGGACGCCGGCCTTCAGCGCCGCCTCGACGACGGTGGGGCCGAGGGTGCTGAACGGGCCGACGGTGTTGCACACGACCGAGGCGCCGTCGAACAGCTCGGCGAGGCTCTCGACGTCGTGGTCGACGGTGCGGATCTCGTAGTCGGCGGTCTCGATGCCGGCGACGTTGGTGGCCAGGGACGACTCGAGCTTCTCCTGGCTGCGGCCGGCCGCGATGAACGGCACGTGGTACTCGCGGAGGTACTCGCAGATCAGGCGGCCGGTGTAGCCCGACGCTCCGTAGACGACGACCTTCTTCTCGCTCATGACTGTGCTCTCCTGGTCTCGGGTGGTCCGGTCACATGCCCATGCCGCCGTCGACAGGGATGCCGGCGCCGTTGATGAATCGGGACTGGTCGGAGGCGAGGAAGACGACGGCGTCGGCCATGTCCTCGACCTCGCCGAGGCGGCCTGACGGGGTCAGCTCGATGACCGCGCCGACCGCCTCCTCGGGGCTGCCGTAGAGCCCGAGGCTCGCCATGTCGTTGGCGAGGCCGGCACCCATGGCGGTGGGGACGAGGCCCGGGTAGATGCAGTTGACGCGTACGCCGTAGCCGAGCTTGCCGGACTCCATCGCCGCCACCCGGGTCATCCGGTCCACCGCGGACTTGGTGCCGGAGTAGATGGAGATCGCCGGGAACGCGATGGTCGCGGCGACCGACGAGATGTTGATGATCGAGCCGCCCGTGCCGGCCGCGCCGCCCGGCCGCATGGTGCGCAGCCCGTGCTTCAGGCCGAGGGCCGTGCCGAGCACGTTGACGTCGAGCATCTTGCGGATGTCGTCGACCTGCACCTCGGTGATGAGGCTGCTGATCTCGATGCCGGCGTTGTTGACGAGGACGTCGAGGCCGCCGAGCTGCTCGACGGTCGACGCGGTGGCCGACTCCCAGCCGGCGTCGTCGCTGACGTCGAGGCGTACGAACCCGTGCCCGTCGCCGAGGCTCGCGGCCGTGTCGGCACCCGCCTCGTTGACGTCGGCGATCATCACCTTCGCCCCGGCTGCGGCCAGCGCGCGGGCCATGCCCTCCCCGAGGCCCTGGGCACCTCCCGTCACGAGTGCGACGCGTCCGGTCAGGTCGGTTGCGGTCATCGAGGTCTCCTCGGGTAGCGGTGCGGTCGGGTGATGGCGATCACACTGACGCGAGTTCTTGACAACTGTCAAGGAAATCTTTGGTCACATGTCAAGACGAATGCGAGTCCCCGGTTCCACGCACCGTGCGGCGCGTACGATGCGGGCGTGCCTGCCTCGTCCTCTGCCTCCGTCGCCGACCCGATGGCGTCGGCGGCTGCGCGCGTCAGCAAGCACGAGGACCGCCGCGACCAGCTCGCGGAGTCGGCCCTGGTCACCCTCGGCAAGCTGGGCTACGCGAAGACCTCGCTGCGCGAGATCGCGCAGCACTCGCCGTTCTCGCACGGCGTCGTGCACTACTACTTCTCCAACAAGGAGGAGCTGATCACCTACTGCGTGCGCTACTACAAGCGCACGTGCGTGACGCGCTACGACGCGATCGTGGCTTCGTCGACGTCCGCCGACGAGCTCCAGGAGCGGTTCGCCGCGAAGCTGGCCGAGACCATCCGCGAGGAGGGTCCGATGCACCAGCTCTGGTACGACCTGCGCAACCAGTCGATGTTCGAGCCGGCGCTGCGCGAGGTGGTCCTCGAGATCGACGGCCAGCTCGAGCAGATGATCTGGCGCGTGGTGACCCGCTACTCCGAGCTCGCCGGCAGGCGGGCGGCACTCGACCCGGCGACGACCTACGGCATGCTCGACGGCCTGTTCGCCCAGGCGCTGCTGCTCTGGGCGACCGGCCCGACCGAGGACCGCGAGGACGTGCTGTCGGTGCTCACCAACCGCGTCGATGCGCTGATGCCGTCGCTCCTGGCCTGACCGGGACGCCTGCACCTCGCGCACAGATCGCATTGCCCGTCTGCGGCGCCCGAGTGTCGGCCACACTGTCCCGGTGCCCCGTTCCGCGACGACCGTGACGATCGCAGCCACCGCCGCGATGCTGGCTGCGGTCGTGGCGTGGCACCCGGCCGAGCAGCTCGACCCCGTGCGGCGTGCGGTGGGACTGGGGCCTGACCGGCCGCTGCCGGCGCCCAGCGTCGTACGACAGGGCGGGACCTTCGCCTGGGCGATGACCCAGCCGGGCAGCGACGAGCCGGTCGGCTGGGACCCGTGCGAGCAGGTCCGCTACCGGATCAACCCGGCCGGCGAGCCGCCCGGCGGGAGCGAGCTGGTCCGCCGGGCACTGGACCGGGCGAGCGCGGCGACGGGGCTGGAGTTCACCGACGAGGGCGAGACCGACGACCGGCCGTTCCCCGGCGGCGTGAAGCTCTTCGGGCGCCCGGACCCGGTCGTCATCGGCTGGGCCGACGCCGCGGAGTACCCCGACCTCGCCGGCCAGGTCGCCGGAGTGGGCGGTGCCGTCGCCGAGCGCGGCAGCAGTGGGCGGCTCCGGTTCGTCAGCGGAGGCATCGTCCTCGACGTCGAGGCGTTCACCGCCTCGGCCGTCGCGCAGCAGCCACGGGTGATGGAGGGGATCGTCCTCCACGAGGTCGCCCACGTCGTCGGGCTCGGTCACGTCAGCGAGCCGATGGAGCTGATGTACGCCTCCAACATCGGGCAGGTCGAGCTCGGGCCCGGCGACCGGGAGGGCCTCGCCCGCCTCGGCTCCCTCCCCTGCCGCTGAGGATCTCGGCCCGTCCCGAGACCCGACCAGCGTAGGCAGTTGGGACCGCTGCCCGCGGCCACCACGCTCGGCCCGCTGCCCCGAACGGCGAACTGCCTACGTTGCTCGCCCAGGAGCGCGCACGTGCGGCGGCCGTGGCCCTCAAACGCGCTCGACGGGGGCCCACATCCACCGCACGTGCGAGCTCAGGGCGTGCACCATGCAGGCAGTTCGCGCGTCCGGCTCCGGGTCCCACGCTCAGTCGGCCGCCGCGAGTCACGAACTGCCTGCACGGTGCTGGCCCGCGGACGTCAGGGCGCTCGGTTGCCCCGCGCGTCCTCCTGCTCGACGAGCTCGGAGAGGTCCTTGAGCCGGTCGAGCCCGCGGACCGCACGCGACATGCGGTGGTTGCCCTCGAACGTCTCGCGGTGCCGGTCGAGGAACCACCAGTAGCCCGCGCTGAACGGGCACGCGTCCTCCCCCACCCGCACCTTGGGGTCGAAGCGGCACGACCCGCAGTGGTCGCTCATCGTGTTGATGTAGGCGCCGCCCGACGTGTAGGGCTTCGTCATCATCTGGCCACCGTCGGCGTGCTGCGACATCCCGACGATGTTGGGCACCATCACCCAGTCGTAGCCGTCGACGAACGCCCGGTGGAACCAGTCGGTGACCTGCGTCGGCGCCCACCCGCGCTGCAGAGCGTACGACCCCAGCACCATGAGCCGCGGGATGTGGTGCACCCAGCCGTGCTCCGCGACCTGGTCGAGGGTGTGGGAGAGGCAGCGCGCGTCGGTCGCCGCCCCGTCGAGCTCGGCGAACCACTGCGGGATCCGCTCCTGGGCGGCCAGCGAGTTCTCGCGGCGGTAGCCGTCGCCCATGTGCCAGTAGACGTGCCAGACGTAGTCGCGCCACCCGATGACCTGGCGGACGAAGCCCTCGACGCTCTCGATCGGCGCCGCGCCGCTGCGGTAGGCCTCCTCCGCCCGTTCGACGACCTCGAGCGGGTCGAGCAGGCCGAGGTTCATCGGCGCGCTGATCAGGCTGTGCGCCATCCACGGGTCGCCCTCGAGGATCGCGTCCTCGTGCGCCCCGAACTCCGGCAGCCGGTGCTCCACGAAGTGCTCGAGCGCCGCCAGCGCCTGGCGCCGGGTGGCCGGGAAGATCCGCGGCCCGTCACGTCCGATGAACGACACCTCGCCGTCGCGCTCCCAGCGGTCGAGGTCCTCGCGCACCTGCGCGTCGATGTCGTCCTCGCTCGGCCACCAGGGCTCGGTGACCCCGAGCGTGTCGGCGCCCTTCGGTGGCGGCTGCCGGTTGTCGTGGTCGAAGTTCCACTGGCCGCCGGCCGGCTCGCCGGCGTCGAGGAGCACGCCGTGCGCCTGGCGCGCCCGCCGGTAGAAGTCCTCCATCAGCAGCCGCTTGCCGCGACGTCCCTCGGCCCAGCGCTCGAAGTCCTCCCGCGCGGTGGCGAAGCCGCGAGGTGGCAGGACGGTGCAGCCGAGCCGCTCGACCAGCCCCAGCGCGGCGTACGACGTCGGGTGCACGACCTCGACGTCACCGCCGACCTCGCGCACCACCTCGGCGTACGTCTCCGCCTGCACGTAGGTCAGCCGGTCGCCGAGCTCGGCGGCACGGTGCCGCATCGCGCTCAGCACGAGGTGCGCCTTGGCCCGGTGGAAGCGGCGACGACGGAGGACACCGATCGACTCCACCATCAGCAGCGGGCCGCGGTGGTCGTCGACGAAGTGCGGTCCGAGCTGGTCGCCGAAGAGCCACCGCGTCGTCATGCGGCCAGCCTAGGCAGCCGCCCGAGCGGGCGGCAGCGCCTCAGAGGTGGTGCAGCTTGGGGTAGGGGTGCGCGATCCGCACGTTCTTCGACCCGAAGTCCGCGGTCACCGCGTGGCTGTCGACGTGGGTCACCTGACCGAGGCCGTAGATGTCGTGGGTGACGCGGTCGCCAACCTCGAACACCTCGACGACCGGCTCAACCGCCGGCTTGAACGGACTGCTGGCAAGGTGCTTCGGCCGTCGGCCGCTCGGAGTGGTCATCACCCCCAAGTATGGCCCTCTCGAGCCGTTTGTGGGGCATCCGGGCGGAAACGATGCGTCAGCCCCCGAGAAGTCCCTTCACGTAGGCAGCCTGCCCCAGGTGCTGCAGGCAGTCGCCCTGGATGCTGATCAGCCGCTGTCCCGCGGTCACCGGCGGGTCCCACCGCTGGTCGACCTCGCGCTCGAGCTCCGCCTCGTCGACGGTCTGCAGGTAGCGCGCGGTGGCGAGCGTGACCTCGTGGTGGTACTCCGCGAGCAGCGCCGGGTCGTCGATCCGCAGCGCGTCGACCTGCTCGCTGGTGTGGCCGTAGCCGATGTCGCCGGTGCCGTTGGGCAGGCCGAAGCGGTCCTGGAACCGCTCCCAGACCTGCGGCTCCCCGGCGAGGTCGGCGACGTGGTCGTCCTGCACCCGCGCCAGGTGCCACAGCAGCCACCCGACCGGGTTGCCGGTGCCGCCGGGACGGTGGTGGAGGGTCTCGTCGTCGAGGTCCTCGGCGATGCCGGCGTACAGCTCGGTGATGCGGCCGAAGCCCTCGGTCAGCAGCCCGCGCACGTCCATGACGTCACTCCGCCGGCGCCGCGGACCGGACCTGCGGAGCGGAGGACTTCTCGTCCTTCATGCCGTCGATCTCCGCGAGGATGCGGGTGCGCTCGTCGCCGCTCACCGACACCTTCGCCTTGGTCAGGCCCTCGTCGAGCTGCTCGGCGATGGTGCTGTCCTCGGCGCTGTACTGCAAGGAGGAGACCTCGTCGACCACTCGCTGTGCGGCCTCGATCGCTGCCTGCTTCACCTCGTCAGTCATGCATCCACGGTAGTGAGCCTCGAGGTGGGGACAACCGTCCAACGGGGTGTGCTCCCCATCGGTGTCGAACGGGGGCGAGGCACGAGCGTCGGCTCACATCGCCCGCGCCAGGCTGCGCCGCAGCGACCAGCTGCCGAGCGTGACGAGCACGGCGGCCATCGCCGCGAGCACCCCGAGCTCCGGCAGCACCTCCACGAACCCGGCGCCTCGGCGCTGGACGTCGGCGAGCGCCTCGTAGGCCCACGAGTGCGGGGTCAAGCGGGAGATCGTGCGCATGGTGTCGGGGAAGAGCTCGAGGGGGAACATCGAACCCCCCAGAGCGGCCAGCACCAAGCCGGCCCCGATCCCCGCCCCCGCGGCCGCGCCCTCGTTCTCCAGCAGGGTGCCGAGCAGGATCGCGGCCCCGGCGGCGACGAGGCTGAACAGCAGCAGGACGAGGAGCGCGAGCGGGACGCTGCCCCAGCCGACACCGAAGAGCAGGCTGCTCGCGACCATGAGGTAGGCGCCCTGGAAGAGCCCGATCGCCCACCGACCCAGCACCTGTCCGGCGACCAGCTCCTCCGCCGCCACCGGACCCGCGAGCATGCGCGACACCACACCGAGCCGTCGGGCCTGGATCAGCGTGGCCGACCCGCCGAGGCACGCGAGGAAGACGAACAGCAGCAGCTGTCCCGCGGCTCCGAACTCGAACTGCCCCATCCCCTCGAACTCCTGGCTGAGCCGGTCGACGCTCGTCACCTCGAGCCGTGGTGCGCTGACCTCGCCCTCGGCGGTGGCGAGCGCTTCCTGCGCGCGGTCGGTCGGCACGCCGCGCGTCTCCAGCGCCAGGACGCGGCTGCGCTCAGAGCGCAGGGCCTCGACGGCGACGCGGACATCCTGCTCGACGACCTGCGCGTCGCCCAACGGGCCGCGCACCACCTCGAGCGTCACCGCCTCCCCGGCCTCGTACGCCGCCGCGGCCGCCGCGTCGACGCGCACGGCAACGTCGAGCCGCCCGCGCGCGAGCAGGGCCAGCGCGTCGTCCCACGCGGGGTCACTGACGACGACGTCGTCTGCCTCGAGCCGCTCGACGAGCCCGGACTGCAGCGAGGACTCCCCACCGCTCACCGCGACGCGACCGGACGTCGCGCCCTCGCCGAACTGCAGGCCGATCATCAGCACCAGCAGCAGCGGGAAGACGAAGACGAAGAACAGGTTGGAGCGGTCGCGCAGGAAGAGCCGCAGCTCGGCACCGGCGATCGTGAGGGCGTTCCTCATGACAGCACTCCCCGGTCCGGGACCAGACGCGAGACGAGCAGCATCACGACGGCGAAGCCGAGCATGATCGCGACCGGGGGGCCGATGTCGGTCAGCCCGCCGCCACCCGACGTGGTGCCGAGCCCCCGCAGCAGCGCGGCGACGGGGTTGAGGTCGAGCACTCCCGACAGGGCACCGGTCGCGCTCACGGGGAAGAACGCGCCACCGCCGATGCCCAGCACCAGCGCCACGATCGACGTCACGATGCCGGCCTGCTCACTCGTGCGGGCGACGCGGACGACCAGGAACATCACCGACGTGCCGGCGGCGGCCGCGCACAGCACGAGCACCGCCACAGCGGGGACGGAGCCGAAGTCGGCGTCGAACAGGTAGCTCCCGACCGTCAGCAGCACGCCGGTCGCCACCACGCCGAGGACGAAGCTGACCAGAGCCTTCGCCGCGACGATCACCCACCCGGGGATCGGCATGGACCGCAGCCGGGCCAGCGTGCCGGACTCGCGGTCGATGAGCAGCCCGGTCACGCCGAAGCTGACGGTGAAGAGGAGGAACAGTCCTGCCTGCCCGGCGACGAGCGCCGCACCCGCACCCAGCTGCTCGTCGGAGGCCTGCCCGGTCTCGACGTCGTACGCCGGTCCGCCGGACGTGGCCTGCTCGACGAGCGCCCCGATGTCGGCCGGCGCGACTCCCTCGGCCAGGCCGGCCCGGGCGGTGACCGCGCCGGAGGCGACCTGGTCGAGCACACCGTCAACCACCGAGAGCACGATGTCGGCGCCGATGCCGGCCTCGTCCCCGCGCACGGCGTCGACGGTGACCGGCTCGCCGGCGCGCGCTGCCTCGCCGAAGCCAGCCGGCACCACGAGGGCGAGGGCCGCGTCCCCGTCCCGGACCTGCCGGCGACCGGCGCTCCCGTCGGTCTCGACGACGGTGACGTCGAGCTCGTCGGTGCCGTCGAGCGCCCGCACGACGCCGGTCAGCGCCTGCGCGAGGTCGTCGTCCGCGGGTGCGCTGATCACGACGGTGACGGGGTCGATCTCGAGGTCGTCGGCGGCGCCGAAGACCAGGTTGAAGACGGTCATCAGCGCCAGAGGCACGAGCAGCGCGAAGATCAGCACCGACTTGTCGCGCATCCGCTGCAGCAGGTCGGAGCTGGTGAGGGCCAGGAGCTGGCGCATCGCGCTAGTCCCTCAGGCCCTTGCCGGTGAGGTGCAGGAAGACCGACTCGAGGTCGGGGCGCGAGATCTCGACGTCGGAGAGGGTCACGCCGTGGTCTGCGGCCGTGCCGACCACCTGCGCCACCAGCGCGGGGGCGTCCTTGACGGTCAGGGTCGCCGACCGGCGATCGACCTGAACCCGTTCGACACCGGGGATCTGGCGGAGCTCCTCTGCTGCCGCGGCCAGGTCGCCGCCCGTGGCGCCGAGCCGGATGGTGTCGACGCCGCCGGTCAGCCGGATCAGGTCGTCGCGCGTGCCCTCGGCCTGCAGGCGCCCGGAGTCGATGATGCCGATGCGGTCGCAGAGCCGCTCGGCCTCCTCCATGTAGTGCGTCGTGTAGAGCACCGCCATCCCCTCACCCGACAGCGCCTCGACCGACTCCAGGATCGCGTGCCGCGACTGCGGGTCGACCCCGACCGTCGGCTCGTCGAGGATCAGCAGCGTGGGCCGGTTGAGCAGGCCGATGCCGATGTTGAGTCGGCGCTTCATCCCGCCGCTGTACTCCTTGCTGCGGTCCTTCGCGCGGTCCGCGAGCCCGATCAGGCTGAGCACCTCGTCGACACGACTCCTGAGCTCGGAGCCGCGCAGGCCCTGCAGCCTGCCGAAGAGGGTCAGGTTCTCCCGGCCCGTCAGGTCCGGGTAGATCGCGAGCTCCTGCGGCACGAGCCCGAGGTGCCGCTTCGGCTCGGTCGTCCGCGGCGTCATCGGCTCGCCCGCGACCGTCACGGTGCCCGCGTCCGCGGCGATGAGTCCGGCGACCATCGAGATCGTCGTCGTCTTGCCCGCCCCGTTCGGCCCGAGCAGCCCGTACGTCTCCCCCGGCGCGATGCGGAACGA
This sequence comes from Nocardioides cavernae, assembly GCF_016907475.1. NCBI lineage: Bacteria > Bacillati > Actinomycetota > Actinomycetes > Propionibacteriales > Nocardioidaceae > Nocardioides > Nocardioides cavernae. The sequence goes on along the minus strand of NZ_JAFBCA010000001.1, from coordinate 1,484,676 downwards.
CACCTCGTCCACCGCGGTCAGGTCCCCGAACCGGCGGACCAGCGAGTCCACCACCAGCACGTCGTCCGTCATCGGCGTCCCTCCCACCCCTCACGCTAGGGAGCGACGCGCGGGCCCAGCAGGGCCGAACGTCACCGGGTGGACGTCCAGAACGCCTTCAACAGGTCCTCGACACCGGGCGAGCCGATCACGACCTGCGTCAGGAGTATCCCGACGACGCCGTCGGGATGGACGTACGCCGACGTGCCGGTGCCGCCGACCCAGCCGTAGCGGCCGACCACGTTCCACGGGTCGATCACCTCGGTGTCGACCCCACCACCGAACCCCCACCCCTGGCCGTCGAGGAAGAAGCCGCCCGTCTCCCGGAGCCGCGGCGTCGTGTGGTCGGTCGTCATCTGGCGCACCGACGCCTCGCTCAGCACGTCGCCGCCCCCGGCGAGCAGCATCCGGCCGAAGGCCAGCCAGTCGTCCGCGGTGGTGACGAGCCCGCCGGACCCGGACGGAAACGCCGGCGGGCGTGTGAAGAACCCGTCCGGCTCGTCCCGCACGACCAGTCCGCCGTCGCCGGCGCCGTACATCGTGGTGAGACGGTCGACCTTGCCGGCGGGCACGTGGAAGCCCGTGTCCGCCATGCCGAGCGGGTCGAGCAGCCGCTCGGCCATCACGTCGGCCAGGTCCTGCCCGGCAGCGCGCGCGACGAGGACGCCGAGCACGTCGTAGGAGGCGTTGTAGGTCCAGGCATCGCCCGGCTGGTGCATCAGCGGGATCGTCGAGAGCCGGCTCATCCACTCGTCCGGCGCCGGGACCTCGTGGATGTCGTCCGCCGCCTGGTGCAGCCGCTCCATCAGCAGCGGCGTGACCGCGGAGTCCCAGGTGCTGAAGCCGTGCCCCGCCGTCCCGGTGAGGAGGTGCCGGGCGGTGATCGGCCGCTCGCACGCGACCGTGTCCTCGAGCGGGCTCCCCAGTGTCCGGAGCACTCGCGGCTCCGCGAGCTCGGGGAGCAGGTCGGCGACGGGGGCGTCGAGGTCGATGCGGCCGTCCTCGACCAGCGCCATCGTCAGCGCCGCCGTCACCGGCTTGGCGATCGAGGCCCCGCGGAACAGCGAGTCGCGCCGCATCGGCGTACCGCTCGAGTCGCGGGTGCCGAGGGCGACGACCTCGACGTCCTCGCCCCGCGCCACCAGGGCGACCAGGCCCGGGATGTCACCGGAGTCCACGAACGGGTGCAGCGTCTCCTCGAGGTCCGCCATGTGCCGACCGTACGCTCGCTCCATGACCTCCCCCGTCGCCCTCGTCACAGGTGGCTCGTCCGGTATCGGCGAGAGCACCGCACGCGCCCTGCTGGCCAAGGGTTTCGTCGTGTACGCCGTCGCGCGCCGCGTCGACCGGATGGCCTCCCTGTCCGACCTCGGCGTGCACACGTTCGCGATGGACGTCACCGACGACGCCTCGATGGTCGCCGGCATCGACCGGATCATCGACGAGCAGGGGCGCATCGACCTCCTCGTCAACAACGCCGGCTACGGCTCGTACGGCGCCGTCGAGGACGTGCCGATCGACGAGGCGCGGCGGCAGTTCGAGGTCAACGTCTTCGGCCTCGCCCGCCTCGTCCAGCTCGTCACCCCGCACATGCGCGTCCAGGAGTCGGGGCGGATCATCAACATCTCCTCGATCGGCGGGAAGTTCTACGAGCCGTTCGGCGCGTGGTACCACGCCACCAAGTTCGCCGTGGAGGGCTTCAGCGACAGCCTCCGCATGGAGCTGCGGCCCTTCGGCATCCAGGTCGTGCTGATCGAGCCCGGCCCGATCCGCACCGAGTGGAACGAGATCGCCCGCGACTCGCTGCTCGAGCGGTCCGGCGACGGCCCCTACGCGTCGTACGCCCGTCACGCCCACGGCGTCATGGAGCGCTTCGACGAGCCGTCTCGTGCGTCGACGCCCGAGGAGGTGGCGGACAAGATCGTGAAGGCCGCGCTGGCGAAGCGTCCGGCCGCGCGCTACCCCGTCGGCCGCGGCGCGCGGACGATCACGACATCGCGCGACCTGCTGCCCGACCGGGTCTTCGACGAGGTCGTCAGTCGGACCTACGGGACGCGGTAGCCACCGGCTGTCATCCGGCGGCCCGGCACGCCTCGGCGAAGTCGAGGAGCAGACCACGCGCCGGCTCGTGCACCAGCGCCGCCCACCGCGCCCAGACGTCGTACTGGCCCTCGCGGACCAGCATCCTGCGCGCGTCGGCACGCGCACGTGGCTGGAGGACCGCCGCCGCCACGTGCGAAGCGTCGGACTGCAACATGTCGCCGTCGGCGGCTCGCCGCAGGATGCGGAACGCCGCCCGTGGGATCTCGTCACGCCCCGATCGCAGCTGCGCGGTGACCCGCTCGAGGTCCGTGGGCGCCGTACCGATCCGGAGCAGGTCGATCGACAGCACGTCGGTCACCAGCTCGTGGTCGGCCCGCATGAAGCGACGCTCCACGAGCCTGCCCTCGTCGAGCGCCTCCTTGATGCGCATCCACGGTTGCGGCGATTCCGCCACGTCCCGGGCCACGGTCTCGGGCACCGAGATGGGTGGGGTGTCGAACATGAGGAGGTCGTCGACCGCGCTCGGCACCAGGCGCCCGAGGACCCACCCCTCGTCGCCGGCGTCGGACCGGGCACCGAGATCGAGGACCTCGAGCCAGGAGCCGGCGGCCGGATCGTGGACGCGCAGCCGCCCGCTGGGCAGGCTCGCTCCGACCTGGTAGCCGCCCAGCCGTGCGCCCACCCAGGACCGCGCCAGCTCGGCGTGCTCGGCGAGACGACCGGTCGCGAGCTCGTCGACGAAGCGCTCCAGCCCGCCCAGCTCGTGGACGAGGACCTGGTGGAACAACCACGACTCCGACGCCACCCACGCGACCACCCTGACCGGGTCGCCCCCGTCGGCGTGGCAGTCGGCGAGCTGGTCGCCGTGGAAGGTCTCGATGGCGTACTTGAGTGCGAGCCGTTGGGCCTGTCCCGTCTCCGAGCCCGGGTCCTCGCAGCGAATGGCCTGGTAGGCCATCCAGCGCGCCCACACCCATTCGGGGACGTGGTCGCCGAGCGCGGCGAGCTGGGCCAGCAGGACGTGGTGGCGGCTCCGGAGGTTGAGCGCCGGGACGCTGGAGTGCAGCTCGAGGGCACGGGCGGCATCACCGCTCCGCTCGGCGGCGAGGGACTGCTTGACGAGGTCGAAGTGGGCCGCGGTCATCCGGTCGGCGACGCGTGGCAGCCGGCGAAAGCCGGGAGTGGGGTTCCGAGACATGCCTCCACCCAAGGCCCGCGCGGATCGCCGCCACAAGCCGTTCGAACGGATCTGTGGACAACCGCTGACCCTGTGGAGACGCGTTCGCCACGCGCCGCTTCCGGGGGCAGTCTCGACGCCATGTACGAACCAGTCCTCACCACCCAGTCGCAGCTGGAGGACGCGTGGCGCGAGCTGATGGGCCCGTGGAGCTACGGCGGCCACAGCGTCTGGATGATGCTCATCGTCGACGACCGCCCGCTGCCCCAGCTGACCGAGATCGCAGACGCCGCGCACCCACCCGGCACCGAGGAGCTCGACGGCCTCGCGAAGCTCCTGGTCATGCTCGAGCGCGAGGTCGCGCCCGGCCTTCGGGTCGCGTTCCTCCGCTCCCGGCCGGGCAAGGGAACGATCACCGACACCGACCGCGCTTGGGCGACAAGCCTCTACGCCGCCGCACGCCGCGCCGCCGTGCCGTGCGAGGTCGTCCACCTCGCCACCCGTGGTGCGATCCGTCCGATCCCGGCCGACGTCGTCGGGATCCGGTAGTCGGCCCAGGCGGTGTGACTACCCTCGCGACATGCGCACACCGGAGATCCCGACCGAGGGCGCACCAGCCCAGTGACCCTCTCCTTGGCCGCGCTCGTCGACCGCGCGACGTCGCTCCTCGACCGGCCGGGTCGCGTCCTGCTCGGCGTCACCGGCGCACCGGGTGCCGGCAAGTCGACCCTCACCGAGACGCTGATGTCGCACCTGCGCGCGGAGATGGGCCCGGACGCGGTCGGCCACCTCCCGATGGACGGCTTCCACCTCGCGGACGTCCAGCTCGACCGGCTGGGACGCCGCAGTCGCAAGGGTGCTCCGGACACCTTCGACGTCGACGGCTACGTCGCCGCGCTGCGCCGTCTGCACGACGAACCCGACCGCACGCTCTTCGCCCCCGGCTTCGAGCGCGACCTCGAGCAACCCATCGCCGCCGCCATGGCGATCCCACCGTCGGCACGGCTCGTGGTCACGGAGGGCAACTACCTCCTCCTGCCCGACCGCGGTTGGGAGCGCGTACGCCCGCTGCTGACCGAGGTCTGGCACGTCGAGGTCCACGACGACGTACGCCGTGAGCGGCTGGTGCGCCGTCACGAGCAGTACGGCAAGTCACCCGAGGCCGCTCGGGCCTGGGTCGACCAGGTCGACCAACCCAACGCACGACTCATCAGCGCCACCCGCGACGCGGCCGACCTGATCGTTGCTGTCGACGTCCCCTGAACCCGCCACCGGCCCGGCAGACGAGACCGGCCGGTAGTCCGCCGCGGACTGCGAAGTGGGTGCATCCACCCATCGGGCGGGCGTCCGAGATGGGCATCGCGCCCGACGCGGACCGGGGCCCGCGCGAAATATCGTCGCGGCATGGACACCGACGACACCACCACAGACATCGACACCGTGATCATCGGCGCCGGCCAGGCCGGCCTCTCGACCGCTTACCACCTTCAGCGCCGCGGCATCCCGTGCGTCGTCCTCGACGCCGCAGCCCGCGTCGGCGACGGCTGGCGCCGGCAGTGGGACAGCCTCAAGCTCTACTCACCCGCCCACGTCGACGGCCTCCCGGGCCTGCCGTTCCCCGCACCACGCTGGACCTTCCCGGGCAAGGACGCGGTGGGCGACTACCTCGAGACCTACGCCCGGACGTTCGGCCTGCCGGTACGCCTCGGGACGCGGGTGCAGGCCCTCGACGGCGACGGCGACGGCTACGTCGTCTCGACCGACCGCGGGCGCTACACCTGCCGCAGCGTCGTCGTCTGCACGGGGACCTTCGGCCGCACCGGCGCGGTCCCCGACATCGCGGCGGTGCTCGACCCGGCCATCCTGCAGCTGCACTCCAGCGAGTACCGCCGCCCCGGTCAGGTCAACGACGGACCGGTGCTGGTCGTCGGCGCAAGCCACTCCGGCACCGACATCGCCTTCGAGCTGGCCGAGACGCACCCGACGATCCTGGCCGGACGCGACTGCGGCGAGATCCCACCCCGGCTGGGGTCGCCGGCGTTCCGCGTCGTCTTCCCCGTCCTGCTCTTCGCCTGGAAGCACGTGCTCACCCGGCGCAGCCCGATGCGCGCCAAACTGATGGGCGAGCTGCGCAACCACGGCGGACCGATGCTCCGCGTCAAGCGCCGCGACCTCCTCGCGCGTGGCGTCGAGCGCGTGACCAGCCGGGTCGAGGAGGTCCGCGACGGCCGTCCGGTGGTCGGCGGGACTCCCCGCGACGTCACCACCGTCGTGTGGGCCACGGGCTTCCGGCAGGTCTTCGACTGGATCCACCTGCCGATCCTCGGCGAGGACGGGTGGCCGAGGGAGATGCGCGGCGTCGTCGACGACGCGCCGGGACTGTTCTTCTGCGGTCTGTGCTTCCAGTACGCGTTCAGCTCGATGGTCCTGCCCGGTGTCGGCCGGGACGCGGCGTACGTCGCCGACCGGATCGCGGCCCGCTCCCACACGCTGGGGAAGGCCACGACGAGCCTGCCCACGGCGGCCTGACCCGCCGTACCCTCGAACCGTGAGTCGGGCCACTGACCACTTCGCGCGCGGCGACTGGCAGGCCGCGTACGACGCGTGGTCCCGAGACGGGCTCGACGACCTGACCGCCACCGAGCTCGACCGGTTCAGCACGGCCGTCGAGCTCGTGGGCCACCACGACGAGGTGGTGCGGGTGCTGCAGCTCGCCTTCCTGGCCCACCGGGACGCGGGGGACCTCAACGGCGCCGTGGGATGTGCCTTCCGGCTCGCGATGAGCACAGCCGCCCACGGCGAACCCGCGCTCGCCGGCGGCTGGGCGGCTCGCGCTGGCGAGCTGGTCGAGGAGATCGGCGAGGACTGCGTCGAGCGCGGGTGGCTCGCGTTCCTGACGATGTTCCGCGCGCTCGGTGAGGGGGACCTGGCAACGGCCGGCAGCCTCGCGGACGAGGCCCACGACGCGGGCCGCCGCTTCCACGACGCCGACCTGCTCGCGATGAGCACCTGCGCGCAGGGCCGGGTCTCGATCATGGCCGGTCGCTTCGGCGAGGGCCTGGCGCAGCTCGACGACGCCATGGTCCGGGTCGTGTCCGGCGAGACATCCCCGTTCATCGCCGGGCACGTCTACTGCACCGCCATCGAGGGCGTGCAGGAGATCAGCGACTTCGGCCGGGCCGCCGAGTGGACGACGGCCCTCGAGCGCTGGTGCGCCGCCCAGCCAGGACTCCTCGCCTTCACCGGCCAGTGCGCGGTGCATCGTGGCCAGCTCATGCGGCTCAGGGGTGCGTGGGACGACGCGCTGCGCGAGTACGCCAGCGCCGCCGACCGCTACCTCGCAGCAGGCACACCCGCCGCCATCGGGCTGACCGCGATCGAGACCGGCGACCTGATGCGGCTGCGCGGCTCGCTCGAGGAGGCGGACGCGGCCTACCAGCGAGCCGCCGACCTCGGCGTGGACCCGCAGCCCGGCCTGGCGCTGCTGTGGCTCGCCGGCGGCCGGGGCACGGCAGCGCTCGCCGCGGTGGAGCGACTGCTCGCCCCGCCCGACGGACCCGTGCAGCGGTGCCGGCTGCTGCCGGCAGCCATCGAGGTGCTGCTCGCCACGGGCGACGTCGACCGGGCCCGCTCCCTGGCGCTCGAGCTGTCGTCGTTGGCCTCCTCCGTGGGTGCCACCGCGCTCGCTGCTGCCGCAGCACAGGCACTGGGTGCCGTCGAGCTGGAGGCGGGCGACGCCGCCGGCGCACTCCCCTACCTGCGCAAGGCCCACCAGCTGTGGGCGCAGTCGTCCGCGCAGTACGACGCTGCCGTCGCGCGTCTGCTCATCGGCCGCTGCCTCCTCGCGCTCTCGGACAGGTCGTCGGCCGAGCGCGAGCTCACCGCGGCCCGGGCGTCGTTCCGGCACGTCGGCGCCCAGCCCATGGCGGACCTGGCCTCGTCGCTGCTGGCGCCCGCGTCGCTGCCCGCCGGACTCACCGCCCGCGAGCTCGAGGTCCTCCGCCTGGTCGCGTCCGGTCGCAGCAACTCGCAGATCGCGGCTGAGCTGGTGCTGAGCGAGAAGACCGTCGCCCGGCACCTCTCCAACATCTTCGGCAAGCTCGAGGTGGGCTCGCGCACGGCCGCCGCGGCGTACGCGTTCGAGCACGGGCTCGTGTGACGCCGATGGGTCGTCCTTCCCACCTGGCGCCCCAGCTGGGATGCGTGTTTCGCTCGATGCCGCCAGCAGGGTCGCGCGCCTAGCGTTGGCACATGGACGCGACGCTGCCGATGCTCGCGGGGACAGTCTCCACGATCGTCTTCGCCGGCAGTGTCGTGCCGATGCTCCGCAAGGCGCTCAGGACGCGTGAGCTGTCGTCCTACAGCTTCGGCAACATCGCCTTGGCCAACCTCGGCAACGCGGTGCACTCCGTCTACGTCTTCAACCTGCCACCCGGTCCGATCTGGGTGCTGCACACGTTCTACGTGGGCAGCTCTGCGCTGATGCTGTACTGGTACCTCCGCAACCGTCAGGCCCACCGCGAAGCGCCGGTGTCAGCGGGTGCGCCATGACCGCCTCGTGGCGCCTCGCTGCGGTGGTCGACAGCATCCCGTTGCCCGGCGACACACTCGGTGGCGTGGCGGTGGGCATGCTCGCGCAGCGGGTGCGGCCGCTGCGGCTCCCGGCTCCAGCCCGTCTGGTCGGCCGCGCGTGCGTGGCAGGCGGCCTCCTCCTGGTTGCGGCCGCCTGGCGAGAGCGCGGCCCCGGCTCCCTGGAGGACCCCTCGTCGCTCGTGTCGACCGGCGTGCACGGGCTCTCGCGCAACCCGCTGTACGTCGGCTTCACGACGTTCCACCTGGGCCTCGCTGGGGCAACCCGCAACGGCTGGATGCTCGCCACCGTCCCGATCAGCGCGGCCCTCGTGCACCGCTGGGTGCTGCGCGAGGAACGCTGGCTGGCCGACCGGTTCGGCGCCGAGTACGCCGACTACCTGGACAGGGTCCCGCGCTACCTGTGACTCGTAGGTCGAGCCCTGTGCGCGCGGCGTGAGGTCCGTCCGCCATGATGCCGCCGTGCGCATCGGGACGTGGAACCTCGCCGGACGCTGGTCGGACGAGCACCGGGGACTGATGCTCGATGCCGACTGCGACGTGTGGTTGCTGACCGAGGTCAACGAACGGACGAGCCTTCCCCGCTACGCCGTCAGCCCGTCGCTGGCACTGATGGCCCGGCGACGGCGCTGGGCGGCGGTCGCCAGCAGGCTGCCCCTGACCTCGAGCCCGGACCCGCACCCGGCGAGCGCCGCGGCGCAGATCCGCGCGACGACGTACGTCAGCTCGGTGCTGCCGTGGACGTCCTGCGGATCGCGGCATCCATGGGTCGGGGACCGTCACGCCGACAAGACCAGGCACGCTGTCGACGACCTCCTCCTGCGCCTTCGCGCAGCCGACTCGCTCATCTGGGGAGGCGATTGGAACCACGCCCTGGACGGGCGTGAGCACGCCGGGTCGCAGGGCGGTCGCCGCGAGATCGCGCGGGCTCTCGACGAGCTCGGGCTGGTGGTCCCGACTGCCGAGCTGCCGCACCCGATCGAGGGCCTGCTCAGCATCGACCACGTCGCCGTCCCAAGAGGCACGGCGGCGACGGCCAGACGGGTTGAAGCCACGCACGAGGGCAAGCGCCTGTCCGACCACGACGCCTACGTCGTCGACACCGACCTCTGAGCATCCGAGACGCCTCGGGACGCGCAGCTCACAACCCCAACCTCCGCGCCACGTCCTCGCCCGCCACCCAGCGAACGGTGTCGGGATCTCCGACGACCACCAGCTCGTCGGTGGCACGCGACATCCCTACATAGAGCCGCTCGCGGGCACGGTCGCGTGATCCGTCCTCGTTGAGGCAGAGCACGACTGCCCGGCGTTCGAGTCCCTTGCAGCCGAGCACGTGGCCGTAGAACACGTCGTCGTCCCAGTAGGTGCGCCAGTAGCCCTTCTGGTCGTGGAAGTCGGTCCGCTCGACCTGGACCGGGTGGCGATGACCGGTGGTGAGGAGGGCGACGTTGCGTGGCTCCCAGCCGGACTCGAGGAGCGAGTCGACGGCGTCATCGGCCGCCTCGACGGCGTCCTCCTGAGTGGAAGGGACGAACCGGACTGCCGGACCGTGGCCACCCCGCGAGTACATCCGGCTGGGCGCGAGGGGTCCGAAGGAGTCGTGGATCTGCTGGGTGTTGCGGAGGTTGTGGTCGAGCACGAGCGGCACGAGGGCAACCGGGGGACGGCCGAAGCGCGCGAAGATCCGTTGGTTCTCGTCTGAGTAGACGTAGAGACCGCCCTGCTCCTCGTCGCGCAGCGACCGGAGCACCGGCGTCCACCACGAGTCCGCGAAGTCCTGCGCCTCGTCGACGATCACCGCGTCGTACTTGTGCTTGTCGGGCAGCTCCGCGGCCAGCTCGGCCATCTCGGCCGGCAGCCGCTCCTCCCAGAACTCGCTGTCCGTGCGATCGCCCTCGGCTGCGCCCCACTGCTGGCCGAACGCGTGGAAGGTGCCCACGAACGCCGGCCGGTGGCGCCGGTCCCACGTCGCGACCTGGCGGCGGAGGTGCTCCGCGAGCCCAATCGAGTAGCAGAGCAGCGCGACGCGCTGCGACTTGCGGCCCTGACCGCCACGAGCCAGCTCCTTGGCTTGCTGGAGGGCGAGCACGGTCTTGCCGCTGCCGGCACCGCCGCGCACCTCGACGCGGGTCAGCAGGCGGGTCACGCGCAGGATCGAGGCCTGCTCCATGGTGAGCCGGTCGAACTCGGCCGCGCGGTCGTCCGACTCCGCGTTGACGTCGTAGGGCGTCGGGAACCGCCCGGTCAGGATGTCGGTGAGCACCTCGACGTCGTCGTGCGTCGGCGGGCGGTCGCCGTGCTGCATCCACCACGCCGCGTCGCGGACCCGCTCCGCGAGCACCAACTGGTCGTCCTTGTCGTGGAGCGACCAGCGCGGCAGCTCAGGGACGCTGAAGTCCGCGTCGAACCGCGCGTAGGGAACGACCACCCCGTGTCCCCACGCCACCCGGCGGGTGGTCCCGCCGCGCGCGTGCTGGTCGACGTAGCGGCGCAGTGCGTGCTTGGTGCCGCGCGCCTGGTCGACGGGGCGGATCTGCCGGCGCCCGCCCCCGCTCTGGGTCCACCACCGGTGTCCCTCGGCGTCGTCCGGCTCGACTGTGACACTGCCGCCCTTCACCTCCAGCACGAGCACGCCGATGTCGGGCATGAGCACGACGATGTCGGCCTCGTGATCCTTGTCGCCGTCAGTGAGGCGGAGGTTGGCCAGCAGCACGTCGTCGTCGGCGAGTGTGTCGCGCAGCCGCTCCCACACCTCCTTCTCGGAGCCAGTGGTGAAGGTCGGGCTCTCCGGGATCAGGCGCGGCATGAGACCACCCCACCATCGATCCGATCCGCACGTGGGCCGAACGCGGTCACCGGGTGGTCCCGGCCTCGTCCTCGTCGAAGAGCGCGAGCTGGTCGAGCTGCACCTTGCGCACGGGCGCGTCGACCATCAGTCGCAGCCCGGCCCGCATCCGCGCGGCCAGGTCGCGGAGGTAGTCGTGCCGCGCCTGGAGCACCTTCTCCTTGCTGCGCTGTCCCGCTGCCCGTGCCTCCCGGATCCGCGTGCGCGTCTCGCGGCGGCGCTTCTCGGTGATCCGGACCGCCTTGAGCAGGAGGCCGGTGTCGTTGCCGTAGATGCGCACCATCGCGGCCGGACCCACCGACCCGCGGTCGTCGCGCTCGAGCTCGGCCATCACGGCGTACGCCGTCTCGAACCGGCTGCCCGGCCGCTCGCCCGCAGGCTCAGGCGCCGTGCGGACGCGCTCGGCGAGGTCGCGGGCCCACCCGTCGACCTGCGACAGCATCCGGAGGACCTCGATCCGGACGGCGGCGGGCTCGGCCACCTCGAGCCCGAGCTCGCGCGTGACGCTGATGCGCTGGTCGCTGAGGTGGAACGTCAGGCCGAACTCGGTGCGGTTGAGCCGGTTGACCTCGACCAGCGCGGCCTGGCGGTCCGCCACGTCGTCGACCAGCAGGCAGGACAGCAGGGCACGTGGAGCGTTCTTGTTGACCGACACCCACACGAGGTGGTCCTCCGTCGGCAGCGGGAGGTCACCGTCGTCGTCCCACTCCGGCGCCTCGTCGAAGATGTCGGCGACCGCGAGGTCGATGACCGCCCGCACCTCCTCGACCGACGACGGTCGGACGACCTCGTCCGGGTCGGGCTCGGCGCGCTGCGGCTTCGGCGGCAGAGGGCGTACGGCACCCTCCGGCTCCAGCCCGTCGGCGTCGAGGTAGACGGGGTGGAGCACGCCGTAGACCTCGCGCAGCGCACGGACCACCACCACGGCTGCCCGGTCGGCCTCCCGCAGCTCGAGGTCGAGCCAGAAGTTGGTCTCGCCCTCGGACCAGTCCTCGGCCTCGGGTCGCTGGAAGCCGAGCCCCTCGAGGGCACGCTCCTGCTCCTCGTCGAGCTCGGACCCGGCGGCGAGGTAGACGTTGCTCACCGCCTCGACCCGCACCATCGCTTCGCCGCCTGCCACCTGGCAGTAGGGGGCCGCTCCGGCCTCCTGCTGCTGCGGCACCTCGACGACGATCGAGTCGTCCTCACCCAACCCCGCGACGTGGTCGGCCAGGCGCTGGCGGAACTCCCGCCAGGCCCCCTCCACCGCGTCGTCCCACCGACGCTCCAGCTCTCCGCCCATGCTTCGACCCCTCACCGGATCGCCCCCGCGATCCCCACGAGGACGACTCTAGGGACGACCACCGACAGTGGTCCCCGGTGCGGATCGAGGCGGTCCAGACCGATCCGGCGTTCCTGTCACCGGCCCGCCCATCGGCGTAGATTCGAGGACTGCCCTCCCACCCCCCATTCCCGAGAGGTGGGTGACCACACCGAGGAGGGGCAGCGTGTTCATCCAGATCATCCAAGGCACATGCACGCGCCAGCAGGAGCTCCACGAGCACCTGGACACGTGGCGCAACGAGCTCAGCTCCGGAGCACAGGGCTGGCTCGGAGGGACCTACGGGTTCACCGACGACGACACGTTCGTGGGCGTCGTCCGATTCGATTCGCGGGACTCCGCGATGTCCAACTCCGGCAGGCCCGAGCAGGACGCCTGGGCCGCCCGCATGATGGAGCTCTTCGACGGTCCGGTCGAGTTCCACGACTGCGACGACGTCACCCTCCTGATGGACGGCGGGTCCGACAGCGCGGGCTTCGTCCAGATCATCCGGGGCAGGGTCGACGACGTCGACCGGCTCAAGTCGATGATGACCTCCGACACCGACTCGCTGCACCAGATGCGGCCCGACATCATCGGCGGCACGCTCGCCGTCGAGCCGGACGGCACCTTCACGGAGACCGTCGCGTTCACCAGCGAGGCCGACGCGCGGCAGGGCGAGCAGGTCGAGCCGCCGCCCGAGGTGCGGTCCGACCTCGAGTACGCCATGGCGGACGCACAGTTCTACGACCTGCACCGCCCCTGGTTCGCGTCGCGCTGAGACGCCACGTGGGTGCACCGGGGCGCTCGGGAGCCCCGGGCAGCTCACCCCGCCACCGGCGTCCGCCGACGCCGCCCCAGGGCACCTGCCCGGACGTAGACGACGGTCGTCACCACGTTGAGCACGACGGCGGTCGCGACGTACATCGCCAGGTTGAGCCCGGGCACCACGTCGGGCGGCAGGGTGTACGCCATGACGACCCGCGCGACGGCGTCGAGCAGCGTGCCGATCGCCCAGAGCGTGCTCGACGTACGCCACATCTGGCGGAACCACGGCTCGCGTTCCCAGAGCCCTTCCCAGTCGCCGGGCCAGCCGAGCCGGCCCTCGGCCATCGGCCTGGCGAACTGGTAGGCCAGCGGCCGGTCGGCCCACCGCAGGCTGGCGAGGAACCACAGGCCGACGCCGCTGGTGACCAGCGCGTCCTTGGCGAGCAGGAACCGCTCGTCGCCGGGGAGCAGGGAGATCGCGAAGCTCGCGAAGAGCAGGACGGTGAAGAATGCCTCGAGCCCGCTGGGGCGGTTGCCGCGGAGCATCGACACGCACGCCGGGACCAGGGACAGCACTGCGCCGACGACCAGCGCGGCGTACACGCTGACGCCGAGGTGACGCATCAGGTAGTAGAGCGCCGTCGACCCGACGATGCCGAGGAGCGGTCGAATCAGCGTCACTGATCGGCCCTCGTCGCGCGGTCGAAGAGCTCCACCAGCTCGGCGGCGTACGCCGTGCAGTCGAGGTCGGCGTCGGCCTCCAGCTGGAAGGGCACTGCCTCGACGGCTCGCTGGATCGTGCTGGCCATGACGTGGGTGTCGAACTCCCGCATCGCGCCGGAGCGCTGACCGTCGGCGAGGATCCTCTCGAGGTGGCTCACGTCGCTCGGCGCCGGCCTGCCGTCGCCCCAGGCGCCGGACATCACCACCTGGAGCAAGGCCGACATCGGCGCGCGGTGCGTGTCGGCGTACCCCACGACGCCCTCGATGTAGGCCCGGAGCCGCTCGCCCGGCGTCTCCGCCGCCATGACCAGGGCGCCGACGTGGTCGCCGATCCCGGCGACGACGTGCTCGACCAACGCCGCCACAAGCTCGGCCTTGCCGGCGAAGTGGTAGCTGATCAGCCGGGTGCTGGACAGGCCCGCCCGCTCGCAGATCCGGGCGAACGACGCCTTGGCGAAGCCGTCCTCCGCGACGACGTCGATCGTCGCCTCGAGGACCTGGGCCCGCCGCGCGGTCGCCGCCGCCGAGCGCTCCGTTACTTGCACAAGTAAGAGACTAGCCCCGTCGGATACGACCGGCGAGCCTTTCCACCGGACCGCCCTCGGGTGTAGGCAAGGAGCGTGAGGCGCCCGTCCTCGCGACCGCCCGGTGAGGAGACCCCATGGCCGCACTCGAGAGCACCCAGCTGCTGACCGAGCTCGAGCCGGTGGTCGAGGAGAACCTCAACCGGCACCTGTCGATCGCCGACGAGTGGATGCCCCACGAGTACGTCCCGTGGAGCCTGGGCCGCGACTTCGCCGACCTCGGCGGCGATCCCTGGGAGGTGGCGCAGTCCCAGCTGTCGTCCATCGCGCGCACCGCGCTCGAGGTCAACCTGCTCACCGAGGACAACCTGCCGAGCTACCACCGTGAGATCGACCGCGCCTTCGGCCGCGACAGCGCGTGGGGCACCTGGGTGAACCGGTGGACCGCCGAGGAGGGTCGGCACGCGTTCTGCATCCGCGACTACCTCCTCGTCACCCGAGGCGTCGACCCCGTCGAGCTCGAGCGCGCGCGGATGGAGACGATGGAGACGGGCTACGAGGCGATGGACAAGTCGCTGCTCAACGTCTGCGCGTACGTCTCGTTCCAGGAGCTCGCCACCCGCGTCTCGCACCGCAACACCGGCCGCTACACCGAGGAGCCGATCGCCGACAAGCTGCTCGCCCGCGTGGCCAAGGACGAGAACCTCCACATGATCTTCTACCGCAACCTCGTCAGCGCGGCCCTCGAGCTGTCGCCCAGCCAGACGATGCGCGCGATCACCGAGGAGGTCGTCGGGTTCGAGATGCCGGGCAGCGTGATCCCGGGCTTCTCACGCAAGGCGGTGCAGATGGCCAAGGCCGGCATCTACGACCTCCGCATCCACCACGACGACATCGTCACCCCGCTGCTGCGGCAGTGGGGGGTGTGGGAGCTGTCCGACCTGGATGCCGACGGCGAGGCGGCCCGCGACGAGCTGGCCGCCGCCGTCGCTGCGCTCGACGGCGAGGCGACGCGGTTCGTCGAGCGGCGGGACGAGGCGGCAGCAAAGAAGGCGGCGCGCCAGGCAGCTGGTTGAGGATGCGGGCTTGACCCCCTCCACTTGGTGATGACGCGTCGGCAGCGGCCGTCCTACAGTCGACTGTCGGCTGGAGGTGTGCCATGGCCAGGGCAGGTGACGTGCTGGAGCACCCGCGAACGGGCGAGATGGTCGTGTGGCTCAGGGTCGCGGGCGACACCGACGGTCGGCTCCTCGAGGGCGACATCTTCGCCAAGCCCGGCGGGCACCCGGCCGCCGCCCACGTGCACCCGCACCAGGAGGAGCGCTTCCGGGTCGTCCACGGCACCGTGAGGTTCGAGGTCGACGGCGACGAACGGGTCCTCGGAGCCGGGGAGACGACCGCCGTCCCTCCGGGCCGGGCCCACACCTGGGCCAACGTCGGCGACGACGAGGCGTGCGTGCGGGTCGAGTTCGCGCCGGCCCTGCGCACGGAGATGTTCTTCGAGACCTTCTTCGGGCTGGCCAAGGACGGCAGGACGAACAGCAAGGGACTGCCCAACCCGCTGAGCATGGCGGTGCTCCTGCGGGAGTACGACGCCGAGGTGCAGCTCGCTCGCCCGCCCGCCGTCGTCCAGCGAGCCGTCTTCACCCCCCTCGCGCTGCTCGGCCGGACGCTCGGTTACCGGGGCTGGTACCCGCGCTACACCTCCGAGCCGATGCCGCGGCCTCGGTGACCGCAGCGCCGGAGCGAGCACCGGGCATGGTCGTCAGACGGAGGTGCGCTCCGAGCGGAGCCAGTGCCAGGCGACAGCCCCGACCCACAGCTCGTACCCGAGGGTGCTCAGCGCGAGCAGCGGGAAGAGCGCGTCGGTGAGCAGGGTCGCGCTGCCGAGCAGGCTCAGGGGCAGCAGCACGAGGCCGGTCCGGTGCAGCCAGGGCGACCTCCCGGCCGACCGGAGGCCCAGCACGATCGCACCGACGAAGAAGATCCGCGGGAACACGGAGAAGGCGAGCGAGTACGGCGCGATCGCGTCCCACCCGGCCAGGAGGCGTACGTCGGTACGGTCGGCGGCGGCGCGCAGCGCGACGTCGTGCAGCACGCCCGCGAGCGGCCAGACCAGCGCCAGCATCGTGCCGGCAGCGACGGCGACGGTGGCCAGGACGCCGCTGGGATCGACCCGGCGGAGGCGGACGTGCACGGCGCCGAGGAACCCCAGCAACAACGTCCCGGCGACCATGAAGGCGTAGTTGCTCACGCGGTAGGCGGTCTCGACGTCGAGGATGGCCTGCCCGCGCTCTGCCGCCGGATCGCCGGGCGTGCCGACGCCCGGCAGGACGAAGGCCGCCATCGCGATCATCACCAGCAGCTGGCAGGCGGTGAACGCGATGCCGAAGCGGGCACTCAGCCGGGTCAGGTCGTGTTCGGACGCGACAGGGGTGCCGGGGACGGTCCCTCGGTCGACGGTGGTGGTCATGTCGGTGTCCTCTCAGGCGAACCGGAAGGCGAGACGTTCGACGCGCTCGTAGCGGCGTCGGAAGACCCGCAGGAGCAGGCCGTAGCCGGGCGGGGTGGACTCGAGCAGGCGATCGCGGGCGTCGGACGGCACCCCGTCCATCGCCCACGGGAGGAGGAACGGGATCGATCGCAGCGGGTAGCGCTTCTCGACCGCCTTCTCGAAGGCCGTGTTCTCCTCCTCGCTCAGGCTCCGCTGCAGCATCGGCAGGGCGTGCTGCTCCTCGTGGGCCAGGTGCGACAGCAGGAGCTCGTGGGCGGCGCCGAGCCGGATCTCCAGTGCGTTGCGGTGATCGGTGCACGGGTGCACGCCCATCGAGGCGAAGGCGTCACGGACGTTCTCGAGCGCGGGGTCGATGTCGTCGTGCTCGTCGTCCATGTCGGCGAGCACCCGGAGGCCGGCCGTGTCGCCGGCGGCCTCCGCGTGCTGCTGCAGCAGCGGCCACAGCTCGTCGTCCTCGGCGGAGTGGTGGTGGTGCAGCACGTCGGCCATCGCGACCCAGCGCCGCTCCAGCGCGGCCCACACCTCGTGCTCCACGATCGGCGTGCCCTCCACGGCGGCGGCGAACCTGTCGAAGTCGCGCCGCAGCGCGTGGTGCATCACGTACATCCCCGTCTGGTCGTGCGGACCCTCGGCGGTGTGCGCCTGCCCGGGCAGGGTCAGCTGTGGGCGGTACGACGGGGTGGTCCCGGTGTGCTTCATCGGCTCTCCTCGGCTGGTGGTGCAAGCACGATCTCCCCCGAGTCTTGAGCCGCACTCCAGCGCGACTTGGGCCGCTTTCCCGCTACGTTGCTGCGCGTGTGGGTCCGCGTGCTCGGAACGAGCCAGGTGGCGCTCGCCGACGATCCGGCAGCCACCGTGGACGTCGGCGCCCGCAAGCCGCGCTCGGTCCTGGCCGCACTCGCTCTCCGGCTCGGCAGCGACGTCCCGCCCGACGCGCTGGTCCGGCTGGTCTGGGGCGAGGACGCGCCCCGCGGCGCCCACGGCACCCTGCACTCCTACCTCTCCGGCGTACGTCGTGTCCTCGAGCCGGGGCTCGGCCCCCGGGAGAAGCCCCGCGTCCTGCTGACCAGCGACCACGGCTACCGGCTGGCGCTCGGCCGCGAGCACGTCGATGCGCACCGCTTCGCCGACGAGGTCCGCACCCTCCACCGGTCGCTCTCTCCCCTCGCCGCACACCTCACCACCGGGCCGAGCGCCGACTGGCCGACCCGCGCGGAGATCTCGCGCAGCGTGGACCGGATCGAGGAGCTGCTCGCCCTGTGGACGGGTGACGCGTACGCCGACCTCCCCGACGAGCCCGAGGTCGTCCTCGAGCGGACGTCGCTCGACCAGCTCCGGCTCGACGCCGAGGAGGCGCGCGTCCTGGGCCTGCTCGCGCTCGGCGACCACGCGGTGGTCGTGGCCGCCACCGAGGAGGCGACCGCGAGGTACCCGCTCCGCGAACGCGTCTGGGCGCTGCACGCGCTCGCCCTGACCCGCACCGGCCGGCAGGCCGAGGCGCTGGCCGCGCTGCGCCAGATCCGGTCCGTCCTGGCCGACGAGCTCGGCCTCGACCCGGGGCACGAGCTGCGCGAGCTCGAGCAGGCCGTGCTCGTCCAGGACCCCGCGCTGCACCAGTGGTTGCGTGCCCCCGCTCCCGTCACCTCCGGGTCCGCGCCCGGTCCTTCGCCAGCCGCGGCGCCTGCCACGGCCCCGGCTCCGGTCGGTACGACGACCGGCTGGCCGACGGTCGGCCGCGAGGTCGAGGAGGCCGCGCTGCTGGACGTGCTGGCCCGCGCCGAGGCGGGCACGCCGGCGACCGCCCTGCTCGTCGGCGAGCCCGGCATCGGCAAGTCGCGGCTGGTCGCCAGGGTCATGGCCGTGGCGCGCGAGCGCGGCTTCCGGGTGGCGACCGGAAGGTGCTCGCAGGACGACGGCGCCCCCAGCCTGTGGCCCTGGAGCCAGGCCCTGCGCGAGCTCGCCGACGGCTGCGAGCTCGACACGCACGTCGAGGAGCTGCTGACCGGCGCACCGTCGGGCACCGGCGAGAGCGCCGAGCGCGAGGCGTTCCGCGCCCGGGAGACCTTGGCGCACGAGCTCACCTCCCGGTCGTCGTCCGAGCCGGTCCTCCTGGTGCTCGACGACCTGCACTGGGCCGACACCGCCTCCCTCAAGGTGCTGCGACACCTCGTCGCGAGCGCCGCACCCGGACACCGGCTGGCGGTCGTCGCCACGCGACGGAGGCTGCCCGAGCCGACCGGCGACCTGGCCGAGGTCGGTGAGGAGCTGGCGCGCCACCACGTGACCCGGCTGGACCTGTCCGGCCTGACGCCGGCGGAGGCCCGGAGCCTGGTGGATGCCGTGACCGGCACCGTCGTGCCCGACGAGGTGGTGGACGACTGGCACCGACGGTCCGACGGCAACCCCTACTTCCTCGTCGAGCTCGCCCGGCTCGACGCCCGTGACAGCACGACGCTGCCCGCGACCGTCCGGGACGTCATCGTCCGGCGCCTGCAGGGCCTGCCCGAGCCGACTCGCGAGCTGCTCCTCCTCGCCGCTGTCCTGGGCCGGCGCTTCTCGCTGGACCTGCTGGCAGCGGTCGCCGGCGAGCCGGCGGAGGACGTCGACGACGCCCTGACCCCGGCGCGCGAGGCGGGGCTGGTGGAGGACCCCGAGGCCGGGACCGCGGCCTTCACCCACGCCCTCACCCGCGACGCCGTCCTGACGACCGCGAGCCCGTCACGGCTCGCACGGCTCCACGCGCAGGCGGCCCATACCCTCGCCGACGACGCCGCGGTCGGCGGGATGGTCGGCCGCGAGGAGCGGGTCGCCGAGCTCGCCCGGCACTGGCTCGCCGCCGGACCCACCCACGTCGGCCGGGCCTGGCGGGCCGCGGCGGACGCGGCCGCGCAGGCGCGCCGTACCTTCTCGTGGGTCGAGGCCGAGCGGCTCGTCGCGGCGGCGATCGACGCGCACCGACGCGACCCACTCGGCACGACCACCGAGCGGATCGACCTGCTGCTGACCCGGGCCGGCGACTGCCGCCCCAACGCGGAGTGGGACCAGGTGCTGCCTTGCGCGGAGGAGGCGATCGCGCTGGCCCGGCGCGAGGACGACCTGCCCCGGCTCGCGGCGGCGGCAGCGGCGTCCACCGACGGGTCGGTCTGGATGCCCCAGCAGTGGAACGAGGTGCCGGAGGACGCGGTCGAGGACCTGCGCTGGGCGATGGCCGAGCTGCCCCACGGCGACTCGACGGAGCGCTGCCAGGTGATGCTCGCGCTCGCGGTGCTGCTCTACTACGAGCCCTCGGCCCGGGCCGAGGTGAGGGCGCTCGCCGAGGAGGGCGTCGCCATGGCCCGCCGGATCGGCGATCCCGCCCTCCTGGCCTGGGCGGCGTCGAACGCCTGGAAGGCCCTCTGGACACCGGTCCATGCAGACCTCCGGCTCGAGCTGGCGCAGGAGGGGCTCCGCGCCACCCGGGAGGCAGCGGACCCGGATGCCGAGGTCGTCGCGTCGGTCCTGCTGACGGGCAGCCTGATCGAGGTGGGCGACCGGACGGCGTACGTCGACACCGCTGCGGCCACCGCCCGGCTCGCATCGCGCCGCCGCAACTCGTACGCGCGGGTGGCGCTGGGGTGGATCGACCTCAGCCTCGCCTCCCTGCGGAGCGACGAGGCGGCCGTGGACCGGCTCGCGGCCGAGCTGCACGCCCTGCGGCCGCGGCTGAACCCCGGCAACGAGGCACTGCACCTGATGGGCATCCACTACATGTCGCACCTGTGGGACGAGCGCATCGGCGAGCTGATCGAGCCGATCGCTGCGGCCATCGCGGTCGCCGACAACGACCTGGCCGCGGACGTCCTGCTCCTCGCGATCGCCCGTGCGGGCGACCCCGACCGGTTGCGCGCGCAGCTGCTCACCCCCATCACGCACCGGGTGGACAACTGGAGCAGCACCAGCACGTGGTGCGGCGTGGCCGAGGCCGCCGCGGTCGCGGGCGACGTACCCCTGGCCGAGCAGATGGCCGCTCACCTGGCGCCGCTCCACGGGCGGATGGCGATCAGCGGGATCTCTACCGTGATGGGTCCGGTCGACGGCTACCTCGCGCTGGCCCTGGCCGCCACCGGCCGGCAGCGCGAGGCGGCCGACGCGGCGGCGCGCGCGACCGACCAGTGCGACTCTTGGGGCTTCACGGCGTACGCCGACTGGCTCGGCGCACACCGCGCGCGACTCGGGTTCTGAGGGTCTCGGGGCGGCTCGTGGGCCTGCTCTTGGGTCGACCACCCAAGCGGCGCCCAAGTGCGCCCGAAGGTGGGGGCCGCAAGGTCATCGGGTCAGCCCGACCCGCACCCAGGAGACCGCCATGTCGTCGTACCTCTACCGTCTCGGCCGCTCGTCCGCCGCCCATCCCTGGCGGGTGATCAGCGCCTGGATCCTGCTCGTGGCCACCGCCGCGGCGCTCGCCTCGTCGTTCGGCGCACCGATGCGCGACGACTGGGACGTCCCCGGCGCCCGGGCACAGCAGGGCATCGACCTGCTCCGCGAGCACGGGGTCGGCGGCTTCGCCAGCGCCCGCGTCGTGGTCCACGACCGCGAGGGCGACCCCCTCCCCTCCGCCGAGATCGGCACGTTGACCGAGCGGCTGCGCGGCCTCGAGCACGTCGCCGACGTCGGGCCCGCCCGGCTCAGCGGCGACCGCGACACCGCCGTGCTGACGGTGCAGTACGCCGAGCCCATCACGCACCCCGACCTGATGGGCAACATCGAGCCGCTCGGGGGCGCGATCTCCGGGACGGTCGACTCGGGCCTGCAGGTGGAGCTCGGCGGCGAGGTCCCCGACACCGCGGGCGAGGCCTTCGGGGGCACCGGTGAGCTCGTCGGCGTGGGCATCGCCCTGCTGATCCTCGTCATCGCCCTCGGCTCCGCCGTCGGCGCGGGGCTGCCGATCGCCGCTGCCGTGGCCGGCCTGGCAGCGGGCAGCTCCGGCATCGCCCTGCTCGCCGCCACCATGACGGTCAGCACGTCCGCGCCGATGGTCGCCTCGATGGTCGGGCTCGGCGTGGGGATCGACTACGCGCTGCTCCTGGTCACCCGCCACGTGGAGCACCTCCGGCTCGGGCATGACGCCGTCGAGTCCGCGGGGCGCGCGGTCGCGACGTCCGGACGGTCGGTGGTGTTCGCCGCGGTGACCGTGCTGGTCTCGCTGATGGGCCTGCGCCTCGCCGGCCTGTCGACGTACGACTCGTTCGGCCTGGCCACCGCCATCGCCGTCGTGTTCGTCGCTGCGGCCGCCCTCACCCTGGTGCCGGCGCTGTGCCGGCTGGGTGGTCGCAAGCTGCTCCCCCGTGCCGTACGTCGCAACCGTCCGCTGCGCACCCGGGAGCCGCTCACCGCCCGCTGGGCCGCCCGCGTCGGCCGCAAGCCGCTCGTCTGGGCGCTGGTCAGCCTCGGCGCCCTGCTGGTGCTCGCCGCGCCCGTGCTCGACCTGCGCACCTGGCCCGGCGACGCGAGCAGCCAGCCGGCGGGCAACACCACGCGCCAGGCGTACGACCTGGTCGCCGCCGAGCTCGGTCCCGGCGCGAACGGGCCGCTGACCGTGGTGGTGCCGACCTCCGCCACGGGTGCCGCGGACGAGGCGGTGGCGACGCTGCGTGCGGACGACCGCATCGCAGGCCTCGAACCCGTGGTGACGACGCCGGACGGCGCGCTCTCGATCATCACCGCCGAGCCCGCCTTCAGGCCCACCGACGAGCGGACCCCGGACCTGATCGACGACCTGCGCGCCGCGCTCCCGGCGAGTGCGGAGGTGACCGGTTGGACGCCGTTCTTCTCCGACATCTCCGACATGCTGCAGGAGCGCCTGTGGTTGGTGATCGCGTTCGTCGTCGGCGTCTCGGTCCTGCTGCTCGCGCTGATGTTCAGGTCGGTGCTGGTGCCCCTCAAGGCCGCGGCGATGAACCTGCTCTCCATCACCGCCGCCTACGGCGTGCTCGTCGCGGTCTTCCAGTGGGGCTGGGCCGCGGAGCTGATCGGCGTCGACCAGCCGATGCCGATCTCGAGCTGGATGCCGATCCTGCAGTTCGCGATCCTGTTCGGCCTGTCGATGGACTACGAGGTGTTCCTGCTGTCGCGGATCCGGGAGGACTACCTGCGCACCGGCGACCCGCGCGGCAGCGTGGTCCGCGGCCTCTCGGCCACCGGCCGGGTGATCACCTCCGCCGCCGCGATCATGGTGGTCGTGTTCCTCGGCTTCGCCACCGAGGGCGACGTGGTCGTCAAGCAGCTCGGGCTCGGAATGGCCGTCGCGATCGTCCTGGACGCGACCCTCGTCCGGATGGTGCTCGTCCCGGCCACGATGTCGCTGCTGGGCCACTGGAACTGGTGGCTCCCGGGCTGGCTGGACCGGCTGCTGCCCACCGTGCGCGTCGAGGTCGAGGACGAGCCGGCTCCCGAGCGCGAGCTGGTCGGGGTCTGACCGTCGTGATCGGCCGGGCCGGCGCCCCCTGCGGGGGTGCCGGTCCGGCCACGCGCGATGATCGACCCATGACGGAGCGCAACGTCCTCGGCGGCGACCTGGACCCGTGTGGCACCGACCCGCTGACCGGCTTCCACCGCGACGGCACCTGCACGGTCGGGCCGCAGGACGTCGGCCTGCACGCCGTCTGCGCGGTGATGACCGAGGAGTTCCTGGCTCACCAGGCCTCGGTGGGCAACGACCTGTCCACCCCGCGCCCGGAGTGGCACTTCCCCGGCCTCGTCCCGGGTGACCGCTGGTGCGTGGTCGCGGTCCGCTGGCTCCAGGCGTACGACGACGGGGTGGCGGCGCCCGTCGTGCTGGCGGCCACGTCGGAGCGCGCGCTCGACGTCGTACCGCTCGAGGTGCTGCGGACGCACGCCGTGGACGTGCCCCCGGACCTCAGCACCCTGGACTGACCCGGCTTTCTCCTCAGAGTCCGGCCGGCACCACGTGGGCGTCGTCGCCGGGGTAGACGAGTCCTTCGTGGCCGTCGCCCCACCGGACGACGTACGGCGGGCCGCCGTCCGTCCCGCGGACCTCGACGATCTGGCCCTCGCGTCTGGGCGCGTCGACCCTGTTGCTCTCGGCCACCAGCCGGTCACCGACCTGCGCGTGCATCGCTGCTCACCACCCCTGTCCTGGTTCCTGTTCCCACGATGCGCCCGGGACGTCGGCGTCGGCAAGGGGCATCAGGTCTACAGACCGCAACGCGGCGCCGATGTCGCGCAGCCCCGACAGCACGCCGTACAGCTCGGCCTGGTCGGCCAGCGGGCCGGTGAGGGTGGTGGTGCCGTCGGCGTTGCGCGTGATCGCCAGGCCGCCGAGCCGGTCGGACCAGTGGTCGTCGAGGTGGCCCGCGACGCGGATCTCGTACGTCGCCGCGCCGGTCATCGCGACCCGACCTCCACGGGCACCGCGCGAGGCGTACGACGCCGGGCGGGCCGTCGGATCACCCACTCGGCAACGGCCAGGTTGATCGCCCAGCCGGCCGCCTTGAGCAGGTCGCCGCGCAGCTCGCCGTCGCCGACGACGGCCTCGCCGAAGCCCTGCGTGAAGACCTGGGTGCCGGCGGCGACGGCGAGCGCGTAGGCGCGGATCATCCACGCTCGGTGCGTGGCGAAGTCGCGGCGGCGGGCGGCGGCGACGCCAACGACGAGGCAGCCGACCATTGCCGACGCGACGACGAGGCGCAGGACGAAGAGCAGCGGACCGGTGCCGGGCTGCGGGTCGTAGAAGAGCGTGAGCCACAGCGCCGAGCCGGCGACCATCAGGCCGGCCACGGCGAGCACCCGGCCCGCCCGCCGGTGCCAGCGCGGGTGCCGGCGACGGATGCCCGCGACGAGCTGGAACGCGCCGACCAGGGCGAAGACCGCTGCGCCCACGATGTGCACGACCAGCGCGACCGGCCAGCCGGCCCACCGGTCGTCGGCCGGCATGATCTCGGGGCCTCCGGCCAGCTGGACCAGCCGGAGGCTTCCCGACATCACGGGCACGAAGCAGAGGGCGAACAGGGCGACGGGGATCGCCCAGCCGGTGCGGCGGCTCATCGGACCGAGGGCGAGAGCACCGCTGCGGCGGGCTCGGCGGTGCGGGCGTGGACGTCGACGGGGTTGCGCCACAGGGCGACGCCCAGGCCGATCAGCGCGATGCCCTCGGGAACGGCGAACGGCCGGTTGAAGGCCCCAGGCAGGAAGGCGAGAGCTGCGGTGCTGACGGTGCTGACGGCGAGCAGCGCCGAGGCCCAGCGGGGCAGGATGCCCGTGCGGAAGAGGGCGATGCCGAAGAGCAGACCGCCGAGGATGTAGCCGGCGCCGGCGATGTTGAGGACGACCTGCATGCCGCCGATGTCACCGTCCGGGGTGCCTCCGGCGGCGGCGCTCACGACGTCCATGACGTAGACCGGGTCGCTGTCGAGCAGCGTCGGGAGGACCGCGGCAGCGATGACCTCGACGCTGAGCAGCGTCAGGTAGCCGAGCGCGAAGACGGCGTAGCCGACGAGCCCGAGCGGCCCGGCCTGCCGGTGCTGGCGGAGGTACATGCCGGTGATGCCCGCGAGGGCGAGCACCGCCATCAGGGCCTTGGCGGTGCACCGCACGACCCACTCGGTGGTCTCGGTGTCGAAGGCGGCCTCGGCGGGGTGGTTGACCTGGACGGCGATGAAGATGCTCCCGGCGACCGCGGCGGCGACGCCGGCGGCCTTGGTCAGGCCGCTACTGGTGACGTTCATGGTGGGCTCCTGGACTCGTGGTGGCCGGAGGTTCCGGCGATGTCCAGGACGCTAGGAAGCGATGGGGTGACCCCACATCACATGACGATGTGACTCGGGTGGTGATCCCTCAGAGGAGCTCGCGCTCGGCAGCCCGTCGTACGGCTGCCCGGCGGGTGTTGACGTCGAGCTTGGTGAAGATGTGCTTGGTATGGGTGCGCAGGGTGTTGAGCGAGACGAAGAGCCGCTGCGCGATCTCGGGTCCGGTCAGCTCTGTGGCGAGGAGGCGCAGCACCTCCAGCTCGCGCTCGCTGAGCCCGTCGGGCTGCGGCGACCGGGGCGGGGGCTCCTCCCGCGCGGCAGCCGCGAGCACGGTGGTCGCGTGCTCGCCCCCGTGCGCCGCCAGCAGCTCGACCATCGCCGCACCCTCGTCGAGGTAGAGCCGGCGATACCCGGCCGGCACCCCGCGCTCGAGCGCCTCCCCCAACGCCGAGAGGGCTGCGTCGCGGTCACCCTTCGCGTGGTGGGCGAGGGCTCGTACGACGTGCGCGTCGACCACGCTGCCTCCGCGCCCGGCGGCCCCGGCCTCGGTCGCGATCCGCTCGGTCGCGGCGACGACGTCGTCGAGACGATCGACCTCCGCCACCAGCAGCCGGGCGAGGGTCAACCGGTCGACCTCCCCGAGGTAGGTGGCGTCGCCGAGGTCGACGCGGTGCTCGGACGCCCACGTGCGGGCGTCGTCGAGCCGATCCTGAGCGATGCGGATCCGCGCCCCCAATGCGGGGATCGGGCGCACGTCGGGGAAGTACCCGGGCAGGAGGAGCGCCTGCGCCTCGCCCAGCGCAGTAACGGCCGCGTCGAGGTCGCCGCGCGCCCGGAGCAGCGCGGCTCGCGCGACGTGGACGCGGTGCCGGTTCTCGATCAGCGACGCCCGCTCACCCAGCTCCACGACCGTCCGCAGGTGCGACTCGGCCTCGGCCAGCGACCCCTGCTCGACCAGCACCTCGGCGAGCGCCACGTGCAGGTCGCCGGTCGTCGACAGCGGCGGGCCCGGGGTCGACTCCGCGGCCGCGAGCGCGTGCTCGAGGAGGCGCCTCGCCTCGTCGGGCCGACCTCGCCCGCGAACGATCTCGGCCAGCACGACGGTCATCCCGAGCCCGTCGGCGACGTTCCCCGCGGCCCGGATGTGGTTCGCCGCCTCGCCGAACGTGTCGGCGGCGGCCGCCAGGTCCCCGGCGGCCCAGGCCGCCAGCCCGAGGAAGCCCGACGACGCCCCGAGCACGAAGTGGTCGTCGGGCCCGACGAGGTCGCGGGCCCGGCTCGCGTGGGCCGTCGTCGCGGCGACGTCGCCGCGGGCCTGGGCGACGGTCGCCCGGTAGACCTCGACCATCGCCGGCAGGGTGGCCAGGTCCTGGTCGCGAGCTGCCCTCGCGGTCGCCGGGCCCGTCGACGGCGGGGGCGCCTCCTGCGACTCCAACGCTGCCTCGGCGACGTCGAGCCACCGGTCGAGCCCGTCGAGGTCGCCCTCGGAGAGCCGCGCCCACGCGAGGTGCATCGCCAGCAGCGGGCGGTGTCGTACGACGTCCTCCGGCAGGGCCCGCAGCCACTCGCGCATCGCCCGGTCCTCGCGGCGCTGACGCATCCCGGGCACGGCGAGCTCCACCAGGTCGGCGGCCTGGTGGACGTAGCCGCCGGCGAGGGCGTGCCGGACGGCGTCGGGCAGGCGGTCGTGCTCGGCGTACCAGTCGGCGGCGTGCTGGTGCAGGCGCCCGACGTGCTCGGCGCCCCCGGCCGTGAGTCGCGCGCGCAGCGCCTCGCCGAAGAGGTGGTGGTAGCGCCACCACTGCCGCTCGTCGTCGAGCGGGACCACGAAGAGGTTGGCCCGCTCGAGCGCCTCCAGCACCTGCTGCCCGTCGGAGCGACCGGTGACCGCGTCGCACAGCGGCCCGCAGAGGTCGTCGAGGACGGAGGTGTCGAGCAGGAACGACCGGACGTCGGCGGGCTGGCCGGCGAGCACCTCGTCGACGAGGTAGTCGAGGACGAACCGGTGGCTGCCGGCGAACGCGTCGACGAACCCGTCCGGGTCGGCGGTGCCGGCAGCGGAGAGGGCGGCGAGCTGCAGTCCGGTGGCCCAGCCCTCGGTCCGGCGCTCGAGCGCGGCGACGTGCTCCGGCTCCAGGCCGAGACCCATGACGTCGTTGAGGAACGCCGTCGCCTCGGCGGTGGTGAACCGAAGGTCGGCAGCCCTGACCTCGAGCAGCTCCCCGCGGGCCCGGAGCCGCGACAGGGCCAGCGGCGGATCGGCCCGCGTCGTCATCGCCACGCTGACCTGCGGTGGCAGGTTGTCGAGCAGGAAGGCGACCGCCTCGTGCACCTCGGCGCCGTCGATCACGTGGTAGTCGTCGAGCGCGATGACCGTCGGTCCGGACAGCGCGTCGAGCTCGTCGACCAGGACGGCCAGCACGTCCTCCGCCCGCACCGTCCGCTCGTCCTCGAGCAGCGCCGTCTCCTCAACGCCGACCTCCGGGCTGGCGACGCGGACGGACGCCACGAGGTGCGTGAGGAACCGCCGCAGGTCGTCGTCTGCGACGTCGAGCGACAGCCAGGCGGTCCGGACGTCACCGGCCGCCAGCCACTGGGTCAGCAGCGTCGTCTTCCCGGACCCGGCCGGCGCCGCCACCAGCACCAGCCGCGGCATCTGGCCACGGCCAGTGGGCAGCCGGTCCGTGAGGCGGCTGCGGTCCACGAGCTGCCGGCGCGACAGCGGGACGCGCAGCTTCGTGCCGAGCACCGCCATGGCGTCAGGTTAGTGGCGGGGACGGGCCGAAGGACCCTGCCGGGCAGGTCGTCCCCCGGCCTAGCGTGGCCGGCGAAGGGAGCACCACCATGAGCGATCGCACCAGCACGGCCTCCGGTCAGGCCGGCAACGCCATCTACGGTCTCGGCATCTTCGGCGCCTGGGTCTACTTCTGGATGGAGGCGGACGGCCTCTGGCAGCACCTGCTCGCCATCCTGGAGGGCCTCGTCTGGCCGGCCTTCGCCGTCTACTACGGCCTCGACGCGCTGGGCGCGTGACACGACTCCTGGCCGCCACCAACCTGGGGCCACGAGCCGCAGGGGAGCCGGAACGGTAAAGGAATGCGCGAACCACTGGCGGCACCTGTGGAGGACCCCTAGCGTCGCGGCAACATCCAGCAAAGACGGGGGACGTCAGCATGCTCGGAAGGAATCGTGGTGCCCGCTCAAGGCGGGCCTTCGGCGTGATCGTGACCTTGGGACTCGGGGTGGCCAGCCTGGCGGCGACGGCCCCGGCCAGCGCCCAGACGACCGTGGTCACGGCACCGATCAACCAGGGCGGGACGGTCGCCGTGCCCGCCGGCAAGACCAAGAAGCCCGACAAGCCCTGCCCCAACGCCGGGCGCCCGGCGCCTCCGTCGGAGCTCGGCCCGAGCGTCCCGGCGGGGAAGCTCGCTGCAGGGCTGAAGGACGGGGCTGCGCCCGGTCACTGCCGGTTCGCCTACACGGCCGTGCTCGACGTCCAGCTCCCGCCCCCTCCCGCGAACAGCTCGCTGGTGGCGGCCAAGCTCCGCATGACGGTGTCCGAGGTGCCGTCCCCCACCGACCTGGCGGTCTTCGCGACGACGACCGAGGCACCGCAGGGCACTGTCCTCTCCGAGACGGCGCCATCGGTGGATTCACCCGCGGCGACCACCTCCGTCGCTTCTCCCGGTGCGGTCGTCCTCGACGCCCTCCCGGCCGTCGAGTCGCTGCTCGGAGGGAGCACGTCCTCTCTCGCCGTGTCCGGGCTCCCCGCCCGCGCGCTGTTCGCGGCGCCGGGCACGGCCGGCGCGCCCACCCTCGAGCTGACCTACGAGGGCAGCGAGACCGATGACACCACCGCGCCCACCGTCAAGATCACCGCGCCCACGTTCGGCGAGAGCGTGTTCGGTGACGTGATCGTCGACGTGGACGCGGCCGACGACACCGCCGTCGCCGCCGTGACGGTCACCCTCGGCGGTCGCCTCGTCGGCACCGACGAGCAGGCGCCGTTCTCGGTCGTGGTCGACACCTCCGGCCTGCCCAACGGCGAGCAGCCGCTGGCCGTGGAGGCCGTCGACGCCGCCGGCAACACCGCGCGCGACCTGATCCCCGTCGTCGTCGACAACTCGGGAGGTCCGTTGCGCCGACTCGACCTGGACTACCGGGCGGGCCGAATCGACGTCGACACCTACGTGCTGCAGTCGATGTACGCCGTGCTGGGCCAGCCCGAGCTGAACCCCCGCTACCTCGGCCAGCTCCCCGACGAGGTCTCCTCGTGGACGTGGCTGGTGCTCCAGCACCGGCACCTGATGTCCACCGGCGCGCGTGCCCGGCTGGACGCGATGCTGACCCCGGTGGACGAGGTCCCGGCGCAGCCCATGGCCCGCGCCGCTGGCCCCAGCACCCTCGAGCTCGCCAGCACCGACGACGTGTCCGACCCCGACTGCAGCCGCCTGCGGAGCCTGCTCAATGACGGCTACGACTGCGTCGGCAAGGTCGGCGAGGTCACGCTGTGGTGGGACAGCGAGGACTACAGCGAGCCCAAGGGGGACGTTCCGGCCGAGGTGGCCGAGGCCGCAGCGGGCTTGGCGAACGCGCAGTCCTACTTCGACTCCCGCTCCTGGCAGTCCATCTCCCGGGTAGACGCCTACATGGCGCAGGGCGGATATCAGGGACGTGCAGTCTCGCTGCCCTACGTCAAGCAGATCTTCCTCAACCGCGACGACGCCGACCTGGCGGCAACCGCGGGTCACGAGCTGTTCCACCAGTACGAGTACGAGTACCTCAACGCCATCGACGTGCTCGACCCGCGCGACACCCTGGAGTTCCAGGACATCACGTGGATGCTCGAGGCCTCGGCCGAGTGGGCGAGCCACCAGCTGGTGGCGGCGTACCCGAGTGACTACAACGACTCCGACAAGACCGAGTACTACCGCAACATCGACCTGTTCCTCGAGGAGCCGCAGCGCGACCTGCTCGCCTGGGACTCGTCCACCAACCGGCAGTACGGCGCCTTCCCCGTCATCGAGTGGATCGAGGCGCAGGACGGTGCGGACGGCGTGCGCGAGCTCTGGGAGTCGATCGACGACAGCGGCAAGGTCCGCGACGAGCTCGCCACCGCCATCTCGCCGCTCGGCGACCTGATGTGGCGCGACCTCTACATGCTGGACATCGACATCCCCGGCCGGGTGGACCGCGCAGTGACGGACAACTGGCGCGGCGAGCTCGTTGACAACTCGAACGACGCACCGTATGCCTCGTCCGGGCGACGGCCGGTGGAGACGAGCCTCAGCCTCGGCAACGGCGACAGCGCCAGCGTCCCCGTGTCGCTGGGAGCCGGGGGCGCGACCTTCATCGAGGTCGACGTCGACCTCGACCAGCGCAGCGTGATCCGGCTGTCTCCGTCCATGGACGAGGGCGACGTCTCGATCGGGGCGTTCCCGCTCACCGACTACGACCTTGACCCGACGACGGCTCCCCCGACCTGCGCCACGCCCGTCCCGGACGGGGACGACTGGGTCATCGAGTACGACCCCGACACCTGCAAGGGCGTGAGCATCGTGGTGTCGAACCCCGACTTCCACGGCAGCGCGAGCGGGTCGCTGAACGTCGCGGTCGGCGACCGCGTCGACACCACCATCACCAACGGGCTGATCCGGATGGGCGTGCACGCCGAGGGTCACCTGAACGTCCCCGGTTACGACGCCTCGTCCGGCACCGGGACGACGACGGTCGGACTGCGGTGGGTGCCGACCAACGCCGACGCGCTGGCACCGGGTTGCGTGTGCGAAGGATGGGGCATCGCGGACGTGGACGCCGGCGTCGGCGGCTGGGCCAACGCGGACTGGGGCGGCACCCAGGACCTCACCCTCCGCAACGCGGCGTTCGACTCCGCGTCGGGCACCTCGGAGGTCGGCGCAGGCGCCGGTTCCCCCTTCGTGGTCGAGCACGACTTCTCCGTCGCCCGGGAGACGGCGAACCTGTTCCAGGTCGACGTCACCATCACCAACAACACCACGGCGCTCGGCGAGCTGCTCGGGTTCTACGACTACGGCCCGCTCACGCCCACCTACCGCCGGGTCATGGACTGGGACGTCGAGCCCACCGCGTTCAGCGAGTACGTCACGATCGGGGCCAAGGGCGGGCAGCTGCCCGCAGAGGTGGTGAACGCAACCAACGACGGGTTCGCCAGCCCCGACCCGCGGGACGCCGCGACCGACCTGGGGGCCCGTGGCCTCTTCGAGGACTTCGGACCGGACGACCACGGCACGCTGTTCGACGTACAGCTGCCGGAGATCGACCCGGGCGAGTCCGTGACGTTCACGCTGTTCTACGGCGCTGGAGCCACCTCCGCGATGGCCAAGGACGCGCTGCGCCTGGTCGACGCCGAGGCCTGGAGCCTCGCCGAGCCGGACGTGGCGGATGGCGCCACCACGGGCGAGCCGAACACCTTCGCCTTCGGGTTGCGGTTCGACCGGCCCATCCCCGCCCTGGCACGTGGGCTGGTGGCGGAGCCTGCTCCGGAGCTCGAACCCGCGCGGAACGACGGACAGGTGCGGCAGTAGGAGGATGAGGTCATGACCGTTCGTCGCCGCCTCGTCCCCGCGCTGGCGCTCGCCGGCCTGCTTTCGGGCGCGCTGGTCGGCTGCACCGGGGGCGAGGCGAGCGACGACGGCACGGCGCTGCTCACCAACACGTCGGACCGGGACGACCTGCGCGTCGTCGTGCTCGACGGGGACGGCCAGCCGTTCAGGGAGGCCGCCCTGGACCCGGCGTTCCGGTTCGACACGCAGTTCACCGACCGCGAGCGGCAGTGCCTGGTGGCCGGGGACGGCTCGTTCGAGGTGCGCGATGCCGCCGGCACGGTGATCGTCCGGCACGACTTCGCGGACCGCGAGATCTGCGAGCACCAGGAGCTCGAGATCACCGACGACCTCGAGCTGGAGTGGGTCGACTGACCGCCAACGGCCCGTGGCCCCACCAACCAGGGGGCCACGGGTCGTAGGGGTTTCACGCCAGCACGCCGCCGATCATCAGCACGCCGGCCGGGTCGTACGTCCGCCGCGCCCGTCGCAGCCGGGCGAGGGTGACCTCGTCGTACGCGTCGGCGTACTCCTCCGGCGTGAACGTGAAGTTCGGCAGCCGGTGCCCACCCACCCACGGCGCCATCGCGTCGAGGATCGCGGCGGCATGGTCCTCCACGCCCGGGACCTCCGAGATCCCGACGACGAGCAGCGAGTACGCCGCGTCGCGCGAGGCGAAGGCGGCCGGGTGCTCACCCGGCCGGGCGTAGGCGCCGCCGAGCTGGCGTACCTCCACCAGGATCTGCGGCGACACGACACCGGGACCGGTGAGCGCGAGCAGCGCGTCGGCGGCCTCCGCGGGGAACTCGGCGAGCACGTCGGCCGCCTCGTGGGCGGGGGTCGGGTCGAGCGGGTCGGTGTGGACCGAGTCGATCGCGGTGTAGGGCTTGTCGGCCACGTCGTCGAGGATCGCCGGGGCAGCGGCCCGCATCGCGGCGAACCAGCGCTCCCCCTCCTCGGCGGAGCCCGTCCAGACGAAGCGCACGGACAGCGTCAGGCGACCGGCGAGCATCGGCGGCACGCCCTCCATGTCGGGCAGCTGGAAGAGCGCGAACGACGTGGTGCCCTCCTCGGGCAGCTCCGCCGACCACGTGCGCCAGGCGTCGATGACCGCCGGGGCGTCCGCACCGTCGAACCACGTCGAGCCGCCGTAGAAGCTCGGCTGGTCGACCAGGTCGAACTCGATCGCCGTGACGATGCCGAGCATCCCCTTCGCGCCGCGCAGGGCGAAGAAGAGCTCCGGGTGCTCGGTCGGCGTCGCGCGCCGGAGAACGCCGTCGCCGGTGACGACCTCGATGGCGCGGACCTTGTCGATGGCGAGGCCGTGGGTGCGGGCCATCGGCCCGAGGCCACCGCCGGTGGTGTAGCCGACGATCCCGACGTCGGTGATCGAGCCCGAGAGCGGCGCCAGGCCGTACGGCGCGGCGGCCTCCACGACCTTCAGCCACTTCACGCCGGCTCCGGCGCGGGCCCAGCCCTCCTCAGGGTGGATGACCACCTCGTCGAGGTCCTTGGTGGTGACGAGCAGCTCGGTGGTCAGCTCCGCCATCGGGCCGTGGCCGGTGGCCTGCGGGGTGACGCGGAGGCCGTGGCGGGCCGCGAACTGCACGGCCTCGACGACGTCCTGGGCGTCGAAGGCGGCCAGGACGGCGGCCGGCTGGACCGGGACGGCGAGGTTCCACGGCGAGACGAGGGCGTCGTACGCCCTGTCGCCGGGCACCGCGACGGTGCCGATCGTGAGTGCGTCCAGCTCCGCGAACGGTACGGCTGCGGGGCTGGTCTGGGCGATGGTCATTGCTTCCTCCGTTGGGTCGTTGTTGACCCTCCGAAGGTGCACCCGAGCACTTGCGGGCAACTTGAGGGCAACTTGAGCCCTGTCGCGGATTCAGTCGTTCGAGGACGCGCGTGGTGCCACAAACACGCGATTCGGGTCCACAGACTCACGAATCCGCACCAGCCGCTCGTACGCCTCCGGCGCGAATCCCCGTCGCGCGGCGGCCTCGTAGGCCATCGAGAGGTACGACGCGCGCGAGGACCAGGGCGCGAGCGAGTCGAGGATCCGCATGGCGTCCGCGCGGACGGCGTCCCACCCGGTGCCCACGTCGAGCCCGACGCCGAGCACGAGGAACGCGGCGGGCAGGTGGTCGAGCGCACCGCCTCGGGGCGAGGGCCGCGCGAGGGCGCCGCCCAGCTGGCGCAGCTCCACGAAGAGCAGGTTGCTGCCCGACTCGGGGCCGGCGGCCTCGACGAGCGCGTCGACCGCGCCGGCGGGAAAGCCCTCGACGAGGACGCTGTTGGCGTAGACGGCCGTGGGCTCCTGCGGGTCGAGCTGCAGGTGGGCGATGTCAGGCGCGGACATCTCCGCGAACGTGTCGATCTCGGGCTTCAGCGCGCGCAGCGGGGCGATCGAGCGGGCGCCGGTCTCGGGGTCGCCGAGCGCCACGGCGTCGATCATCACCATCTTCCGACCGCGCAGCTGGTCGGGCAGCCACTCGATGTCGGGCACCTGGAAGATCCGCGCGACGCTCGTGACCGACTCGGGCGCGTCGGCCGTCCACTCGCCCCAGCCGGTGAGGACGCGCTGCGCGTGCCGCCAGTCCCACGCGAGCATGCCGGCGTACGCCGTCCGGACCGGCAGCAGGTCGAACTCGAGCGCGGTGACGACCCCGAAGCCGCCGCTGCCGCCGCGGGCCGCCCAGAGCAGGTCGGGGTCCTGGTCGTCGGTGGCCCGCACGAAGGTGCCGTCGGCGAGCACCAGCTCGACGGCGGTGATCGCGCTGCACTGCAGGCCGTGCTGACGGGAGTACCAGCTCACCCCGCCGCCGAGCGATGAGCCGACGACGCCGACACCAGGGCTGGACATGTGCTGTCCGGCCAGCCCGACGCGGCCGGCGCGGGCGACGACGTCGCCCCACAGCACGCCGGCCTCGGCGCGGGCCGTACGGCCGGCGGCGTCGACGCGCAGCCCGGTCATGGCCGAGGTGCGCAGCAGGACGGCGTCGCCGAGCCGGCCCGCGAGCGGCGGGGCTCCGTGGCCGGTGCCCTGCGGCGCGACGCGGAGGCCGGCCGCCGCGGCGGCGCGGACGATCCGGGCGACCTCGTGGGGGTCGGCCGGGTAGGCGACCGCGGCGGGGTGCTCGTCGACCTGGAGGTTCCACGGCATCCGCGCCTCGTCGTAGAGGGGGTCGCCGGGCAGGTGGACAGCACCGCCCGCCAGTGGGCGTAGACCCTCGGCCTGCTGCACCGTCACCACCTCACGATCTCGGCGCTTCAGCATGGTCAGCGGAACTTGAGGATGACTTGAGCCGCCGGTTCAGCCGCTCGACGAGGAGGGCGCGCTCGCCCGTCGGTACGTCGGCGTGGATGGCGTCGCGGACGAGCGGGTTCACGAAGTCCAGCGGGTGCCCGTCGCGGAGGATCTCGCTGCGGGCGAGCAGGTCGAGGGCGCTCGCGACGTCTTCCTCCGAGTGCTGCGAGAGGTCGGCGACGCTCCGCAGGTCGGCCATCGGACCGAGCATCGCGACCGCTCGCGCGACCGTCGTCACCGCTTTGGGCATCCGGCGCAGGCGAAGGGTGACGAGCGAAGTGACCGCGCGCGAGCCCACCGCCCGGACGGTGTCCACGTGGGCCGCGTCCGGCGGGACGCCCTGGTCCGCCAAAGCGCGGAGCAGCTGGCGCAGCAGCAGCGGGTTGCCCGACGTCATCCGGTGGCAGGTCGCGACGAACGCGTCGGCACCGCGACCGAGCCGGTCGGTCACCAGCGCGGCGGTCCCCTGCTCGGTGAGCGGCTCGGGGCGTACGACGGTCACCGTCTCGTCCGCGACCAGCTCGGCGAGGTCGTCGGCTTGCTGCTGCTCGCCGGTGCGCATCGCCAGGACGATGAGGACGGGAAGTCCCTCGAGGCGCCGGACCAGGTAGGCGAGGAACTGCAGCGACGCCTCGTCGCACCGCTGGACGTCGTCGACGCACAACACGAACGGCGCCTCCTCGGCCAGCTGGGTCGTCAGCTCGCACAGCCCTCGGAGCACTGCGAAGCGCTCCTCGCGTTCCAGTAGGTCGTCCACGCCCGCGCCGAACAGCTGCCGGGCCACTCCCCACTCGAAGTCCTGCTCCAGCGCGCTGCTCCTCGCGGACCGCACGAAGACGCCTCTACTGACCGCCAGCCGTCGTAGCTCCTCGAGCAGGCGGGTCTTGCCGATGCCGGCGGGGCCCTCGACAAGCAGGCACCCGGAGGTCCCGTCGGCCAGGTCGTCGAGCTTCTGCCTCAGGAGGGCCATCTCGTCGTCCCGATCGACGAGCCCGTCGGGGGTCCGGGGGCGCGGGAGCAGCGTCACAGGGGGCGTGGTCGGTGCGGGTCTCGGCCCGTCGAGGTCTGGCGACTGGGCGAGGACCTCCGCCTCAAGCGCGCGCAGGGCAGGGCCGGGGTCGACGCCGAGCTCGTCGGCGAGCACCGCTCGCGCCCGGCGCAGCGCCTCGAGCGCGGAGGCCTGGCGATGTGCCCGGTAGAGCGCGAGCGTCAGCAGCCGCCAGCGCTCCTCGCGCAGCGGGTCCTCCTTGACCAGCGCCTCGAGGTCGCCGATGACGAGCTGCGCCTCGCCGAGCTCGAGCCGCGTCGCGAGCAGCCGCTCGCGGGCGACCCCGCGCAGCTCGGTGAGCCGGGCGGCCTCCGCCTCGGCCCACGCCTCCCCGGCGTAGTCGGCGTACGCCGGTCCGCGCCAGGTCCGCAGTGACGTCTCCAGCGTGCACACCGCGTCCCCCGGCGCCTGGCCGGCGGCGGACTCGACGGCCGCCTCGAAGGCCCACGCGTCGACGGCGTCAGGTGGGAGCCGCAGCACGTATCCCGGCCCGGCACGGGCGATGACACCCCCGCGCTGCCGGGCGGTCGCGTCGGGCTCGAGCCGCCGGCGCAGGTGGCTGACGTACGCCTGCAGCGCCCCGGTCGCATTGGCGGGCGGGTGGTCGCCCCAGACGCAGTCGACGAGGTGGTCCACCGTCACGACCTGGTCGCGCTGCATGGCCAGGCCCGCCAGCACGGCGCGCTGCCGTCGCCCGCCGAGATCCACGACCGCGCCATCCCGGGTGGCCGTGAGCTCGCCGAGCACGTGCAGGTTGAGTTCCGGCTGTCCGTCCACCCCATTCCTCGCGTCGCCTCAGTCGAGCGTAGGGCGTCGCTTCGCGGTGTGCCGCCCCGAAATTGGGCACGTGTCCCCCGACCCCTCAAGTCACCCCCAAGTCGTCGTCAAGCCACCCGGGGCAAGGTCGTCTCCTCGACCGAACACCTCAGGAGCCCATCGATGAACCGCATCACCCAGACCATCACCCTGGCCGTCGCCGCCCTCGCCGTGCCGGCCATCGCCTCCCCCGCCGTCGCCGCGCCCAAGCCCCTCGTGGACCTCCGCGGCGCCGACGTCGGCACGTACTCGCTGGACGCGACCGGCACCGCCCACCTGTCCGGCTCCGTGATCGGCGATCCGTTCGACGGCACGTACGTCGCCACGCTGTCCGCCGACGACGGCTCGCTGCCGGCACCCGGATCCTGCGAGCCCGCCACCGGCACCCTCGACGTGACCTCACCCAAGCGGACGCTGCGTCTCGACGCCGTCGGCGAGGTGTGTGGCGAGTACGCGGATGCCACGTACGTCGTCACCCACCGGTTCGTCGGTGGCTACGTCGTCACCGACGCCACGCACCGGAAGCTGCGCGGCACCGACGGCTGGATCTCGCTGATCCTGGCCACCGAGGGACGGGCCAACGTGGAGGCGTTCGACTCCTGAGGCCGACTAGCGCTGCGAGCGCGCCAGCCATGCGGCGGCCTGCGTCCGGTTGTCCAGCCCGAGCTTGCCGAGGATCCGGCTGACGTGGTTGCGCGCGGTGACCGGGGAGATGACCAGTCGTTCGGCGATCTGGCGGTTGGTCAGGCCCTGCGCGACGAGGTCCAGGACCTCGCGCTCGCGCGCCGACAGCGCCGCGAGCCGCGCGTCGTCGTACGCGCCGGCCGGCTCGTCCGGCTTCTCCGGCGCCGGGGTCGGGCGGTGCAGGAGCGTCACCGTCAGGCCCGCGCCGAGGATGACGGCGCCGAGCACGTCCAGGGCGTCCGCCGCCGCCGGCACCATCGAGTGCCCGACGAGGGCGAGGACGGCGAAGCCG
Source organism: Nocardioides cavernae (assembly GCF_016907475.1). NCBI lineage: Bacteria > Bacillati > Actinomycetota > Actinomycetes > Propionibacteriales > Nocardioidaceae > Nocardioides > Nocardioides cavernae. The sequence continues at coordinate 1,446,680 of NZ_JAFBCA010000001.1, read as the reverse complement.
AGCGCTCCGGCCAACACCCAGCTCAGGCCCGCCCGATCGGCGGGTCGCCGGAGCCGTACGGCGATCGCGGCAGCTGCCAGCAGCAGCGGCGCCTGCAGCAGCCAGTCGGCCGCTGCGTCCACCCCGCCCGACCAGGACGCCGGCAGCACGCCGAGCGGGTTCGAGTCCCCCTCGACGAGGCTCCATGCGAGGACGCACGCCACCTGTACGCCGAACGCCGCCGCCACGACGGGACGCCACCTCGGGCCCGGCAGGTGGCCATCAGGCAGCAGGACGAGCGCGAGGAACATCAGCGGTACGACGATCGCGCCCGCCCGGTCGACCAGCCACGACGCCCACTCCCCCGCAGACCCCGCCGGCGAGGCCTGCCCGGCCAGCCCCATCGCCGACAGGACGCACGCCGTGGCGAGGAGCAGCCAGCCGACGGGGTTGCGCGGGTGCTCGGTGGCCGCGAGGGCACCCGGCAACCCGAGGGCCAGCGCGACGAGCAGCATCTTCCACAGCGAGCCCTCCGAGCTCGAGGCAAGGGCCGTCAGCACCGCTCCCAGCGTCACCGCCGCAGCGGCCACGACCAGGGCTGGGTGGCGGAGCCTCACCCGGCCAGTATCGGTCCGGCCGCGGTCTCGTGTCCCGGATCTGCCCACTCGGCCTGCGGCATCCGCACCAGCGCGACACCGAGCCACACCAGCGCGACGGCGAGCAGCAGGTGCGGCTCCAGCGGCCCGACCGAGGGCAGCAGGAAGTCCCACACGAGGAAGGCGATGAGCAGCACCAGCGGGGCCCGCGGCAGCGACACGCTGCGCAGCCCGGCGATCGCGAGCAGCATCAGGCCGAGGAAGGAGCCGAGCAGGTGCGGCAGCAGGGCCGTGACCGTCGTGCCGAGATGGTCGAGGAAGCCCTCGTTGAGCGCGACCGCGGAGTCGGTCCCGATCGCGCCCGGACCGACGGTTCCGGCGGCGTACCCCAGCGCGACGACGTTGTGGAACCCCCACATGCCCCACAGCGTGAGCACGATGCCCACCGCGGTCAGCCGCGGTGCCGCCCACCGGGTCACGTTGGCCAGGCCGAGGAGGCCGAGCGGGAGCGCGAGCATGCTGACGAGCAGAGCCGTCTGCTCGGCGGTGTGCACCGCGGGGTGATCGGCGCCCCAGCGGATCTGGGCGCTGAAGTCCGCGAGGTCGGGCGTCAGGAGCTCGCCGACGTACTGGCCCAGGCCGTTGGTGAGTCCCGCCGCGATCAGGCAGGCACCGGCTCCGAGGCGGGCAGCTCGGGAGAGCGGCGGCGACGAGGTGGTCGTGTGTCCATGGGTGAGTGTCATGCCCCGAGGGTGGGCGTCACGACGGCTCCCCCGCATGGTGCATGTGCACCAATTGATGTGCTGACGGGCGCACGATGCCACGATGAGGTGATGGCGCGGTCCCGCATCAGGAGGCTCGTCGTGACGCTCGTGGTCGTCCTGCTCGTCGCCGGGCTGGCCCTGGTCGCCGTCTGGGGTGTGCAGCGGCAGCTGATCTACTTCCCCGACGCGAGCGACGTACCACCTGCCGGGGAGGTGCTCCCGGGCGCTCGCGACGTGACCCTGGAGACGGCTGACGGGCTCGAGCTGGGCGCGTGGTACCTGCCTGCCGACGCCGAGCGTGACACCGGCATGGCCGTCCTGATGGCTCCGGGCAACGGTGGCAACCGTGCCGGCCGGGCCGACCTCGCCCACGCGCTCGGCGACCGGGGGTTCGCAGTGCTGGTCATGGACTACCGCGGCTACGGCGGCAATCCCGGCAGCCCCAGCGAGGACGGGCTCGCCGCCGACGCCGATGCAGCCGTACGTGCGTTGGTCGACCTCGGCCATCCCCTCGACCGCACGATCTACTTCGGCGAGTCATTGGGGACCGGCGTCGTCGCCGGCCTCCAGCAGCGGCACCCTCCGGCCGGGATCGTGCTGAGGTCACCGTTCACCAACCTCGCCGACGTCGGTCGTCATCACTATCCGTGGCTGCCCGTGCGCACGCTCCTCCGCGACCGTCTCCCGGTGCTCGACCCGATCGCCGCCAGCGACGTACCCGTCACCGTGATCTACGGCGACAGCGACGACGTGGTGCCGACCGAGCTCAGCGTGCGGGTCGCCGACGGCGCGCCGGCGCTCGTCGAGCGCGTCGTGCTCGAGGGTGCCGGCCACAACGACGCGGTCATGTTCGGTCCGCGGGTCGCCGATGCTGTCGTACGCCTTGCGCGCGCGGTGGGCTGACGACGGTCGAGGTCATCAGGAGCGCGCGGACGCCCGCCGGAGGTGGGGTCTCCGGCGGGCGTCCTCAGGTCGTGGTCAGCGCACCCCAGCGGCGCGGACCACCTCCTGCGTGACGCGGTTGCCCGCGTCGTCCGAGGCCGTGGCGCGCAGCGAGAGGTGGGCGACCCTCGCTGGGATGCGCACCGTCGCCGACCATGCGCCGACCTTCTCGCGGACGAGCTCGGCCCGCTTCCACGTGGCCCCGTCGTCGTACGACACCTCGAGCGTCGCGTCCGCGACCCTGCCGGCACCCTCGACGGAGGGCGGCTGGAAGGCACGCAGCCCGACCTCCTGCGTACGACCCGTCAAGCGGCCGCCCAGGTCGGTGTCGAGGTCGTAGTCGAGCTGGAGCAGCGGCAGGTTGACCCAGTCGCCCGACTCGCTCGTCTGCGCCCGGAAGTCCCACACCGTCGACGTACGCGTCGCGAGGCGCCAGCCATCGGGGCGGGTCGTGTCCATCTCGAACCGGTAGTCGGACCAGCCGTCGGTGGCCGGCACCTCGCGCTGCACCGCCTGGAAGGGACTCTCGTCGATGAGATCGTCACCGGCGTAGAGACGCGTCACGACGGTCGATCCGTCCTCCATCGAGCCGGTGACACCATCGTCACCGGTGCTCGCGAACGGCACGTTGACGGCGAAGAAGTTACCGCTGCGCCTGGGCTGCCAGTAACCCGGGCCGGTCCGCGGCCGGGCGACCGGCTCGAACCAGCCGAGCGTGCGCTCCTCGCCACGACGGTAGGGCCGCTCCTCGCCGCGCTGCTCCCACCCGCGGACGTCGCGCACGCCCTCGTACCAGGTCGAGCCGGCCTGCGTGCTGACGTAGTCCGTGCGCTCGGTGCCGAGGTGGACCGGCTCGAAGTACTCCATGCACGGCGGCCAGTTCCAGTCCCGGCAGTCCGCCCGGCTCTCGATCGCGAGCCGGCCCTCCTCACCAATGAAGCGGCTGGTGACGGTCGCCAGGTCGCGCTTGGCCGGCGCCCACGCCAGACCGGCGGGGATCTCCCCGTCGAAGGAGCGGACGAGGTCGTAGACGTAGTCTGCCTGCTCGGTGCCGTCGAGCGTGAGGGTCACCGTGCGACCGCGGGCGAGCTTGTCGAGCAGCGGCTGCCCCTCGGCCTGCGTCAGCGTCACGACCGGTAGGTCGGTGCCCCCTGCGTAGGCGACGTAGCGTCCGGACCGGTCGTTGACCACGACCACGAGCCGGGCACCGGCGCGGGCCGCGGTCTCGGCGATCTCGTAGGCCGGCACGGCGTCGGAGCGTCGCACCAGGACCGCCTTGCCACGGACGTCGCGGCCGGTGAAGTCGTCCGGGGTGCCGGTGCCGGCTGCCACGGCATCGAGCCTCGCCACGCCGTCCCAGCGCCGAGCCGAGGGCATGTTGCGCGCGTCGAGCTCGGTGCCGCCGGTGCTCATCGAGAGCAACGGGGCCGTGCGCCGCCAGCGCATGAGGAACTCGTAGCGGGCGCCGGCGACCTCACCGGTCGGCGCGGCATAGACATGGTCCACGGCAGGCGAGACGTCGTACTGGTTGACGAACGCCGAGAACGGGCTGTCGATGCCGGAGTCGTGGACGTAGCCGGGCCGGCGTGCGCCGTCGATGCTCGGCCGCGGGGTGCGCACCGAGATCTCGTTGGCCTTCCGAGCGTCCAGGGTGATCGACCGGTCGGCCTCACCCACGACGACGTGCGGGTCGCCGACGAGCGCGACACCGCTGGCGTCGGCGTCCACGGGAAGCCAGCTGGTGACGTTGTAGATGCCGGGGCGGAGGCGCTGGGTCGGGATCGTGCCGGTCGCCGGGTCGAGCTCGAGGGTGCTGACGAACTGGTCGCCGTAGCGGTACATCGTCACGTAGCCGGCGGCCGGCTTGCCGCCCCGGTCGAGCGCATTGATGTCGAGGTCGTAGCGCTCCTCCTCCTTGACGAGGCCGACGGCGGTCTGGGCGACCTGCTCGCCGGCGAGCGAGGCGACGACGGTGCCGGAGTAGGTCGTCCCCGGCGCGCCGGCGGTCGGCGTGCCGGTCACCGTCACGTCGGCCGTGCCGCCCGCGGGGACGGTGACCTGCTCGGCGGACAGGGTGACCAGACCGTCGGGTGCCGGCGCGAGCGCGTCGTCGGTGACGGCCTCGGAGAGGTCGACCGTGACGTCGGCGTCGGTGAGGTTGGTGTAGGTGATCGTCCGGTCGACCGGGGCATCGTCGTCGGACGGCCACGCGTGGTAGCCGAGCTCGACGCTCGCGGTGGCGACGACATCGCCGAAGGCCGCGGACGGTACGTCGAGGCGACCACCGCCGACCTGGTAGGCCGTCTGGCCGTTGAGCGGCTTGGCCGTGCTGACGAGGGCGTCGCGGATCTGCTCTCCCGTCCAGTCGGGGTGCTGCTGGGCCAGGATCGCGGCGGCGCCGGCGACGTGGGGCGTTGCCATCGACGTGCCCGACAGCGAGACGTACGACCCCTCACCCGGCGAGGCTGACGACCGGGCGGCGAGCACGTCGACGCCGGGCGCGACGATCTCGGGCTTGACGACGGCGTCACCGAGGCGCGGGCCCATGTCCTGGAAGTACGCCCGCTCGTCGGCGCCGTCGACGGCGCCGACGGTGAGCGCGGACTGCGCTGCGCCGGGTGAGCCGATGCCGCTGACCCGGCCGTAGTTGCCGGCGGCGATCACGAAGAGCGCGTCGGTCGACTCGCTGAGCGCGTCGACGGCGAGCGCCATCGGGTCGGTGCCGTCGCTGGCCTCTTGGCTGCCGAGGCTCATCGAGACCACGTCGGCGACCGAGGCGCCCCACTCCATCCCCTCGATGATCCAGGAGGCGGCGCCGGAGCCGCCGTTGTCCAGCACCTTGCCGATCGCCAGGTCGGCGCCGGGCGCGACGCCCTTCTCGCGTCCGTCGGACGCGGCACCCGTACCGGCGACGGTGGACGCGACGTGCGTGCCGTGGCCGTCGACGTCGGTGACCGTCTCGCCGGGGACGAAGCTGCGGGTCTGGGTGACCTGCTCGGCGAGGTCGGGGTGCGTCTGGTCGACGCCGGTGTCGAGGACGGCGACCGTCACACCGGTGCCGTCGAGACCCTCCGCCCAGGCGTCGGGGGCGCCGACCTGCGCGACGGTGTCGGCGAGGCTCGCCTCGACCTTCTCGTCGAGGTGGATCTTCGCGATGCCGCCGGAGAACCGGGCCCTCGACTCGTTGGCGAGGTCGGCCCAGAAGTCGGTCGCGTCCTCCTTGCTGGCGGCGATGGCGGCGCCGTGGATGCTGGTGAGCACGACGCTCTTCTCCGAGTGCTCAGGAGCGGCGGCACTCGCCGCGCGGACGCCGGGCCCGTACTGGACGATCAGCGGGATCGACGAAACCGAGGCGTCGTCGTACCCCTGCTCGACGAGCTCGGTGACGTTGAAGAGGTCGGCGTCGACGCGCCCGTTGGCGAGGAACGGGAGCGCGGCGTCGGGTACGACGTGGAGGTCGCCGCCGATCGTGTGGGTCTGGACGCCGCCGGTGCTGCCCGGCGCACGGTCGATGGAGACTGTGTCCCGGCCGGCGGCCGTGCTGGTCAGGGTGACGACGTCACCGGTGAGGAGCGTGACCGTCGTGGTCTTCGCGATGGCCGGCGCGGCCGTGGCGGGTGCCTCGGCGGCTGGGCCGGCTGCGGCGCTCGGCATCGTGAGCACGGCGGCGGTGACCGCGAGCGTCGCGAGGCCGGCGGCGGCGCCGGGGAGGGAGGGGGACATGTCGTGGGGTCCTTTCCGAGAGGTGAGCAGGCATGAACCTGCCACCGATGAGTACGCTGCTCAATGGCGGAGATACGCCATGACGCATCCCCGCCCCGCTCGCCCCTCACCTCTGCGTCGGAAGGACGGCAGCATGCTCGACGTGCTGGGACTCGATGCGACGGAGGAGGGCGCCTACCGGCGCCTCGTGACGCTCCCCTCGGCTTCCGCGGAGGACCTGGCCGAGGTGATGACGTCCTCGGTCTCGGCCCTGGCCACGGCACTGTCTGCCCTCGAGTCGAAGGGGCTCGTCGCGCGGTCGACCGGCCAGCCCGGCCACTTCGTCGCCTCTCCCCCGTCCCTGGCGTTGGGGTCGCTCATCGTGCAACGCGAGGAGGAGATCCGCCGCGCACAGCTCGAGCTCGGCCGACTCACCGAGCAGTACCGCGGCTCCGTCGCCGACCGCACCGGCGCCGACGTCGTCGACGTCGTCCGCGGTTCGCAGGCGGTGGCCGACCGGTTCGCCCAGATGCAGCGCGGAGCGACTTCGGAGGTCGTCGCCCTCGTGAAGACGTCGGTCGCGGTGGTTACCGCGGAGGAGAACACCGCTTCCGAGGACGTAGCCGTCGCGCGAGGCGTCGCCTACCGGGTCGTGCTCGAACGGTCGGCCTTCGAGCAGCCGGGTTTCATGGGCCGGGTGGTCGACTCGATCTCCGCCGGGGAGAAGGTGCGGGTGACGGACTCACTCCCGCTGCGGCTGGTCATCGCCGACCGGTCGCTCGCGCTCCTGCCCCTCGCTCCGACGGCGTCGAACTCCGGCGGTGGTGCGCTGCTCGTGCACGAGTCCGGGCTGCTGGACGCGCTGCTCCACCTCTTCGACCTGGTCTGGGCCTCGTCCAACGAGGTCGTGCCGTCGTCCTCGGGTGTCTCGTTCCTGGACGCCGACCGCATCGAGGACGTCGACGCGCAGATCCTCACCCTCCTGCTCGCCGGCCTCACCGATCAGGCGATCGGCGGTCAGCTGGGGATGTCCCTGCGTACGGTCCAGCGCCGGGTGTCGGGGTTGATGGACCGGGCCGCTGTCGTGACGCGGTTTCAGCTCGGGCACGAGGCTTGCCGGCGGGGGTGGGTGGGGGTGTGAGGTCACCCGTGCATGTCGTGCCCGACGACATCACCATCCGATTTCCGGACGATTGAAGGGTGCGATCCCGCGTCTTGGGTGACAATGCGAGGCATCCACGATGGTGGGCCAAAGCCGCAACACGTAAACGGGGAACTCATGAGCGCCGCAGCTGAGCAACGCATCTTCATCTCCTACCGGCGAAGCGATTGCCAGTCCCAGGCCAATGGCTTGAACGATGGGCTGCGGCACCGCCTGCCGGAGGCCCGGGTGTTCATGGACATCGACTCGATCCCCATCGGTGCCGATTTCGAGGAGCACATCCGAGGGGAGATCGAGCAGTGCCACGTCGCCCTGATCCTCATCGGGGACAATTGGCTCGACGCACGGCCCGGGTCTGACCTCCGGCGAATCGACGAAGCCAACGACTTCGTCCGCCTGGAGGTCGAGTCCTCGCTCGCAGCCAAGCACCTCCGGGTCATCCCTGTCCTGGTCGAAGGCGCCACGATGCCGACTCCGGACGAGCTGCCCGAGAGCATCCAGCGCCTGGCTCGACTGAACGCATTCGAGATGTCCGACCAGCGGTGGAGCACCGACATCGAGCGTCTGACGCAGCAGCTGCAACAGCTGACCGGCGCCGCCACCACACTCGCTGCCGAGAGCGCCCCAACCATGTCGTTCGCCGACGTGGATGACGCCGCCATCCGCTACGCGATGTCGACGTTGCCTGACAGGTTCAAGACGAAAGACCTGTCCGAGCATCCGGCTGTGCTGGCGACACACACCGAGGTGTCCGAGCTCCGGAACTACCACACCATCATCGGGCGGTACCTGATGAAGCACCGTGCAGCCCTCGGTCTGGATGAGCCGGGGAAGCCGGTCGACAAGCGCGGATCTGTGTGGACCAAGACCAACAGCAGGTCGGACTACGCACCGCCTCCCCCTCGGACCCCGTCTCCGCAGACCTCCACCGCCCCCCCGCCCCGTACCTCCTATCCCGAGCCGCCCGTGCCCGCAAAGAAGGGCCGGAAGGCGCGAACCATGATCCTCTGGTGCGTCCTGACGATGGGGCTCGCCTCGTGGGCCGCCCCGCTGTGGGCGGCGAACCGGCGCCCGTACGACAAGGCGTTCCGCAAGCGCATGCAGGTGCTCGCCGCCATCCTCGGAATCGCCGCGCTGGCCGCATTCGTGCTCGTCGGTTCGGGACCTGAGGACGCCACCGGCACGCCCACCGGGGCCGCTTCTGACGCCGGTGGCACCTTGCTCCTCCTCACCATCGCGGCTGGGGTCGCCGTCGTCCTGATCTTCAGGAAGCCGCAGGTCGCCCTTGCCGGCATGGAGTCCGTCCTGGCCCGCCGCGACAGCCGCGAGCGCTATCGACAGCTGGTCGAGAAGGACCGTCCCCTGGCCAGGTCGATGAACGTCGGCAGACCGGACGTCTCGCGCGACTACGACGACGGCGGACTCGTCGACGTGAACAGCGCGCCCGTGCACACGCTCTCGCAGCACGGTGGACTGGACCACGCCGAGGCTGCCCGGATCGTCGAGCTCCGCGGCCAGCTGGGTCGCTTCGTGAGCATGGACGAGCTGCTGGCGTACGTCGACCTGCCCGAGTCGACTGCCACCCGGTTGCGGGACGTCGCGGTCTTCGTCTAGCGGCCGGCGGGCACGTCGAGGGCATAGCCCACGCGAGCGAGCATCCGCGGGATCGCCCGGATCGCGTCGCGGTCCTTCTCGCGCTCGGGCTCGTCGAGATCGTCCCAGCCGATGATCAACGGGTGGGTCTTGAGCTCCGGATCCTTGGGACCGGACGAATAGGTCCACCCGTCGCGGACCAGGTCGTTCATCCACCGGTCGTGCTCCCGCTTCGCGAGCGTCTCCATTCGCGCGCTGCTGACGGGGATCGCGTCGGCGTCCAGCGGACGCCCCAGGGGCACCAGTCCGGCTCCGAGCTCATTGAGGACCGACCCGACGGCGACGGCGAAGCTGCGATTGGAGTCCTTCAGGCTCTCGGGCAGGTCGTCCCAGCTGACCAGGGACGGGTTGTCCCGGCTTGTGATGCCGCGTAGACGCTCCGCCGCGCAGTAGTCCTCGTGTCGGGCCATGGCCATGAGCTCGATCCAGGAGTGGCCGAAGAAGGACTCCGGCTCCCGGAAGGCAGATCCCGCCGGGACCAGGTGGATCTTGTCGGACACGCCCTTCAGGTCCAGCACAGCCCGCCCTCGGGGAAGGGTCGAGCACACGAACACGTCGGTCACATGACGTTCTCCTGCGACGGCCAGTGCCGCGCTCAGCGCCGTGCCGTCCGAGCCCTCCCGGCATACCAGACCAACGGCGCACGAAGCGGGGACGTTCGCCGCGGTGCTGATGAGCGACTCCAGCCACGGTTGCGTGGCGAGCAGTGGGTCCACCACGGCGGAGTACGTGGCCGGGCTGACGTGCACGATCGCGCGTGCCCCCTCTGCGAGTCGTCTCTGGCACCACCGTACGAGGACCCGTTGAGCGAGACCGCCCTCACCGGAGAGGTGCACGACCGGGGCCATCATCTCGAGCGACCGGTCCACGACGTCGATGAAGGCCAGGGCTTTGCGGTCGTCGGCGTGGAAGAAGTCGAACGAGCCGGAGTCGCTGGCCTCCTCCACCTGGACCCGTCCCAGCACCGACCAGAGCGACTCGTCATCGATCGCCGCATGGACCGTCGTTGCGTCGCTGACCATGTGTGTGAGCACTTCGCAGACTTCGACGTTGATCGAGTCGTGTCCCGTGGTGACCACCACTTGCTGGGCGGTGTCGACTCGACACCGCCGCAGCTGACCGGGTTGGCGGGCATCTCCGATGATGACCACCGCACCGCGGCTCTGCACCTCGGCAAGCGCTGGGTGCGCCGGGTCCGCCTCGAGCACTACGACCTTCTGGTCTCGCTCGCGCAGGGCACGAGCGAGCTCGGTCCCGGTCTCGCTGAGGCCGATGAGCACGACGTGGTCCCGGCCGCGCCACCGGAGGATGGCCCGGCGGATCTGCTGCCCGGCCACCGCCAGGACTGCCGCGAGCGTTGCGGCTGCGAGCGAGAGTGGTGCGGTGAACCGGGCAATGTTGAGGGCCACGGGCGGGTCGTCGAGATCTGTCTGCGTCTCCATGAAGAACAGCTGGATCGCCCCGAAGGCGGCGTCGGTCCGTGACATCGACGCGTCGGCAAGGCTCCGGTACCCGACGTAGCCGAGCAACAACGACAACGGGATGAGGATGACTCCCAGCCACACGCTGACTCGGTTGAGCGTTCCCATCAAGTCCCCCTCGTCGAGCCACTGGCCGGCTGCGTGATCACCCTAGAAGCACTGGGACCGGCAGCGGGGGCGATCCAGAGGAGCCGTGCGTGCGGGTCGTGCCCGCTGGCCGAGGCGAGCCGTCCCTCCCAGCACCCGGGACACATTCACCGGCCGTCAGCCGACCTGGAACCGGATGGGCGCGTGGTCGGAGATTGCTCCCTGGGCGACGCCGTCCTCGGTCCAGGAGTCATCCACGGCAGCTGAGCGGACGAGTCGAGCGACAGCCGGCGTCGCCAGGGCGTGGTCCAGCTGGAACGACGCGCCGCCGGGAGCGAACTACGTACGCCGTTCTCCGCTCCACCCGCGGTGGAATGGGAGCTCGAGAATGCCTCCTGCCCGGACCCGCTCGTGTCACCTGGCGCCCCACTGACCGCTGTGGGTGTCATCCCACGCGAGGCACTCGTTGAAGTCGCCGACGGCGAGCACCTCGTAGTCGCCCGCCAGCAACCGACAGGTTGCGACAACCATGTCCGAGTCCCACAGCGTGCCTTCGCTCCGACCTGCTCGGGCGTCGCGCGCAATCGGCAACACACCATGCCCAGGAGACGTCGTGGGCCTCCTGGAGGACCGGCCGACCCACGTCGACTTGTCCGCATCGGAGACCGGGGACGGGCTCGCATGGACACTCAGAACAGCGACTTCCCTCTCGAGCCCACGAATGGCCAGCTTCCGGCCAGCGACGTAGGACCCGTGATAGTCCGCAGTGGGCAGGTCCAGCGGGCCGAGATCTTCCACCTCGCGCCAGAGCAACGCCGAACGCACGCGGTATCTCGGCCCTTCCGTCACCGAGACATCCCAGCCTTCGGTCCTCCATGCATCCAGCCACTGGTCGTTCGGTACCTCCTGGGCGAACACGAGGTGCGGCTCTTCTAGACGACGCACTCGCTCGGCCCACTCGACCGCAGCAGCCTGTCGGGCTGGGAGGACGCGTGAGGGAGACGCGCATCCGAGGTTTGCAGAAACGGCTCTCAACTCCATGGCCGGCTCCTTCTACTCGTCGTCGTCCAGCTCGACCTCGTCCGACGCCTCGGCGTGCAGCTCGTCGAGCGTCTCCCAGAACGCATCGATCCTGATCGGGAACTCGAACCCGACGCCTCGTGTCCCGAAACGCACGGTCAGCTGCTTGCCGTCGAGCAGCGCTTCTGCGTCGAGCTCGTAGTCCTCCGAGATCAAGTCACTGAGCTGCTCGAGCGTCGTGGTGTCGGCCGCCGACATGAGGGTGGCGAGGTCGGCGAACTCCTCCAGCTCGCGCTCGCCGGTCACATTCGCGTGGCCCTCAGCGCAGCGACGGCTGGCATCGTCAGCGGACGGCGAGACCCCCACGGGAGCGAACGGGTCATTCGCAGGCATCACAGCGTCCACCCACCATCGCAAGGAAGTGCGTCGAGCAGAGCTCGTTCGTCTGAGCCTGGGTGGCCTTGGGCCGGCCGCCCTCGTATGCAGTGCCTGCCTCGCTCTTGTCGACGGCTGCGAGGAGAGTCTGCACCGCGAGGTCGCGGGTCCCCATGTCGCTGAGGGCGTCAGCATCGATCCGGACGAAGCCGGTCTCACCGTTGGTCTTGACCAGCTTCCAGCCACGGGAGCGGTGCAGCTTCTCAGCCATGCCCGGACTGACTGCGACGTCCACGTACGTCTTGTGGAAGTAGGCCGACACGTTTCCCCACACGGCGGGCCGCACGGCGACGTACCCCTTGCCCGGCGGGTCCGCGGTGATCGATCGTTGTGAGGCGACTTCCCGCACCAGGCGTCGCATAGGCTCCAGGACCGCGTAGTGATCGAGGCCGACGACGATCTCGGCCGGGGTGAAGTCCTGTGCCTCAGTCATCGATGCCTCCGTACCGGAGCACGTACTCCTCGCTCGTCACGTGCGGGTCGAGGAAGACGGCCGGGTCGAGGCTCACGAACCTTCCGGGCACCCGCAGCAAGGACTGCCAGACTTCGCTGACGGTTGCCCCACGACCCCGAAGAGACGGCGAGACGTAGGACCGCTGGTACGCCGCATTCTCCGGAGAGAGCACGTGCACGACCGTGACGACGTCCGCCTTGACCCTGACGTCGCGCTCCATCTCCCGAGCGAGAAGCTGTTGCCGCACGAGCTGGTAGATGGGCTCGTGGAAGAGATCGGTCAGCTCGACGCCGTCAACGGCGATCGGACCGTCCTCGCTCTGCAAGGCTCTGGTGTAGCGACTCGAGCGGGTGGCCTTCTTGCGGTCTGCACCGCCGTCGGCCGTCGGGTAGGTCTCGGTGAACTTCCACTCGACAAGAGCGAGCGCGTCGCGGCCGTTGCCGTCGACATACGCGAACGCAGCGTCGACACTCGTCGACTGCGAGCCGCGCGTCAGTACGCCCGCCTTGCCCTCCCCGAAGTAGTCATGCAGTCCGACGAACTCGAAGGTGAGGCATCTACCCTTTTCAGCCGGGTCGATCTCGCCGAAGTCACGAACCTCGCCGATTTCGAGCACGCGGCCGAAGGCCGTCCTGATCCGATCCGGGTCCGCCATCATCTGACCGAGCGCGTTGACGCACTGGACCTGCGACGACCGCAGGTGGTTGGTCGGCCCTCCGTGGATGGACTGGTGCCAGGCGATCTCGTGCTTCTCGAACAGCTCGAGGGCCATGTCCCTCACCTCCGGCAGCAGGTTGTGGCTGGCGTACGCCTCCGGCAGGGCGTAGTCCACGTCGTACGTCCCTCCCCACCCACGGACCGCGCCTGGTCCCCGCGCCTCGTCAGGCAGCGCAGACGTGTTGTGCTTCCAGTGGACCGCCCGCTCGTTCGACTCGCGCGCATAGTTGCGCCGAGCGACCGGTCGGCCGTCAGGGAGTCGGGACTCGTCGAGCGGGATCCACTCGCCGATCAGGTTCACCTCGTAGATCTCCACCGGCTCGACGCCCATGTCGGCCGCGCTGAGGACGTCGCGCACCTTCAGCATGCGGCGCACCATCTCCGGCGAGGCGCCTCGCTGCAAGGCCACGACAGGGGTCACCCGCAGCTGGTCAGGGAGTGCGACCTCGAGCGGAGGCGCCAACCGCACCGCGTGGCGCTGGGCCAGCATGCCCCGCAGGACGTGGGCGGGTCCGTCGGCGCCCGTGTCGTCGAGGTCGATCCACCGCTGCAGGATGCGGGCGTACATGACCGCCTGAGCCGCGACCCAGGCGATGCTGCCGACCGCGAGCGGCTTGACCTCGACTGCCAGGACTCGCCCGGCGTGGTCGATCGCGAGGGCATCGCACTCGTTGCCGAGCTTCGCAGGCACCCCGCCGAACCCCAGGTCCGCTTTCGCGAGCGCTTCCAGGATCGGGCGCTGGCACTCCTCCATGAACTGCTTCTTGAACGCCGCGTCTCGGAACGAAGGAGTGACCTCGCGATCCAGGACGATCCGCTCACGCGACCGGTGGGCGGCGACTGCGGCCTGGACTGCACCCTCCTTCGTGCCGTGGGACCGCGCAGCCATGGGGATGACCCGATCGAGGTAGAGCTCGACGTCCGGCCAGATCGCGGCCAGCTCGTCAGGCGTCCTCAGGGCGCTCCAGCCCGGGTCGAACTTGCCGTTCTGCTGGTGCGTCTGGTGGACCTTGAGCCTCAGCTTGCCGGACTTGGCGTGGTGGACATCAAGGACCGACGTCAGTCCCACGTAGAGCGACACGTGTTCGGCCTGCGTCTTCACGTCCCTGCGGAAGCGGAGGTCGAGCGGAAACAAGGCGCTCTTGGCATAGACCGCCAGGGAGGCGAGCACGCCCCCCGGCAGCAGATGCGCCAAGAACCCTTCCGACAGGCGCCGGTCGTATCGCACGTCGAAGGCACTGGTCTTGCTCACGGTGTTTCCCCTGTGTCGTCATCACTCGCCGGCGCTTTCGCAAAGCGTGACCGGTCAGTCCGGCTCACGGTGACGGATTGATGAAATCTGTGGCGCAATCTCATCTCGAGTCGCCTTCGGCCGCCGCGCGATCGTTCCTGTCCAAGGTTCTGAGCGCGTCGATGAGGAACGCCCGGGGCCTCGCCGCAGGCAGGGCCGCTACCACGGCGGTCACGGACTCCTCGAGCGAGTGGCCGTCGAGCATCGCGATGCGCGCGGCCACGGTCGGCGTACGACTGTGGGCCGCAACGCAGTGCAGGAACACCCGCTTGCCCTCGTTCCTCAGCCGCAGCACGGTCCTTGCGGCGTCGTCGATGACGAAGGCGACGTTGGGGTTGTCCTCCGCGACTGTGTCCAGGAGACGTACGGCGTGACTTGCGACATGGTCGGGGACCTGCCTGGTCCCCACACGACACAGGCTGACCACCGCGTCGATGTCCTCGGGCAGGTCGTCGAGCGGCAGCGCGCCGCCAATCCAGACACCGTCCACCAGCGGGTGCGTGACATACGTCGACTCGCCTCCGTAGCCGCGGTAGTCCATGCGCTCGCAGAGCGGCCAGTCGTCGCGGCCGCGCGTGCGACCGCCCTGGACCGTGGTGGTCGCCAGGGCGACCAGCGAGACGGCACCTTGGTCGACGCCCCATCCGTGGAGCGGCGCCTGCCACTCCTGGGGTACGGCGCTCGCTCCCCAGCGTGCCCCGAGCAGCGCCCCTGCGATCGCGGCCACCGTGTCGGTGTCGTTGCCGATCCCGATCGCTGTGGCGAGCCCCTCCTGTAGGTGTCGGCACGGCATGTCCTGCGGCTCGGGCGTGTGCCGGATCGCCGACCAGGCGGCTTGCAGAGCGCCGACGACCCATCCGTTCTGGTGGAAGTGGCCCGGCTCCTTCGCGTCGGCTTCGGCGAGCACAGCAGCCCAGTCGTGGACAGTGTCGCCGAGCATGGGCAGGACGTCGCTGGCGTCGGGGAACCGCCCGTCCAGCACGGCGTGCCGGATCGCCAGACACCAGAGTGCAGCACCTTCCCCGGCGATCGGGTCGTGGTGGGTCAGTGCGCTGACCGCATTCGCCGCGGCGACGAGCGCCACGGGGTCATCGAGGTGTGCCAGCGCGACCGTGACAGTCCGCATCAGCGACCCGTTTCCCGCCGACCGTCCACCGAGCTGAGCGTGGACGAACCTGGCCGCGTCGGACATCGTGCGCCCCGTGGCGTCGCGGCCGGCGCGGCGCAGCACGGTGCCGGTCTGGACGCCCACGTCGTCCGGCCCGCCGGCGTACCATTCGGCGAAGCCGGCTGCGATCGCGTCGAGGGCCTCCTCGGACCGCAGGTCCGCTCCCGTCGCCGCGACCCGAGCGATCGCGACGGCCTGGGCGGTGTCGTCCGTCCACTCGCCAGGAGCGAAGCCGCCGAGGCCACCACCGATCATCGCGGGCCACCCGCCGTACGGCGCCGACCCGAACTCGTAGCCGGCCCCCAACGCGTCGCCCACCGCGGAGCCCAGGAGCGCACCGACCGCGCGGTCGAGCTGGGCATTGTCGAGTCTCATTGCGCACCTCCCAGGAGGGATGCCCGCCTCAGCCCCTCCACCTCGGCCGCATTGTGAGGGCCGGCCGCCGCGACGAGGCGCGCGATCTCTGGCGCAGCGTCCTCGACCGAGACCAGGCCGTCACGCACCTGACTCAGCTCGTTCACCGTAGTCGTGACTCCCCCTGACATCCCGCTACCAGCATCGGGTGGCGCACGTTGGACAGGCGGGTGTGGACGTCGCGTCCCTCCCACGTCAGGCTGGTCGCGTCGACGTACGCCGAGCGACCTCGCACCTCCTCGCCGATCCCGGCGGGTCCCACGAGCTCGGTGCGCAGCGCCCCACAGCGCTCGGCGAATCGGCGTGCCCGCCGACCGGGCGTCTCGACGCCCGGTGCCCATTGCGCGTCGAGGGCGGCCGCCTCGACGATTGCGGCGAACTGCCGGCGCAACGTCTGCGGCGAATCGAAGACCTCGGCTACGTACGGCTGGCCCCCGATGCCGATCAGCACACCGGACTGCCCCGGCAACGGTCGCAGGTCCGACCAGACGGTGAGGCCGCCCGCGGCCCTGTCGAGGTGCTCCACGAGCGACCCGGTGAGGTTGGGGGTGCCGTTCGTGTGCCGTGCGACGCGGTTCCACACCTCGCCCTGGACGTCGCCACCCCCGCGAGCGGCGTCCCTGACGTACGGCGTCGCACGGCGTCCCCGCGACGGCTGCTGTCGCTCCCCGGACCAACGACCTTGCTCGACGCAGGCGACCTCGACCGGGATCCGCTCGTGCACGCCCACCATCAGCGACCGCATCGACATCCGGTGCTGCCACCCGCCCTCGAACAGCTGCCCCTCCAGCACCAGAGCCGGACGCTTGCCCAGGTTGCCGACCATCAAGGTGCCCACGTCGGGACCGCTGTCCACCTCGCTCACATCCAGGTGCTTGGCCAGCGTCGTGTACCGGCCGACGCCGCCTGAGGTGGTCCACAGCGGGAACACCGTCATCGCCCCGCGGGTAGTGCCGCGGCCCACGTGCAGATCCATCATTTTCTCTCTCCTCCCGGCCCCACGCGGGCCGACACCGAAGAGGATGCAGAAGCAGGCCGACAGAACGGGGTTACCCGGGCAATCCCACGTCGCGGAGCTGCGGCGGCAGGTCGTCCCATGTGACGTTGCGCGTCAGTCGCACCAGGTAGTGGCCGAGCTGGTCCGTGGTCTGCAGGTTCAGCCACCGCTCGGCGTTGACCTTCTTGCGGACGCTCACCATCACGTTCTTGACCGCCTGCTCACTCTTGCCCAGTCGCTGAGCGGCCGCGAGTGCGACGTTGGCTGGAGGCGCTTGATCTCGGACCATCAAGTGCCGGAACGCAACGGCAAGGATCAGCCTGTGCGAGCCCGGCATGTCGATCCTCTCCCCGGCGTACTGCGTACGTCGCCTCGGCTCGACGTCGAGATCAGCGCCGTCCTGGAGCACAGGAAGACCCTCCGCCTGTCCCGCACCGATCACTACCCCCAGCCCACAGAAGTCGTCGAGCTCCGGGAAGTGGAGGCCAGTACGACCGGGTTGCAGCGCCACGACTGACCGCGCCGGGAAGACCACCCTGCCCAAGTACTTGTTCCGCACCTCGACGCGAGCTCGTCCGACCTGCACCAGCCAGCCAAGCTCGTACGGCATGAACCGGCACAGGCGAATTGGCACCCAGGACTCGCGGATGTGAAGCCCGGCCGCAGGGAGCCGGCCGACGGACACGTTCTCCCACTTGGGCAAGGCCCAAGTCCCGCGGACGGTGTCGGCGACCTTGAGGGTCAGGCGTCCGTCGAAGATGGGCTCCACCTGATCACTCGTCACACATGGGGCAGACGCCCGTCACAGACTTCTGAAGGAAGTGAACGTCGCATAGCTCGATGGGCTTCGTTGAGCTTGCAGACGCCCTTACCAACGACGGCTGCGCGACGGGACGTTGCGGGTAGCCAAGTACCTCGGCCGCCAAGAGGCGGAAGACCAGGACCTTTCGAAGGTCTCCAGCAGTGTCGGGCGCGTCCTCGCGCACGTACGGCGCCTCCGGGTCGACAGCGAAGGCCCCGACGTACCGGTGGAGCTTTCCACCTGGCTGCTGCTTGCCATCCACCGCGGCCCACAGGCGGAGTACGCGTCCCGAATCGTCGTGCTCGAGGATCGCACGGTTTCCGTGGGTCAGCTCCTGGTCGCCGAACCGTCCCTCACCCGTGTAGTAGAAAACGCCCGGCTCGCCGACCGCCCACTCGTCGAACTTGTACCCATGAGAAACACCTTCACTCGGGTCCGTGTACAGCATGACGTTGGGAGACGTGTTGGAAGGCTCGATGCCTCCATAGATGCTGCCCCCATACAGGCTCGTGATCTCCGCCTTCGTCATCACCGCGCCGATCGGTGTGGTCCAGCGTCGATCGGGTTGGGTCACGTAGAACCCGAGTCCAGTGAGCTTGCGCGCCACGGTGTCATGCCCCCCGCTGAACTCTTCAGACCTAAGCGGTCGAGCGTGCTGCTTGCCGTAGGCCACTCCAGCGATCGCCTTGCTGTCGTAGCGGCGTCCGCCGTACTCGAGGAAGTACGTACGGGCCTCGCCGAACCCGTAGCGGTCGAGGAAGGCATCGCGGCCCAGCTTGTCGCACTCCTCTATGGCTGCGAGCACGGCTTCGGTCGAGGTCAAGTCCTGGAGAGACACGGTCCGAGGGTATGCCTACGCCCGCGCCTCAGCGGGAGGTTCCGCTGCGTTCTCCGAGCTCGTTGGATCGGCGCCCCTATGCGCCATCAGTCACGCGCGAGCCTCCAGCGGGGAATGCGGTTCTTGGCGGTGTCAACCAAATTGATAGCAACGGTCTCGTGGTCACTCTGCTGGCTCTGCCGGAGTTGGGGTTTGATCGAGTTGCGGTTGACGCCGTACTCGCCAAGCTGGCAGAGCGCCCGGCATCCGCTGTGCGCTGCCGCAAGAAACCAGGTACACCTCGCACCTACCCCACTAGGAGCCGATACGTGGATGCGATGAAGCATTCGCCCGCATCAGACAGCTCCAGATGGCAGGATCGCGCACAGCCAACCGGAAGGTCCTTGTGACTACAACAGACGTCGACGCGCTCTTCAAACCCACCTCCGCCTCTGTCCGTCAACTCCTTTCGGATCTCGTCGGTGGGTTCAGCATTCCCTCCTATCAGCGGCCCTATAGATGGATGCCGGCGGATATGCGCAGACTTTGCGAGGACCTTATTGCCGGACTGGACAGACTGGTAAAGGACCCTTCTGCAGTTGCGTTTGTTGGAGCGATCATCACCGTTAGTGGTGCGGGTGACGAACATCCCACGGCACCGTCGGACGCCCGGCAAATAATTGATGGACAGCAGCGGCTCACTACGATCGTGATGCTTGCCATCGCGTTACATGAACAATTGGGAAACGTGCATGACAAACTGAGCACGTCGAGGTCAATACCCTCGGAAGAGGCGGAGTGGTTCGACGAGCACATTTCCGAGGTGCGCGGACAGCTCTTCCTTTGCCTCAGCGATCAAAAAAACTATGGGGATGAAGCCTTCAAAAAGCTCCCGAAGATTACACGGGGGATCACGGATCTATGGGGAAATCGCGCGTCCACAGCTCGCTACCTGTCCCCGATAGCCAATCTCATTCACGGCTACCTGGTGCACACTGATGGCGTGCTTTACACACCAGAACGACCCGCGCTAGAAATCAAACCCGAATCAACTGGAAGCTCCCCCGCCGACTTCGACTACCTACATCTGCGATACCAACAACTGCGCAGGATGACGCGGGACATCGCGAAGGGATCAGAAGGCGACCTCGCTGACAGCATAGACCTGCAAAGCGTTCTCGGAAGCGGTTCTGCCGTCCTGAAGTCGCTCTTTAAGACATCGTCAGATACCGCGCCCGCACTGCGTGCACTCGCCTCTACCAACGAGGACGTTGCGCACGCACTCAGACTATTGCTTTTTGCGCGCTTCCTTCTAGAGCGCGTCGCAGTAACTCAAATCAATGCAAAAGACGAGTCCTACGCATTCGATTTGTTCGATTCCTTGAATACGACGGGCGAGCCTCTCACGGCTTTCGAGACATTCGTCCCGCTTGTGGTACAGGCGGAGGGATTTGAGGACTACGCATCGTCTGACAGCTTTGAGCATATTGCGCTGACGAGCCGACTCCTCAGCGCCGACGAAGGCAATGTGCAACGCCAGACCGAACGACTAATGACCAGCTTCATACTCGCTGACGCCGGCGTGAAGGTTGCGAGCAAACACAATGAGCAGCGTCGAGAGCTTACGAGGCTCTATCGGACAGCGGAGAACGATGCACAGCGCAGAGCGATGACGAGGCAACTTGCCGATTGCGCCCTCTGCTACTTCCACCTATGGCAACGATTGGAACTTGCGCGCGGGGCGACCGGAGTTGAGGGATCGCTTGGCGAAGAATCGCTCTTCTCGTTGCGCTTTCTAGCGAAACTGAACCACACAATCGTCCTAGCGCCGCTGTCGCGCTACTACTCCCGATGGGTCATGGACCCGACGGCTGCATCCGTTGCGCAGCTGGAAGTAGTAATCAAGGCATCCACAGCATTTTCAGTGCTGTGGCGAACTGCTCACGGCGGTACAGATGGCATCGACGGTGTTTATCGCAGGTTGATGTCCCAAGGTTGCGGCATCATCAGTGCACCGCTTGCGCGCACAGATGGCCAGACTCACGACATACGCTCGCTTCCTCCTGCGCAGGACGTAGTCGATGCCTACCGACACCTTCTGGCCAACTCGAACACTTTCGCCGTGTCATCTATCGAAGATTGGCTCGGTCACGCAGCTGCGCGGCCGATCTATGACGACCAGGCAGAGCTGTCGCGATTCCTTCTTCTGGTTGCGGGCCATCACGCAGTAGCTGACGGTTCGACCGGGTTGACGAAGGACGGGCAGGAAGCTGACCACACAGCAATGCTTCGCGCGGAGCGTTATACGTCTGACGACAGACTTGCCACCGTCGAACATGTCGCGCCGCAAACCCGGGGAGACAATGGCTGGAATGCTGACATATACATGTCGCCAAGCGCGGTGTCCATGCTCGGAAATCTAACGCTGCTTCCGATCGACGACAACAGCTTTATCAGCAATCGGCCCTGGTGCGAAAAGAAGGCGATATATGGCGCGCTCTCTGCGGACGCCCCTGACGAGACTAAAAATATCCTCGAGACAGCCGTGTCCGCAGGCCTGGGCCTGACGCCCGAGAAGCAAGAGTATCTGGTTGAGCGTCGACAACACCTGCCGATGTTGCGAGCAATTAGCCAGTACGACGGTGAGTGGACTCGCGAATTCATTCAAGCGCGCACTCTTCATTTGCTTGGGCGTGCGTGGTCAAAATTGGATGCCTGGTTGCCCGATGAAGAACAGGAAGTATAGAGGAAAGATCTCACATGCCTTTGCGTGACGCAGTAACATTCTCAAGTTGCTCCTCGATCGAGATTTTGACGGTCGAGGGGCTTCGCGTTCGGCCGCGCGTCGGAACGGTTCTGCCACGTATGGACGCTATTCGCGGCCTCCCAAGACCCAGCCAGACCTCATGGGATGCGCGGCGCGCGCGGCGTTGGATGGTGAGCGTCGGCAGTTTTTCCACGAGGCACGACCCGCGTGTACTAGTCTCCCTCGAAACTTTGCGAGTGGGGGCGCTGCCGCATGATCACGTTTGAAGACTTGCTAGCGCGAGCTTCGGACACCCTCCTACAGGCCCTTGTAGGACGCCGAGTCGTTCGCCTGTTGGCAAGACTGGACCCAGATCTCGCGAGCCCGGACCGGTTACGCGAGGTACTGACTGACTTGCGCTCTCCGGCGGCATTGCTGCTAGATCCCGCAACCAGAGCAGAACTGCTCCAGCTCCTCCCCTTCGAACAAGCGCGTTCGCTTGCCATCGACCTAGGCGTGGATGCGGACCAGCCGTACGACGCACTCGCAGCGCTTGCCATACGACGCTCGACAGCTCGTGGTGCGGCGCTCTTGGACTTCTTTTCGGTTGCCGATGACGAGCCCACAGGGGATGAGCAGAAGCCATCACTCGAGCTGGTCGAAGGCAGACATGGCTTGTTTGCGCACCAGCGAGTCGCCGCTCGGGCAGTCCTCCGTGACTTGGAGGTGGAACCACATCGCGTGTTGCTCCACATGCCCACAGGTTCGGGCAAGACACGAACCGCGATGAATGCCATATGTGAGCTGCTTAATCGGCATGAGCCATTTCTCGTAGTCTGGCTCGCGCATTCGGAGGAACTCTGCGAGCAAGCCGCCTCCGAGTTCGCCGTAGCCTGGCGGAGCCTGGGAAATCGACAACTCCCCGTGCAACGCTGGTGGGGTCGGCACACCCTCGCCCCGGACGGGCAGAAGGATGGAATTATCATCGCCGGTCTTCCCAAGGCCTTCGCGTCCGCCAAACGTGAATGGCGCGAACTCGGCGGCCTGGCCGGCCGCGTCGGGCTAGTGGTGATGGACGAGGCGCACCAAGCAGTTGCACCGAGCTACCAGCTAGTTCTTGACCTGCTTTCGCAGGCCGGGTCAGCTACTCCCCTTCTTGGACTCAGTGCCACTCCGGGTCGCACGTGGAACGATGTGGACGAGGACCAGCGACTGGCGGACTTCTTCTTCCACCGTAAGGTGAAGCTGACGGTTCCCGGGTACGACAACCCAGTGGACTATTTGGTGGATGAAGGATACCTAGCGGACTCCCAGTTTGAGAGTCTGCACTCTGCAGTAGGCATCGAACTGAGCCCGAAAGACGTCAGCGACCTCGCCGACGGGCTCGATATTCCCGCTCGCGTTTTACAGCAACTTGCCGAGGATGAACAGCGAAACCTTCTCATCGTGCACCGCACAGAGGCGATGGCACGAACTCATCCGCGGATCATCATCTTCGCTGCAACCGTAGAGCACGCAGTGGTCTTGGCTACTGTCTTGCGCTCGCGTGGAATTCGGGCGCGCGCAGTTACGGGCACGACCCCGGAGGGAGAACGAGCGAGGGCCATCCGTGACTTTCGTGATCCCTCGATGGAAACACGAATACTCGTCAATTACGGCGTACTGACCACTGGCTTCGATGCGCCTACAACGAGCGCCGCGATTATTGCGCGCCCGACCGCGAGCCTTGTCCTCTACAGCCAGATGGTCGGACGCGCAATCAGAGGGCCTCGAGCGGGTGGAAACGCGACAGCAACTATCGCGACGGTCGTCGATCCCGGCCTTGAAGGTTTCGCATCGCCAGCCGACGCATTTATCAATTGGGAAGACGTGTGGGAGTGAACATGACTGATTACGACATCGTGCCAACCTCGCTCGCTGTGAAGGCGATGCGCGACAACGGCTACAAGAACGCCGCTTACGCTTTGGCCGAGCTGATGGACAACTCGATTCAAGCGGGGGCAGGGCAGGTCTCGGTGCTGTGCGCAGACCAGGAGGGCATGGTCGACCAGCGTATGCGCCGGCGGCTCAGCTCTGTCGCGGTGCTCGATGACGGTAGTGGCATGGATGAGGCCACACTCCAGATCGCCTTGCAATTCGGCAACGGAACTCGTCTCTCCGACGAGAATGCTGCGAAAGGCATGGGGCGCTTTGGCATGGGTCTTCCCAGCGCTTCAATCTCACAGTGTCGGCGAGTCGACGTGTGGAGCTGGCAGGCAGGTCCCGAGTCAGCCCTGCATAGCTACATCGATCTCGCTGAGATTGAGTCCGGTGATCTCAAGACCGTGCCCCGGCCGGAGCTCAAAGCAATACCGAGAATTTGGACTGCGGGATCCGGGCGGCGCGACCTCGGCGAGTCCGGAACGCTAGTCGTGTGGAGCAAGATCGATCGGTCCCTCTGGCGAACCTCCAAGGCACTGATCGACAACTCCGAAGAGTTGATCGGGCGCATGTACCGCTACTGGATCGACCGCGGTGATGTCCAGATTCACTTACGCAGCTTCCTCGATGACAACCCCCAAGCGCCGGTCATCGAGAAGCGCGCCCGGCCCAACGACCCGCTGTACCTCATGAGCGATACGACGTGCCCCTCCCCGTTCGACAACAAGCCGATGTTCGAGCCATTCCCGTCCGCAGATGCATACGAGATCGAAACGAAGATTCGTTTCCAAGGACAGGACCATGTCGTCAAGACAAGACTCGCCCTGGCCACTGAGGAGGCTCGTGCGGGCGACAACGCCGGAAGTCGCGCGCACGGCCGACACGCCGCGCGAAACGTCGGAGTGTCGGTGGTCCGTGCGGGTCGCGAGCTTGAGCTCGATCCTGCCTGGACCACGACCTATGATCCACGCGAGCGCTGGTGGGGCGTCGAGGTCAGCTTCGAGCCCGGCCTTGACGAACTGTTCGGCGTTGCCAACAACAAGCAGTCAGCACGCAACTTCGCAGAAGCAGCCAGGATCGACACGGCGGCAATGGTGAAGGAGCACGGCGGCTCGATAAGCAGAGCTCGTCAGGCCCTCGCCGATGACGAGGACCCCCTCGAGCCCCTCCTCGAACTCGTCCATCGCATTCAGACCAACATCCGCGAGATGCGCAAGCTCATCGGCGTACAGGCCGAAGGACGCAGGCGGAAGCGACACCAGAATCAGACGGCTGAGGCCCAGGCCACCGAAGCGGTCCGCAAGCGCCAAGAAGCCGGGCATCGAGGTCAGAGCGATGCGGATGAATCCAAACCCGCGGATGAACGGGCAACCGAACTCGCGGAACAGCTCGAGGCCTCCGGACATTCGCATGAAGCAGCCAAAGCTCTTGCCGCTGAGACGATCGACAAGGGCTTGAAGTACCGCATGGACGTCTCGTCTCTCGAAGGGGGCGCGTTCTTCTCCGTGCAGCCAAGGGGTGGAGTACTCCTTGTCACGCTCAACACAGACCACCCTGCGTACAGCCTGCTGCTCGGCGCGCAGGACCCCGCCGCGCTGCCAGAGGACCCCGAAGCCCTAAAAGCGAAGCTCCTTGCCTCCCAAGCTGGGCTGGAGATGATGCTCTTCGCGTGGGCACGCTACGAGGATGAGCAAACCTCGCCCGACCAGCGTAGGGCTGCGCAGAATGTGCGGCATGACTGGGGTCGCATGGCCGAAGGCTTCTTGGATAACCGGGCGTAGAGGTGGAACCTCCAGAGCAGGTCAAGCACGCCTTGTCCGAGTCGGCCACGCCACTCTCGGTCTCGCAGGTTGCGGCAGCGACCGGTCTACCCGACCGGGAGGTCGACGCCATTCTTTGGGGCCGGCCCGGGGACTTCGTCTGGCAGCCAGGTCATCGGTGGTCGTTGAAGACTTCGAAGCAACGTCGGGAGTCCTCTACAACACACAGTGCTGTAGCGGACTCCAAGCCTGAGCTCTTGTCGTCGAAGCCCGCGAAGGAGCTCGGAGCGCTAACGCTTTCCAATGGGCTAACTATAAGAATGCAGCGTCGCGCCCTCGACACTGACGCATTCTTCACAGTGAGGTCCTCCGGCAACACGATCGAGCTTGTCTTGAACTCCGTGCATGAGGTCTTCGCACGACTTCCAACCCCTTTTGATTCAGACGACTCCGACGCATCGTCTCCCTATAAGGAGCTCGTGGAAATCCTTTTGGCGTCTTGGGCTCTGTACGAGGATGGGGCTTCGGGCGCCGGAGCGAGGCGCAGCCTTGAGGACGCACGCCTGTTCTGGGGTCGCCGAGCTATCGAACTGATGCGCGAATGAACGACTCAACGCATGGCGACGACCTCGCGCGCTTGGTCAGCACTTCCGAGCGGGAACTCGTGCTTTGTGCCCCTTTTGTCAAACGCCCGAGCGTCGAGCGGCTTTTTGCTCGCCTTGACAGAACCCCAGACATCACTCTCATAACGCGCTGGCGTCCAGAGGAGGTGGCTGCCGGGGTGACTGACTTGGAGGTCCTCGAGGTTGTAGAAAGCCGAGGAGGCAGAGTGGTTCTGCACGATAGACTTCATGCAAAGTACTATCGCAATGATTCCGAAGTGCTTCTCGGCTCAGCCAACCTGACGGCCACCGCCCTCGGCTGGGCAACGTGCAGCAATCTTGAACTCCTCATTCCTGCCAAGCGTCAGCATGTGCGCGCGCTAGAGCAGCGCCTGCTGGCCGAGGGCATCCGAGCCAGTGCCAGCCTCGCCTCCGAGATCGCAGCCCTGGCGCTCCGGCTGCAGCCGCTGCCGCCAGCGGCCGAATCGTTGGCGCACGACGAGTCGACGACAGACTGGTCCCGGTGGACTCCTGGATTACGCCATCCATCGGACCTATACCGCGCCTACTCGCTGGGACCCGACATCCTCACGAGCGGTTCACGAGAGACAGCTCGCGCGGACTTGTCTTGGTTAGATCTTCCTCAGGGCCTGGACTCTGGCGACTTCACGGTGCTAACTGGGGGACGACTGCTTCAGCATCCATTGATTCATGAGGTTGATGAATTGCTCGTGCGCGGCCAGAGATTCGGCGCAATGCGCGATCTCCTTCGCGATCGTCTCGCGCTGGATCCGCAGGCGGCCGATCTCGCCTGGCAAACACTCATGCGTTGGCTGATGGAGTTTCTCCCCAGTAGGTACGTGGTCAGGACGCCTAACCGAAGTGAGGTCATGTTTCGCGTCGCAGCTCTCAAAGAAGGGGAAGAACGATGATCCAACGAGCGCGCGCACACGTGGAATCCATCCTCGAAGGAAACGGCCTTAGCTGGACCGGAGCCGCCGATGCTCTAACTTTTCGATTCTCCAGTGCACTTGTGAGCGTTTCTTTCCGATCCTGGGGCTCACAGTCCCTTATCGAGATTAGATCGGATGTCTTGCGCCACGTAGAGGCGGAGGACGGTCGTGTACTGACTCGTCTAAACGAGCTCAACTGCCGGGAAGTCTTCGGTCGCTGGGCCTATTACTCACGCGAGCGGGTGATCGCTTTGGAGTACGACATGCTGGGCGACCACCTTCAGGAGCCCGAGTTGATGGCTGCCTTCACGTCGATGGCTCAACTCGCCGACTATCATGATGACCTTCTCCAGGCCGAGTTGGGCGGATCGCGCGGCGTTGACTAGCTATAGCGCGCAGACCACGCACGCGTCGCTATCGTCATCCTCGTCGAGGGCGCCGGAGAGGACCTCGATCAGGGGAAGATTGCGTCGGCTCTTCGCCGCCCTTGCCATTGCCTCTGCGTGCTTCTTCAGGATCTCCTCACGGCGATCAAGAAGTTCGCTAAGGGTCTCTCCGTTCGACCAAGTGTAGTCGCGTCCCTGCATCGCCTGGCCCTGGTAGCTGACGTCGCCGGAAGCGCCCCCATCCTTGAGCACTTTCTGCTCGATCGCCACTGCGCGCTCGAACAGCTCCGGGTGACGGTCGGCAAGCCCGACCCACTCCGCCTTGCGCTGGTAGAAGCAGAAGTAGCAACCACTTCGTGTGCGCCATTCGTAGTAGGCCGGCAAACCGACGCCCGCTTCGTCCAAAATGCGAAGGACGCCCTCATGATCGACCTCTTCCTCCACGAAAGGGAAGACCGCACTTATGTTGGGCTTGGTGGACACATAGCCCTTACGGTTCTTTTCGTCGGCGCGGATTGCCACATAGCTGATGGCTTCGTCGTCGCCGAGCCACGCCTCGAGGGGCTTGATCTTCACAAGCTTGGTACACCACCGCATCTGTGGCGACGGGAGTGTCCCGCGGTACACCTCGAACCAATGGTCAAAGCCCTTGTCCGCATTGAGGCGAGCGATCGGCTTGCCCAAGACGACCTCGAGCTTGTTGAGGTACTCGTACGTCTCAGGCAGCTCAGCACCGGTGTCGCAGAAGAAGTACTCCATCTCTGGAACTCGATCACGAAGGTAGATGGCCAGAGCACTGGAGTCCTTACCCCCCGATATCCCGCATACGTGCCTAACCTGGTTCGCGCTCATGCGTGCCGCTCCTCGCTTTGGGTCTTTCCCTCACCGTACGTGGCGAGACGGACATCGGCCTGATCCCGGGCAGTCGAGAGCTCCGCCTCCAGTAGATGCGCCAGAATCCATTCGCGAGCCTCGGTCTCACTCACCCCGGTGTTGATGAGCTTCAGCATCGCGGGTTCGAGCGCTGCAGCCACTACGTCCGCTCGTTGATCGTCGAGCTGCACGAGACGGACGAGGTCACCGCCACGCGACGAGTTGACAGCGATGCGCAATGCCTCGAAGTCGCCGGACCCGGCGCGCATATCAGCGGTAAGTGCTTCGATGCGCAGGAACGCCATGCCGAGGTCACGTATCGACATGTGGAACCGCTCGGCCTCGTCATCCCCCCAGCTGTCGGGAGGTGACCCGACAACCTGCATGGCCACGTAATCCAGCCATTCGGGTCCGTCCATGTCCGCCTGGAGCGCGGTCGAAAGTCCCTTCAAACGCGGGTCCAAAATCTTTTCGTGAACCTGCTGGCTGCGCACCGACAACGCCTCCTGCGGATCGCCAACCACCTTCAGCTCCACTGCGAGCGAGCTCGCTAGGGAGTCCGAGAGGCGGGCGCGCGCCGCGGACAACTCCCCTAGCGAGGAGGCGATGCTCCTTGCTAGTGCCTCTAGTTCGGCAATCTCCCGCTCGTCCCGAGCACCGACAGGGGCCGCAGCGACGGCGGTTGGGAGGCGCCCGAAGAGCAATTCATCCGGCTCGGTCGCCTCGAGGATTGCCAAGCGGACTGCCATTGCATGCTCGCTGAGCCGTTTCGTCTTCTTGGCGTATTGAGTCAGCATATTAAGTTGCGCGACCATGGAAGAAACGACCGACACCACGCTTGCAGGCCGACCATCTCGCGTGGGGTCGAGAGCTTGCGCAACGGCCTCGATGAACTCACGCCGAGGCTTGCTTCGCGTGCCGAAACACTTGACCTCGAAGTTTCCCGGGTTGCGCAGCAGACGTTCGACCAGGTCAGCACCGAGTCGGGGTCGGAAGGTGCCGTGTTCGTACATGGCGAACTCATCAGAATGGGCGCATAGGACTGCGATCAAGACGAGTGGAGCGACGCCTGCTCGAAGGCCAAACGGCGGTAGAGAAAGCGATTCGAAGAGGCTTCCCACGTTGAGCCGAGCGCCCGTCGCCTGTCGAAGCTCCGCCACGAAGGCGTCCCACACTGGGTAGGCCGGGTTCGACTTCTCTGGCGAGGCAAACATCCACTGCCCGCCGCGCTGCTGATGGATACCGAACTCAGACAGCAGGGATAGATACAGCGTCCGGTCCGGGCCGAAGCCTTCCAGACCCAAGGCCGGCAAGTGCTGCCGAGCTTGCATGATCTCCGCTACCTCGCGTCTTGCCTTTGCAGCCTGCGAGGAGAGTTCGTGCCGATTGATCAGGTCGTTGCGTAGGGGAAGGGCGGACGAGTAGCTCTGGTCGGCGATCACTGAGGCCACAGCCGGGAGCGAACCGTATAGGCGCTTCCTCCTGGAGTGCTCGCTGTTGACCCACGACCAGGACACGTCCGCAAGCGGGCCGTACGCCGCTTCGAACTGGCGCTTAGTCTCGACCAGCGAGACAACGAGGCGTTCGTTCAGTTCCTTCCGGACGACCCAATCATGAGGCGCTACTTCCTCACTAGTAAGGAGCTCTCGCAGCGCCAGTACCTCGCGCGCCGCGTCTGCGAGCCGAGTCGAATCAGCTTCCCCCAGGACAATGGGCTTGTCCCTCGTACCACTGGCAACGCTGCCGGCGAACTGCCCTCCGACTACGTAAGCGACAAGTCCGTCTCCCCGATCAGTCGCCGTCAAGGGAGACACAGCCGCACGAGCGTCGATCCACGTGCGTTCGAATGCTCGCAGGGTGCCGCGCTGATGCGAATGCCTCGCTGCGACCACAGGCGATAGCGGAAGAACAGCGGTCAGGACCTCGTTGTCAGGCATGTCACGGAGGCGCCGACGGGCATTCTCAACAGCTGTCTTGATGTCGAAGTCGCTGCCCTGCCAGACGCGGTACTCGTCGGCAAAGTCCCGATATGTGATAAGTCCTTGACGAATCAGCCGCCGCAGCGACTTCTTGAGATGCTCTGGCGAGGTGTCGCAATTCGAATCGGCGTACTCCAGTATGTGCTCGCTCGCCCGGAGCGATCCGCCAGTCGAAGTGAGGTTAAGCACTCCAATTGTTTTCAACAATCGACGGTCATCATCAGTTACATCGCGTGCGTCGCGAATACGTGTGTCGATCTCAATCCAGCGCGACGCGTCCGCGGAGATGCCGACCATGTTGGAGGCCGAATCGATGAAGTAGTCATACAAACGGTCGAGACCGACCGCGGGAAGCGACTGGGACGTCTCCCAGGTCGTCTCCTGAAGAAAGCGCCCTACGCTCATCGGCTCACGGCTAGCCAGGAACGAGAACATGGTCCGTTCGTTCTGCCCGTAACGATTGCAGAGAGCAGGGAGCACTGCGAGGGCAAGCGGGTGCAACGGCCAGCTGCGGCTCAGGATATCTGGGCTCTCCGCGAGATCACTTAGTCCGATCTCCCGCAAACGAGCACTGTGCGTGTCGGCCCAGCCAGACAAGGAATTGGCCAACTCCGCCTGCGGGGCGTCAAATGCGGCCGCGATGAGAGCGCGCGTCTGCGTCGGCGTATCAACGAAGGGAATGTCTTCGAACCGACCTTGGATCTTCATCCATTCGCGACGCTGAACACCACTCGTGCCAACTGCGTAGTCGCCAAAGGCCATGTGCTGCATCGTGACCAGAGCCACGGGGTGCCGGCCGGGAGCTGACCTCGTCCACTCCGCGAGCTCCTGGAGTAAGAACAGATCGCTGTTTCCGGGGTTCTCTACGAATGCCTCAAGGTTCTTCCCGAACTCATCGATGATGATGAGCAGAGGCGCAACCGCACTCGCCTGGCGAATGAGATCTCGGACTTGGCGAGTTTCGACTATCGACCCGGCTGATCCAACAAGCTCCCTCAGCTGTGATACCTGGTTAGTCAGCTCCGCCAGCGCCTTCCTTCGGTTCGACGGCGCGGAGTATCGACTGAGTCCGTGCTCAAGGGCGCGGAGCACAGTGTTGGCGATTGGTTCCCGCTGCGCCGTGACGACAGCGCGGACGAAGCCGTGCTGCTCAGCGCTCGCCTTGGACCGAGCGGCAGCGACGCTCTCCATCACCTTGGGCGCTGCTGCCGTGAGTGCTGCCTCGGCCGACTTTCTACCGGCATAGTTAGATGGAGCAAAGAGGCAGTCGAGCCACAGGGCAAGCGACGACTTGCCCGTGCCGTACGGACCCGTGACTGAGAGCGCTACCTCGCCTTGCCCCAACATTGCCGTGGCGAGGCGGTCGACGCTGTCGATCGCGCGTCCAACCGGGAGATACCCATCGATGGCATGAGAACCCGAGTCCCGTTCGACGTTCACCGAACGGGCAAACCTTTCGCGGGGAGCCTTGAGGTCGATAAGAGCTGTCATGCCACACCACTCACAGCATTCGACCCCACATCGAATGTCGCGCCGAACTGTCCGTAGTGGTCACTTAGGAGGCGGTGCATTACGTCACGCGGGTGCTCGGACATCGAGAGCTGCGGCATTCCATTGGACATTCGAAGCTGCACGGCGTTCGACGTCACCGCTGCCTCCTCCAGCAGTTCATGCGCTGCACTATCGGTCAGGCGGAAGGCACGTCCCGGCGAACCAGGCTCAACCAAAGCGCGACTCATGCTGACAATTCGATCCTCGCTGCCAGCACGAAGCGTGAAGTCGATGACCGCCGCAGCGAAGATCAGTGGCGGCAGAGTGGCTTTCGGACCCACAAGGAAGCGGTAGGCACCGGAGTTGCTAGTGCTGGGCTGGATGAGTGAGAGCTCTCGGAATGGACTATCGATCTTATCCTCGAATGTCGCGCGTGTTGCGTGCCCTGACGAGTACATACGGAGCAGCACGCTCACGTCCTTCTTCAACGAGGAAGCGTTCGGCTTACCGAAGCCCTCGAGGCGATCCGAGATGAACGCAACCAACTCCTCTTCAGTGAACTCGATGCCAGCGAACTCATTGAACGTCACCCACCAGACAGGGGCTTGACTTAGGGGCGCCAGCAGCCACCAGTGAAGCAGCCAGCTCGTTCCAGGCAACTCCATGTAGGGGTCGGCGCCTACTTCGTCGTCGAAGAGTGCCGCACCGATGCTTGTTGGCTGCAGGATCGGAGTCCGCTGACCGTTCACCCTCAACGCCTGTAGAATCTTGAACGCGAGGCTCCAGTGGCGGATGGACTTCACCATGTTCTTTCCGACCCCCATGCGTACGACGGCCGCGTCCTTGGTGAAGATGTTCGGGTCGCTCGACGCATCGAATCCCTTCTTCACCCAGCCATAGCGCGGATGGAAGGTCTCGTGGCGGGCGAACACTGGCTCGCACGACTCGTCAAGCCTCACAGGCACTCCTTCTCACGACAGTTCTCTAACCCTCTCGACGGCAGACGCAACACAATCAGCTGCCACCGACATCTCCTCAGCGGTGGTCTCTCGCCCAACACTGAAGCGGAGGCACTCGTACGCCTCCTCCTGGCTACGTCCCATCGCCTGGAGGACATGAGACGCGTCGGGCACGCGGGACGTACAAGCGGATCCTGTCGACATCAAGACGTTAGGTGCGTTCACCATGACTGCCTCGCCGTCAGCGCCCGGGAAGCGCAGATTGACGGTGTTTGGAAGCCGCTTCGCGGTCCCCGTCACAACTTCCGCTCCGGGGAGCTTCTCATTGATGCAACCGATGAGCAGATCGATGAGCCGCTGGCTTTGCTCCACACTCTTGGCCAGGTTCTGTTGGGCCAGAGTCGATGCCGCCCCCATCCCGACGACCCCGGGAACGTTCGTCGTCCCACTTCGCAATCCAGCCTCGTGACCGCCGCCCAGCTGCTGTGGACTCAGGCTCACGCCGCGCCTCACGTAAAGCGCCCCCACACCCTTCGGACCGTAGAACTTGTGCGCGGAGAAGGACGCCAGATCCAGGCCGAGCTCCTGCACATCGATCTGCATACGCCCGGGCGCTTGAGTAGCGTCAGAGTGCACCAGCGCGCCGGAGTGATGCGCCAACCGAGCGATCTGATCGATCGGCTGGATTACGCCTGTCTCGTTATTGGCCAGCATGACCGACACCAGCGCAACGTCGCCCCCGAGTGCGGTCGATAGGTACTCCAGGTCCACCAGACCGTCACGATGAACCGGGAGCATCTCTACCTTTACGCCAGACGCGGTGAGGGCCTCTGCCGTCTCAAGCACAGCCTTGTGTTCAGTAGCTGCCACCAGCACTCGACGTCGGTCCGTCGCGGTATCCAGGCTTCCTCGGATCGCGAGGTTGTTCGCTTCCGTGGAGCCGGAGGTAAAGACGATCTCTTTCGGTCGTGCGCCGATCAGGTCGGCCACCTCTCCGCGAGCCGTCTCAACAGCTCCCAGCGCAATACGCCCTCCCACGTGCGCGGACGCGGCATTCCATGGCTTCTCGATCATCCAGGGGATCATGAGCTCGAGGACTTCGGGCGCGAGCGGCGTCGTAGCGTTGTAGTCGAGATAGACCAACTCAGACACTTCAACCTCCACTCACAACCGTAGGCGCCGGGAGTCGCGTTTTGGCGAACATCCACAGCCTTTCGAACAGGCGTGTGGCGCCGACAGGATCCCCGGACGGCGCCACACTCCGTTTAGCTCATCAACTGCAGCCGCTGGTGCTTCCGCAGCCCTCACACACGTAGCAGGACCCAGCGGGCCGCATCTTCGTGCCGCAGGTCATGCAGAGCGGGGAGTCGACGGCGGTGCCGGTGAGCTTCTCGAAGAGCTCGGCCGTGGTCTTGGCCTCGGCGGGCGCCGGCTTGGCTGTGGCCTCGACGACGTCCTGGGCAGCAGCCGGAGCAGCACGCGTTGAGACGACCTCGGCCTCGACGAGCTCGGCGGCCGAGCCGGTCTCCTCCACGAGCGGCTCGTAGGAGCCGGTCTCGAGGTGGCGCTGGCGCTCCTCGGCGGAGTAGATGCCGAGCATCGAGCGGTCCTCGAAGGTCAGGTAGTCCAGCGCCAGGCGGCGGAAGATGTAGTCCATGATCGACTGCGACATCCGCACGTCGGGGTCGTCGGTGAGGCCGGCGGGCTCGAAGCGCAGGTTGGTGAACTTCGAGACGTAGGTCTCCAGCGGGACGCCGTACTGCAGGCCGATCGACACCGCGATCGAGAAGGCGTCCATCACGCCGGCCAGGGTCGAGCCCTGCTTGCCGAGCTTGAGGAAGACCTCGCCGAGCTGGCCGTCGTCGTGGGCGCCGGAGGTCATGTAGCCCTCGGCACCGCCGACGGTGAACGACGTCGTGCGGGAGACGCGCGACTTCGGCAGGCGCTTGCGGACCGGGGCGTAGACGACCTTCTCGACGACCTTGGTCTCGACCGCAGCCGAGGCGGCAGCCTTGTCGGCCTCGTCCTTCTTGGCCTTGCCACCACCGTCGGACAGCGGCTGGCCGACCTTGCAGTTGTCGCGGTAGACCGCGGTCGCCTTGAGGCCGAGCTTCCAGGACTGCAGGTAGACGTCCTCGATCTCCTCGACCGTGGCGTCCTCGGGCAGGTTGACCGTCTTCGAGATCGCGCCGGAGAGGAACGGCTGCGCGGCCGCCATCATCCGCACGTGGCCCATCGGCTTGAGCGAGCGGGCGCCCATCGCGGTGTCGAAGATCTCGTAGTGCTCGGTCTTCAGGCCCGGGGCGTCGACCACGTGGCCGTGCTCGGCGATGTAGGCGACGATCGCCTCGATCTGCTCGGGCTGGTAGCCCATCTTCTTCAGCGCCCGCGGGATCGTCTGGTTGACGATCTGCATCGAACCGCCGCCGACGAGCTTCTTGAACTTCACCAGCGAGAAGTCGGGCTCGATGCCGGTGGTGTCGCAGTCCATCATGAAGCCGATGGTGCCGGTGGGCGCGAGGACCGAGGCCTGCGCGTTGCGGAAGCCGTTCTTCTCGCCGGTCTTGATCACGTCGGCCCACGCCTTGGTGGCCAGCTTGTGCACTCGGCCGTCCTCGGTGTGCAGCACGCGGACGACGTCGTTGGCCGCCTGGTGCTTGCGCATCACGCGCTTGTGGGCGTCGGCGTTGCGGGCGTAGCCGGCGTAGGGGCCGACGATCCCGGCGAGCTCGGCGCTGCGCTTGTACGACGTACCGGTCATGAGCGACGTGATCGCGGCAGCCATCGAGCGGCCACCCTCGGAGTCGTAGCCCAGGCCCATCGCCATCAGCAGCGCGCCGAGGTTGGCGTAGCCGATGCCGAGCTGGCGGTAGTCGACGGTGGTCTTGCCGATCGCCTCGGTCGGGAAGTCGGCGAAGCAGATCGAGATGTCCATCGCGGTGATGATGAACTCGACGGCCTTCGCGAAGAGCGCGGCGTCGAAGGTGTCGTCGTCCTTGAGGAACTTCAGCAGGTTGAGCGACGCCAGGTTGCACGAGGAGTTGTCGAGCGACATGTACTCCGAGCACGGGTTGGACGCGGTGATGCGGCCGGTCTCGGGGTTGGTGTGCCAGTCGTTGATCGTGTCGTCGTACTGCAGGCCCGGGTCGGCGCACTCCCACGCGGCCGTGCTGATCTTGCGGAACAGGTCGCGGGCGTCGACGGTCTCGATGACCTCGCCGGTGCCGCGCGAGCGCAGGCCGAACTCGGTGCCGTCCTCGACCGCACGCATGAACTCGTCGCTGACGCGGACCGAGTTGTTGGCGTTCTGGTACTGGACGGAGGTGATGTCGGCGCCGCCGAGGTCCATGTCGAAGCCGGCGTCACGGAGGGCGCGGATCTTGTCCTCCTCGCGCGCCTTCGTCATCACGAACTCCTCGATGTCCGGGTGGTCGACGTCGAGGACGACCATCTTGGCCGCACGACGCGTGGCGCCGCCCGACTTGATGGTGCCCGCGGACGCGTCGGCGCCGCGCATGAAGGAGACGGGGCCGGACGCCGTACCGCCGGAGGAGAGGAGCTCCTTGGAGGAGCGGATGCGGGAGAGGTTGAGGCCGGCACCGGAGCCGCCCTTGAAGATGAAGCCCTCCTCCTTGTACCAGTTGAGGATCGAGTCCATCGAGTCGTCGACCGAGAGGATGAAGCAGGCCGAG
Organism: Nocardioides cavernae; assembly: GCF_016907475.1. NCBI lineage: Bacteria > Bacillati > Actinomycetota > Actinomycetes > Propionibacteriales > Nocardioidaceae > Nocardioides > Nocardioides cavernae. The sequence goes on along the minus strand of NZ_JAFBCA010000001.1, from coordinate 1,410,838 downwards.
ACCTGCTGCGGCGACGGGGTGCCGACGTTGAACCACACCGGGGAGTTGAAGGAGAAGTACTGGTTGACCAGCAGCCAGGTCAGCTCGTGCTCGAAGACCTCGGCGTCGGCGTCACCGGCGAAGTAGCCGTGGTCGATGCCGGCCTTGGTGTAGGTCTTCACGACCCGGTCGATGAGCTCCTTGAGGCTCCACTCGCGTACGTCGGTGCCGACCGCGCCGCGGAAGTACTTGGTGGTGACGATGGTGGAGGCGTTGACCGACCAGAAGTCGGGGAACTCCACGCCGCGCTGCTCGAAGACGGTCTCGCCGGTCTTCCAGTTCTGCTGGACGACGTCGCGACGCTCCCACGTGATGGCGTCGTAGGGGTGGGTGCCCTCGGTGCTGAAGACGCGCTCCATCTTGAGGCCCCTGCCCTTCGCCTTGGCGCGGGTGCTCACCGTCTCGGTCATGCCGTCTCCTGTGGTGGTGGTGTTGGTTTCAACGTCGCGAGTCGTCTCGCGGGTGCTTGGTGAGCCCGGCAGACCGCTTCCCCACGGTCTGCCGGGCCGTATGTGGGTCAGCCCGTCTGGACGGGCTGAACAATGGCGGCTCGTTCGAGCCGCAGCATCTTGATCTCGGCGTCGAAGTCGTCAGCCGACTCGAACGCGCGGTAGACGCTCGCGAAGCGGAGGTAGGCCACCTCGTCGAGCGCGCGGAGCGGGGCCAGGATCGCGAGCCCGACCTCGTTGGCGTCGAACTCGGCTTGGCCACTGAGACGCAGGGCGTCCTCGACGTCCTGGCCGAGGCACGCGAGCTGGGCGTCGGTGACCGGGCGGCCCTTGCAGGCCTTGCGGACGCCGGCGATCGCCTTGTCACGGTTGAACGGCTCGGTGGCGCCGGAGCGCTTGAGCACCGTGAGCTGCATCTTCTCGACCGTGGTGAAGCGACGGTCGCAGGCGGCGCACGTACGACGCCGACGGATCGAACCGCCGTCGTCGGCGACCCGGGAGTCGAGAACCTTGGTGTCCTCGTTCTTGCAGTTCGGACAGTGCATGGCGGTCCTCCTCTCGGGCGCGCTCCACACACCCGTGCAACAGGGTGTGGGTTGGGGATGTTCCTGTGGACAACTAGCCTGTAGCTGTGGGGTTCGCCCTCTGGCCTGTGCACCAGATGTGGATAACTACAGCGGTGTAACTACTAGATGTAGTGGTAACCGTACGCCCCGACCACTAGGTCTGACAAGCGAACGGATGAGTTCCTCCGAGGTTTTTGCCGGGGTCGGTAAAACCGCAGGTCAGTGGCGTTTGGGGACTCCGGGGCGGCGTGTCGGCAGGCTTCTCCTGGCATGTTCGACTGCCCCACTCAGGCCACATCGGCCACAATGATCTCCGTGTCCACGGGGAAGAGAGCAGGGTCGCGCCGGGCGGCTCCGGCGCCCCGGAAAATGAACAAGGCCGCCCTCGTCCTGGGCGCCGCGATCACCCTCTGCATGGTCGCCTGGGGCTACCTCGTCTACGCGGCCATCGACTTCGGTACGGCGGCGCGCAGCGGCTCCGGCGGATCGGCCTGGAGCTTCATGGCCCTGGCCTGCCTCGGCGCGATCGCCTGCCTCTTCGTCGGGCTGCTGCTCGTCGCCCGCCTGATGCGGGCGCTGGGGATCTCCCAACCCCCGCCCTCGGACGACGCTCCCCCGCGTCCGGTCGGCGGTAAGCGCGCCGCGCGCTGATCGCGGAGTCTCTGAGTCACCTGGTGACCTTGGAACTCCGCGTTGTCGCCTTGGACTACTCGAGGACCAGCTGCGGGAGCGCCTCGACGATCCCGAGGTCCTGCCCGGCACCTTCGACGGTCAGGGTGTCCGGGATGGACGTCCATTCTCCCTGGCCAATCCGATACTCGCCGGAATAGGTCGTGTCCACCCGTACGACGACGTCGCCGGTCCGCGCGTACGCGTGGGTGATCTCGAGGTCGGGGTGCGGGCTGCCGGGGCTCGCGGTCGTCGTGCTGTCGTCGTCGCCGAAGTAGTAGGTGTACGAGACGGGGACCGCGCGGATCACCACCGACTGTCCGGCGACGGTGACGGACTGGTCGATCGACCGGTGGTCGGGTGTGTAGAAGTTGGTCTCGAAGTTCACCAGGGTGCGCCCGCCCCGCGGTTGCACGACCAGCTTGGACGACGGCCAGGCGATCCGTTTGAACTCGCGGATGATCAGCATGGCGAGGTCGACCTGCTGGACCGCGTTCTGTGGCACGCAGACATCACCCACGTCGGACCCGTCCATGTAGACGTCGTGGACGTAGCCCTCCTGCCCGCCCTCCACGCATTCGACGTACTCCGTGCAGATGCCGCCGTTGTCGCACTGGATGGAGACCACCCAGGTGTGCCCGTCGCCGGAGCCGGAGGAGCTCTGGTAGTCCGAGTAGCTCCAGACACACTCTGCTGACACGCCGTCCATCCCGACCGCGAGGCATCCCTCGGCCTGCGCAGCGGAAGGTCCCGCCAAAACGCCGGCCACAGCCATCGCGACCGCAAGGACGACTCGAAGCATCAGAGGATCCCGTAGTAGGAGATAGCCCACCCATCCGGCTTGGGTTTCAGGATGACGAGAAGCGTGGTCCGTCCTGACGGCAGGACCTCGGGATCTGAACCCTTCTCTCGACGGATGACCGTTTCCGGGAGGGTCTTCGTTAGCGCGAAGGTAGGCGGCTTGCGCTCTCGTCTCTTGATGCTGTTGACCTTGGAGCCCGCGAACTCGACCGAACCTCCATTGCCGTAGACGTCCTTCACTGAGTCGACGAATGACGCGCAGGCCTTGCATGTCCCATCGACGAGGCTCGAGTACTCAGCCGTCTCCCCCGTCACCTGCATCTCGTCCCCAGCCTTGACCCAGCGTCGAATGAAGTCCTCCGGACTCTCCGCCTCCGGCGTCTCGGACTCGGTGGGAGTCGGCGTGGGCGACGAGGTGGTGGTCTCCGGGATCTTCGGCTTCGGCTCGGGGTCGTCGGAGCACCCGGCCAGCAGGACGGGGACCGCGAGGGTCAGCGCGAGTGCGCGGCGTACGTGCATGAGGTGCCTCCCGAGAACAACGTCAGCACGCTGAAACTACCCATCCGGGCGACCGCGGAACCAGACCGACGGCAAAACCTGTGGAGAACCGACCCCAAGGTGGCGGCAGACGACAGCATTCCGGACGCCACCGGCGCAATGTGCCGCCACCTCCCCAAGCGCCACCCCCGGCGCCCGGTCTCGATACGTCCGCTCGTTCCTCGCGGACTACTCGACCAACAATCTGAAATGCGCCGAGGGGCGGGCCACTGGGCCCGCCCCTCGGTCTTCCCCTTGGTTCCACCAGCCGGGGTCGAAGCGGCTGATGGAGGCCTCACACGTCAGTCGGAGACGACTGGGACGCGGAGCTTCTGGCCGGCCGCGAGGCCGGCGGACTCGAGGGCGTTGAGCCGCTCGATCTCGCTCATCATGGAGCGGACGTCGCCGTCGGTGGCGATCTCGCTGGCGATCCCCCACAGCGTGTCGCCGGGCGCGACCTGGACGATCTCGGTGGGGGCCGGCTGGCCGGCCTCGCCGGTGCCGACCGCGCCACCGGCGAGCATGAACGCCACGCCGAGGACGAGGAACAGCGACGTCAGGAAGACCGCCAGGCGGCCGCGACGGGTCAGACGGACCGTCGAGCGGGCACGCGGGATGGCGGTGAAAGCGGGGGCAAGGCTGAGGGTGCTCATGGTGGCCTCCTGGGGAAGTTCAGCCGGTCGTGTTCTGTCGAGCGAATGTCTAGTCGGACCCACCGACAGTGGCCTTGGCCACCGGGTGTCGATCAGATGTTCGATCGAACGTGTGTACGACGTTAGAGCACGTGTTCGAACAACTCAAGCACCTTGTCGAACAAATGTTCGGCGTGTTCGAACGGACCGTCAGCGGCGCTTCATGGCCCGTCGCCCCTGGGCAGCGAAGAGCCCGGCCGCGTGCTGCATCAACCCGGGCGCGAGCGCCGAGCCGCGGACGACTCCCCCGCGCCAGCCCGGCACCGCCCGTACGACGCGCCGAGATCCGACCAGTGCGACAGCCGCGGCCGCGACGTCGGACACGTCAAGGATCGGGCCGCCGGAGTACACCAGCTGCGAGCCGAGGCCGGACGGGTCCTGGGCGGCGAGCATCGCGGTGTCGACCCCGTCGGGGCACAGGGCGTGGACCCGCACGCGACGCGGGGTCTCGGCGTTGACGGAGGTGGAGAGCGAGACGACCGCGGCCTTCGTGGCGGCGTACATGCTGTAGCCCGGCACGGGCCCGAGGCCCGCGAGCGAGGCGATGTTGACGACGTCCCCGCCGGCTGCGCCGAACGCCGCGAGCGCCGCGCGGGTGCCCCACGTCGTACCCAGCAGGTTGACCTCGACCAGCCGGCGCACCTGCTCCTCCGAGAGGTCGGCGAGAGCTCCGTCGTCACCGACACCGGCGTTGTTGAACCACGCGCTCAGCTCGCCGTGCCGCACAGCCTCCTCGACGACAAGACGGTGAGACGAGGGATCGCGTACGTCCTGGGCGAGGCCGGCGACCGCGCCGATCTCCGCCGCCGTCGCGGCGGCCGCCCGGCCGTCGAGGTCACCAATGACGACGCGGTGCCCGCGGGCGACCATCAGCTCGGCGATCCCGCGCCCGATCCCACGGGCCCCACCCGTCACGACACAAGAGGAAGGAGAGTTGGTCGACATGCCCGGACACTAGCGACACGCGGCTTCGAACAGGTGTTTGATCCTGTGGCGTCCCGAGGTCTACGGTGGGCGCACCAGATCCTCCCTGTCCAGCCGCGGACGGAGGGGTCGACGCAAGTGGAGGACGCATGGCCAAGCAGGACGACAAGAACGTCATCGAGATGCCCGACGGCCCCCCGGACGCCACCGGCCTGACCCCGCGCCAGCAGCGGGTGCTCGCCACGATCAAGGACTCGATCGAGACCAAGGGCTACCCGCCCTCGATGCGTGAGATCGGCCAGGCCGTCGGCCTCACCTCGTCGTCCAGCGTCGCCCACCAGCTCCGCGTGCTCGAGGGCAAGGGCTTCCTCAAGCGCGACCCCAACCGCCCCCGCGCCCTCGAGGTGTTCCTGCCCGAGGTGATGGCTGCGCGGCGCAGCATGTCGAGCAACGACGAGACGTCCTACGACGAGACCGGCATCGGCGACGCCAACCCCGTCGCCACCAACGTCCCGGTCGTCGGCCGCATCGCCGCCGGTGGCCCGATCCTCGCCGAGGAGCAGGTCACCGACGTGTTCCCGCTGCCCAAGCAGCTCGTCGGCGAGGGCACCCTCTTCCTCCTCGAGGTCTCCGGTGACTCGATGGTCGACGCGGCGATCTGCAACGGCGACTACGTCGTCATCCGCCAGGAGCAGACCGCCGAGAACGGCCAGATCGTCGCGGCGATGATCGAGGGCGAGGCGACCGTCAAGACGTTCCAGCGCAAGGACGGCCACGTGTGGCTGCTCCCCCACAACGACGCCTACGACCCGATCCCGGGCGACAACGCCACGATCCTCGGCGTCGTGACGGCGGTGCTCCGCAGCCTCTGACGAGCAGCGAGAGGCGCGCCGACCAGCCAGGGTGCACGATGGCGGCATGAGCAACGTCGAGCAGTCCTATGACTACGTCATCGTCGGTGCGGGGGTAGCTGCGGCAAGCGCCGTGAAGGGCATCCGTTCGCAGGACGGGGCCGGCCGCATCGCCGTCCTCGGCTCCGAGCCCGACAAGCCGGTCTACCGGCCCGTCCTGACCAAGGACCTCTGGCTCAAGGACGACGAGACCCTCGAGGGTTCCTCGCTCGCTGGCGACCTCGACGACGACGCCGCCGTCGACCTGGTCACCGACACCACGGTGACCGAGATCGACCCCGGCGCGCACGTCGTACGCCTCGCCGACGGCAGCAGCGTCGGCTACGGCAAGCTGCTGCTCGCCACCGGCGCCGAGCCCCGCGTGCTCGCCGTCGACCCCGGACCGCGGGTCATCTACTACCGCACCGCCGCCGACTACCAGCGGCTGCGCGCCGTCGCCACCGAGGGCAGCCACGTCGCGGTCATCGGCGGTGGCTACATCGGCTCGGAGATCACCTCCGCCCTCGTGCAGAACGGCGTGCAGGTCACCCTCGTGCTCGACCTCGAGGACGTGCAGGAGCAGATGTTCCCCCGCGCCCTCGCCGCCACCCTCACCAAGGCGTTCGCCGACCGCGGCGTGACCGTCGTGCACGGCTCGGTGGAGGGCGGCCAGGAGGACGACGGCGGCGTACGGATCCGCCTCGGCGACGGCACCTCCATCACCGCCGACGCAGCCGTGATCGGCGTCGGCGTCCTCCCGCGCACGGGCCTCGCCGAGGCCGCCGGGCTCGAGGTCGACAACGGCGTCGTGGTGGACGAGCACCTGCGCACCAGCGACGCGGACGTGTACGCCGCGGGCGACGTCGCGTCGTACCCCGACGCCCTCCTCGGGCGCCGCCGCGTCGAGCACGTCGACCACGCCGAGAAGTCCGGCGAGCACGCCGGCAAGGTGATGGCCGGCGCCGACGAGGCCTACGGCTACACGCCCTTCTTCTGGTCCGACATCCTCGACTACGGCTACGAGGCCGTCGGCGAGACCAGCAGCCGGCTCGACATGGTGGAGGACTGGAAGGACGGCGAGATCGGCACCGGCGTCGTCTACTACCTGAAGTCGGGGCAGGTCCGCGGCGTGCTGCTGTGGAACGTCTGGGACAGCGTCGACAAGGCCCGCGCGCTCATCGAGGAGACCAGCGAGACCCCCATCCCCGACCCGGAGTCGCTGCGGGGGCGCATCCCGTTCGGGTGAGGGAGGGGCGCGGTCCGTGTAGCCTCGCGGCGATGTCTGCCGCCGGCCCCGACGCTCCGCCTCCGGAGCTCTTCCGCACCCGTCCGGGCAACCGGCGCCGGCTGACTCCTGACGCCCAGGCCGAGGTCGACCGGCTGGCCGCAGCAGGCGAGGCGTCCGCGTGGCTCAGCCCGCTGGCGTACAACCTCACGATCAGCCACAGCCATCGGTTCGTCTGGTACCGCGTGGCCAAGGTCGCGACGCGCACGATCCGCCACCACTGCGAAACGCACGGCATGAGCATGGACGTCGACCACGCGATGCGGGTGCGCTACCCGCTGGCGAGCTTCGCCGACTACTTCACCTTCGCCTTCGTGCGCGACCCGCTGGATCGCTTCGTCTCCGCGTGGCACGACAAGGTCATCGACAACAACTACTACGACTTCGACCCGGCCACCCACGAGCGGATGCAGGTGGTCGAGGAGTTCGCGCGCTGGACCGCAGCGCAGGACCTGTCCGCCGTTCCCGGCACCGACCAGCACCTCACCCTGCAGAGCCGGATGATCGACCTCAACCGGGTCGACTTCGTGGGTCGGCTGGAGACGTTCGACCGGGACTTCGCCGAGGTGTGCGAGCGCATCGGAGCACCCGCCGTGCCGTCGGCGCCGAAGAACCAGACCGCCCCCGGCGGCCGCGACCGGCAGGTCTCCGCCGAGCTCCGGGAGCTGGTGGCCACGATGTACCGACGCGACTACCAGGTCCTCGGCTACGAGCCGCCCGCCTGACTCCGTCCGTACGTCATGGGCACCGGTTGCTGCGACGACCGCATGCCATGACGTCGTCGGCGTACGTCATGGGGCGTGGCCGTCCGGACGACCCCGCACCATGACGTCCGGGCGCAGACGGACGGGGTCGAGACGCGCGCCTACTGACCGAGCCGCTTGAGGGCCTGGCGGACGAGCGCCGGATCGGTGGTCGACCACATCGGCGGAAGTGACGCCTTGAGGAAGCGGCCGTAGCGCGCGGTCTCGAGGCGCGGGTCGAGCACGGCGACGATGCCGCGGTCGGAGGTCGTGCGGATGAGCCGGCCGGCGCCCTGGGCGAGCAGGAGCGCGGCGTGGGTGGCGGCGACCTGCATGAAGCCGTTGCCGCCCGCCTGGTCGGCGGCCTTCTGGCGCGCGGACATCAGCGGGTCGTCGGGCCGCGGGAACGGGATCCGGTCGATGATCACCAGCTGGCAGGTGTCGCCGGGGACGTCGAGGCCCTGCCACAGCGAGAGCGTGCCGAAGAGGCAGGTGTGCGGGTCCTCGACGAACTGCTTGGCGAGCTCCGGCAGCTGTGCGTCGCCCTGGGCGAGCGTGGTCAGGTGGGGCAGGCGCGCGCGCACGGCCTCGGCCGCGGTCTCCGCGGCCCGCCGGGACGAGAAGAGGCCGAGCGTGCGGCCGTCGAGGGAATCGACGAGGTCGCAGATCTCGTCGAGCTGGGCGGGGCCGAGGCCGTCACGGCCGGGCTGCGGCAGGTGGCGGGCGACGTAGAGGATCGACTGCTGGCCGTAGTCGAAGGGCGAGCCGACGTCGATGCCCTTCCACGGCAACGCGTCGTCGGCGTCGGTGGTGGCGACCTGGTGGCCGACCCGCTCGGTGGGCTTGAGGCCGAGCGAGGTGGCGACGGCGCCGAACTCGCCGCCGAGCATCAGCGTCGCGCTGGTGAAGACGACGGTCTTGTCGGTGAGCAGCTTGTCGCGCATCGGGCCCCACACCTGCAGGGGCGCGACGTGCAGCCGAGCCGGGAAGCGGTCGCGGGCCTCGCCCAGCCACAGCACGTCGGCCTGGGAGCCGGCCGCCATCCGCTCGGCGTTGACGAAGACCTCCTGCACCATGCCCTTGGCCTGGGTGCGGCCGGCGTCGGCCTCGCCCTCGCCCCCGGACTCGCGCGGGAACGCCGACAGGCACCCGCGCGCCGCGTCGCGGACGAGCACGAGGGCGTCGGAGAGCTGGGTCGACACCTGGTCGATGCGGCCGGGCGGCGTCGCCTCGATCGCCTCGGCCAGCTGCTGAGCGGCGTCCTCGAGGTCGCCGGCGGGGTCGCCGTCACCGTCGGTCCAGCGCAGGGCGCGGCGGGCGGCCCGCTCGATGTCGGACACCCCGAGCTCGTCGGTCGCCGCCTGCGTGACGCGCGCGGTCAGCTCGTGGGCCTCGTCGATGACGACCGTGTCGTAGTCGGGGATCATCGGCACGTCCTCGATCGCGTCGATCGCGAGGAGGGAGTGGTTGGTGACGATCAGGTGGCTGCGGTGCGCCTTCTCGCGGGCGAGCTCGGCGAAGCACTCCGCGCCGAACGGGCACTTGCTCGCACCGAGGCACTCGCGGTGGTTGACCGAGACCTGCCGCCACTCGCGGTCGGTGTGGCGCGGGGCGTTGTCGCGCTCGCCGCTGCCGCCCTGCTCGGTCTCCTCCTCGGCCCACGCCCGCAGCTCGAGGACCTTCTCGGCCATGGCGCCGAGCGGCACGTCGACGAGCGTGCCCTGGTCGTCGGGGACGCCGGCGCGGATCCGGTGGAGGCAGGCGTAGTTGGAGCGCCCCTTGAGGACGGCGTACGACGTGTCGAGGCCGGGCACGTCCTTCACCGCCTCGACCAGCCGCGGCAGGTCGCGCTCGACGAGCTGGTGCTGGAGGGCGAGGGTCGCGGTGGCGACCACGACGCGCTTGTCGTGGAGCATCGCCGGGACGAGGTAGCCCAGCGACTTGCCGGTGCCGGTGCCGGCCTGCACGAGGAGGTGGCGGCCCTCCTCCATCGCCTCGGCGACCTCGGTCGCCATCTGCACCTGGCCGTCGCGCTGCTGCCCGCCGAGGGCGGCGACCGCCGTGCTCAGCACCTCGCTGACGGGCGTCCCGACGGAGGGAGCGGCGGTGGCGGTCTCGGGCACCAGAGCACCCTACGTGGCGGCGCCGACGCTCCGTCGTACGCCGTCCACAGCCGACGTCAGGATGTCGGTCAGTAGTTCTTCTTGCGGCCGATCTGACGCTCGATGCGGCGCTCGGGCTGGCCGAGCACGCGGGCGAGGATCTTGACCCGGTAGCGGTAGGCGACCACGCCCAGGACGACGATCAACAGGATCCACAACATGCAGCGATCCTACGCGGCGCCGACAACGCCGACATGTAGGCGAAGTCCGACACCTGGAGGGGGTTGCAACCCCCTACACGCGACGAAGTCCCCGCACGAGCGGGGACTTCGACACGGACAAGGGACAGGAGGGGTCAGACGACGGCGCCGGAGTCCTCGGGCGTCCGCTCGACCTTCTCCTTCTTCACCCGGCTCATCGGCCACTTCTGGTGGAAGTAGGTGAGGAGCGGGGTGGCGACCACGACCGAGGAGAACGTGCCGACCACGAGGCCGACGAGCAGCGCGATCGCGAAGTCCTGGAGCGAGTCACCGCCGAGGACGACGAGCGCGGCCAGGATGAACATCGAGCCGAGACCCGTGTTGACCGTGCGCGGGATGGTCTCGACGGCGGCCCGGTTCGAGACGTCCATGAAGTCGTCGTCGGGCTTGGAGCCCCACCAGCGTTCGCGGATGCGGTCGAAGACGACGACGGTGTCGTTGACCGACAGACCGACGATCGTCATCGCCGCGGCGAGGAAGATGCCGTCGATCGGCTTCTGCAGCCACGCGAAGAGGCCGACGACGAGGATCACGTCGTGCGCCATCGCCAGCACGGCGGCGACACCGAAGGTCCACTTGAAGCGGATGGCGAGGTAGAGCAGCTGGGCCAGGAACGCGACACCGAAGGCGATGAGCGCGTTGTTGCGCAGCTGGTCGCCGAGCGAGGCACCGATCGTCTGGTCGTCGACCTTGTCGACCGTGCCACCGACCGCGGCTAGCTCCTCCTCGATCCGCTGCTCCTCGTCGTTCGAGATCTCGCCGGTGCGGACGGTGAAGTCGGCGGTGTCGGCGGTCTGCACGACGGCCTCGGGGAAGCCCGCGGCCGCGACGGCCTCACGCGCCTGGTCGACCGAGATGTCCTTGCTCAGCGAGTAGTCGAGCTGGCGGCCACCGGTGAACTCGACACCGAGCTGCAGGCCCTGGGTGGCGATGCCGGCGATGGCGACCACGAGCGCCGCGGCCGAGATGCCCAGCCACGTCCTGCGACGCGCCATGAGCTGTGGGTCCTTGCGGTCCAGCCAGGTGCGGACCTTGCCCAGGTGGCTCAGGCCGCTGATGGCGGGATGGTTTGCGACAGGCTTGTTGGACACGGCGATGTCACACAGGACGCGGGCGACGATCAGCGCCGAGACCATCGAGGCGATGACACCGATCGACAGCGTGACACCGAATCCCTTGATCGGGCCGGAGCCGAGGAAGAACAGCAGGCCGGCGGCGAGCAGGGTGGTGACGTTGGAGTCGATGATCGCGCTCCACGCCTTGTTGAAGCCGACGGTGAGCGCGCGCCTCAGCCCCGCGGACGGGTAGGCGACGTACTCCTCCCTGGCTCTCTCGAAGACGAGGACGTTGGCGTCGATCGCCATGCCGATCGCGAGCACGAATCCCGCGAGGCCGGGCAATGTCAGCGTCGAGCCGAGGCCCACGAGCATGGCGTAGGCGAGCAGGGCGTACGACGCCAGTGCGACCGTGGCGGCGAAGCCGACGAGCCGGTAGACGAAGATGATGAAGAGGCCGGTCAGCGCGATACCGATGATGCCGGCCTCGATGGACGCGTCGATGGCCGCGGCACCCAGCGAGGGGCCGACGAGGCGGTCGGAGATCGCCTTCAGCTCGAGCGGCAGCGCGCCGCCCTCGATCAGCGCGGCCAGGTCCTTGGCCTCGGTCGTGGTGAAGTTGCCGGTGATGTCGGTGGAGCCGCCGCGGATGCCGACGTCACAGCCGACGTCGGTGTTGACCTCGGGCGAGGAGATGACCTCGCCGTCGAGGACGATCGCGATGCGGCGCTTGGGGTCGCCGGACGGGTTGCAGGCGGCCTTGCCGGTGATGTCGGCCCAGGTGTTGCCGCCCTTGCCGTTGAAGTCGATCGACACGACCCACTCGACGCTCTGGTCGCGCTGCACGGCGCTCGCGCCGCTGATCTCCTCACCCTGGATGACGGTGGGGCCGACCTCGATCGTGTCGCCCTGGTCGGACGGCAGGACCTGGTTGTCCTTCTTCGCGGGCTTGGCGTCCGGCTGGGCGGTGCCGATCACCTCGTGGATGGTCAGCTTGGCGGTGCTGCCGATCCGCTCCTCGGCCTGCTGCGCCTCCTCGTCGTTGGTGACACCGGGGAGCTCGACGAGGATCCGGTTCTCACCCTGGCGGGCCAGCGTCGACTCGGCGACACCGAGGGCGTCGACGCGGCCGCGGAGCACCTCGAGGGTCTTGTCGACGTTCTCCGAGCTGGCGGGCGTCTGGTCGGTGCCCTCGGCCTCGAAGATGAACTGTGCTCCGCCGCGGAGGTCGAGGCCCAGGTTGGGCTTGACGTTGACAGCGAGTGCCAGGCACCCGACCAGGAGGCCGAGGACGAGGAAGAAGCGGACCCAGACACCACGTGACATGCGCGACATCCTCCCTGACAAGACTTCGAACGCCCGAATCCGGGCACGGACGGGTCAACGGGTGGCCGCAGCGGAAGGTTCCGGAAGGTTCCGTGACACAAAACGCGAGTGACTGTACGCCGTCGTAGGTATCGACACGGCAACAGCCCGCAGTGTTGTGTGGGTCACACTCGCGAATCCCCCCTCGCGGGACAACCTTCCGGGAGCACACATGTCACCACGCATTCCACTTCCACGTGCCAGCGCCACCAGGCTGGCCACCGTCACCGCCCTCGTCGCCGCAGGACTCGCCGCCACCGCGGCGGGCGCCACTGGCAGCGCCGGGCGCGACGACGCACCACGCGACCTGGCCCGCACCGCTGACGGCGACGCGACCCAGATCGTGATGGTGCAGGCACCGACCGTCGACGACCGCAACGAGGTGATCGCCCTCGGTCTCGACGTGACCGAGCACGCCAACCAGCGCGGCATCGAGGTCGTCCTCCACGACGCGCAGGACGCCCAGACCCTGCGCGACGCGGGCTTCACCTGGCGGGTCACCGTCAAGGACCTCGAGGCGCTGACGAAGAAGAACCGCAAGGCCGACAAGGTGTACGCCGCCTCGGTGGCCGCGTCGGGGCTGCCCAGCGGCCGCACGTCCTACCGCACCTACGCCGACTACCTCAGCGACATGGACCAGCTCGCTCGGGACTACCCGTCCATGACCCGCCCGCTGACGCTGGCCAACAAGACCGTCCTCGGGGAGGACATCCGCGGCATCGAGGTCACCGTCGACGCCGACAACGTCAAGGACGGCAAGCCGACCTTCCTGCTCATGGGCGCCCACCACGCCCGCGAGTGGCCCAGCGCCGAGCACACCATGGAGTTCGCCTTCGACCTCCTCCAGTCCTACCAGGCCGGCGACGCGCGGGCTCGTGACCTGCTGTCCCGCTCGCGGGTCATCCTGGTGCCCGTCGTCAACGTCGACGGCTTCAAGATCTCGCGCGCGGCCACCCCGCTCGGCAACTTCAGCACCTTCGACTACGAGATGAAGCGCAAGAACTGCTCGATCTCGGCCGCCACCCCGGCGCAGTTCCGCACCGGCACGTGCGCCAACAACCCTGCGGGCCGCCTGCGCGGCACCGACCTCAACCGCAACTACCCCGGCTTCTGGGGCGGCGGCGGCGCCAGCCCGAACTGGTCGAACGACACCTTCCGCGGCGACGGACCCGGGAGCGAGCCGGAGAGCGACGCGGTCCGCAAGCTCATCTCCGAGCGCGCGGTCACGATGATGATCTCCAACCACACCTTCAGCAACCTGGTGCTGCGTCCCCCGGCCATCGCCGCCACGGGCCTCGCGATCGACGAGCCCGAGCTGAAGGCCCTCGGTGACGCGATGGCCTCGAAGAACGACTACACGAGCCAGGCGTCCTACCAGCTCTACGACACGTCCGGCTCGACCGAGGACTGGAGCTACTGGATCACCGGCGGCTTCGGCTACACCTTCGAGATCGGCGATGAGGGCTTCCACCCGGCCTACGAGGAGGCGGTGGTCGGCGAGTACCTCGGCCTGGCACCCGCCGACGGCGCCGGTCTCGGCGGCAACCGCGAGGCGTACTGGCTCGCGACGCAGGCAGCGGCCGACCGCAACCTGCACTCGGTCATCAGCGGCACCGCCCCGGCCAAGCACACGATCAGCGTGTCCAAGACGGTGACGTCGGAGACCTCGCCGGTCATCCAGCTCGACGGCACGACCGGAGAGCCGCTGCTCTACACCGACACCCTGACCACCGACTACACCTCCAAGGGAGGCCAGTTCGACTTCGACGTCAACCCCTCGACCCGGCCGCTCGTGATGGGTCGATCCGGTCGCGACGCCCTGGCACCGCCGCAGGCGCCGATCACGCTGACCAACCCCGCCGGCGTCCCGGCGGTCGGAGCCAGCGAGTCCACCACCTTCACGGTGCAGGGCCTTCCGGCCGTCGACAACGGCTGGATGGAGGTGTCGGTCGGCTGGCCGGCCACCGCCGACCCGGAGGCGCAGGACTGGGACTACACGCTCTACGGTCCTGACGGCGCGGCCGTGGGCTCGGGCGCCACGTTGGCCAATCCCGAGGTCATCACGATCCCCGACCCGCAGCCGGGCACGTACACCCTCGTGGCCGACAACTACCTCGGCGGATCGGCGCAGTACGACTGGTCGGGCACGGTGACCTTCAGGAACCCGAACCCGCCCAGCCCGACCGGCACCAAGGAGGCCTGGCTGCTGAGCTGCGCCGACAAGCGCGGCAACGTGCTGGCCACCCGCGAGGTGGTCGTCGACCGCGGTGAGACCGTCGACGTCGGCAACGCCTGCAAGAGGGTCAAGAGCTAGTCATCGACAAGTTCAGGGATCCCCGGTCAGCCGGGGATCCCTGAACTTGTCGGCCCGTGCAACGCCTGACACGTTCAGCGATCCCCGGTCAGCCGGGATCGCTGAAAGGCAGGTTCAGCGGGCGTACGCCTCGAGCTCGCCGGCGAGGTCGGCGTTGGCGCGGCCGACCACGAGCGTGCCGTCGCCGGTGTGCTCCATCGAGCCGATCTCGGCCTCCTGGTGGATCCGGTTGACGAGGTCGCCGCGCTCGTAGGGCAGGAGCACGTCGAACTCGACCTGCGGCCGGGGCAGCTCGGACTCGATCGTCCGCACCGCCTCCTCGATGCCCTCGCCGGTCCTGGCGCTCACCACCACGCTGTGCGGCTCGCGCGCCCTGAGCCGGCTGATCGCCAGCGGATCGGCGGCGTCGGCCTTGTTGATCACGATGATCTCGGGGACCTTGGTCGCGCCGATCTCGGCGAGCACCTCACGCACCGCGGCGATCTGGCCCTCGGGGTCGGGGTGCGACCCGTCGACGACGTGCAGCAGCAGGTCGGAGTCGGCGACCTCCTCCAGCGTCGAGCGGAACGCCTCGACGAGGCCGTGCGGGAGGTGGCGGACGAAGCCGACGGTGTCGGACATCGTGTAGACCCGGCCGTCACTGGTCGTCGTACGACGCGTCGTGGGGTCGAGGGTCGCGAACAGGGAGTCCTCCACCAGCACGCCGGCGTCGGTCAGCCGGTTGAGCAGCGAGGACTTGCCGGCGTTGGTGTAGCCGGCGATCGCGACGCTGGGGATGTGGTTGCGGCGCCGCGACTGGCGCTTGACGTCGCGGGTGCCGCGCATCTCCTTGAGCTCGCGGCGCAGCTTGGCGATCTTGGTGTTGATGCGGCGCCGGTCGGTCTCGATCTTGGTCTCACCGGGGCCGCGGCCACCGATGCCGTCACCGCCGGCAGCACGGCCACCGGCCTGGCGGGAGAGGTTGCCACCCCAGCCGCGGAGGCGCTGCTTCATGTACTGCAGCTGGGCCAGCTCGACCTGCGCCTGGCCCTCCTTGGACTTCGCGTGCTGGGCGAAGATGTCGAGGATCAGGGCGGTGCGGTCGACGACCTTGACCTTGATCTTGTCCTCGAGGTTGCGCAGCTGGCTGGGCGCGAGCTCGCCGTCGCAGATCACGGTGTCGGCGCCGGTCGCCTGGACGATCTCGCGGATCGCCTCGACCTTGCCGCGACCGATGAAGGTCGCCGGGTCGGGCGACTGGCGGCGCTGGAAGACGGCCTCCAGCACCTCGGAGCCGGCGGTCTCGGCGAGCAGCGCGAGCTCGGCCATCGAGTTCTCGGCGTCGGTCACGGTGCCGCCGGTCCACACGCCGACGAGCACGACCTTCTCCAGCCGGAGCTGGCGGTACTCGACCTCGGTGATGTCCTCGAGCTCGGTGCGCAGGCTCGCCACGCGCCGCAGGGCATGCCGCTCGGCCAGCTCCTGGGCGCCGACCGTCAGCTCCTCGGGGTCGGCGTCGTCGTAGTCGACGTCGTCGGCGTAGCCGGACTCGAAGTCGTCGCCCTCGAGCAGCTCGTCGTCGAGCTGGATCGTGTCGTCGTCCCAGGCGCGGGTGGCGTCGAGGGCGTCACGCAGGTTGAAGTCAGGTGCGTTCGTCATATGTCGACAAGGGTAGGTCGCCCGGGCTCACCTGCGCGAACGGTTTCGCGCAGGGCTGACGCGCGCCCGGTCTCAGGCGCGGTGTCGCCCGACCGCGACCGCGGGCTCGCCCACGAGCGAGCCGTCGTCCACGAACTCATCGCACGCCGCCCGCACGTCGTGCGGCGTGTGCCCGGGACCCACCACCACGACGCGTACGCCGGCCGCGTGCAGGCGGTGCAGCAGCGGCAGCATCGAGGTCATGTCGCCGGCCAGGACCACCTCGTCGACGGATGCCTCACGAGCGATGTCGACGGCGTCGATGGCCAGCGCCACACGCGCCTGCTCGTCGTCGTCGGCGACCTGGTGGAACGAGTGCAGCCCCTGCCGACGCAGGTGCTCGACCCACGACCCGAGGTCGGAGGACGTCCAGTCGGCGTAGGCGCGGCACACGGTGACCGAGCCGCGCCCCGGCAGGCGGTCCAGCAGCCCGGCGGCGGCGTCGGCCGAGATACGGCGGGCGTCGATCAGCACGGCCACGCGCCTCGCCTGCTCGGGCTCGTCGCCGACCGGCCGGCGCGGAAGCGGGCGGACTGCGGCCGGTGGCGGTCGCTCGGTCACGCCGAGCGACGCCGCCGGCTCGGGCGCGGGTCCTGGTCGTGCCGACTCCGTGCGGGCAGGCTTCTCGGGCGCGACCCGCAGGGCACCACCGCGGCGCACCCCCATCCACCGTCGTACGAGCGTCGCCAGCTCGCTGTCGTCGCTGTCAGCCGCTGCGCGCGGCTCCACCACGTTCGTCATCGTTCGCCCCCCACAGGCAGTGATGCATTGTTCCCTCCCGCACCATCCACCCTTTCGGGCGTCCCGTGCCCGGGATCGCCCGAATCGTGGACGACGGTCTGGACCAGTCAGCCGGCGGCAGGCGTGGGGCCGGACCTCACTTGGGTGGCATCCGGATGCCGCCGTCGACGCGGATCGTCTCGCCGTTCATGTAGGAGTTGGTCAGGCACTCCACGACCATGCTGGCGAGCTCCTCGGCGTGACCGAGGCGCTTGGGGAAGAGCACGTTCTGGCCGAGGTTGGCCTTGAACTCGTCGGGGTTGGGGAACGCGTCGTAGATCGGGGTGTCGATCAGCCCGGGCGCCACCGTGTTGAGCCGGATGCCGGCCGCGGACAGGTCGCGCGCGACCGGGAGGGTCATGCCGACGACGCCGCCCTTGGAGGCGGAGTACGACGCCTGGCCGATCTGACCGTCGAAGGCGGCGACCGAGGCGAGGTTGACGATCGCGCCGCGCTGGCCGTCGGCGTCGGGCTCGTTGCGGCTCATCACGGTCGCGGCCTGGCGGGTCATGTCGAAGGTGCCGATGAGGTTGATCTCGACGACCTTGCGGAAGGCGTCGAGGTCGTGCGCCTGCTCCAGCAGCCCGTCGCGGCCGATGGTGCGCTGGGCCCAGCCGATGCCGGCTGAGTTCACGCACGCGCGCAGCGGGGCGATCTCGGCAGCGGCCTCGACGGCGGCGGCGACCTGGTCGGTCTTCGTCACGTCCACGGAGGCGAAGACGCCGCCGATCTCGGCGGCCAGCGCCTCGCCCTTCTCGGCGTTGAGGTCGGCGACGACGACCACCGCGCCCTTCGCAGCGAGGGCGCGGGCGACGGCGGCACCGATGCCGCTCGCGCCGCCGGTGACGATGGCGGTGGATCCGGTGATGTCCATGGCCGGGATGCTATGAGACGGGCAGCGACGACCGACGCAGGAGGTCGGCACGTGGGGCGGGGTCTCGGTACAGCCGTGCGCGCCTTCGTTCCTCAGACGCGCGGCCACTCGACCTGGTCGAGCCCACCCGTCGACCTCGTCCCTCGGTCGACGCTGCTCGCCTCACAAGTCGGTGACGCCCTCGGCGACGAGCAGGGCGGGGCCGGTCATCAGCACCCGGTCGTCCTCGGTCCACACCACGTGCAGCGTCCCGCCGGGGACGTCCACGCGGTACGTCGTCCCGCGGGGCGCGTCGTCGGCAAGTGCCGTGGCGACGGCCACCGCGCACGCGCCGGTGCCGCACGAGCGGGTCTCCCCCGACCCGCGCTCGTGGACGCGCATGGCGACGTGGCGCTCGCCGCGGCGCACCACGAACTCGACGTTGACACCCTCGGGGTAGATCGAGTCGTCGTGCTCCGGCGGCTCGAGCAGCGGGCCCGGCTCGGCCAGGTTGTCGACGTACGCCACGGCGTGGGGGTTGCCCATCGAGACGTGGAGCGCCGGCCACGACCGGCCCATCACCGACACCTCGGTCTCGCCCAGCACCTCGGGTCGGCCCATGTCGGCCGTGAACTCCTCGCCGGACCGGTCGAGGACCTTCACCCCGGCGCGGGTCCGGATGTTCATCGGGAAGGCCTCGCCCTCGCGCTCGTGGAGGTAGCGAGCGAAGACCCGGATGCCGTTGCCGCACATCTCGCTGACCGACCCGTCGGCATTGCGGTAGTCCATGAACCACCCGTCGCCCTCACGGACCGCCCGCAGCACCCCGTCACCGCCGATGCCGGAGCGCCGGTCACACAGGGCCCGCACCCGCTCTTCGGACAGGTCGCCGTGCACGGTGCCGTCGGCGTCGGGCAGCACGACGAAGTCGTTCTCCGTGCCGTGGCCCTTGAGGAAGGGGTAGCTCACGCCGAGAGTGTCCCACCCCGACCGGCAGCTAGCGCGCGTCGACCACCTTCGCCGAACCCTTGCCGCGACGGCTCGGCTCGGCCACCGCGGTCATCCGGTTGCGCGGACCGAGCTCGATCGCCGTCGCCGCGCCGATCTCTGCGGCACTGGTGAACGCGTCGCCCGCCGGGACGAGGGTGTGACCGAGGGCGGTCAGCGCCGGCCCGTAGGTCGCGATGAACGCCGGCTCGGCGGTCACGTTGGCGGAGTTGCGCTGGGTGGCGCGCGGCGCCGCGATGGCCTCCTCGATCGTCATGCCGAGGTCGATGCGGTTGACCAGCATCTGCAGCACGGTCGTGATGATCGTCGAGCCGCCGGGCGAGCCGAGCGCCAGGAACGCCTTGCCGTCCTTCAGCACGATCGTCGGCGACATCGAGCTGCGCGGGCGCTTGCCCGGCTGGATGCGGTTGGGGTCGGCGGCGTCGTACACCGTCGAGAAGTCGGTGAGCTCGTTGTTCAGCAGGAAGCCGTGACCCGGCACGACCATGCCCGAGCCGCCGGTCTGCTCGATGGTGAGGGTGTACTCGACGACGTTGCCCCACTGGTCGGCGACCGTGAGGTTGGTGGTCGAGATGTTCTCGGTGTCGGCGTCGGTCGTGCCCTTCGCGGACGACGCGGCGGTGCACACGCCGTCGTACGACGTCACGTCGCCGGCCGGGACCGGCTTGGTCGCCGCCTTCGTCGGGTTGAGGGAGCAGGCCCGCTCGGCAGCGAACTTGTCGTCGAGGAGCCGCTTGGTCGGGACGTCGACGAAGGCCGGGTCGCCGAGGTACTTGCCGCGGTCGGCGTAGGCCAGCGCGCTGGCCTCGAGGTAGTGGTGGAGCGCCTGCTCGGGGGTCATCGCCGAGAGGTCGTAGCGCTCGAGGATGTTGAGCGCCTCCCCGACGGTCGTGCCGCCCGACGACGACGGCGCCATGCCGTAGACGTCGTGGCCGCGGTAGCTCGTCTTCGCGGCGCGCTGCGAGCGGACCTTGTAGTCGCGCAGGTCGCGCGCGGTGAGCCATCCGGCGGGCACGGGGAGGTCGGTGTTCTTGGACGTGCGCGGCTTGCGCACCACCTCCGACATGAGCCGCGCCAGCGTCCCGCGGTAGAACGCCTTGGTGCCGCGCTGGGCGATCAGGTCGTAGGTGTCGGCGAGCTCGGGGTTGCGGAAGATCGATCCGATCTTCGGTGCGTCGCCCTGGGGCAGGAACAGCTTCTTCGTGTCCTTGAACGCCGCGAAGCGCTCCTCGTTGTCGAGGGTCTGCTGGCGGAACGTCTCGTCGACCTTGAACCCGCGGCGCGCGACCTTGGTGGCGGGCGCGAGGGCGTCGCCGAGCGACAGCGTGCCCCAGTTGCCGAGCGCCTTGTCCCAGGTCGCGAGGGTGCCGGGCGTGCCGACGCTCGCACCGCTGGTGACCAGGTCGGGGGTGAACGTGTAGGGCTTGCCGGTCGCGTCGTCGATGAACGCGTCCTGCGGCATCTTCATCGGCGCGGTCTCGCGGCCGTCGAGGGTGCGGACCTTGCCGGACTTGGCGTTGTAGTAGACGAAGTAGCCGCCACCGCCGATGCCCGCGCTGTAGGGCTCGGTGACGCCGAGCGTCGCCGCTGCCGCCACCGCGGCGTCGACGGCGTTGCCGCCCGCCTTGAGCACCTTGAGCCCGGCCGCGCTGGCCTCGGGGTCGACCGTGCTGATCGCGCCGCCCTTGCCGACCGCGGTCGGGTCCTTGACGGTCGGGCGCTCAGACGTGGTCGACGGCGCCGGCGCGGCCTGCGCTGCGGGCTGGGCGGGCACCGGTGTGGCGACGAGGGCTGCGGCGACGGCCAGTCCACTGGCAGCCGAGACGCCGGCGGTGACGCGGCGGGCGAGGTGGGGCATGGGGATCCTCCCGAGAGTCGATGTCCCCACCCTGCCGCTGCCCCTGCGGGTTGTCCAACACCCCCGGGGGTGCGTCGGTCAGCGGACGACCGAGTAGCGCCCGCACATGAAGTCGCGGTTGCGAGCGACCTCCTCGAGGCGCAGCTCGACGTGTCGCGGCAGCACGGGAGCACCGCTGCCGACGGTCACCGGCGCGTACTGGATCCACACCTCGTCGAGCAGGCCAGCGTCGTGGAACTGCCCGACCAGCTCGCCGCCGCCCACGACCCACAGGTCCTTGCCGTCGGCGGCCTCGGTCATCTCGGCGTGGACCCGCTGGACGTCGTCACGGTCGAACCGCACGCTCGGCGGCGCCTCCGGGAAGGTGCGGTGGGTCAGCACCCACGTCGGCAGCGGGCCCCACGGGTCGTCGTCGTGGTCGAGGATCCACTGCCACGTGGTCGCGCCCATCACGCACGCCCCGAGCCGCTCACGGAACCCCGGGTAGCCCATCGGGCCCTCCATGTCGATGTCGCGCGAGGTGAGCCAGTCGAGCGAGTGGTCGTCGGTCGCGATGAAGCCGTCGAGCGTGCAGCCGGTGTAGTAGATCGTCGCCATCGGACCACCATGGCACCGACCACCGACACCGCGCTTGATCGAGCGTGCCTATCGGACGAGGGCGTCGAGCGCGGGCTGGGCCGCCTCGACCGGGAGGTGCCCGAGGGTGATCAGCTGCGCCATCCCGTGCACGGTCGACCACAGCGCGGCCGAGAGGGCCATCGGGTCGCGCCCCTCGTAGCCGGGCTCCTGCACCAGCTCGCCGACCAGGGAGCCGAGCAGCTCCTCGTTGCGGGTGATCAGCGGCGCCATCTCCGCACTGGGCGCACCGGCGGCGCAGTAGTCGGGGTCGAAGACGAGCGCGAACGCCTGCGGGTGGGCGGCGGCGTAGCTCACGTAGGCCAGCCCGAGCGCCCGCACCTTCTCGACCGTCCCGTCCGCCGCAGCGACCGCCTCCTCCTGGGCGGCCAGCAGCGCCGCCATGCCGCGTACGCCGAGCGCGCTGAGCAGCGCGGCCCGGTCGCCGAAGTGGTGGTAGGGCGCGTTGTGGCTCACGCCGGCCCGGCGCGCGACCTCACGCAGGCTGATCTTCGCCGCGGACGTGGTCTCGAGCAGGTCGAGCGCGGCGTCCTCGAGCGCGGCCTGGAGATTGCCGTGGTGGTATCCGCTCGCAGATCTTGACATGAGCAACATCCTACTCCAATGTGGACGTTGTCCAGATTCTTGTCACTGTCCAGATAGGAGCCCGCCATGGGCAACGTCCTCGTCATCGACGGCCACCCCGACCCCGCCTCGCTCACCGCGCACCTCGCCACGTCGTACGCCGCCGGCGCCGCCGCGTCCGCCACCTCGCTCGTGCTGCGCGACCTCGACTTCGACCTCACCTTGCGCACCGGCTACCGCACCCCGCAGGTGCTCGAGCCCGACCTCGCCCGCGCCCAGGCGCTGCTCGAGTGGGCCGACCACGTCGCCGTCTTCACCCCGCTCTGGTGGGGCTCGGTGCCCGCCCTCCTCAAGGGCTTCTTCGACCGCACGCTCGAGCGCGGCTGGGCCTTCCGCTACAAGGACAACGGCATGCCGGAAGGCCTCCTCGCCGGGCGCACCGGGCGGCTCGCGGTCACCTCCGACTCGCCGCGGTGGTACCTCCCGCTCGTCGGCGACAGCACCGTCAAGCAGGTCCGCGGCCGCACCATGGAGTTCTGCGGCATCAAGCCCACCAGGCTGACCCGGTACGCCGACGTCCGCGGTCGCACGGAGGAGCAGCTCGCCACCTGGATCCGGGACGCGGCCGACCTCGGGGCCGCCGACGCTGCTCGACCGGGTCGCCCCGACCGACCGGGCCACCCCGACGTCGTACGACCGGAGCCGGCCGCGGCCTGATTCAGCCGCCGAGCCGCTCGACCGCCCCGACCGCCTTCTCCACGCGGTCGGGGTCGTCGTGCGCGACCCACACGATGCGCGGGTCCTTGCGGAACCACGAGTCCTGGCGGCGCGCGAAGCGGCGGGTGGCGACGGTCGTCTGCTCGATCGCCGCGGCGAGGGTGCGGTCGCCGTCGAGGTAGCCCATCACCTCCCGGTAGCCGATGGCCCGCGACGCGGTGCGCGCGTCGGCGAGGCCGCGGGAGAGCAGCGCCTCGACCTCCTCGACGAACCCGCCCGAGAACATCTCCTCGACCCGCCGGGCGATCCGCGCGTCGAGCGTCGGCCGGTCGATGTCGACGCCGACCTGCACGGTCAGCGGGTCGACGTACTCGAGCTGCGGGAGGCTCGCGCTGTACGGCCTCCCGGTGAGCGCGACGACCTCCAGTGCACGGACGACGCGGCGTCCGTTGTCGGGCACGATCTGCGCGGCCGCCTCGGGGTCGACCCCCGCCAGTCGCTGGTGCAGCGCGTGGCTGCCGACCCGCTCGAGCTCGACCTCGAGCTCGCGCCGCAGCGACTCGTCGGTGCCCGGGAACTCGAAGCGGTCGACGATCGCGCGGGTGTAGAGCGCCGATCCGCCGACCAGCACGGGGGTGGCGTCGCGGCCGCGGATGTCGGCGATCGCGTCGCGCGCCCAGCCCTGGAAGAGCGCGACGGTCGCCGGGGCGGTGACCTCGTAGAGGTCGAGCAGGTGGTGCGGGATCCCGCGGCGCTCCGAGGCGGGCAGCTTGGCAGTGCCGACGTCCATCCCGCGGTAGACCTGCATCGCATCGGTGTTGACGACCTCTCCCCCGAGCCGCTCGGCGAGGTCGAGGCTCAGGCCCGTCTTGCCCGACGCCGTGGCACCGACGAGGGCGACGACCGGACGAGGCATGCCCCGATTGTCGCAGCGTGGCTAGGGTCGACAGTGCCGGAGTCCTCACCCGCCGTGGTGGGCCGGCCCGTCCCGAGGAGGACCCATGAGTTTCCTGGACAAGGCGAAGGCAAAGCTCACCGACGCCGTCGACCAGCACGGCGACAGGATCGCGCAAGGCATCGACAAGGCCGGCAGCGTCGTCAACGAGAAGACCGGCGGCAAGCACGCCGACAAGATCGACCAGGCCACCGGCAAGGCGCGCGACGCCCTCGACTCCCTCGACGGCAAGAACGACGACATCCCGCCCGGCACCACCCGCTGACCGACCCCTACGGTGGCCGCGTGACCGACCGCTTCGCCCTCGTCCCGGCGTCCTACGTCTACCTGCTGCGCGACGGGGCGGACGGCGCGGAGGTGCTCCTCCAGCGACGGGGGCCCGTCCCCTACATGGCCGGCCACTGGGCGGCCGCGGCCGCCGGGCACGTCGAGCCCGGCGAGACGGCGTACGACGCGGCGCATCGCGAGGCGCTCGAGGAGCTCGGCATCACCGACCTCGACCTCGACTTCGTGCTCACGATGCAGCGCAGCCAGTTCGGCCCCGCCGTCGAGGAGCGGGTCGACTGGTTCTTCACCGCGCGCTCGTGGACCGGCGAGCCGCGGATCGTGGAGCCCGAGAAGGCGGCGTCGCTGGGGTGGTTCGCGCTGGACGCCCTCCCGGAGCCGATGGTGCCGCACGAGGCGCACGCCCTCGCGCACCTCTTCTCCGGGGTCCGCTACCTCACCTTCGGGTGGGACGCTCCCCCGAGCGGGGGTGGCCCGAGCGCGCCGGCCGCGACAGGATCGAACGAGTGACCCAGGGAGGGAATGCATGGCCAACGATGAACTGAGCCCGATGCCCGAGCCGTACGCCGAGGAGCCCCAGCTGGTGCCCGGCGGCGTCGACGCGCTGGAGGAGGACCCGGCTGACGCGGGCCTCCCGCGTGACCTCGACCCGGACGACAACCCCGCCGTCGACGACGTCCTGCCCGACGAGATCGCCGAGCCGGACGAGAAGTCCCAGGCGCCCGAGGGCGAGGCGGAGGACGCGGAGTCCGACACTCCGCGCAGCGGCTCCGACTCCGACGACAGCCCCAGCGCCGGCCAGGAGGCGGAGGACGGCTCGCCCGAGCCTCCCGCCTGACCGGTTCGTGGAGGATCCGGGTCACCTGGTGACCCGGATCCTCCACGATCACGCCGCCCGGGTGAACGCGCAGTCGCCGCCGCACGCCCGGCCCGGAGGCCAGCCGTCCCGCTCCAGCAGGGCCGAGACCTTGACGGCCGTCGAGCACGGCCGGCCGACGACCTGGCCCCAGGTGAGCCGCACGGTGTCGTGTCCCTCGACAGCGGCATCCAGGTCTCGCTCGAAGTCCCGGTCCCGCTGCTCGGCGGTGTCGTGCCAGAACCGGCCGTCCAGCTCGATGACCCGTTCGTCGATCACCGCGTCGCGGTAGACGACGCCCGTGGCCGTGCCGGCCCGCTGTTGCCGCTCGGCGCGCGGCAGCCCGTGCGGCCGCTCGATCCGGGTGAGATAGGCGTGCTCGAGCACTGAGCACGTCCCCTGCGCCACGTCGCGCAGCACGGCGTCGAGGAACTCGCGACGGGGCGCCTTCTTCCGTGAGGCGAGTGCCTGCTGCATGCGTACGGCGGTGGTGTGGCGACCTTGGACCGCTCGGGCAACCGCTCCCACGGCGGCGAAATCTCCGCTGGCGAGGAGGGCGACATCGAGCGCGGCCTCGTCGTAGCGCAGCCGCGGCGGCCCGAGGTTCCAGTGCACCCTGTCGCGCAGGAGGAAGGTGCGCGTCACCGTGACACCTCGCGGTGCCACCACCCGACGACTACGTGGCACGACCACCTGGATCGGCCCGCCGTCGGCACCGGGTCGGCCGGGACCGTCGGCGGCCCGCATGGCGGAGGCGCCGGCGAGTGCCGCTCCGAGGTCGACACCTGCCAGCCCACGTGGGCTCGAGCAGACCAGCACCGCACCCCAGGCGCGCTGCACCCAGGACGGCTCGCCGGTGTGATCGACGTACACGCCGGGAAGAAGCAGCGCGAGCTCACGACGGCGCACGAACCGGCGTAGGTCGTGGGCCTGCAGACCCACCTGCAAGGCCTGGGCTCGTGAGACGACGCCGCACTGGGCGAGGAGGAGTGCGTCGAGATCCGTCACCGCACCACGATCACCGGGCTCCGGCCCGGGGCGCGACCCGTCCGGACGGATCTGTGGACAACGAGATGGTGGAGGAATCGAGTCAGCCGGTGGCTCGGATCCTCCCCGATCCGTCGGAAGTCACCGGATATCCGGGGACTTCATTCAGCTGCAGGCGTTGACCGCGGGCGGGAGAGGCGCCGGTACGCCGACCGACGGCATGCCGAGCCCGACGGCGGACGCGGCGGGCGGGGCGGATGTACGACGCTCCCAGGCGTCGCCGGCGCGGGTGCGGCGGACCGACTGGATCGCGCCGTCGGCGACGAGGTGGTGGGGGGCGGCGTAGGTGATCTCGACCGTCACCATGTCGCCCGGACGCACCGAGTCGGCGTCCACGAGGGAGAAGTCGGCGGCGAAGTGCACGAGCCGGTTGTCGCGCGCCCGGCCGGACAGGCGCTTGGTCTCGGCGTTCTTGCGGCCCTCGCCCTCCGCGACCATCAGCTCGACGGTGCGGCCGACGAGCGCCTTGTTCTCCGACCACGCGATCTCGTCGACGACGGCGGCGAGGCGGAGATAGCGGTCCTTGACCACGTCGGGCGCGATCTGGTCGTCGAGCACGGCTGCCGGGGTGCCGGGGCGCTTGGAGTACTGGAAGGTGAAGGCCGACGAGAAGCGCGCGGCCCGGACGACGTCGAGCGTCGCCTGGAAGTCCTCCTCGGTCTCGCCCGGGAAGCCCACGATGATGTCGGTGGTGATCGCGGCGTCGGGGATCGCGGCCCGCACCCGCTCGATGATCCCGAGGTACTTCGACTGGCGGTAGGACCGGCGCATCGCACGCAGGACCGCATCCGATCCCGACTGCAGCGGCATGTGCAGCGACGGCATCACGTTGGGCGTCTCGGCCATCGCCTCGATGACGTCGTCGGTGAACTCCGCGGGGTGCGGGGAGGTGAAGCGCACACGCTCCAGCCCCTCGATCGAACCGCACGCGCGCAGCAGCTTGGAGAACGCCTGGCGGTCGCCGAACTCGACGCCGTAGGCGTTGACGTTCTGCCCGAGCAGGGTGATCTCGGTGACGCCCTCGGCGACGAGCGCCTCGACCTCGGCGAGGATCTCGCCGGGCCGGCGGTCCTTCTCCTTGCCGCGCAGCGCCGGCACGATGCAGAACGTGCACGTGTTGTTGCACCCGACCGAGATCGACACCCAGGCGGCGTACGCCGACTCGCGCTTGGTGGGCAGCGTCGAGGGGAAGACCGACAGCGACTCGAGGATCTCGACCTGCGCCTCCTCGGCCACCCGCGCGCGCTCGAGCAGTACCGGCAGCGAGCCGATGTTGTGGGTGCCGAAGACGACGTCGACGTAGGGCGCCTTCTCGGTGATCGTCGCGCGGTCCTTCTGCGCGAGGCAGCCGCCGACGGCGATCTGCATCCCCGGGCGGGCGGCCTTCACCGGCGCGAGGTGGCTGAGGTTGCCGTAGAGCTTGTTGTCCGCGTTCTCCCGGACCGCGCAGGTGTTGAAGACGACGACGTCGGCCTGCTCGTCCGTGTCGGCGCGGACGTAGCCCGCGTCCTCCAGCAGGCCGCTGAGCCGCTCGGAGTCGTGGACGTTCATCTGGCACCCGTGGGTCTTGACCTCGTAGGTGCGTGCGGGGGTCTCTGCGACGGCGCTCATCTCGGGGTCAAGGGTACGGCGGCCGGCGGGGGCCCGGGAATCGCGAGGCCGCGCTAGTCCACTCCGCGCCCGGCTGGGGTAATACCGGCCGGTGACTGGCGGCCCGCCGCGGCGAGGAGCACACTCGGGGATAATCCACAGATGGGTAACAACGAGACCTGTGAGCGACTGTCTCGGGAGGCCCCGTGCAGACATCGTCCGTCCCCACCGCGCCGCGCCAGCAGCGCCATCACCTGAGCGCCAGGCCCGCCTGCGGTGTTGTTACCGTCCTGTTGATCACGGCGTCGATGCAGCTCCTGGCGACCGGCGCACCCGCCTCGGCCGATCAGGGCCGGCGCCACGACGTACGGGTGACGGTCGACGTGCTGCCACCCATCGCGCAGCCCGGCACGGAGCCGGAAGACCCGGTCCGCGGAGCAGCCCTGGTCGCGCAGTTCGCTCCTGCGTCACCGGGCAGCGACGTCGCGTTCGAGCGGGCGGTGCGCGGGGGCGGCTGGCGCGTGGTCGGACGTGACGTCCAGGACAGCGCCGGCACCGCGACCCTCGCCGTACGCCGAGGCCGCTACCGCGTGAGCACCGAGGCGGGCGGGCGCGCCTGGTCGTCGCGCCCCGTGCGGGCGCGCCGATGGACACCCGACTTCGAGGACACCTTCCCCGGCAGCCGGCTGGACACGTCGGTGTGGAACGACCAGGAGCGCGAGCACGAGTCCGTCCTCGCGCCGCGGACGTGCGCCCTCGTCGACGCGGGTGCGCGATCGGTCGGCGGCGGCGTCCTCCACCTGGGGGTGGCGCTGGACCCCGCGCGTGCGGGCCAGCCCTGCGACTACGAGTGGAAGGGGAGCGCCGGCCGCAGCCCCTACCTGCTCACCACGCAGGTCGCGACCGAGCACACGTACCTCACCCAGTACGGCATCGCTGCCGCGCGGATCAAGCTGCAGCGCGCCGACGGCATGCACTCGGCGTTCTGGATGCTTCCCGAGCACAGCGCGTTCTACGACGACGACCCCGCCCGGGGCGCCGAGATCGACGTCATGGAGTTCTGGGGCGACACGGGCCGCGGCGCGGAGACCATCGGATCGTTCGTGACCTGGCACGGGCCAGGCTGGTCGTCCCGGAGCCTCGGCGGGAAGTTCCCTGACGCGCGGCGCGCCCTGGGCGCCGACCGGGAGTGGTGGCAGGAGTTCCACGTGTTCTCGGTCGAGTGGACCCCGGAGGAGTACGTCTTCCGCGTCGACGGCCGCGAGTACTACCGCGAGAGCCAGGCGGTGTCCCACGTGCCGGGCTACCTCGTGCTGTCGATGCTGGCCGCGGACTACGAGCTCGACGACCTCGGCGCCGGCGACCTCCACGACACCGCCGAGGTGGACTGGGTCCAGGTCTACGAGGGGGCGTCGTCCCCCTAGACACGGACGCCGCCACCAGAGGCCGCCGACCTAGGCTCGCGGCATGCCCCGCATGCACGCGCTCGAGCTGCTGCCCGACGACGCCGGCTGCGACGTCGTACGCCGTGACTGGCAGGTGCTGCGCGACGCCGGCCTGCCCTCCCAGCTCGACCACCGCGGCGCCACCAACAGCCCGCACGTCACGGCGCTGGCCGCGCCGGCAATCGGCGCGGCCGACGAGCAACGCGCCGCGGAGCTGGTGGCGAGGCTGCTGCCGGTGCAGGTCCGGGCGTCGGGGATCGCGCTCCTCGGCGGTCGTCGCGTCTCCGTGGTCCGCGTCCTCGACGTGCCCGACGAGCTGGCGCGCGCCGTGCTGCGCCTCCGGTCGCAGGTGCGCGACGTGCAGCACCTCGGGTGGCTGCCGCACGTCACCCTCGCCCGGCGGATGGACCGCGCCGACGTGGGCCGCGCCGTGGAGGCGCTGGGGCACGAGGACGCGGTCCTGACGCTCACGTCGCTGCGCCGCTGGGATCCCGACGCGGGAATCGTCACCACTCTGTAATAGTCCGAACAGGCCATGCGTGATGGCCCTTGCGGTCCACGTGCCGATAGGTTGCGCCTATGACCGCGCAGGAAACGGGCACCGTCAGCGCCGGCCGGGGTGAGCCCCTCGTCGTGCTGGACGGCGTCCAGAAGCACTTCGGGCAGCTCCACGCACTCAAGGACATCGAGCTCACCGTCAAGCGCGGCGAGGTCGTGGTCGTGATCGGGCCGTCCGGCTCGGGCAAGTCCACCCTGTGCCGCACCATCAACCGGCTGGAGACCATCGACGAGGGCACGATCACCCTCGACGGCAAGGACCTCCCCCAGGAGGGCAAGGCGCTCGCCGCGCTGCGCGCCGAGGTCGGCATGGTCTTCCAGAGCTTCAACCTCTTCGCCCACAAGACGATCCTCGAGAACGTCACGCTCGGCCCGATCAAGGTCCGCGGCATGGGCAAGGCCGAGGCCGAGAAGAAGGCACGCGAGCTCCTCGACCGCGTCGGTGTCGGCCACCAGGCCGAGAAGTACCCCGCCCAGCTCTCCGGCGGCCAGCAGCAGCGCGTGGCCATCGCCCGTGCGCTGGCGATGGAGCCGAAGGTGATGCTCTTCGACGAGCCGACCTCCGCGCTCGACCCGGAGATGATCAAGGAGGTCCTCGACGTCATGGTCGACCTCGCCAAGCAGGGCATGACGATGGTCGTCGTCACCCACGAGATGGGCTTCGCCCGCACGGCCGCCGACCGCGTCGTCTTCATGGCCGACGGCGCGATCATCGAGGAGAACACCCCGGAGGAGTTCTTCACCCACCCCCGCTCGGACCGCGCCAAGGACTTCCTCGGCAAGATCCTCAAGCACTGAGGCATCGCGTCCGGCCACGAGTTCCCGCACCACAGACATAGGGAGAAGCAGATGCGATTCATCCGTACCAAGGCCGTCATCGCGACGGTCGGGCTCGCCCTCTCGCTCGCTGCCTGCGGCGACGCAGGTGACGACGGCGGCGAGACCACCGACGTCGAGGTCCAGGAGAACGCCGGCGACGAGTTCGACGACGGGACGGCGATGAAGGAGTTCGCCGACTCGGGCGAGATCACCATCGGCGTGAAGTACGACCAGCCCGGTATCGGCTTCAAGGGCGCCACGGACGACATGCCGGTGGGCTTCGACCCCGAGATCGGCAAGATCCTCGCCGCGTCGCTCGGCATCGCCGCCGAGGACATCACCTGGAAGGAGACGATCTCCGACAACCGCGAGCCGTTCCTCCAGGAGGGCGAGGTCGACCTCGTCATCGCGTCGTACTCCATCACCGACGAGCGTCGCCAGGTCGTGGGCCAGGCCGGCCCCTACTACGTCACGGGCCAGCAGCTGCTGGTGAAGTCCGACAGCGACATCGCGTCCCTCGACGACGTCAAGGGCACCGAGGTCTGCTCCGTGACCGGCTCCACGTCGCTGGAGAACATCAAGGCCGAGGGCGCCAAGCCGCGCGGCTTCGACACCTACTCCGAGTGCGTCGACCAGGTCCTCAGCGGGACCGTGGACGCGATGACCACCGACGGCGCGATCCTGCTCGGCTACGCCGCGGAGAACCCCGACGAGCTCAAGGTCGTCGTGGACCCGTTCTCCGAGGAGCGCTACGGCGTCGGCTACAGCCTGGACAAGCCCGAGATGTGCCAGTGGATCGTGGACACGATCACCCAGGCGCAGGAGGACGGCGACTGGGGCTCGGCCTTCGAGGCCACCCTGGGCCAGTCGGGCGTCGACACGCCCGAGCCGCCGGCCATGGACGAGTGCCCGGCTGCCTGACGCAGCACCAATCACCACCTGAATCACCACTGAACCACCACTGATCGGACGCCGGCGGGCCACGAGGCCCGCCGGCGTCCCACAGAGAGGAGCCCGCAGCCCATGGACGCGGTGATCTCGAACTTCGACGAGTACCTCAAGGCGTTCGGCCTGACGATCGGGCTGTTCGTCGTCTCAGGCATCGCCTCGCTGGTGTTCGGCACCATCCTCGCCGTCCTCCGGGTCGGCCCGGTGTCGATCCTCAACAAGGCGGCGGCCCTCTACGTCACGCTGTTCCGCAACACGCCGCTGCTGATGATCTTCGTCTTCATCTTCATCGCGATGCCGGTGCTGGGCTACAACTTCAAGGTCGTCGAGAACGTCGAGATCGCGGGCTACAACGTCTCGGCCTTCTTCTTCCGCGCCTGCCTGGCGCTCACCCTCTACACCGCCGCCTTCGTCTGCGAGGCGATGCGCTCGGGCGTCAACGCCGTCCCCCTCGGACAGGCCGAGGCCGGCCGTGCGATCGGCCTCACGTTCTCCCAGTCGATGACCCTCGTCATCCTTCCCCAGGCGACGCGCGCGGTGATCCCGCCGATGACCAGCGTCATGATCGCCCTGGCCAAGAACACCTCCATCGCGGCAGCCTTCGGCCTCGCCGAGGCGACGGCCACGATGCGCGCCTTCACCAACAACAACGCCGACCAGCGGATCGGGATCTTCCTCGCGTTCGCGATCGGCTACATCATCGTCGTCGAGGTCATCTCGCTGTCGTCCTACCTCGTCGAGCGAAAGGTGAGGGTGGCCCGATGAGCGCATCAGTCCTCTTCGACGCGCCCGGTCCCAGGACCGTCGCCCGGCACCGCATCTACACCGTCATCAGCATCGCCGTGCTGGTCGCGATGGTCGGCTTCGCCGTCTGGACGCTCTACGACGCCGGGCAGCTCGAGTACGCGCTCTGGGAGCCGTTCGTCACTCCCGAGTACGTCGAGTACATCCTCGTCGACGGCCTCCTCGAGACCCTCAAGATGGCCTTCTTCTCGATCATCTTCGCGGTGGTCTTCGGCCTCGTCTTCGGTGTCGCCAAGCTCTCCGACCGCGACTGGGTGCGCTGGCCGGCGTGGCTCGTCGTGGAGTTCTTCCGCGCCGTGCCCGTCCTGCTCCTGATGGTCTTCACGTTCTTCCTGCTGGCCATCGGCAACGGGCCGCTGACGTCGTTCTGGTGCGTCGTGATCGCGCTGACCCTCTACAACGGGTCGGTGCTCGCCGAGGTGTTCCGCGCCGGCATCAACGCCGTGCCGCGCGGCCAGGCCGAGGCGGCGTACGCCATCGGCATGCGCAAGTCGCAGGTGATGACGACGGTGCTGCTGCCGCAGGCGGTGAAGATCATGCTGCCGGCCATCATCAGCCAGATGGTCGTCGCGCTGAAGGACACCAGCCTCGGCTACTACATCCTCGCCCCCGGCCTGACGGCGGTGGCCAAGCCGATCTACCTCGAGTTCTCCAACCAGGTGCCGACGGCCATCGTCATCACCGGCATCTACGTCGCGGTCAACCTGGTCCTCACCTGGATCGCGACCATCGTGCAGAAGCGCCTGGTCGGCGAGAAGAAGGTGCTCGACGTGCCGATGGTGGGCGCCCCGACCGGGCCCAACGCCGGCAACGCGACGGCGCTCTAGCGCTTCTCGAACGGTTGCGCCCTCGCCAGCCCGGCCACATTGAAGACGTCGAAGCGCGTCGCTACGCTCCGCGCTTCTCAGTCAACCAGAGCCGGATCTCGCCCTCGATCACCACGGTGCCGTCGGTGCGTACGCCCCGCACGCGCACCGGCAGGTCGTACCCCTCCCCCACCTCCGCCGTCCACTGCCCGGGGTCGGTCTCGGCGATGCACGTGATGTCGGTCGTGGCCTTGGCGGTGTAGGCCACCTCCATGCCCTTGGGGATCCAGCGCCGGTCGCGCGGGATCGTCGACTCGGCCAGCGCGCCCATGGCGGCCTCGAGGCCGTTGCACAGGGCGATGGCGTGCACCGTCCCGATGTGGTTGTGCACCCCGCGGCGCTTGGGGATCACCAGCTCGACGTGGTCCGGCTCGACCACGGTGAACCGCGGCCGGATGGAGGCGAAGTAGGGCGCCTTCTGGCTGAAGGCGATCGAGAAGATCCGGTTGCCCAGCGGGAGCGCAGAGGTCTTCTTCCAGAGGTCCAGGACGGTAGCCATGCCGCGATGCTACCAGCGGGTAACTTCGGGGCGTCAGGTCCGGCGGGCCGTGATCACCCGGATGTTGCCCTCGTCGTCCTCCACCGGCTCCACGACCTCCCAGCCGGGGAACCGAGGGATCCGCTTCTGCCAGTACGCCCCCTGGCCCAGGCCGATCTCGAAGCACAGCCAGCCACCCGGCCGCAGCCAGTCGGGCGCCTCCTGGACGAGCCGGCTGACGATCGAGAGCCCGAGGCTGCCGCCGTCGAACGCCATCCGGGGCTCGTGCTCGGAGATCTCCGCGGCCATCTCCCCCACCCGCGCCGACGAGATGTAGGGCGGGTTGCAGATCAGCACGTCGACGCTGCCCTCGAGGTCGGCGGGCAGGGCGTCGAAGAGGTCGCCGTCGGACAGGGTCACGCGGTCGGCGACGCCGGTGAAGACCATGTTGGCCCGGGCCAGCCCGACGGCGGACGTCGAGAGGTCGGCGGCGTGCAGCGTGACCTGGGGTGCCGCCACGGCGACGGCCGCTGCGAGGTTGCCCGCACCCGTGCAGAGGTCGACGACGAGGGACCCGTCGGTGGAGCGGACCAGGTCGAGGGCTGTGCGGCCGAGGATCTCGGTCTCCACGCGGGGTACGAGCGCCTCCGGGCCGGCCAGCAGCTCGACACCCATGAAGCTCTGCCGACCAGTCAGGTGACCCAGCGGCGAACCGGCGACCCGACGCTCGACCAGGGCGCCGAGCAGGCGCTCACCCTCCTCTGTCAGCGGGGCGAGAGGCACGGCGGCCGCGGCCGTCACCGAGAGGGGGTGACCTGCAGCAGCCGCCCACAGCGCACGGAGCGTCGACTCGGGCGTCTCCTCTGGATGGTCCGGAAGAATCTCGGCCTCGGCCTCGAGACGGGCCAGGTGGCGAGCGAAGAGGGGCGGTGCGTCGACTACGGCGGTGGAGGTGGCGGTCATGCGGGTGCTCCCTGCGTGAGGAGGTCGAGGAATCGGGCCGCCAGCACGGCGGAGCCGGTGGCGTTGAGGTGCTCGCGGTCGGCATCGGCCCATCCGGGAGCGAGCGTGGCGAGCCGGGTCCCGTCGGCGGTGGTGCTCTCGACGGCGGCGATGTCGAAGAGGTCGTCGTCGGCGTAGGCCTCGCGCACGAGGTCGTTGAACTGCTCGCGGGCGGCGTTGTCGTCGCCGCGCAGGAGGACCTTGAGGTGCTGCTTGATGCCGGACGGCGCCGCGGTCAGCGGCACCGTCGCGTGGACGAACCTGACGTCCGGGAAGTCGCGCTGCAGGCCGTCGAGCGTCTCCTGGTAGGCGGCGAAGACCTGCTCGACGTCCGTCCTCGCCGTCACGTCGGTGAAGCAGAGCTTGACCATGGCGACGTCGACCTCGTCGGCGAGACCGGAGCGCATGGCCGTGTCGAAGTTGGCGAGCTTGCCCAGCGGGTCGCCGTTGACGCCGATCTCCGTGTGGACGACGGCCCCCTGACCCTCCGGCAGGTCCGGCGGCGGGTCGCCGACCGACACCTGCACGACCTCCGCCTCGGGGACGTCCGCGTCGGCGTACAGGCGCTGGAGGCCGTCGAGCATGTTCCAGCCGATCGACATGTGGCCGATGAAGACCCGCTGCCCAGCGGCCGCGCCGAGCTCGGCCGGAGTGACGGCCGGGGTGACGGCGTCCGGCGACGGCTCCGGCTCGCGCGGCCCCCAGAAACGGACCAGCACGACGGCGCCGACCGCCAGGACGACGGCAGCGCCCAGCAGCACCCGCCCGACGGCGCGTGCCCGCGTCCCCCTGCGCTCCCTCAGCACCCGGCCACCGTAGGGAGGGCTCAGCCGACCTCGCCCCCGATCCGGTCGAGGTGCCCCCATTCTGGGGACGGCCCGTCAGACCGGCTGCAGCACCTCGACCCGGTTGCCGTGGCCGTCGAAGGCGTGGAGGCGGACGTGACCGGGGAACGAGTCCCGCTGGCTCTCGTCGACCTCGTAGCCGAGGGTGCGCAGCCGACCGGCCACCGCGGCCAGGTCGTCGACGACGAAGGCCGGGTGTGCCTTGCGGGCCGGTGCGAACGGGTCCTCGACGCCGACGTGCAGCTCGGCCGCCACGGAGCCGGTGTCGTCGTACGCCCGGAACCAGCACCCGCCGCGCGCCACCAGGTCGGCCGGCTTGTCGACCTCGGTCATGCCGAGCGCCTCGGCGTAGAAGCGGCGGGCCTCGTCCTCGCCCCCGCGCGGGCACGCGACCTGCACGTGGTGGAGCCTCACGGGACCGGCACGCCCTGCGGCTTGCGCGCCACCACGAAGATGCGTCGGAAGGGCAGGACCACGCGGCCGGCGGCGTCGGCCGGGTAGGCCTCGCGCAGCAGCGACTTGAACTCGTCCTCGAAGAGCGGACGCAGGTCGTCCGGCAGCGCCTGCAGCGTCGGACGGGCTCCAGTCCCGGAGACCCAGTCGAAGACGGGGTCCTCACCGGTGAGGACGTGGAGGTACGTCGTCTCCCACGCGTCGACCTCGCACCCGAGGTCGAGCAGGACCCGGGCGTAGTCCGCCGGGTCGTGGCTCGTCGGGACGCGGGCGTCGCGCACGTGCTCGGCGTACGGCTCGCGCGCGGCGAGGTCGGTGCGGGTGGTGTGGCTGGGCTCGTCGAAGTTGCCGGGCACCTGGAAGGCGAACCAGCCACCGGGCTGCAGCCGGTCGACCAGGCCCGGCAGCAGCTCGAGGTGCTCCGGTATCCACTGGAGGGTGGCGTTGGAGACCAGCACGTCGATCGGCGCGCGCATGGCCAGCGGGTCGGGGCGCGCCCACTCGCGCAGGTCGCCGACCTCCCAGTGGACGCCGTCGACGGCGCGCGCAGCCTCGATCATCTCGGGGCTGCTGTCGACGCCCGTCACGTCGGCGCCGCGCCAGCGGTCGGCCAGCAGTGCGGTGAGGTTGCCGGGGCCGCAGCCGAGGTCGACGACCACGCGCGGATTCTCGGCGGGCACCCGGGCGAGCAGGTCGACGAACGGCCTGCCGCGCTCGTCGGCGTACGCGAGGTAGCGGTCGGGGTCCCAGGTGTGGCTCATGGCGTCCTCCACGGGTGTTCGGTCGTCGGTCGCGGCGCCTTCACGTCTCCCCCATGGGATATCTAGGGACGGGTTGGTAGGTCAATCGGTCGTTTCGCCTACCAGAACGTCCCTAGATACCGAGAGGGGCGCGCGAAGATGTCTTGATATCGAGATACTCCCACCCTCGACCGAAACAGTCTCGATGTCAAGATTCTCGACCAATCTGGCACGATGTCGTCATGCGTGACGAGGTGGACGACCTGGTCGAGGCGTGGGGCCGCGAGCGCGGCGACCTGGACCTCGCGCCCGTCGCGGTGTTCTCCCGCATCAGCCGGCTGGCCCGCCACCTCGACCTCGCCCGGCGCGTCGCGTTCACCGCCCAGGGCATCGAGTCGTGGGAGTTCGACGTCCTCGCGGCGCTGCGCCGGGCCGGACAGCCGTACGAGCTCTCCCCCGGCCGGCTGCTCCGGGAGACCCTCGTGACCAGCGGCACGATGACCAACCGGGTGGACCGGCTGACCGCGCGCGGTCTCGTCGAGCGGCTCCCCGACCCCCACGACCGCCGCGGCGTGCTGGTGCGGCTGACCGCCGACGGCAAGGCCGCGGTCGACGGCGCCTTCGAGGCGCTGCTGGCGGCGGAGGCCGACCTGCTCGCCGACCTCTCCGACCGCGACCGCACCCAGCTCGCCGGCCTGCTGCGCTCGCTGCTCGCGCCCTTCAGCTGACCTGGCTGGGCGAGTTCGGCGCAGGGCGTCTAGTCGACGACCTCGGAGGCCTCGAGCCACTCCATCTCCAGCTCCTCCTTCTCCGCCGCGAGCTCGCCGAGCTGCCCGCCGACCCGCGCGAGCAGGTCGTAGTCGGTGAGGTTGGCCTCCATCTCCGCGTGCAGCTCCGCCTCGCGTACGGCGATGCGCTCGAGCTGCTTCTCGACCCGGGCGAGCACCTTGCGGGCGGCGCGGTCCTCCGCGCTTCCGGCCCGCGCCTTCTGTGAGGGTGGCGGCAGATCGCTTCCGTCGGCGGTCGCCACCTGCGATGTGCCGCCACCACCGGGCGAGGGTGGCGGCAGATCGCGCACGGGAGCGCCCGACGTATGCGATGTGCCGCCACCACCGGCGCCCAGGGACGCGGACGAGGCGGACGCGGCCCGTCGCTCGAGGTACTCGTCCACCCCGCGAGGCAGCATCGAGACCTGGCCGTCGCCGAGGAGCGCCCAGACGGAGTCGGTGACCCGCTCGAGGAAGTAGCGGTCGTGCGAGACCACGATGAGCGTGCCGGGCCAGGAGTCGAGGAAGTCCTCGAGGACGTTGAGGGTGTCGATGTCGAGGTCGTTGGTCGGCTCGTCGAGGAGCAGCACGTTGGGCTCGATCAGCAGCAGCTTGAGCAGCTGGAAGCGTCGTCGCTCGCCGCCGGACAGGTCGCCGAGCCGCGCGGTGAGCCGGTCGCCGGTGAAGCCGAAGCGCTCCAGCAGCGAGGTGGCGGTGACCTCCTGGCCGTCGAGGGTCTTGCTGACCCGCCGGATCGACTCGACCGTCGGCAGCACCCGCGCCTCGGGGTCGATCTCGTCGAGCGCCTGCGTGAGGTGCTGCATCTCGACCGTCCGGCCCTGCTTCACTCGGCCGACGTCGGGCGCGAGCGTCCCGGCGATCAGCGACAGCAGCGACGTCTTGCCGGCGCCGTTGACGCCGACGATCCCGATCCGGTCGCCCGGGCCGATGCGCCAGGTCGCGTGGTCGAGCAGGACGCGCTCGCCGCGCTTGAGGTCCACGTCCTCGATGTCGATGACGTCCTTGCCGAGCCGCTGGCTGGCGAACCGCTGGAGCTCGAGCCGGTCACGCGGGTCGGGCACGTCGTCGATCAGGGCGTTGGCCGCGTCGATGCGGAACTTCGGCTTCGACGTACGCGCCGGGGCGCCGCGCCGCAGCCAGGCGAGCTCCTTGCGGGCGAGGTTCTGCCGCCGCGTCTCGGTGGCGGCCGCCTGCCGCTGACGCTCGGCCTTGGCGAGGACGTACGCCGCATAGCCGCCCTCGTAGGAGTCGACCGCGCCGTCGTGCACCTCCCACGTCGTCTGGCAGACCGCGTCGAGGAACCACCGGTCGTGGGTCACCACGATCAGCGCGCTCGGGAGGCCGACGAGGTGTCCGGCCAGCCAGGCCACGGCCTCGACGTCGAGGTGGTTGGTGGGCTCGTCGAGCACGATCAGGTCGTGACGCGAGAGCAGCAGCGCGGCGAGCGCGCAGCGACGTCGCTCGCCACCGGACAGGCCGACGACCGCGCGGTCGAGGGTCACCCCGGCGAGCAGCTCCTCGACGACCTGTCGCGTGGTGGGGTCGGCGGCCCACTCGTGGTCCTGCCGCCCACCGAGCACCGCCTCGCGGACGGAGTGGCTGTCGACGAGCTCGTCGCCCTGGTGGAGGTAGCCGATCTCGACACCACGGGTGCGGGAGACGCGGCCGGTGTCGGGCTGCTCGATGCCGGTCATCACCTCGAGCAGGGTCGTCTTGCCGTCACCGTTGCGGCCCACGACGCCGACGCGCTCACCCAGCGAGATGCCGAGCGAGACGTTGTCGAGCAGGGGCCGTACGCCGTAGGACTTCGAGACGCGCTCGAGGTTGATCAGGTTCGCCATGTCCGGGCGATCCTCTCAGGTGCACCCCAGCGGCGACGGATCGGCGTACGCCCCCTCACGGGCGGTGCGTGAGCCACATCTCGCCGCCGCTCGGAGGTGGCTGGCACACCGCCCGCCCGGTGCGTCCCGCACGACACGCCGACGGGCGGTGACCCAGCCACATCCACGGGCTCCGGAATGTGGCTGGCGCACCGCCCACGGCGGCGTCCCGAGGAGGTCAGGAAGCAGGCGAGCCGTCCGCCGGGGCCTGGGCTGCCGGGTCGAGCTGCGGCGTGGACCCGTTGGTGCCGGAGTACTTCTTGATCAGCGACTCGACGTCGAGCCCGGTGGTGGTCTTGAGCAGCTCCATCGTCTGCACGAAGTTGTTGGTCACCTGCTTGGGCAGCTCGCCTGCGCCGTCGGACGAGATGACCGTCAGCTTGTCGATCTGGCCCATCGGGCGGGCCAGCTCGGCGGCCACCTTGGGCATCACCTCGATCAGCATCTGGAGCACGGCTGCCTCGTTGTAGCCGGCGAAGGCCGCGGCCTTCTTGTCCATGGCCTCCGCCTCGGCCTGGCCGGCCGCGAGGATGGCGGCGCCCTGGGCCTCGCCCTCCGCGCGGAGGGCGTCGGCCTCGGCGACGCGGCGGGCCTTCTCGGCCTCACCCCGCTTGGCGCCCTCGATGGCCTCCGCCTCGGCGAGCGCGGAACGTCGTGACTTCTCACCCTCACCGGTCAGGCGGGCCTTCTCGGCCTCCGCCTCGGCGTTGGCGATCGACGCGGCCTTGCGGGCCTCGGCCTCGAGGATCGCGGAGCTGCGGCGGCCCTGCGCCTCGGTCTCGACGCGGTAGCGCTCGGCGTCGGCGGGCTTGCGGACCTCGGTGTCGAGCTGGCGCTCCTTGAGGGCGGCCTGCCGGACGGCGACCTTCTCCTGCTCGAGGAGGATCGCCTGGTCGCGGTCGGCCTGGGCGAGCGGCCCGGCGGCCGCGGCCTGCGCGTTGGCGGCGTCGGTCTCCGCCTTGATCTCGGCGCTCTTGAGGGCGAGGGCGCGCTGGGTGACCGCGATCTCCTGCTCCGCGGCGATGCGGGCCTGCTCGGCCGCCTGGCGGGCGTTGGCCTCGGCGATGGAGGCGAGCTGGTTGAGCTTGGCGGCCTCGGGGCGACCGAGGTCGGCGAGGTAGGAGCCGTCGTCGGTGATGTCCTGGATCTGGAACGTGTCGAGCACCAGGCCCTGGCCGGTGAGCGAGGACTCGGACTCCTCGGCCACCCGCTGGGCGAAGGCGGCGCGGTCGCGGATGATCTGCTCGACGGACATGGAGCCGACGATCGAGCGCAGCGCACCGGCGAGGACCTCCTGGGTGAAGGTCTCGATGTCGGCCTGCTGGCTGAGGAAGCGCTGGCCGGCCGCGCGGATGGAGTCCTCGTTGCCGCCGACCTTGACCAGCGCGACGCCGTCGAGGTTGAGCTTGATGCCCTGCCCGGAGACCGCCCCGCGGATCTGCACCGAGATGCGGCGCGAGGAGAGGTCGAGGGTGGCGAGGCGCTGCACGAACGGGATGACGAACACGCCGCCGCCCATGACGACCTTCTGGCCGGACAGGTCGGTGGAGATCTCGCCGGTCTCCGGGTTGCGCACCTCGCCCTTGCCCTTGCGGCCGGTGATGATGAACGACTCGTTGGGGCCGGCCACCTTGTAGCGCGTGGTCACCAGCAGCGCGAGCAGCACCAGCAGGAGGACGAAGCCGGCCACAGCAGTGACGACCGGGGACAGAGTGAACATGGGCAGTGCTCCTTGTGTGGTGCGACGTGGGGCGGTGGGGTCAGGGAAGGAAGAGGGGCTCGACCTGGACGGCGGTGGGCGAGATGACCTGCGTGACGCTCACCTGGGTGCCGGCGGGCACGGCGACGCTCGAGCGGGCGTTGAGGCGCGTGATGTGGCCGCCGACGCTGAGCGAGACCACGCCGAAGCCGCCCCCGTCGGGGATCGCGCTGACCACCGAGCCGATCTTCTCGAGCATGTCGGCGGTGCGCACCGTGTCGCCCTTGCCGTCGCCGTGCAGGTACGCCGAGGCCCGGACCGCGAGCCAGCCGAGCAGGACGCCGAGCACCAGGCCGACGACGACCGCCAGCGAGGTCGAGCCGGTCACCTCCAGGGCGATCGCGCCGCCGAAGCCGAGGGCGCCGAGGAAACCGGCGAGCGCCTCGGTCGAGAAGAACCCGGCGCTGAGGCCTTCGAGGGCACCGTCGAGGACGTCGCCGACGACCAGCGCCACGAGCAGCAGCAGGACGCCGACGGCGCCCACCACCAAGAACACGGTCACGATGCCTCCCCCAGGCGATCAGCGCGACGTCGTCGACGCCGCGCACAACATAACGGCATGCTTCCCCGCCCGCTGCGGTTCACACCACCCGGTCCGGACCCCATCCGGGACCTATCGCAGGTCCCACTCCGCTTCGCGGGTGCTGACGACGTGGGCGCCGGCAACGGGACCGATCGCGGAGAGCACGACGTCGTACGACGCCGACAGGGCGGTGACCACCTCCATGGAGCCGACCTGGGAGTCGCAGAGGAAGACGCAGGTCGGGCCCGAGCCGCTCACCATGCCGCGGAGGGCACCCTCGGCCTCCCCGAGCGCGATCAGGTCGCCGAGCTCGGGTCGCAGGTCGATGGCCGGCTCCTGCAGGTCGTTGTGGAGCGCGCGCGCCAGCCGGACGGGCTCGCCGCTCGCCAGCGCGGCCAGCAGCTCCGTCGGCTCGGCGGGCTGCGCCGGGGCGTCGGGGTGCAGCCGGTCGAAGTGGCGGTAGACCTCCGGCGTCGAGAGCCCGACGGCGGCCGGCACGACGACCCACCACCACGTGCCGTGGTCGACGATCGGCTCGACGACCTCGCCGCGGCCCCGGCCCCGCGCCGTACCTCCCACGAGCGAGAACGGGACGTCGCTGCCGAGCCGGGCGGCCTGCGCGAGGAGCACGTCGTCCGGCTGGCCCAGGTCGTGCAGCCGGTCGTGCGCGAGCAGGGCGGCCGCGCCGTCGGCGGAGCCACCCGCCATCCCGCCTGCGACGGGGATCTGCTTGGTGATCTGGACGTGGTGCGGCCCCCCGCACGGCGCCTCGGCGAGGGCGCGCACAGCGATGTTGGTGGCGTCGGTCGGCACGCCGGACACGTCGATGTGGGGAGTGCCGGACACGGCGATCGTGTCCTCGCCGGCGTCGGAGACGGTGACGTCGTCGTAGAGCGAGATGGCCTGGTAGACCGTGTCGAGCGGGTGGAAGCCGTCCTCGCGGGGCGCGCCGACCCCGAGGTGGAGGTTGATCTTCGCGGCCGCGCGGACCGTGGTGCTCACTCGGCGCCCTGGTCCGGCGCCGCGGCCCGGGTGGCCGCCAGGCCCTCGGCGATGCGTGAGAAGTCGTGCACGTCGAGCACCTCGCCGCGGGCCGTCGGGTCGACGCCTGCGGCCTCGAGCGCGGCGGTCGCCGTCTCCGCCGAGCCGGCCAGCCCGCGCAGGGCGGCGCGCACCTGCTTGCGGCGCTGGGCGAAGGCCGCGTCGACGACCGCGAAGACCTGCTGGCGGGTCGCGGTGGTGTCCGGGGGTTCGCGCCGGGTCCAGGCGACGAGACCGGAGTCGACGTTGGGGGCCGGCCAGAAGACGTTGCGACCGATCGCGCCGGCACGGCGTACGTCGGCGAACCACGCGGCCTTCACGCTCGGCACGCCGTAGGTCTTCGACCCGGGCGGCGCGGCGAGGCGGTCGGCGACCTCCGCCTGCACCATCACCAGCCCGCGCTCGAGCGACGGCAGCAGCGTGAGGAGGTGGATGAGCACCGGCACCGAGACGTTGTAGGGCAGGTTGGCGACCAGCGCGGTCGGCGGCGGGCCGGGCACGGAGTCCACGCGCATCGCGTCGGCCAGCACCACCTCGAAGCGGTCGACCTGCCCCGGGGCGTACGCCGCGATCGTGGCGGGCAACCGCTCGGCCAGGAGCGGGTCGACCTCGATCGCGATGACCCGACGGGCGACCTCGAGCAGCGCGAGGGTCAGCGACCCGAGCCCGGGTCCGACCTCGACGACCACGTCGTCGCCGGTGATGCCGGACTCGCGGACGATCCGGCGCACGGTGTTGGCGTCGATGACGAAGTTCTGCCCGCGCTGCTTGGTGGGTCGCAGGTCGAGCTCGGCGGCCAGCTGACGCACCTCGGCCGGCCCGAGGAGTCTCGGGCCGGCCGGGTTCGTGGTCATGGGGGTGAAGCCTAGGTGGTCAGCGTTCGATCAGCGGGGCAGGCCGAGCTTGGCCGCGCACCCGGGCCACGAGCCGTAGCCACCGGTGGCGTCACGCAGGCGGGTGGCCACGGCGATCTGGGTCTCGCGGGAGGCCTGGTGCGGGTAGCCCGTGCCGCCGTAGGCACGCCAGGTGCCGACGTTGAACTGGAGGCCGCCGTAGTAGCCGTTGCCGGTGTTGATGGCCCAGTTGCCGCCTGACTCGCACTGCGCGAGCGAGTCCCACACGGTGCTGCCGCCGGAGAAGTCGGCAGCCGGCTCCTCGGGCTTCTCCTTGGTGCCGACCGCGACGACGCGGGGCACGGCCTTGCGGCGCACGTCGGACCGGACGACCTTGCGGGCCGCGAGGTCGCCGTTGACGAAGCGGAGCTGGTAGGTCACGTTGCGGACGCCGTCGCGACCGGCGCGCACGACCTCCTGCTCGCCCTCGAACATCGAGGAGTCCTCGCGCTCGACGACGGGGGCGTCGACGACCTCGCGCTGCACCTTCTTGGTGGCCACGCGGATGTCGGTGACGACGATCTTGTCGCCGTCCGCGATCTCGGTCGTCAGCGAGGGACGCACCTTGTCGTGCCTGTCGACGTCGAAGCCGGCCGACTTGAGCACGTCGGCGACCGTCAGTGCGGTCATCTTGCGCTTCTTGAGCTGCTTGGCGCCGAGCTTGAGGTGGACGACCTTCGGCGTGACGACGTCGAGGGTCAACCCGCTGCGTCCGATCGAGGAGCCGCGGCTGGCCGACAGGTCGGCGCCCTCGAAGCGGCGCCCGATCTCGCCGAGCGCGCTCGCGACGTTGGTCGAGTTCACCCAGTAGGTGTGCGACTCGCCGTCGACGGCGAGCTCGAGCGGTCGCCCGAACTGCACGGCGATGGCCGAGCCGTCGGTGACGGCCTCGTCGACCGCCGGGGCGACCAGGTCCTTGTCGGTGACCTCGATGCCCTCGGCCGCGAGCACGTCAGCGACGGTGCCGCCGATGGCGCTGACCTGACGGGTCTCCCCGTCGAGGGTGAGGGTCACGTCCTTGCTGAGGGCGGCATAGCCGACCGTCGTACCTCCGACGGCCGCCACGACCAGCGCCACGAGGGTCGCCAGGACGGTCTTGGACCTGCTGAGCTGCGCGAGACGAGAGCGCACGATTCTCCGAACGTCGTACTTTCCGGTTCTCGGGGGCAGCACCCCCCCGGCCGAGCGTTGCGCGGCATCCACGACCAGGTCGCGGGAGCCGTACGACGTGCGAGCGGGGGTCTCGCAGGACCGGCCCGAACCGGTCCTCGTGCTGCCGGTATTCGCTCCCGATCCCGGCCAACAATCACAAGACG
Source organism: Nocardioides cavernae (assembly GCF_016907475.1). Taxonomy (NCBI): domain Bacteria; kingdom Bacillati; phylum Actinomycetota; class Actinomycetes; order Propionibacteriales; family Nocardioidaceae; genus Nocardioides; species Nocardioides cavernae. Next base: position 1,366,163 of record NZ_JAFBCA010000001.1, on the reverse strand, counting down.
ATAACGATGACCGGCGATGACGCAAACTCCTGACGGCAAAATCCGGCGTGTGACCGCTCACGGTTCTACCTGTCAGCCGACCTACCAGGGGCCTCCGAAGGCGCGCTCGGTGCTGGTGTCGATCGCCCGGCACAGCTCCTCGAGGTCGACCCTCAGCACCTCTGCCATGGCCCGCACAGTGTGCGGCACGAGGTAGGAGGCGTTGGGCCGACCGCGCCACGGCGTGGGCGTCAGGTAGGGCGCGTCGGTCTCGACCAGCACCCGGTCGAGGGGCGTGACGGCGAGCGCGTCGCGCAGCGGTTGCGCGTTCTTGAAGGTCACGGTCCCGGCGAAGCTGAGGAAGGCCCCGCGGTCGAGGCAGCGACGGGCGAAGGCCTCGTCGCCCGAGAAGCAGTGCATCACCCAGCGCTCGGGCGCTCCCTCGGAGTCGACGATGCGCAGCACGTCGTCGTGGGCGTCTCGGTCGTGGATGACGAGCGTCTTGTCGAGACGCTTGGCCAGGTCTATGTGACGCCGGAAGCTCTCCTCCTGCGCCGCCCGACCGTCCTCGCCGGTGCGGAAGGCGTCGAGCCCGGTCTCGCCGACGGCCCGCACCTTGTCGTGGGCCTGCGCGAGCTGCTCGATCTCCGCGAGCGCCTCCTCGAGGCGACCGGCCTCGGCGAGGCGGGGCGCCTCGTTCGGGTGGAGCGCGACGCCTGCGACGAGCGCGTCGTGCTCGGCCGCCGCGGCCACCGCCCAGCGGGCGCCGGGGAGGTCGCAGCCGATCTGCACGATCCGCGGCACGCCGACGGCAGCCGCGGCCGCGACGGCGTCCGCCGTGTCGAGCCAGTCGCCGTCGGCGATGTCGAGGTGGCAGTGGTTGTCGACGACGGGGTGCGGCAGCGGCTCGGGTGCGGGCGGGCGCTCGCGGTCGCGCCGGGCGCCCGACGTCTCCTCCGTCGCCGCGCGGCTGCGGGTCGGCCCGGCTCCGCCCTCAGCGGTGGACAACGTCGTACACCTCCCGCTTGGGCAGGCCGGCCCGCTTGGCGACCTCGGCGATCGCCTCCTTGCGGGTGGAGCCGGCGGCCTCGAGGTCGGCGACGGCCGCGCGCAGGGTGCCGGGGTCGGTGTCGAGGGCCGGGGCTCCGCCCGAGCCCTCGACGACGATGGTGACCTCGCCGCGCACGCCGTCGGCCGCCCACGCGACCAGCTCGGCCAGCGGTCCTCGGCGCACCTCCTCGTACGTCTTCGTCAGCTCGCGGCAGACCGCCGCCGGGCGGTCCCCGCCCAGCGCCTCGGCCATCGCCGCCAGCGCCGCCTCGGTGCGGTGCGGCGCCTCGAAGAAGACCATCGTGCGCTCCTCCGCGGCCAGGGCGGCGAGCCGCCGCCCGCGCTCGCCCGCCTTGCGCGGCAGGAAGCCCTCGAAGCAGAACCGGTCGACCGGCAGCCCGCTGACGGCCAGCGCGGTCAGCACGGCGCTGGGTCCGGGCACAGCCGTGACGCGTACGTCGTGCTCGACCGCGGCCGTGACCAGCCGGTAGCCCGGGTCGGACACGCTCGGCATCCCCGCATCGGTCACCAGCACGACCCGCTCGCCGGCCAGCAGCGCCTCGAGCAGGACAGGTGTGCGGGCCTGCTCGTTGCCCTCGAAGTAGGACACGACCCGACCGGACAGGGTGATCCCGAGGTCGGCGCACAGCCGCTTGAGCCGTCGGGTGTCCTCGGCCGCGACGACGTCGGCACCCGAGAGCTCGGCGGCCAGCCGCGGTGGTGCGTCGCCGGCCTGCCCGATCGGGGTGCCCGCGAGGACGAGGACGCCAGTCATGGGGTTCACCGTAGAGGCTCGCGGGGAGGGCCGAGTCGTCGGTGGCGTCTGGCTAGAGTGCCCGCGTGAGCCCGACTGCCGCCGAGCGGAATCGTCCGCGTTGGCGGTCGGAGGACCCGATGTTCGGGTGGGCCGGCGCGCTCTGCCTCGCCAGCCTGGCGTTCTTCCTGCGCCGCTGGCACCTCGGCACGCCGCACGCGTTCTCCTTCGACGAGACCTACTACGCCAAGGACGCGTGGTCGCTGCTCCACCACGGCTACGTGCGCGGCTACGTCGAGGACGCCGACAAGACGATCCTCAACGGCAACCTGACCGGGCTGTTCCAGGACGGTCCGTCGATGATCGTCCATCCCGAGGTCGGCAAGTGGCTGATCGCCGCCGGGATCAAGGTGTTCGGGATGGACCCCACCGGCTGGCGGACGGCGTCGGCGGTGGTGGGCGCGCTGATGGTCCTGCTCATGTGCCGCTTCGCCCGGCGCGTCACCGGCTCGACGGTCCTCGGGCTCGTCGCGGGCCTCCTGCTGTCCGTCGACGGTCTCCAGCTCGTGCTCTCGCGGCTCGCGCTGCTCGACATCTTCCTGGCGTTCTTCACCCTCTGCGGTGTGCACTGCGTGGTCGCCGACCGCCAGTGGCTGCGCGACCGGCTGGCCGCCGGCGCGACACGGACGTGGTGGCGTCCCTGGCTGGTCCTCGGCGGGGTCAGCTTCGGCCTGGCGTGCGGCACGAAGTGGTCCGCGGTCTACGCGCTGGCCGTCTTCGGCCTCCTCGCCTGGCTGTGGAGCGCCGGGGCGCGGCGGGCGTTCGGCCAGCGTCGGCCGCTGCTCCGCTCGATCGTCCTCGACGGGGCGCCGGCGTTCGTCGCGCTGGTGGGCGTCGCGCTGGCGACGTACGTCGCGTCGTGGACGGGCTGGCTGGTGCACGCCGACGTCTACGAGGACGCGTTCAACAACACGCAGTACACGTCCTACGGTGGCGGGAAGCCGTGGCCGACCGCGAGCGAGCCGGACGCCGACGGCCTCGGGGAGGTGACGCAGTCGCTGCGATCGCTGTGGTCGTACCACCAGGACGTCTACACCTTCCACAGCCACTTCCTCAACGACTCGACGCACGTCTACGCCTCCAAGCCGTCGACGTGGCTGGTCATGGGCCGCCCGGTCGGCGTCGACGCCCAGACCGACATCCAGCCCGGCTCACAGGGGTGCGCGGCCCCCTCGGGCTCGAGCTGCATCCGGCAGGTCCTGCTCCTCGGCAACCCGGTGATCTGGTGGGGCGGCAGCCTCGCGGCGGTGGCCTCGCTGCTGCTGTGGGCCGGGGCCCGCGACTGGCGCCACGGCGTCGTGGTCGCCGGTCTCGCCAGCACGTGGCTCCCCTGGTTCGCGTTCGACGACCGACCGATCTTCTTCTTCTACGCGATCACCGCCCTGCCGTTCCTCGTGCTGTCGGTCGCGCTGGTCATGGGGCACCTGATCGGGACGTCCGACGTGCCGACGCCGCGGCGCACCTTCGGCGTGGTCGTCGCGGGCAGCTACACCGTGCTCGCCCTCATCGCCTTCGCGTGGTTCTGGCCGATCTGGACCGACGTCCTGCTCACGAAGTCGGAGTGGGACGCGCGCATCTGGTTCCAGCGCTGGATCTGACCCCTCGAGGCCACTCCGGCACTCGATCCGGTGAACCCGGCATGAACGACCGAGGTTTCCTCAAGATGGGCCGCAGTTCGACTCCCACCCATTCTCTTTCCGCGAGGTCCCCACGACGATGGTCGAACCAGGCACACACGGGGGTTTGTGCCCGGGCTCGACGCGAGGGAGGGAGCGTTGATGGACTCGACGATGATCCACGTCTGCCTGCAGACCGAGGGAGCACCGACCGGCGAGCACCACGAGGTGGGTGAGCGCTGGGTCTGCTCGTGCGGCGACAACTTCGTCTACCGCGAGGGCTTCAACCGCGCCGGCCACCCGAGCCTCGAGTGGTGGCCCGCCCCGGCGATCCCGCAGCCGCGCAAGACCGCACGCCGCGGGCTGCTCTTCGGCCCGCGCAAGGGCTGACCAACCCCGTCCGGCGTCAGCCGGCCCACGTCCGGCCGCGCACGAACGCCAGGAACCGCTCGGCCGGCGGCGCGAGCGGCCTGTCGGTGCGCCAGGTGAGACCGATCGTGCGCGTCGCCGACGGGGACGACAGCGCGAGCCCCACCGACCCCGACTGACCGGCGAACGCCTCCGGCACGATCGCCACCCCGAGCCCGGCGGCCACCAGACCCTCGATCGTGGCCAGGTCGGCGCTCTCGAAGGAGATCCGGGGGCTCACGCCGGCCTCGGCGAGCAGGGCCTGCACGAGCGCGCTGTGGCCGAAGCCCGGCGGTGTCGTGACCAGCTCGTCGTCGGCCAGTGCGGCGAGGTCGATGCGCGTGCGGCCGCGGAAGCGGTGTGTGGGCGGCACCACCACCACGAGCCGCTCACGCTGCACCGCCAGCCAGCCGAGGTCCTCGGCCCGGTCCATGGTGAGCCCGAGCTCGACGGCACCGCGGTCCAGGTCGCTGCGGATGTCGTGCGCGGGCTCCTGGCTCAGCACGACCTTCACGGCCGGCGCCTCGGCGTGGAAGGCACGCAGCAGCTTGGGGACCAGCGTGGTGGCCATCGAGTCCAGGAACGCGAGCCGGACGATCCCGGTGTCCGGGTCGAGCCGGTTGGCCAGGTCGGCGCGCAGCTGCTGGTGGCGTACGACGAGGTCGCGGGCGGCGTCGAGGACCACCCGCCCGTCAGGAGTGACCTCGAGACCGGCCGGCGTCCGCTCGAAGACGCGCACCCCGAGCTCCGCCTCGATCCGGGCGAGCGAACGCGACAGCGTGGGCTGGCTCGTGCCGAGCGACGCCGCCGTCTCGGTGACGTGGCCGAGGTCGCCGAGCTCCACCAGCCAGCCGAGGTCACGGAGCATCATGCGCAGATCGTATCGCCATGCCCGCTTTCCGACATTGGACGCATGAGCCGGGAGGGCGGACCATCGACGGGTGCACACCGCCCAGCTCTCACCCGTCGACGCCGGCCCGACGCCGTACCTCCCGGGCACCGCCGGCTACCGCCGCGTGATGGTGGCGGTGTTCGCCGCCGGGATGGCGACGTTCGTGCTGCTGTACGACGTCCAGGCGCTGCTGCCCGAGCTCGTCGAGGCGTACGACGTCTCCCCCACGCGCGCGACCCTGGCGATGTCACTGACGACCGCGTCCCTCGCCGTGGCGCTGCTCGTCGCGGGACCGGTGTCGGAGGCGGTCGGCCGCACGCCCTTGATCCACCTCGCCCTGTGGTCCGCGGCGGTCGTGGGCGTCCTGTGCGCCCTGGCGCCGTCGTGGGAGGCGTTGCTCGGCCTCCGGATGCTGCAGGGCGTGACCCTCGCCGGGCTGCCGGCCGTCGCCACGGCGTACCTCCGCGAGGAGCTGCACCCCTCCGCGCACGGTCGGGCGTTCGGCCTCTACATCGCCGGCACCGCCCTGGGCGGCATGGCCGGCCGGGTGGTCACCGCGCCGGTCGCCGACGCCGCGGGCTGGCGCTGGGGGATGGCGGCCGCCGCGCTCGCCGCGCTCGCGTGCGCGGCCGTCGTGGCGTGGCTGCTGCCGGCGTCGCGACACTTCGTGCGCCGGCCGGCCGACCTGCGGTCGGTGCTCGACGGCGCCCGCGCAGCGGTGCGCGACCGGGCCCTGCTGGCGCTCTACGTCCTGGGCGCCTGCGGGATCGGCACGATGGTGGCGGTCTTCAACGCGCTCGGCTTCCGGCTCAGCTCGGCGCCCTACGGGCTCTCGGTCGGCACGATCAGCCTGGTCTACCTCGTCTACGCCCTGGGCTCCGTCAGCTCGGCGACGTCCGGCCGGATCGCCGACCGCATCGGCCGTCGCGCCACCATCCCGGTCGGCTGCGCGTTCGCGCTGGTGGGGGTGTGGCTGACCCTGGCCGACGCCCTGCCGGTCGTCGTCCTGGGCATGGCGGCGCTCACCGTCGGCTTCTTCTGCATCCACGGCCTGGCGAGCGGGTGGGTCACCGCGCGTGCCCACCTCGCGGGCGTCCGCACCGGGCAGGCGGCGGCGTTCTACCTCTTCGCCTACTACCTGGGCGCGTCGGTCTTCGGCAACCTTGGCAGCGCCGCCTGGAGCCACGCCGGCTGGCCGGGCGTGGTCGCCCTCGCCTCGACGCTGCTGCTCACCGTCTGCGCGATGGTCGTCGTGCTGCGGCGCACGCCCGCCCTGGCCGCACCGGGCGCCCCCGCCTGACGTCCGACGCCCGACGGGCCGAGGCCTCACCAGGCGCCGGGGAACCTCGCCGATCCGGCGATGGCGAGCAGCGAGACGCCGAGCGCCACCGCGACCGCGATGAGCACCGACAGGCCGAGCCAGCGACGCGTAGGCAGCGTCAGCAACCCGAGCCCGACCACGGCCGCCAGCGCGGGCAGCGACCAGACCGGCACCACCGCGGACAGCAGGAACACCAGCAGGGCGAGGGCCACCCCCGCAGCGGCCGCGCGACCGAGCGGCACCGGCCGCGGCCCCCGCGGGAGGCCGACCTCGGTGACGGGGCCGGAGGTGGGCAGCTGGTCGGGCGCCAGCACCCGCAGCAGGAGGGTGATGGTGGACGGGTCGGCCACCACCACGACGTCACGGAACCGGTCGGCGACCGCGTGGCGTCGCACGACCTCGTCGAGCCGGTGACCGCGGTCCACGTCGGGGAAGCGGACCGGTGCCAGCACCACCTCCGGGTGGGCGGTGTGACCGAGCCCCTGCACGATGCGCTTGCCGTCGGCGGTCGGGGCGGTGATGACGACCGCGGACGACCCGATGCCGGCCCGAACCCGCGCGACCTCCGCCGCGTCAGCCCGTGTGCTGACCACGAGGATCCGCTGGTAGTCGCTCACGGGACGACCGTAGCGCCGGGCCACCCTGCGACGATGCAGGGATGAAGCTCCTGCTCACCTCCGGCGGCGTGACCAACGACAGCATCCGCGCGGCCCTCGTCGACCTGCTCGGCAAACCGGTCGAGGAGTCGAGCGCGCTGTGCATCCCGACGGCCCAGTGGGGTCACCCGATGTGTGGGCCGGAGTCGCTGCGGCGCTTCGTCACCGACGGGTCGCCGCCGACGATGACCGGCCTCGGCTGGCGGTCCGTCGGGTTCCTCGAGCTGACGGCGCTCCCCACGATCAGCACCGACCGCTGGGTGCCGTGGGTGCGCGCGGCCGACGTGCTGCTCGTCGACGGCGGCGAGGCGACGTACCTCGCCCACTGGCTGCGGGAGTCCGGGCTCGCGGACCTGTTGCCCGAGCTGACCGACACCGTCTGGGTCGGCGTCAGCGCCGGCAGCATGGCGCTCACCCCGCGCATCGGCGACCTGTTCGTCGAGTGGCGGCCCGAGGAGGGCGACCGGACCCTCGGCCTCGTCGACTTCTCGCTGTTCCCGCACGTCGGCCTGTTCCCGGGCAACACCCTGGAGGTGGCCGGGCAGTGGGCCGCCGAGCTCGGCAACCCGGCGTACGCCCTCGACGAGCAGTCCGCTGTCCTCGTGGACGGCGACCGGGTCGAGGTCGTCTCGGAAGGCGAGTGGAGACACTTCGCGTAGGCGTCCCGCCACGGCAGACTGGCCCTCGTCCGGTCGAGCACGAGCCGACTCCCAGGAGCATCGATGCCTGTCACCCGAGGATTCCACCGCCGCCGCCCCGAGCCGGAGCGCGGTCGGCTCCCACCCGGGCAGTACGACACCGGCTCGTCGTGGCCGGTGCTGAGCGCCGAGGCGACGCCCCACCAGCCCGAGGAGTCGTGGACGTTCAGCATCGACGGCCTCGTCGAGTCGCCGCACACGTGGACCTGGCAGGAGCTGCACGCCCTCCCGGGCTCGACCTACTTCGGCGACATCCACTGCGTGACCACGTGGTCCAAGCTCGACACCACCTTCAGCGGGGTCAGCGTCGACGACCTGCTCGCGGTCGCCGAGCCGGACACCTCGGCGGCGTACGTCCTGGCGCACTCGGTGACCGGCTACACGACCAACCTGCCGCTGGCCGACGTCACCGGCGGCCGCGCCTGGGTGGTGTGGAGCTTCGACGGCAAGCCGCTCCCCCGCCAGCACGGTGGTCCGCTCCGGCTGCTGGTGCCGCACCTGTACTTCTGGAAGTCGGCCAAGTGGCTCTCCCGCCTCGAGCTGATGACCGAGGACCGGCCGGGCTTCTGGGAGCAGAACGGCTACCACGACCGCGGCGACCCGTGGCGCGAGCAGCGCTACCAGGGTGACGACTGACGTGGCCCCGGCTCCCATGGCGGCCTGGAGCGACGGCCGCATCATCGAGAAGGACCAGCCCACCACGAACACGGTCCGGCTGCGGCTGCACGTGGACGACCGGCCCCACCACCTGCCCGGTCAGCACTACATCCTCAGGCTGCGCGCACCCGACGGCTACACCGCCCAGCGCTCGTACTCCCTGGCCTCCGACAGCGACGACCCACTGCTCGAGCTGCTCGTCGAGCGGCAGCCGGACGGTGAGGTCTCGGAGTTCCTCGCCGACGTCGCCGAGGTCGGCGACGTGCTCGAGCTGCGCGGACCGATCGGTCGCTGGTTCGTCTGGGACACCAGGTCCCGTGTCCTGTGCCTCGTCGGCGGCACCGGGGTCGTGCCCGCTGTCGCCATGGCCCGCACGGCACGCCGGCTCGGGCGCACCGACCTGCTGCGCATCGCCGCGATGGGCCGCACCCCCGACGAGCTCGCCTACGCCCCCGAGCTCCGGCGCTATGGAGCGACCCTCGCGTTCACGCGGACCGACGTCGGAGACCGGCCGGCCGGTCCGTTCACGACCGAGGAGCTGGGCCCGCTGCTCGAGGGCGTCGACCTCGGCTACGTCTGCGGCTCGGCCCGCTTCGCTTCCTACGCCGAGGACCTGCTCGTCGCGGCCGGCCTCGACCCCGCGGCCATCCGCGTCGAGCGCTTCGGACCGACGGGCGACTGAGGCCGCCCAGGCCGCCGCGGAAGATCAGCGGCGGGCCCGGGTGCTCAGGATGTGAGCACCCGGGCCGCCACCAGGCAGTCCATCCCCCCGGATCGAACGCCTTCGGTCCACGGTACAGCCCGGGGGGCCGCGCACGACAGGGGAACAGCGGCGCGACCTCGATCCGGGGGGAAATGGTCGCGCCGCTGCCCTCTTCACTTCAGCGCCGTGAAGGTCGAGCGTGTTACGGGTCGGGGACGGTCAGGGGGTCAGGGGCTCGCCGGAGTCCCAGGTGTTGCCCGTCCACTCGTTGCCGGTCGCGGTGGACTGGAACGACGTGACGGGCCCGTAGACGCCACACCGGCGGTTGGTGCCGCGCTCGAAGACGTTGCCGATGAACCGGATGCCGGTGGCGATCGGGTACCGCTTGCTGGGCTGGTAGCCGCCGTACGCGCAGTACGAGATCGACGAGGCGTTGGCCTTCAGCAGGTTCCGCTCCACGAGCACGTCGGAGACGGGACCGAAGTCGCCGAACAAGGACACGTCGGCGGTGCACCCGCCGTCGGTGCTGTTCAGGATCGAGTCGCAGTGCAGCGTGTTGTGCCGGAGCACGATGCCGCTGCCGCCGTTCGTGAGGAAGGCGTTGGTGTGGTACGACCCGCCGGCGGGGTTGTACTGGCCGTGGAGCCAGGAGTCCACGATGGTGCAGTCGTCCTCGCAGTGCACGGAGTGCTGGCCGCCGGTGACCTCGACGCGGGTGGCCGTGATGTTCGATCCCCACAGCGCGCCGTCGGACCAGGCGCCCGCGACGACCTCGCTGTCCCTGATGTCGAGGCTCTGGCCGCTGTTGGTGACCTCGATGCGGGGCACCCGGCTGTTGCGGACGGTCAAGGCGAACGGGTGGTAGGCCAACAGCTCGCCGCACTTCGCCCGGACGTCCTTGCCGTCGATCACCGCTGAGGAGCCGTTGGACTCGCGGAAGATGCACGGCCCGGTGTAGGGCTCGAGGGTGACGCCGGCCGGCACACCGGTGGTCGCGGCGTTGGGGAAGCCGCCCGCAGGCGTCGGGGTGGGCGTGGGCGTCGGGGTCGGCGTGGGCGTCGGGGTCGGCGTGGGCGTCGGGGTCGGCGTGGGCGTCGGGGTCGGGGTGGGCGTCGGGGTCGGGGTGGGCGTCGGGGTGGGGGTGGGCGTCGGGGTGGGGGTGGGCGTCGGCGTCGGCCGGTCCTCCTCGAGCGCGGTCACCCGTCGCTCGAGCGCCGTGACGCGGCTCTCGAGCGTGGGATCGTCCGTGCCCGAGCCCGGGGCGGACTGGGCGCCGACAGCGATGGCGAGTGTGGCGATGCATCCGAGAGCGAGCCCGGCGGGCCCGTATCGGCGAAGGTGGTGGTTCATGGGGGTTCCCTTCTGGGGGCGGTGTAACAGCTGGACATCACGTGGCAGTGCGTCGCTCGCGACGGGATCCGCGCTGGCGCGCGGGGAGCCGGCAGCGGGCGTGGGCGAATGCCACGGACGACGCGGTGGGCGGCGCACGGGTGCGGAGGACGGCCCTGGAGGGCCGTGGTGAGCCGCGTCGGCTGCGGTGGGCAGCGGGCCGGGTCGCGGGCCGCTGGCCGAGGGGGTGTCGCATGATGCGCCCGTCCGATGAGGGAACCCCCGACGTGTCGCCGTACCCCGTCCGATCAGGTCCATGCATGCGAGCACGAAGACGTCGGGCACCGGGCCCGTCACCGGCTGCTCGACAGCTCGGCATCTCGAAGGACGTCGAGGCCGAGCACGTCTAGTCGACCATGGTCCGACCAGCGAACCTCTGGGACACTCTCACCACCTGATCGACCGTCGGACGGTGTGGTGTGGCATCGAGGCAGCCCGCGCGTCGCTGGACGGTGGCGGCGTGCCTGGTCGTCATCGTCGCCCAGGGCGTCGCCCTGGCAACGATCACCCTGCGCGGTGACGCCCGGGAGCCGCACCGGGTCCCGCTGCTGATCGCCGCGCCGGCCGTGGTGGCGCTGTCGCTCTCCCACGACGCCGACGCGATGTCGGGCACGCCGTTCGATGCCACCTGGACCGATGACGAGGACGAGGCCCGCTCCGAGGTCCTCGACGGCACCGTGGTGGCGGCCGTGCTCGTCGACCTGCGCAAGACGCAGGACGTCGTGCTCGTCAACGCGCGCACGGATGGCAAGCTCAACGACGCGGTCGTCGACCGGGTCACGGCGATCTCCGCCTCGCACGACCGGACCGTCACGGTCCAGGAGGTCGCCGGGTCGGGCTCGGCCCGTGCGGCCAGCCGCGTCCGCTGGTTCGTCATCCTGAGCGGCCTGCTGGGGTTCGGCTTCGTGCTCGGGATCTCCTTGGTCAGGGGGCCTGTCGCAGGGGCCGCGCGGCTCGGCATGCTGCGGGTCCTCGGCCTCGGCGTGGTCGCGGTCGCTGGTGCCTTCCTGCTGCAGCTGCTCCCGTGGACGCGACTGCCCGGCGACGACCTCACCATCATCGGGCTGGGCGCTCTCTACGTCTTCACGATGGGTGCGATCACCCTCGCAGTCGAGGCGCTGGCCGGGCTCGTCGGACTGGCGGCCGCGGCGGCGACCTACCTCGTCCTGGCCACCCCCTTGCTGACCGGCACCAGCCACTACCTGCTACCAGCGCCCTGGCCGGCCGTGACGCCGTGGATGCCGACCGGCGCTGCCCAGGCCACGCTGGCCGACGTGGCCTACTTCGGTCGCGGTGTCGATCGCCCGCAGCTGCTGGTGGTCACCGCCGGCGCGCTGGTGGCCGTGGTCACCCTGGTGCTCGCCCGCCGGCTGAGCGGGCTCTCCCAGGGTTCAGGGAAGGTGGAGGCGGTGCCCGTGCGGCACTGGCAGCTGCGGGTGCTCGGTGCGGTCCTGCCGCTCGCGGTGCTTGCGGGGCTGGTGGTCGCCTTCGTGCCGACGGACGTCGTCGCCACGCCCGCGTTGCCGAGCGTGGCCACGCAGACGACGTGCGTCGATCGCGGCGGTCGCCCCAGGACGGTGACCGAGCTGAACGACCAGATCGCCCACCTCCAGGGGACCCCGGCATTCCAGGGCGCCGACGTCGGTGCCGACGCCGAGCTCGGGGACGGTCGGTTCCTCGTCGTGTTCGGCGACACGCTGCGCAGCGAGGACTTCGACGGACCTCTGTTCGCGCGCAACTCGATGCTGCTGTGGGACACCGACTGCGTGTCGGTGGTGCTGCCGCCCTCCCAGGGCGCCCTCATCCCCGACCGCAGGGACGGTGTCGGCTACTGGCCGATGTCGACCGCCGTGGCCCACCGACCCGGCTACGACCTCGTGCTGGTCTCGGCCCAGCGGGTGAGGGCCACCGGCGCCGGCTCGTTCGACTTCGCCAACCTCGGGCCGTCGCTGGCGGTGTTCGTGGTGGCCCAGGGTGGGACACCGCAGCTGATCTCCGTCAGGGACATCGGACCTGACGACCCGAAGCGGAGCCGGCCGGAGTGGGGCGCGGCGATGGCCGTCGACGACAACTGGCTCTACCTCTACGGGACCGCCAACCCGGACACCGAGGGTGTCTTCGGGTTCTCCCTCCAGGTCGCGCGGGTGCGGCCGGACCACGTGCTCGACGCCTCGGCGTGGCGCTTCTGGGACGGCAGCACGTGGCAGCGCGACGCCCGCGAATCGGCCCAGCTGGTGGCGGCCGTCGAGGGTGTGTCGCAGACGCTGAGCGTCTTCCACCGCGGCGACCGCTGGTACGCGCTGAGCAAGAAGGACGGAGACCTCGGCGACCAGATGGCCTTCTGGACCGCCCCGCGAGCAACCGGACCCTTCACGCCCACCGAGCCGGTCGCGGATCTACCCGCCGACCAGGACACCGGCGCGATCACCTACATGCCGCTCGCGCACCCACAGATCTTCCCCCAGCCGGGGACCATGGTGACGTCGTACAGCAACAACAACACCGACCCCCAGAAGATCAAGGAAGATCCGACGCTCTACCGTCCGACGTTCCTGCGGGTTCCGCTGCCGAGGTGACGGCGGGCTCGCCCTCGATCGAGACGTGCGGCAGGATCCGGTCCAGCCAGCGCGGGAGCCACCACGCCGCCCGCCCGAAGAGCACGAGGATCGCGGGCGCCAGTGTCACGACCAGGATGCCGGCGAGCAGCACCGCCACCGACAGACCGACGCCGAACTGCTTGATGGTCGGGTCGATGTTGAGGATGAAGCTGGCGAAGACCGACGCCATGATCAACGCCGCGGCGGTCGTGATGCGCGCGCTCGACGCCAGCGCCGCCTGCACCGCCTCGCGCGCCTCCTCGCCGGCGTGGTGGTGCTGCTGCACGTGGCTGACGAGGAACACCTCGTAGTCCATCGACAGCCCGAAGAGCCCGGCGAACATCATCAGCGGCACGTAGCTGGCGATCGGCACGGACCCGTCGGCGGTGTCGATTCCCAGCAACGAGATCCCCCAGCCCCACTGGAAGGCGGCGGTCAGCACCCCGAACGCGGCGGCGGCCGAGAGGAGGTTGGTGATCGCCGCCTGCAGCGGGATCAGCAGCGAGCGGAACGCGACCATCAGCAGGAGGAAGCCCAGCAGGATGACCGTCCCGATCACCAGGAGCAGCCGCGCGGAGATCAACGAGGCCAGGTCGACGTACGACGCCGTGTAGCCGCCGACGTGCGACGTGATGCCCCCTTCCTCGTTGGTGTCCGGGAGCACCGTGTCGCGCACGTGCACGACGAGGTCGGCGGTGTCGTCGGAGGCCGGCGAGGTCTCCGGGACGGCCGAGAGGAGCACGACGTCACCCTTCTTGTTCAGCTGCGGCGGGGTCAGCGCCACCACTCCTGCCGTGGCCGACAGGCCCTTCTGGAGGCGCACGACGCGCGGGTCGGTGCCGCGCTCGTCGCCTCCGGCCGTGGTGACCATGTCGGTGAGCTGCTGCTTGAGCTTCTCGGCCTGGGCCTGCTCCTGCTGGGCCTGCTTCTGCTGGGGCTTGAGGTCATCGGCCTGCTGCTGCAGCTCAGTCGCCTGCTGCTGGAGCTCGTCGCCCTGCCGGCGCAGCGAGTCCGCCTGCTGCTGGAGCTGGTCGCCCTCGCGCTGGAGCTCTGCGGCCTGCTGCTCCAGCGAGGTCTTCTGCCGCTGGAGGCCGTCGGCCCGGCGCTGCAGCGCGTCGGCCTGCTGCTTGAGCCGGGCTGCCTCGGATCGCAGCCGCCGGGCCTGCTCCGCGAGCCGCCGGGCCTCCGCGGTGAGAGGGCGCAGCCGAGCTCGCACCTCGACCTGGCGCTCGCGGACCTCGACCAGACGGGCGCGCAGCCGCGCGACCCGGACCGGGTTGCCCTCGGCACGCTGGATGCGACGCTGGAGCACGCGCTCGCGCAGGCCGAGCCGGGCGAGCTCGCGGGTCAACGACCTGATCCGGCCGGCGACCGCACGGGCCCTTCGCTCGAGGGCTGATGCCTGGGCCTCCAGCCCTGTCTGCTCGGCCTCGAGACGGCGTTGCTCGGCCTGCAGGGCCGCGGCCTGGCGCTCGAGGCCCGCCTGCTCCCCCTGGAGCTGGTCGGCCCGCGCCTCCAGCGAGGCCTGGTCGCTCTCGAGCCCTGCCTGCTGGTCCTCGAGGGACTGCTGCTGGGCCTCCAGCTGCTGCTGCTGCCGCTGGAGCTGCTTCTTCTGCGCAGTCAGGTCCTTCTGCTTCTGCTGGAGATCTGCCTTCAGCGACTGCGCCTTGTCGTACTTCCGGGTGTAGGTGGCGCTCGGTGCGGCCACCGGGTCGAGGGCGGACGCGACCTGGAGGGGGCCGTTGTAGCCCACTCCGAACCCGTCGGTGACCAGGTCGTACGCCTGTCGCTCGGTCGTCTCCGGAGACGTCGCACCGACGTCCTCCTGGCCGAGCTCGAGGCTGAGGGCCGGGATGACCAGCGGCACCAGCGCTGCCAGCGACACGGCTGCGACGACGGCGGGGTGTCGGCGTACGACACCGGCCCAACGGGCCCACAGGCCGGCGCGGCGACTGCTCCGCGGACGCATGAACGCCGGCAGCGAAAGCCAGGCGATCCGGTGACCGAGCAGGCCCAGGAATGCGGGGAGCAGGGTGATGGCGACCAGCACGGCCGCGACGACGGCGATCGCGGAGGCCAGGCCCAGCGCGCTGACCAGCGGGATGCCCGCGACTCCCAGCGAGAGCAGGGCGATGACGACGGTGCAGCCCGCGAACACGATGGCGCTGCCCGATGTCGCGACGGCCTGCGCGGCGGACTCGACCGTCGACAGGCCGTCGCGGAGGTTCTCCTGGTGGCGGGTGATCAGGAAGAGGGCGTAGTCGATGCCGACGCCGAGCCCGATCATCGTGGCGAGCGTCGGACCGCTGGACGGGATGGCGACGGCGTGCCCCAGCAGCCCGACGACACCCAGGGCCACGGCGAGCCCCACCACGGCGGTGACGATCGGCAGCCCCATCGCCACCAGGCTGCCCAGCACCAGGGTCAGGATGATCATCGCGGCCACGATGCCGACGACCTCGCTGATCTCGGAGTCGTCGGTCGACAGCGTGGAGCCCACCGAGCCGCCGGCGGCCACGGTGATGCCGGCCCTGGTGGCGGGCGCCGTCGCGTCCACCACCTGCTGGGCCAGCTCGGGCGTCAGGTCTCCGGATCCGATGTCGAGGAGCACCGGCGCGAAGGCCGTCTGGCCGTCGTCGGCCAGCAGTCCTGCGGTCTGGCCGTCGCTGCTGACCGGGTCGGTGACGCTCGCGACATGGGGCACGGCAGCGATCGCCTTGACCGACTCGGAGACCGCCTTCTTCGCGTCGTCGTCGGTCAGCTTGCCGGTCGACACGTCGAAGACGATCGGGTTGACGCCGTTCTGCTGCGGCGGGAAGCGTTCCTGCAGGAGGTCCTTGGCCGCCTGGCTGTCCGTGCCGGGCAGGGAGAGGTCGTTGTTGGTCTGCGCGCCGAAGGTCGTCACCGCGGCACCGACACCGATGCCGATCAGCGCCCAGATCGCGATGACCACGAAACCGTGGCGGGCGCACCACGAGCCCAGCGAGCGCAGGAGGCGAGCCACGTCCCGAGGATCCCTAGGTCACCCGAAAGGGTGCAAGCGGGCAGGGACGATATCCCCGATCTGGGGTGGGTGCGCACGGGTCCGGGACCAGGTGGTCTCGACCACCTCGTGCCTGTCATCGGGCGGCCTGTCTCCCGGACGCCAGGGGAGACGGGGTCATGGCGGCGCCGCCCCTAGCGGGCATCGACCGGAACCGACTCTCCTTCTGGCGGCGCAGCCACGGCGGTGTCCTTGCCTGCACCGACGAGCACCTGGACGACGCACAGGCCCAGGACCACCGTCGCGAGGGACCACCAGAACCGCTCCATGGTGATCTCGTTGCCCCAGATCAGGACCAGCACCCCCACGAGGACGGCGAGGACGCGCAGCCAGCCCTGGTTCCCCGTCACCCAACGCCCTGCGCTCCCCACATGGTCGCCGCCCACCCGTGCCCCGAGGCTCTCGAGTCCCGAGCCCAGGCTCGTGCGGACCGCTGTGCCGTACCTGTTGGCGCCGGCGAAGCACCCTGCGACGACCAGCAGCAGCCCGAGCGCGAGGAGGACGCCCCGCCCGCGCTCGAGGTAGGCGAGCAGGGTGTCGTAGAAGACCTTGCTCGCGGGGCCGAAGACCGTGCCCGAGAGCTGGTTGACGAACAGCTGGCGCCCGATGCTGAGGCACAGGGCCAGCAGGACGGCATTGGCGGCGAGAACTGCTCCGATCAGCACACCCATCCGCGGGCGGCGTCGGGCCAGCACGAAGGCGAGGAGGTAGAGCACCGCCACGACGGGGAGCATCCAGATGGCCAGCGGGTTCCCGAAGGCATAGATGGTGCGGAGCTGCTCGAGCTCGTCGGACTGCACCAGCACGATCTGACGGTCGGTGGCCGGGATCGGGACGTTCTCGACCAAGGTCAGCCCGCGGGCGACGAGCCGCTCCTTCACCGCCTTGATGACCTCGTCGACATCGAGCACGAGCTGGTCGCCCTGGACCGTGACAGCGCCCGTGCCCTCGCCCGTCAGGACGCGCTGCAGCGCCTGCTGCGCCCTGATGTTGACCTGCAGCCACAGCTCGGCGAACTCGTCGGAGGCGATGAAGGCGCGGACCTCCCGCTCCACCAGACTGTTGATCGCTGCCGACAGGGGCCCGACCAGCTGCTCCAGTCGCGGCCTCTCGGTGATCACGCCCTCGAAGACGTTGTTGAGGACGGCCTCGATGTCGACCTGCTTCTCGATGGCGGCTGTCACCGTGGTGGCGATGGCGTCCTGCACCTCGGGCGAGTCGATCAACGGATCCACGGTCGCGACGTACCGCTCGGTGTCGTTCAGGGTGCGTTGACCCCAGTACGCGACCCCCGCGGGTGTGGTCAGGAGCCCGGCCAGCACCAGGCAGATGACCGCCGCTATCGAGCGGCCCCGAGACGGTTTCTCGGGTGCAGGCACTGTCTCCGTCGGGGTGGTGGGCGTGATCGGTGGCGAGAGTTGCGACATGGCTTCTCCGTCGAGAGTGAGGGAGGGAGGGCGCGACCGTGGTCGAGCCGCCTCGGTCCCGAACGTAGATCGACCGCCCCGCCCGTCACCTCCCCCGAGTCGGGTGAGGGCCGGCCGTCACGAGAGCACGGACGAGGCTGGTCAGGCATGGGGCGTTCGACGCGTGTCTCACCCACGGCGGAGGATGCCGCTCCGCGCGCGGTCGGCCACGATCGGCCACCTCGGCGTCTCTGCGGTGCGTGCCTGGCGCGAGGTGTTCCGACCTCTGACGGGACGCCGGCTCCAGTCGGTCGTGAGCGTCGAGAGGTGGGCGGATGGACGTCGAGACGGAGCTGCAGGCGCTGTTGGTCGTCTCCGTCGTCTCGTTCGCCGCGCCTTTCATCAGCGCGTTCCTGGCGCGGTTGCTGGTGCCGCAGGTGGTGGTGCTGATCGCGGGCGGCGTGCTGATCGGACCGCAGGTCGGCGGGCTGGCGCAGGCGGAGTCCGTGGAGCTGGTCGCCAACGTCGGGCTGGGCTTCCTGTTCCTGCTCGCTGGCTACGAGCTGGAGCTCGACCACTTCCGGGAGCGGTCCGGACGACTCGCCATCGCGGGCTGGACGGTCAGCGCGGTCCTCTCGATCGGCGTGACCGGGGCGTTGTCGGCAGCCGGCCTGGTGAACGCCTTCGTTCCAGTCGCGCTGGCCCTCACCACGACGGCACTGGGGACACTGCTGCCGATCCTGCGCGACAACGACATGCTGGACGGCCCCCTGGGACGGTTCATCATGCCTGCCGGGGCCGTGGGCGAGTTCCTGCCCATTGCCGGCATCGCGATCTTCCTGGGCTCGCAGGGTCGCCTGGTCGGCCTGATCTCCCTCGTGGCGATGTGCGCGGTCGCGCTCGGTCTCGCGTGGCTCCCACGGCTGGGCCGGCTGCCCCGGATCGAGGCGATCTCCCGTGAGGGCGAGCACGCGACGTCGCAGATCACGCTCCGACTCACCCTGATGCTCCTCTTCGGCCTGCTCGTGCTCGCCAGCGACGTCGGCCTCGACGTGGTGCTCGGCGCGTTCCTCGCCGGCGTGATCCTGCGCCACTGGGCTCCCGGCGACGTGGCGGCCCTGGAGGAAAAGCTCGATGCCGTCGGGTACGGGTTCTTCATCCCCGTCTTCTTCGTCTCCTCCGGCATGAGCCTGGACCTGGCCTCGATCCGGGAGGCTCCGCTGCGTCTGGTCGCCTTCTTCGTGCTGCTGCTGGCGGTGCGTGGACTTCCCTCGTTCGTCCTCTACCGCCGCGACCTGGACGTGCGGCAACGCGCTCAGATGATGCTGCTCACCGCGACCTCGCTCCCCCTGCTGGTGGCGCTCGCCACGGTGGGCCTGGACACCGGGCACATGCTCCCGGAGAACGCCGCCGCGCTCATCGGCGCCGGCGTCCTGTCGGTGATGTTCTTCCCTGGCCTGGCCGTCGCCCTCGACCGCAGCACGCCACGGCCACACCGCGGTGACGAAGAACCGTCGGACCGGCGCTGACGTGGCCATCCCGGCTCCGGCTCACGGGGACGTCGGTCCGGGCACGGGCTCGGGCACGCCCTCCTCGGGCAGCAGTGACTTCTGGTCCAGGACGTACAGCAGCACGAAGGCCGGAACGATCAGCACCACCGCGAGGCCCGTGGCGACCAGCACCGCCGTGATCGTGCCTGTCGGCGCGGCCGCCGCCGAGACGGTCAGTGACTCGGGGAGCACGTAGTCCCACTGGGCCACGCCCCAGGCGAGGACCACGCCGACGACCGCCCCGACCGCGGCCAGGCGCGCGCCCCGACGGATGCGACGCGCGACCAGCACGAGCGCGGCCACGCCCGACGCTGCGGACAGGACCACCAACGCCAGGGCTCGCGAGGTGAGGCCGTCGAAGAGGTACTCGGCATCCCGTTGCATCACGACGATCCCGACCGCGGCTGCCACGCCGGCTGCGACCGCCGCGACGGTCGCCCGGCGGCGGAAGTAGGCGATCATCGTCTCGTCGGAGAGCCGGTCCGCGTCGCGGACCAGGAAGAACGCGGCCAGGTAGGCGTCCAGGCACACCACCAGGAGCCCGACGACCACGGACGTCGGGTTGACCCAGCTGTCCCACGGGTCACCGGCCTTGCCTCCTGCCGGGACCCGGCCCGAAGCGATGCCGCCGACCACGGCACCGAAGCAGTAGGGCACGAGCACCGACGAGACCGCGAACGCTGCGCCGAAGTTGCGACGGTCCCGGGTCGCGAACACCGCCTTGCGGAACGCGAAGCTCGCTCCCCGCAGCACGATGCCGAGCGCGGCGAGGGTGAGCGGGACGAACATCGTCAGGGTGATGGACGCGTACGCCTCCGGGAAGCAGGTCCACAGCAGCACGAAGACGAAGATCAGCCAGACGTGGTTGGCCTCCCAGACCGGAGCGATGGCGTGGTCGATGACCTCGCGAGGCCGTCGCCCGCGCCTGCTGCCCCCGGCCACGAGGTCCCAGAACCCGGCTCCGAAGTCAGCACCTCCGAGGACGGCGTACGCGATGACCGCGACGAACAGGATCACGGCAGCCGTCGTGGCCATCACACCGGGACCTTCTCGTCGTCCGCGGGGGAGGACGGGTCCGGGTCGTTCGGCCCGTACGGCACGTCGGCCTCGCCGTTGCGGTCACCCTCCCGGAACCTGCGGCTCATCTGCCGCAGCACGAGGATCGTGGTCACGCCCAGGCCGACGTAGAGCAGCACCACGCCGATGAACGTGATCCAGATCCCGGTGTTGCCGGTGGCGGCGTCCTCGACCTTCATCTTCTCGTAGACGATCCACGGCTGCCGTCCGACCTCACTGACGACCCAGCCCGCCTCCATGGTGATCACCGCGAGCACCCCGGAGGCTGCCGAGGCCCGGAGGAACCACCTGCTCCGGGGCATGTCCCGCCGGAAGATCCAGGCCGCCCACCACCACAGGGTCAGCAGGAACAACATCGTGCCCAGGCCGATCATCAGGTCCCAGGCGAGGTGGGTCACGTTCACCTGGTGGTTGGTGGGGCGGTCCGCGGCGGGGGTCTCCTCGAGGCCCTGGATCTCGGTCGACGTCCCCTTGCCGGGGTCGGACAGGATCGATGCCAGCCCCGGGATGGGGATCCCGCCGACCACCTCACCCTCCGAGTCGAGGTGTCCGAGCAGCACCTCCGGCACGTCGCTGCTGGTCTTGGGCACCATCTCGATCGCCGCGAACTTGGTGGGCTGGTTGTTGTAGACCCAACGCGCGAGTCCGTCACCGACGCCCATCTGCACGGGCGTCGCGATCGCCGCCACCGTGAAGGCGATGACGAAGCCGGTCCGGTGGTAGTGGTCGGCGCGCCCGCGCAGCATTCCCACCGCGTACACCGAGGCGACCATGAAGCCGCCCACCAGGTAGGCAGCCACCACCATGTGGGCCGCCATCAACGGCATCGCGTCGTTGAAGATGACCCTCATCGGGTCGACATCGGTGACCTTGCCCGACGCGTCGAGCGTCACGCCCTGGGGCGAGTTCATCCACGCGTTGGCCGACACCACCGCGATGCTGCCGAAGATGCCGGCGACCGCGATGGGCACACCCGTCCAGAAGTGGGTCCACGGCTTCAGGCGCCGCCACCCGAAGATGTAGATCGAGATGAACACGGCCTCGGCGAAGAAGAAGATCCCTTCGAACGCGAACGGCACGCCGAAGGCCGCACCCCACTGCCCCATGAACTTCGGCCACAGCAGGCCGAACTCGAAGGACAGCACCGTCCCCGTCACGGCGCCCACCGCGAAGGTGACCGCCATGTACTTCGACCATCGCTGCGCGAGCAGCAGGGCGTCCGCGTCGTCGTGCTTGATCCCCCGGTAGTTGGCGATCAGGGCCATCACGGACCACGACACCCCCAGCGGGACGAGGATGATGTGGAAGGCCAGCGTGAACGCCATCTGCGACCGTGCCCACGGCACCGGGTCGACGGCGAGGGGGACGCTCGTCAGGACCTCGATCATGGCGGCGGATGTCCGTCGTCCGGGGCTGCGTCGCCGGCGTCGTCGTGTCGCACGAACGGTGGCACCACTCGAGCGATGTCACCCTCGCCGGCCTGCTCGAGGACGACCCGACCGACCGTCTGCCGCACCGTGATGGTGCGTTCGGCGCGCCCGCCCGCCGCGAACGTCCCGGTCCAGTGGAACATCGCGGAGAGCCGGTTCCTGAAGCCGGTGAGGAAGGTGATGTGCACCAGGAGCCACATCAGCCAGCCGAGGAAGCCGGACAGCCGGAGCTTCCTGAAGCTGACCACGGCGTGGAACCGGGAGATGGTGGCCATGCTGCCGAGGTCCCGGTAGGTGAACATCGCCGCTTCCTCGCCGTGCAGCCGGCGCTTGATCGTGTTGGCGGCGTGGATGCCTGACTGCATGGCCACCTCGGCGACACCGGGAAGGTCGCGGAGCGCCATCATGTCGCCGATCGCGAAGACCTCCGGGTGGCCGGGAAGCGTGCAGTCGTCGTTCACGACGATGCGACCGGCACGGTCGCACGTGGCCCCGCCGGCCTCGGCGAGCAGTCGGGCCAGCGGCGACGCCTGCACGCCGGCGGCCCAGATCTTCGTGCGACACACGATCCGCTCGGTCGTCCCGTCGGCGCCGCGGACCTCGACCCCGAACGGGTCGACGTCCGTGACGACGGACTTGCTGCGGATCGTGACCCCGAGCCGGCGCAGCTCGGCGGCCGCCTTCGCCGAGAGGCGGTCGCCGAACGTCGCCAGGACCTCCTTGCCGCCGTCGACGAGCAGGACCTCGGCCTCCGAGGGGTCGATCCGGCGGAAGTTGCCCTGGAGCCCCGTGCGGGCCAGCTCCGCGATCTGGCCCGCGATCTCGACCCCGGTCGGTCCCCCACCGACCACGACGAAGGTGAGCCAGGCGCGACGCGCCTCCGGGTCCGGCTCGTTCTCCGCCATCTCGAAGGCACCGAAGATCCGGCCACGCAGCTCGAGGGCGTCGTCGATCGTCTTCATCCCCGGCGCGTAGCGGGAGAACTCGTCGTGGCCGAAGTACGACTGCGCTGCTCCGGCGGCGACGACCAGGCTGTCGTACGGGTAGGTGCGGACCGTGCCGTCGGGCCGCTGCGCCGTGACGGTCCGGGCGGCCAGGTCGAAGCCCTCGACCGTGGCCATCTCGACGGTGACGTTCGCGTGCCGCCGCAGGATCTCCCGCAGCGGGGGCGCGACCTCGCCCTCGGACAGGATCCCGGTCGCCAGCTGGTAGAGCAGCGGCTGGAAGAGGTGGTAGTTCCTCGCGTCGACGAGCGTCACCTCCACAGGCGCCCGGCGCAAGAACTTGGCAGCGAACAGCCCGCCGAAGCCACCTCCGACGATGACGACCTGGTGAACCGGGGAGTCGGCCATCGCGCCGCGGTCAGGCCAGCCGCTCGGCCAGGTGGTCGCCGACACGTAGCGCGTTGGCGATGGCGGTCAGGGAGGGGTTCACGGCGCCGATGCTGGGGAAGAAGCTGGTGTCGACCACGTAGAGGTTGTCCAGGTCGTGGGCCTTGCAGTTCACGTCGAGTGCGCTCGAGACGGGGTCGCGGCCGAACCTGACGGTGCCGGCCTGGTGGGCCGTCGCACCGATGGGCATGCTCTTGTGCAGGTAGAGGCTGCGGTCCAGCAGGTGGTGTCGCCGCATGCCCAGCTTGTCGAGCATCCCGTCGAGCTTGTGGCGCAGGCGCTTGACGCCCTCGACGTTGTTCTTCTCCTCGACGTTCAGGTGGATGGCGCCGTCGCGGTCGAGCGTCACCCGGCTCTCCGGCAGCGGCAGGTCCTCCCCGCAGAGCCAGAAGTCGACCGCGTGGTGCGCCAGGACCTCGAAGGGCAGGTCCGGTGAGAGCCGGCCGGCCCAGCGCGGCGCCTGGGCGTGGATCTCCTCGTCGTCGGACTTGCCGAGCATCTGCATGCCGCCGAGGGGGAAGTCCCAGTCGTCCGCACCCAGGTACCAGTCGTTCATCGCGAGCGTCTTCTGGAACCTGGTGGGGTTGGGCTCGCGCGAGACGGCCATCAGGGCGACGTTGTTGTGCCTCATGTAGTGACGGCCGACCACGCCCGAGCCGTTGGCCAGGCCGGTCGGGTAGCGATCGTTGTGAGACCTCAGCAGGAGGGCCGCGGAGTTCACCGCGCCACACGCGACCACGACGAGGTCACCGGTGAACGTGGTGACCGTGCCGTCGTCCAGGGTGGCGACGACACCGGTGACCGTGTGGCCGGACGCGTCGGTCTCGAGGCGCTGCACGTGCGCGCCGGTCACGAGGGTGACGTTGTCCTGGGCGAGGACCGGGTCGACGCAGATGACCTGCGCGTCCGACTTGGCGTCGAGCAGGCACGGGAAGCCGTCCACCCGGTCGCAGCGGATGCACGCGCTCGCATGTGCTGCGACGCCGGGCGCCGCCTCCTGGAGGTTCACGCCGATGGGCAGGTGGAACGGGTGGAGACCCTGCTTCTCCAGATCGTCGCTCAGCTGCTGGATGCGGGGCTCGTGGGAGACCGGCGGGTGGAGGTACTGCTCGCTGGCATGGCCCTCGCTCGGGTCCTCGCCGTGATGGCCGTGCACGAGGTACAGGTGCTCGGCCTGGGTGTAGAAGGGTTCGAGGTCGTCGTACGAGATGGGCCAGGCCGGCGAGATGCCGCCGTGGTGGCGCACCTGTCCGAAGTCCTCCGGTCGCAGCCGGAAGAGGGCCGCTCCGTAGAACTTCGTGTTGCCACCGACGTAGTAGTTGACCTCGGGCTGGAAGTCGTGGCCGTGCCCGTCGTACCAGACCTCTGGTGCGAGGTACTTGCCGCGGACGAACACCGCCTGCGTCTCCCAGTTGTCACGCTCCCTGGGCAGGAAGTCCCCGCGCTCGAGCCAGAGCACCTTCACGCCCCGTGTGGCGAGCCGGTGCCCGAGGGTCCCTCCCCCGGCTCCTGTCCCGATGATCACCACGTCGTAGTGCTGGTCGTCTGCCATGGTCGAACACCTCTTCTGGCAAGCGGTTCCGCCGAACGTGGCGCACCTACCCAGATTTGGCATCACCCCCTCCGGGTGATGTCCCTCTCGGCCTCGCGTCGGATCATCCGACGGAGCGGGGAGGCGCTGCGGTCACGGTGCTGTCCCGCCCCCATGTGGGGATGCGTGAGCAGAGGCTGAGGGGAAAGACGGTGGCACCGACGCAGAGCTCCGACCAGCGCCCGGCAGACGTCCTCGTGGTCTTCGGGATCACCGGAGACCTGGCGAGGGTGATGACGTTCCGGTCGTTGTACCGGCTGGAGGCCCGGGGGCTGCTCGACTGTCCCGTCGTGGGCGTCGCCGCCGACGACTGGAGCCTCGACCAGCTCGTCGCGCGCGCCCGCGAGTCGATCGAGGGCACGGGCGAGGTGATCGACCCGGCGGTGTTCGACCGTTTCACCGGGAGGCTGTCGTACGTGCACGGCGACTTCACCGACCCCGCCACCTACCAGCGGGTCGCTGACGCGATCAAGGGCGCTGAGTGCCCGGTGTTCTACCTCGAGATCCCGCCCTTCCTCTTCGGGAGGGTGGTGCACGGCCTCGCCGAGGCCGACCTGACCGGCTCGGCTCGCGTGGTCGTGGAGAAGCCGTTCGGGCACGACCAGGCATCTGCCGGGGAGCTCGCAGACGAGCTGCACCAGTACATCGACGAGTCGCAGCTGTTCCGCATCGACCACTACCTCGGGAAGATGGGGATCGACGAGATCCTGCACCTGCGCTTCGCGAACACGATCCTCGAGCCGGTCTGGAACCGGAACTACGTCTCGCACGTGCAGATCAACATGTCGGAGGACTTCGGCGTCGAGGACCGTGGCCACTTCTACGACCCCGTCGGGGCGATGCGCGACGTCGTGGTCAACCACCTGATGCAGGTCGTGTCGGCGGCGGCGATGGAGGCGCCCTCGCGCGGTGACCTGACGTCGATCAAGGATGCGCAGGTGGCCCTCTTCAAGGCGGTCGTCGCGGCGGACCCGGCTCACTACGTCCGGGGGCAGTACGCCGGGTATCTCGACATCGACGGGGTGGCACCGGACTCGGCCACGGAGACCTACGCAGCGATGCGGCTCGAGGTCGAGAACTGGCGGTGGTCGGGTGTCCCGTTCTTCATCCGGACCGGCAAGCGGCTCCCCGTCACCCAGACCGAGCTGCGGCTCGTCTTCAAACGTCCGCCACCGTTGGGCTTCGGCGTCATGGGGCCGCAGACGGAAGCGAACCAGGTCGTCGTCAAGCTGGACCCGTCGACGGGGATCCGCGTGATCCTGGACGCCCGCCGCAGCGACCTCTCGGCCGTCGGGAGGATCGACCTCGACATGGAGTTCGCCGACCAGGGCGGTGAGGGCGCCACGCCCTACGAGGTCCTCCTGCATGCGGCGCTGCGCGGGGACAGCACCCGGTTCACCCGGCAGGACGGGGTCGACGAGACCTGGCGGATCATGCAGCCGCTGCTCGACGCACCACCTCCGGTCCATGCGTACGCCCCGGGATCCTGGGGACCGGCGGAGGCAGACCGGCTGACGGCCGACTACGGCGGCTGGCACGACCCGTGGAACGCGCGATGAGCGACACGATGCCCCAGAGCGCCGCCGCGCCGTCGCCGTTCCCACCCATCGCCGACTACGCGTTCCTGTCCGACTGCCACACCGGCGCCCTGGTGGCGCCCGACGGGGCGATCGACTGGTTGTGCCTCCCGGGCTTCGACTCGCCCAGCGTGTTCGGCACCCTCCTCGACCGACAGGCGGGCTACTTCCGGCTCGGGCCCTTCGGGATCAACCACCCGACGTCACGCGCGTACGTGCCCGGCACGAACGTCCTCGAGACGACGTGGAAGACGCCGTCCGGCTGGGTGCTGGTCCGCGATGCGCTGACGATGGGCCCGCGGACGACCGACGACGTGGTGACGCCCCACACCCGGCCTCCGGCGGACGACGACGCCGACCACCTCCTGGTGCGGACGGTCCGCTGCCTGTCGGGGACCGTCGAGCTGGACCTCGTCTGCGAGCCGGCCTTCGACTACGGGCGTACGACGGCGGACTGGACGCTGGTCGACGACGAGCGGCACGCCGCCGACGCGACAGCCGACGGCCAGACCATGCGGTTGCGCACCGACCTCGCGCTCGGGGTGGAGGGCAACCGGGTCCGGGCACGGCACGTGCTCACCGCCGGCGAGGAGTGCTTCTGCGCCCTGTCGTGGGCCGACGGGCTGGCCGCGCCGGCCGATGTCGACGAGGCGAACGCCCGGATCGAGGCCACGGTCCGGTTCTGGCGCGCGTGGCTCGGACGGGCGCGGATGCCCGACCATCGCTGGCGCGACCCGATCCAGCGGTCGGCCCTGGCCATCAAGGGCCTCACGTACATGCCGACCGGTGCCACCGTGGCGGCCCTCACGACCTCGCTGCCCGAGACGCCTGGCGGCGAACGGAACTGGGACTACCGCTACACCTGGATGCGCGACAGCACCTTCACGTTGCAGGCACTGCACTACCTCAACCTGGACTGGGAGGCCGACGAGTTCATGCAGTTCGTCGCCGACCTCGAGCCGACCGAGTCGGGGGCCCTGCAGATCATGTACGGCATCGACGGCCGGCGCGACCTGACGGAGTCCACCCGCGACGACCTGTCGGGCTACGCGGGCGCTCGACCGGTGCGGGTCGGGAACGGGGCGTTCGACCAACGCCAGAACGACGTGTTCGGCGCGGTGCTGGACTCCGTCCTGCTGCACACCCGCCGCAGCCAACGCCTCCCGCGAAGGCTGTGGCCGATCGTCCAGTCACAGGCCCGATGTGCCAGTGAGGTGTGGCGTGAGCCCGACCAGGGGATCTGGGAGGCCCGCGGCGCCCCGCAGCACTACGTGTCGTCGAAGCTGATGGGCTGGGTCGCGCTGGACCGTGCGTCGAAGCTCGCGGAGATCCGGGGCGACGCGGAGCTCACGGTGACGTGGCGGGAGACCGCCGACGAGATCAAGGCCGACATCCTGGCGAACGGTGTCGACCACCGCGGCGTCCTGCGTCAGCACTACGGGACGGACGCACTGGACGCATCGACCCTGCTGGCGGCGCTCTTCGGCTTCCTTCCCGCCACCGACGAGCGGCTGCGCGCCAGCGTGCTCGCGATCGCCGACGAGCTCACCGAGCACGGCTTCGTGCTGCGCTACCGCACCGACGAGACCGACGACGGACTGTCCGGCAAGGAGGGAACCTTCCTCATCTGCTCCTTCTGGCTGGTGTCCGCACTGTCGATCATCGGCGAGGAGCAGCGGGCCCAGGACCTGATGGAGCGGCTCCTCCGGGTCGCCTCACCGCTGGGGCTCTTCGCCGAGGAGTTCGACGTCGAGACCGGTCGACACCTCGGGAACTTCCCGCAGGCGTTCTCACACCTCGCCCTCATCGAGGCCGCCGGACGCATCATCGCCGCCGAGATCGTCAGTGAGCTCACGTGAGTGCGCCTGCGTCGCGCTCTCCCCGACCGACGGAGACCTCGGACGTGGAAGGGGCGACGCATGCGGGCCCCGCCGTCGGGTGAGCAGTACGGCATCGCGCACCGCGACTCGGAAGCGGTCGTCACACAGGTCGGTGCGACCCTCCGCCACTACAGCGTGGGCGCGATGGACGTGGTCGACGGCTTCGGAGCCGGCAGGCGCGCCACCGACGGCCGGGGACAGGTGCTCGCACCCTGGCCCAACAGGCTGACCGACGGGCACTACGAGTATCGCGGCCGTCCTTGTCAGGCGCCGCTGAACGAGATCGGTCGACACGACGCCATCCACGGACTGGTGCGCTGGCTCGACTGGACCCTCGTCGAGCGGGACGCCGCTGCGGTCACCCTGGCCTGCGCCGTTCGCCCGCAACCCGGGTACGAGTGGCACCTCCACCTCCAGGTCACCTACGCGCTGGACGAGTCGGGGTTGACGGTGACCCTCGAGGCGGTCAATGCCGATCGTGACCCAGCACCGTTCGGGGTCGGCTTCCATCCCTACCTCACGCTCGGCACGGCGTCGATCGACGGACTCGACCTGACCGTCCCTGCTGCCGCCTTCGTCGATCCGGACGGTCCGGCCGGCGTGACGACGTCGACCGGCGTGGCCGGGACCCCGCACGACTTCCGGCAGCCGCGCAGGATCGGACCGATCGAGCTGGACACGGCGTTCAGCGACCTCGTCGTCGGCCGCGACGGACGTGCGGTGGCTCGTCTGGGCGACCCGGCTGACGGACGGTCCGTCGAGCTGTGGGTCGACCACGCCTTTCGTCACCTCATGGTCTACACCGCAGACCAGGTGAGCGAGCCGCACCGACGGCGCACAGCCGTTGCCATCGAGCCGATGACCTGTCCTCCGGACGCCTTCCGCACCGGCGTGGACCTCCTCGAGCTGGAGCCGGGAACACCGTGGCGGTGCTCGTGGGGGCTGCGTCCGGTCGTCGATCCGACGCGCCTGAGCGACGCGCGCTGACAACCGGGGCGGGCGTCAGCAGGTGCTGTCGACCGCGTCGACCAGCGCGCTGATCGACGTACCCAGGGCCTGGGACGCCGCGCCCACCGCGGCGATGTTCGGAGCAGTCGGTCCTGAGACGGCTGCGTCGAGGCTCGTGCCGAGGTCGGACATGGCCTCCTCGACGGTGTCCACCTCGTCCGCGTACTCGCGCTTGGCGTCCTTCACCACTGTGCTCAGGTTCGACCTCACCTTGTCGAAGGCCTTCTGGAACGTGTCCAGTGCGCCTCGCTCGACCTGCACGTCGGTCAGGGCTGTGACAGAGGACCGCAGGGCATCGACGCTGGAGCAGACGGCGGGGGTGTCGTCCTCACCGGATCCGGATCCACAGCCGGCAAGCGTCGCCACCAGCACCACGAGCGCGCCCGCCCACCAGAGGCGGAGGCGCGCGGCGATCAGGTCCATGATCGTCACGCTGCTCGATGGAGCGGCAGGCAGCATCCTCCACGGCGGGTGAACCGGGTGCCTCCTCGCACGAAGGTGATCAGACGCTACTCCCCGTCAGCGACGTGGGCCACGGGCGGCGCCTGGGAGGCCCCGCCGATTCCCTGCCGGTCCCGTCCGAGCGCGAACGCCTGGTCGGGGCCCTCGATGAAGGAGAGCCGTACGGTCCGGTCCAGCACCTCGAGCTCGCGTCGGACCGCGGGCCGATTGACGGGCAGGACGGTGTCCTCGAGGTCTGCGAGCATCGCCCTCAGGCGACGGCACACCTGCGGAGAACCCCGCCCGTACTCCCGGATCTCCGAGACACCGAGGTGGAGGTAGTCGTCCCAGGTGCGCATGCGAAAGGCGAGCCTCAGATGTCCCTCCGCGTCGAACAGGTACCCGTGCCTGCCCAGCTCCCGCTCTCCGACGTCAGTGAGCACGGCGCCCAGGTAGTTGATCATCTGCGTTGCTGTGGTGGGGTCGTTCACAGCGGGCGAGAGTGCCCGGATGGCGATGTCGACGATGATCCGCAGCGCGTACGCGGGGTCCTGGTCGATCGTTCGTTCGTGCCCCAACGCGATCTTCCCGCGGAGCCGTCGCAGCACGCGGCGGTCCGGTGAGCCGTAGACGTCCATGACCACCGAGCCGGCGTTCACGAAGTCGCCGACGGAGCACGTGAGCACGCACGTGAGGTCGTGCCGGGTGGCGACGGCGACCATCCCGCGCGCGTCCATCGCCTGGATCGCGCCCGACTTCCTCGACCGGACCTGGGCCCTGCGGCCCTGCACCTCCCGGGGACTCTGGTTCCCGGCCTGCAGGTCGATCCCGGCGTCATCGACCTCGGCGACGACAGCTCGACCCGACCGCGCCACCGCTGCGGCGACCGCGACCGGACGCAGCGCGTGCACGAAACGGTCCAGGTACAACAACAGCAGCACCAGGTCGACGGCGACGGCGAAGCCGGCCATGGTCACCCCGAGATCCGGTACTGACCCAGCCTCGATGGTGCCGAGCAGCGCGAACGAGAAGGCGAAGGTCGCGGTGAACGCAGCGAGCACCAGCTTTTGCAGGCGGTCGCGATACCAAAGTCGCATGAAGCGCGGCGAGAGGGTGCCGGTGGCCATCTGGACGACGAGGACGCCGACCGTGACGACGAGGCCCAGGAGCCCGACCATCGCCCCGGACACCGTCGTCAGCACGCTGATCGCGGTCGACGGCGAGTAGGACCACGATCCAGGCATCGTGACCCGAGCCTCCACACCCAGGTCGATGACGGCGAGTCCCGCGCCGGCGATCGCACCCAGCAGGGGCACTGCCCACAGGCTCTGGCGGAAGTGCTGCCGCAGCTGGAAACGGGCGGCCCAGCTCATCCGCCTCGTCTCCGCCCTGCAGGTCTGGACATCACTGCTCCCTCCTGTCCGCGCTGCACCTTGCTCTCAGGCTGGGACGACCGGCCGACTTGCACCTCACGCAGGGTGGGTGAGAGCGGTGGGGCCACTGCGCCGAAATGCGAGAAACCCGCAGGTCATGTCGACCTACGGGTTCTTCGGCGTGCTGGTGGAGCTGAGGGGATTCGAACCCCTGACCTTCTCATTGCGAACGAGACGCGCTACCAACTGCGCCACAGCCCCATGCGCCCGGAGGCGCGACGCCAAGATACACGAGCGGTTCGACGCCCACCCAATCGCCCTGGCGTCCGGCGGAGCAGGGCTCAGGCGCCGCTGGCGCGGCGGGTCTCGCCGGCCTCGCGCGCCGCCTTGGCGGACTGCTCGGCCGAGCGCGCGAGGGCGGAGTCGCCGTCGTTGTGGCCGCTCGACCAGACGCCTGTGGAGTCGAGGTCGATCGTGGAGACCGTACGCCGCTGGGCGGCCGGCTTGCTCACGTAGGTCGGCAGCGTGGTGGGCACCATGTCCCAGGCGCCGACGACCTGGACCTCGCCGGTGACCACGGCGGGGGCGTCGGCCGCGGGCGAGGCCGGGGCGTCGGGCACGCGGGGTTGGGGCGGGGTCACCGTGATCTCGCCGGTGTGGTCGGAGTCGTCGAGCTCCTCCTCGACGATCGGCGGCATGCCGATCTCGATCGCGGAGCGGGCGGCGCGCTGGCGGCGCTCTGCGCGCACCGACACCCGGCAGGCCACCAACCAGGCGACCAGGACGGCGACCGGCGCGGCGACCCACGGCCAGCCGACGACCTTCGCGACAGCGAGGCCGACCACGACGGCGTTGGCGAGCAGGACGAGCGCGAGGACGTTGCGGCGGCGCTTCGCGGCCCGGCGGGCGGACGCCCGCTCGGCGACCGGCGACAGGGCACGCGACGGCTGGCTCGTCGGCGTACGGCCCGCGGTGACGGTGGTGGTGACCTCACGGGTCACCTCGGTGGTGACCGACGCGGCGACGACCTCGGGCTCGGCGTGGGCCTTGGTCTCGACCGGCGGGCGCAGCGCGGCGCGGATCGGCGAGACGACCAGGCGCGCGTTGCGGCGGTCGACGGGCTCGCGTCGGGCGAGGACGCGCATCGTGTGGGAGAACTTCTCGACGGAACGGCTGCGGACGACCTCGTCATGGTGCTTGAGGGCCTTGGGGATCAGGTAGACGGCCCACGCCACGGCAAGGGCGACGAAGATGAGAGCGCTCAGGTCCACGTTCGAAGCGTAGGAGCGGGGAGCGTGAGCGAGGCGGATGTCAAGTGGTGTGTCGCAGAACTACTGGTGTGACTGGTGTGTCTCGAGCCGCGTGACCACACCCTCAGGGGCCTCCTCAGCCGTGACCGCGAAGATCCGGTGGTCGCGCCACGCCCCGTCGATGTGCAGGAAGCGTGGGGCGTACCCCACCTGCTCGAGACCCAGCTTCTCCACCACGCGCAGGGAGTTGGTGTTCTCTGGACGGACGCAGATCTCGACGCGGTGCAGCCCGACGGGGCCGAGGCAGTGGTCGATCACCATGCCCACTGCGCGGGGCGCGATCCCGCGGCCGGCGACCTCGGCGGCGACCCAGTAGCCGATCGACCCCCACTGCGCCGAGCCGCGCGCGACGTTGCTCACCGTGACCTGGCCGGCGAAGCTGCCCCCTACCTCGATGACGAAGGGCAGGCACTGCCCCAGCTTGGCCTGGTGGAGCAGGGAACGGGTGACCACCTTGTACGACGACGGGCGCGGCGATGCGCCCGGCGGCACGGTGGCGTCCCACGGCCGCAGCCAGTCGTGGTTGCGGGCGCGCACGGCCTGCCACTCGTCGGCGTCGGACCTGCGAAGGGCGCGCACGACCAGGCCCTGCGACTCCAGCCGGGCGGGCCACCCGGGAGAGGTGACGGACAGGCCGCTCAATGGTCGCTCCCGACGACCTGCTCCACGGCGTGGCGGACGACGGGCTCGAGGACGCCCAGGCCGTCCTTCACCCCGCCGCGGGAGCCGGGGAGGTTGACGACCAGGCAGTCGCCGGTGATCCCGGCGAGGCCACGCGAGAGCATCGCCGTCGGCACGCCCTTGGCCACCCCGGCCGCGCGGATCGCCTCGGCGATCCCGGGCACCTCGCGGTCGAGCAGCGGCGCGGTTGCCTCCGGTGTGCGGTCGGTGGGCGTGAGACCGGTGCCACCGGTGGTGAGGACCAGCCGGGCGCCGGCGGCCACGGCCGCGGCAATCGCCTCGCGCACCGGGTCGCCGTCGGGGACGACGGCGGGGTCGCCGCACTCGAAGCCCTGCTCGCGCAGCCAGCCGGCGATCAGCGGCCCGGTCTCGTCGGCGTACGTCCCGGCCGCGGCGCGGTTGGACGCGACGACCACCGCCGCCTGGAGGCTCATCGCTGCCACGGTGTCACCGCTTCCAGGGGCCCGAGCGACCGCCGCTCTTGCTCTCGACCTGGATGTCGGTGATGGTCGCGGCCTTGTCGACCGCCTTGACCATGTCGACGACGGTCAGCGCGGCCACCGAGACGGCGGTCAGCGCCTCCATCTCGACGCCGGTGCGGTCGGTGGTGCGGACGGTCGCGGTGATGTCGACGGACTCGTCGGTGACCTCGAGGTCGACGGTCACGCCGGAGATCGCCAGCGGGTGGCACAGCGGGATCAACGCGGGCGTCTGCTTGGCACCCATGATCCCGGCGATGCGGGCCACCGCCAGCGCGTCGCCCTTGGGCACGCCCTCGCCGCGCAGCAGCTCGATCACGGCCGGACTGACGAGCACGCGGCCGGTGGCGGACGCCGTACGGGTCGTGACGGGCTTGTCACCCACGTCGACCATGCGAGCGGCACCGTGCTCGTCCACGTGGGTCAGCCGACCCTGCTGGTCCCCCATCAGAACTCCTCGTCGAGCTTGCGGATGGCGACCATCTCGCCGGCCGGGATCGCGGTCGTGTCGGCGGGCACCTCGATGAGGCAGTTGGCCGCAGCGAGGTCGCCGATGAGGTGCGAGCCGTGACCGCCGACGGGCGACACGAAGGTGCCGCCACGGTCGGTCTCGTAGTGGCCGCGGACGAGCTGCACCTTGCCCTCCGGCGACGACAGGCCGTGGGTGAGCCGGGCGCGCCCGGCGGGCCGGGCGTAGGGCAGCTTGCCCATCATCCGGCGGATCGCGGGCAGCACGAACATCTCGAACGAGACGTAGGACGAGACCGGGTTGCCGGGGAGGGTGAAGACCGGAGTGTCGTCCTCGCCGACGGTGCCGAAGCCCTGCGGCTTGCCGGGCTGCATGCCGACGCCGCCGAACCACATCGAGCCGTGGTGCGACAACGACTCCTTGACGACGTCGAAGTCGCCCTCGCTCACGCCGCCGCTCGTGACGACGATGTCGGCACGGACGAGCTGGTCGCTCAGCGCCTCGGAGAAGGCGTGCGTCTCGTCGGGAACGATGCCGACGCGGTAGGCGATCGCACCGGCCGCGCGGGCGGCGGCGGCCAGGAGGTAGGAGTTGCCGTCGTAGATCGAGTCGCGGCCCAGCGGCGTACCGGGGTCGCGGAGCTCGGAGCCGGTGGAGATGACGACGACGCGCGGGCGGGGCCGGGTGCGGACGGTCGCGCGACCCACGGCGGCGAGCATGCCGAGGTGGCGCGGCCCCAGGACCGTGCCCTCCTCCAGCAGCATGTCGCCCTCGGTGATGTCGTCGCCGGTCGGCCGGATGTGCTGGCCGGGCGTGGCGGCGCGGCCGATCCGCACGTTGGCGACGCCGCGGTCGGTCCACTCGTAGGGCACGACCGTCGTCGCGCCGGCCGGCACTGGGGCGCCGGTCATGATCTTGACCGCGGTGCCCGGCGACAGGGCCAGGATCGAGGACTGGCCGGCACCGATCTCACCGACGACAGGGAGGGTGACCGGGGCGTCCTCGCTCGCGCCGGCGACGTCCTCGGCGACCACGGCGTAGCCGTCCATCGCGGAGTTGTCGAAGCTCGGCAGCGAGATCGGTGCGACCACGTCCTCGGCCAGGGCGAGCCCGAGGGCCTCCATCAGGGGCTGCGGGAAGGCCGGCAGCGGGGAGACCGTGGCGAGGATGCGCTCGACGTAGTCGGCAACGGGCAGCAGGTCAGCCATCGGTGCCCTGGGCCGGGTCCGGCTCGCTCAGGACGGTGCCGCCCTCGATGCGCTGGGCGGAGGAGGCCCCGAGCGCGACGTCGCCCACGACGCGCACGCCCTTGCCGAAGGTCCAGTCGCCCTCGACGGTGAACGACTCGGCCTCCCGCAGCGACGGGGCGCCCTCGGGGAAGCGCTTGTCGAAGTCACCGACCAGCTTGTAGAAGTCGCCGTCCAGCGACACGAACGGCACCTCGTCGCCCGTCTGGTCGAGCACGAAGTCGCGGCCGAGGTCGTAGACGTCGGAGCGCAGCACGAGCAGGTCGTCGGTCGTCTTCACGGGGACGAAGCGGTCGCGGCCGACCTCGATCGTGAGCGCGCCCTCGAACACCTCGATCGCGGCGCCCATCGCCGTCTCGATCTGGATGACCTCGGGCGTCGAGCTGTCGGCCGGGTCGAGGTGCTTGACGTTCTTGATCAGCGGCAGGCCGAGGATGCCGCCGCGGGCGTCGAGCGCGTCGACCATCGCCTGCAGGTCGAACCACAGGTTGTTGGTCGAGCAGTACTTGTGGCGGGTGAGGTCGGCCAGCGCGTCCTTGTCGGCGTCGAGCGTCTGCGCGGACTCGCGCAGCACGATGCGGCCGTCGGCCTTCCGGCGGGCGAAGTGGCCGCCCTTGCGGTCCGAGGGCGTACGACGCACGGCCTCGATGGCGAACGGCGCCCCGCTCTGGGCGAACCAGCCGGCCACCCGCGCGTCGGGCACCGCGCCGAGGTTGTCGGAGTTGGAGACGAAGACGTAGCGGTAGCCGGCGTCGAGCAGCCGCGCCAGCAGGCCGGTGCCGCGCAGCGCGGTGTAGATGTCGCCGTGGCCGGGCGGGCACCACTCGAGGTCGGGCTGCTTCGGGTAGGCCGCGGGCATCAGGTCGGCGGCGAGGAGCTTGGGCTCCTTGTTCTGCAGGAACTCCAGCGGCAGGCCCTCGACCGGAAGGTCCTCGTAGCGCGCGAGCGCGGCCATGGTGTCGGACGAGGTGCGGAAGGAGTTCATGAACAGCAGCGGCAGCGTGGCGTCGTACTCCTTGCGGAGGTGCAGCACCTGCCGGGCGATGATGTCGAGGAAGCTCAGGCCGCGGCGCACGCACAGCAGCGACTTCGCTCGCTCCATGCCCATCGACGTGCCGAGGCCGCCGTTGAGCTTGATGACCGCGGTCTT
Organism: Nocardioides cavernae; assembly: GCF_016907475.1. Classification (NCBI taxonomy): domain Bacteria; kingdom Bacillati; phylum Actinomycetota; class Actinomycetes; order Propionibacteriales; family Nocardioidaceae; genus Nocardioides; species Nocardioides cavernae. Next base: position 1,330,280 of record NZ_JAFBCA010000001.1, on the reverse strand, counting down.
GCGGACGGCCTCGGCGGCGTCGCCCTCGGCGACCTCGACGTCGGCCAGCGACTCCATGTCGAGGGGCTCGATCGAGCCCTCGGCGATCATGCCGGTCTCACCGTGCTCGAGGAGCCGGTAGTAGTGCGCGAACGTGTCGATCGCGACGTCGTCCACGCCGGCCTGGCGCATCTTCTCGCGCGCGAGCGCGAGGCCCTGCGGGTTGCCCTTGCTTGCCATGCTTCGATCGTAGGCTGCCGGTGTGGGACCAGGACACTCGGCGGCCAAGACCGCACTGCGCGACCAGGTGCTGGCTGCCCGCAAGCGGCGCCCGCTCGAGGCCGCCGGCGGGTTCGCGGCGTCCGTCGCCGACGCGGCGCTGGCGTGGGAGCCGGTCCGGTCCGCCGCCACCGTCGCGGCGTACGTCTCGGTCGGCAGCGAGCCCGGCACCGGCCTCCTGCTCGACGTGCTCGCCGCAGCCGGCAAGCGGGTGCTGCTGCCGGTGGTGCTGCCGGGGCTCGACCTCGACTGGGCCGAGTACACCGGTCGGGAGGGCCTCGCCCCCGCGGTGCGCGGCCTCCTCGAGCCGACCGCGCCACGACTCGGGCGCGAGGCGATCGCGCAGGCCGACGTCGTCCTCGTGCCGGGCACCGGGGTCTCGCTGTCCGGAGCGCGGCTCGGCCAGGGCGGCGGGTGCTACGACCGCGCCCTGCCCCGCGTCTCCCCCGGCACCCCCGTCGCCGTGGTGCTGTACGACGACGAGGTCGGCCTCGCCGTGCCCGCCGAGCCCCACGACGTGCGGGTCGGCTTCGCCCTGACGTCGCACGGGGTCAGGGCCCTGCTGGAGTCACCGGATATCCGGTGAGACTCACACTTTGCACCCGGGATCTTGGGTGCAAAGTGTGAAAGTCACCGGATATCCGGTGACTCCCGGGACGGGTGGGACTCACTCCGCAGGCGTGAGCACCAGGGTGTCCTCGGCCGCCGCCTGGACGGCGCCACGGGTGAAGGCCCAGGGCAGCGTCTCGCCGTCGACGTAGAGCTCGGTCTGGTCGGAGAAGTGCGACGAGGCCGGGTGCCCGGAGACGCCGGTGAGGTTGATCCACCGCGAGTCGTCCCAGTCGGCGAGCGAGACGACCATCCGCATCGACGGTGCGGCGGTGACCTCGAAGCCCTCGACGGCGTTCCACGACGTGGCGTCGACGATGGACGAGCCGCCGCCCACCTCCCAGTCGTTGCGGTTGAAGAGGCGCTCGACCGGCGCGACGCCCGACTCGCCGAGCGTGGGGTTGCGGAGGTTCATGCGGTGCAGGTGCCCCCACTCCCACAGGCGCGGGTCGCGGGACTGACGGCGCGTCATCTCGTCGCGGGCGTCGATGAGCGAGGCCCGCAGGATGTCGTCACGGGTCTCCACCGTGTCGTCGGTGCGTACGTCGTCCCACCACGGCCCGGCGGGCTCCGACAGCAGCTGGCTGACCACGCGGAACCACCGGTCGCCGCCGTCGGGCCAGGTGCGCTGCCGCAGCTCGTCGTGGAAGGTCTTGTCGAGGATCGTGCGCCACACGACGTTGAAGTAGGCGGCGGCCGGACTGTCGACCGGCGAGGAGAAGTCCCAGTCGCGCAGCAGGTTCTGGGCGTTGCGGTAGTAGGGGGACGGCAGCGCCTCGACGTCGAGGAGGTAGGGCACCAGCGTCTCGGCCATCGGGTTGGTGGAGTCGAGCTGGAGCCCGGCCATCTCCGAGACGGACAGCTCGCCCTCGCTCTCGAGCACCTCGCGGATGCGCGTCGAGCGGTAGCCGTAGTCCCAGTCCTTGGTGAGGAGGTAGGGGTAGCGCTCGTCGATGACGGCCTGGTTGGCCGTCGCGATGAAGCCCTCCTCCGGGTCCAGCACGCCCGGCAGCCCGTCGAAGGGGATGTACTCGCCGGTCCAGTCGTTGGCGCTGACCCAGCCCTCCACCGGCATGGTGCCGTCGTTGCCGGCCCGGCGGATCGGGATCCGGCCGGGCGACTGGTAGCCGATGTGGCCCTCCCGGTCGGCGTAGACGAGGTTCTGCGCAGGCACCGAGAAGTCGGCGGCGGCCGCACGGAACGAGTCCCAGTCCGAGGCGCGGTTGAGGGCGAGGATCGCGTCGGCGGTCGGCGCCGGCTCGAGGGCGGTCCATGCCAGCGCGACGGCGTACCCGCTCCCCCGCTCGCCCGGCTCATCGGTGGGTGCGTTGGCGCCGACGGTCGCGAACTCCGTCGAGACGTCGCTGATCAGCGGCCCGTGGACCGTCTCGCGCACGCGCATCTCGACGTCGTCCCCGCCGCGCACCTTGATCGTCTCGGTGTGCACCTCCATCGCCTCGGTCGCGCCGTCGCGGACGTAGCGGTCGTCGCCCTCGGTCTGCTCGAGGAAGAGGTCGGTGACGTCGGGGCCGAGGTTGGTCATCCCCCACGCGATGTCGGCGTTGTGGCCGATGATGACGCCCGGCACCCCGGAGAACGTGAAGCCCGACGTGTCGAGCGTGCAGTCGGCCGTCCGCGCGCGGCAGTGCAGACCCATCTGCATCCAGATGCCGGGCTGGCTGATGCCGAGGTGGGGGTCGTTGGCCAGGATCGGCTTGCCGGTCGCGCTGTGCTCCCCGTCGACGACCCACGAGTTGCTGCCGATCCCGCGGCCCTTGCCGATCAGCTCGGGCATCGCGTCGAGCCGGTCGCGCACCCGCTCGAGGGCGGCGACGACACCCGGGGCGTACGCCGGCCGGCGGGGGTTGCGGGTCGCGTTGCCCGAGGCGTTCTGCTCGAAGACCCCGTCGACGACCCCGCCGCCGCTGACGATCGGCGGGTGCTCGTCGAAGGGGTAGGCGGGCCACAGCGAGGCGATCTCGTCCTCGGTGTGGTCGAGCGAGAGCAGCACCCGGTCGACCTCGGCGTCCATGTTGCCGCGCAGGTCCCACGCCATCGCCTTGAGCCAGGCGAGCGAGTCGATCGGGTCCCACTCCGCCGGGGAGTAGTCGAGGCCGGTGAGCCCCAGCACGCTGTACTCAGCCGCCAGCTGCGACGGGCTGCGGTCGGCGATGTAGGCGTTGACCCCGGCGGCGTACGCCGTCAGCGCGTCACGCGTCGCCGGCTCCAGCAGCGCCCACTCGCGCTCGGCGACGCGGCGCCAGCCCATCGTGCGGATGAAGCGGTCGGTCTCGAGGGTGTCGGAACCGAAGATCTCCGAGAGCCGACCCGCGGTCACGTGGCGGCGGAAGTCCATCTCGAAGAAGCGTTCCTGCGCGTGCACGAAGCCCTGCGCGAACATCAGGTCGGCGTCGGTGTCGGCGTAGACCTGCGCGATGCCCTGCTCGTCGCGGACCACCTCGACGCTCGCCGACAGGCCGGGGACCTCGATCTCGCCGTCGGTCTGCGGCAGCGGCCGGCGTACGACGACCACGGCCGCCGCGGCGAGCACCAGGAGCAGCACCACGAGGCCCAGCGCCGTCCAGGCCGTCCATCGCACCGCCCGGGGCGCACGCTTGAAGGCCTGCCAGCGCGAGCCGCGACCGGAGTCGCTGGCGGGCTCGGTGGTCTGCTCGGTCGCGGGGGTGGAGTCGGGGGTGGAGTCGGGGGTGTCGGCAGGCTCGGTCATCGCTCGACCATTGTGCCGTACCATTGGCAGTCGAAGGGCCCGAGTGCCAGCGCGTCGCGCCGGCCCGGCCGATCCCGCACCACCGTCGCTGCCAGAGGACCCACATGCCGACCTACCAGTACGCCTGCACCGAGTGCGGCCACTCGTTCGAGCAGTTCCAGAGCTTCAGCGAGGACGCCCTGACCGTCTGCCCGGAGTGCGACGGCCGGCTGCGCAAGCTCTTCAACGCCGTGGGCGTGGTGTTCAAGGGCTCGGGCTTCTACCGCACCGACAGCCGCTCGGACTCCGGCTCCTCGACGCCGGCTTCGTCGTCCACCGGCTCCAGCTCCTCGTCGTCCTCGACCCCGTCGACCAGCTCGTCGAGCCCGTCCTCCGGCTCGTCCTCCTCGAGCTCGTCGTCGGGGTCGTCCTCCAGCTCGTCCTCCTCGGACTGACCGACCGCCCCGCCGCTGGTCGAGGAGGTCGCGCAGCGGCCGTCACCAGACCCCCTGTGGAGAGGCCGAGCGGGCGTCGTCGCCCCGGCCTAGCGTCAACGCATGTTCCCGGGACTCCCGCCGGCCAGGCGCCGGCTGCGCGCCGTACGACACCAGCTGCGGCGTCGCCGTCGCCTGATCGCCGCCGCGCTCACCGCCGTCGCCGCCCTCGGCGCGCTGCGCACCCTGGCGCCGCCCCCGGCCGAGACCGTCGAGGTGCTGGTCGCCGCGCGCGACCTGCCCTCCGGCTCGCTCCTGGCGGAGGACGACCTCGTCCCCCGCGACTGGCCGGCCGACCTCGTCCCGGGCCGGGCCGCGGCAGCCCCGGCCGGGCGGGTGCTGGCCGCGGCAATCGGCCGCGGCGAGGTGGTGACCGACGTACGCCTCGTCGGGCCGGGTCTGGCACTCGCCCAGCCCGGAGAGACGATCGTGCCGGTGCGGCTTCCCGACGCCGGCATGGCCGCCCTGCTGCGCCCGGGCGACGAGGTCGACCTCCTCGCCACCGACCCGGGCACCGGCGAGGCGGCCCTCGTGGCGCGCGACGTCACCATTCTCGCCACCCCGACCGGCGTGCCCGACGGGCCCGCGGGCGGGACCGGTGGTGCGCTGGTCGTGGTCGGGGCGAGCGCCGAGGAGGCGGTCACGCTGGCCGGTGCAGCGCTGACGCGATACCTCACGGTGTCGTGGAACCGCTAGCGTGAGGTGCGTTCACCGTCGCGGCCTCTCGGGGCCCCACCAGAGGAGATCCAGCATGAGCGGCTTCAAGGCATTCGTCCTCAAGGGCAACCTGATCGAGATCGCCACCGGCCTGATCATGGCGCTTGCCTTCGCGGCGGTCGTCACCACGTTCACCGCGTGGCTCACCGGCCTGCTGCCGAACACCGAGGACTTCTTCAGTGACGAGACGGGCAGCTTCGGCGCCTTCCTCAACGCCCTGATCGCGTTCCTCATCATGGGCGCGGTCGTCTACTTCTTCATCGTGGTGCCCTACACCAAGGCCCGCGAGCGCTTCTACCCGACCGAGGAGGCCGGTGCGGCGCCCGACGTCGCCCTCCTCGAGGAGATCCGCGACCTGCTCCGCGCCCGCGGCGGGGCCGTCTGACCTTCGTCCGGCAGGACTTCGTGCGGCCCGTCCCCGACCGGGGGCGGGCCGTTCGTCGTCCCGCCGATGACGCGTCCTGCTGAGCGGTCGCTGGGCCACATTCCGCGGCGTACGAAGGTGGCTGGGACACCGCTCGGCGGAGGCTGGTCAGCCGTGGTGGGGCGGCACCTGGTCGCGGTACCAGTCGTCGCCCTTGCCCGAGCGGTCCTCACCCGGGTCGCGGTCGTCGCTCGTCTGGTCGGGACCGCTGTCACCGAACACCGCCGCCAGTCGGCGGCGGCGCTTCCACTCCGGCTCGCGCTCGTCCGGCCCGTCCGGCGCCGCCGCCTCGGCGGGCGACGAGTCGGGCGTCGAGTCGGACGTCGAGTCAGCCTCGGCGTCCGGCTCGACCGGGGTGTCAGGATCCACGGGACTGGTCAGGCGCAGATGCCCGGGACGGGGTCGGGCTCGGTGGTCGCGGGCGCCTCGGGAGTGGCGGTCTCGCTGGCCGTCTCGGACGGGGTCTCCGACGGAGTCTCGGACGGGGTCTCGGAGGGAGTCTCGGACGGGGTCTCCGACGGGCTCTCTCCGTCGGCGCTCGGCGACGGCGTCTCGGAGGATCCGGGCGGGCCTTCGGCGCTCACCGAGTTGCCACCGAGCAGCCGCGGCGGGATCACCTTGTCCTCGTTGACCAGCTTCCAGATCTCCTCCGCCTCCGGCGTCCAGTAGACCTTGCCCCAGAACTCGGAGTCGCGCGGGTAGTACTCGGTCGGCAGCGTGACGAACTTGACCTTGTCGAGGCCGATGTTCTGCAGCTGCATCGCCACCTTGCCGAGGCGGGTGACCGAGGCGAACTCCTCGTCGGTGGTCAGCGACTTGGTGGCCGCGTCGAGGAACTTCACGACCTTGTCGAGCCGGGTCAGCGTGCCCGCCGACTGCACCTCGCGGACGAGGGCGCCGATGAACTCCTGCTGGCGTCGGATCCGGGAGATGTCGTTCTGCTGGAGCTGCTCGCCCACGTAGCGCGCGCGGACGTAGTCGAGGGCCTCGTCGCCCGAGAGGACCGACGGATTGCCCTTGGGGACGAAGATCTGGTGCTCGCGGTCGACGATGTCCTCGGGCACGCAGACCGGGACGCCGCCGACGGCGTCGACCATGTCGCCGAAGCTGGCGAAGTCCACGACGATGAAGTGGTCGACGTAGATGTCGGTGTTGAACTCGAGCTGGTCGAGCGTGCAGACGGGGCCGCCCACGCCGTAGGCGGCGTTCCACATCACGTCGGTCGCAGCGGCGGAGTCGCCGGCGTTGCACTCGGGTCGGTCGATGATCGAGTCACGCGGGATCGAGACGGCGTACGCCCGGCTGCGGTCCGCGGACAGGTGCACGAGGATGGTGGTGTCGGAGCCGCCGCCGCCCTCCTTGTCGATGCCGCAGCCCTCGCAGTCGCGCGAGTCGGAGCCCATCACCAGGATGTTGAGCGGCTCGCCGTTGCCGGTGTAGACCTTCTCGGGACGCTCGTCGTCGCCGAGCGCGTCCAGGGAGAGCCCCTCGATGTTGCCGTTGAGGTGGCGGATGAAGTAGACGGTGCCCAGCCCGGTGATGAGTGCGAGCACGAGCGCGCTGATCAGGACCACGCGGCCGACGGTGTGCTTGCGGGCCACCTTCCCGCGGCGTTTGGGTGCGCCGTCGGACGGCTCAGGGCGCGGCTCGTCCGACACGGGCTCACCTTCGTTGGGGTGGGGAGGGGCTGACCGGACTGAACCTACTTCACCGCGACAAGATTTCCGCTCCCGCCGAGCGGCGGCCACGCCGGGCCAGGCACCCTGCTGATGCCCGAGGGCGTACGACGTCGTGGCAGGATGCTTCCCGCCGCGCCACCTCGGGTGCCGCAGCGCCGCCCCAGTAGCTCAGTGGATAGAGCAGCCGCCTCCTAAGCGAAAGGTCGCAAGTTCGACTCTTGCCTGGGGCACCAGCACCGCGCGACCAGCCTCCTCCGGGACTAGCTGGCCCTGCGTGTCCGGATCCTGCAGGCCTCCACGTGGGCCCACGCGTGCTCGAAGTCCTCGGTCGCCGCTGCGGCACGAGCCTCCTCGATCACGTGCAGCCGGCCGAGGGTGAACCCGTTCATCCCGTCGAGGTGCGTGCGTGCCCCTAGCTCGCGCAGGAACCTCCGCGACATCACCGTGTCCTGGTGCTCCCCCAGTGCCTCCTGCACCTCCTCGGCGGCAGAGGCCAGCTTCTCCGCCGGCTCTCCCAGGGCCGGGACCGCCAGCTCGGCGGCGTACCGCAGCCGCTTCGCCTTCTTGCGCGCGTTGTGCAGTGCCGCATCGTGCGCCTCGCCGGACTCGACCTCCCGAGCGGCCCGGACCGCGCGACGCAGCCGCTTGGTGTCGCGGCGGAGCAGGCCGGGGAACACGTCGCCCGCAGGCCTGGCTCCCTCCCCCGTCATCGGGAGGTCGCGCACGAGGGCGTCGAGGTCGTCCAGCAGGCGGCGGTACCGCGAGTCCCCCAACACCACGAGCGCGTGTGCGCGCCCGCGCTGCTCGGCGGCGCTGAGCTCGTCGTCGATCAGGACGTCCACCGGGCCCATCACCAGGTCCGGCGGTTGGGCCGACACGAGGTCTCGGAGTCGCTCCCGAAGCACCTGGGCGTCGCGGGCGACGCTCAGCGCGCGACCGAGCCAGCGCAGCTCGTCGCTGAGGGCGTCGGTGCTCTGCTCGAACAGCGGCTGACACGTCCGGAGCGACGTTCGAAGGCGTCGTGCGGCGATGCGCATCTTGTGGACGCCGCTCGTCTCCCCCGAACGGACTCGTGCCTCCTCCTCGTGCAACCTCGCGACGTTCTCGGCCAGGTGGGCGCGCACGACGTCAGCAGCCGTCGGGTGCCGTTCGACCGTCATCACCCCATCATCCGGCAGAGGGTCAGCCGGCGAGCGTCTCGAACCGGATCCCGGCTTTCTGCAACCGTTCGAGCAACGCATCGCCCATGGCCTGGGCCGGCGTGACCTGGCCCGCCGCGTCGGGGTTGTCGTCGAGGGCGAGGCACAGCGCGGCCTCGCTGAGCATCTTGGCGGTCTCGGTGTAGCCCGGATCGCCGCCCGAGACGCGGGTACGGACCGTTCGCTCGCCGGCCTCGCCGAGGAAGTCGACGGTGAACCACGACTTCGCGCGCTTGGCGTCGTCGGGCCCGGAACCCTTCGGCACCTTGGACGTGATGAGCTCGCGCAGCGGCTTGACCTGGGCGGCCAGCGTCAGCGCTCCCACCCCCACCGCGCCGCCGGCGGCGTAGCGCAGGGTCTTGGTGCCGACCCAGTGGGAGTAACGGAACTTCGGACCGTACGACGCCAGCGCGGCGCCGGTGCGGGCCACGATGATCGGGTCGATCGTCGGCAGCGGGAGCAGCCAGTAGCCGAGCACCGGGTCGCGGTGGGGCTTGCCGCGCACCGCGCGCGACGACCGTCCCTCGGGTCGCGCCTCGGCGCGCCGGCGGGCGGCGTACGTCGCGCGCATCTGCTTGGCCCGGGCGAACTGCTCCATCGCCGAATGGAAGGTGCCGCCGGAGAAGGCGCCGCCGGACCGGACGACGCCTCGCACGGTGATCGGCTCGTCGTCGGGCAGCTGCTGCACGGTGTAGTAGGCGCCCAGGTCGTGCGGGATCGAGTCGAAGCCGCAGGCGTGGACGAGGCGGGCGCCGGTGCGCACCGCGGTCTGGTGGTGCTCGAGGAACATCCGGTCCACGAACTCCGGCTCGCCGGTGAGGTCGAGGTAGTCGGTGCCGGCCTCCGCGCAGGCGGCGACCAGCGGGGCGCCGTGCTCGAGGTAGGGCCCGATCGTGGTGGCGACCACGCGGGCGCGGCGGGCGATGTCGGACAGGGCCGCGGCGTCGGTCGACTCGGCGACCAGCACCTCGACGTCGCTCGCCCCGGCCTCGGCGAGCCGCCGTCGTACGGCCTCGAGCTTGTCGGCGTTGCGGCCGGCGATCGCCCAGCGCAGCCCGGCCGGCGCGGCGGCGGCGAGGTAGTCGGCGGTGAGCCCGCCGGTGAACCCGGTGGCGCCGAAGAGGACGAGGTCCAGGTCGCGGTCGGGGCGGCTGTCGGCGCGGCGGTCGCTCATCGCGCCATCGTGTCACGCGGAACCGCGCCCACGGAGGGCCCGTCCCACCGCCATGCCCACTGCGCAGCGCGTTCGCAACCTCGTCACTGGTGCCACGGTCGTCACCAGCCTCGCCGCAGCCGTCGGCGTCGGCTACGCGCTCGGCAACGACCCCGACGGCGGTCGTCCGCCCGCCTCGCCGCCGATCGTCCTCGCCAACGCCGACCTCACGGTCGCCGCGGGGTGCGACGAGCTCCTCGCCTCCTACGTCGACCGGGCGCTCGAAGCGGTCGGCCCCTACGGCTGGGGCGGCGATGTCATGTACGACGTCATGACCAGTGAAGACGCCGGTGCCGCGGCCGCTCCGAGCTCGGAGGCCGCCCGGTCGACCGTGTCGACCTCCCGCAGCACCAGCAACGAGTCCGGCACCAACGTCCAGGAGGCCGGCGTCGACGAGGCCGACGTGGTGAAGGTGGCCGGCAGCCTGCTGCTACGGCTGCGTGACGGCGAGCTGCTGGCGTACGACGTCTCGGGCGACGAGCCGCGCCTGCTGTCCTCCACCCGCCTCGAGGACGCCCGCGGCAGCAGCGGGTGGGTCGGCGATCCCGGCGGGGAGATGGTCCTCGTCGACGGGCGCGCGGTGGTCCTCGGAACCTCGACGGACGGGATGTCGACGACGATCACCACGGTCGACCTCGCCGACCCCACCTCGCCCGCAGTCGTCGACACGACCGAGGTCCGAGGCCGCGCGTCGGCGGTGCGCCTGCACGGCGACGTCGTGCGTGTCGTGCTGCAGAACGGTCTGCCCGAGCTCGACTTCACCGCCCCCGACGGGACCCTCGGCCAGCTGCGGGCGCGGCTGAGCAACCGCGCGCTCGTGCGCGACACCACCCTGGCCGACTGGCTCCCCACGGTCGACGGCGCACCGGTCGTCGACTGCGAGGACGTCGCCATCCCGGACGACGACCTGGCCCTGGGCACCACCACCTTGCTGGCCTTCGACCCCGCCGAGCCGACCGCGCTCACGACCACCGCGGTGGCCACCGACTCCGCCATCTCCTACTTCTCGACCGACCGGTTCTACCTCGCCGCGTCCGCACCCCAGTGGGGCTGGGTCGACTGCATGAACTGCCGCCCGACCGGCTTCCCCGGCACCGACGGCACGACCCCCCTGTTCGCCTTCGGACTCGACGGGACAGAGGCGACGTACGTCGCCTCGGGCGAGGTGGAGGGCAGCATCGCGGACCGCTGGTCGATGGACGCCGTGGGCGGTTCGCTCCGCGTCGCGGTCGGGCCGAGCAGCGAGACCGGCAACTTCAACTCGGTGCTGACGCTCCGCGAGGAGGGCTCGGACCTCGTCGAGGACGGACGGGTCGACCAGCTCGGCGTCGGAGAGGAGATCAAGTCCGTGCGGTGGTTCGACGACCTCGCGATCGTGGTCACCTTCCGCCAGACCGACCCGCTCTACGCGATCGACCTCAGCGACCCGACCGCCCCGCGGCTGGTGGGCGAGCTGAAGATCCCCGGCTTCTCCGAGTACCTCCACCCGCTCGGCGAGCAGCGGCTCATCGGGATGGGCCAGGACGCCACGCTCGACGGCGTCACCCGCGGCGCACAGGCGGCGCTCTTCGACGTCACCGACCTCGCCGACCCGCGCCAGCTCGACGTCGTCCGCTACGACGAGGGCACGCAGGCCGGAGCGGCGACCGACCCGCGCCAGTTCACCTGGCTGCCCGAGCAGCGCACGGTCCTCACCGTCGTCAGCCAGGGGTGGACCGGCACCACGGGCTGGGTCTCGGTCCTCTCGCTGGCCGACGGGTCGATGAGCAACCGGATGGTCGAGGTGGAGCACGGCACCGACGTCGCCGACGTACGCCTCGTGCCCCTCGCCTCGGGCAAGGTCGCGCTCGTGACGGGCGAGGACGTCACGTTCTTCGCGCTCTGAGCCCCCTCGGCGGGCGAGGATTCCGGCGTACCCTCGACGCCATGTGCCGCAACATCCGCCCGCTCAACAACTTCGAGCCGCCCGCGACGCGTGACGAGGTCACCGCGGCTGCCCTGCAGTACGTGCGCAAGGTGGCCGGCACGACGAAGCCGTCGCAGGCCAACGAGGAGGTCTTCTACGCCGCGGTGAAGGAGATCGCCCACATCACCGAGCACCTGCTCGACGACCTCGTCACTGCCGCGCCGCCGAAGAACCGCGACGTCGAGGCAGCGAAGGCCCGAGCCCGCGCCCAGGCGCGCTACGCGTGACCCTCACGGCCCGCCTCTCCGCCGAGGACGAGGCCCTCGACCTGCTCGCCTCGCGGCCGCTGGTCGTGCTCACCGGCGCCGGGCTGTCCACCGACTCCGGGATACCCGACTACCGCGGCCCGGGCGCGCCGACGCGTGCGCCGATGACCTACCAGGAGTTCGTCGCCACGCCTGAGGCGCAGCAGCGCTACTGGGCGCGCAGCCACCTCGGGTGGCAGCGGATGGGCCGCGCCGAGCCCAACGCCGGTCACCAGGCCCTCGCCGCCCTCGACCCCGAGCTCCTCATCACCCAGAACGTCGACGGCCTGCACGAGGCCGCCGGGTCACGTCACCTCGTCGCCCTCCACGGCCGCGTGGCCGAGGTCGTCTGCCTCACCTGCCGTACGACGTCCTCCCGCGCCGCGCTCGAGCGCGAGCTGGACGCCCTCAACCCCGGCTGGCTCGAGCGGCACGGCTGGGTGGAGTCGCGTCCCGACGGTGACGTCGACCTCGACGACACCCACGACTTCGTGGTGCCGCGGTGCCCGTGCGGCGGACCGCTCAAGCCCGACGTGGTCTTCTTCGGCGAGAACGTGCCGCCCGACCGGGTGGCACGCTGCTACGCCGCCGTCGAGGCGCTCGGCACGTCGGGGGCGCTGCTCGTCGCCGGGTCGTCACTGACGGTGATGAGCGGGCTGCGGTTCGTCAAGCGGGCGGCCCAGGGCAGGACGCCGGTCGTCATCGTGAACCGTGGTGTGACCCGCGGCGACGCGCTGGCGTCGTACAAGCTCGAGGTGGGGTGCAGCGAGTTCCTCGCCGGACTTGTCAGGCGTTCGCTGAACTTGTCAGGCCGTGCACGGGCCGACAAGTTCAGTGATCCCCGGTCAGCCGGGGATCACTGAGACGACGACCTCGACGACCTCAGCGACCTCAGCGCCGGACGAAGATGTGCTCGGCCGCCTCGACGACGAGCTCGGCGGTCTCGCCGCCGGACCCGATGAGGATGCCCTCCTCGGTGCGGGCGATCGTGACGGTCTTGCCGGGGAGCGCGCCGACGCGGCGGAGCAGGCCCATCAGCTCCTCGTCCTTCTGCATCTCCTCGGAGATCCGCTTGACGTGGACCCGCTGGTCCTCCGCGACCGCGGCGCCCGAGAGCGGCTCGACGTTGTCCATGAAGTCCTCGCCGCCGACGTCGCCCAGCTCGTCGAGCCCCGGGATGGGGTTGCCGTAGGGCGACTCGGTCGGGTGGTCGAGCAGCTCGAGGAGCCGGCGCTCGACGGTCTCCGACATCACGTGCTCCCAGCGGCACGCCTCGGCGTGGACGAGCTCCCAGTCGAGGCCGATGACGTCGGTCAGCAGCCTCTCGGCGAGCCGGTGCTTGCGCATGACGCGGGTGGCCAGGAGCTGGCCCTCACCGGTGAGCTCGAGGTGTCGATCGCCCTGCACGGTGAGCAGTCCGTCGCGCTCCATCCGGGCCACGGTCTGCGACACCGTCGGGCCCGACTGGTGCAGCCGCTCGGCGATGCGGGCACGCAGCGGCACGATGCCCTCCTCCACGAGCTCGTAGATCGTGCGGAGGTACATCTCGGTGGTGTCGATCAGGTCACTCACGGTGGTCATTGTGTCCCATCCGGCAACTGCGAGCCGCATGTGCGTCGTGGGACAGTGAACCGGTGACCGAGCTCATCGTGCCCCGACGCTTCTGCGGACCTCCCGACTCCGGCAACGGTGGCTGGACCGCCGGCGCGCTGGCCGCCCTCGACGACGCCGACGCGCCGGACGACCACTGCGGCAGCTGGCCGCCGATCGAGGTGTCGCTGCGCCAGCCGCCGCCGCTCGACACCCCGCTCGACGTCACCGCCGAGGCCGGCGTCACGACCGCGTCGTTCGGCGGCGCTCCGATCGCCACGGCGCACCGCGTCGACCGGGCGCTCGCCGAGGTGGACCCGGTCGACCCGGACGCCGCCGCGGCCGCCTCGTCGTCGTACCCGGGCCACACGTTCCACCCCTTCCCCACCTGCTTCGCGTGCGGCACGGCGCGCGAGGAGGCCGACGGCCTGCGGATCTTTCCCGGCCCGGTCGGCGAGGGCGCCGACGGCGAGCGCGTCGCAGCACCCTGGACGCCGCACCCGAGCCTCCACGAGGACTGGCACACCTACGTCGACGAGCACCCACGCGCGTCGGTCGCCGTCACCTGGGCGGCGCTCGACTGCATCGGCGGCTGGGCGGGCGACCTGACGGAGCGGCTCATGGTGCTCGGGCGGATGACCGCGCGCATCGACGACCTGCCGGTGATCGGCGAGCCGCACGTCGTGGTCGGCGAGGGCCGCGGCCGGGACGGGCGCAAGACCTTCACCGCCTCGACGCTGTACGACGCCGACGGCCGCGTCGTGGCCACTGCCGAGCACACCTGGATCGCCGTCGACCCGGCGCTGTTCGGCGGCCGTGCCCCGTCCTCGGATTGACCGGCCCCGCCGGCGGTTTGAGAGGATATGGCCATGGCTGATTTGAACGATCCAAAGACCTACTGGTGGCGCAACGCGGTCATCTACCAGGTCTACGTCCGGAGCTTCGCCGACAGCGACGGCGACGGCATCGGCGACCTGCCGGGCATCACCTCGCGCCTGCCGCACCTCGCCGACCTGGGCGTCGACGCCCTGTGGATCACGCCGTTCTACACCTCGCCGCAGCACGACCACGGCTACGACGTCGCCGACTACCGCGACGTCGACCCGCTCTTCGGCTCGCTGTCCGACGCCGACGACCTGGTCGCGCGCGCCCACGAGCTCGGCCTGCGCGTCGTGGTCGACCTGGTGCCCAACCACACGTCCGACCAGCACGAGTGGTTCCAGGCGGCCCTGGCCGCCGGTCCGGGCAGCCCGGAGCGCGGCCGCTACCTGTTCCGGGACGACGTGGACGGCACCCCGCCCAACAACTGGGAGTCGGTCTTCGGCGGCCCGGCGTGGACGCAGGTCGACGACGGCCAGTGGTACCTCCACCTCTTCGACTCCACGCAGCCTGACCTCGACTGGCGCAACCCCGAGGTGCCGGCGATGTTCGAGGACGTCCTGCGCTTCTGGCTCGACCGAGGCGTCGACGGGTTCCGCGTGGACGTGGCGCACGGCCTGTTCAAGGAGGCCAGCCTGCGCGACCAGGTGGTCGCCGAGGGCGGCCGGGCCAGCTCCGGCCAGGTCAACACCGACCACTCGATGGTCTCGCGCGACCTCAAGGACGAGCCCATGTGGGACCAGCCGGAGGTCCACGACGTCTACCGCGCGTGGCACCGCGTCCTGGACGAGGCGGGCCCGGACCGGATGGCCGTGGCCGAGGCCTGGACCCAGACCCCCGAGTCGATGGCAGCGTTCGTGCGACCCGACGAGCTCGACCAGGCGTTCAACTTCGCCTGGCTGCTCGCCGACTGGTCGGCCGAGTCCTTCGCGACCGTCATCACCGACACGCTTTCCGCGGTCGAGCCGGTCGGTGCCTCGCCGACCTGGGTGCTCAGCAACCACGACGTCGTACGCCATGTGACCCGCTACGGCGGCGGCGCGAAGGGTCTCGCCCGCGGCCGCGCCGCGACGCTCGCGATGCTCGCGCTCCCCGGCTCCAGCTACCTCTACCAGGGCGAGG
The DNA here is from genome assembly GCF_016907475.1 of Nocardioides cavernae. NCBI lineage: Bacteria > Bacillati > Actinomycetota > Actinomycetes > Propionibacteriales > Nocardioidaceae > Nocardioides > Nocardioides cavernae. The sequence goes on along the minus strand of NZ_JAFBCA010000001.1, from coordinate 1,315,178 downwards.
AGCTCGGCCTCGAGCAGGTCGACGTCGCCCCGGAGGACCGCCAGGACCCGTCGTACCTCCGCACCGGCGAGGTCGGCCGCGACGGCTGCCGCGTCCCGATCCCGTGGGGCGGCGGCGAGGCGCCGTACGCCTTCGGGCCGGGCGACGGCCAGCCGTGGATCCCGCAGCCGGCCGACTGGGCCTCGCTCACCGTCGACGCCCAGACCGGGGCCGAGGGCTCGACGCTCGAGTTCTACCGCGCCGCGCTCGGGGCCCGGCGCGAGTTCGCCTGGACCGCCGGCGAGGAGGTCGAGCTGCTCGACCTCGGCACCGACGTGATGGCGTTCCGACGCGGCCCCGTCACGGTCGTGCTCAACTGCGGCGAGGCCGCGGTCGAGCTCCCCGCGGGCGAGCTGCTGCTGGCCAGCGGGCCGGTCGACGGCGGCAAGCTGCCGGGCGACACCGCGGCCTGGCTGCGCTGATCGCCTGCATCTGAGGACGACGCTGCCTCCGGTGCTGCGTCATACGAATCGCCACCCATGGGTGCGGGTCCGTATGACGCAGGCGCCGGAGGCGGATTGTCCCTGGTCAGTCGTCGCTGAGGGCGCGGTTGTACGCCGCCAGCTGGTCGCTGAACCCGGCGAGCTCCTCGTCGCTCCAGGCTGAGAGCCGCTCGTCGAACCTGTTGCTGCGATTGAGGGTCATCGCCTCCAGCCGGCTGCGGCCCTCGTCGCTGGCGTCCAGCAGGATGGCGCGACGGTCCTCGGCTGCGGGTCGGCGCTCGACGAGACCGAGGTCGACCAGCGTCTGCACCTGCCGGCTGACGCCGCCCTTGTCCATGCCGAACGCGTCGGACAGGTCAGCGGCGCGCAGCGGACCGTGCTGCGCCAGGTGGGTGAGGATGAAGTACGTCATCGGGTGCAGGTCGGGGTGGACCTCTCGGGCCCGCTCCCCCATGACCCGCTTGACGCGGCGGATCAGCGTCCCGACCTCGGCCTCGATGCGGCGCAGGTCGTCGTACCTCGTGGTGGTCACGGAGGAGATCATGCCTGCGTGGCCTCCGCCATGAGCTCGTCCTCGCGCTTCACCGACGTGCGCAGGGGCACCTCCTTGATGAACAGGACGGCGATCAGCGCGCCCACCGCGAACGGCAGGGCCACCAGGAAGATGTGACCGGTCGCGTCGCCGAAGGCGCTCTCGAAGATCGCCCGGACCGGCGCCGGCATGCCGGACACGTCCGGGATGCCGCCGGTGTCGTGGGAGACGGCCGAGGCGTACTCCGGGTGGATCGTCAGCAGCTTCGTCAGGCCGGACTGGACCGCGTCGGCGACCTGGTGGGCCAGCACGGCACCCAGGGCGGCGATGCCGACCGAGCCGCCGAGGGACCGGAAGAACGCGACGACCGAGGAGCCCGCGCCCATGTCGGACAGGGCGATGGTGTTCTGCACGGCGAGGACGAGGTTCTGCATCGTGGCGCCGAGGCCGAGGCCGAGGACGGCCATGAAGATGCCGGTGTGCCACAGCGGGGTGCCCGCGTCGATCGTGGACAGCAGCGCGATGCCGGCGATGACGGCGACCATGCCGCCGACGAGCCAGCGCTTCCAGACACCCGTGTTGGAGATGACCCGGCCGCTGACGATGCTCGAGACGAGCAGGCCGCCCACCATGCAGATCGACATCAGGCCGGCCTCGGTGGGGCTCATGTCCTTGGCGCGCTGGAAGTAGAGGCTCAGGTAGACCGTCGAGCCGAACATCGCCACACCGATGAGCACCGAGGCGACCGTGGCGAGGGTGAGGGTGCGGTCCTTGAACAGGCGCAGCGGGATGACCGGGTCCTTGGCGACGTTGGCCTCGACGTGGATGGCCGCACCGACGACGGCGACGGCGCCGACGACGAGCAGCGCGCTGGTCCAGGAGACCCACTCGAAGTTCTGGCCGCCGAGCGAGACCCAGACCAGCAGGATCGAGACGCCGCCGACGAGCAGGAAGGCGCCGAGGTAGTCGATCGAGACGTCATCGCGCTTCACCACCGGGAGGCGCAGCGTCTTCTGCAGCACGACGAAGGCGAGGGCCGCGACCGGGAGACCGGCGAAGAAGCACCAGCGCCAGCCGACGGTGTCCACGAGGACGCCACCGACGAGCGGTCCGCTGACCGTGGCGAGCGCGAAGACGGCGCCGATGTAGCCGCTGTAGCGGCCGCGCTCCCGCGGGGAGACCATCGAGGCGATGACGACCTGGACGAGCGCCGTCAGGCCGCCGACGCCGAGGCCCTGCACGACGCGGGCCCCGATCAGCACCTCCATCGACGGCGCGAAGCCGGCGATGAGCGAGCCGATCGAGAAGATGATCAGGGCCGTCTGCACGAGCAGCTTCTTGTCGAAGAGGTCGGCGAACTTGCCCCAGATCGGCGTGGTCGCGGTCATCGCGAGCATGGTGGCGACGACGACCCAGGTGTAGCCGGTCTGGCTGCCCTGCAGGTCGTCGACGATGGTCGGCAGCGCGTTGCTGACGATCGTGCTGGACAGCATCGCGACGAACATCGCGAGGAGGAGGCCGCTGAGGGCCTCGAGCACCTGGCGGTGCGTCATCTCGCCGCTCTGCTCGGCGGTCACGGGGGGAGCCTGGGTCACTGCAGTCCTTCGTTCGGTTGCGATCAGCAATAGTTGCTCACCACAACCATACGTGCGCAGAGTTTGTTCCGCCATCCGGCGGCGACGAGACCTGGATCACCCGGGGGCTCCCCCGCTCAGGCGTACGACGGCGTCATGCGAAGGCGTACTCACAGACGCCGGTCCGCGTGACGCTCACGCGCGGAGCCGGACGGCCACTGGACAGTGAGTCGCTGGGAGACGCAACGGGCATCCCGGGCGTGTCGGCGGTCGCCAGACGCGGGCCGAGAGAGTGTGCGGGCGGAGCCGGGAAATGCAGCGACCCGCAGGCCAGCTGCCCCTCGAAGAGGGGCCCCGGGGGATGACACCGGGAGCCTGCGGGTCGGGTGGCTGCGATGGATTCGCCGGCAGCTGTCGGCGGACCGGGCTGCCTTAGCGGGCAGCCACCTCACTCATCCGAAAAGAACTCATTCTTCGGATCACCTCCCTTCTGTGTGCCCCAACCGTACGTCGGAGCGCGGAGGTGCTCAATGGATTAAGCGACCGAACCTCGGACGGTGGCGGCACCTCGCACCCCGATGCACCGCCAGCGTGCAATGTGCCGCCACCCCCACCACCCGTCGCACCGGGGTGGCGGCACATCGCAGTTACCGGGCCTCCCCGACTGCAATGTGCCGCCACCATCGAGGGCACCGATCACTGGACAGCGGACGCCGGACCTCAGACCACGACGTCCTCGACGGCCGCCTCGAACTGCGAGCGGTAGAGCCGGGCGTAGGCGCCGTCCACCTCGAGCAGCTGCTCGTGCGAGCCCTGCTCGACGATCGAGCCGTCCTCCATGACGAGGATCAGGTCGGCGTCGCGGATCGTGGAGAGGCGGTGCGCGATCACGAACGACGTCCGGTCCGAGCGCAGCGCCGCCATCGCCTGCTGGAGCAGCAGCTCGGTGCGGGTGTCGACCGACGAGGTGGCCTCGTCGAGGATCAGCAGCGCCGGGTCGGACAGGAAGGCGCGCGCGATCGTCACCAGCTGGCGCTCGCCCGCCGACAGGTTCGAGCCGTCCTCGTCGATGACGGTGTCGTAGCCGTCGGGCAGCGAGTGCACGAAGCGGTCGACGAAGGTGGCCCTCGCTGCCTCGAGGATCTGCTCCTCGGAGGCGTCGGGCCGGCCGTAGGCGATGTTGTCGCGGATCGTGCCGGCGAAGAGCCAGGTGTCCTGGAGCACCATCCCGATCCGGCCGCGCAGCACGCCGCGCGGGATCGAGGTGATGTCGACGCCGTCGATGAGGATGCGGCCCGACTGCGGGTCGTAGAAGCGCATCACCAGGTTGACCATCGTCGTCTTGCCCGCGCCCGTCGGGCCGACGATCGCGACCGTGTGGCCGGGTTCGGCCACGAGCGACAGGTGCTCGATGAGCGGCCGCTCCGGGTCGTAGGCGAACGACACGTCGTCGAAGCGCACCTCGCCCCGAGCATCCGCGGCAGAGGCCGGGCGGCCGGTCGCGTCGGCCGACTCCTCCTCGGCGTCGAGCAGCTCGAAGACGCGCTCCGCGGACGCGACGCCCGACTGCAGCAGGTTGAGCATCGAGGCCACCTGCGTCAAGGGCTGGGTGAACTGGCGCGAGTACTGGATGAAGGCCTGCACGTCACCGAGCGACATCGTCCCGCTGGCGACCCGGAGACCGCCGAGGACGGCGATGACGACGTAGTTCAGGTTCCCGACGAACATCATGATCGGCATGATCAGGCCGCTGACGAACTGAGCGCCGTACGACGCCTGGTAGAGGTCGTCGTTCTGCTCGGCGAACACCCGCTCGGCCTCGTGCTGCCGGCCGAAGACCTTGACGATCGCGTGCCCGGAGAAGGTCTCCTCGATGTGGGCGTTGAGGGTGCCCGTGCGCCGCCACTGCTGGATGAACATCCCCTGCGAGCGCTTCATCACCGCACCGGTGATGAACATCGCGATCGGCACCGAGACCAGCGCGACCGCCGCCAGCAGCGGCGAGATCCAGAACATCATCGCCAGCACCGCGAAGACGGTGAGCAGCGAGTTGAGCATCTGGCTCATCGTCTGCTGCAGGGTCTGGCTGACGTTGTCGATGTCGTTGGTGACGCGGCTGAGCAGCTCGCCGCGCGGCTGCTTGTCGAAGTAGCCCAGCGGCAGCCGGTGCACCTTGTCCTCGACCTCGGACCGCATCCGCAGGACGGTGCCCTGCACGACGTCGTTGAGGAGGTAGCCGCCGAGCCACGCCAGCAGCGACGCGGCGACGTACACGGCCAGCACGACCAGCAGGACGTCGGCGACAGCCGAGAAGTCGACGCCGTCGGTGAGGTCCATCGACGCGAGCATGTCAGCCTGGTTGTCCTCGCCACGGGCGCGCAGCGCCTCGATGGCCTGCTCCTGAGTCGCTCCGGTCGCGAGCACGTCCCGGCCGATCAGCCCCGCGAAGATCAGGTCGGTCGCCCGGCCGAGGATCCACGGACCGACGGCGGTGGCGATGACGCTGAGCAGCGTCAGCACCAGGACGGCGTACGCCTTGTGGCGCTCCGGGTGCAGCCGGGCGAGCAGCCGCTTGAGCGAGGGCCAGAACGTGTCGGCCTTCTGCCCGATCATGCCGCCGCCCATCGGGCCGCGGCCGGGACCACCCGGTCCGGTCTGGACGCGCTCGGTCTCCTTGAGCTGGCCGTCCTTGGCCGGGGCTTCTGTCGTGGTCTGGCTGGTGCTCGTGTTCATGCCACCTCCTCGGCGGTCAGCTGGGACTCGACGATCTCCCGGTAGGTCGTGCAGGTCTCGAGCAGCTCGTCATGGGTGCCGCTGCCGACGACGGCGCCGTCCTCCATCACCACGATCCGGTCGGCGTGACGGATGGTCGCGACGCGCTGGGCCACGATCACCACCGTCGAGTCCCGCGTCACCGGCCTCAGCGCCGCCCGCAGCCGGGCGTCGGTGGTGAGGTCGAGCGCCGAGAACGAGTCGTCGAACAGGTAGATCTCGGGGCGGCGGATCACCGCGCGCGCGATCGCCATGCGCTGGCGCTGTCCGCCGCTGAGGCTGGTCCCGCCCTGGGCCACCTCGGACTCCAGCCCGTCGGGCATCGCCTCGACGAACTCCCGCGCCTGGGAGATCTCGAGCGCCGCCCACATCTCCTCCTCGGTCGCGTCGGGCTTGCCGTAGCGCAGGTTGTCGGCGATGGTCCCGCGGAAGAGGAAGGCCTTCTGCGGCACCAGGCCGAGCCGGGACCACAGCGTCTCGGGGTCGATGTCGCGTACGTCGACCCCGCCGACGCGCACCGCTCCCCCGGTCGCGTCGAACAGGCGCGGGACGAGGTTGACGAGCGTCGACTTGCCGGCGCCGGTCGACCCGACGATCGCCACCGTCTCCCCGGGTCGGGCCGTCATCGTGACCTCGCGCAGCACCGGCTCGTCGGCGCCGGGGTAGGCGAAGGTGACCGCGTCGAGGTCGAGGGCGAGGCGCTCGGGCAGCTCGGTGACCGCGTCGGCCGGCGGGACGACCGACGACTCGGTGTCGAGGACGTCGGTGATCCGGTCGGCGCACACCGCGGCGCGCGGGACCATCATCAGCATGAACATCGCCATCATCACCGACATGACGATCTGCATCAGGTAGGAGATGTAGGCGGTGAGCGCCCCGACCTCCATGTGACCGGCCTCGACGCGGTGCCCGCCGAACCACAGCACCCCGACGGTCGCGACGTTGGCCACGACCATCACCGTCGGGAACATCGCGGCCTGCCAGCGGCCGGCGCGGATCGCGACCTCGGTCAGCTGCGCGTTGGCGTCGGCGAACCGGGCGGTCTCGTGCTCCTCGCGCACGAACGCCCGCACGACGCGGACGCCGGTGATCTGCTCGCGCAGCAACCGGTTGACCTCGTCGATGCGCTCCTGCATCAGCCGGAAGCTCGGCACCATCTGGCGGATGATGAGGCCGATGGAGACGCCGAGGACCGGTACGACGGCGAGGACCAGCCAGGACAGGCCGATGTCCTCACGCGCGGCCATGATGATGCCGCCGACCATCATGATCGGGGCCGCCACCATGAGCGTGCCGCCCATCAGCACGAGCATCTGCACCTGCTGCACGTCGTTGGTCTCGCGGGTGATCAGCGACGGGGCGCCGAAGTGCTGCACCTCGCGGGTGGAGAAGGAGCCGACGCGACGGAAGATGGCGGCCCGTAGGTCGCGGCCGAAGCCCATCGCGTTGCGCGCGGAGAACCACACCGCCGCGATCGAGCAGACGACCTGCACCAGCGAGACCGCGAGCATCAGCCCGCCGTGGCGCACGATGTAGCCCGTGTCGCCGGTGACGACGCCGTTGTCGATGATGTCGGCATTCAGGCTGGGCAGGTAGAGCGCGGCCATCGTGCCGACGAACTGGAGCGCGACGACGGCGGCCAGCGGGGCGGCGTACGGCTTGAGGTAGGTGCGGACGAGTCGCAGCAGCATCAGGAGTCCTTCTTGAGCACGCCGTTGAGGACGGTGTCGACGATCTCCTCGGCGGACAGCGGGTTGCCGTCGGAGATGTGGGGATGGGTTCCGGAGAAGGTCAGCAGCCTGACCACGTGCATCAGCTGGCCCGGCGGGACGCGCAGGGAGTCGCGGTGCCGCTCGGCGAGCCCCTCGAGGATCACGGCCACCTTCTCGCGCTCGGCCTCCATGTGCCGGTGGGCCTTGGGCGGTCCGACCATGCCCATCCGGGTCATCAGCTGGAACACCCGGGAGAAGCGCCGCTGGAAGAGCTCGACGACCTCCAGCAGCATGGCTCCGAGCTCCTGGTCGGGCTCGACCTGCTGGAGCTGGGCGATGAACGGGTCGAGGTCGAGCGCGTGCTCGAGGGCCGCCATGACCAGGTCGTCCTTGGAGTCGAAGACCCGGAAGATCGTCCCCTCGGCGATGCCGGCGGCGTCGGCGATCTGCCGGGTGGTCACGCTGCGCCCGTGCTCGAGCAGCAGCGGGACGGTGGCGTCGACGAGGGCGGCGCGGCGGTCGTCGGGCGAGAGGGGTTTGGCGCGAGGTGGCACGCCCTCCACTGTAAGTGAGTGAGCACTCACTCACAAGTCGGTTTGCCGAGCGGGCACTTCCTCGCGCTCAGGCACGCTGACCGGGCAGTTCCTCGCGCACCTGTCGCGAGGAACTGCCCGGTCGGCGCGCTCAAGCGCGAGGAAGTGCCCGGTCGATCTCACTAGAGTGCGGCCGTGACGACCAGACGGGGGCTGCAAGTCGTCGTCACCCTGCTCGTCCTCGCCCTCCTCGGCGGGCTGGTCGCGACCGGCATCTCCAGCGCGCTCGGCATCCGGGTCGAGCCCAAGGAGGTCCCCGTCGAGGAGCTGGCCGCGGCACCGCCGCGGGAGACGGTCCCTCCCCCGCGTGTCCGCGTCACCGCACCCGACGGCGTACGCCTCGACGCCGCGCGGGCCGAGCTGCGCGACGCGACCGCCGACGGCGAGGGGACGGCGACCCTGAGGGTCCGCTTCGGGGACGGCGACCCCGACGACGACTCGTACCGCCTGGCGGGCACCGCCGACCGGCTGCGGATCAGCGCGGCGTCCGAGACCGGGGCGGTCCGGGGCGTCTACGACCTCGCCCAGGCGGCGTGGGCGCACCGGCCGCTCACCGAGCGGCTGGGCGAGACGGTCACCTCCCGGCTGCCGTTCCGGATGGTCGACCTCGGCGCGGCGGGAGTCGACCCCGACCCCGAGCAGTGGCGCGGCGGCACCGACTACTCGCACTACTCCCGAGCGTTCGAGGACGTCCTGCTGCCCAAGGAGCCGTGGATCGACGAGGCGGCTCTCGCCGACGCGCGCGAGGACCTCCGCGACTTCGCCGAGCACGTGCTGGCGCAGGGCTACAACGCCGTCACCGTGCCCGGCTTCCTGGAGTACGTCACCTTCGCCGAGGTGCCGGAGGTCTACGCCGACGACCCGGAGTACGTCGCCCGGGCGGAGGCGGTGCGGGACGCGTTCGGCCCGCTCTGGGCCGAGCTCGACGAGCTGGGCCTCGACGTCTACCTCCGCACCGACATGCTCGTGCTCAGCACCCCGCTGGAGCGCCACCTCACCGAGCGGTTCGACCTCGACCCCACCGACCCCGGGCTCTGGGACGTCTACGAGGCGGCGCTCGACGAGCTCTACGCCGAGCTCCCGCAGCTGTCCGGGGTCGTGCTGCGGATCGGCGAGGGCGGGTCGATCTACAACACCCCGGGCATCGACTACTTCTCCGAGATCACGGTGACCACGGCGCCCGCCGTCCGGGCGATGCTCGACGCCTTCACCGGTCAGGCGGAGCGCGCCGGCAAGGACGTCGTCTTCCGGACATGGAGCGTCGGCGTGGGTGCGGTGGGTGACATGCACACCAACCCCGAGTCGTACGACGAGGTGCTCGCGGGCGTCGACTCCCCGCGGCTGGTGGTCTCGACGAAGTACAGCCTCGGCGACTTCTACTCGTGGCTCCCGCTCAACGAGACGCTCGAGCAGGGCACCCAGCGGCGCATCGTCGAGCTGCAGAGCCGGCGCGAGTTCGAGTCGTTCGGGACGGTCCCCAACGACCTCGGTGTGCTCCACCAGCTCGCGTTGCGCCGCTTCCTCGCCGCCAACCCGCACGTGGAGGGGGTCTGGGCGTGGACCCAGGACGGCGGTCCGTGGCGTGCCGGGCCCAGGTCGCTGCTGCTGACCACCGGCTTCTGGCAGCTCTACGACCTCAACACCGAGGTCGCCGGTCGGCTGGCGCGCGACCCGGACGCCGACCCCGCCGAGCTCACCGCCGACTGGGTGCGGCGCTGGCTCTCCACCGACCCCGACACGGTCGCGCAGGTCACCGAGGCCCTCGCCCTCTCCCGCGAGGCGGTCACCCACGGGCAGTACGTCCCGCAGTTCGCCGAGGTGCGCGCCTACGCCCTCGGCCTCGAGCCACCGCCGCAGATGCTGCTGTTCGAGTGGGACATCCTCACCGGTGACAGCGCGGTGCTCGACGTCCTCTACGCCGTCACCCGCGACTCCTCCCCCGCGAACGGCGCCGTGGACGGGGTGACGGAGGCGATCGACGACGGGCAGCACGCGATCGACGTCGCCATGACCATGCGCGACCTCGTCGCCGGCACCGACGCGACGACCTACCGCGACCCGGCGCTGCGCGAGCAGCTGCTCGCCTCGCTCGACTATCAGGTCGACCTGCACGCCCTGCTCGGCGCCTACCGCGAGATGGTGCTGCGCCACGCGCAGTGGCTCGACACCGGCGAGGGCCGCCACGTCTGGGAGTCCGCCCGTCAGCGGTTCGACGCGGCCGCGGCACAGCACGAGGAGACGTACGGCGACGACCTGGCACTGCCGGCCTACAACCTCACCGCCGCCCGGATCGGCGAGGAGCGCGCGGCCCGCGACCTCCCGATGGCGTGGCTGGCCCGCGGCGGCCTGCTTGCCCTGCTGCTCGGGCTCGGCCTGACCCGCACCGGCCGCACGCTCGTCCGCACCGCGGTCACGCCGTGGCGCGACCCCGGCCCGGTGTCGCGGTGGCTGGTGGTGGCGCTGCCGGTGGTCGCGGTGGCGTGGAGCCGCCTGGTGCTGACCTGGTTCCTGGCGCCGAGCCACCTGATCGCCGTCGGCCTCGGGTGGGGCGTGCTCGCCGCGGTCGTCGCCGTCGCGACGTGGCGCACCCGCTCGTGGCACGTCGCGACCGCGGTCGGCGGCGCGGTGGTCCTCCGCTCGCTGCTGCTCCTCGCTGTCCTGGCGTGGCGGGGTCCGGGTGGCTACTGGTTCGTCTTCTGGACCGAGCCGCGCGTGCGGACGGCGTACGTCGTGGTGGCGGTCGTCCTGGCCGGCTGGGTCCTCGCCGCACTGGTGTGGTCGCTGGCCGCTCGGTCCGTGGGCCGGCGGGCCGTGGCGACGGCCGCCGGAACCGTCGGTGCCGTGATGCTCGCGCTGGGGGCCCTGCTCGCGGCGGTCGGCCTCGAGGACGCGTTGACCGTCTGGAACGACCAGCTCGCGCTGCTCCCGTGGGGCATGGCGCGCATCCTCGGGATCACGACGTTCCTCGGCATCCCCGCCGGCCTGCCCACCTGGCTCGCAGCGGCTGGCGCCGGGGTGGGGTTCGTTGCGCTCGCGCTGGGCCTGCCGCGCCGGCGCGACGCCTGATCGACCTCAGGCCGACGAGGTGGCGGCGACCCACTCCGGCCAGGACATCGGCGCCGATCCGCTGCTCGTCTGCGCCACCACCTCGTGGGTCATCCAGGCCCGCAGCGCGCGCACCTCGGGCGGGGACGCCAGGGTCAGCAGCACGCCCTCCTCGCACAGCCGGTCGGCCCGGTCGACGGCCTGTTGCAGCTGCTCGACCATCACGCCGAACTCGCGCGGCATGGCCAGCTCGACGTCGACGAGGTCGAGGCCCTCGTCTCGTGCCTGCTCGACGGCCCGGCGAGCGGTGAGCCGGGCGTGTGCCGGCGAGACCAGGAGCTCCTGGATCTCCTCGGCCAGGGCAGCCGACTCGCTGTCGTGCTCGTCGACCGCAAGCAGCTGCAGCTCACGGACCAGCTCGTCGAGGTGGCTGTCCTGCCGCAGGCTCAGCGCGACCGGGGACTGCACGTGGCGGACGAGCGTCCAGCCGGGCGGCAGCTCGCCGTCCGACGGTCCCGCGTCGGTCTCGGCGCGTTCGGGGTCGAGCGCCTCGTGGACCGGCTCGGGGTCCACCAGGTCGGCCCACACCCGCTTGCCGCGCCGCGTCTCGTCGACGCCCCAGCGTCCGGCCAGCAGGGCGACGATGGTCAGCCCGCGGCCCGTGGCGTCGAGCTCGTCCCAGTCGAGGTCGTCGCCTGCCCGTGTCCGCGGCAGCACGGCCTCGACCCCCACCGGCCCGTCGTCCTCGACCGCGACCCGTACGCCGTCGGCGACGTCGGCAGGGCGCTCGAGCGTGACGTGCATGAACTCCGCCATCGCGTGCAGGGCGGCGTTGCTCGACAGCTCGCTCGCCACCAGCTCGGCGGCGTCGACCAGCCGGCCCTCGCCCCACGCGGTCAGGCCGTCGGCGACGAAGCGGCGCACGGCCGGGACGCTGGCGGCGTCGGCGGCCAGTCGCACCTGCAACCTGCTCGGCGCGCCCTGCATGGCTCAGAACCTAGCCCCATGAGCCGCTGTCCACACGCGAGAAACCGGCGGTGTTCCGCCGAGATTTGCCGCGCTCCCGGCGCGGCTCCCGGCCCGTCGTGGTTCAGGGGGCGAGTCGTTCGGTGGTCCAGCCGTCGTCCGTGCGCCGGTAGACCAGGCGGTCGTGCATCCGGCTCGGGCGTCCCTGCCAGAACTCCACGACCTCGGGACGCACCCGGTAGCCGCCCCACTCCGGAGGCACCGGCACCGGGCCGTCGTCGCCGAAGCGCTCCTGCACCCGGGCGTACGACGCCGCCAGCGCGGAGCGCGAGGCGACCGGCCGCGACTGGTCCGAGGCCCACGCCCCGAGCTGGGCGCCGCGCGGGCGGGAGCGGAAGTAGGCCTCGACCTCGGCCTCGGGGATCACCGATGCGGCACCCTCGACGCGGACCTGCCGCTCGAGCGGGTGCCAGGGGAACAGGAGCGCACACCGCGGGTCTGCGGCGAGCTCCGCGCCCTTGCGGGAGGCGCGGTTGGTGTAGAAGACGAAACCGTCGGACCCGACACCCTTGAGCAGCACCATGCGGCTCGAAGGCCCACCCTCGGGCGTCGCCGTGGACAGCACCATCGCGTTGGGCTCGTGCATCCCGGCCTCGACCGACTGTCGCAGCCAGCGCTCGAACATCTCGATCGGATCGGCGGTCAGGTCGGGAAGGTCCAGCCCGCCGCGGCCGTACTCCTCGCGCAGTCCGGACAGGTCCATGTCACGACCCTAGTGGGGCGCGAGGCACGAGCGCCGGGCGTGGGGAGGGAGATCGAGTGGCCCCGCGGTCGAGCTCGCGAGGCCGCGACGGGGCGTATCGAGATCCGCGGGTCCTGTGGGGCGCGAGGAACGAGAGCCGGGTGCAGAATGACGGCCATGACCGAGATCCAGCACGGCCTCGAAGGTGTCGTCGCGTTCGAGACGCAGATCGCCGAGCCCGACAAGGAGGGCTCGGCCCTCCGCTACCGCGGCGTCGACATCGAGGAGCTGGTGGGCCGCGTCCCCTTCGAGAACGTCTGGGGCCTGCTTGTCGACGGCGCCTACAGGCCCGGCCTCCCGCCGGCCGAGCCCTACAACATCTCGATCCACACCGGCGACGTCCGGGCCGACGTGCAGGCCGCAGTCGCGATGCTCGCGCCGATGCTCGGCATGGGCCAGACCTACGACATCTCCGACGAGCAGGCGCGCCTCGACCTGTCGCGCGTGGCCGTCATGGTGCTGTCGTACGCCGCCCAGTCGGCGCGCGGCCTCGGCAAGCCGGTCGTCACCCAGGCCGAGGTCGACCGGGGCAGGACCCTCGCCGAGCGGTTCCTGATCCGGTGGCGCGGCGAGGCGGACCCCCAGCACGCCCACGCGATCGACGCCTACTGGTCGTCCGCGGCCGAGCACGGGATGAACGCCTCCACCTTCACCGCCCGCGTCATCACCTCGACCGGCGCCGACGTGGCGGCCGCGTTCTCCGGTGCCATCGGCGCGATGTCGGGTCCGCTCCACGGCGGCGCGCCGTCGCGGGTGCTCGGGATGATCGAGGAGGTCGAGAGGCGCGACGGCGACGCGTCGTCGTACGTCAAGGAGCTGCTCGACAACGGCGAGCGGCTGATGGGCTTCGGCCACCGCGTCTACCGCGCCGAGGACCCGCGAGCGCGCGTGCTGCGGCGCACGGCCCGCGAGCTCGACGCCCCGCGCTACGAGGTCGCCGAGGCGCTGGAAAAGGCCGCGCTGGAGGAGCTGCGCTCGCGTCGACCCGACCGGGTGCTGGAGACCAACGTCGAGTTCTGGGCGGCCATCGTCCTCGACTTCGCCGAGGTGCCGGCGCACATGTTCACCTCGATGTTCACCTGCGCGCGCACCGGTGGGTGGTCGGCGCACATCCTCGAGCAGAAGACCACGGGGCGGCTGATCCGGCCGTCCGCGGTCTACGCGGGCCCGACCACGCGCCCGGCCGACGAGATCGAGGGCTGGGACGCGGGCTGGAGCGCCTGAGTCAGACGGTGGGCGGCACCTGCGCGTAGTACCAGGACGTGATGCCCTTCGCCCCCTGGCGGGTCAGCGAGACGTGCAGGTGGTCGCGGTGCCGCAGCGTCGGCGAGCAGGTACGACGATTGCGGCAGCCGGAGCTCAGGTAGCGCTTCTCGACGAACCCGTCGTAGGACGCCCACATCCGGTCGTTCCAGATGATGTACATGATCCCCATCCGGCGCGCGAGCGCGTGCGGCTGGCCGGTGTCGTCGGGGGCGAGGACCTCGTCGAGCAGGGCGGCGGCGAGCGCGGCGTCGGCGGGATCGGTCGCGTCGAGGAGCCAGTCGAACGCCCGGGACTCCTTGTGCTCGCTGCGGCTCGAGCCGGCGCACGTCCGACTGATCGGGCCGTAGCCGCCGCCGCGTGCGACGAGCCAGTCGGCCAGCATCAGCACGCCCGGCTTCGGCGTGCGCCGGCACGACGTCTGCGGCTGGTAGCCGGCGTACGGCTCCATCGGCATGAGGAACGGCGCCGACGCCGTGACGGTCCCGCGGCGACTGCTGATCTCGTCGGCCGAGGCCGCGGTGAGACTGCCCGCGAGCAGGCCGAGGAGCAGGGTGCTGATCCCCGCAACGAGTGCGGCAGCGCGCAGCGACGCTCGCATCGAGTAGTCCCACCTTCCCCTGAGATCACATGTGGCACAGGGACCGTAAGCGGCCCCACGAGCCACCGTCAGGGGATCGTCAGAACATCAACGCTGTAGTTCGCAGGCGGCCGTCCCGCCGGGCAGGCGGTGCCGGTTGGCGGCCACCCAGGCGTACGTGCGGCGGGCGATCGGCTCGACCGGACGGGACTCGATCAGCCGTCCGACGACCCGCCAGGGCAGCGGCCCGGTGCGGAGGATCGAGGCGAAGGCGCGGTGGCCGTAGTCGACCCGGCCGTCGGGGTGGACGTACGGCATCTCGACGACCGCGCGCACCGGGTCGACGCCCAGCGCCTCGAGGTCGGCGGCCTGGACGGTCGAGCTGTCGACGTCGACTCCGAGCCTCGGCACCAGGCGGCCGGTGCGCATGCAGAAGCCGCAATCGGCGTCGTTCAGCATCAGTCCGCGGGTCACGCGGGCAAGGCTACGTCGGTCGAACCTCAGGCGCTGTCGATCCGGCGGGCGAAGCAGCGGCTGAGGTCGGAGTCGCTGTAGTAGCCGAAGCCGGGGATCGGCTCGTAGCCCGACGACAGGTAGAGCTCGATGGCCTCCGGCTGCTTCATCCCCGTCTCGAGGACGAGCGCCTGGATGCCGGCGCCCCTTGCCGTCGCCTCGAGGTGGGCCAGCATCCGCCTGGCCACCCCGCGACGCTGCGCCGCGGGGACGACGTACATCCGCTTGACCTCCGCGGTGACGTCGGCGCCGAGCGCGGTGACCGACGACCGTCGCCATGCGCCGGTCGCGACCGGGACGCCGTCGAGGTAGCCGACGAAGAACTGCCCGAGCGGGTCCTCGAAGTCGCGCGGGTCGACCGGCGACTCGTCGCGTCCGCCGTAGCGGGCGACGTACTCCTCCTGCACGGCCTCGACCAGGAGCTGGGCGTCGGGGTGCGTGATCTGGAGTCGCTCGATGCGCGGTGCAGTGACGGACAGGCGGTCAGGCACGCGTGGAATCCCCCGATGTGAGATGAGGTCGAGCAGGTGACAGGATAGGACTCGCTGACAGCGTCGTCAGGACCCACCGTTCCGCATCCCACGTGAGGCCATTCGATGACCGACGCCCAGACCGACCACACGCTGAAGATCCCCGCGGACCTTCTTCCCGCCGACGGCCGCTTCGGCGCCGGCCCGTCCAAGATCCAGACCAGCCACCTCGACGCGCTCGCCGCGACCGGCTCGACGCTGATGGGCACGTCCCACCGGCAGGCCCCGGTGAAGAAGACGGTCGGTCGGGTACGCGAGGGTCTGGCGGCGCTGTTCGACCTGCCCGACGGCTACGAGGTCGTGCTCGGCAACGGTGGCGCGACCGCATTCTGGGACATCGCCTGCTTCGGCCTCATCCGCGAGAAGAGCCAGCACCTGGCGTTCGGTGAGTTCTCCTCCAAGTTCGCCACGTCGGCCAAGAAGGCGCCGTGGCTCGCGGACCCGACGGTCATCAGCAGCGAGCCGGGCTCGCGTCCCGACCCGGTCGCCGAGGACGGCGTCGACGCCTACGCGTGGGCACACAACGAGACCTCGACCGCGGTCATGGCGCCGGTGCTCCGCCCCGCCGGCGTGGCCGACGACGCGCTCGTGCTGGTCGACGCCACCTCCGGTGCCGGGGGCCTGCCCGTCGACCTCGACCAGGTCGACGCCTACTACTTCGCCCCGCAGAAGTCGTTCGCCTCCGACGGTGGCCTCTGGATCGCCCTGATGTCGCCGCGGGCGCTGGCGCGCGCCGAGGAGATCGCGGCGAGCGACCGCTACGTGCCGCCCTTCTTCGACCTGCCGACCGCGATCGACAACTCCTCGAAGAACCAGACCTACAACACCCCGTCGGTGGCCACGCTCTTCCTGATGGCCGAGCAGCTCGACTGGATGAACAGCCAGGGCGGGCTCAAGGGCATGGTCGAGCGCACGACCGCCAGCTCGGACGCGCTCTACGGCTGGGCGGAGCGCACCTCCTACACGACGCCCTACGTCGCCGAGCCGGCCGACCGGTCACTGGTGATCGGCACCATCGACTTCGACGACTCGATCGACGCCGCCGCGATCGCCGCCACCCTGCGGGCCAACGGCATCGTCGACACCGAGCCCTACCGCAAGCTCGGCCGCAACCAGCTGCGGATCGCGATGTACCCCGCGATCGACCCGGCCGACGTCGAGAAGCTCACCGCCGCGATCGATCACGTCGTCGCCAACAGCTGAGTTGCTGGTCGAGGAGGGCGCCCTGGCGCCCGTCACGAGACCCCGCGCCGTGCTCAGCCTCGATCCAGCGATCGACGCCGTCGCGAGCGGCCCCAGGCGGGTGTGATGGCAAGGCGGAGTGCCGAAGGCGGGCCGCCAGGCCCGTCGAGTGTGCGACAACGCAGCCAGTGCGCCTGCATGGTGACGCGCAGCAGGCGAGAGGTCGGTGGATCGAGGCTCAGGCTGCCAGCAGCTTGAGCACGGCTCGCTCGAGCGCCGCCTGCCGGGCGTCGTCGGTGTCGTACTTGCCCCGCACCTTGATCGTCCGGCCCCGCTCGTAGGCCTCGACGACCCGCGGGTCGACGTAGGCCGTGCGGGCCAGGGTGGGCGTGTTGCCGAGGAACTCCGAGACCTCCTTCATGGCAGTGGTGACAGCGCGCTTACGGGAGGCCTTCGTCTTGCCCGGCTCATCGGTCTCGGCGAGCACGGACGCGGCGATCACCGTCGCGTGCCAGGTGCGGAAGTCCTTTGCCGTCGCCTCGATGCCGAAGCAGCCGCGGATGTAGTCGTTGACGTCGGCGGACGACAGGTCCCGCCAGGTGCGGCCGTCCTTCCAGGCCAGCAGCTCGTCGCCGCCACCGCGCCGGCGACGCATCACGTCGAGCGCGCTGACCGCCGCGGGGTCGTCGATGTCGATGCAGTGCTCGACGCCCGACTTGCCCGTGAAGCAGAAGCGCAGCCCGCCCCGGTGCCGCGACACGTGCTCCTTGAGCATCGTGGTGAGGCCGAAGGAGCCGTTGGTGTCGGTGTAGACGTCGTTGCCGATGCGGAAGTAGCCGAGGTCGAGCAGGCGTACGGCGACGGCGCAGGCGCGCTCCTGCGACATGCCCTCCGCGCCGATGTCGGCCAGCACCCGCTCGCGGGCCTTCGACAGCGCCTTGCCGAAGCCGAGGATCCGGTCGAACTTCGCGGCGTCGCGGCTGGTGCGCCACTGCGGGTGGTAGAGGTACTGGCGGCGCCCGGCGTCGTCGGTGCCGACGGCCTGCAGGTGGCCGTTGGGGTGGGGCGTGATCCACACGTCCTTCCACGCCGGCGGGATGACGAGGTCCTTGCAGCGCTGCACCTGGTCGGCATCGAGGCGGTTGCCGTGCTCGTCGAGGTAGGTGAAACCCGAGCCGGACCGGCGGCGGGTCCAGCCGGGCTGGTCGGGGAACGTACGCCTCAGTCGCGGCATGCGGTGAACCTAGCGAAAGGTTCCGCCCCCCGCCGTCACCCTGAGGGAGGTCTGCTCGAGAGGGCTGCCGCGATCTCGTCGAAGGCCTGACGGCCGAACGCGATCAGCCGGGCCTCCTCCACCGACGTCGACGTCGAGCGCAACGTGTCGACCGCCGCTGCGATCGCGTCGTCCTTCGGCCACCCGTAGATGCCTGCGCTGACGAGTGGGAACGCCACCGTGCGCGCGCCGATCTCGTCGGCCACCGCGAGCGCTCCGGAGTAGCACGACTCCAGCAGCGACCGGTCGCGCTCGCCGGCGGTCCAGTTGGGACCGACCACGTGGATCACCCACCGGGCCGGCATCCGGCCGGCGGTGGTCCACCCGGCGGCCCCGGTGGCGAGGCCGTCGGGGAAGCGTCGCCGGCAGTCCTCGAGGACCTCGGGACCGCCGGCCGCGTGGATCGCGCCGTCGACCCCGCCGCCGCCGCGCATCCGGCGGTTGGCGGCATTGACCACGGCGTCGACGTCCTGCGTGGTGATGTCGCCCTCGACGACCGTGACCTCCACGACTCAGGCCTCCCAGCCGGAGGTCGATCCCGTCGCCGGGTCGGGGCGCAGGATCCGCCGCGCCAGCTCGGCCTGGCTGGCCGTCAGCAGGTGCTCGGGCACGCGCACCGGGTCACCGTCGTCGACGGTGAAGGTGTAGACGAACATGTCGGGCCGGGGCGGGCCGTCCGAGGTCGCGGACGCCAGCACCGCCTCCGTCACCAGCTGCCCGAGGTCGGGGTCGTCGACCTGGCCGAGGTCGACCTCGGCGGTCTCCGTGCGGCCGGCGAAGCCGCCGCTGCGCTCCACGCGCAGCCGGCCGCCCGGTTGCGGCGACGGGGGCTGGGGCGTCGGGAGCGGCTGCTGGTCGGTCTCCCCCGCCGCTGCGTCGATCTCGACACCGACCTGGGCCCACGCGTCCTGGACGGCGTCGGCGTGGTCGCCGGCGGCCGCGACGGTCGCCGCTGCGAAGGTGGCGAAGGTGGCGCCCGAGGGCACGTCGCCGCCCACCAGGGCGTCGTACCAGATCCGGCCGGCACCGGAGATCGACGTGCCACCGATCGCGACCGCGGCGAGCTGGAACGCCTTGTTGGGGATGCCGGAGTTGAGGTGGACGCCGCCGTTGTCGGCCGTGGTCTCGACGTAGTCGTCCATGTGGCCGACCTGCGGGTCGGCGCCGATCTCGGGGTCGTCGTAGGCCGTGCCGGGCGCGGCCATGTCGCGCAGGGCGCGGGCCTGGATGGACGGGGTGAAGATGCCCTGCCCGATCAGCCAGTCGCCCTCGCCGGCGTCCTGGCCGAGGAGCCGCTGCTTGAGGCAGGAGGCGAACGCGTCGGCGACCGACTCGTTGAGCGCGCCGGACTGGCCCCGGTAGGTGAGGTCGGCCGTGTGCTCGACGACTGCGTGGGAGAACTCGTGGGCCAGGACGTCGACGGGCTTGGTGAACCGCTCGAAGACGCGGCCGTCGCCGTCACCGAAGACGAGCTGGGTGCCGTCCCAGAACGCGTTGTTGTAGCGCGAGCCGTAGTGGACGGTCAGGCTGACCGGGCCACCTCTGCCGTCGTACGAGTCGCGCGCGAGGTCGTCGAGGAACATCTGCAGGGTCGCCTCGATGCCGGTCGCGGCCTCGTCCACCGCCACGTCACCGGTCGCGGGGTCCCCGGCGCTGCGGGCGGGCTGGCCGGGCAGCGTGGTGCGTGACTCCGCGTCGTGGACCGTCCAGTCCGGCGCGGCGACGACACCCTCGGCCGACGGGGGCGTCGGCCGAGGGGCGCGTCCCCGGAGGGAGCGCTCGCGTCGGAGCTCGTCGTCGCGAGCCGCCCGCTCGGGGCCGTCGACCCGCTCCACCAGCCATGGTGGGATGAAGGTGCAGCGGGTCGCCCGAGGTGTCGTCATGCCACCTGTCTACTCCCCGGCACCGACAGGGCACCAGAGAGCAGAAGACGTCAGCAGGACGACGAGGTGAAGGAGAAGTTGCTCAGCCAGATGCGCTGGTTGCTGCCTCCGACCGAGGTCCAGTAGACGAGGGAGATCGAGCTCACAGCTTCGGTGTACGTCACGGTCACGGTCCCGCGGCTGTCACCACTGTTCGGCAGGACCGTGTTGCCGTCGTAGTAGTACCAAGGAGCACCCTGGACCCCCGATCCGAGGACGTGAGTGTTCCGTCGGCCTCTCGGCGCCACCTCGAACTTCCGCGCACCACTGAGCTCGACACGGTCCCACCAGCCACCCTGGCTGCTGTCGACGTCCTTGATCGAGAACGTCAGCCCAGAGACCTGGCGCGAGAAGTTGAAGGTCACCGTCTGCCGGTGTTCGCGACCAGCTGAGATCGGGCTGGCGTGGTGGAGCTCCAGTCCCTGCGCAGAGCCGAGCAGGTTCTGGGCCGTCCGCACCACCCGACTGCTGCTGACGCTGCTGGTGACGACGACGTTGACCGGCTGCGCACCGATCGCGGCGCCCGGGACGACTGCCGCGCCGGAGGCGGCGCTGGACCGCGTGTAGACCCCGGAACCCCAGCTGAGCGCGTAGGACGAGGGCTTGGCGCTGGCCGGCGAGCACGCGGCGTACGCCGGGACGGCCACGGCGACGGAGACTGCGGGTGCGGTCCAGGCGGCTGCGCGGAGCACGGTGCGCCGGCTCGGGACGTACGAGTCGGGTCTGGCAGGTCGTGACGACGTGATGGTCATGCGGATCATCCCTCCCGGATGACAGTGCGACACCGGGCTCGGCCACATCCCCACGCGGCCCCTCCCGGTCTGTGACCACGACGCTATTGACGGGTACTTCGACATCGAGACGCTTTTGCCGTGCAGTTGCCGTCCCGTACGCGATCTGTCTCCCCGCCGTGGCGGTCGCCGTCGGGATTGAGTGCCTCACCGGTGCCGCCGGTAACCTTGACCAGCGATCTGTGCCCTCGTGCGTTCGGCTCTCAGCCGCGTCGCCACCTCATCTCCGCCCGGAAGGCCCCTGCATGCCCACCCAGTCCCGCTCCGACCTGCGCAACGTCGCGATCGTCGCCCACGTCGACCACGGCAAGACCACGCTGGTCGACGCGATGCTCCGCCAGGCCGGCGCCTTCACCGCGCACCAGGCCGAGAGCGTGGCCGACCGCGTCATGGACTCCGGCGACCTCGAGCGCGAGAAGGGCATCACGATCCTCGCGAAGAACACCGCGGTCCACTACGCCGGTCCGGCCGGCGGCGGCCAGCCGATGGTCATCAACATCATCGACACCCCCGGCCACGCCGACTTCGGCGGCGAGGTCGAGCGCGGCCTGTCCATGGTCGACGGCATCGTGCTCCTGGTGGACGCCTCCGAGGGCCCGCTCCCCCAGACCCGCTTCGTGCTGCGCAAGGCGCTCAACGCCGACATGCCGGTGATCCTGGTCGTCAACAAGACCGACCGCAGCGACGCCCGCATCACCGAGGTCGTCGACGAGTCCTACGAGCTCTTCATGGACCTCCTCGACGAGTCGCACAGCCAGGACGCCCTCGACTTCCCGGTCGTCTACGCCTCCGGCAAGGCCGGCATCGCCTCGCTCGAGCAGCCCGAGAACGGCACGATGCCCGAGGGCACCGACCTCGAGCCGCTCTTCAAGACGATCCTCGAGACGATCCCGGCCCCGCAGTACGACGAGGGCGCGCCGCTGCAGGCCCACGTGACCAACCTCGACTCGTCGCCGTTCCTCGGCCGGCTCGCGCTCCTCCGCGTCCACCAGGGCACCCTGAGGAAGGGCCAGACCGTGGCCTGGATGCGTCGTGACGGCGAGGTCAAGAACGTCCGCATCACCGAGCTCCTCGTCACCGAGGGCCTCGAGCGCAAGCCCGGCGAGTCCGCCGGTCCCGGCGACATCGTCGCCATCGCCGGCATCCCGGAGATCACCATCGGCGAGACCCTCGCCGACGCGGAGAACCCGATCGCGCTGCCGCTCATCCACGTCGACGACCCGGCCATCTCGATGACCATCGGCACCAACACCTCGCCGATGGTCGGCAAGGTCAAGGGCGCCAAGGTCACCGCCCGCCTGGTCAAGGACCGCCTCGACTCCGAGCTCATCGGCAACGTGTCGCTCCGCGTGCTGCCGACCGAGCGGCCCGACGCCTGGGAGGTGCAGGGCCGCGGCGAGCTGGCGCTCGCGATCCTCGTCGAGCAGATGCGCCGCGAGGGCTTCGAGCTCACCGTCGGCAAGCCGCAGGTCGTCACCAGGGAGGTCGACGGCAAGATGCACGAGCCCTTCGAGCGGCTCACCATCGACGCCCCGGAGGAGTACCTCGGCACCATCACCGAGCTCCTCGCGACCCGCAAGGGCCGCATGGAGGGCATGACCAACCACGGCACCGGCTGGGTCCGGATGGACTTCGTCGTCCCCTCGCGCGGCCTGATCGGCTTCCGCACCGAGTTCCTCACCGAGACCCGCGGCACCGGCATCGCCCACCACATCTCCGAGGGCTACCACCCGTGGGCAGGCGAGATCCGCTCGCGCAACAACGGCTCGCTGGTGGCCGACCGCTCCGGTGCGGCGACGGCGTACGCCATGACGTCGCTGCAGGAGCGCGGCGTGCTCTTCGTCGAGCCCACCACCGAGGTCTACGAGGGCATGATCGTCGGCGAGAACTCCCGCGCCGACGACATGGACGTCAACATCACCAAGGAGAAGCAGCAGACCAACATCCGGTCCGCCACCTCCGACAACTTCGAGAAGCTGATCCCGCCGAAGCGGCTCTCGCTCGAGCAGTGCCTGGAGTTCTGCCGCGAGGACGAGTGCGTCGAGGTCACGCCCGAGATGGTGCGCATCCGCAAGGTCGTGCTCGACGCCAACGCCCGCGCCAAGACCGCGTCGCGGGCGCGCAAGGCCAACAAGTAGTCGCCGCGTGGCCGAGGTGCCCGACGTCCAGCCCGCGCTCGCAGCAGAGCTCGCGGGCTGGCTCGAGCACCTCGGCCTGAGCGGCCAGCTCGCCGCGGCCGGGCTGCCGACGTTTGACCGCGATGGCGACGTGGTGCGCTGGCGCGACCCGGCGACCGGTGAGGAGCTCGATGCCGAGCGGCTCACCGAGCTCGACCGGGCCCTCCGCTCGATGGGTGACGACCCCGCGCACGGCGTGCCCGTCGAGCTCGTGCGGCTACGACGCGACGCCGACGTGCGGCAGTCCCTCCTCGACGGCGGCTGGCTGGACTACACCGGCGTCGGCCGCCTGCGCGGCACCTCGGAGAACGCCGCGCGCTTCGCCCTGCACAAGGCCGCCCAGCGCCGGACCGTGCTCCTCGTCCAGCACGAGGGCGGCACCCTCGTCCCGGCCTTCCAGCTCGACGACACAGGCGAGGTGCGCGAGGAGCTGCTGGCCGTGCTGGAGCCGCTGCTCGCCGCCGGCGTCGACCCCTGGCGCGCCTGGATCTGGCTGACCACGCCGGCCGCACTGCTCGGTGGAGCGGTGCCGCACGTGGCGGCACGCGACCCCGAGGAGCTGTCCGTCGTGCAGCACGCCGCGGTCGCCCTGGCCGAGCGGACTCGCTCGGCGCAGGGCTGACCCGGCGTCCTCCTGCGTCAGCCGGTCTTCTTGGTGGTCACGACCGCGACACCCTCGATCCGGACCGGCTTGTTCTTCGCCACGACGACGCGCAGCTTGCCCTTGCGGGCCCGGGGCAGCTCGAAGGTGCGGAGCTGGCTGAACTTCTGCTTGCCCGCGAACTTCACGACTCCCAGCTTGCGCTTGCCGAGGAACACGCGCGCCGTGCCGCCGTTCTTCACCTTGCCGATGACGAGCACGATGCGCTCGGTGGTCGGCACGCGGGTGACGAGCTCGGAGCCCTTGCGCCGCGAGGTGACGTAGTCGCCGTACAGGGCCCGCTTGTCCTTCGTACGGTTCCAGGTGCCCTTCCTCGCGAAGGTGCTCTCGTCGCGCGGCACCGTGAACGACACGGTCGCGGGCGTCGGGTCGGCGACACCGGCGGCGTTGACCGCGGCGACGCCGAACGTGTGCGTGCCCGCCCGGAAGCGGCTGGTCACGCCGAAGGCGTCGCACGGCAGCATCTCCTCGTCGACCGTGCACCTGAAGGTCGCAGGGGTGACGCTCGAGGAGTAGGTGAACTTCTGGCGCCGCTCCAGCACGATCGAGTCGTTCGCGGGTCCGGACGTGATCGTCGTCTCGGGGGCGGACGAGGGCGGCGTCGTCGGCGAGGCCGCCAGGGCGAACGACGCGTCATTGACGGCGAAGAAGTAGTTGTCGACCGCCTCGATCTTGATGCGTACGTCGCCCGCGGTGACGTTGGGCATGGCGAGGGTCTCCGACCCGTCGTTGGGCGTGGACGCCGCCAGCACGGTGCCGAACGTCGTGCCGCCGTCAGTCGACAGCGAGATCCTGACCGACGGGGCGAGCCGCCGCGAGCCGTTGACCTCCCACGTCACCGGCGCCGATGACCCGCCGGCGAGGGTCGTCCCCCGCGCGGCCTGCGAGGTGACCAGGAAGGGCCCGGCGCTCCTGTCCACGGTGAGCGCGACGTCACCGTGGGCCACGCCGCCGCCGCTGGGGAACAAGTCCCGGGCGGTCAGTCGGAAGTTCAGGACGCTCCCGGCTCCGTCGGAGCCACCCACGTAGTCGATGGTCGGCAGGAACTCCGAGTAGCAGTCGAGGGCCTTGTCGGGGAGCTGTTCGTCGGCGGGCCACGGCTCGCCCTCGGGCGTGCGCGGCTTCGGGCAGGTGCCGGTGGCGGCGTTGGTGTTGCCCGCCAGCACCTGCGCCATGTCGGGGAAGACCCGCGTCGGACTGCCGTCGGCGAGGTTGATGCCCGGCGAGGGCGACTTCAGGGAGTCGGCGGGGCTGACGACCGCGTCGTCGCCGAACACCCGGAACAGCGGACCGTTGAACTTGCGGTTGTCCGCCAGTCGCGTGCCCTCGCCACGGTCGGTCTGTTCCCACAGGTAGGTCAGCGAGTCACCGTCGGTGTCCGTGCCCGACCCGGTCAGGGCGAACGGTGTGCGGACCGGGATGGTCTTCGGCTCGGGCGGTGTCACCGCGGGAGCGCGGTTGTCAGCGACCTCGCTGATCGCCGGGTCGTCGATGCCGTTGGTGCTGGCCGGCCCGCCCCGCTCGGTCTCGCCGACAAAGCCGGTGACGTCGCCGGACCCGGTGACCTCGAGGGAGGGCAGGTCGACGTCGTCGGCGTCGCCGACGGTGAAGGCGACCGGCTCCTCGTTGAAGATCACCTGGAAGCCGGTGTCGTCGATCGGGCTGACGACGGGGTTGCCGTCGTCGTCGGAGTTGAAGACCTCGTCGAAGCCCCACTGCGCGATCGAGACGTCGCGCCCGGTGATCGCCTCGACGGCCGCCTCGACGCCCGCGTTGGTGTAGTCGACGCCACGGGTGATCGTCGCGGTGTCGCCCTCGTAGCCGAGGGTGATGGTCTCGCCGTCGGTGTCGAAGTCGCGCAGCGAGACCGTCTGCACCTCGACCACGTTGTAGGGGGTGGCCTGGACGGCCTCCACCTCGTCGATCGTCAGGAAGGAGAAGTAGGGGTCGGTGTGCGGCTGGAGGTCGTCCTCGCCGCAGATGCCGGCGTAGGCCATCACCGAGGAGCCCGAGCCCGGCTCGACCGACGCTTCGGAGATGTTGCCCCCACAATTGCCGGAGGCGCCGTTGAAGGTGTGGTTGCCGCCGAACTGGTGGCCGATCTCGTGGGCGACGTAGTCGATGGCGAAGAAGTCACCCTTGGGCTGCGGGAGGCCGGTGCAGCCGCCACCCTTGTAGGCACCGCCGACGACACCGAGGTAGGCGACGCCACCGCCGTTCTTGCCGAGGGCGATGTGGCCGACGTCGTAGCTGGAGGCCCCGATCAACTGGCCGAGGACGGTGCGATTCTGGGAGAGCGTCAGGATGCTGCAGAAGTCGAGGTCGCCGGGGAGGCCCCCGGCTGCCACGTCGAAGCAGGGAGCGGCGCCGCACGGACCGTTGGCACCGGTCGCCTCCGCCTGGGTGTCCAGATTGAGCTTGTCGGTGTCGTTGACGAGCCGCAGCTCCGTGCCGAGGTCGGCGTTGTAGATCTGGTTGACCCGGTTGATCAGGGTGACCTTCTCGGCCAGCACGTTGTCCGTGCCGAAGTAGGCGGCGTAGGACGGGTCGCTGGTCAGCGCCAGCCGGTAGAAGTGGCGCTGGACGGGCTGGCCCGCTTCCGGGTCCCTGTCGGCGGCCCTGGCCTGCGTGACGGTGTCACGCAGCGCGGTGACCTCACCCTCCTGGCGCCGCCTCTCCGGTGCAGGAAGGTCCGTGGAGCGATAGCTGAGGTGGGCGGTGGTCCCGCGGCGGTTGTAGGCCGGGTCGACGTACCAGTCGGCCTGCGCACCGGGCTCGCGGACGAAGGCGTGGAAGCCCATCGGCGTGATGTCGAGGGCGATCGAGACGCGCGGGTCATCGACGCCGCGTCCCGACCACGTCGCGATCTCCGGGTGGGCCGCAGCGAGCTCGGACTCCATGGTCTGGGTGCGCTGGACGCGGAAGGCCTGCAGCCGACCCTCAGGGTCGGGGACCTCGACGACGGACCACTCGGAGCCGCGCGGCAGCTCGCCTTGCAGCGCACCGAGGTCGGCGCGGGTGGCGGCGTAGTCCGTGGGCTCGACGCGGACCTTCGCGCCGGACGGCTCGAAGCCGCGCAGGGGTGCAAATGCCTGGTCGTCGGGGGCGGCGGCGACCGGAGCGATCGAGCTCAGCGCACCTGCTCCCGCGACCAGGGCCAGACAAGCGGCAAGACGGCGAGAGCGAGACGGCACACGAGCTCCTTCGAAGACGGAACTCGCAGCCTAGGTAGGCCCACCGACACGCGCCATACCTCTTTGGTAGCGATTGGGGCTCAGGCCTCGACCGGCGCCTCGCGCAGCGTCGGGGCAAGCACGACGAGCCCGAGCAGCGGGAGCGCGGCGAGCACGAGCAGCGCCGCGGGCATCCCCAGTGGCCCGCTGATGCCGGCCACCACAGCCGAGCCGACGCTTCCGCCGATCAGGAACAGGAGCGTCGAGACACCCATCGCCACACCGCGTACGTCGTCGTGCACGGCGTCGTTGACAACGGCGCTGAGGGCCGGCTGGCCGAGGCCGAAGGCGAAGGTCACCAGGATGATGCCGGCGACCAGCACGGGCGCGCTCGCCCAGAGGGCGCCCACGGTGGCGACCAGCAGCGCCGCCGAGGCGACCAGCCCGGCGATCGCCAGGGACCGGCTCGGGCCGACGCGGGTCAGCATCGGACCGGCGACCTGCGGCACGAGCAGCGCGACCGCGGCGCTCGGCACCATGGCCAGGCCGACCTGCCACGCCTCCCAGCCCTCGGCCAGCAGCACCGCGGGCAGCGCGATGAGCATCGCGAACCAGGCCGCCGGGACCGCCGAGGCGGCGACGGCGCTGCGCACGACGGTCGCGTTGCGGATCACCTCGACCGGCAGGAAGCCGTCGGGGCGACGTCGTACGCTCGCACGGACCGCCGGCACGCCGAGCACGAGCAGGCTCGCGCCGACCGCGGCGACCAGCAGCCCCGCCGAGGGTGACTGCACCAGCAGCACCATGCCGGACGCCGTGAGGGCGACCACGATCGCGCCGACGACGTCGAGGCGGGCCCCGCTGCCGCCCGTGGGCAGCGCGCGCCACAGCAGCGGCACGACGAGCGCGCCGAGGATGGGCAGCGCCATGACGGCGCGCCAGCCCCACACCGCCTCGACGAGGCCGCCGATCAGGGGGCCGAGGCAGCTGACGGCGGCCGCGACGCCGGCGAGGCGGCCGAAGGCGAAGCCGCGGACCTCGCCGGAGTACTTGGCGGACAGGATGGTGACGCCGAGCGTCGGCACGGCGGCAGCGCCCGCGCCCTGCAGCATGCGCGCTCCGAGCAGCACCTCGAAGGTCGGCGCGAGCGCCGCGACCAGCGCGCCGACCGACATCAGCACGAGCCCGGCGAGCAGTGGGGCGCGGACGCCGACCAGGTCGGAGATCCGCCCGTAGAGCGCCGTGGTGACCGCCAGCATCAGGACGTAGAGGCTGATCGCCCAGGCGGCCAGCCCGGCGCTCACCCCGAGGTCCTCGGCGAGGAGAGCGAGCGCCACGGCGGCGCTCGAGGAACCCATTCCGGCGAGGCCGAACAGCAGGCCCAGGAGCATCGAGACCCGTCGCGAGTCGTCCGGGGCGTCGGTGCGGCCGGTGGCCGGGCTCGGTGTCGTCATCGACGTGCGACAACAGCGAGCGCCCCTGGGCCATTCCCCGCGGATCCGCCCAACACCGCCTCGCGGCCCGGGCCGGCGCCGTACCCTGTGGCGCATGAGCATGCCGTACGACGCCCCGTCGGGACCGGGCGACGAGGCCTATCGGCGGTGGCGGCTGCTCCAGGAGCGGGCCGACGCCGAGCACGACTCGCTGCTCGTCTCCGACGCCGAGCGCGACGGGGTGTGCCGGCGGCTGTCCGCCGCCTTCAGCGAAGGTCGCATCACCTCACCCGAGCTCGACGAGCGCACGTCCCGTGCCCTCGCCGCGCGCACCTACGGCGACCTCGAGGACGTGATGGCCGGGCTGGAACCCCCCGCCACGACGTCGTACCGCCCCGTGATGCAGGGCCACGTGCCGCCCGAGCGCAGCGTCGTGCCGCGGCTGCTCTTCTGGTTGGTCGGGCTCGTCACCGCTCCCTTCATCCTCGTCGGCGCCCTGCTCACGCTCTCCGGTGAGTCGGTCTTCGGCGTGGTCCTGCTCCTGCTGTTCCTGCCCGGGCTCATCGCCCTCTACCGGTGGGCCCACCCGCGCACCTGACCGATCGGTCGGTCTCGACCCGTCGCGGGTAACGTGCGCGACATGACCGCTCGCCGCCAGCTGCCCACCGACGAGTCCCGCGACCTGCTCGCCCTCACCCGCGAGATCGCGACCAAGGAGCTCGCGCCGCGGTCGGCGGAGGCGGAGGCCACCGAGACCTTCCCGCGCGACGTCTTCCGGATGCTCGGCCAGGCCGGCCTGCTGTCGCTGCCCTACCCCGAGGAGCACGGCGGCGGCGACCAGCCCTACGAGGTCTACCTCCAGGTCCTCGAGGAGATCGGCGCCGTGTGGTCCTCGGTCGGCGTCGGGGTGTCGGTGCACGCGCTCTCCTGCTTCGGCCTGGCCTACTACGGCACCGACGAGCAGCGCGCCGAGTGGCTGCCCGGCATGCTGAGCGGCGACCTGCTCGGCGCCTACTGCCTCTCCGAGGCGCACGCCGGCTCCGACCCCGCCGCGATGCGTACGACGGCCCGCCGCGACGGCGACTCCTACGTCCTCAACGGCGCCAAGGCCTGGACGACGCACGGCGGCCACGCCGACTTCTACAAGGTCATGGCCCGCACGTCCGACGACCGCAACGGGATCTCCTGCTTCCTCGTCCCGGCCTCCGCCGAGGGCCTCAGCGCCGACCCGCCGGAGCGCAAGATGGGCCTCACCGGCTCGGCCACCGCCACGATGCGCTTCGACAACGTGCGCGTCGACGCCTCCCGCCGGCTCGGCGCGGAGGGCGAGGGGCTGCGCATCGCGCTGGCCGGGCTCGACTCCGGCCGCCTCGGCATCGCCGCCGTCGCGGTGGGCCTCGCCCAGGGCGCCCTCGACTCCGCCGTCGCCTATGCCCGCGAGCGCGAGACCTTCGGCACCCGCATCATCGACCACCAGGGCCTGGCCTTCGTGCTCGCCGACATGGAGGCCGCCATCGTCTCGGCCCGCGCCACGATGCTCCACGCCGCACGGCTGCGCGACGCCGGGCTGCCCTTCTCGCGGGAGGCGTCGGTCGCCAAGCTGGTCGCCACCGACAACGCCATGAAGGTCACCACCGACGCCGTCCAGGTGCTCGGCGGCTACGGCTACACCCGCGACTTCCCGGTCGAGCGCTACATGCGCGAGGCCAAGGTCATGCAGATCTTCGAGGGCACCAACCAGATCCAGCGGATGGTCATCTCGCGCTCGCTCGCGAAGGACAACGCCGGGGTCATCGGGTAGGTCGCTCCACCCCTTGGTGTGTTGTCCGCCTCCCGAGGCCGAGCGACGGTGGAACGCATGTCCAAGCGCATCGCATTCCTGACCGCATCCGAAGGCGTCGAGGAGGTCGAGCTCACCAAGCCCTGGCAGGCAGCCGTCGACGCCGGCCACACCGCGGAGCTGCTCTCCATCGACGAGGGCGAGGTGCAGCTGTTCGAGCACCTCGACAAGTCCAGCACCCAGCGGGTCGACCGGCGGGTGTCCGACGTCGCCGTCGCCGACTACGACGCCCTCGTCCTGCCGGGTGGCGTCGCCAACCCCGACGCCCTTCGCACGGACGTGGAGGCGGTCGCGTTCATCCGCGACTTCGTCGACTCCGGCAAGCCCGTCGCCGCCATCTGCCACGCATCCTGGACCCTCGTCGAGGCCGACCGCGTGAAGGGCAAGCGCCTGGCCAGCTGGCCGAGCCTGCAGACCGACATCCGCAACGGTGGCGGCGAGTGGGTGGACGAGGAGGTCGTCGTCGACGGCAACCTCATCACCAGCCGCAACCCCGACGACATCCCGGCCTTCTCGAAGGCCCTGCTCGACGCGCTGGGCTGAGCCTCACTCCACCAGCCAGCGCCCCAGCAACGTCCCGTCCTGCTCGAGCAGCAGGGCGGGACGCAGCGCGACGTCAACATCGGCGCCCGTGGCGATGCGTACGGCGTCGCCGCCGGTCAGCCTCGGCACGAGGGTCCAACACAGCTCATCGACGACGCCCGCCGCGAGCATGTCGGCGAAGAGCGACGGCCCGCCCTCGCACAGCTGCTCGGTCCAGCCGCGTTCGGCCAGCGCGGCCTTGAGCGCGGCGAGGTCGATCTGCTCCTCGCCGAGGACCAGCACGTTGTCCTCGCCCAGCCTGTCGCGCGCCTCCGCGAGACCGTCCGAGGTCGCGACCGTCGCCATCAGCACCCGCCCGGGCGGCGCCTCGGCCAACGTCGGCGGTACGTCGGCGGACCGGCTCACCACGACGATCGGCACCCGCGGGACGTCGTACTCCTCCTCGCGGATCGTGCCCGCCCCGACCACCAGGCAGTGCGCCCGCCGGCGGAGGGTGTCGAAGACCCGCTTGTCGGCGTCGTTGTTGATCGTGCCGCTCAGCCCGTCCGACCCCGTGGCTGCCCCGTCGACGGTGCTGACGAAGTTGACCCGCAGCCACGGCTCGCGCTCCGGCGTGTAGGCGGCCGCGAGCTCGTCGTCGGACAGGTCGGCGAGGTGCTGCAGCTCGAGGGGGTCGCTCACGACCTTCATCCTGCCGCCTACGCTGGAAGGCGTGATCACCCTTGCGGATCTGGCGGCCCTGCACGCCCAGCACGGCGCGTCGTGGGACAGCCCCGTCACCCCGGTCGTCCTCGACGGACCCCTGGGTCCGGTGTCGATCGGCGACGGGGCGGTGACGCTCATGGGCTGCATCAACCTCTCGCGCGACTCGACCTACCGCGAGAGCGTGGCCACCGGCCCCGCCGACGCCGTGCGCATGGGCCGCGTCCAGGCCGCGCAGGGTGCCGCGCTGATCGACCTCGGCGCCGAGTCGAGCAACGCCCGGGCGGCGCGCGTGTCGGCTGCCGACCAGATCGCCACCCTCGTGCCCGCCGTGAAGCAGCTCGCCGCCGAGGCCATCGTGTCGGTCGAGACCTACGAGCCGGAGGTGGTCCGCGCCTGCCTCGACGCCGGTGCCCGCGTGCTCAACATGACCGGCCGCCAGCACGAGGACGACATGCTCGCCCTCGCTGCGGAGTACGACGCCGCAGTCGTCATGTGCTTCGGCACCACCGCCAACGTCCGCGAGATCGCCGACGTGCCGCCCGACGCCGACCCGATGCCGGTGCTGCTCGACCACTTCGGTCCCCGGCTCGAGCACGCCCGATCCCTCGGCGTGCACAAGGTCGTCGTCGACCCCGGCATGGGCTTCTACTACGGCAACCTCGTCGACCCGATGACCCGCGCCCGCCACCAGTCCCGCGTGCTCGCCCAGACCTTCCAGCTGCGCCCCCTCGGCGTACCCGTCTGCAACGTGCTCCCCCACACCTACGACATCTTCGGCGACGAGTTCCGCAAGGCCGAGGGCTTCTACGGCGTCCTCGCCGCGCTCGGTGGCTCCCACCTGCTCCGGATCCACGAGGTCGCGCACCTCCGCGTCGTCCTCCGCGCCATGGCGGAGCTCGAGGTCCGCTGACCGGCACCATGAAGGCAGTTCGTGGCGCTGCCCCGGTGTCGCACGCTCAGGCGACCAGTCCGTGGCGCCCAACTGCCTGCATGGTGCGCCAGCGGACGACGTCCTCGATGGCCGCACGCACGTCGTCGGGTCGGAACATGACGTCCATCCAGGAGAACCGGAGCACCACCAGTCCGAGCCGAGCGGCCTTCGTGTAGCGGTCGACGTCTCGCTGGAGGCCCGCCTTGGTCCAGTGGTGCTCCAGCGACTCCGCCTCGATCACCATCCCCAAGGCCCGGTCGAGCAGGTCCACGCGACCCACGCCAGGGACCTCGCCCTGGGGAACGACGTCGAGGCCCGGCACCGACATCGCGATCACGTGGAGGCAGGTCTCGAACGGGTTGGCCCGCAACGGGGAGGCAGCCCGGGCGACCCTCAGTGCCTTGGCTCGGCCCGTGCGTGGGCTACGCGCAGCGGCGATGACGAGGTCGTCGGCGTCGAGGATGCCCTCACGCAAGGCCGAGTCGGCCACACACAGCGCCACGTCGAAGTCGTACGCCCGCGCGCAGTCGATGACCGTGCGCGTCCGGGAGGTGACGTCGCGTCGCAGCTCGCGCTCGGACAGATCGGCCCAGTGCAGCTCGTACGCGCCCTCCGGCTTGCGGGCACTGCGCGGCAGCGTGATGCAGGGCCGCACCGGGTCGTGCTTGAGCTTCCACCCGAACTCCAGCGCGGCGCTGAGGTGTGAAGCGGTTCCTCCGGTCCGGGCCACTGCGCGCATCGAGCCGTCGAGGTCGGCGAGGCAGTACCTGTTGTGGCGCGGTTTGTGGATCCGGCCGGCGGCGAGCGCGGCGGAGAGCTGCGACCGGTTCGTGTACGCCAGCAGCTCGCGCAGCGTGCCCACGCCACCGAGCTCTCGGAGCGCCACCGCCGGGTCCATGGTCCGACACTGGCACCGGTCAGCTGTCGGCCGCTCCGCCAATCCACAGGCACCATGCATGCAGTTCGAGCCGGCGCTGGTCCCGGCCACGCTCAGCCGACCGCATCCGCGGTCGAACTGCCTGCATGGTGCTCAGCTCAGGAAGCGGCGGACCCCGGAGACCAGGCCGTGGGCGTAACGCGCGCGGCCTGCGGGCGAGGTCATCACCCGCGCCTCGGACGCGCGGCGCATGTTGCCGAGCTCGACCATCACGGTGGGGACGTCGGAGAGGTTGAGGGTGGCGAGGTCGGAGCGTACGTCGATCCCGTCCCCGCCAGCGGTGTAGGTCGCGACGCCGAAGCGCCGGGACTGCAGGCCCGCCTTCACCGAGCTCGCCAGCCGCATCGACGGCCGGTGGATGTCGGCGGTCCACGGCGCCCGGTCGGGTGGGGCGATGACGTGGAAGCCGCGCGCGCCGGCGGCGTACGACCCGTCGGCGTGGACCGACAGCTTGAGGTCCGCACCGGGACGGGACGAGGTGGCGTTCCCGGCCCGGCCACGCTCGTCGACGCACGGACCCCAGCGGTCCTGGCGGTTGCTCTGCCGGGTCAGGTGCACCGTCGCCCCCAGCTCGCGCAGCCGCGCGGCGACGAGTCGCGACACCTGCCAGGCAAGGGTGGCCTCCGGGTAGCCGCCGTCGGTCGCCGTGCCGGTGGTGTTGCACGGCTTGGTGAAGCCGCCGGCAGGCACCGGTCGGTTGATGCGGCGCGGGAAGTTGTGGTTGCCGAGCTGGTGGCCGGGGTCGATGACGACCACCCGGCCGGCGAGGGGTTCGGCCGATACCTGAGGACGCGGATCCGGCGTTCCGGCGACCGCCAGGTCCTCAGATACTCCGAGCAGAGGGAGCAGCAGGAGGAGGACGACCGCGGCCCGGCGAGGCATCAGCCGGCGAAGCCCCGGGGGTTCTGCGACTGCCAGCGCCACGTGTCGGCGGCCATGTCGTCGACCGTCTTGACGGTGCTCCAGCCGAGCTCGCGGTTGGCCTTGGAGGGGTCGGCGTACGACGTCGCGACGTCGCCGGCGCGGCGGTCGACGATCTCGTAGGGGATCTCGCGGCCGACGGCCTTCTCGAACGCCCGCACCATCTCGAGCACGCTGGTGCCGTGACCGGAGCCGAGGTTCCAGGTGTGGACCGCCTCGTCGGTGTCGGCAAGCGCCTTCAGCGCAGCGATGTGACCGGCGGCGAGGTCCTCGACGTGGATGTAGTCGCGCACGCCGGTGCCGTCGACCGTGTCGTAGTCGCCGCCGAAGACCATGAGCTTCTCGCGCTTGCCGACCGCCACCTGGGCGATGTAGGGCACGAGGTTGTTGGGGATGCCCGACGGGTCCTCGCCGATCGTGCCGGAGGGGTGCGCGCCGACCGGGTTGAAGTAGCGCAGCAGCCCGAACCGCATCCGGGGACGAGCGATCGCGACGTCGCGCAGGATCTGCTCCTGCATGACCTTGGTCCAGCCGTAGGGGTTGGTGGCGTAGGTGCGGCGGTCCTCGGTCGCAGCGGCCTGGTCCTCGCCGTAGACCGTCGCGCTGGAGGAGAAGACGAGCTTGTCGACGTCGTAGCGCTGCATCGCGCGCACCAGCGCGAAGGTGGAGACCAGGTTGTTCTCGTAGTACTCCAGCGGCTTCTCGACGCTCTCCCCGACCGCCTTGTGCCCGGCGAAGTGGATCACGCCGTCGAAGTGCTCGGTCGCGAAGAGGTGCTCGGTCTTGTCGTGGTCGGTGAGGTCGAAGGAGTGCAGCGGGATCCGCGTCCCGGTCAGCGCTTCGAGCCGCCCCGTCACCGTCGGGTGCGAGTTGCTGAAGTTGTCGACGATGACGACGTCAAAACCGGCGGCGACGAGCTGGACGACGGTGTGCGAGCCGATGTAGCCGGCACCGCCGCTCACGAGGATCTTCATGCGGCCACCCTAACGATGAGGCGCCCTGACAGAATGCCTCGCATGCCCAGCGCACTCATCACCGGAATCACCGGCCAGGACGGTCTCTACCTCGCCGAGCTCCTGCTCGAGAAGGGATACGACGTCCACGGACTGATCCGCGGCCAGAACAACCCCCGCCGAGCGCTCGTCGAGGACCTCGTCCCGGACGTCACGCTGCACAACGGTGACCTCACCGATCTGTCCAGCCTGATGCGGGCGATGCGCGACTCGCAGCCCGACGAGGTCTACAACCTCGGAGCGATCTCCTTCGTCGCCTACTCCTGGGAGAACGCCTTCGTGACCAGCGACGTCACCGGCATGGGCGTGCTCAACATGCTCGAGTCCGTACGCCTCCACGCCGGCGACGACCCGTCGTCCATCCGGTTCTACCAGGCCTCGAGCTCGGAGATGTTCGGCAAGGTGCAGGAGGTCCCCCAGTCGGAGAGCACCCTGCTGTGGCCCCGCTCGCCCTACGGCGTGAGCAAGGTCTACGGCCACTACATGACCATCAACTACCGCGAGTCCTACGGCATGCACGCCTCCTCCGGCATCCTGTTCAACCACGAGTCGCCGCGTCGCGGGCCGGAGTTCGTCACCCGCAAGATCAGCCAGGCGGTCGCCCGCATCCACCTCGGCCAGCAGGACTCCATGGCACTGGGCAACCTCGACGCCCGACGCGACTGGGGTTACGCCGGCGACTACGTCGAGGCGATGTGGCGGATGCTGCAGCAGGACGAGGCCGACGACTACGTCATCTCCACCGGTGAGACCTGGTCGATCCGCGACTTCCTCGACCTCGCGTTCGCCCACGTCGGTGTCGACGACTGGGCCAAGCACGTCACCCAGGACCCGCGCTTCATGCGCCCCGCCGAGGTCGAGCTCCTCATCGGCGACGCGAGCAAGGCGAAGGACAAGCTCGGCTGGACGCCCACGGTCTCCTTCGCCGAGCTGGTGGCGATGATGGTCGACGCCGACATCGCGGCAGCCAAGGCGGGCTGGTGACCGCAGCCGCGTTCATCACCGGCATCGGCGGCCAGGACGGCACCTACCTCGCCGAGCGGCTGGTGGCCGAGGGCATGGAGGTGCACGCGCTCGTCCTCGAGGCCGACGGCCACCCGGCCCACTGCCCGGAGCAGGTCGTGCTCCACGCCGGTGACCTCGGCGACGTCGAGGCGACCCGAGGGCTCGTACGCGAGATCGCGCCGCGCGAGGTCTACAACCTCGCCGCGATCAGCTCGGTCGCCCAGTCGTGGGACGAGCCCGACCGCACCGCGCACGTCAACGGCCTGGCAGCGGTGGCCCTGATGGAGTCGGCGCGCCACGTCGACGGCGTACGTCTCGTGCAGGCCTCGAGCGCGGAGATCTTCGGCGAGGCGAGCACCTCGCCCCAGGACGAGGACACCCCGATCGCGCCGGTCAACCCGTACGGCGCCGCGAAGGCCTTCGCCCACCTGTCCGCCCGCGTCTTCCGCCAGCGCGACCTGCACGTGTCGAGCGCGATCCTCTACAACCACGAGTCGCCGCGCCGGCACCCGCGCTTCGTGACCCGCAAGATCACCTCGACGGTCGCCGCCATCGCCCGCGGCGAGGCCGACGAGCTGGTCCTCGGCAACATCGACGTCCGCCGCGACTGGGGGTGGGCCCCCGACTACGTCGACGCGATGGTGCGCGCCGCCCGCGCGGACGAGCCGGGCGACTACGTCATCGCGACCGGCACCGCCCACTCGGTGCGCGACTTCGTGGCCGCCGCCTTCGCCGCCGCCGGCGTCGACGACTGGGAGCACCTCGTGCGGCAGGACGCGGCGTTCTTCCGGCCGGCCGACCCGACCGAGCTGGTCGGCGACGCGAGCCGCGCCCGCGATGAGCTGGGCTGGGCGCCCACGGTGGACTTCGCCGAGATCGTGCGGCGCATGGTCGCCACCGACCTCGCCTGAACGACCGTCAGTCGAGGGGGATGTCCTCGGAGTTGTCCCGCTCGACCGGCTCGGAGTCCTTGGGCACCTCGACCTCGCCCTCCTGGTCGAGGGTGAGCACGAGCTCGCGCTCGCCGACCTTGGTCCAGCCGATGGTGGTGCGGAAGTCGTCGCGCTCGAGCTGGGCCCACGGCTCGGAGGCGTCGAGGCCGTCGGACGTCCGCGACCACCCGGCCTCCTCGAGCGCCGTCGCCGCCTGGTCGACCTGCTCGCCCTCGGCGCCCTCGCCGACGACGACCGCCGACGCCTTGTAGTCCTCGGCGCGGTAGGTCGACATGCCCTCGCTCTCGACCCGGCCCTGCGCGCGCTCGACGGCGAGCCCGGTGCCGGTGATCGCGGCGGCCATGTCGCGGAGCTCGGCGTTGACCGCCTGCTTCATCGACGCCAGGTCGTCGGCAGCCTGCTCGGGGTCGGGGTCGCCGCACGACCCCAGCCCCACGGCGAGCGCGAGGGCCAGGAGGAGCCGGAGCGGGAGGAGTCTCATGCGCTCCATCCTCACCGGTCGGGGCTCGTGTCGGAACGACCGGGCTGGTTGGCGGTGGGGTCGCGGTCCCACTCGGGGTCCTGGGGCGGGCCCCACCACGGGTCGTAGCTCTGCTCCGCGGCGTTGATGTCGTCGCCGTGGCCGTCGACGATGCGGCCGATGTTGTAGAGCGACTCGGTGTCCTGGTCGAGGTAGGAGCTGTGCGCGTCGCCGGTGTTGCGGTGCCAGCTGCGGTCGACGTCCTCGGCCTCGAAGCGGTTGGCGTCGAAGTCCTCCGACGACGGGTCGGTGCCCAACCCGATGCCGAACTTGCCGACCCACCCCTCGTCGCCCAGCACGGCCACGAAGTCGCGGCTGTCGCGACCGACGTAGACGTGGTCGGCGCCGGGCCCGAGGTCGCTGGCGTGGTCGGCCGGACCCGCGCCGGGGCTGCCGATGAGGACCACCTCGTCGACGTCGGACGTGTCCCCGTGGGTGGCGTACGACGTCGTGGTCGAGCCGTAGCTGTGGCCGACGGCGGTCAGGTGGGCGGGGTCGTCGGGCCGGGAGGCACGCAGTCCGTCGATGGCATCGGCGAGGTTGCGACCGCCCTCCTCGGCGCGTCCCTCGCTGGCCGTCGCGAGGTCGGTCGGTCCGTGAGGTGCGTCGTAGCCGAGCCAGAACATGGTGGCGACGCTGGAGCCGTCGCCGTTGTAGCGCGTCGACTCGTAGAGGTTCATCATCCGGTCGGTGTAGTAGGTGGTGTCGCCCATGTCGGTGTTGATGCCCGGCGTGAAGACCGCGACGTCGGTCGCGTGGTCGAGGTCGCCGACCGCGACGGCGACGCGGCCGTCGCCCTCGTAGTCAGCGGGGTCGTAGAGCCACAGCACGCCGCCGGGCTTCAGGTCGGGGTCGAGCGGGTCGGTGTAGGCGTCGGCGTTGGCGAGGGCGTCGCGTGCCTGCCCGGCGTTGGCGAACACCTTGCGCTCGAGCGGGGAGATGGTGCCGTCCTCGTCCTTGGCGGCGAGCCGCGCGAGGTCGTCGTCGAGCAGCACCCGGTTGGCCTGGTCGCGCGCGCCTGCCGGCAGCCCGTCACCCTGGCCGATCCGCTCGGGGTAGGCCGCGATCACGGCCTCGCGCTCGGCCTCGGTGAGGTTCTCCCACCAGCGCTGCACCTCCTCGGGCGTCGCGCCGCTGCCGGGCGCGCCGGGACGGTTCATCGCCGACTCCGCCATCGGCGGGATGCCGCCGTCGGACGACAAGGACTCCGGCAGGGTGTCGGCGGCCTGGAAGACCTGGCGCAGCAGCGTCTCGTTGTCACGGACGCGTCGCTGCAGGTCGTCGTCTGCGGTGACCAGCTCGGAGTAGTCGATGCGCAGCTCGACCGCCCGCTCGCGGAAGGCGGCGATCTCGTTGTCGGTGGCCTCGGTGGCGGCGTTGATGTCGGCGACAAGTGCGGTGCGCCGGTCGTCGAGGCCGCGCTTGCGCTCGACGAGGTCCTCGTGGTCGCGCAGCAGGTCGCGCAGGGTGTCGGCGAAGGCGGTCACGCCCCGCCCGACGCGGCGTACGGTCGTGGCCATCGCTGAGTGCTCGGTCGACGCCTCACCGGAGGCCTTCTTGTAGGACTGGTAGGCGATGCCGGCCCAGCTGCCGAGCTCCTGCAGCTCGCGGCAGCGGTCGGCGAACTCCTCGTAGCGCCCGGCCGCGGCGTAGACGGTCGTGGCGAGCCCGTCGGCCCCGCCCGCGTCGCCCTCGGGCTTCTTGATCTGCGCCGGGACCGACGCCGGGATCTCGATCGTGACCGTCATCGGGCCGACCCCAGTCGTCCGTCGAGGTCGCTGAACTGCCGGTCGGTGGCATCGTCGGTGGTCGAGTAGTCGTCGGCGGTCGCGTGCAGCGCCCCCACGAAGCCCTGCGCGATGGCGGCGCTCTCCCCGGCGTA
The DNA here is from genome assembly GCF_016907475.1 of Nocardioides cavernae. Classification (NCBI taxonomy): domain Bacteria; kingdom Bacillati; phylum Actinomycetota; class Actinomycetes; order Propionibacteriales; family Nocardioidaceae; genus Nocardioides; species Nocardioides cavernae. The sequence goes on along the minus strand of NZ_JAFBCA010000001.1, from coordinate 1,275,952 downwards.
GCCGGCCCACCGCGTCAGGAACGTCGTCGCCGCGCCCTGCACGCTCGGCGGCAGCGACGAGGCGGAGGCGGCGCCGAGCTCGCGCGCCGAGCTCTCCATCAGCGTCTCCTGCGACTCCCACCCCTGGGTGCCGCGGCGGAGGGTCTCCATCTGCCAGACCAGCGGGTCGCTCATCGCGCGCCCCCGCCGATCGCCTCGGCCGCGGCGGCCTCGCCGACGACGACGAGAGCGGAGCGGATCCTCAGCACCACCCGGCCGGCGGCCGGGGCCAGGACCTGCACGTCCTCACGGCCGATCGTCCCGGGGCGTCCGGCCAGGACACGGGGTACGCCGTCGGGCGGAGCCAGCACGCGCCACCCGTCGGCCTCGTCGAGCAGCTCCTGCGCCCGCTGGAGGGCGCCGGACGCGACGACCGGATCGAGGTCGTCGAAGGTCGCGGTGCCCTGCCACCGGAGGGTGCCGGGCGCGGACCCGGCGAACCACACGTCGTCGAGGCGGGTCGGCTCGACGTCGAGGCCGAGGGCCGCCCAGAGCCCGGCCATCCGGGCCCGCAGCTCCTGACGCGCCGCGTCGGGCTCGACGGTCGGCTCGCCGGCCGGGACCTCGGTGCGGTCGGGCGCCTCGGGCGGGAGCACCACGAGGTCGACGTCGTCATGGCGTCGCAGCACCGTCGCCCAGAACGGGTCCTGCAGCACCTGTCGGGCCGCGGGCGCACCCGAGACGAGGTCGAGCGAGGTCGGATCGGGCACAGGGTCTCCTTCAGGATGCGGCTGGGGTGCTCTCCGCTACTCCTGACCCTCCCCCGCCGGAGACCCGCCCAAACGCGGTCAGCCGTGCTTGAGGAGACCCAGCAGGTACTCGCCGTAGCCGCTCTTGCGCAGCGGCTCGGCGCGGGCGACGAGCTCGTCGTCGGAGAGGAAGCCCATCCGCCAGGCGACCTCCTCGGGCGCGCCGACCTTGAAGCCCTGCCGACCCTCGATGGTGCGGACGAAGTTGGAGGCGTCGTTCAGCGAGTCGAAGGTGCCGGTGTCGAGCCACGCGGTGCCGCGCGGCAGCACCTCGACGTGGAGGCGACCCTCCTCGAGGTAGCGCCGGTTGAGGTCGGTGATCTCCAGCTCGCCGCGCGCGGACGGCGCCAGCTCGGCGGCGTACTGCACCACGTCGTTGTCGTAGAAGTAGAGGCCCGGCACCGCGAAGTCGCTCTTCGGGTGCTCCGGCTTCTCCTCCAGCGACAGCGCCCGGCCCTGGTCGTCGAACTCCACCACGCCGTAGGCGCGGGGGTCGGCGACGTGGTAGCCGAAGACCGCGGCGCCGTCGAGCTCGGAGAAGCGCAGCAGCTGCTGGCCGAGGCCGGAGCCGTAGAAGATGTTGTCGCCGAGGACGAGGGCCGACCGCTCTGCGCCGATGTGGTCGGCACCGATGATGAAGGCCTGCGCGAGGCCGTCGGGGCTCGGCTGCACCGCGAAGGTCAGGTTGATGCCGAACTGCGACCCGTCGCCGAGCAGCCGGTGGAAGGCGTCGGCCTCGTGGGGCGTCGTGATGATCAGGACGTCCCGGATCCCCGCCAGCATCAGCGTGGAGAGCGGGTAGTAGATCATCGGCTTGTCGTAGACCGGCACCAGCTGCTTGCTGATTCCCTGGGTGATCGGGTGCAGTCGCGAACCGGTGCCACCGGCCAGGATGATTCCACGCATGGGTGAACCCTAGGGTGCGTCCGGGATTCTCGTGGGTTCGAGCCCCTTTGGCACCATGTGCGCATGCCGTCCACCCGTCGCGCCGCACCGCGACGGCTGATCCGGCCCGCGACCGTCATCGGGGGGCTGCTCCTGCTGCTGGTGGTCCTGGTCCTGCTGGCCATCCCGTTCCTCTCGGCCCCGGGCCACGCCGAGGACGCGCGCGCCGAGCTCACCGCCGCCAAGGACGCGCTGGACGCCGGTGACACCGACGCCGCGGTCGCGGCCGTGGAGCGGGCCCGCTCGGAGACCGACGACCTGCAGGGATCCGTCCAGGGGATCGGCGGCGACGTGTGGAGCTGGGTGCCGGTCGCCGGCGGCCCGGTGCGCGACGTACGACGGCTCGGCAACGCCCTCGACCAGCTCGTCGCCGTGGCGGAGACCGGCGTACGCATCCTGCCGCAGGTGCGCGGCGAGGAGTCGACCCTCGTCGACGACGGCAACGTCGACATCGACGTGCTGGAGGACGTGATCGACGACCTGCGCGAGGTGTCGACGCGGCTGGCCGACGCGCAGGCCGAGCTCGCCGACGTCGCCGACTCCCGTGCCGTGGTCGGCCACCGGCTCGCCGAGGCCCGCGACCAGGCGCAGAACGAGGTGGACCCCCTGGCCGAGGGCCTCGAGACGATCGACCCGTTGCTCGACCAGCTGCCCAAGGTCCTCGGCCGCGACGCCAGCCGGCAGTACCTCGTGGCCCTGCTCAACCCCGCCGAGATGCTCTACTCCGGCGGCACCCCGCAGACGTTCGTGCCCGTCGACCTCGACCGGGGCCGGCTGTCGATGGGCGAGACGGTCGACCTGTCGACCGCCCCCGGCGCGGCCCAGCCCCGCTACTGGAGGAAGGTCAGCGGGAACCCGCTCCACCGCGGGCAGATGAAGCCGGCGCTGGCCACCATGGCCCCCGACTGGGAGGTCTCGGGCAACGAGCTGGCCAACGCCTGGCGCAGCCTGCGCGGCCGCCGGCTCGCCGGCGTGGTCGTGATCGACGTGGTCGCGCTGTCCAAGCTGCTCGAGGTCTCCGGCCCGATCGAGGTGCCGACCCTCGGCACCCTGACCGGTGACAACCTGGTCGAGAAGCTCATCGGCAGCTACGACGACTACCCCGACCCCGCCGCGCGCAAGGCGGTCAACCGTGCACTCGCCCCGGTCTTCGTCGAGCGCCTGCTCTCCGGCAACGACCCGGTCGGCACCGGCCGAGTGCTGGGCGAGGCCGCCGACGAGCGGCGCTTCGCCCTCTACTTCCGCGACCCCGACGAGCAGGCGGCCTTCGACGGGCTCGGCCTCACCGGCCGGCTGTCCGACAGCGAGCACGACTACATCGGTGTCTTCACGCAGAACAAGGTGCCCAGCAAGTCCGACTACTGGCAGCGCCGCACGGTCAGCACCGACGTCGCGCTGCGGGAGGACGGCAGCGCGCGCGTGCGGATGGAGGTCGAGGTCCACAACGACTCCCCGCCCTACGTCCAGCCGGTGCCCGACCCGCGCAACGGCTACTTCACCCGCTGGAACACCCTCAGCGTCGCGCCGTTCCTGCCCACCGGCGCCACCTTCGAATCCGTGGAGGTCGACGGCGAGCCCGTCGAGACGTCGCCGCGCAACTTCTTCGGTCGCTACTTCATCCGCCCCGAGATCGAGTTCGCGCCGCAGGCCCGCCACACCCTCACGGTGACGTACGACGTCCCTGCCGCCGCCGTGCGCGACGGCGACGGGCTCGCCTACCGGCTGGCGCTCGACCCGCAGGGCATGGTCGATCCGCAGGACGTCCGGGTCCGGGTCAGCTTCCCGCGCGGCTACGCGGTCGATGCCAGCCCGTCCGGCACCAGCCTGCCCGACGGCTGGTCGACGCGCGGTGGGCGCGTGGCGACCTACACCACCGACGCGCTCGAGGTGGTCGAGTCGTTCGAGATCGTCGCTCGCCCCTAGACTCCGCGGCATGGAACGCCTTCTCGTGACCGGGGGCGCGGGGTTCATCGGGTCGAACTTCGTGCACCACCTCGTCGACCACACCGACCTGAAGATCACCGTCCTCGACAAGCTGACCTACGCCGCCTCCCAGGAGTCGCTGGCGGGTCTGCCCGAGGACCGGGTGCAGCTGGTGGTCGGCGACATCGCCGACGAGGACGTCGTCGACCCTCTGGTGGCGGCCCACGACGCGGTCGTCCACTACGCGGCCGAGTCGCACAACGACAACTCGCTCAACGACCCGAGCCCGTTCATCCGCACCAACATCCTCGGGACCTACACGATCCTCGAGGCGGTGCGGAAGCACGACAAGCGCCTGCACCACGTCTCGACCGACGAGGTCTACGGCGACCTCGAGCTCGACGACCCCAAGCGCTTCACCGAGGACACCCCCTACAACCCGTCCTCCCCCTACTCCGCCTCCAAGGCCGGGTCCGACCACCTGGTGCGCGCCTGGGTCCGCAGCTTCGGCGTGCGGGCGACGGTCTCGAACTGCTCGAACAACTACGGGCCGTGGCAGCACATCGAGAAGTTCATCCCGCGCCAGATCACCAACGTCATCGACGGCGTGCGCCCCAAGCTCTACGGCTCGGGCGAGAACGTCCGCGACTGGATCCACGCCGACGACCACTCCTCGGCCGTGCTCACGATCCTCGAGAAGGGCCGCATCGGCGAGACCTACCTCATCGGCGCCGACGGCGAGAAGAACAACCTCGAGGTCGTCCGCCTGATCCTCACGCTGATGGGCAGGTCGGAGGACGACTTCGACCACGTCAACGACCGTGCCGGCCACGACATGCGCTACGCCATCGAGTCGGGCAAGCTGCGCCAGGAGCTCGGCTGGCAGCCGCAGTTCCAGGACTTCGAGGCGGGCCTGGCGAACACGATCGAGTGGTACCAGACCCACGAGGACTGGTGGCGGCCGCACAAGGACGCGACGGAGGCGAAGTACGCGGAGAAGGGTCAGTGACCCTCTCCCCCCAGAGTCTGCCGAGCCTCGAGACGTCGCCGATCCCGGGCCTCGTCGTCGTACGGCTCGACCGCCGCGACGACTCTCGCGGGTTCTTCAAGGAGAACTGGCAGCGCGAGAAGATGCTCGCGATCGGCCTGCCCGACTTCGGGCCGGTGCAGAACAACGTCTCCTTCAACGCCGACCGCGGCGTGACGCGCGGCATCCACACCGAGCCGTGGGACAAGTTCGTCTCGCTGGCCACCGGCCGGATCTTCGGCGCCTGGGTCGACATGCGCGAGGGCGACAGCTTCGGCGCGACCTTCACCCTCGAGATGGACACCTCGGTCGCGGTCTTCGTGCCGCGCGGCGTCGGCAACAGCTACCAGGTGCTCGAGGACGCCACGGCCTACACCTACCTGGTCAACGCGCACTGGCGCCCCGGCATCGCCTACCCGGCGCTGGCCCTCGACGACAGCACGGTGGCGATCGACTGGCCGATCCCGCTGGGCGAGGCCATCATCAGCGAGAAGGACCAGAACAACCCCGGCCTCGACCCGTCGACGGCGATCCCCGCCAAGAAGACGCTCGTCCTCGGCGGCGGCGGCCAGCTCGGCCTCGCCCTCGCGGACGCCTTCCCGGGCTGCGACACGGCCACCCGCGCGGAGCTCGACGTCACCGACGCCGACGCCGTCGCCGCCTGGCCCTGGCACGAGTACGCCGTCGTGCTCAACGCCGCGGCCTACACCGCCGTCGACGCCGCGGAGACGCCCGAGGGGCGGGTCGCCGCGTGGGCGGCCAACACCACCGGCCCTGCCACCCTCGCCGGCCTCGCCCGCGAGCACGGGTTCACCCTCGTCCACTACTCCTCGGACTACGTCTTCGACGGCACCGCGCCCCTCGACCCCGGCCACACCGAGGACGAACCGCTCTCGCCGCTCGGCGTCTACGCGCAGACCAAGGCGGCCGGCGACGTCGCCGTCTCGCTGGCCCCGCGCCACTACGTCCTGCGCACGTCGTGGGTGATCGGCGAGGGCAAGAACTTCGTCCGCACCATGCAGTCGCTCGCCGAGAAGGGCGTCTCCCCCAGCGTGGTCGACGACCAGGTCGGCCGGCTCACCTTCACCGACGAGCTGGTCCGGGCCACCCGCCACCTCCTCGACAGCGACGCCACGTTCGGCACGTACCACGTGTCCAACGGCGGCCCCGCCATGTCGTGGCGTGAGATCGCGCAGGCCGTCTTCGAGCGCTCCGGCCGCAGCGCCGCCGACGTGTCGGGCACGAGCACCGAGTCGTACGCCGAGGGGGTGCTGGCGCAGGGCAACCCGTTCGCCCCGCGTCCGCTCAACTCCGCGATGTCGCTCGAGAAGCTCCGCGCGACCGGGTTCGAGCCCGAGGACGCGATGTCCGCCCTCGACCGCTACCTGGCGTGAGTCACCGGGGCACCCCGGGTCCTGAGGCACGACATCGCGAACTGAATTGACGTCAGTTCAGAACTCGAGTGCGTCTCGCGTCGGGGATGCCTGACCCTGTGGATGATCACTGCGGGCAGGGCCGACGATCTGGTGTGCTGCCGACCATGGACGACGAGATCCGCTACATCCCGCGCTCGGGCCCGATGTTCTCCGGCGGCAGCGTCGCGAAAGCAGACATGGCGACCAACCTCGCCATCCCGCTCCTCGCGGAGGGGGGCTGGTCCGCTCTCACCCTGCGCAACGTGGCGCGGGCCAGCAACGTGACGCCCCAAGCCATCGCAGCCTGGTTCCCTTCCGTGGATGCGATGCGCGCGGCTGTGGCGGGAAGGTACGGGCAACGGTGGATCCGCGAGCGAGGCTTTCTGGCCCGCCGGAGGATCCTGCAGTGGCGGATCGCCGAGCAGTCCGTCTCACTTCCTCAGGTCGCGCTCGCCCTGCTGCCACAGACGTGGCTGGAGCAGGTGTACGACGGCGTGTGGCTCACCCTGGTCGAGGCTGCCCGCTGGGACGAGGCGCTCAGTCGCGAAGTGTCGACGACAGAGGAGGCGGAGCGTGACCTGGTTGCCGATCTGCTGCACGACCTGGGCGAGCGTGACGCGGACCGGCTCGAGCGCCACGTGGACCTGGTGCTGGCGTTCGTCCGTGGAATGCGGATGGCCCTCACCTCACCGCGCGACCCGATGTCGCCGGAGCGCGCCGCCGAGGTGCTGGTCGACTCGCTCAGCGGCGTGACGTGACCTCGGCAAGAGCCGGGCGCACGTCGGCGATGTAGACGAGCGAGGCGATGGTGAAGACGAGGTGGATCAGCCCGAGGGGCGAGGAGCCGATGAGGATCAGCTGGGCGGCGAAGCCGAGGCCGGTGATCGCGCACCACGCCTGCTTGGTCAGCTTGCCGGCCGCCTCGTAGGCCTCGGCCGAGTAGGTCAGCGAGTTGATGAACGCGAATCCCTTGACCGCGAGCAGCACGACGAGCACCACCAGCATGAGAGTGCTCTGGAACGCGTAGATGTTCACGGAACGAGCGTAGCCGGACACGCGCGACGTGGGGAGCCGTCGCCGACCGCTCAGTCGTGGGCCTGGTAGTCGACCGGGCCCATCATCTCGCCCGCGTCGTCGGTCGCGTCGGCGGTCGCGGCGCCGGACTCCGGGCGTACGTCCTCGCGCGGGGTCGGCACCGACGGGGTGCGGCCCGAGGTCGTGTCCAGGGTCCGGGTGGCCAGCCACTCGACGGCGTCGTCCCAGTCCGGGGACAGCGCGAAGTGGCTGTGCTGCATCATCGACGTGAGGGGTTCGGCGTGCAGCTCGCGGTCAGGAGGGCTCGGGTCCAGAAGCCGCCAGTCGCGTCCGCACTCGCGTCGCCCGGTGCGGATGGCGGGCAGGAGGTCGGGCACCAACGGCCACGGGTCCTCCGTACGCGCCGGCGGGCCCAGCCGGCGTGAGCGCAGCACCTGCTGCGTCTCCTCACCGGTGTGCGCCCAGCTGAGCACCGGGCCCGCGATGGGGTCGGTGTCGCGGAAGAGGTTGATCCAGCGACCTTCGAGCGCGCGGTCGAGCGCCGTGAGCACGTGGTAGCTCGCGTACGCCGGGAACGCGCGCGGGAAGATCACCTGCAGCTGGGAGCCGAAGGTGAGGAAGCCGACGCGCGAGAGCTCGTACGGGTTCAGCCACAGCAGCGCGGCGACCGAGATGAAGCTGCCCTGGCTGTGCGCCTCCACGACGACCGCGTCGGCGACCTCGGTGGTCGACGGCTCCGCCTCCGTGCAGGTGCCGAGGTGGTGGCGGATCCGGTCGCGCAGCGACTGCACCGCGAACTGTGAGTACGGCGGCGGCACGAAGGGGTGCACCGACCGCGGCCAGAACGACACGACGTCCCACACGACGTTGACGACCCGCTGCCGGTCGCGGGCACGCAGGGACTGGCGCGCCGTGGTCATGAGCAGGCCGGCCAGCGCGATCAGCGTGAGGGCGCCGAGCCGGGAGATCACCTCCACCCACTCGTCGGGCAGTGCGTCGCGCGGGGCGCCCACGCCGGTCATCAGGTCGATGGCGAGCAGCACCGCGAGCACCATGCCGAGGAACGAGAAGCAGACGAGCACGACGGGCAGCCCGAGCTTGACCCGCGCGATCGCGCTCGCCGTCGCGATCCGGCGCACGCGCTCGTCCGTGAGCCACGTCGGCTCGTCGGACCCGCCCGACCCGCCCGACCCGTAGACCAGGCCGTAGCTGCGCCGTACCCGCTCGGTACGCCAGGCGCGGTCCGTCCACGTGCGAAACCCGAGCACGAGGCCGACGGCCACGAGGAGCAGCACGGAGACGCCCCAGGTGAAGGTGACGCCCTCGACCAGCTTGGGCATCGCGGCGTCGTCGACCAGCAGCTCGGCGCTGGCCAGCAGCAGCGCCGCCGAGTAGCCGACGGCGAGGAAGCCGCCGAGGGCGGCGACGACCGGCGCCGCCATCCCGGCGGCGTAGCGGCGGAAGGGTCGCGGCACCTCCGCGTCGAGGTGCCGGGTCGCGTGCGCGAGGCCCGCGGAGGCGGCGAACAGGACCAGCAGGGTGGCCGTCAGGACCACCACGAGCGTGTTGGACACCCCGTCCACGGCGGCGAGCGGGTTGTCGGGGTTGACCCCGCGCAGCACCAGCATCACCACCGACGACAGCAGGACCGCGAGCGCCAGGGACGCGGCCGTCAGGCCCACCGCCGGTCGCTGGAGGACCCGGTTCCAGTTCTCCAGCACCGAGTCGCGCTCCCACGACCGGGGAGCGCTGTGCTCGGGGTCGCCGAGCACTGCCACCAGCACGGCGAGGGCGGCCAGCAGCCCCGCGCTGGCGGCGTACACGAACGAGCTCAGGCTGGTGGCGAGCTGCGCGTCGCCGTCGGTGAGGCTGCCGACGAGGGCCACCGTCGCCCAGCCGCCCGCGAGGTGGAGGCGTCCGAGGCTGGTGGCGTCGGGGTCGCCGGCGTAGAAGTTCTCCCGGGTCAGGCCGGACGTCTCGCCCAGCGAGCGGCCCAGGGTGTCGGCGGCGTCGGGTGGATGGCGCACGGTCGTGTTGCGCCGCCCCAGCCGGTAGAGCACCAGCACGGCACCGGCCGCGACCAGCGCGCCGGCCGCCAGGAGCGTGCCCTCCCCCAGCGCCTCACCGAGTCGGGTGGTGGCGAGCCGTTGCCGCGCGACCAGGTCGATGCTGATCGACGACGCGGCCAGGGCGAACGTCGCGGTCAGCCCGAGGGCGAGCAGCCGCAGCGCCCCGCCGACGAGGGTGTGGAAGAACCGCTCGCGGAACGACGAGGGCGGGCTGAGCATGAACTGCGCGGCGTTGACCATGCCGAACGGGACCAGCGCCAGCCAGAGCGCCTGCCGCCAGTTGCCCGAGGTGTAGCGGCCCCAGTGGAAGCCCTCGAGCCTCGTCGACCGCACGTGCGGACCGTTGCCGTCCTCGATCGGATCGGGCGGCTTGTCGCCGAAGCAGTCGACCGCGACGAAGAACCGCGAGTACTCGTCGCCGGCCTCCTGCCGGGCATGGTGCGTCTCGAGCATCTCCTCCGGCGGCGTCCCGCTGACGCCGTGGACCCGCAGCTCCACGATCTTCGCGCTCGTGACATCCATGGCCAGCCTCCGCGGCCCCCGCGGCGGGTCGAGAACTCACCGCTGCCGCCCCTCCCATTGGAGCGGAGTTGCCCACAGTTGTCCACGCCGGGCAAAGGCGGGCAACGACAGAGGGCCCCCGCCCTGACGGACGGAGGCCCACGGCCGTGTCAGAACAGCATCAGCTGCTGCTCATCGGCTGGTGCTCTTCAGTCGCCGACCTTCTCGGCGGCGTCGGCGACGGCCTGGACCGCGTTGGTCGCGGTGGCGGTGGCGGCGCTGGCGGTGGCCTTGGCGCTGCTCTGCGCGGTGGCGGTCTTCTTCGCCGCGGTCTTGCGGGCGGTGGTCGCGGCGGCCTTCTTGCCCGCGGCCTTCTGGGTGGCCTTCTTGGCGGTCGGCTTCGGCTTGGGGGCGACCTTGGTGGCGGCCGTCTTGTCGGCGGCGGCGGTGGTGGCCTCAGCAGCCTTCTTGGCCTGGGTCGCGGTGGTCTTCGCCTTCGTCACGGTGGTCTTGGCGGAGGTCACGGCGGCCTTGGTCGACTCCTGGCGGCGGATGCGACCCACGAGGGACTCGCCGCGCTTGACGAGGTCGGTGTAGGTGGCGTTGGCCGCGGAGACGTTGCCGTCGACGAGCGCGGAGAACTGCGTGGTCACCTTGGCCGGGTACGCCCGGGCCTCGGTCTGCAGCTCGGCGACGCGGGCCTCGATGGCGGCGCGACGGGCCTGGGCCTGCTTGCGCAGCGCCTTCGGGTCGGTTGCGGTCTTCTGCACGTCGCTCACGCGGGTGGTGACGTCCTTCTGCACGGCGGCGACGCGCTTCTGCACGTCGGCCACGGCCTCACGGACGGCCTCGACGGCCAGGTCGGTGACGCCGACGCCGGCGAGGACGGGCTTGAGGGCTTCGGTCTTGAGGTCGCGCTTGGTGGTGGCCATGGGGTTCTCCTTCAGGTGGGGGGTGGTGCTGACGGTGTTCTGGTGGTCGGTGTGCGGCTAGAGCTCGTCGGCGGGCTCGACGATCTCGACCGGCTCGACGGGTAGTGCCGGCGCCACGTCACGCTCGTTGAGCGCGAGAAAGGAGGCGTACACGTCGAGCAGCGAGTGCTTCTGGCGCTCGGTGAGCGTGGTGTCGGCGAGGATCGCGAGCTCCACCGATCCGGGCTGCCCGGGGTCGGGGTGGACGATGCCGGCGCGGACATAGAGCTGCTCGGCGCTGACGCGCAGGGCGCGGGCCAGCTGCTGGAGCACCTCGGCCGACGGCTTGCGCAGGCCGCGCTCGATCTGGCTCAGGTAAGGGTTGCTCACCCCGACCTGGTCGGCGAGCTGTCGTAGGGAGAGCTGCGCGCCGAGGCGCTGCTCCTTGAGGTAGTCCCCCAGCGTGCCGAGCGAGCCGACGACCGCCTTGCTGGTCTTGCCGCTGGCCTTGGAAGCCGCCTTCGACGCCTTCTTCGAGCTCACCCTGGCCGGGGTCATCTTGTCCTTGGCCATGTCCCCATTGTGCTAACAAGTGTTAGCAGAATTCAAATCGAGCGCGGGTGAGTCCTCTCACAAGTCCTTTGCCGAAGCCCGGTTCAGCGCTAGCAGACGGTTCGCACAGGGTGTCGAAAGCGGTGCCGACCTAGGATCCACCCGTGTCCGTCCGTCCCCTGAGCCGCAGAGCGCGTACGGCGCTGGGCGCCGCCCTGGTCGCCTGGGTCGTGCTGCTGTCGGTCGTCCTGCTGGCGCCGTCGTCGAGCGGCCCGGACTGGGTGATCCTCCACCTGACGGAGGTGCTGCAGCGGCTCGGCCTCCCGGAGGTCCTGACCTCCTTCGGGCGCGTGGAGTCGATGCTCAACGTGGTGGCGTTCGTGCCGCTGAGCCTGCTGGGCAGCCTGCTCTGGACGCGACCCACCTGGCGGGACTGGACGGCGGTCGGCTTCGTGGTGTCGTTCGCCGTCGAGGTGGTGCAGGCCGTGGCGCTCGACGCGCGGCAGGCGACCAACGCCGATGTCGTCGCCAACACCCTCGGCATGCTGGTCGGCGCGCTCCTGGGGCTGCTGGTGCTGAGGCTCCTGGACCGACGGGACCGAGGGGCCTCAGAAGGCGGCGCGGATCTCGCCGACCGGCAGTCCCCCGCCGAGGAGCTCGAACCGCCCCGTTGAGCGGACCGCGTCGGCGTCGACGCCGTCCTCGTCGAGCACGCCCGAGCGACGCAGCGCCTCGGCCATCAGCACAGGGCGCACGCGCGGGGCTCCGTCGTCGGTCTTGAGCGCCCAGGCGCGTCCGTCGGGAAGCGCGACGGCGTAGCAGGACTCGGCGCCGGCCTTGCCGATCAGCCCGGGGACGGCCCGGTGCAGGGCGAGCTCGTCGCGTGTGGTGCCGCTGACGTACTCGGGGTGGCGCCGGATCGCGTCGGCGACGCGGCGCTCCGGACCGTCGGTCGCGGTGGCGAGGGACGAGAACGCCCGCGCCAGCCCGGTGAGCGACGTGGACAGCAGCGGCGCACCGCACCCGTCGACGGCGACCGCGTCGATCGGCTCCCCGGTGAGCCGGGCGAAGGTGTCGGCGATCGCGACCTGGAGCGGGTGGGCGGGGTCGAGGTAGGTGGCGGTGTCCCAGCCCCGCAGCACGCACGTCGCGAGCATCGCCGCGTGCTTGCCGGAGCAGTTCATCAGGACCGGCGACTTCGCACCCCCGGCCCGTACGACGGCCTCGCGGGCGTCGTCGTCGAGGGGATAGTCGGCGGGCGTCTGGAGCGCCGACTCGTCGAGGCCGGCGGAGGCCAGCGTGCGGCGTACGCCCTCGATGTGGAACGGCTCGCCGGAGTGCGAGGCGCACGCCAGGGCGAGCAGGTCGTCGGGCAGGTCGAGGCCGAGCTCGACCATCGCGAGGGCCTGGACGGGCTTGTTGCTCGACCGCGGCAGCAGCTGGGCCGCGACCTCGCCGACCGACCACTCGACGGACCCGTCGGCGGCCAGGGCCACGACAGAGCCGTAGTGGTGCCCCTCGACGAACCCGGAGCGGACGATCTCGGCGACGACGGGGAGACCGACAGACACAGCAACAGACCCAGCGACAGACATGGCGGCAGGCTACTCACCGCAGTTCTGAGAGGATGCGCGGGTGATCCAGCACTGCCCGACGCCGACCGAGCTCGACGACCTGGAGCTCCTGGTCTCCGGCGCCTACGCCCCGCTCACCCGATTCAACGAGGACGGGAGCGTCGTCACCCTCGACCTGCCCGACGGGGCCACCGATGCCGAGCTCGTCGACCCCGAGGGCCTGCCGCTGGCCCGGGTCGCCGCCGACGGCTCGCTGGAGCCCCTCACGCACGCGCAGTACGGCCCCTTCCGCCGGCTGCACCTCACTCCCACGCAGGCGCGCGAGCAGCACGCCGGCGCCACCTTCGTCCCCGTCGTCGACGCGCTCACCGACGCCGACCTCGAGGAGCTGCGCGGGCTCGGCCGGGTCGTGCTCCTGGCCCTGATGGGCACCGGCACCTCGTCGCTGTCCCCCGTCGCGCTGGTGCGCGCCACGCTGGGGGCCGCCGACCTGCTCGACGACGCGTCCGTCGTGGCTGTCCCGCTCCCCGCCCACGGTGACGCCGACGCCGACCACGCCCTCGGCGCCCAGGTGGTCGAGACCTACGCCGGCGGCGACCCGGTCCACGCCCTGGCGGACTCCTCTTCGTCCGGTGACCCGGTGGGCCACCCCGCGGCCATCGCAGCGATCGTCGACGCGGACCAGCCGGAGCCCGAGGAGCAGGGCCTCGTGCTCTTCTTCACCGGCCTGTCCGGGAGCGGCAAGTCGACGCTCGCCCGCGCGCTGATGGACCTGGTGCTGGAGCAGGGCGGCCGCACGGTGACCAGCCTCGACGGCGACGTCGTACGACGTCACCTGTCCGCGGGGCTGACCTTCAGCAAGGCCGACCGCGAGACCAACATCCGTCGCATCGGCTGGGTGGCCGCGGAGATCGCCCGCCACGGTGGGGTCGCGGTCTGCTCGCCGATCGCGCCGTTCGCCGAGACCCGCGAGCAGGTGCAGGAGATGGTCGAGGCCGCCGGGGGCGCGTTCTTCCTCGTCCACGTCGCCACCCCGCTGGAGGAGTGCGAACGCCGCGACCGCAAGGGCCTCTACGCCAAGGCGCGCGCCGGCGAGATCCCCGAGTTCACCGGCATCTCCTCGCCCTACGAGGAGCCCGTCGACCCGGCGGTGCGCGTCGACACGACCGGCCGCACGATCGAGGACGCGCTCGACGACGTCCTGGTCGCGCTCGACGAGGCCGGCTACCTCCACCTGCGGGGCACCGATGACTGAGCCGCTCGCGGTGCTCTTCGTCTGCACCGCCAACATCTGCCGCTCGCCCTTCCTCGAGCTCACCGCGCGCCGCCTGTCCGGCCCCGACTCGGGGGTCGAGTTCTCCAGCGCGGGCACCCACGGCTTCGACAGCCACGCGATGGACGACGCCATGGTCGCCACGCTCGCCGAGGACACCTCGTCCGGCTTCGCCAGCCGCCGCCTCACCGGGCCGATCCTCGCCGAGGCCGACCTGGTGCTGACCGCGGAGGCCACGCACCGCAGCTTCATCCTGGAGGAGTTCCCCCAGCACCTGCGCAAGGTCTTCACCGTCGGCCAGTTCGCCGCAGCGGCGGAGGAGCACCCCGACCTGCGCGGGCGCGAGCTGGTCGCCGCGGTCGGCGCACGTCGTACGGCGGCGCGCCGCGAGCACGACATCGCCGACCCCTACCGGCGCGGGGAATCGGCTGCGGCCACGGCAGCAGACACAATGTCGCGAATGTTGGGTGTGATCGTCCCTCGGCTCGCTCCAGGAGGCTCCGGTGGCTGAGCTGCTGACCGTCACGTTCTTCTCGATCCTCGCTGCCGGCTTCCTCGTCGGCATCGTCGTCGGCCTGACCGGCATGGGCGGTGGCGCCCTGATGACCCCGGCGCTGCTGTTCCTCGGCGTCGGGGAGGCCGCCACCGTCGTGACCGCCGACCTCACCGCGGCCGCGGTCTACAAGTCCGGCGGCGCGATCGTGCACAAGCGCGAGGGCTCGCCCAACATGCGGCTCGCGATGTGGCTGATGATCGGCTCCATCCCGATGGCGCTGCTCGGGCCCCACCTGGTCGCGTGGTTCACCGACGACACCGAAGAGCTCAACCACGTGCTGGTCATCAGCATCGGCTTCGCGCTCCTGCTCGCCGCGGCGACGTACGCCCTGCGCCTCTACGTCAACCTCCGCCGCGTCCGCGCGGGCACCCACGTCCACGACGACAACCCCGCCATCCGGATCGTGCCGACGCTGCTCGTCGGCATGCTTGGCGGCCTGCTCGTGGGCATCACCAGCGTCGGCTCCGGCTCGGTCATCATGATCGCCCTGCTGATGCTCTACCCCGGCCTGTCGGCCGTGCGGCTCGTCGGCACCGACCTCGTGCAGGCCGTGCCGCTGGTCCTGGCCGCGGCGATCTCCAACATCGCCCTCCACGGCATCGACTGGACGATCCTGATCCCCCTCCTCATCGGCTCGGTGCCCGGCACGATCCTCGGGTCCAGCCTCGCCCCGCGCGTGCCGCAGTCCTTCATCCGCCGCGGCATCGTGGTCGTGCTGACGATGAGCGGCGTCGCGCTGCTCGACAAGTCGGGCTGGGCGCCCCTCGGCGTCGAGGAGACCCACCCCATGCTCATCGCCGGCATCGGCCTCGTCGTGCTGGTGGTCCTGCCCATCGTCTGGGGCTTCCTGCGCAAGCAGCAGGGCCTGCCGATGTTCGGCTCGCCGACCATCGCCCAGCTCGAGGACCCGGACTACCAGCCCGGGCTCGTGGGGATGAAGAAGGTCGACCGGCCCTAGCCGAATTCCCCGCGCCCGGCCCCGTTCCGCCCCGCCCGCGAGGATGAAGGAGGAGGGCGACCGAGCGCTTACTCTTGTCAAAGTTTCGTTGACAAGCAGAGGAAAAAGCGTGGAGCTGCAGGACTACTGGCGCACCGTTCGACGGCGGTGGCGGCTGGTTCTCGGGAGTGTCCTGGTGGTCCTGGCGGTCGCCGCGGTGTGGACCTGGTCGGTGACCCCGACCTACGCCTCCACCACCCGGATCTTCGTCTCGACCAGCCAGACCGACGAGAACTCCGCCTACACCGGCAACCTGTTCGCCACCCAGCGCGTGGCGTCGTACGCCGACCTGGTGACCAGCAACCAGCTCGCCGAGCGCGTGGCCGACGACCTCGGCGACACCGACGCGATGGACCTGCGCGAGCAGGTCACCGCCTCGGCCGTCCCGGAGACGGTGCTCCTCGAGATCCAGGCCACTGACGCCGACGCGGAGCGCGCCCGCGACATCGCGCAGGCCTACGCCGAGCAGCTGCAGCTCCTCGTGGAGGAGCTCGAGACGCCCCGCGGCGAGACCACTGCCGTCGTCAAGGCCACCCTCATCGACGACGCCCAGGTCGCCCGCACGCCCGTCGCGCCGCAACCGCTGCGCAACCTCGCGCTCGCCGGCATCCTCGGGCTCCTGCTGGGCGTCGGCCTGGCCGTGGCACGCGAGCTCCTCGACACCAGCGTCAAGACCGCCGACGACATCGCCGAGATCACCTCGGCCCCGGTCCTCGGCAACATCTTCCAGGACACCGACGCCAAGCGCGCCCCGAGCGAGGTGCTCTTCACCGCGACCCCGTGGGCCGAGGCGTTCCGCGTGCTGCGCACCAGCATGCAGTACGTCGACATCGACAACGCCCAGAAGGTCATCGTCATCACCAGCTCGCTGCCCGGCGAGGGCAAGAGCACGACCGCGGTGAACCTCGCGGTCACCCTCACCCAGGCCGGCCAGAAGGTCGCCCTGGTCGAGTGCGACCTCCGCCGTCCGCTCATCGCCGACCGCCTCGAGCTCGACGGCGCGATCGGCACCACCAGCGTGCTGATCGGCAAGGTCAGCGCCCAGGACGTCATGCAGCAGTACGCCGACACGTCGCTCGACGTCATGGTCTGCGGCCAGATCCCGCCCAACCCGTCGGAGCTCCTGCAGTCGCAGGCGATGGAGATGCTGCTGCTCGACCTGCGGCAGCGCTACGACGTCGTCATCCTCGACGCGCCGCCGCTGCTGCCGGTGACCGACGCCGCACTGCTCGCCACCCGCGCCGACGGTGCGGTCGTCGTGGTCAGCCACGGGCGTACGACGCGCGACCAGCTGTCGACGGCCATCGAGCGGCTCGGCTCCGTCGACGCCACCACGCTGGGCGTGGTGGTCAACCAGGCGCCTGCCAAGAAGTCCGCGAGCGGCTACGGCTATGGCTACGGCTACGCCCCGCTCGAGGACGAGGCCGTGACGGCCGGGGGCGGCAAGCGCCGCCGTCGCTGAACCAGCCCAGCAGGCTCAGGCCAGCCCGAGCAGCTCGCGGCACTGCGCAGGCTTCATCGGCGTACGCTGCGCGATCCGTCCCAGCTCGACCGCGCGCTCGACGAGCTGGGCGTTGGACTCGACCGGCACGCCGCGGCTGATGGTGAGCACGTCCTCCATGCCGACGCGCAGGTGGCCGCCCATCGACAGCGAGGCCATCGCGACCGACAGCGTGGAGCGGCCGATGCCGGTGGCCGACCACGAGGTCACCTCGGGCGGGAGCGCGGCGACGCCGGCGACGAGCGCGGGGGCGGTGCCGGGCATGCCGCCGGGGACGCCCATCACGAAGTCGACGTGCACCTTGCCGCCGGCCGGGACGCCGTACTGCCGGATGAGGCGGCCGAGCGCGTGCACCTGCCCGAGGTCGAAGAGCTCGAACTCCGGCGCCACACCGCGCTCCAGGGCGAGCTGGTAGAGGTCCTTCACGAAGGGCCACGGGTTGAGGAAGACGTCGTCGCCGAAGTTGGTCGTGCCCATGGTGAGCGAGCACGAGTCGGGCTCGGCGTCGAGCACCTTGAGCCGCTCGTCGAGCGGGTCGTGCACCGAGCCGCCGGTGGAGAGCTGGACGACGAGCGAGGACGACTCGCGCACCGCGGCGACCCACTCGCGCAGCAGGCCCTGGTCGAGGGTGGGCTGGTGGGAGGTGTCGCGCACGTGGATGTGGATCATCGCCGCGCCGGCCGCTTCGCAGTCGGCCGCCGTGCGGGCCACCTCCTCCGGGGTGGTCGGGAGCTGCGGGCAGTCGGCCTTCGCCGTCTCGGCGCCCGTCGGTGCCACCGTGATGAGGAGTTCGTCCATGCGCGCACCTTAGACTCCCGCGAGTGACTCTCTCGGCCAGCCCTCACCACGTCGTCGCCGTGACAGCTCTCGGGACCCAGGTGCATGTCGAGGTCGCCGGGGGCAACGCCGGCAGCGTCGCCGCCGACCTGCTCCGCGCGTGGTCACGCTGTGACGCCCGGCAGGTCGACGATGTGCAGGGCCGAAGCGTGCGCGTGCTGGTCGACGACGACCCCGCCGCGGTCGAGGACGCCGCGGCGCGAGGCGCCATCGCAGGTCCCAGCGGGTCGGTCGTCGGCGACCAGGTCGCCCTGGCCGTCACCCTCCAGGCGATGGAGGCCAACGAGGGCGACCTCCTGATGCTGCGTGCCGCGGCCGTCGCCGACCCGGAGACGGGCCGATGCGTCGTGCTGGTCGGCCCCGCCGGCAGTGGGCGGTCGACCGCAGCCCGGACGCTCGCGCGCCACTTCGGCTACGTCACCGACGACACCGTCGCCTTCACCGCGGCACTCGACCTGCTGCCCTACAGCAAGCCGCTGCTCGCGACCGACGACCCGGCGCAGGGCCTGCAGTCCCCCGACGACCTCGGCCTGCGCCAGGCACCGGGCGACCTCCGCCCGGCGGCGGTGCTCCTGCTCGAGCGCCACGCCGAGGGCTTCGTCCCGCCCGTGCTCACCGAGGTCCCCACCGCGGAGGCGATCGCCCACCTGTCGGGCAACGCGTCCTACCTGCGCTCGCTCGACAAGCCCCTGCACCGCCTGGCAGCGCTCGTCGAGGAGGTCGGCGGCGTGCAACGGGTCGACTACCGCGAGGCCGACGACCTGGTCGCCGTCACCCAGCAGCTGCTCAACCGCCCGACGCCGCGCGACGTCGAGACGGAGTCGGCGCCCGAGCCGACCGTCGTCGAGCTCCTCGGACCCGACACCGCCGACGGCGGCGGGCGCGTACGCCGCAGCGACTTCGTCGACTTCCACGTCAGCGACGGCATCGGCTGCGTGATGCTCGGCGAGACCGTCGTCGCGCTGTCCTTCCTGGCCACCCGCGTCCTCACCCTGCTCGGAGAGGGGTCGGCCACCCTCGACCGGCTCGCCGAGGCGCTCCTCGTCGAGCTCGGCGAGCCCGAGTCCGGCGACGCCAAGTCGCTGGTGCAGACCCACGTCGACGACCTCGTCGAGGTCGGCGTCCTCACCCGCGTCTGACGCGGGCGGGAGCCACGACATGCGTGCCGTCATCCAGCGGGTGCTGTCCGCCAGCGTGCGGGTCGACGGCGAGGTCGTCGGCGAGCTCGACCGCCCGGGGCTCCTCGTCTACCTAGGCGTCACCCATGACGACGCCGCGACCGAGGTCGCATGGACGGCCCGCAAGATCTGGGACCTGCGCCTTCTGCGCGACGAGCAGAGCGCCAGCGACGTCCGCGCGCCCGTGCTGGTCGTCAGCCAGTTCACGCTGTACGGCGACGCGCGCAAGGGCCGCCGCCCGACGTGGCAGGCGGCCGCACCCGGCCCGGTGAGCGAGCCGCTCTACGACGCTGTCTGCACCGAGCTCGAGCGCCTCGGCGCCCACGTGGAGCGCGGCCGCTTCGGCGCCGACATGCGCGTCGAGAGCGTCAACGACGGCCCGATCACCCTCGTCCTCGACACTCCGCCCTCGCTGGTCGAGTAGCCCACGCAGCGAGCGCTTCCTCGCTGGTCGAGTAGCCCGCGAGGAACGAGCGGGCGTATCGAGACCCGAGACCCGACTCAGTAGGGCAGCTGCGTCGCCAGCCACCCCGCCATGAACCACGCGACGACTGCCACGGCCCAGAACAGCACAGCCCCCCGGTGCGTCATCGGACTGCCTACTCGTCCGAGAACCGGTGGTAGTAGCTGTTGTGCGGGCACGCTCGCCCGTATCTGACCCTGCATCGTCCCCAGCGCATCGCGCCGACCCCCAGTCGCTTCACGCGACGAGTCTGCGCGGCCGGCGACCTCGGGGCTGCCACAGGAGGCCCACATGTCGTCCACGACCACCGGTGGCCGAGGGGGCGCGCCAACGCCTTTGCTCTCGCCCTACGAAACCGACGGTGGCCAGGACCAGGCCGAGATCCGTTTCCCGTCGTACCAAAGGACCATTCCGCCACCGCCGGGATGAACCGTTCCGACCGGGACCACGCCAGCTGCTTCCGGCGGCAGGTCGGTTGGGACTGACCACGGTCCGTCATCTCCAGACCGATAGGAAACTGATGAAGCCGCCTCGAGGTCGAGATACCGCTCCCAGACCGCCATGGCAGCCCCGTCGTCGTTCGCCCAGAGGCCCAACGGTGTCAGGCTCCCACCCTCAGCGATCGATAGCGGAGCGCCGTAATCCTCACCCTCGGCCCTGGTGATGACGTGCAGGAGACACGTACACGCGCCCCGGCCACCGACGAGAATGGTGGCGGTGTGGTCGTTCATCACGTGACCAGGTGTGTCGTAGTACGTGTCCTCCTGCGCTGGGGGCGACACCCGGACCGGCACCGACCACGCTCCGTTTTCGCGGTGGGCAGCGAAGATCACGGACCCGCCACCCTGGCGCACCATCTTGCTCAGCAGGACGCTCGTGGTGGTGCCGTCGGGGGACAGGGCTGCATCCACGATCCCGCTGCCGAGCGGCCAGTCCTCGGGGAGCCGCTTGCCCTTGACGCAGGTTGCGCTGTCGCAACGCATCAGCCGCTGCGCCCGGTCCTTGTACGTCACGAGCACGGCCGCGCCGTTGTCGTCGACGTCCGCGACAGAACCTCCGTCCTGGATGGACGGTAGGTGGACGGGCCGCCAGTGACCCTCAGGCGGTCGGTACGCCGCGTGGAGCCGACTACTCGACTCGCTTCCCTCGTCGGAAGGGTCTGTGAGGTCGACAACCCAGGACAGCACCGTCGATCCGTCCCCGCCCATAACCAGGCTCGGGGTCGAGATGGCGTTCCACTCGTAGCGAGAGACGAATTCGTCCATCACCTTCGGCGTGGACCATTCACCGTTCGGGAGTCGTCTGGCGGTCACGAGCCACGACGTGCCCAGCCCCGTCCTGACCACCCAAGCGGCCGTGATCCGACCGTGGCCGTCGCTGGTCACCGACACGGAGTCGGACTGCCCTCGTACGCGCCCCCGGGGGAAAGCCGCCCTGGGCTGCCAGACGCCGCCGACGGGCATGACCCTGTGTTCGAGGGTCGGCCCGCGAGGCCATACCGCCACCGTGCCGACCACGGGATCGGAGACAACCGCTGGCGTGCCCAAGGAAGATCCCTTCCTCAGCGACACGACAGTGGGTTGTGAGGTGGTGACGGACGGTCCCTCGGCGACGGAGTGCCTCTGCGGCTCCGCTCGGCTGTCGGGTTGTGCGACGTCAACGACGGCGAGGGCCATGGCCGCGACGAAGGCGCCGATCAGATACACGCGGAGAGCGGCCATGCTCGTTGCTCCAGCTCGACGATGCACACCAGCATGCGCGCATCGTCGGTGCAGAGAAAGGCCGGTCTAGCAGCAATCCCGACGGGCGACCTCTGCGGTCCGCTACTTCGGCCCCGTCTCCCACACCCGCGCCCAGTCGACCTCCATGGTCTGGGGCAGCTTGCCGTTGAAGCGCGGCAGCTCGTAGTCCGACGACAGCAGGCTGAGGATGAGGAACTCCGGACGCCCGGAGGTCACGCCCTTGAGGCGCTGGGTGACCTTGTCGTCGATGCGGAAGACGTACTCCTTGGGCGTCCACTCGACGGAGAAGACGTGGTACTGCTCAGCCCAGTCGTCACCCAGCTCGTCGGCGTTGGGGAGCCAACCGCCGACGGTCTGCTTCTTGCCGTTCTTGTCGAGGAAGTAGGTGAAGCTGGTCAGCCCACCTTCGGGGTGGTCGTCGCCGAAGTACTCGATGACGTCGATCTCGGCGCCACCCTTCTTCGGACCGCCGGTCCCCTGTCCGCCGACCGCCTGCATCCAGAAGGCGGCGTGCTGACCGCGGGCAGCCTGGGTCTTGATGCGCGCGGCCGCGAAGCCGTAGGTGAAGGCCAGACGGCCCTCCGTCCCGACGTGGCCGTTGACGCGGTACGGGAACTTCTTGCGCTTCCCGGGGAGCTGGCACTCGTCGCCCTCGCGGTCGGGATCCTCCGCCACGCTCAGTCGCAGCACCCCATCGGTGACCTCGACCGCATCCGCGCTGGCCTTGGAGCACGTTCGGACGCCGGTGTAGCCCTGGTCACGGGTGTGCCAGAAGGCGTCGGGGCCGTCGACGCTGTCCTCGTCGTCGAAGTCGTCGGTGAAGGTCGCCTCGGGGGCGTCGTCGGTCGAGACCTTCGCGCCGATGGCGTCGTCGCCGTCGCCGACCACCACGTGGAGGTCGCCGGAGTCGCGACTGGTGAGCGAGACGCGGCCCTTGGCGTCGGTCTCCTGCTCGTCGACCTCGGACCAGCCGTCGTCATCCTTCGCGACCAGGGTGACCGAGGTCCCCTCCTCCGCGTCGGCGATCGTGGCGTCCACGACCCAGGCGGCGTCGGCGGCGGACTCGACCTCTTCGCCGTTGGCAGCGAGCTGGGGCAGCACCTGCGCCCGCACGCTGCCGCTCTTCTCGTACGACGGCGGGGTGGGGTCACCGTCGTCCGAGCTGCAGCCGGTGACGAGGAGGGCGCCTGCGAGAACGGCCGCAAGGGCCCGGGGGGTGGTCCGCATGCGCGCCATTGTGGCCAAGGGACCGTGACCGCGACCAATCGTCCCGGCACCCGTCTGACCGTCAGGGGTGAGCTTCACCCGGTGATGCGTGCAGCGCTCCCGGCCGTCACTGCCACCCGTCGGCGCGACGTGGCGAGCGCCCGTGCCTCGTGTGCCCATCGCGAGGCCTCGCCGCGGCGGCACTCGACGCGTGAGAGGTGTGCCACTCGGTCCACGACGACGGACGGCACCTGGACGGGCACGGCCACGCTGTGGGGACGGGCCGCAAACATCCGGCCGACAACCATGGCCACGGGCAAAGACAGCAGGATCCACGCTGCGAGGATCAGAGCCGCCCAGAGAAGCATGCCGATCTAGTACCCCCTGTGCCGGGCGCCAAACCTCCAGGAATGTTTCGGTCTGGACCGGACCCCGCGGTCACGGGCTGACCACGCCCGGGAGTGCGAATCGTCCGAGGCGCTGCCCGTCGCTACGATGATGGCTGCTGTCCCTAGAGAGGTCCTTGCAACGCCATGACCAACACCCATGTCGACTACCAGCTGAGTCAGCTGGACCAGCTCGAGGCAGAGTCGATCCACATCTTCCGCGAGGTCGCCGCCGAGTTCGAGAAGCCGGTGCTGATGTTCTCCGGCGGCAAGGACTCCATCGTCATGCTCCGCCTGGCGGAGAAGGCGTTCTTCCCGGCCAAGCTCCCGTTCCCGCTGCTCCAGGTCGACACCGGCCTCGACTTCGACGAGGTGCTGACCACCCGCGACTCCTGGGTCGAGCGGCTGGGTGCGCGGATGATCGTGGCCACGATCGATGAGGCGATTGCTGCGGGCCACGTGGTCGATGACGGCAAGACCAGCCGCAACCGCATGCAGATCGGCACGTTGCTCGGCGCGATCGAGGAGAACGGCTTCACCGCCGCGTTCGGTGGCGGTCGCCGCGACGAGGAGAAGGCCCGCGCCAAGGAGCGCGTCTACTCCCACCGCGACGACTTCGGCCAGTGGGACCCGAAGATGCAGCGCCCCGAGCTGTGGAGCCTCTACAACGGCCGTATCCACGCCGGCGAGCACATGCGCATCTTCCCGCTGTCCAACTGGACCGAGCTCGACATCTGGCACTACATCCACCGCGAGGAGATCGAGATCCCCTCCATCTACTTCGCCCACGAGCGCGAGGTCGTCGAGCGCGACGGCATGCTGCTCTCCATCGGCCAGGAGATCCAGCCCAAGGGTGGCGAGAAGGTCGAGAAGAAGATGGTGCGCTTCCGCACCGTGGGTGACCGCACGCAGACCGGCTGCGTGGAGTCGGTGGCCACCGACACCGCAGCCATCATCGACGAGATCGCCATCGCCCGAGTGACGGAGCGAGGCGCCACGCGAGGCGACGACCGCTTCTCCGAGGCAGCCATGGAAGACCGCAAGAAGGAAGGCTACTTCTGATGGCCAGCACCACTGACGCCCACACCGCCGCCCAGGGCGAGATGGACCTGCTCCGCTTCGCGACCGCCGGCTCGGTCGACGACGGCAAGTCCACGCTCATCGGCCGCCTGCTGCTGGACTCGAAGTCGATCTTCGAGGACCAGCTCGAGGCGGTGGAGTCGACCAGCCAGTCCAAGGGCTACGACTACACCGACCTGGCGCTGCTGACCGACGGCCTGCGCTCCGAGCGCGAGCAGGGCATCACCATCGACGTGGCCTACCGCTACTTCGCCACTCCAGCGCGCAAGTTCATCATCGCCGACACCCCGGGCCACATCCAGTACACCCGCAACATGGTGACCGGCGCCTCGACGGCCGACCTGGGCCTTGTCCTCGTCGACGCCCGCCAGGGCCTCACCGAGCAGTCCCGCCGCCACGCGGTCCTGCTCTCGCTGCTGCGCGTGCCGCACCTCGTGCTGGCCATCAACAAGATGGACCTCGTCGACTGGTCGCAGGAGGTCTACGAGAAGATCCACAAGGAGTTCTCGTCGTTCGCGACCAAGCTCAACATCCCTGACCTCGAGGTCATCCCGATCTCGGCGCTGCAGGGCGACAACGTCGTCAACCGGTCCGAGAACACCCCGTGGTACTCCGGCCCGACGCTCATGCACCACCTCGAGCACGTCCACGTCGCCTCCGACCGCGACCTCGTGGACACCCGCTTCCCGGTGCAGTACGTCATCCGCCCCAAGTCCGACCAGTACCACGACTTCCGCGGGTACGCCGGTCAGGTGGCCGGCGGCGTGCTCAAGAAGGGCGACGAGGTCGTCGTTCTGCCGAGTGGCATGACATCGACCATCTCCAAGGTCGAGCTCTTCGACCAGGAGATCCCCGAGGCATTCCCGCCCATGTCGGTGACGATCCACCTCGAGGACGACGTCGACGTCTCCCGCGGCGACATGATCGCCCGCCCGAAGAACGCCCCCAAGCCCAGCCAGGACATCGACGCGATGATCTGCTGGATGACCAACGAGCCGCTGCGTCCGCGCCAGAAGCTCGCCATCAAGCACACGACCCGCATGGGCCGCGCGATGGTCAAGGACATCCAGTACCGCCTCGACGTGAACTCGCTGCACCGCGACCAGGAGGCCGGCGAGCTCTCGCTCAACGAGATCGGCCGCGTCCAGCTGCGCACCACCGTGCCGCTGCTGTGCGACCCGTACTCGAAGAACCGCACCACGGGCTCGTTCATCCTGATCGACGAGGCCACCGGGGTCACCGTCGGCGCCGGCATGATCAACACCGCCAGCTGAGGCTTGTGTGGATCGTTCGCTCCGAGTTCTTCGGCGCCGACCATTCGCACAATCGAGACCACGCGCGCAGGAACAGAGTCAGGTCAACCCGACGGGCTCGCCAGGGACTCGTCGCAACGGGGGAATACAGCATGACGTCCATCGCACCCACGCCTGATGCGATCGCGGCAGGCATCGTGGCGTTTGAACCAGATGTCGATCTACTGCTCCGCAATGTCTCGGCCATCAAGGATCAAGTGACGACCGTCTGGGTCTATGACAACGGATCATCAAACGTGGAGGCCGCAGCTGAGGCGCTGCGTCCGATCTCGGGCGTGCGATTGGTTCGTAGCGGCTCAAACGACGGCATTGCCGCAGCATTCAATGCCGTCGCCCGCATGGCTCGCGACGCTGGTTTCAAATGGCTGGTGACTTTGGATCAAGACAGCGTGGCGCCGGCTGGCATGGTCGCGGCTCTTGCTTCTAAAGCCAAACCGGGCACGCCACTCATCGCGCCGCACATTGTTGACCGGAACAAGACAACCGTTGCCGCCGTACAAGCCACTGCCCTCCCACCCGTCGAATACTTCTCCAGAGCCGCGAGCAAAGGAGCGATAACTTCTGGAGCCCTCCTCGATCTGGGCGTCCTCGAAGAAGTCGGAGGTTTCGATGAGACGTTTTTCATTGACTACGTCGACTACGACCTAAACATGCGTCTCATGCGAGCGGGTTACAAGATTGCGCGGGCGAACGATACACATCTATCGCACGCCGTCGGCGAAGCTCGCCAAACCTGGCTCTTTACGCCTCGGCGCGGCGTTGATGGCCGCTGGCGAATCGAACGCTTCTACGCTTTCGGGCACAGCCCCACAAGGTGCTACTACAAGGCACGCAACAGGGTTCTCTACTCGAGGAAACATTGGCGAAGCGTGGGGCTCCGCAACGAGGGAATTGTTCAGATCCCGCAGCAAATTGCGCTTACGCTGTTGTTCGAAGACCAAAAGATCGCGAAATTGAGGGCGTTCGCAAGGGGCACCTATGAGGGTTTCCGCGCGCCGCTAGACAATGGCCGCCAGGCGAGGAAGGCCTAAACGATGTCCTCCGGCGATACTCCCGCGCCTTCGACCCCAAAGCGCGTGGTCTACTCGGCACTTCTTGGCAACTACGAGAAGCCAATTCGGCGGCCCGTCAGTTGCGACAACGGGTCGATTGACTTCGTCTTTCTGACTGACGCTGCAGACGCGGATCCTGGTCCAGGATGGCGAGTCGTCGTGATCGAGCCGCACTTTCCACACGACCAGGTCCGAAGTGCACGAAGATTGAAGATCTTAGGTCACCCGGCGGTCAATGGTTACGAACAGACGTTATGGATCGACAACCGGATCGTGCTGAAGGATCGCGGATTGCGCCTCTTTGACCTTCTCGACGACGCCGACATCGTCGTTCCGAAACACTCCTACCGGGAGACGGTTCACGACGAATTTGTCGAGGTAATCGCATCGGGCTACGACGACCCCGTCGCAGTACGACGCATGCACGCGATCAGCCGGGATAATGGCGTCCTAGAAGATGAACCACTCTGGACAGGTCTGCTGCTTCGAAATAATTCCGCGACCGTCCGGGCGGCAATGGAACGTTGGTTCGACTACCTCCTATTGACCACAAGGCGTGACCAACTCTCAGTGAATGCAGCTCTAGCGGGGCGGCCCAGCGTCACTATTCACCGCCTTTCGATCGACAACGGAGAGTCCGAGTATCACGAGTGGCTCAACTTGAACAATCTCCTGCGCAATCGGTCAGTTCAAATGTGGCGACCCCCTTATCGCAGGCCACTCCTCGTCATCGCGGACATGATCAGGGCGCGGCCGTACGGACGCAAGCTTGCGCGCCTCCTGACCCGATTGGGCGTGCGCGTGCCCACGCTGACCTAACGCCCGTAAAGGTCCGCGTAACCGTCGCGCATGCCCTAGTGTTGCGAACACGATGCCTAGGAAGGCGTAGTCATGTTTCTTGTAACCATTGCCAAACGCATCCTCTTCAACCGACTGCCTGAGACGAAGCGGGTGCGGATGTGGCCGTCGCTCGGGCAGGTGGGCAGCGACGTGCGACTAACTGGTTATCCGAATTTTGGGTCGGAACCCTTTCTCATTGAAATCGGTTCACATGTGACAATTTCGGCAAACGTTGCCTTCGTCAACCACGATGGTGGCGCCAGAGTGTTTCGCGACGCGAGCCCCAATCTGCACGTATATAACCGCATCTCGGTCGGCAGCCACGTGTTCATAGGAATGGGCACGATTATTCTCCCTGGTGTAACGATCGGTGATCGTTGCGTCATCGGAGCCGGGAGCGTAGTCACACGCGACATCCCAGATGGTTCCGTGGCGGTAGGCGTCCCGTGCAGAGTGATCAAGTCGATTGACGAGTACGAGACCGGCGTTCGTCTGAAGGGAATAGATTGGCCGATTGGTCAGTACGACGAGTCGTGGCGCCGCAAACTTCTCTCTCTTTACCCATCCCCGGCCGTTTCTAAACAGCGCCACACATAGCACAGAGGTACCAAAAGGTGTTTCCGGAGCCGCTCACAATCGGCATCTGCGCGCTGTTGGCGCTGGTGTTGCGGCGACGACCGCTCGAACTGCTTGTTCTTGTTCAAGTATTGGTTCTACTGGTCCCGATTTCCGTTCAGGAGTATTACTTCCCGGGAATCCACCCAGCAGCCGTACTGATTGTGTTGTATTACGTAATCGCTCCGCGCCCCAGCGCCAACGAGCAACTGCGCGGCGTTACGCCAGGCCGAGGACTTCACGTCGCTGCACTTGTGCTGGCCCTTTTCAGCTCGGACCTGCCGGGCGAGCTGACATCGCTGACGAAGATCGCTGTCACCGTCCTGCTCGCACCTCTCGCATACGTCCTCATAGCGTGGAGGACAATCGCGTCCCGACCGGAGGGTGTGAAGCGTTTGCGCTGGGCACTCTTCGGACTGTTGGGGTTTAACGTCGCCTTTGCCGCACTGCAGCAGGCATTCTCGTCGCCCGTCGTGTTCGAGGACATCAATACCGCTTACTACAACTGGGGCGTCGTAACGTCGGGACGCCGAGCTGGCCTAATGGGCACGCCGCTCGACCTCGGACTGCTATGTGCGGTCTGCACGCCCTTGGTCGCCGCGGTGCGGTCACCAACTGCGCGGTATGTCTTAGTTGCGACGTGCACCGCCGGGGCCGTACTGGCGCAATCGCGCACCGCCTTGATTGTAGTTGTTCTTGTCGCATTCTATGTCGTATTGAGCGATACACGCCGGCTAGTAGGCAACGTAATTGCGGGAGCGGTTATTCTGGCGGGCGGCGCGTATCTGGCCAACGAGTTGGGTCTCTTCGAATCGATCGGGAGCCGATTTAGTGGGGGATACGGCGATGCGTACAGACTTAGCGCTTACGGTTGGTTCGTCGATAACTACCAGAGTTTCCTAATCTTCGGCAATGGTCCTTTCTCCGATCCCCGCAGCACTGGGGCAATTACAAGTAGTCTCGAGAACACCTATCTGGTGTATGCCTATAACTTTGGCGTTCTATTCGCACTGGCTCTTTTCGCCATTCACCTTTCCTACGCACATCGCGCGGGGCAGTCCAGGGAACACCGGTCCGCGCTCGTGGTTGCGTGCCTGGTCTTTATCCTCATGATCTGTTCATACTCGGGCGTGGCCGCCTCCCCTCAACTTGCTCTGATTCTCGCAATGGTCGCCGGCCAGGCGCTTCTGGGGCATAGATTTGTGACCACGTCAGGCACCACGATCCGGACAGTCACGGGCCGACGGGACAGCAGCGCAGGGTACCGCCGAGTTTCGAAACCAAAGGACGGTTGAGTTTGTTTTCGCAGACGGCGCTCTATCGAGACGTTGAATCGCCCGGTCCGTTTCGCCGAGGCATCCGCAAGGTAGCTGGATACGCGGGCTGCGTTGCCATGCAGGCTCGGTCCATATTCAGCCGGCAGAGACTTGTGGATCCACACAACGAGGCAGTGGTTTCGCTTACGTCCTACGGTTCGCGGATTCGATCGGTGCATCTCACGATCGAGTCAATCGGCGCTGGAAAGGTCAAACCCAGCCGGATCGTCCTATGGCTCGATGAATTCGAGGCCCTGGAGAGGCTACCGCGCGGTCTCAAGCGAGCCAGTAGGCGCGGGCTAGAGATACGCAACTGCGAGAATCTCGGGCCGCACAAGAAGTACTACCCCTACGTTTCTGAGGCGGTCCACGAGACGTCAACTGTCCTTGTTACCGCGGACGACGACGTTCTCTACCCGCGAGGTTGGATGTCCGACCTGTCGGACGCGCATAGCCAGTGGCCGAACGACGTGTTGTGCTTCCGTGCCCACCGGATCCGGCTCGCCAATGATGGGATCGCTCCCTACCTCGAATGGGGCCGGGAATCGTCGACGGTTGCGTCGCATACGGTCTTCGCGACCGGTGTCTCCGGGGTCCTGTATCCGTCCGAGATGGTGCGGCAATTGCGCGCGGCCGGACGCGCCTTTGATCCAGTGGCGCGGTCAACAGACGACATCTGGTTGCATCGAGTTGCGCTACGCAGCGGGATCAAGGCGCGGCAGGTTGTAGCGCCAGCACGCCTGTTCCTCTCCATCCCATCAACCAATAGGGTGCAGTTGGCATCAGACAACGTTGCGGGCGGCAAGAACGACGCCATCATTTCCGAGCTTTACGAGCCAAGCGACGTACGCACCATCCAGAACGAGATTCGCAGTTGAGCGAGTCTTCTAGCCCAGCAAGCGACTCAGGGGCTGGATCCTCGGCACGAGGTATCAAGTCCACGCTCATCGGCGTGGCGGCGCCCCCTATTGCAACACTTGTCGCCTACAGCGTCTTGGCACAACTTCTCGGCCCCGAGGGTCGTGGCTTCGCGGCCGCGGCAACCGCTCCGCTTCTTCTGATCACGTCGGCACTGACGCTTGGGTTGCCAGAAGCCCTAACCTACTTCGAGTCCCAGACGGCCGTGCGCCGCCGCGTCTCGGCGGGCGCCATCGCCGCCCTGCTTTTCGCGGGAATGGTGGGCACAGCCCTCACCTACTGGGCTAGCGACTCCCTCAGCGGTGGCGATGCTGATCTGGCGCAGACGATGACCTGGGTGGCCGCCTTTTCTGCGCCGGCGCTCTTAGTTGCCGGCCTCCGCGGTATCGCACTCGCAAGGCAGCGTTGGTCCCTGGTTGCGACAGAGCGCATCTTGAGTGCCCTACTTCGACTCACATCGATCTTGGTCCTCGCTCTAGTCCTTGGGCTTACACCCACGAACGCTGCGCTGGCGCTGGGCGCCACGCTAGCGGTTGGCGGCGTGGTGTACGTTCGCCTACTTCGTCGAGAGCCGAGGCGCCAGGAGCTCGCGCGCGAGGCCCAGGGACCGACGTACCGGCAACTTCACGGCTACGGCCTTCGTGCGTGGCTCGGATCGATTGCCGGCATCTTGCTCATGCGGCTTGACCAGCTCCTCCTCACGCCGCTCGCCGGGCTCCAGCAACTGGGGTTCTACGTGGTCGCAGTCAACGTCGCGGAGGCAGCGTTGATCTTCAACGCGGCGGTGCGAGAAGTGGTCTTCTCAAAGCAGTCGTCACGGGGTGACGTGCGCCAGCTCGCACGGGCCTCGCGGATGTCGACTGTTGTGACCCTGGCTCTGGTCATTGCGTTAGCTTCGTTGGCGCCAGTGGCTATCCCGATCGTTTTCGGTGACGCCTTTAGCCCCTCGATTGGGCCGACCATGATCTTGCTCGCCGCCGTTCTGCTCGGGAACCCCGGGTCAGTCGTGGGGGCTGGACTAGCTGCGTCTGGACGTCCGGAGCTGCGCAGTTTCAGCCTTCTTGCCGGGCTTGTGGTGAACGTCGTCATAATCGTCACGTTGGCTCCGCAGTGGGGCGCAGCGGGAGCAGCCCTCGCCACCCTGGCAGGCAACGTCGTTTCGGCCGGCCTTAACATCCGGTGGTACTGCCGGATCGCCGAAGCGCGCCCGCGCGACTTCCTCGTTCTTCGGGCATCCGATTTTCGAGACACCGTCGCCGTGGCTAGGACGACACTTCGTCGTCACCGCTAGCCGGGCTGAAGCCTCGCTCTAAGAGCGGCGGTTCCCCGGTACACGGTGGTCCGGAGCGGAAGAGACGCGTCGCGAGCCCGAGACTGAGACCTGCGCGCCAGCCCGAGTCCAAGCTGGACCACGAGTCATGCGCCCCAGCGAGGGCCGAGAGGCACCCGCTGTGCCGAGCCAACGCACCTGAGTCAAGGCCCCGGCCGCGGCCGCCGCGTCTCCCACGTGAAGACCTCGCGCGATGGGCATGGCGGCACCGCGCAATCGTGGGGGGCCTCTCCCCAAGCGCTCCCGCGCGTAACGGCAGCGTTACGTTAGTAGGCGCCGTCCGAACCAACGACAGCTCGGGCGGTACGCCAGAGAATTGAGAGGTCGGTCATCATCGACCAGTTCTCGACATAGTGGACATCGAGGCTGATTGCTTCGCTGTACGCGAGGTCAGACCGTCCAGAGACCTGCCACAGTCCAGTCATGCCCGGTCGCACGGTCAGACGCCTGTGCGCAACGTGGTCGTACTGCGCAACCTCGAAGTCGCGCTGCGGTCGCGGTCCCACCAGGCTCATGTCGCCCTTGATGACGTTGAGAAGTTGCGGGAGCTCGTCGATGGAGAACCGCCTGATGAACGCGCCGACCGGCGTAACGCGAGGGTCCTTGGTCAACTTCGGAAGCTCGGACAACGACTTGCCCTCGGCCGCGAGTAGCGACGCCAACTGACTGTCTGCGTCCGACCGCATCGATCGGAACTTGATCATTCCGAAGCTGTCGCCGCGTCGACCGATGCGCTCCTGGCGGTAGAAGACTGACCCGGGGCTCGAGAGCCTGATCGCCAGCGCCGTAGCCACGAACAAGGGAGTCGCCACAACCAGGATCGCGGTAGCGCCAACAATGTCGAAGAGCCGCTTCGTGAGGCGGGCGGCGCCGGCGTACTGCGGCTCGCTGACGTGAAGCATCGGCATGCCCGACACGTCCTGGAGGTACAGGCGAGACGACGACACGTTGAGGACGTTCGGGGACAGGATCAGGTCGATGTTCGACCCTTCGAGCTGCCAGGCCAGGTCACGAAGAGACTCGTGGCCGAGGTGTTCGGTGTCTGTGACTACCACTGTCGTAGCGCCGGAGATGGCTAGAGCCTCGGCGAAGTCCGTGTGAGATGACATCACGGGCACGCTCGCGATTGCGCCCTCCTGGACGATTGCGAGCGGCATGCTCTCGTCTGGCACCCACACGCCACAAACTTCATAGCCCGCCGTCTTGTGCTTCGCGAACCACTTCGCCAACTCAGTGGCTGTGCGCTCTCCGCCCACGACCAGTACTCGGACGGTGGCCATGCCCTGCTTGCGCGCTCGGTGCAGCCCCACTCGAGCGAGCTTGCGCTCGACGAGCAGGCCGACAAGGCCGAGCGGAAAAGCCGTGGCGAAGTAGAGGCGGGAGGCGTCAATCTTGAGAACGAGTGAGACCATCGCCAGCACCGCAAACACGCGGAATGTCGCCACGATGACGCGCCGGTACTCTTCCGATCCGTGTCCGACCACCAGCGGGTTGCGCGACTGGTTCATCTGCAGAGACGCCCACCACACCACGGCCAGCGCCAGACCGAGACCGGCGTAGGTGATCCCCAGCCCGTCTACCTCGGGAGCGGCCATGAACCCGAACTTGGCGATCTGGGCGGTGCCGAGCGCCAGCGCCAGCACGATAAGGTCGCCCAGCAGGAGTGCACGCGCATGACGTCGACGCCAGACAGATGCGTCGACCTCCCTCTCACGGGTGCCGACAACTTGAAGCGAGCGATGCTTGACATCGCCGCTGGGTCGTTCCAACTCTGGCGCACGACTGACTACGGACATTGCATCCCCCACGGATGACTTAAACCCGAGGCTCAACCCCGAGAACGACGTCAACCAACCCCTGACTGACATGTACACGCTAAGCGACTACCGGTTGGATCGTGGAAAGTTGGACGAACATGAACCGTTTTTGAGGTGTGCTGTTGCTCACGGCTTACTCATCGACCCCCCTTACGGGTGGTGCCTCCTCGAAAGCAGCCGCCATCCGGCTGAGCCACCTCGCGGTTCCGAAGTGACCATTGTCGGCGAATCTGACGGTCAGTTTTGCCAGAATTCAACAACTCCGCTCGCCGGACCCTCACAATGGCCGGATGGACGCACGTCAGGCCGAACTGCTCGCCCAGGCCGATGCCCACGAGCTGGGTCGCCGGCTTCGCTCGATCCGTGTCGCCCGGGGGCTGACCCAGGGCGAGGTGGTCGGCGACACAATGTCGGTTGCCTATCTCTCCCGCCTGGAGACCGGCGCGCGTAAGCCGACGGTGAAGGCGCTCAGCGCGCTCGCCGCGCGACTCGACGTGACGATCGATGCATTGCTCGCGGTCGAGCCGGGTCAGGATCCTGACGAGGTGCGGCTGGCGCTGGACTATGCAGAGCTTGCCCTCGAGTCCGGCGAACCCGCCGAAGCCGCACAGCACCTCGACGCAGCCATGAGCCGGGTGGGCGACGTGGCCGGGACCGGCCTGCGGGAGCGCGCCAAGCTTCTGCACGCTCGCTCGCTGGAGGCCAGCGGCCAAGAGGACGAGGCCATCATCGAGCTCGAGACGCTCCTGGAGGACAGCACCGTGAGCGAGGTCAGCCGCATCAAGGCTGGCATCGCCCTCAGCCGTATCCACCGGGAGACCGGCGACCTGGGCCGAGCGATCACCTGCGGCGAGGAGGTGCTGTCACAGTTGCGCACCGCCGGCCTCGACGCGAGCGACGAAGCCGTGCAGCTCTCCGTCACGGTGGCGGCGGCCTATTTCGAGCGCGGCGACACGGCCCATGCGGTTCGACTCTGCGCCAAGGCGATCACCCAGGCCGAGACCCTCGACTCGCCCCGGGCCCGGGCGTCGGCGTACTGGAACGCCAGCGTGATGCAGGCCAACCGGGGCGACATCACTGCGGCAGTCCCGCTCGCCGAGCGCGCCCTTGCCCTGCTCGGGGAGGGGCAGGACGCCCGCAACCTGGCGCGCCTGCGCGCCGAGGTCGGGCGCCTCCAGCTCGAGCTGGAGCCTCCTGCAGTGGACGACGCACGCAGCAACCTGCAGCAGGCGGTCACTGAGATGGAGTGGAGCAGCGCGACCCCGGTGGACCGGGCGTGGACGCTGCTGGGCCTAGCCCGTGCAGCATTCCTCAGCGACGACCACGACGAGTGCCGCCGCCTGCTCGCGGACGTCCACGCCACGTCCGACGGCCAGTCACCGCTGGCCGAGGCCGAGGCGCTCGCCCTCGAGGGACGCATCAGTGCCGCCCGAGCGGACACCAACGAAGCGGCTCGCTGCTACCAGGCTGCTGTCCTGAAGCTCTCGAGCATCGGCGCCGACAAGAGCGCGGCGCAGTTGTGGTTCGACCTTGCAGCTCTCCTGGAGAGCGTCGGCCTGATCGAGGCCGCGACCGACGCCTACCGTCGCGCCGCAGCCTCGACCGGCCTTCGTGCTCGCACGACCGCGCCTGCGGTCACGCGTGAGCTGACGTCGTAGGGGACGGGGCTCAGCAGCACCAGATGTTGCGCTGCTGGACGTCCTTCGGGGCCGCGGTGGCCGGAGCTGCCATGCCGGAGATGCTGACCATGACGATGGCGGTGGTGGCAACGACGAGGCGGGCGATGTTCTTCATGGGGTGACTCCTTGTGGGGTGTGGGCTGACCGAGCGACCCGGGCAAACGGGTCGCTCGCGGCGATTGTGTCAAAAATGCTGCGCGGACGCGCCGTGTCTGGCAAACTCAGTCAAGACAGATTGGCAAACGCCCCCGCCGAGACGTCTGCTCATCAAGTGCCCCCCACTTCGAGCCAAGTAGATGCGCTTCACCCCACGGAGCGCCCGGAGCCCCCCGCACCCCACGCGGGGGGCCCATTCTTTTCCATCCCGGATGGGGCCGGGTCGATCGGCTCTAGGGTTGCGGGCATGTCCAGCACCGACAAGATCGAGTCCGAGCGAGACGTGGTTGCCCACGTCTCGGCCTTCGGCGTCGTGGTGCCGGTCCGAGCCTCTCCAGCACTGCGCGGGCCCGTGCTGGAGGCGTGGCGCGACGCGCTGACGGACGCCGAGCCGACCACCGCTGTGGTGGACGCCGTCGGGCAAGACGTCGCGAGCGCCCTTCACCACCTGTCCCCAGCCGTCACCACCGCCGCGATCGACGCTCGGGCGGGGGACCTCGTCATGCTGCACGCTGCGGCCCTCGCCGATCCTGCGACCGGCCGGACCGCGGTGCTCGTCGCGGCGTCGGGCACCGGCAAGACCACCGCGTCGGTGACATTGGGGAGGACGTTCGCGTACCTCACCGACGAGACGTCAGCCATCACCCCGGACGGAGTCGTGCTGACCTACCGCAAGCCACTGTCCATCATCGACGGCGGGCACCTGAAGAAGCAGGTCGCCCCGTCCGAGCTCGGACTGCTCGCAACCGAGCGCGAGTGCCGGCTGGCCGCCCTGCTCGTGATCGAGCGGGATCCACAGCACCGGGGCGGGCCGACCGTCGAGCCACTCGAGACCGTGGACGCCATCGCCGCCATCGCGCCGCAGTCGTCCTACCTGCCCAGCATGGACAAGCCGCTCCACCGCCTGGCCGAGCTGATCCACCTCGTGGGCGGCGCTCGGCATGTTCGCTACGCCGAGTCGGCGGACCTCGAACCCGTGCTGACCGAGCTCCTGGCCGTGCCGTCGTGATCGTCAGGCGTGGCGCGCTCACCGACCACTACGTCGAGGACGAACGCAGCGTGGTCATGGTCGACGAGAGCGTCCTCGGTCTGTCGCCGGTCGCCACGGCAATTCTCGAAGCCGTCCCCGAGGGCGTCGACGTCGGCCTCCCGGCCGTGACGAAGCACGTCGTTGCCACGTTCGGGCCGCCTGCGGGGACCGAGTCGGCGGAGGCCCTCACCGAGCAACAGATCTGGGACCTCGTGGCGCACCGAGTCCTGGTGGTGGTCGAGGGCGACGACCACCCGGCACGCGAGGCGTCACCGCACGGGACGGAGCGCCGGCCCGGCCCGGTCGGCGACGACCCCGAAGGTGCAGTCACAGCGCTGCGGGACGCGCTACGGCACCTGCGCTCCGACGACAACGGGCGGTGGGCGGCGCCCGATTCACTGACCCCTCGAGGACTCGTGGTCGCAGCGCGCCAGCATCACGTCGTTCCCTACCTGGCAGCCAATCTCGACCGTCTCGACATCCCGGGACAGGCGAGGTCAGAGCTGGAAGCCGCGGCCGGGCGTCAGCACGCGGGGGCAGTGATGCTGGCGGCCGACCTGGCATTGGCAATCGAGACACTTCGCGAAGCGAACGTTCGAGCTCTGGCATTCAAAGGCGTGACGCTTGCTGCTCAGGCGTACGGGGACTTCAGGACGCGCGGCACCGGAGACCTCGACCTCTTGGTAGCCCCGCAGGATCTCGCCCGAGCGCACCTAGCGCTCACGAAGTCCGGTTGGCATCCCGCCAGCGGTTACCCGGCGCCGGGTCCCTCATGGGCTTGGCGCCACTTCGGGCGCACAGGGAACGAGCTGACCTTCCTCGGCACCCACTCCGATATTGATCTCCACTGGCACCTGGTGCCAACCCGCGGCACGTTCCCGGACTTCGACACTCTGTGGTCCCGGCGTGCGGCTGCCGTGGTCGCCGGTCATCCGACGCCCACCCTCTCCCCCTACGACGCGCTGGCTCACTCGGCTGGGCACGCTGCCAAGGATGGGTGGCGGTGGTTGCGGAGCCTGCTCGATGTGCACCATCTGGCCAGTCAGCCCTCGACCTGGTCGTCCGTCGATCGGCCACTCCGCGGGGACCAGATGCTCAGCCTCGGACTGGCTGTTCGAATGTTCGGCCCGACGAACAGCAGCCCAGCTGACCTCGAGAAGGCATGCGTCATGCTCACCAACCGGGTCTGGGATTCCGTGATGCGCCAGCAGGTGGCCACTGGCGAAGCACACCGCGCATTCCGAGTGGCTGGGCCGGCCTTCGTTCACAATCTGCGCGGGCTTGTCCGCACAGGCGCGCCCATCCGGGAAACGGCGAGGTTGATCAGCCGGAGCGTCTTCCCGGTGTGGCACACGTCCGAAGAGCTTTCACCGCACGCCGTCGTCGCCGCACCCAGAGCACTGGCTAGAAGAGCGTCAGAGGTGGCGCACAGACTGCGCCACCTCTGAATGGCGTTTTGCGCGTCACTTGACGAGAGTGAACTCCTGGCTAGGACCGATGCTGAACTGCACCGTCGCTTTCACCGTCTTGTCGTCGTTGCTGCCGAGGATCACAACCGGGTTGAACGACACGGTCGCGGGGAGAGGGTTCGTCGGCCCGGCGTAGGTGTAAGTGGCCGTGCGACGGTTGGGGGAGATGACACCAGCCGACCATCCCGCCGGCGCATTCGCCGAGGAAATCGAGTTCTTGTCGACAGTGACACTGACAGTCCCGAAGGTCGTGGTCGACCCTCGCGTAAGCGTCGTCATGATGTGGAGCTCTTTACCAGCACGGTAGGTGCCGCTGCTCGTCATCGCAGGCGGCGTCGTCACCGATGCCGCCGCGATGTTCGGCGTCGCCACGACGACCGTGACCGCCGATGCGGACCACGCTGCCCCACGCAGCGCGGTCCGACGGGTGATGCCGCTCTCGTTCGAGCGTGACTGACTGGTGAGCTGATCGCTCATTGTTGGTGCCCCCACCTAGGAAGTTGTGAGTGGTCGCCCCCGACCACTGCCGGTCGACTCGTGCCGTCCGGGTGATCGGAAGGCTATACATCGGAATCCGGGGTTCCGTCGAGTTTTACCGGAATGAGGGTTTCCTCGATGAATGTTGTACTTCCCCACGGACCACCCGATTCGCGGGACGTCCCACGCGGCGGCACCTACGCTTCTCAAGACATTCGGGAAAGTAAAGGGGATCCGGTGGAGCTCGCCGACTACCTGCGCATCTTGCGCAACCACTGGATCGCCGTGACGGCGTTCATCCTCGTGGCCGCGCTGGCCGCCTTCGGGTGGAGCAGCATCCAGCCCAAGGTCTACGCCGCGAGCTCGTCGGGCTTCGTCACCTCCGGTGGCGGCGGCGACCCGGGCCTCGACAGCCTCAACGACTCGCTGTCCAAGTCGCGCGCTGCCTCGTACGTCGTGCTGGCGAAGGACCGCGAGACCGCGTCGATCGTCATCGACGACCTCGGGCTCGACACCTCGCCCGAGGGCCTGGTCGGCAGCATCGACGCCGCCCAGACGCCCGACACCGTCGTCATCTCCATCACCGCACGCGCCGGCACGCCCGAAGCGGCGCAGCAGCTCGCCGACGCGTGGGTGGGCGCGCTCGCGCAGCGGGTCAAGAGCGTCGAGGCCGGCAAGTCCAGCGGCAACCAGGGCATGCGCATCGAGGTGTCGGAGTCGGCACAGCTGCCAACGAGCCCGGTGTCACCGCAGGTCGAGCGCAACGTGCTCCTCGGCGCCGTGCTCGGCGCCCTGCTCGGGCTCGGCTACGCCGTCGTCCGCAGCCTGCTCGACCGCCGCATCCGCTCGAGCGAGGACGTCGAGCGCGACACCGGCGTCCCGGTCGTGGGTTCGGTGCCCGACGTCGGCAAGACGCCCGGCATCTTCGTCGGCACGGCCACCGGCAACGCGGCCCTCGCGGCGGAGGGCGTACGCCGCCTGCGCACCAACCTGTCCTACATGGACGTCGACAACCCGCCACGCGCGATCGTCGTCACCAGCCCCAAGCAGGGCGACGGCAAGTCGACCGTCGCGGCCAACCTCGCCGCCGCCATCGCCAGCTCCGGGCAGTCCGTGACCCTTGTCGACGCCGACCTGCGCCGGCCCACCGTCGCGGCTGCGGCCGGGGTCGACGACACCGTCGGCCTCACCGACGTGCTGACCGGGCGCCTCGAGCTGGCCGACGCCCTCCAGTCGCACCCGACCATCGAGGGCCTCAGCGTGCTCACCTCGGGATCGCGGCCGCCCAACCCGAGCGAGATCCTGGGGTCGCAGGCCATGCGCGGCGTCATCGCCGACCTGACCGCCAAGGGGATGCTGATCATCGACGCTCCTCCCCTGCTGCCCGTGACCGATGCTGCTGTCGTCGCGCACGCCGCCGACGGTGCGTTCATCGTGGTCTCGGCAGGCCGGACCCTCGACACGGAGCTCGACAACGCCCTGGGCCACCTGCGCACGGTCAACGCCCGTCCGCTCGGCATCATCCTCAACCGGGTCTCGAAGCGGACCGTGGGAGCCGGCAACTACGGCCACTACGGCTACGGCACCGACGACTACGTCGAGAGCACCAGCGGGCGGCGCAAGAACCGACGCTGACCCGGGGAAGGTCGAAGGTCTGTACCAGCGGACCAGACCGCTCGGTGGCCAGGTCAAGGTTTCCCGCACGTTCCGTCCAGCCCGGCTGCAACAGCCTGAAGTCGACCTACGCTCGCCGAACCAGCCCGTGGGGGCGCTGGTTTCGTCGAAACGTGGGGGTACACCGTGTCCGATCAGGCACGCATGGGGTCGACCGTGCTCAGCAGGCGCGCAGCCGTCCGCGGAGCCGTGTGGGCGCTGCCCGCGGTCACCGTCGCGACGACCGCGCCCGCCTTCGCCAACACCTCGGGCCGGCCCGCAGTCACGGAGCTCGTCGCCTCCTACGTGCCGGGCCAACCCGAAGAGCTCACTGTGTCGGCGACCGTCACCGGCTTCGACGCCAGCTATCAGCTGGCGCTCACGCTCCCAGCTGGTGTCTTCGACAGCGTCGGCTCGGAGGCCGCGTCCGGGCCGGCCAGCACCGGCTTGGACACGAGCCACACCCTGCTCTTCACCGGCACCACGTCCCAGTTCCAGGCAACCCTCCACCTCGGGTCGCAGACCCAGATCCCCTGGCGAGGGTTCCGTGGTTCGGCCTTCACCCTCAGCGCGATCGCCATGTCGGGCGCCCAGCAGTCCGACCCCAGGCCGGCAGCCGTCCCGCCCTGCGACATGCCCAACACTCCACTCAGCTTCGAGCCCATCGCAGCCGCCAGCCTCCGGCGCCTCTCCGCCTACGACATCGCTGCGCACCCTGAATACGCGGGCGTGATCGGCAAGATCGTCCTCGTCATCGCTGTCCCCAAGGTCGCCGGCGCAGACATGCCCGAGACTGCAGCCATCCACAGCGCGTGGACGCGCACCGAGGTCGTCGACGGGTCGGACAAGTGGCTCTACCGATTCACGACGACGCAGTCACACCACACGTCCAGGACCGGTCCGCAAGGCGGCAACTCGGACCGCGGCCCCGCCCCTGACTCCTCCGGCGGCAACCACTACGAGTTCTGGGCCGACATGCAGGGCATGCCGCCCTCGCTGGTCGACAGCGACGCTGTGTTCAACTTCTCCGTCGAGGGTGACGCTGACGCGCGGTTCTGGCGACTGGGGACCATCACGGCCTGAGGGGTCGCCAGGCACCGCTCAGCGGGGCAGCAGCACGCAGACGCTGGTGCCCTCGCCGGGCGTGCTCTCGAGCGACACCACGCCGCCGTGCGCCTCGACGATGCTGCGCACGATCGTGAGGCCCAGGCCCGTGCCGGGCACCTGGAGCCGGCGGGCGTTCTCACCTCGGTAGAAGCGGCCGAACACCTGCTCCAGCTCGGCGGGGTCGATGCCGGTGCCCTCGTCGGTGATCGTCAGCACCACGTGTTCATCACGCGCCGCCAGGTCGACCGTCACGAAGCAGCCCTCGCGGCTGTAGGCGATCGCGTTGTCGAGCAGGTTGTCGAAGACCTGGCGCAGGCGCATCCCGTCGACGACGGCGAGCAGGGAGCCAGGCATCCGACTGGTGATGCGCACGCCCCGGCTGTCGGCGGCGAGCGAGGCCGCGTCGACCGCCTCGCACAGGATCACGGCGAGGTCGACCCGGTAGGGGTCCACCAGCGGCGAGCCGGCCGAGACGCGCGTGGTGAAGAGGAGGTCGGCGACCAGGTGCGAGAGCCGCAGCATGTTGCGCCTCGCGGCGGTCACCTGCTGGTGGCCCTCGGGCGTGACGTCGGTCGACTCGTCGAGCAGCTCGAGGTAGGCCAGCGCCGCCGTGAGCGGCGTACGCAGCTCGTGGGAGATCGTCGAGACGAACTCGTCCTTCACGCCCATCGCGCGGACCAGGTCGGTGACGTCGTGGTAGGCGAGGACGGCACCCGCGAGCGCACCCGAGCGGTCGAGCACCCGGCGCGCGGAGACGGACAGCGCCCGGCGCGAGTGGGGGTCCTCCCCCACCCACAGTCGTACGTCGTCGAACTCCTCGCCGCGTGACGCGCGCACCGACGGCATGTCGTCGTGCTCCAGCGGCCGCTGGTCGACGTCGTAGGCGAAGCCGGTCTGCCCGGCCTGGCCGAGGTGACCCTCGGGGAAGGCGAGGTCGAGGAACTCGCGGTGCCGGCTGTTGGTGGCGAGGTAGCGGCCCTGGGCGTCGATCCGGAGCAGTCCGACCGCGACGCCCTCGAAGATCGCCTGGGCCGTACGACGATCCGCGTCCGCCGCGGCCTCAGCGGCGTCGAGCCGGTCGACGAACGCCTGGCGCTCGCTGAGGTCGACGATCTGGGAGATGAAGTGGATCGGGGTGCCCAGCTGGTCGCGCAGGAGGGCGACGGACAGGTCGCCGACCAGGATGCTGCCGTCGGCGCGGAGATAGCGCTTGGTGATCCGGTAGGAGCTGATCTCGCCCGCGAGCGTCTGCTCGAACAGGCGCAGGTCGGCGTCGAGGTCGTCGGGGTGGGTGATGTCCTGGAAGGACTTCGTGACGAGCACGTCGGACTCGTGGCCGAGCATCTCGCACAGCGCGACGTTGGCCGTCACGAAGCCGCCCGTCGGGGACACGATCGCCATCCCGACCGGCGAGTGCTCCATCGTCAGGCGCCAGAGCTCGTCCGTCTCGGGCGCGTGTGGAGGCGCCATCTCAGCGACCATCACCACCTCCGCTCCTCCCGACACGACCCAAGACAAGGCACGCGGCCTGAACCGCAACGGTAGGACTCGCGCGACCGCGTCGACCGGGGTGTGGGGGAACAGTGGCGAAAATGAGAGGAACGCCCCACGCTCAGTGCGCGAGACGTCCCTCTCGTGGTCTGGACCAGTCGTGGTCCCAGGGGTCGTTTCAGGCGGTGACGAGCACCTGCACCTCGGCGACCGAGCCCGTCGCGGCGACGACGCGGGTGTCGACCGGCTGGGCCTTCGGCGCCAGCGTCCGCAGGGTCCACTCGCCGTCGCCGGCGAAGAAGCGGAAGTGCCCCGTCGCGGACGTCGGCACCTCGGCGGTGAACTCGCCGGTGCGGTCGAGCAGCCGGACGTACGCGTTGGCGACGGGCTCGTCACCGCTGCGCAGCACCTGGCCCTGGATCACGGCTTCCTTGGCGACGTTGACGCCGTCGAGCGACAGGCCGCCTTCCTTGGCTCCGCACATGTCAGTTGCCCTTCCCGTCGGCGCTGCCGGGCTCGTCGCCGAGGGCGACCGGGACGCCGACGAGCGAGCCGTACTCGGTCCAGGAGCCGTCGTAGTTCTTCACGTTCTTGCGGCCGAGGAGCTCGGTCAGCACGAACCACGTCAGCGAGGAGCGCTCACCGATGCGGCACAGCGCGATCGTGTCCTTGCCGGTGTCGAAGCCGACCTCGTCGTAGAGCGCGGTCAGCTCCTCGTCGGACTTGAAGGTGCCGTCGTCGTTGGCGTTCTTGCTCCACGGCACGTTGACCGACGTCGGGATGTGGCCGGCACGCTGGGCCTGCTCCTGCGGGAGGTGGGCCGGGGCGAGCAGCCGGCCGGCGTACTCGTCGGGGCTGCGCACGTCGACGAGGTTCTGCGTGCCGATCGCGGCGACGACCTCGTCGCGGAACGCGCGGATCGAGGGGTCCTGCTCCTGCGCGGTGTAGGACGCCTTCGCGCGGGTCGGGAGCTCGTCGGTCAGCTCGCGGGAGTCGAGCTCCCACTTCTTGCGGCCGCCGTCGAGGAGCTTGACGTCCTCGTGGCCGTAGAGCTTGAAGTACCAGTAGGCGTAGGCGGCGAACCAGTTGTTGTTGCCGCCGTAGAGCACGACGGTGTCGTCGTTGGAGACGCCGCGCCCGGACAGCAGGGCCTCGAACTGCTCCTTGTTGACGAAGTCGCGGCGGACCTGGTCCTGG
Source organism: Nocardioides cavernae (assembly GCF_016907475.1). NCBI lineage: Bacteria > Bacillati > Actinomycetota > Actinomycetes > Propionibacteriales > Nocardioidaceae > Nocardioides > Nocardioides cavernae. Next base: position 1,232,533 of record NZ_JAFBCA010000001.1, on the reverse strand, counting down.
AGGTCGGTGGTCCAGTCGAGCTTGATGGCGCCCCGGATGTGGCCCTTGTCGTAGGCGGTGGTGTCCTCGTCGACCTCGATGAGGACGACGCCGTCGGTGTCGAGGTTGTCCTCGACCCACTGGGCGGTGACGAGCGAGTTCTCGCGGCTCATGGTTGGTGTGCTCCTTGTGTTTTCTGGATCAGACGGTGGCGATGAAGCGGCGGACGAGCAGGTAGACCTCGCATCCCAGGCAGAAGGCGAAGACGGCGTTGAGGAGGGCGGCGACGAGCGCGAAGCCGACCGCCACCTGGGCGACGACGGTGGCGCCGGCCGCGAAGGCGACCAGCCCGACGAGCGCGAACGCGAGGCCCACGGCCTGGGCGAAGCGCGGCGGCTCGGGGGCCTCCCACTCGGTGGGCGGGGCCAGTCGCGGGCGGACGAGCGTGCGGAACAGCCAGGCGTGCGGCGTCGATTGCACCCCGCGCACCGCACCCACGGCGAACAGCACCGCCTGCACGGCGAGCAGCGCGACGGCGTACGGCGTGGGGAGCAGCAGCACGGCCACCAGGACGACGGCGGTCAGGGCGGCGGCGAGCTGCGGGCCGCGGGGGTCGATCGCCCCCTCCGGACGGAGGGCGGCATCGGGACCCTGGGCAGGTCTGGGCGTGGCGGTGGCGGTCATGTCTCTCCTGAGGTCGGTCGGCACGGCGGGGCCGGGCACGCCGGGGCAGGGCCCGGCATGCGGGTCCCACCGACCGAGCACGGTCCGGCGACGTCAGGCCGGACGGAGGGGCTCAGGCGAGCGGTGGGACCGCTACGACATTCGACACAGCGCCGAGCGCACGCGGCAGTGGTCCACTGCGCGGCGCTTCGTGAGCATGGTCGAGGACATGACGACGACCCTAGGCGCTCCGACCATCTCGACCCCGCTTCGTCTCACGATGTGACCCACGCATCCATATCGTGAGATCACACGCGCGCCAAGGCGGTCAGGACCTGGTCGCGGGTGGGTGCCCCGGTCGCGCGGGTCACCTCGGCGCCGGCGGCGTCGAGCACGAGGGTGGTGGGCGTGCGGAGGATGCCGAGGGTCCGCGTGGCCTCGAGGTGGTGCTCGGCGTCGATCTCCACGTGGGCGACGCCGTCGACCAGCCCGGTCACCTCGCCCAGCACCCGCCGGGTGGCCCGGCACGGGGCGCAGAACGCGCTGGAGAACTGCAGCAGCGTCGCCCGCTCCCCCAGCTGCTGGCCCACGGCGGCGACCAGCTCGGCGCCGGGTCTCGTGTCGGGCGCCTCGTCGGTCGCGACGTCGGGCGCGACGTCGGTTCCGGGACGGCGTACGAGCCTGGTGCCGCGGAAGCGGCCGTCGGTCGCGAGCCGCCGCAGGCCGAACGACAGCGCCAGCACGACGGCGACGACGACGATCCAGGCTCCGGTGGTCACACCCGCCCAACGACGGCGCGCGACGGATTTGTTCCGCGCTCCGGGCCGCCGGAAATGGAGCGAGGCCCCGGGACGGATCCCGGGGCCTCGCGTGGTGGTGCAGGTGGAGCAGGTGGTCAGCGCTTGAGCTTGATCTTCTTCTCGATGTCGCCCGAGCCGACCTTGCCCTTGCCCTTCACTGTGAAGACGAGCTTGTGCTTGCCCTTGCCGAGCGCCTTCTTGAAGGTGACCTTGCCGGTGCCCTTCTTGATCTTGCCCTTGCCGAGCTTCTTGAGCTTGTCGTCGCCGTTCTTCTTCGTGCCGACGATCTCGAACACGGTGATCGTGGCCTTGACCTTCTTGGCCTTGAGCGGCTTCACCTTGAGGGTGATGGCGGCGGACTTCTTGGAGACCTTCGCCTTCACCTTCGGCTTGTAGCCGACCTTGTAGGTGGCCTTCGTGACGGCCTGACCCTGCGTGAAGCCGAGGTCGTTGGTGACGCGGCCGGTGACCTTGTCGCCGAGATTCTTCTTGGTGAGCTTGAGCGAGGGACCGGTCGCAACGACCGCGCCCTTGACCAGCCACTCGTAGGTGAACTCGTTGTCGGCCATCTGGGTCCACACGCCCTTGTCGAGGCGCAGGGTCTTGCCGACCCAGGCGTCGCCCGTGACGGTCGGGCGCTCAACGGCCTTGACGTCCTTCGCCAGGGCGGCGGAGATGCCCGTCACCACCTCGCCGGGCTTGACCGTGACGGTCTTCGCCTCGGCGGCGACAGCGTTGTCCCACCACTCCGACACGTGGTAGTCGGCGCGGAGCTGGACGGTGTAGTCGCCGGGCCACAGGTTGCGGTTCTCGTAGGTGCCGTCGGCCTTGTGCTCGTCGGCGTTGTCCGCGTAGTTGCGGTCGGCGTCGTAGAACGCGACCTGCGGGTTGTCCGGGATGCCACCGGCCTCGCTGGTGATCGCACCGGAGACACCACCCGCGACCGGCTGGACGAAGTCGACGACCCGGGGGGCCGCGGTGACCGCGGCGGCGGTCTCGTAGCCGTACTTCTGACCGGTCCAGACGGTGCGGCGGGCGAAGTCGCCGTCCTCACGGGCCGGCTCACCGACCACCTCGATCTTGAACTCGGTCTCGCCACCCACGCGGTCGAGCGTGGTGAACGCGTAGCCGCCGGCACGGTTGGAGATGGTCGTGGCGACGACCTCCTTGTCGACCGGGTTGGCGGGAGTGTTGTAGGCGCGGACCGTGTAGCCCACACCGACGCCGCCGAGCTGGTCGCGGACGGTGCCGCTGAGGTCGACGCCCGTCGGGGCGGGCTTGCCGGTGGGCGCGAGGCCGGCGTCGACGCCGGCCACGGCCTGACCGGGGGCAACGGTGACGACGGTCGGAGGCGACACCGGGCTGCCGTACTGGTCGACGCCGACGTTGTTGTAGTACTCGGTGCGGAACTCGCCGATCGGGTCGGAGAAGCTCACCTGGTGGGCACCGGTGGTCACGTTCTCGATCAGGTAGAGGCCGGTGGCGTCGGTGAAGTCGCAGTTGGAGTTCGAGCAGACCTCGACCCGGTGCAGTGCCGCGCCGGCGTCGCTGGTGACGCGACCCGCGATCGAGCCGCCGGGAGCGAGGGTGACGGTGCCGACGCTGGTGCCGGGGGCGACCGCGTCGGCGGACGCGATGTCGGCCTTGTCGGAGTAGTACTCCATCGCCAGCGACTTCTTGGTCTTCGGGTCGTAGCCGGAGAACTGCAGCTTGACCGCCTCGGTCGCGCCGATGCGGAACCCGCCCGTGGAGTTGGTCGTGTAGGTGGCGAGGGTCGCGTTGTCGTCAGCGGCGTAGGCCACCACTGAGGCGTTGTCGACCGGACGGCCGTCGGTGGTCGTGACCGTGCCGGTCACGGTCGGGATCGCGTCGATCGTCCACGCCGGGAGCGTCTGGGCGGCGCCGGCCACCGTGATGAAGTCGGCGGACACGAGGGCGGCCTTGTCGCGGTAGTACTCGCTGACGAACTCGGAGCTGTCGAAGTCCGGTCGGAACTGGAGCTTGTAGAGGCCGTCCTCGAGGTTGAGGTCGAAGGCACCCCCCTCGGTCTGCACCGATGGCAAGGAGTCGTACTCGAACTCCTCGACTGTGCCGTCGCCGTCCTCGTCGGAGAACTTGTAGATCGAGACGAAGCCGTCGACGTAGTTGCCCGCGGCGTCGATGGTGCTGCCGCTGATCGTGACTGCGGCGTGGGCCGGCGCTGCCAACCCGATCGTGAAGCCAGCCAGCGCCGTCGCGGCGGCGGCGCCACCTGCGACGAGGCGCGCGAAGGCTCCCCCGTTAGTGCTCATCATGCTTGTGTCCCCCTTGGACTCATGTCTGCACGCACGTGCACGACACGCAAGCCATCCCCCGTAGGAGGCCTGTCGGGACGTAGTTCTATCGCATGTCTGTGTGGTTGCGCTCACCCTCCCGCAAACGGGGGCAGGAGCTCGACGACGTCACCCGGGCGTACGACGACCGCGTCCGGGTCCTGCGTGCGGACCGGCCGGTCGCCGAGGAGCACCGAGCAGACGCCGACCGTACGGGCCATCTGCTCACCCGGGTGACGCTCGAGGACGCGGGCGACGACGTCGGCGAGACTGAGCTCGCCCGTCGTCTCGTCGGTCTCCCAGACGTCCTCCGCGGTCCCCGCCGCGGCCCGGGCGCCTGCCCAGTAGCGCACGGTGATCGCTGTCTCACGACTCCGCTCAGCGTCCGTCGGGTGGCTCATGCGGGATATCCTTCCTCATCCCCGGCTGACGCCTCCGGCTGACGCCCCGGCTGATCCCCCGCACGAGGAGGGCCCCGCGATGAGCGCACTGCTGCTGCTCACGAGCGCGCTGCAGCCCTCCGCCGAGGTGCTCCCCGGGCTCGCGCTGCTGTCGCACACCGTGAAGATCGTCCCGGCCCAGGGCAGCGCGCTGCTCGACGCGCCCGAGTCCGATCTCGTCCTCGTCGACGGGCGCCAGGACCTCGCCGCGGCCCGTGACCTGTGCCGGCTGATCCGCACCACCGGCACCGACGCCCCGGTCCTGCTCATCGTCACCGAGGGCGGCCTCGCCGTCGTCGCCCACGACTGGGGCATGGACGACGTCGTCCTCCACACCTGCGGCCCGGCCGAGCTCGACGCCCGGATCCGCCTCGCGATCGGCCGCGCGAGCGCCGCCGCGCCCGACGACCCTGCCGCCCACGTGATCCACCGCGGCGAGGTCGTCGTCGACGACGCCACCTACACCGCCCGCATCGGCGGGCGCCCCCTCGACCTGACCTACAAGGAGTTCGAGCTCCTGAAGTACCTCGCCCAGCACCCGGGCCGGGTCTTCAGCCGCGAGCAGCTGCTCCAGGAGGTCTGGGGCTACGACTACTTCGGCGGCACCCGCACCGTCGACGTCCACGTCCGCCGCCTCCGCGCCAAGCTCGGCACCGAGCACGAGCACCACATCGGCACCGTCCGCAACGTCGGCTACCGCTTCGTCGTGCCCACCCGCGACCCCGCTCCGGAGACCGCTCCCTCCTCGACGTCCTCCTGATCCCGGTCTCTTCCCCGGTCTCCCCCTGGGGGTATCTAGGGACGAAATGGTCGTCGACGTGCGCGATCCACGACCATTTCGTCCCTAGATACCCGGGTTCGGCCCCGGGCGACGGGCTGGCGGGCGCCGCTAGGGTCGACCGCATGCAGGCCCCCGTCCCAGGAAGAGTCGCGCAGATCGCCGGCGAGGCCGCGGCCGCAGACGGGGCCGACCCGCTCGACGAGGCGGCCCGCATCGCCCTCGCCGACGGTGCCGCGTCCGTCATCGCGGAGGACGACGCCTTCGCCCTCCTCCATGCCGGCGACCTGTCACTCGTCGTCCGCCCGACGGCCCGCGGCCGCGGCCTCGGGTCCGCGCTGCTCACGCGCGCCGAGTCGTCGTACGGCACCGGGCTGACGGCGTGGTCGCACGGCAACCACCCGGCCGCTGCCAGGCTCGCCGCCCGCCACGAATGGGAGCGGGTGCGCGACCTCTGGGTGATGCGCCGGCCGACCTCCCTCCCCCTGCCCGCCCTCGAGGTGCCGGACGGCGTGACGATCCGGTCCTACCGCGACTCCGACGCCGCCGACGTGGTCGCGGTCAACGCTGCCGCGTTCGCCGACCACCCCGAACAGGGCGCGATGGACCTCGACAACCTCAGCCGACGGATGGCGGAGCCGTGGTTCGACCCGGCCGGGCTGCTCGTCGCGGAGGACGAGTCGGGGATGCTCGGCTTCCACTGGACCAAGCAGCACGACGCCCGCCTCGGTGAGGTGTACGTCGTCGGCGTCGCGCCGGCCGCACAGGGCCGCGGGCTCGGCAAGGTGCTCACCCTGGCCGGGCTGCACCACCTCGCCGGACTAGGCGTGGACGAGGTGCTGCTCTACGTCGAGTCCGACAACGCGCCCGCCGTCGCCGTCTACTCCCGCCTCGGCTTCGGGCACGCCGACACCGACACGCACGTGCAGTACCGCCGCCCCTGATCGGGCGGGCCCAGCTGCGTCATACGAAGTCGCACCGATAACTGCCGATCCGTATGACGCTCAGCCCGTGCCAGCCCGCTGCGTCATACGAAGCCGCACCGATATGTGCGGGTTCGTATGACGCGGGCGCGTCAGCGGAGAGGGCGGACGTGCAGGCCGACCTCGGGGTCGACGACGACCTCCTGCGCGGCCGGCATCTCGTCGACCGTCAGGGCAGCGTCGACCGGCACGTTGCGCTTGACCAGCGCAAGCGCGATCGGGCCGAGCTCGTGGTGGCGGGCGCTGGAGCCGACGAAGCCGACGTCACGACCCTCGTAGGACACCGGGGACCCGACGGGCGGCAGGCGGTTCTCCGACCCGTCGAGGTGCAGCAGCACCAGCCGGCGGGGCGGACGGCCGAGCGTGTGGACCCGCGCGACGGTCTCCTGGCCGCGGTAGCAGCCCTTGTCGAGGTGCACCGCGGCGCCGATCCAGCCGACCTCGTTGGGGATGGTGCGGTGGTCGGTGTCGAGGCCGAGCCGCGGCTCGCCGCGCTCGATGCGCAGCGCCTCGAAGGCCCAGAGCCCGCACGCCGGCCCGGCCGCTTCGGCGTACGCCTCGAGGCGGTCGCGGGGCACGAGGTCGTAGCGACCGATCCCCTCGCCCGGGCGCCACATCACGGCGACGTCGTCGACGAGGGAGACCTCGACGCGGGTCATGAACTTCATCCGCTCGAGCCACTCCGCCAGCGCCGCACCGGCGCCCGGCTCGGTGTGGGCGGTGAACGCCTCGCCGTCGTCGACGCCGGTGAAGGCGTGCTCGACGTGGCCCTGCGGGCTCAGCACGAGCGCCTGCGTCCAGGTGCCGGGGGCGAGGCCGTCGAAGTACTGCGTGGTCAGGTTGTGCAGCCACGACAGCCGCTCGGGTCCGGAGATGCGTACGACGTCGCGGTGCGAGAGGTCGACGAACCCGTCGCCGCGCGCGAGGCTGCGCTGCTCGGTGTTGAAGGAGCCGTAGTGGGCGGCGACCGGGGCGTCGATCCCGTCGCCCGCGACGGCACCGGGCAGGGCGAGGAGCGGGGACTGCATGCCACGAGTCTAGGCGCCGACACCATGAAGGCAGTTGGGCTGCCGCATGCCGTTCACCACGCTCAGCCCGGGCCCACGAGGTCCGAACTGCCTTCATGGTGCTCGACGGAGTCCGGCTCGGCATCGCGTCGCACCAGCTGGTCGCGCAGCCAGAAGGCGACGTGCCCAGCGCCGGCCAGCGTCGCGACGCCGATGACGAGGAAGATCCACCGCCAGTCGACGACGGTCACCAGTGCGGCACCGAGGGCGAGCGAGACCGCGCTCGGCACGGTCATCACGACCTCGGCGGCCGTCGAGACGCGACCCATCAGCCGCTGCGGCGTACGACGCTGCAGCAGCGTCATGTAGGCGACGACCAGCAGCGGGAGCGAGACGCCGAAGAACACGATGCTCACCAGCACGCCCGCCATCACCGGGGATGCCGCGATGCCGAGTGCGCTGACCCCGAGGAGCACCAGCCCCAGCACGCTCGTCGCGACCTCGCCGAGACGTCGTACGCACCGGGCGGAGGCGATGCCGCCGACGACCGCGCCGATGCCCTGCACCGACACGATCACGCTGACGTAGGTGGCGGGGCGGTCGAAGTGGTCGGTGAGCGCGAAGATCGCCGACTCCGTGAAGCCGAGGACGAGCATGGACAGGCCGAACCCGATCAGGAGGTGGCCGAGCACCCGGTCGTGCACGAGGTGGCGCAGGCCGTCGGTGAGCTGGTTCCAGTAGGCGGCCTGCTCGTGCTCGGGCGTCTCCTCCTCGACCCGGATCGTCGAGATGATGGCGGCCGCGACGAGGAAGGACGCGGCGTCGACGAGGGCGACCGCCCAGCCGCCGAGCCAGGCGAAGAGCGCGGCGCCGAGCAGCGGGCCGAAGAGCCGGTAGGACTCCTTGACGGTCTGGATGCTCGAGTTGGCGTCGACGAGCATCCGCTCGGGCATCAGCTCCTTGAGCAGGCCGTTGAGGCCGGCGGGCAGGACGACGAAGCTGACGCCGTAGAGCCCGGCGACCGTCCAGATGATCCAGACGTCGCCGGCGTCGCGGACCAGCAGCAGCAGCAGGACGGCGACGGCCGAGAGGACGTTGCCCCACACCAGCATCGGCTTGCGCTTGATCCGGTCGAGCCAGACGCCGACGAACGGCGCGAAGATCGCCGGGATGCACATGAAGAAGAACGTGAAGCCGGCCATCGCGCTCGAGCCGGTGAGGGTCTTCACCCAGATGCTCAGCACCAGCAGCATGATCGAGTCGCCGAGCATCGACGTCGTCAGGCCGGCGAAGAGCCGCGTGAAGCCCGGCTGGGCGAAGGCGGCCCTCATCGCTCGATCTCCACGGCCGCGCCCCAGGCGACGATCTCGCACAGGCGGGCGCCCTCGGGACGCTCGCCGGTGCCGAGGCGGTCGTCGTACGTGCCCGCCAGCTCGGCCAGCCGGCCGGTCAGGTCGCCGAGCTCCTCGGGCGTGAGCCACGCGACGTGCTGGGTCAGCCCGGCGCTGTCGCGCCAGCCCGGGTCCGTCTCGCGCTCGCTCGCGCCGAGGAACCGGTCGACCCACCGCTCGAGCAGCATCCGGCTCAGCGCCTGCCCGGCGCGCAGCTCGTCACGACCGACGTCGTCGTCCTCGGCCCACGACATCCCGATGTGCCGCATCTGCCACGGCCGCTGGCGTCCGGTGCCGCCGGCCGCCTCTTCGATGAAGTCGTGCTCGGCGAGCTTGCGCAGGTGCCACGAGCAGTTGGCCGGGGTCTCGTCGAGCTGGTCGGCGAGCTCCGTGGCGGTCATCGGCCCGTGGACCGACAGCAGCTCGATGATCCCCATCCGGACCGGGTGGGCGACGGCGGCGAGGGCTCGGGGATCGCGGAGGCGGCGAGGGTTGGACATCTGTCGAAAGTAGTCTTTCGAAAGAGTTCTTGCAATAGGTCGGCACCGCCGAAAGTCACCGGATATCCGGTGACCTCCCCGCTTTGCACCCGAGATCTCGGCCGCGAAGTGTGAGTCTCGGGTGCGAGGTTGGGCTTGAGTCGCTCAGAGACTCAGGACCCAGCAGCCGAGCAGTCGGCGCAGGTGCCGAAGATCGCGAGGTGCCCGACGTCCACGGAGAAGCCGTCCTCCCCCAGCGCCGCGACGAGCGACGCCACGATCTCGGGGTCGTACGAGCGCACGGAGCCGCAGCCGCGGCACACGACGTGGATGTGCTCGTGCTCGCGGGTCGAGTGGTACGTCGGCGCGCGGTCGCTGAGGTGCGTGTGGCGCACCAGCCCGAGCTCCTCGAGCACCTCGAGCGTGCGGTAGACGGTGGAGGCGTTGACCGAGCTCACCTGGCCGCGCACGTGGGCCAGCACCTCGTCGGGCGTGGCGTGGCGCAGCTCCTCGACGGCCCGCAGGATCAGCTCGCGCTGCGGGGTGAGCCGCAGCCCCTGCTCCCGCAGCCGCGCCGCCAGGTCGTCGCTCATGACCGTTCAGGCACGCTGGAGGCGCGCCCAGGTGTGGGGCTGGAGCTCCTGGCCCACAGCCGCCATGTCGAAGGCGTAGAGCAGGTCGCCCTCGACGTTGCCGTACATCCGGGAGCCGGCCGTGACCTCCTTGGCCGTCTCGGTGAAGGAGACGCCGGCGGTGTGCATCTCGACCTTGCCGCCGTCGGCCGCGCCGTACCAGATCTCCGAGAAGCCGATGTTGTGCGAGAGCAGGAACTCGACCTTCCCGGGCTCGGGGCAACGCAGGAAGCCGGTCTCCATGGCGGCGTCGCGGACGAACTCGCCCTCCTCGTCGACGATCCACGCGCGCGACATGTAGTGGAAGAACGGACGGCCGTCGTGGGTGAAGATCAGCTCCTGGCCGAACTGGAACGACTCGATCGTCGGGTAGGTCCCGTGGCCGTTGCCGCGCCAGGTGCCGAGCAGCCACGCGACGGGGCCGCAGTTGGGGTGCAGGTTGTCCGGCAGCTCGAAAGGCATGGACCCGACTCTAGTCTGGGCGCATGCCTCGCTCACTGGTCGTCAAGGTCACCTGCGGCGCCGAGGAGCCCGAGCGCCTCAACCAGGGCTTCACCGTCGCCGCCGCCGCCGCGGCGTCCGGCGCCGAGGTGTCGCTGTGGCTGACCGGCGACGCCGCCTGGTTCGGCGTACCGGGTCGCGCCGAGGAGTTCGAGCTCGAGCTCGCCACGCCCCTCGACCAGCTGATCGCAGCGGTCCTCACGAGCGGGACGATCACCGTCTGCTCGCAGTGCGCAGCCCGCCGCGGCATCGTCGCCGGCGACCTCCGCGAGGGCGTCACCATCGCCGGCGCGGCCGTCTTCGCCGAGCAGGTCCTGGGCGAGGGCGTCCAGGCGTTGGTCTACTGAGACGACGGTCATCCGGCGTTCACCTTCCGATGCCACACTGAGTGGCATGTCCGACCCGGCCACCCTCACCAGCGCAGCCTCCCCGTCGGTGGACGAAGGGCCGGTCGCCGAGCCCTTCGGGCACCCCACCGACACCTTCGACGTCGAGCCGCCCTACCAGCCCGACGCCGAGGCCATCGCGGGCGTGGAGAAGTACGAGGACCGCTTCATCGACCGGGAGATCTCCTGGGTCCGCTTCAACCAGCGGGTCCTCGAGCTCGCCGAGGACCCGACGCTCCCGCTGCTGGAGCGGGCACGGTTCCTGGCGATCTTCGCCAGCAACCTCGACGAGTTCTTCATGGTCCGCGTCGCCGGCCTCAAGCGACGCATCGCCGCGGGGGTCGCCGTGCGGGCGGCCAGCGGACTGATGCCGCGCGAGCAGCTCGAGACGCTGTGGACCGAGAGCCGCGCCTTGATGGAGCGGCACGCGCAGGCACTGGTCGACCTGCTGCCCGAGCTGGGCGGCCAGGGCATCGAGATCGTCCGGTGGGCCGAGCTCGACCGCGAGGAGCAGAAGATCTGCAAGAAGCTCTTCAAGGACCGGATCTTCCCGGTCCTCACCCCCCTCGCCGTCGACCCCGCGCACCCGTTCCCCTACATCTCCGGGCTGTCGCTCAACCTCGCGGTCGTCGTACGCCACCCGCAGACCGGCACCGAGCACTTCGCGCGAGTCAAGGTGCCGCCGACGTTCGGCCGCTTCGTCGGGGTCGGCAACCAGCGCTTCGTACCGATCGAGGACGTCATCGGCGAGCACCTGAAGAAGCTCTTCACCGGCATGGACGTGCTGGCCTCCCACACCTTCCGGGTCACCCGCAACGAGGACCTCGAGGTGGAGGAGGACGACGCGGAGAACCTCCTCAAGGCGCTCGAGAAGGAGCTGCAGCGGCGCCGCTTCGGCCCGCCGGTGCGGCTCGAGGTCGAGGAGTCGATGGACCCGAAGGTGCTCGAGCTGCTCGTCTCCGAGCTCGGCGTCGGGCGCGACGAGGTCGTCTCGCTGCCCGGCCCGCTCGACCTGACCGGCCTCCACTCGATCGCCGACCTGCCGCGCGACGACCTCAAGTACGCCGCCTTCCTCCCGTCGACGCACCCGAGCCTGGCGGAGGTCGAGTCGTCGTCGCCGGTCGACGTCTTCGACTCCGTGTCGCGCCACGACGTGCTGCTGCACCACCCCTACGACTCCTTCGCCACGTCGGTGCAGCGCTTCCTCGAGCAGGCCGCCGCCGACCCGCACGTGCTGGCGATCAAGCAGACGCTCTACCGCACCTCCGGCGACAGCCCGATCATCGAGGCGCTCATCGACGCCGCCGAGGCCGGCAAGCAGGTGCTGGTGATCGTGGAGATCAAGGCCCGCTTCGACGAGCAGGCCAACATCCGCTGGGCGCGCAAGCTCGAGCAGGCCGGCTGCCACGTCGTCTACGGCCTCGTCGGGCTCAAGACCCACTGCAAGCTGTCGATGGTCGTGCGCGACGAGCCCGAGGGCATCCGCCGCTACGTCCACCTCGGCACCGGCAACTACAACCCCAAGACCGCGCGCCTCTACGAGGACCTCGGCCTGCTGACGGCCAACCCCGAGATCGGCGAGGACGTCGCGCTGCTCTTCAACAACCTCTCGGGCGTCAGCCGCAACCGCACCTACGACCACCTCCTCGTCGCGCCCCACAGCGTGCGCGAGGGCCTGGTCGCACAGATCCACCAGGAGATCGCCCACCACCAGGCCGGCCGGCCCGCAGGGATCCGGATCAAGGCGAACTCGGTGGTCGACGAGGCGGTGATCGACGCGCTCTACCTCGCCTCGCAGGAGGGCGTACGCATCGAGCTGCTCATCCGCGGCATCTGCGCGATGCGACCCGGCGTACAAGGCCTGTCCGAGACGGTCCGGGTGCGCTCGATCCTGGGGCGCTTCCTCGAGCACAGCCGGATCTTCTGGTTCGACAACGGCGGCGACCCGGCCGCGTGGATCGGGTCGGCCGACATGATGCACCGCAACCTCGACCGCCGCGTGGAGGTGCTCGTACGCCTGCGCGACCCGCACGTCGTCGAGGAGGTCGGGGCCCTCCTCGACCTGGCGCTCGACCCGGGGACGACGGCGTGGGAGCTGGGGTCGGACGGCGAGTGGCGGATGCACCGCGGCGAGCGGCACCTGCAGGACGAGCTGATCGTCCGCCAGCGCGTACGCCGCCGCTGAGCGCCGCGTCACACGGGCACCCGGACGGGGCCCCGGTTTTGCGTCGATGGGCCGATCACCCCCTACCATGAACCACGGTTCATCCGCCCCCCGTTCGGAGTTCACCGTGCGTTTGAAGTTCCGCCCTGTCGACAGCTCGTTCTACGACCTGTTCGCCGAAGCCGCCAACCACCTCGTCGTCGGCGCGCAGCTCCTCAGCGAGATGCTGTCGGCCGGCAACTCCAAGGCCGAGATCGCCCAGCGCATGCGCGAGGCCGAGCACGCTGCCGACGAGACGACCCACTCGATCATCCGACGGGTGAACAGCACGTTCGTCACCCCGTTCGACCGTGAGGACATCTACTCCCTCGCCTCGGCGCTCGACGACGTCATGGACATGATGGACGAGGCCGTCGACCTGGTCCTCCTCTACGAGGTCACGTCGCTGCCGCCGGAGACCACCCAGCAGGTCGAGGTGCTGCAGCGCTGCGCCGAGCTGACCGCTGCCGCGATGCCGCAGCTGGAGTCGATGGGCTCGCTCGACGAGTACTGGATCGAGATCAACCGTCTCGAGAACACCGGCGACAAGTCCTACCGCCGCATCCTGGCCAACCTCTTCAGCGGCGAGCACGAGGCCCTCGAGGTCCTGAAGCTCAAGGACATCGTCGAGTCCCTCGAGGGGGCGATCGACGCGTTCGAGAAGGTCGCCAACATCGTGGAGCAGATCGCGGTCAAGGAGTCCTGATCCTGATGCCTGCCATCACCTCGATCTTGCGCGCCCGGAGCGTGGCCTGATGGAGATCGCGATCATCATCGCGGTCGTCCTCGTCGCCCTGGTGTTCGACTACACCAACGGCTTCCACGACGCGGCCAACGCGATCGCGACGTCCGTCTCGACGGGCGCCCTCAAGCCCCGCGTGGCGCTCGCCATGGCGGCGATCATGAACTTCGTCGGCGCCTTCCTCGGCCAGAAGGTCGCGCACACGGTGTCCGACACGATCAATCCGGGGTCGGGCAGCCACGGGCTCGTGATCGTGATGTGCGGCCTCCTCGGCGCCATCACGTGGAACCTGGTCACCTGGTGGCTCGGGCTTCCCTCCTCGTCCTCCCAGGCCTTGATCGGCGGCCTCGTCGGCGCCGCGATCGCGGCCGGCACGACCGCCAACTGGGACGTCGTGGTCGAGAAGGTCGTCCTCCCGATGCTGATCTCCCCGGTGATCGCCTTCACCCTGGGCTTCGCCCTGATGGTCGCGATCATGTGGATCTTCCGCCGGGCCAACCCGGGCCGCGCCAACCGCGGCTTCAAGATGGCCCAGACCGTCTCGGCCGCCGCGATGGCGCTCGGCCACGGCCTGCAGGACGCCCAGAAGACGATGGGCGTGATCTTCCTGGCGCTGCTCACCGGCGGCTACGTCGCCGAGGGCGACCCGCTCCCGCTGTGGGTCATCTTCACCTCGGCCGCCGCGATCTCGCTCGGCACCTGGTCCGGCGGCTGGCGCATCATGCGCACCCTCGGACGCCGGATCATCCACCTCGACCCCGCCCGCGGCTTCGCCGCCGAGTCGGTGGCGTCGGGCGTGCTCTACACCACCGCCTACGTCTTCGAGGCGCCGATCTCGACCACCCACACCATCACCTCCGCGGTCATGGGCGTCGGCGCGACCAAGCGCCTCTCCGCCGTCCGCTGGGGTGTGGCACGGTCGATCCTGATCGCCTGGGTGCTCACCTTCCCAGCGGCCGCCTCCGTTGCCGCCATCTGCTACTGGGTCGCCCGCGTCTTCCTCCCCTGATCGTCCTTCCGACCCGGCCGTCCTCAGACCCTCTCGATCCCGCCTCGGCTCCTCCGGCGTCCCGCGCGGGGTATCTAGGGATGATCTGGTAGTCGAAATGCGCCTTCGGCCTACCAATTCGTCCCTAGATACATTTGCTGGACAGGGGCAGGGTCAGGCAGCCCGGCGATACCGCAGCAGTCGTGCGCGGTCGTACGCCGACAGCGCGCGGCGCTGCGCCACGGTCGCGGTCGGCACCCACCAGCCAGGCGGCTCGGGCAGCCACAGGCGGGTGTCCGCAGGCCGTCGGCTCCGCGCGGGCGTACGCCTCACCCAGCCGGACCTCGAAGGCACTGCTGTCGTTCAGGTCGCCGGACATCATGGTGGCGCCTTCCAGCCCCAGCCGCCGGTAGGCCGCCTCCTTGGCGACGTCGGCGTGCCGCACCTCACCGACCAGATGCAGTCCGCCGTCGTACATCCCATAGACGCCGGCTATCGGGTCAAGCAGGTCAGGAGTGCCGACGAAACGGCCCGACAGGTCGAACACCGGCGCATTCGCTCGAGGTCGTGGAGCCCCCGAGCGCATCCATGCCAGCCGCATGAGGGGCTCCATGGGAGACCACGAGTTCTCCTCGAGGAGGGTCAGGATCTCACGGACCCGCGGGACGCCCTGCCGGATCCAGAGCGCCGACCGGGTGAAGGACGTCAGCTCGGCGACGGACACCAGGTCGTCGTACGCAGCCATCTCGAAGGCCACCACCGCGGCCTCGACGGTCGAGGCCTTCCGCATCTCGAAGGCCACGCTCCAGCACGAGCTCGTCACGCGGAGGCCCCGAAGACGGTGGATGTCACCTGGCGGCACGTGCTCCTGGCTCACCCGCACCTGGCCTCCCGGTCGCAGCGTGTGCCGTGTGCCGAGCGCAAGGGTGACCGGAATCGGAGCGCCCTGCGACCCGATCCCGTCGAACCAGCGGGCACCAGCCCAGCGCAGCGCGGCCCAGCCCGTCACGGCGCCGTGCGCCGGCAGCCGCGCGGCGGCCTCGACGGTCCGCTGGCCCGCAGAGGACGGCACCTCCGTCGGCACCCAGTTGCCGCCGCCCGAGCTGCGGAAGGCGCCGGACCGGGTCTGCCACTGCGTCGGCCCTCCAGCCTCGCCGCGCCTGCTCGGCCACACGAGGCCGGGAGGCAGGCCCTCCCGCGGTCCGATCCCGCGCAGCGGTCCAGCACCTGCCGTCCAGTCGTCGTACTCCATCGCCCGAACGTCCCCCGACGGGACACTTCATGGCGGCGGTCGTCCCCAACCACCGCGAGCGGGCGGCTTCGGCCGACGTTGTGGACGATTGGCGGCCACCGACGGGGCACTCCCGCACTCTCTGTCTGGGTATCTAGGGACGATCTGGTTGGCCAAACCCCCGATCGACCAACCAGATCGTCCCTAGATACCCACACGAGGCAGGCGGGCATGAGCCCCGGGGCAGGGAGGGAGCTCAGCCGAAGCGGCCGGAGATGTAGGCCTCGGTGGACTCGTTGTCCGGGTTGGCGAACATCTTCTGGGTGGAGTTGAACTCGACGAGGTGGCCGGGCTGGCCGGCGGCCTTGAGGTTGAAGAAGCCGGTCTCGTCGGAGACACGGGCGGCCTGCTGCATGTTGTGGGTGACGATGACGATCGTGTAGTCGGACTTCAGCTCGTGGATGAGGTCCTCGATCGCGGAGGTCGAGATCGGGTCGAGCGCGGAGCACGGCTCGTCCATCAGCAGCACCTGCGGCTCGACGGCGATCGCCCGGGCGATGCAGAGGCGCTGCTGCTGGCCGCCGGAGAGACCCATGCCGGGCTTGTTCAGGCGATCCTTCACCTCGTTCCAGAGGTTCGCGCCCTTGAGGGAGCGCTCGACGATGTTGTCGGCCTCTGCCTTCTTCATCTTCTTGGAGTTGAGGCGATTGCCGGCAAGGACGTTCTCGTAGATCGACATCGTCGGGAACGGGTTCGGCCGCTGGAAGACCATGCCGATCTGGCGACGTACGGCGACCGGGTCGACGGCGCTGTCGTAGAGCGACTGCCCGTCGACCATCACCTTGCCCTCGACGCGTGCGCCGGGGATGACCTCGTGCATGCGGTTGAGCGAGCGCAGGAACGTGGACTTGCCGCATCCGGACGGACCGATGAAGGCGGTGACCGAGCGCGCCTTGATGGTCATGTTGACGCCCTGCACGGCGAGGAAGTCGCCGTAGTAGATGTCGAGGTCGCCGACGGTGATGCTCTTGGCCATGGGGTGAGTCTCTCTGGTATCTGTTCGGGGCCTAGTGGCCGGTCTTGGGGGCGAAGATCGCGCCGATGATGCGCGCCACGAGGTTCAGCATCATGACGATCAGGATCAGCACCAGCGCGCCGCCCCAGGCGATCTCGATGCCGGGCGGCGTGCCACCCGGAGTCTCGGCGATCCCGGGGTTGGCGTTCTGGGTGTAGATCAGCACCGGCAGGGTGGTCATCCGCTCCGAGAACACGTTGAAGTTCGTGCGGGTCGTCAGGCCGGCGATCAGGAGCAGCGGGGCGGTCTCGCCGACGACGCGGGCGATGGCCAACGTGACGCCCGTGACGATGCCGCCGAGGGCCGTCGGGAGGACGACCTTGACGATCGTGCGCCACTTCGGCACGCCCAGGGCGTACGACGCCTCGCGCAGGTCGGCTGGAACCAGCCGCAGCATCTCCTCGGTCGAGCGGACCACCACCGGGATCATCAGCAGCGACAGCGCCACCGAGCCGCCGATCCCGACTCTGGTGGACGGACCGAAGATGAGGATGAACAGCGAGAACGCGAACAGACCGGCCACGATCGACGGGATGCCGGTCATCACGTCCACCAGGAACGTGATCCAGCGGGCGAGGCGGCTGCCCTTGCCGTACTCGATGAGGTAGATCGCCGCCATGATGCCGATCGGCACCGAGATGACGGCGGCTCCCAGGGTGATCAGGAGGGTGCCGATCAGCGCGTGATAGATGCCCACCTCCTGATCGAGCTCGGTCCGGTACATCGAGTAGGTCAGGAAGGTCGAGTTGATCGCGGGGAGACCCCGGTCGACGACCGTGTAGAGCAGCGAGACCAGCGGCACGATGGCGACGAGGCACGCCCCCCACACGAGCCCGGTGACCATCCGGTCCGCAGCTCCGCGCCGTCCCTCCACGACCCGCGCCCAGGCGGGCAGCGCGACGAGGTAGGTGACACCGGCGACGAGGGCCCACGCGATCAGGCCCCAGTCGAGCAGGAGCACAGGCAGGGCCGCCGCGGCGATGGCCACGACGCCGACGAGGACGGGCGCCACGCGAGGCAGCTTGGCCTGCGTGAACGCGACCGGCTCCGAGGTGGGCCGGGCGGGGGCTGTGGCGACGGTCATCTGGCCAGCTTCCTCTCGTTGCGGGTGACGACCCACCGGGCGGCGAAGTTGACCAGGAACGTCACGAGGAAGAGCACCAGACCGGTCGCGATCAGCACCTGGATCTTGCCCGGGGTGCCCTCCTTGTAGTTGGAGGCGATGTTGGACGCGATCGAGGCCGGGTTGCTGCTCGAGATCAGGTTGAAGGAGATGCCGCCGCCAGCAGAGAGCACCATGGCCACGGCCATCGTCTCGCCGAGCGCGCGGCCGAGGCCGAGCATCACCGCGGAGACCATGCCGGAGCGGGCGTAGGGGAAGACCGCCATCCGGATCATCTCCCAGCGGGTGGCGCCCAGCGCGAGGGCGGCCTCCTCGTGCAGTCGCGGCGTCTGCGAGAACACCTCGCGCGAGATGGCGGTGATGATCGGGAGGATCATGATCGCCAGCACCAGGCCCGCGGTGAGGATGGTACGACCCGTGCCGGAGGCCGGACCGGCGAAGAAGGGCACCCAGCCCATGTTCTCGTCCAGCCAGACGTAACCCGGCTGCAGGTGGCGCGCCAGGACGCTGATGCCCCAGAGACCGAAGACCACCGAGGGCACCGCGGCGAGCAGGTCGATGACGTAGGCGATCGGGGTGGCGATCGACTTCGGCGCGTAGTGGCTCACCACCAGCGCGATGCCCCAGGCGAGCGGGACTGCCACGATCAGCGCGATCACGGCGGCGAGGACGGTGCCGAACAGCAGCGGGGCGACGTAGCCCCAGAAGTTGGTCGCCTCGCCGTAGAACTCAGCCGGCTTGGCCAGACCCGGGACGCCCTCGATCGCCAGGAAGATGAAGACGCCTGCCAGGGCGAGAAGGATCGCGATCCCGGCGGCCAGGGCGGTGGCGGAGAAGACCCGGTCGCCCAGCCTCGCCGGGCCTGTCTCCTGATCAGCGGCGATGGTTGCCACGTGCTACCTCATTCATTCGGTTCATGCGTCGGTGCGGCGGGCCGGATGTCCGACCCGCCGCACGCGGCGATGGGTGGCCGGGGCAGCTGGCCCCGGCCGTGGGATCAGCCCGCGGAGATGGCGTCCACGATGCTCTGCGCCTGCTCGGCGACCGAGGCGGAGAGCGGCGCGGAGCCGGCCTCCTGCGAAGCGGCCGCCTGGCCC